>NZ_CP077290.1:2410867-3616300 GCF_019047785.1 Enterobacter cancerogenus | reverse complement strand
ACCCGGCGCGCCCAGACGCGAAGCTGCGGATGAAACATTCACTATCGCCCCGCCTTTGCCGCCATGTTTAAACGACATGCGTTTTACCGCTTCGCGACAGCAGAGAAAGTAGCCCGTCACGTTGGTGGCGAGCACGCGGTTGATGCGCTCGGCCGACAGGTTTTCGATGGTCGATTGTTCAAACAGTATGCCGGCGTTATTCACCAGCGCCATAAGCGGTTCGCCTTCGCGATCGATGCTGTCATACATGGCCAGCACCTGCGCTTCATCGCTGATGTCGGCGCGCACGGCAAAGGCTTTGCCGCCCGCCTCGACAATCTGATTGACCACGTCCGTCGCGGCCTGGATGTTGTGGTGAAAGTTCACCGCCACGGTGTAGCCCTCGCTTGCCAGCTGCAGCGCGGTGGCTTTACCAATCCCGCGGCTGGCGCCGGTAACCAGTGCAATTGCCATTGTCTTCTCCCAATAAAAAAGCCGGGTGGCGGCTTCGCCTTACCCGGCCTACGTTACTACAGCAACAGAATTACTGGTATTCGCTCATCGGCACGCAGGAGCAGAACAGGTTACGGTCGCCGTAGACATCATCAAGACGCTTCACGGTCGGCCAGTATTTGTTTGCCACGCCCGCCGGGAAGACCGCCAGCTCGCGGGAGTAACCGTGGTTCCACTCCGCCACCAGCTCGTGCTGAGTGTGTGGCGCGTTGACCAGCGGGTTGTCGTCGAGCGTCCACTCGCCGTCCTGCACGCGATCGATCTCCATGCGGATGGCCAGCATCGCGTCGATGAAGCGGTCCAGCTCGGCTTTGCTTTCCGACTCCGTTGGTTCCACCATCAGCGTGCCTGCCACCGGGAAGGACATGGTTGGGGCGTGGAAACCGTAGTCGATCAGGCGTTTAGCGATATCCAGCTCGCTGATGCCCGTCGCGTCTTTCAGCGGACGAATATCAAGGATGCACTCGTGCGCCACGCGGCCATCACGGCCGGTATAGAGCACCGGGAAGGCAGATTTCAGTCGCGTGGCAATGTAGTTGGCGTTGAGGATCGCCACCTGGCTTGCCTGCTTCAGCCCTTCCGCGCCCATCATGCGGATATACATCCAGCTGATAGGCAGGATAGAGGCGCTGCCGAACGGTGCCGCAGAGACCGCGCCCTGTCGGGTCAGCATCCCTTCAATCTGCACCACGCTGTGGCCCGGCACAAACGGTGCCAGGTGCGCCTTCACGCCGATCGGTCCCATACCCGGGCCGCCACCGCCGTGCGGAATGCAGAAGGTTTTGTGCAGGTTCAGGTGCGACACGTCCGCGCCGATAAAGCCCGGCGAGGTAATGCCCACCTGGGCGTTCATGTTCGCGCCGTCAAGGTAGACCTGGCCACCGAACTGATGCACCACTTCGCACACTTCGCGGATGGTCTCTTCATACACGCCGTGGGTCGACGGGTAGGTCACCATGATGCAGGAAAGTTTCTCGCCCGCCTGCTCGGCTTTCGCCCGCAGGTCGGTGAGATCGATGTTGCCGTTTTTGTCACAGGCGACCACCACCACGTCCATACCTGCCATCTGGGCTGATGCCGGGTTGGTGCCGTGCGCGGAGCTTGGGATCAGGCAGATATCGCGATGCCCTTCGTTGCGGCTTTCATGATAATGGCGAATCGCCAGCAGACCCGCGTATTCCCCCTGCGCGCCGGAGTTAGGCTGCATGCACAGCGCGTCGTAGCCGGTCAGCTTCACCAGCCAGTCGGAGAGCTGGTTGATCATCAGGTGATAGCCTTCCGCCTGCTCAGCCGGGCAGAACGGGTGCAGTTCAGAGAACTCAGGCCAGGTGATAGGGATCATCTCGGCCGCGGCGTTCAGCTTCATGGTGCAGGAGCCGAGTGGGATCATCGCCTGGTTCAGCGCCAGATCTTTGCGCTCCAGCGAGTGCATATAGCGCATCATCTCGGTTTCGCTGTGATAGCGGTTAAAGACCGGATGCGTCAGGATGGCATCATTGCGCAGCATGCTCTCCTGAATGGAGCGGCTGTCGTGCGCGACGTCTTTGTCCAGCGCGTCGATGTCCAGGCCGTGTGCATCGCCCAGCAGTACGTTAAACAGGTTAACGATATCGTCACGGGTGGTGGTTTCATCCAGCGTAATGCCGACCGCGTTGTGGATGTCGCTGCGCAGGTTGATTTCTGCAGCATCGGCACGCGCCAGCACCGCTGCTTTATCAGCGACGTCAACGCACAGGGTGTCGAAATAGTGCGCGTGGCGCAGCGTCAGGCCTTTCTGCTGCAGGCCGCAGGCCAGAATGTCGGCCAGACGGTGAATGCGGCTGGCAATGCGTTTCAGCCCAGCCGGGCCGTGGAAGACGGCATACAGGCTGGCGATGTTGGCCAGCAGCACCTGTGAAGTACAGATGTTGGAGTTCGCTTTCTCGCGGCGAATGTGCTGCTCGCGGGTCTGCATCGCCATGCGCAGGGCGGTGTTACCGGCCGCGTCTTTCGACACGCCGATAATGCGGCCAGGCATGGAGCGTTTGAATTCATCTTTTGCAGCGAAGAAGGCTGCGTGCGGGCCGCCGTAGCCCATCGGCACGCCGAAGCGCTGGGCAGAGCCAAAGACAATGTCTGCGCCCTGTTTGCCAGGCGCAGTCAACAGCACCAGCGCCATAAAATCAGCCGCGACGCTGACAATCACTTTGCGGGATTTCAGCTCGGCGATCAGCGCGCTGTAGTCATGCACTTCCCCGGTGGTGCCTACCTGCTGGAGCAGCACGCCAAAGACCTCCTGGTGATCCAGCACTTTATCGGCATCGTCGACAATCACGTCAAAACCGAAGGTTTCCGCACGGGTGCGCACCACGTCCAGCGTCTGCGGATGGACGTCTGCCGCCACGAAGAAACGGTTGGCATTTTTCAGCTTGCTCACGCGTTTTGCCATCGCCATCGCTTCGGCTGCGGCAGTGGCTTCATCCAGCAGAGAAGCGGAGGCAATGTCCAGTCCGGTCAGGTCCAGAGTTACCTGCTGGAAGTTCAGCAGCGCTTCCAGACGGCCCTGAGACACTTCCGGCTGATAAGGGGTATAAGCGGTGTACCAGCCCGGGTTTTCCAGCATGTTGCGCAGGATAACCGGCGGTAACTGCACGTTGGTGTAGCCCATGCCAATATAAGACTTATAGCGCTTGTTGAGGCCGGCAATCGCCTTCAGCTCCGCCAGCGCGGCGAACTCCGTCGTGGACTCCCCCACCTGAGGCGGCGTGGCAAGCTGGATGTCTTTCGGCACGATCTGGCCGATCAGTGCGTTTAATGAATCCGCGCCAACCGTCTCCAGCATCTCCTGCTGTTGCTGAGCGTCCGGCCCAATGTGACGTTCAATGAAAGCGCCACGGTTTTCAAGCTGGCTTAAAGTCTGTGTCATGAGCGATGGTTCCTGAAACGTGCAGTGAATTTAAGTTCCCTCACCCTCCGGGAGAGGGTTAGGGTGAGGGGAAAATGGATACCCTCACCCCGGCCCTCTCCCAAAGGGAGAGGGAGAAAAACGGTTATTCGTCTTCCAGTAATGCTTCGTACGCGGTGGCATCCAGCAGCGCGGCTACCTGCGCTTCATCGCTGGCTTTGATCTTGAAGATCCAGCCGCCTTCATACGGCTCGCTGTTCACCAGCTCCGGCGAATCGCTCAGCGCGTCGTTCACGGCGACGATTTCACCGCTTACCGGGGCATAAATATCAGAGGCCGCTTTAACGGACTCCGCCACGGCGCAGTCGTCGCCTGCGCTCACGGTGGTGCCTACGTCGGGCAGATCAACAAACACCATATCGCCTAGCAACTCTTGCGCATGCTCGGTGATCCCTACGGTGTAAGTGCCGTCCGCCTCTTTGCGCAGCCACTCGTGTTCTTTGCTGTATTTCAGTTCTGCTGGCACATTGCTCATAAAATTTCTCCTGATAAAAAGCGTTAAGCGACCGGCTTACCGGCGCGAACAAAAATCGGTTTGGTCACGTTGACCGGCATCTCGCGGTTGCGGATCTGCACCACCGCCGTGTTGCCAATGCCCGCCGGGACGCGCGCCAGGGCAATACTGTAGCCAAGCGTCGGGGAGAAGGACCCGCTGGTGATCACCCCCTCGCGGTGATTGCCGTCGGCATCGGTGAAGCGTACCGGCAGCTCGCCGCGCAGCACGCCCTTCTCGGTCATCACCAGGCCAACCAGCTGGTCGGTGCCCTTCTCGCGCTGCATCTCCAGCGCTTCACGGCCAATAAAGTCGCGGTCAGCCGGTTCCCAGGCAATGGTCCAGCCCATGTTAGCCGCCAGCGGCGACACGCCTTCGTCCATCTCCTGACCGTAGAGGTTCATACCGGCTTCCAGACGCAGCGTATCGCGCGCGCCCAGGCCCGCAGGCTTCACGCCCGCCTCTACCAGCGCTTGCCAGAACCCTGCGGCTTTCTCATTCGGCATCGCAATTTCATAACCCGCTTCACCGGTATAGCCGGTGGTCGCGATGAACAGATCGCCCGCCTGCACGCCGAAGAACGGCTTCATGCCTTCGGTAGCGTGGCGCTGTTCATCGGTAAACAGCGTGGCGGCTTTCGCCTGCGCGTTCGGCCCCTGCACGGCGATCAGCGACAGATCGTCACGCACGGTGATGTCGATGGCGTAAGGTTCGGCGTGTTGGGAAATCCAGGAGAGGTCTTTTTCGCGGGTGGCGGAGTTTACAACGAGGCGGAAGAAATCTTCGGAGAAGTAATAGACGATTAGGTCATCAATCACGCCGCCGGAGGCATTAAGCATGCCGGTATAAAGCGCTTTGCCCGGCGTTTTTAGCTTCGCGACGTCGTTTGCCAGCAGATAACGCAAAAACTCCCGGGTGCGGCTGCCGCGCAGGTCGACAATGGTCATGTGGGATACGTCGAACATCCCGGCATCCGTGCGCACCGCGTGGTGCTCATCAATTTGCGAGCCGTAGTGCAGCGGCATCATCCAGCCATGGAAATCCACCATGCGTGCGCCGCATAACACGTGTTGTTCGTACAAAGGAGTCTGTTGAGCCATCTTTTCCTCGTTGAATAAGCAGGGCTGTCTTGCGTTTCACAGGCAACAACATTGCCACGAAACCCGGCGCCGACCTCCGTTTCAGACGCCGACGCAAACGTTCTCTTTTACCTGAACTTACCACCGAAACCGGCGGTTAACCATAAGGTAAAACGGGTCATCACATTAGCTTATGGCCAAAAAACGCTAAAAAGCCTACAGAGTTATTCACTGGGAAAATGCGATTAAACCCGCATAAAATTAACAATGATCTAACAGTATTTAGCAGATGGTGATATTTCGTGCGGAAAAGCGGGCCGATTTTCCGTTCCAAAAAAAACGTAAGATTAGATTATCTAATGCGAAAAACGGCGTGAAATTAGATTATTTCAAACGAGGAGATTTTCCCGGCGTCAGCGCCGGGAAAATAAAGTGTGACGGGGGTCAAAATTAGCGTTTAGCGAAGCCAGTGAGGGAGATCGTTAAGGCCCATCGCCTGACGAAGAAGCTGAGGCTTAACGCCGGGAAGCGCGTCGGCGAGTTTCAGGCCAATGTCGCGCAGCAGTTTTTTCGCCGGGTTCGCCCCGGCAAACAGCTCGCGGAAGCCCTGCATTCCCGCCAGCATCATGGCCGCGCTGTGCTTACGGCTGCGCTCGTAGCGACGCAGATACATATGCTGACCAATATCCTTGCCTTCGCGGTGCAAACGGCGCAACTCTTCAACCAGCTCGGCCGCATCCATAAAGCCCAGGTTGACCCCCTGGCCGGCCAGCGGGTGAATGGTATGCGCTGCATCGCCAACCAGCGCCAGACGGTGCGCGGCAAACTGGCGGGCGTAACGGCCCGTAAGTGGGAAGACCTGACGCTCGCTTTCAAGCATGCACAGTCCAAGGCGGTTATCAAACGCGATGCACAGCGCCTGGTTAAAGGCATCGGGCGTCGCGTCCTGCATCTGCTGAGCTTTTTCAGGCACCAGGGACCAGACAATCGAGCAGAGATGCGGATCGCTGAGCGGCAGGAAGGCCAGTATGCCGTCGTTATGGAAAATCTGACGCGCTACGCCGCCGTGCGGCTCGGTGGTGCGGATCGTGGCCACTAACGCATGGTGGTGATAATCCCAGTACGTCAGCGGGATGTCAGCTTTATTGCGCAGCCAGGAGTTGGCGCCGTCGGCCCCGACCATCAGACGCGCGGTCAGCATATCGCCATTTTGCAGGGTGATAAACGCTTCGTTTTCACCCCACGCCACCTGCTGAAGCTGTGCGGGTGCAATCAGCGTAACGTCGCTACAGGCCTGCGCCTTTTGCCACAGCGCGTGGTGAACCACCGCGTTTTCGATGATATGGCCGAGATGGCTATAGCCCAGGCTTTCATCATCGAAAGTGATGTGACCAAAGCTGTCTTTGTCCCACACTTCCATACCGTGATAACAGCTGGCGCGCTGGGCCACAATATCTGACCAGACGCCAAGATGAGTCAGCAACTTCTCGCTCGCCGCATTAATGGCCGAGACGCGGAGTTCCGGCGGCGCATCCTGCGCGACGGGCTGAGGCTGATTTTGCTCAAGCACGGCCACACGCAGGCCGCTGCCCTGCAGCCCACAGGCCAGCGCCAGTCCAACCATTCCGCCGCCAACGATAGCGACATCAACATTTTGCACGGTGATAACTCCTTAACGCGCGACCCAACCAAGAGTCCGCTGCGCCAGCACGTCGCGTGCCGGAATGAACAGTTCCATCGCCATCAGCCCGAGGTTACGACCCGCAACCAGCGGCCCCCAGCGATTAGCAAACAGGTGTACCAGGCCATCGGTGACGCCAATGGTCGCCTCTTTATCGGCCCGGCGGCGGTTTTGGTAATGGCTCAACACGGCATAGCCGCCGACGTCTTTTTGCTCAGACCATGCCTGCGCCAGCGATTCCGCCAGGCTCATGACGTCGCGCAGCCCCAGGTTGAAGCCCTGCCCCGCAATCGGATGCAGCGTCTGCGCGGCGTTGCCGACCAGCGCCACGCGATGCGAAATACATTGTGATGCGGTGGTTAACGATAGCGGATAAACCGCACGTTTGCCTGCATGCGTGATGCGTCCGAGTCGCCAGCCAAAGGCTTTTTGCAGCTCGTTGCAGAAACGGTCGTCTGTCCAGCCGAGCACCTCGTCCGCCTTCTCCTGCGGATGGCACCACACCAGCGAGCAGCGCCCGTGCGACATCGGCAGCATCGCCAGCGGTCCGTGCTGCGTGAAGCGCTCGAACGCTCTGCCGTTGTGCGCACCCGCCGTGGAGACATTGGCAATCACGCCGACCTGCCCGTACGGCTCCTGCTGCCATTGCACGCCAAACCGGGTGGCAATGGCGGAGCGGGAGCCGTCCGCCGCCACCAGCACCTGGCCTTCAAGCGTGGTACCGTTCTCTAACGTCACGCTGACCGCCTCTTCACTGCGGCTCACGTTCGCCACGCGGGCCGGGCAGTGCAAGGTTACGCCCGGCGCGTCCTGCAACAGACGGAACAGCCGCAGCCCGACGTCGTGCAGTTCGACAACCTGGCCCAGAGCATCAATGCGATAATCATGGGCATCCAGGGTTACAAACCCGGCGTGTCCGCGGTCGCTGACGTGAACGGTCTTGATCGCTGTCGCACACTCGGCGATAGCCTGCCAGATGCCAATGCGTGAAAGTTGCTGACACGTCCCCTGCGCCAGCGCAATGGCACGCGAATCAAACCCGGGGTGGTTCGTCGTCTGCGGCGCCACGGCCTCGACCAGATGCACCGGCAGCTGGCCCTGGGTCAAATGCGAAATGGCCAGCGCCAGCGTGGCGCCATTCATGCCTCCGCCAACGATAATCACGCTCATCCGCGTGCCGCCGCCATCAGCGCCTCGATGTCGTCGGCATTTTTCACGACGCTCGCGGTCAGGTTTTCGTTGCCGGTTTCGGTGATGACGATGTCATCTTCTATACGAATGCCGATCCCACGGTATGCGTCTGGCACATCGGCATCCGGCGCGATATACAGCCCCGGCTCGACGGTTAGCACCATACCCGGCTCCAGCACGCGTGAACGATCCGGGCCGTATGCGCCGACATCATGAACGTCCAGCCCCAGCCAGTGGCTCAGGCCGTGCATAAAGTACGGACGATGGGCATTTTCGGTAATCAGTGTGTCCACGTCGCCTTTCAGGATGCCCAGCTTCACCAGGCCGGTAATCATGATGCGAACCACTTCCCCGGTGACCTCCTGAATAGAGGTCCCCGGACGGAACAGCGTCAGGGCGGTATTCAGTGATTCGAGCACGATATCGTAGATTTCGCGCTGCGCGGGCGAGAATTTGCCGTTCACCGGGAAGGTGCGTGTAATGTCTCCGGCATAGCCGAGGTATTCACACCCGGCGTCGATCAGCACCAGTTCACCGTCGCGCAGTTCGCTTTCGTTTTCGGTGTAGTGCAGGATGCAGCCGTTTTCGCCGCCGCCCACGATGGTGTTATAGGACGGGAAGCGCGCGCCGTGACGGTTAAATTCGTGGTGAATTTCACCTTCGAGCTGATATTCAAACATCCCCGGACGGCATTTTTCCATCGCGCGGGTGTGCGCCAGCGCGCTGATTTCGCCGGCCCGACGCATCACGTTCAGCTCTTCTTCTGACTTAAACAGGCGCATCTCGTGCACCACCGGACGCCAGTCGGTCAGCGTGGCGGGCGCGGACAGGTTCTGACGCGCGCCCTTACGCAGCTTGTCCAGCGCGGTGAAGACGATCTCATCGGCGTAGGCGTATTCGCCCTGAGCATGGTAGAGCACGTCCAGACCGTTCAGCAGCTGGTAAAGCTGCTGGTTGATTTCGCTGAACGCCAGCGCACGGTCAACGCCCAGTTTCGCAGGCGCCGCCTCCTGGCCGAGGCGGCGACCAAACCAGACTTCTGCGGTCAGATCGCGCACGCGGTTAAAAATGACGCTGTGGTTGTGGGTGTCATTGCTTTTGATCAGCACCAGTACCGCTTCCGGCTCGTTAAACCCGGTGAAGTACCAGAAATCGCTGCTCTGGCGATAGGGGTATTCACTGTCGGCGCTGCGCGTCACTTCGGGCGCGGCAAAAATCAGCGCGGCGCTGCCCGGCTGCATCGTTGCCAGCAGCGCCTGACGACGGCGAGAATACTCTTGAGTAGACATAACCATGACACCCTCCTGTGCGTTGTTTTTCTTAATGTAAGGTTGGCTTGCGCACTTCCGGCGCGGTGGGCTGCGAGCGTGTGAAGTTGTCGTGGCACAGCAGTGACGCTACGCGAACGTATTCAATGATCTCTTCGAGGGACATCTCCAGCTCTTCCTGATCTTCGTCTTCTTCGTAGCCCAGCTGCGCGATATTACGCAGATCGTCGATGGCCTCACCCGCTTCGCCGGTCACTTTATCCAGTTTAGGTTGGGTTACGCCCAGCCCCAACAGATAGTGGTTGACCCAGCCAGCGAGCGCATCGGCGCGATCGAACACGCTGACATCGTCGCCTTCAGGCAGATAAAGCTGAAAAAGGAAACCATCGTCTTCCAGTGAATCGCTGGTTGCCGCATGCATTTTACGCAGAGCTTCCGCCAGCTCATGACCAAAGGCCAGCCCTTCGTTCGTCAGGTCGTGGATCAGCGGCTGCCATGAGCTGTCGCTGTTTCCGCCGCACAGTATGCCACTGATCAGACCGTGCATTTCGGCAGGGGTTAAACCGACTCCCTGCTGGTTCAGTAACTGGTTTAAATCCTTGTAACCAGGCATTTCGTTCTGTATAGACATACGCATTCGTCATCAAAGGGAGGATATTCATGATATGCTACCACTTTGGACCCTGGTGATACCAGAAAAGGGCTTGTATCTTCACATCAGGGTAGCTATAGTGTCGCCCCTTCGCAGCCCCCGGGGCAGTAAGCGAAGGCAGCGCAGTCAATCAGCAGGAAGGTGGCATGTCTGCACAACCCGTCGATCTCCAGATTTTTGGCCGTTCACTGCGAGTGAATTGTCCACCTGAACAAAGGGATGCCCTGAATCAGGCTGCGGACGATTTGAATCAGCGGTTGCAAGATCTCAAAGAACGCACTAGAGTCACAAATACTGAGCAGCTGGTCTTCATCGCCGCGTTGAACATCAGCTATGAACTGACTCAGGAAAAAACGAAGACCCGCGACTACGCGGCAAGCATGGAGCAGCGCATTAAAATGCTCCAGCAGACCATTGAACAGGCGTTGCTTGATCAGGGTCGCAATCCCGAAAGACCGGGACCAAAGTTTGAATAACACTTCTCAGTTGACTATGGTAGAGTAACTGTGAAGACAAAATTTCTCTGAGATGTTCGCAAGCGGGCCAGTCCCCTGAGCCGATATTTCATACCACAAGAATGTGGCGCTCCATGGTTGGTGAGCATGCTCGGTTCGTCCGAGAAGCCTTAAAACTATGACGACACATTCACCTTGAACCAAGGGTTCAAGGGTTACAGCCTGCGGCGGCATCTCGGAGATTCCCTCTCTCTTCTCTACCGACTACCATGACACAATTCCCTGAAGTACCCGCGTCTCGCCAGGCTATTCGTCAGCTTATCCGTCAACGTCGTCGTGCGTTAACCCCCGAACAGCAAGCGCTTTTTTCCCAGCAGGCCGCCGCGCGTATGATGGCGTATCCCCCTGTTGTGATGGCGCATACGGTCGCGCTGTTTCTCTCTTTTGATGGCGAACTGGATACCCAACCGCTTATCGACCAGCTCTGGCGCGCCGGAAAGAAGGTGTACCTGCCTGTGCTACACCCGTTCAGCAAGGGCAACCTGCTGTTTTTGCACTACCATCCGCGCAGCGAACTGGTGGTGAATCGTCTGAAAATTACCGAACCCAAACTCGACGTCCGCGATGTGCTGCCGCTGGCAGATCTGGACGTGCTGGTCACGCCGCTGGTGGCGTTTGATGAGCAGGGTCAGCGCCTGGGTATGGGCGGGGGATTTTATGACAGAACGCTGCAAAACTGGCAGCATCATGGCTTTCAGCCGGTAGGGTATGCGCATGATTGTCAGGCTGTAGAGGCCTTGCCGGTGGAGAAATGGGATATCCCGTTGCCTGCGGTGGTGACGCCCGGCAAAACCTGGACCTGGTAGAATAAAGCCGGGTGGCGCTCACGCTTACCCGGCCTACATAACTCCCCGGACCTTCCAGGTCGGGTAAGCGTAAGCGCCACCCGACACCACAGCCCGCACTATCAGTACAGCAGACGCGCGCGGATCGTCCCCGGAATCGCCTTCATGCTCTGCAGTGCTTTCTCAGCGACATCTTCATCCGCTTCAATATCAATAACCACATAACCCATCTGCGAGTTAGTTTGCAGATACTGTGCGGCAATGTTCACGCCCTGCTCGGCGAAGATCTGGTTGATGGCAGTCAGCACGCCCGGACGGTTTTCATGGATGTGCAGCAGACGGCGGCCACCGTGCAGCGGCAGAGATACTTCCGGGAAGTTCACGGCGGAAAGCGTCGAACCGTTGTCAGAGTATTTGCTCAGCTTGCCCGCCACTTCCAGGCCGATATTCTCCTGCGCTTCCTGGGTAGACCCGCCGATATGCGGCGTCAGGATCACGTTGTCGAACTCGCACAGCGGAGAGGTGAACGGATCGCTGTTGGTCGCAGGCTCGGTCGGGAAAACGTCGATGGCAGCGCCCGCCAGGTGTTTACGCTTCAGGGCATCTGCCAGCGCCGGAATATCCACTACGGTGCCGCGCGCGGCGTTGATCAGCAGGGAGCCCGGCTTCATCAGCGCCAGCTCTTCCGCCCCCATCATGTTTTTGGTTGACGCATTTTCCGGCACATGCAGGCTCACCACGTCGCTCATGTTCAGCAGATCGGACAGATGTTGTACCTGGGTAGCATTGCCGAGCGGCAGCTTGCTTTCGATATCATAGAAGAAGACGTGCATCCCCAGCGACTCAGCCAGGATCCCCAGCTGCGTGCCGATATGACCGTAGCCGATGATCCCGAGCTTCTTGCCACGCGCTTCGAATGAGCCGGACGCCAGTTTGTTCCACACGCCACGGTGCGCTTTGGCGTTCGCTTCAGGGATACCGCGCAGCAACAGCAGCAATTCACCAATGACCAGTTCCGCCACGGAACGGGTGTTGGAGAACGGGGCGTTAAAGACCGGAATACCGCGTCTGGCGGCTGCGTTCAAATCCACCTGGTTGGTACCGATGCAGAAACAGCCGATAGCCACCAGCTTTTCCGCCGCAGCAATAACGTCTTCAGTCAGGTGGGTACGGGATCGCAGACCGATGAAATGGGCATCACGGATGGACGCTTTCAGCTCGTCGGTGTCGAGCGCCCCTTTGTGAAATTCGATATTGGTGTAGCCTGCCGCACGAAGACTATCGATGGCTTTCTGATGCACGCCCTCGACCAGCAGGAATTTAATCTTGTCTTTCTCCAGTGATACCTTTGCCATTTACCCGACCCTGTTTTTGTCTGAACTGATGTTGTGCTGGATATGCATCCGCTCCAGCCAACATATCAAAAAAAACTATTGCAGCAATATGAACGTTTGCGTCGGCACTCTGAAGAAAAGTCATACAGGGCAAAATGGCAGAGGAAAATGCTAAGGAAGATTGCGAAAGCGGCAGGATCGGCAAAACAGGCGTAAAAACGTGACACAAGTCACCGAATTTAGCAGTTCAAAATTTTTTTAGTGGGGGGAAGGCTCCCCCCGTCAGATCATTTTACGATGGTTTTCACGCCGTCAGCGGTTCCGATCAGCGCCACATCCGCGCCACGGTTGGCGAACAGCCCGACCGTCACCACGCCGGGGATGCCGTTGATGGCGTTTTCCAGCGCCCCCGCATCGAGGATCTCCAGGCCGTGCACGTCGAGGATCACGTTGCCATTATCCGTCACCACGCCCTGACGATATTCCGGACGACCACCCAGCTTCACCAGCTCGCGCGCCACTGCGCTGCGTGCCATTGGGATCACTTCGACCGGCAGCGGGAAATTACCCAGAATATCGACCTGCTTGGACGCATCGGCAATGCAGATAAATTTGTCCGCAACGGAGGCAATGATCTTTTCACGCGTCAGCGCCGCGCCGCCGCCTTTGATCATCTGCATATGGCCGTTGATTTCATCCGCGCCGTCAACGTAGATGCCGAGACGGTCCACTTCGTTCAAATCAAAAACGGTAATACCAAGGCTTTTCAGCTTTTCCGTGGAAGCATCGGAGCTTGATACCGCGCCCTCGATCTGCCCTTTCATCGTGCCCAGGGCATCGATAAAGTGTGCCGCCGTTGACCCCGTACCAACACCCACAATGGTACCTGGCTGTACGTACTGGAGAGCGGCCCATCCTACTGCTTTTTTCAGTTCATCCTGCGTCATGATCGTTTTGCCTGTGGTGTGAAAACTCAGGCCGCATTATAGAACACGCGGAATGGATTTCGTCTGTCACGAGGGGAAAATTGTGTCATAGTGCAGAATAAGTAAAATTCAGGAGTATTGACCCGCAATGAAACGTCCGGATTACAGAACATTACAGGCCCTTGATGCCGTCATTCGCGAACGTGGTTTTGAACGCGCGGCGCAGAAGCTGTGCATCACCCAATCCGCCGTGTCACAGCGTATCAAACAGCTTGAAAACATGTTCGGACAACCCCTGCTGGTGCGTACCGTGCCACCACGCCCGACCGAGCAGGGTCAAAAGCTGCTCGCCCTGCTGCGCCAGGTTGAGCTGCTGGAAGATGAATGGCTGGGTGATGAACAGACCGGTTCCACGCCGCTGCTGCTGTCGCTGGCGGTGAACGCCGACAGCCTGGCAACCTGGCTGCTGCCTGCCCTTGCGCCGGTGCTGGCCGACTCCCCTATCCGGCTCAACTTGCAGGTAGAAGATGAAACCCGCACCCAGGAGCGTTTGCGTCGCGGTGAAGTGGTCGGCGCGGTCAGTATTCAGCCTCAGGCGCTGCCAAGCTGTCTGGTCGATCAGCTGGGTGCGCTGGACTACCTGTTTGTTGGCTCAAAAGCCTTTGCCGAACGCTACTTCCCGAACGGCGTAACGCGCGCCGCGCTGCTGAAAGCGCCCGCCGTGGCATTCGACCATCTCGACGATATGCATCAGGCCTTCCTGCAGCAAAACTTCGACCTGCCGCCGGGCAGCGTGCCGTGCCACATCGTGAACTCGTCGGAGGCCTTTGTGCAGCTTGCGCGTCAGGGAACCACCTGCTGCATGATCCCGCATTTGCAGATTGAGAGAGAGTTGAAAAGCGGTGAGCTGATTGATTTAACGCCGGGGCTGTATCAGCGCCGGATGCTCTACTGGCACCGTTTTGCACCGGAAAGCCGCATGATGCGCAACGTCACCGACGCGCTGCTGGCATTTGGTCACAAGGTGTTGAGACAGGATTAATCGCCTGAATTCCCTCTCCCTGTGGGAGAGGGTCAGGGTGAGGGCAAATTACTGCGCCTTAGCCGCCTCAGTTTGCTGAGTCTGCGTTGGCTCCAGCTGGAACACCACATCAACCTGATCGTCGAACTGGATCGTCGGCTGTTCGTACGTTTCCTGCGCGGATACCGGTGCCGCATCGGCCTTCATCATACGCACCATCGGGCTTGGCTGATAGTTAGAGACGTGGTAGCGCACGCTATACACCGGGCCGAGTTTGCCTTTGAAGCCGGACGCCAGCTGCTGCGCCTGATGAATGGCGTCATCAATAGCGGCTTTACGCGCTTCGTCTTTGTATTTTTCCGGTTGCGCAACGCCCAGAGAGACGGAACGGATTTCGTTCAGCCCCGCTTTCAGCGCGCCGTCCAGCAGCGAGTTCAGCTTATCCAGCTGGCGCAGGGTGACTTCCACCGTACGCACGGCGCGGTAGCCTTTCAGAATGCTTTTACCGTTCTGGTAGTCATAATCCGGCTGGGTGCGCAGGTTCGCGGAGTTGATATCTTTTTTCGCCACGCCGTTCTGCTCCAGGAAAGAGAGATATTGCGCAACGCGATCGTCCGCCTGCTTCTTCGCGGACGCGGCATCTTTTGCCGCGACGTTCACTTCAATCGCCAGGGTTGCGACATCCGGTACCGCATCCACGCTTGCGGTGCCTGACGTGACGATGTGCGGACCCGCAGGCAGTTCATTCGCCTGCGCCGAAACCGCACCTAAACTCACTAACGCCGCCAGGGCTATCACGTTAAACTTCACTGTTATTCCTCCATGTTGCGAAGAGTGCCCTAACAACAGGGCTCATGCCAGCAAGCTTAGCGGGTCTTATTCAGATGTCCATAAGACAACGCTTAGTTGAACAATGCCTGAACATGGTGAACGCCCTCTTTCGCCAGCTGGAACGCGATAAACCACATCACCAGCCCGACCAGCGTATTAATGATGCGCTGGGCTTTTGCCGTACGCAGCCTCGGTGCCAGCCACGCAGCCAGAATGGCGAGGCCAAAGAACCACAGGAATGACGCGCTCACGGTTCCCAGCGCAAACCAGCGCTTAGGCTCCACGTCGAGCTGTCCGCCAAGGCTACCCAGCACCACAAAGGTATCGAGGTAAACGTGGGGGTTCAGCCACGTTACGGCCAGCATGGTGGCAATAATTTTCCAGCGCCCCTGCTTCATCACCTCGGCGCTGGCGAGTTCCAGGTTGCTGCTCATCGCCGTTTTCAGCGCCCCAAACCCATACCAGAGCAGGAATGCGACGCCGCCCCAGGTCACCAGCGCCAGCAGCCATGGCGACTGCATCAGCAGTGCGCTGCCGCCAAAAATGCCGGCGCAGATCAGCAGCAGGTCGCTCACCGCGCACAGCAGGGCAATCATCAGATGATACTGGCGGCGAATGCCCTGGTTCATGACAAACGCATTTTGCGGGCCGAGAGGAAGGATCATTGCTGCGCCTAGCGCAAGCCCTTGAAAATAGTAAGATAACATTACATAACTCTCATCAGGTTTTCTCTATGTGCAGACTATACTGCGAGCCTGCCATTAGAGAAAATTGATAATTTTAATGATTAATTAGAATAATTAATAAAACCCTGTGCAAGGTGCAATATTCAGATTTTATCAAGTCCCCTGCTCCATTAACCGGCGTATCCTTATGCGATCCCTGACTCACTAAACTTCTCCTGGAAAACTATGAAGCATCAAGGCCTTGCAGCGTTCGTCTATGCCACATTCGCGCTGTTATCTGCCTTTCCGGCCACCGCGAGCGCGGAAAAGATCCTGCGGTACACTGACCACGAACCGTACGGCAATATGCGCACTCAATTTATCAAACAGGTTTTCTTTCGTGAGATCGAAAAAGAGTCGCAAGGCCGCCTGAAAATTGATGCCCACTGGAACGGGGAAATATCAAGTAGCTACAATGCGCTAAGGACGTTGAGTCAAGGTAAAGAAGCTGACATCGGCATTGTCGTGCCCGAATATACGGCTGAACAACTTCCGCTGCATCAGATATTTAAAAGCTTCCCTCTGGGGCCAGATAACGGTGATGCACAGGTGACGTTCTTTCATCGCGTCTTCGGGCAACATCCACAGTTTGCCCAGGAACTGGAGCAAAATAACCTGGTAAATTTGCAGTTCTTCCTGGGTTATCCGGTAGGTTTTTTTACGCGTCAGCCAGGTGTGAAGTTAAGTCAGTTAAAGGGAACAACGTGGCGAACCGCCAGCTTCTGGCATCAGTCATTTTTACGCAACGCTGGCGCAACCACCCTGGCAATGCCCTGGAACGACAACATTACCGACGCGTTGCGCGCCGGACAGTTGAACGGGCTGATGGTCAACCTCGACAGCGGGTATGACATTCATGCTCAGCGCGAGGCACCCTATATTTACTCTTCTCCAGCGCTCTGGCTTGGACATGTCTATCTTCTGGTGATGAATAAAGACACCTGGAACGCCATGTCCGGGCAGGATCGACAGGCTATTTATCGTGCGGCTAACATCGCAGAGAAACAGCTCGGCGCGACCCTGGACAAGGGGCTGGCATCTCTGATCGCTACGCTGGAAAAGGAAGGCGCTCAGTTTCATCTTCTTAGCCGTGGCGAGCTGGAGAAATGGCAGAGAGTGACGCAGTATCAAGCGGTACAACGTGAGTGGGTGATTCAGCAGGAAAGTAAAGGTAATGCGGACGCGGGCACATTGATGCGCGAGGTAAGCCAGCTTCTTGAGGGAAGCGCGCGTAAACAGCCATAAAGCACAACGCCCGCTTTTCCGGCGGGCGTTGACTGAATCGACACGCGTTATTCGGCTTCTTTTACGCGCTTAAAGTTCACGTCCATCTGCGGATACGGGAAGCTGATGCCGTTGGCGTCAAAATCACGTTTGATGCGCTCAAGCACGTCCCAGTAAACGTTCTGCAGATCGCTGCTCTTGCTCCAGATACGCACCACGAAGTTAATTGACGATGCGCCCAGCTCGTTCAGACGTACGGTCATTTCGCGATCTTTCAGGATACGTTCGTCAGACTCGATAATATCGGTGATGAGCTTTTTAACCAGCTCGGTATCGGAATCGTAACCCACGCCAATCACCAGTTCATTGCGGCGAACCGGCTCACGGGAGAAGTTGGTGATGTTCCCGTCGATGACTTTCTTGTTCGGCACAATAACGATTTTACCGTCCGCCGAACGCAGCGTGGTGGAGAAAATCTGCACATTCAGCACAGTGCCCGCCGTGCCGCCCAGATCGACATATTCACCCGCGCGGAACGGACGGAAGGTGACCAGCAGAACGCCAGCCGCCAGGTTAGCGAGCGAGCCCTGAAGCGCCAGACCAACGGCCAGACCGGCGGCACCCAGCACGGCAATAACGGAGGCGGTCTGAACGCCAACCCGGCCTAATGCCGCAATGAGGGTAAACGCGATAATGCCATAGCGCACCAGCGCTGACAGGAAATCAGCAACCGTGGCGTCAATGTGGCGAGTGAGCATGACGCGATTGATGGCCCGGGAAACGGTACGGGCAACAATCATCCCCACGACAATAATGGCAATTGCCGCCGCAATATTCACAGCGTAGCTGATGAGCAGCGCCTGATTACGCACCAGCCAGGAGCCAGCGTTATTGATGCTATCTACAACACCGAGATCTTCCATTTATCTTTCCTTATGCTCTTATAAACAACAAAAACCATCCCATAGCGAGACAGGCAGGTCAGTAAAGGGTAAACAAAAAGTATGCGTATTGCCAAGCAGATCACAAAAACGGGTATTGCAGGATATTGAAAAAGCATAAAAAAAGGCCCGCGATTGCGGGCCTTATAACGCTTTCAGCAGCTCAAATTACAGAACGTCAACCGCGTTCAGTTCTTTGAATGCCTGCTCCAGACGCGTAATCATTGAAGTCTGTGCAGCACGCAGCCATACGCGTGGATCGTAGTATTTCTTGTTCGGCTGGTCTTCGCCTTTCGGGTTGCCCAGCTGGCCCTGCAGGTAAGCTTCGTTAGCTTTGTAGTAGCCCAGGATACCGTCCCATGTTGCCCACTGGGTATCGGTATCGATGTTCATTTTCACTACGCCGTAGCTGACGGAGTCTTTGATTTCCTGAGCAGAAGAACCGGAACCGCCGTGGAAGACGAAGTTCAGGCTGTTGTGCGGCAGGTTGTGTTTCTTGGACACATATTCCTGAGAATCACGCAGGATAGTTGGCGTCAGAACCACGTTACCTGGTTTGTAAACGCCGTGTACGTTACCGAAGGACGCTGCAATGGTGAAGCGTGGGCTGATTTTGCTCAGCTCGGTGTACGCGTAATCAACGTCTTCTGGCTGGGTGTACAGGGCAGAAGCGTCCATGTGGCTGTTGTCCACGCCGTCTTCTTCACCACCGGTGCAACCCAGTTCGATTTCCAGGGTCATGCCCATTTTGGCCATGCGCGCCAGGTATTTGGAGCAGATTTCGATGTTTTCGTGCAGTGACTCTTCAGACAGGTCGATCATGTGAGAAGAGAACAGTGGCTTACCGGTCGCGGCGAAGTGTTTTTCACCCGCGTCCAGCAGACCGTCGATCCACGGCAGCAGTTTCTTCGCGCAGTGGTCAGTGTGCAGGATAACTGGAACACCGTAGTGCTCAGCCATCTGGTGTACGTGATGTGCGCCAGAGATAGCACCCAGGATGGCAGCACCCTGAGGAATGTCAGTTTTCACGCCTTTGCCTGCGATGAACGCAGCACCACCGTTAGAGAACTGAACGATAACCGGTGCTTTTACTTTAGCAGCGGTTTCCAGTACGGCGTTGATAGAGTCGGTACCGACGCAGTTAACTGCTGGCAGAGCAAAGTTGTTTTCTTTAGCTACCTGGAACACTTTCTGTACGTCATCACCAGTGATAACGCCAGGTTTTACGAAATCAAAAATTTTAGACATGTTGCTTAGTCCTGTATCTTCGGCCGTTAGAAAAGGTGCGTGCTCTTATAAGCGCGCTGAAAATTGGGCAGGTTTCCCTGCCCTTGAATGGCTTACTGCTTAGCGCGCTCTTCGAGCATTGCTACTGCTGGCAGAACTTTGCCTTCCACGAATTCGAGGAATGCGCCGCCACCAGTGGAGATGTAGGAAATTTTGTCAGCGATACCGAACAGGTCGATTGCTGCCAGGGTGTCACCACCGCCTGCGATAGAGAACGCTTCGCTGTCTGCGATAGCATTAGCAACGATTTCAGTCCCTTTACGGAAGTTCGGGAATTCGAACACGCCAACTGGACCGTTCCACAGGATGGTTTTTGCGTTTTTCAGGATTTCAGCCAGTTTCTGTGCAGAAACGTCGCCCAGGTCCAGAATCTGCTCGTCATCTTTGATGTCGTTGACAGATTTCAGGGTCGCGGTTGCGGTTTCGGAGAACTCGGTCGCCACGCGAACGTCAGTTGGAACCGGGATATCACAGGTAGTCAGCAGGCGTTTCGCTTCGTCAACCAGGTCTGCTTCGTACAGGGATTTACCCACGTTGTGGCCCTGAGCCGCCACGAAGGTATTGGCGATACCGCCACCGACGATCAGCTGGTCAGCGATTTTGGACAGAGAATCCAGAACGGTCAGTTTGGTGGAGACTTTAGAACCGCCGACGATAGCCACCATTGGACGTGCTGGCTCTTTCAGTGCTTTACCCAGCGCTTCCAGTTCGTCAGCCAGCAGTGGACCTGCACAAGCTACGTCTGCGAATTTACCGATACCGTGGGTAGAAGCCTGAGCGCGGTGCGCCGTACCGAATGCATCCATCACGAATACGTCACACAGCGCAGCGTATTTTTTGGACAGCGTTTCGTCGTCTTTCTTCTCGCCTTTGTTGAAGCGAACGTTTTCCAGAACAACCAGTTCACCGGCAGCAACTTCTACGCCGTCCAGGTAATCTTTTACCAGGCGAACCGGGCTGGACAGTTTGTCTTTGAGGTAATTAACAACTGGCAGCAGGGAGAACTCTTCGTTGTACTCGCCTTCAGTTGGACGACCCAGGTGGGAGGTGACCATCACTTTTGCACCTTGTTTCAGTGCCAGTTCGATGGTTGGCAGAGAAGCACGGATACGCGCATCGCTGGTCACTTTGCCATCTTTAACCGGTACGTTCAGATCGGCACGGATGAAAACGCGTTTACCTGCCAGATCCAGATCGGTCATCTTAATTACAGACATGGTGAATCCTCTCGTTGATTCTTAAAGTTTTGCAAGCGCAACGTGCGCTCTACCTGAAACCTTTCGCGGCCATTGCTAACGTGGTGTCGAGCATCCGGTTAGCAAAGCCCCATTCGTTGTCACACCAGACCAGCGTCTTGATAAGGTGTGCGCCACTGACTCGCGTTTGTGTGCCATCAACAATGGCACTGTGCGGGTCATGGTTAAAATCTACTGAGACCAACGGTAATTCCGTATAGTCAACTATACCATGAAATGAACCCTGTGCCGCTTTTTGCAGCAACAGGTTGACTTCACAGGCTTTTACCGGTTTTTTCACCGTCACGCTGAGGTCGATTGCGGTCACGTTAATGGTGGGAACGCGCACGGCAATCGCTTCAAAACGGTCATTAAACTGCGGGAAAATTCGGGTGATCCCGGCCGCCAGCTTGGTATCAACCGGAATGATGGACTGGCTCGCCGCACGGGTGCGCCGCAAATCCGGGTGATACGCGTCGATAACCTGCTGATCGTGCATAGCGGAGTGGATTGTGGTCACGGTACCGGACTCAATGCCATACGCATCGTCTAACAGTTTAATGACCGGAATAATGCAGTTGGTGGTACAGGAGGCATTGGAGACAATGCGGTGTTCGGCCTGCAGCTCGTGCTGGTTGACGCCGAAAACGACAGTGGCATCGAGGTCGTGACTGCCGGGATGGGAAAACAGCACCTTTTTCGCACCGGCGTTCAGATGTGCTTCACCGTGCTCACGGTTGCCGTACACGCCGGTACAGTCCAGCACGACGTCCACCCCCAACTCGCGCCAGGGTAGCGACTCAAGAGCAGGCTCGTGCAGCACGCGAATGACATCGTCGCCGACAAACAGCTGCTCCCTCTCCTGGCGAACGTCCCAGGCAAAGCGCCCATGGCTGGTGTCGTATTTCAATAAATGCGCCATGCCCGCAGCATCCGCCAGTTCATTGATTGCCACCACGGTGATTTCCGCACGACGCCCGGATTCATATAAAGCACGAACCACGTTACGTCCGATGCGACCGAAGCCATTAATCGCTACGCGTACGGTCATAGATCTCCTGCAAAGCTATCCCTGGGTTTGAGGTGGCTGAAAGAGTAATCCAGCTACGTTCTGAGGGGAATCCTTGCCTGTCACAAACTGCGATTGATTGGTCATTTGTCGAACATTTAATCGACTGAAACGCTTCAGCAAGAATAAGCGAAACGGGGAATAAAAGGAACGTTCCGCCGGATAGATTCGCCATTTATCTGACTTGCGTCACATTTTCATGACCCAAAGCGCGCCGTATTATTCCATTCAGGCAAACCGGTATTCACCTGCTTCCGTCATGCGCAACAGCGCATCGGCCTGGCGACTATGGCCCAGCACGCGCTCAACATTCGGCCCATCCGTACGTAAATAAAAGGCCTGCGCCTCCTCCTGCGATAACCCCCCTGCGACCTTGCGCTGCACAAGGCGCTCACGCAGCGCTGACGCAGGTGCAGTAATAAAAATGGAGAAATCACAGAACGCCCCCAACGCCTTCCACCTATCGTCATCCAGCAAAAGCCAGTTTCCTTCGACGATAACAATGCTGGCCGTAACCGCAATCGCCGCTTCAACAGGGTCGTGTTTTTGTCGGTCATATTGAGGCCAGACTGCGGTCTCCTCGCCCAGTTGGCGCAGATTATTTGCCAGCTTCGCCACATCGAAGGTTTCCGGTGCGCCTTTATAAGGACGCAGTTGGTTTGCAACCAGCCAGTCATTGTAATGATGGAATCCATCCATCGGGAGAGTTTGTATATCAGGCAGACCGGGCTCCCGCTGCGAGAGATATTCCCAGAACGTCGTTAATGTGGACTTGCCTGTTCCCGGCGGAGCACTGAGAAAAACAACGGTCCTTCTTTTACCGCCACGTCTGTGCAGCTTCGCGATATCCTGTAACAGAGGGAGATGGACGTTTTGTATCTCATCTTCGCCATACTGCGCTTCAACCGGTAATCCATTCACTGTCAGGCTAATTTTCACGGTTCTAATTCCTTGAGTATCGTCGTTACCGCCAGCGTCATTGCCGTCTTGACCATGCCAGTAAAGCGAACCTCAGACCATGCAGCAAAATCGGCAAATTTCATCGATTTAAGGGCATTAAATAAGGTTGCATTACGGGTAATGCTATTTACGTTGCTGATAAAATCCCAGGTGATGTCATCCGCGAACCCCGGAATATCACTCTGTTCGCTCAGATACTGACTGAACTGGGAGAAATGGGTGATATCGGCATAAAGCCATTTATCCATTTTTCCCAGCGCGTAAATCAAACGCAACGCCACGCTAATATCGTCAAGCGGCCCGCTTTGCGCGAGTAACGGCTTCACTGCATATTCCACGATCTCTTCATCATTATTCACGAACAGCGACGGCAGAAAACGTCTGATCCCCAGCAGCAAAATCTCATTTGCCGTTGTCATAAACGAAAGTAAATCCAGCTGAGCATCCAGTCGCTCAATTACGTCGTCTTCGGTTAGCGTCGTCATTCGTTTCTCGATAAATCACCATGAATGCAGGGAGTCTATTATATTACACGTTCGGTCGGCGCCGCAGATGAGCAAAGTTTGCGTGCGCACCCCCTTCGCAACCTGCTGAACACCCGTCACCAGATCGCCGCCCGTCACGCCTGTCGCGCTGAAGAGAATGTCATCTCCCTCCACCAGTTCGTTAAGGGTGTAGACCCGATTGACCTCTACGCCCATCTCCGCACAGCGCCGGTACTCCTGCTCGGCCACAAGACGGTTCTCGGGGCTTTCCCCCTTCGCTTCACAAAAATCGATCAGCGCCGCCTGCATGTCGCCGCCCAGCGCTTTTACCGCGCAGGCGGAGATCACCCCTTCTGGCGCGCCGCCGACGGTGTACATCAGATCGTAGGGATTATCCTGTAAGCAGGTCAGTACGCTGGCCGCGACATCACCATCGGGCAGAGCAAAAACTTTGACGCCCAGCTGTGTCGCCTCGGCGATAGCAGCGTGCAGGCGTGGTTTATCCAGTGTGACCATCCGTAAACGTTCAAGCGGCTTGCCCAGCGCCCGCGCAACGTTGCGGAGGTTCTCCGCCAGCGGCAGTGCAAGGTTGATTGCCCCCGCCGCCGCCGCGTTAACCACCAGTTTCTTCATATACATATCAGGCGCGTGAAACAGGCTGCCCTGCGGAGCGAATGCCATGACTGCCAGCGCATTGCTTTGCCCCATCGCCACCATTCGGGTGCCCTCAATGGGATCGACGGCAATATCCACTGCCGGGCCGATGCCGCGTCCAACCTCCTCGCCAATCCACAGCATTGGCGCATGATCGATCTCACCTTCGCCGATAACAATACGCCCGCAAATCGCTATGTCGTTCAGCGCTTCGCGCATGGCGGTGACGGCCAGCCCGTCAATCCGATTTTTATCGCCGCACCCGGTTTGCGGCCAGGCAGCCAGCGCCGCCTGTGCCGTAACGCGAGAGAGCGGCCATGCCAGAGACATCATGCCGCGGCCTCCCCGATATCCACGCCAAACTGCGCCAGCAGATAGCGCTCTGCTTTTTCATTCCAGATGCCGTGCGTCTCCTCCACCAGCCTCGCCAACTCCCGGAACAGCGGATCGGTTTTCCCTTTTTCGGCAAAATCGGCAATCGCCGTTAACGGCATGGTGACGCCGTTATAGATAAGTTTTTTGCCGCCGGGAATGTCAGGCAGGTTGAGTACCGTATGCGGCACCGCATCGAGGCCGCCGATGTGGGTCACCATAAACGAGGGCTGAAGCTGGCCCGTCGCACTCAGCGCAATGGCTTCTTTCATGTCATCCGTCGAGCTGCCGGAGGTGCCTACCACATGCGTACTGTTGTAATGAACATTGTAAAAATTAAACGGCACCTTGAAATTGCTGTCCGTTGGTCCGGCAAAGAAATTCAGGCACCCATCCTCGGCGAGCAGTTCGTCCGCCAGTTCGATGACCGCCGGAACCGCAGCATAGACAAACACGTCATCAAACCCGGCATTATCGGTTAATGCGCGTAACGCAGCGGCAGGGTTCTCACTACCGGACGTATTCACATAGATAAGTTCAATGCCCTTTTGAGCGGCAAGCTCAACCGGCAGCAATTTTTTTGCCTGCGCGAGGCGTGCGTCATCAATATCCACCACCACGACGCGAGACGGCTGGATGCCACCGTTAATCGCGTAATCAATGGCGCCAATTCCCATTGGCCCGGCACAGGCCAGAAGCGCAATATTGCCGCCCGGTTTAACCCCCATCCGGTGTTCATAAACATACTGCGTCGTATGATAATTAGCGTTATACGCACCAATAATGCAGCACATCGGTTCCGCCAGCGAAGCCGCGGCAAAATAAGAGCCGTGATAGGGTAAAACGCAGCCCAGATTAATTGCGACCTCCGGGATGATCATATAGGTCGCATTACCGCCAAAATATTCATAGCTGTAGCCGGCAGAATAACCGCTCGGCAATCCCATTGCCGGTTGTAAAACAAAGCGCTGACCTTTTTTATATTTATCGGTCAGGTTTTTTCCGACCTCAACAATCACCCCTGCGCATTCATGCCCGGTAATCACCGGATGATTTTCCAGATCGTCCGGCACACGTTTATGTTCACTGCCTAATGTTGCCGCTTTCCAGGTGGATAAACAGACGCTGTCGGAAATAACGCTCACCAGCAGTTCATTTTCACCTGTTTCAGGCAGATCAAATTCACGGATGCGGACATCCCGCTTGCCATAAATGGCAGCCACTTTCGTTTTCATATTTACTCCAGAAACCCGATATATTAATTCGTGGTTAAACGCTTAAAGAGATCGTCAAGCTGCGGGTCGCCGATATAGTTCTTTATCAGCACTAACGGTTTGTCACTGACTCTTTTAGCGCGCGCCTCCAGACTGGCATGGGTAACAATAAGGTCGGCGTCGTCAGGCACATTTTCGATGGCGTAATGTTTAACATCGATAGCTCGCCCGGCTTTTTCCAGTCGTCTACGGAACGTTGTTGCGCCCATAGCGCTTGATCCCATTCCCGCGTCGCAGACAAAGGCGATACGTTTGACGTCTCCCCAGGAAAACTTACCTTCCTGTTTCATGGCTTTTACGGCTTTGGCAGAATCACTGAAGGTATCTTCCGTTTCAGCTTCGTTATTTTTATCCAACTTTAAGATAAAGGCGGCGACAGCAAAGGTCACCAGCGTGCCCGCCGTGACGCCCGCAATGGTTGCCAGAAAAGCGCCTTTTGGCGTTAAGGCGAGGTAGGCAAAAATCGAACCCGGGCTTGGGCCAGCAACCAGTCCGCCGCCTAGCAGATTAAATACCCACGTCCCGCTCATGCCGCCAGCGATCATCGCAATCAGCGTCAGCGGTTTCATCAGTACGTAAGGGAAATAAAGTTCATGAATGCCGCCCAGGAAATGGATAATCATCGCGCCAGGCGCTGACTTCTTTGCCATCCCTTTACCGAAAAAAGCAAAAGCCAGCAGCAGACCTAAACCCGGCCCGGGATTAGAAGCCACCATAAAGAAGATCGACTTACCCGTCTCTGAGGCCTGCTGCATCCCCAGCGGGTAATAAACGCCCTGATCGATGGCGTTATTCAGAAACAGGATTTTTGCCGGTTCGTTA
Organism: Enterobacter cancerogenus; assembly: GCF_019047785.1. Lineage (NCBI taxonomy): Bacteria > Pseudomonadati > Pseudomonadota > Gammaproteobacteria > Enterobacterales > Enterobacteriaceae > Enterobacter > Enterobacter cancerogenus. The sequence continues at coordinate 3,590,040 of NZ_CP077290.1, read as the reverse complement.
ATCAAAGACAGCAGCGGCAAATAGCCCGCATGTACCAAAGATTCAATACATCCTTTGATAAAGTTATTGGCAATCGACACCGCAGGGCCGATCACCTCAAACCCCAGCAGGCAGAGGAGCATGCCAGCGATACCCAGCGAGAAGTTATTGATAACCATCTCAAAGCCCGCGGGAATGCGCTTTTCCAGCAGCCGGTCAATATGCTTGATCACCAGACCGCCGAGTGGCCCCATGATCATTGAGCCGAGGAACATTGGAATATCCGCGCCGATAATCACGCCGATAGTGCCGATCCCCCCCATCACCGCCCCACGTTTGCCACCGACCAGGTGCCCACCCGTAGAGCCAATCATCACGGGCAATAAATAGGTTATCATCGGGCCGACAATTTTGGCGAAGTGCTCATTCGGCATCCAGCCAGTCGGAATAAATAAAGCGGTAATAAAACCCCAGGCAATAAAGGCGCCAATATTCGGGATGACCATTGCAGTCAAAAAGCCCCCAAAAGCCTGGACCTTCGCACGAGCAGACTTGTGTTCCATAATAATGTCCTGTAAAGGAAAGAATAGTTATGCGCGAGCGATAATATCCGCCAACTGTTTTTCTGATTTAGCGGTTAACAACGCTGTCAGCATATCCTCTTCACATAATAATTCGCTTAATGCCTGAATAGCGCCGATATGTGAATCCGCATCTGCCGCCGATAAACCAATCAGCAATTTAACCGGTTGATCGTCTTCGGCAAAGTGCACCTCCTGCTTCAGAAGCGTTAAAGACATACCTGTTTTTAACGCACCGCATTCCGGGCGGGCATGGGGCATTGCAACGCCCGGTGCCAGAATATAATAGGGACCATTAGTGAGCGTCGAGGTTTTAATCGCCGCAATATAATCAGCATTAATATAATGATTGTGCAGCAAAGACGACATGGAAAAGTCAATGGCTTCCTGCCAGTTCTTTGCTGCGGGTTTTATTGAGATAGAGGATTCAGGGAAGTAATCAATCAACCGCATATATAATCCTTATTTTATTTTTAGGGTACAACGTCTCGCTAAAAACAAAATACGCCTGCGGTAAAATGAAATCAATTGGGGAGAAAATAGCGAGAGCATTAGCCTGCCATTTATTAATGCGAAGAAAAACAACTTGTTATATAGATAGAATTAAAAAGCAAGCCTGAATTTGTGATATCCATTGCACATTACTAATATGACAACATTCCGTTTTTGTGATAACAATCACTAAAAAGGCATTGTTAAAAACAAAAAAAAGTAGTCTGGAGATATAAAAACGGGTCGCCTGTGCGACCCGTTTTGCCTCTCGGAGAGGATTACAGCAGTTCTTTCGCCTTAGCGACAACGTTCTCAACGGTGAAGCCGAACTCTTCGAACAGCAGCTCTGCCGGAGCAGATTCACCGAAGGTGGTCATACCGACGATAGCGCCGTTCAGGCCCACGTATTTGAACCAGTAGTCCGCGATACCGGCTTCCACCGCCACGCGAGCGGAAACCGCTTTAGGCAGTACGGATTCACGGTATGCCGCATCCTGCTTGTCGAACGCATCGGTAGACGGCATGGATACCACGCGCGCCTTCACGCCTTCGGCAGTCAGTTTTTCCCATGCCGCAACGGCCAGTTCAACTTCAGAGCCGGTAGCAATGAAGATCAGCTCAGGCTGGCCTGCGCAGTCTTTCAGCACGTAACCACCGCGCGCGATATTCGCCAGCTGCTCAGGCGTACGCTCCTGCTGTGCCAGGTTCTGACGGGAGAGGATCAGCGCGGTCGGGCCGTCCTGACGCTCAACACCGTATTTCCACGCTACCGCGGATTCAACCTGGTCACATGGACGCCATGTAGACATGTTCGGGGTCACGCGCAGGGACGCTACCTGCTCAACCGGCTGGTGAGTTGGGCCATCTTCGCCCAGACCGATAGAGTCGTGGGTGTAGACCATCACCTGACGCTGTTTCATCAGCGCAGCCATACGCACGGCGTTACGCGCGTACTCAACGAACATCAGGAAGGTTGAGGTGTATGGCAGGAAACCGCCGTGCAGTGAGATACCGTTGGCAATCGCGGTCATACCGAATTCACGTACACCGTAATGGATGTAGTTACCGGCAGTGTCTTCGTTGATTGGCTTAGAACCAGACCACAGAGTCAGGTTAGATGGCGCCAGATCAGCGGAGCCGCCGAGGAATTCAGGCAGCAATGGACCGAACGCTTCGATCGCATTCTGGGACGCTTTACGGCTCGCGATTTTGGACGGGTTCGCCTGCAGCTTAGCGATAAACTCGTTGGCTTTCGCATCGAAGTCAGACGGCATATCGCCTTTCATACGACGGGTAAACTCAGCAGCTTCCTGTGGGAAGGCTTTCGCATAGGCAGCGAATTTCTCGTTCCACGCAGACTCTTTCGCCTGACCCATTTCTTTCGCATCCCACTGCGCATAGATTTCAGACGGGATTTCGAATGCTGGGTAGTTCCAGCCAAGTTGCTCACGGGTCAGTGCAATTTCCGCGTCGCCCAGAGGCGCACCGTGGGAATCGTGGGTGCCCGCTTTGTTCGGAGAGCCGAAGCCGATGATGGTTTTACACATCAGCAGGGACGGTTTGTCCGTTACTGCGCGTGCTTCTTCTACTGCACGTTTAATCGAGTCAGCATCGTGACCATCAACGCCACGCACCACGTGCCAGCCGTAGGCTTCGAAACGTGCAGCGGTGTCATCGGTGAACCAGCCTTCAACGTGACCGTCGATGGAGATACCGTTGTCGTCATAGAACGCAACCAGTTTGCCCAGCTTCAGGGTACCGGCCAGGGAGCACACTTCGTGAGAAATGCCTTCCATCATGCAGCCGTCGCCCATGAAGGCGTAGGTGAAGTGGTCAACGATGTCGTGACCAGGACGGTTGAACTGCGCTGCCAGCGTCTTCTCAGCAATCGCCATACCCACAGCGTTGGCAATACCCTGACCCAGCGGGCCGGTGGTGGTTTCAACGCCTGCGGTGTAACCCACTTCCGGGTGACCTGGAGTTTTAGAGTGCAGCTGACGGAAGTTTTTCAGCTCTTCAATAGGCAGATCGTAGCCGGTGAGGTGCAGCAGGCTATAGATCAGCATAGAGCCGTGGCCGTTGGACAGCACGAAACGGTCACGGTCAGCCCATGCTGGGTTCTGCGGATTGTGGTTAAGGAAATCACGCCACAGGACTTCGGCGATGTCTGCCATGCCCATAGGGGCACCCGGGTGGCCGGATTTGGCTTTCTGTACTGCGTCCATGCTCAGCGCACGAATAGCATTAGCAAGCTCTTTACGTGAGGACATTTTAACTCCAGATCGGACTGTTAAAGGCCATGCCCTTGACGACAGCGCGTTTTGGGCTACGCCGGAAAAAAGTGCCAACAATGTAACCCAAGCCGTAGGGCATGTACATGGACCATTCTTTTGCCGCTTAAGAAATCTCTGGAACATGCTCGCAAGTTGCGCAATCTTCTCGCCCGCCCCTGCAGATATTCCTTATACTTAGCGCGACACCGGCTTCGCTGACGGTGCATTTTTCGGATTTAATTCATGTTAACGAGTACGGAAGCAACATCATGAAAATGCGTGCAATAGTGCTGGCCCTGGGAACAACGCTCCTGCTAAGCGGCTGTCAGAATATGGACTCTAACGGCCTGATGAGCTCAGGCGCAGAGGCCTTCCAGGCATACTCCCTGAGCGACGCGCAGGTGAAAGCGCTGAGCGACGAGGCCTGTAAAGATATGGATGCAAAAGCCACTATCGCCCCGGCTAACAGCACCTACACGCAGCGTCTGAACAAGATTGCTTCTGCGCTTGGTGACAACATCAACGGCCAGCCGGTGAACTACAAGGTTTACGTGGCAAAAGACGTGAACGCCTTCGCAATGGCGAACGGCTGCATCCGCGTCTATAGCGGGCTGATGGACATCATGACCGACAACGAAGTGGAAGCGGTTATCGGCCACGAAATGGGCCACGTTGCGCTCGGCCACGTCAAGAAAGGGATGCAGGTCGCGCTCGGAACCAACGCGGTTCGCGCGGCGGCAGCCTCTGCGGGCGGGATCGTCGGCAGCCTATCCCAGTCGCAGATTGGCGATATGGGTGAAAAACTGGTGAACTCCCAGTTCTCCCAGCGTCAGGAGTCTGAGGCCGACGACTACTCCTACGATCTGTTGCGCAAACGCGGAATCAATCCATCAGGCCTGGCCACCAGTTTTGAAAAACTGGCGAAGCTGGAAGAGGGTCGTCAAAGCTCAATGTTTGACGATCACCCGGCCTCCGTTGAACGTGCGCAGCATATTCGCGACCGGATGGCGGCAGACGGAATTAAATAATCCTGAAAGGAGGCGTAATGGCCTCCTTTTTATTTCGCATGAATTGCTAATATAACCGCACGTATCGGTAACGCCCCTCAACACCGCGCCACGCCTGCCCTCGCCCGCTGAAACGCCTGGTCACTTATTGATTGCAATCGTAAACCTTTCCGGTAATTATCCAATGTGCAGCAATACAAATTAATATATCCAGACAGAGACGCTCCCTCCGTGAAAAAAGAATTATCGTTAATCGCATTAAGTTTATTTTCGGCCCTTCCCGCCGTAGCAAGCCAGCAGTCTGACAGCCAGGGTTTTATTGATGACAGCCATCTGGACCTGTTTTTCCGTAACGCGTACATCAGCCGGGACTACCATCAGGGCCAGCAGGACAAAGCTGAATGGGGTCAGGGACTCATCGCGACCTTTGAATCCGGTTATACCGAAGGGCGGGTAGGATTTGGCGTCGACGGTATCGCCCAGTACGGCGTGCGTCTCGACGGCGGGCGTGGCAAGAGCGGCGCGGGCGGTATCGACTTCTTCAGACAGGAAGACGATGGCCGGGCAAAATCCGACCTGGCAAAATTTGGCGCCACGGCAAAAATGCGTTTTTCAAATACCGTGCTGAGCTACGGCAACCAGCGCCCGGCGCTGCCGATTGTCACCGCCGACAGCTCGCGTCTGCTGTTTGAAAGCTACACCGGCACGATGTTGACCTCGAAAGAGATCGACGGCCTGGACCTGAACGCTGGCTACTTCACTGACCAGCAGCGTAAAAGCGATGACCGCCACGACAGCGGCCTGAAAAGCCTGACCTTCGGCGGCGCAAGCTACCAGTTCAACGACCAGTTCAGCGGCGCACTGTATGCCTCTCACAACGAAGAGGTGATGAATAAACAGTATCTGGGCATGAACTTCAAACAGCCGTTCAGCACCGGGCAGCAGTTGATTCTGGACTTTAACGGCTATAACTCGCGTCTGGATCAACGCTACGCGGACAGCCTCGACACCGGGCGCAGCAATACCATCTGGAGCCTGGCGGCGAGCTACATTTGGGACGTTCATACCTTTAAGGTGGCGTATCAGCAGAGCAGCGGCAGCACCGGCTACAACTACGGTGGCTATCGCAATCGCGGCGGCGTGGGCGACGGCGGTAACACCATCTGGCTGGCGAACTCCTACTGGTCTGACTTTAACGGGGAAGATGAACGCTCATGGCAGGCGTCTTACGGCCTGGACTTCGCCGGACTCGGCCTGCCGGGCCTGAGCTGGACCACGGCCTACGTGCGCGGCGATAACATCAAAACGTCTGAAACCAGCAACGGTAAAGAGCACGAGTGGTTTAACCAGGTCCAGTATCAGGTGCAGGACGGCCCGGCAAAAGACCTGACGCTGAAGCTGCGCTACTCCGTGCTGCGCGTCTCCAGCAACGCCAGCGACTATAACGTCGGCGGGGATGAGATCCGCGCTTATGTGGAATATCCGTTTAAGGTGTTCTGAGTTTGTCCCCTCACCCTAACCCTCTCCCAAAGGGAGAGGGAACGCGATCACCCTCTCCCTTTGGGAGAGGGCCGGGGTGAGGGAAAACGGTCCGCACCTCAACAAACGTAGGCCCGGTAAGCGCAGCGTCACCGGGCGATATCCACCATATCAATACAGCGACTTCTGCGGCGGCCCGGCAAACTTCAGCGCGCCAATCTGCCCCATCCGCACCTCCACCACCGATGGCCCCGGCATTGACAGCGCCTCCGTCATCACCGCGTCAAAATCCTCGGCCCGCTCCACGCTCCACGCCTGCAGGCCAATCGCCTGCGCCAGCAGGGTAAAGTCCGGTGTGTGCAGTTCGTTGTAATATTGACGACCACCGAAATACTTATCCTGAATACCGCGCATCACGCCGTAGCCGCCGTCGTTCATGATCAGCAGCGTCACGTTCGCTTTCTCCTGGGCAAGCGTTGCCAGTTCCCCCAGGTTAAGGCTCAGGCCGCCGTCGCCCACCAGCCCCACCACCTTGCGCTGCGGGTTGGCAATCGCGGTGCCGATCGCCATCGGCAGCCCCATACCAATCGCCCCCGCCAGAGAGTGAATGTTCATCAGCGGGCCGTTAGCGCGGAACAGACGGCTGCCCCACAGGCTGCCGGAAACGGTGATATCCCGCACCAGCAGGCCGTCGTTCGGCAGCGCCTTTTCAATCGCATCGTTGAGCTTCGCATACGCCCCGCATTGCTCGCGCAGCCCCTGCTCTGCTGTTGCCACCGCCTGCTGAACCTGCCCATCCCACTGGGCATTGCCCCATTCGCGCCCCTGCGCTTTGTTCGCCAGCGCCGCCAGCAGCACAGAACAGTCGGCGACCAGGGTGTTATCCATCAGATAGTTACGGCTCGCCGCCGCCGGATCGATATCAATCTGCACGCGGGGATGCGGCAGCTCGAGCGTCCATGAGCGGGTTTCGTTACTGCGCAGGCGCGAGCCTGCCACCAGCGTAAAGTCGCACCGGGCAATCAGCGCCTCGACCGACGGTGAATTATGGAACGCCCGCAGGCTGGCGCGATGGCTGTCCGGCAGCACGCCGCGCGCGTGGGTGCTGGAGATTACCGTGAAGCCCGCATCCGCCAGTTTATGCACGGCATCAGCGCTTCCCAGCGCCCCGCCGCCCAGCCACAGCAGAGGCTGTTTCGCCTGCTTAAGCTGCGCCCAGAGCGCCTCGACCACAGCGTTATCAACGGTGTCCGGCGCGGAGGATTTCACCGGTGCCGTCACCAGCGAGGCCGGGATCTTCGCCCCCTGAATATCAATCGGAATTTCCACCGAAACCGGCCCGCACGGCGGCGTCTGCGCCTCCTGAATGGCCTTATGGAGAATAGCGACCGCCTGGTGAGCATTGCTGATGCGCCAGGCCCGTTTCGAGCTGGCCTTGAGGAAGGTCAGCTGATCGCGGGTTTCGTGGATAAACCCGGTGTCGGCATCCAGCCAGGCTTTTTCAACCTGGCCGGTCAGGTGCAGCAGCGGCGTACAGGCGTTCATGGCTTCCACCAGCGCCCCCACCGCGTTGCCCGCCCCTGCGCCGGTGCTGGTCAGCGCCACGCCAAGGCCGGAAAAGCGTCCGTGGGCGTCGGCCATGGTGACAGAACCCGCTTCGCCGCGCGCGGGCACAAAGCGGATGTTGCCCCGCTGCCCCACCGCATCCGCGATTGGCAGGTTGTGGATAGAGATGACGCCGTAGATGGCCTCAACCTGATACTGCTCCAGCGTTCTGGCGATGGCGTCGCCGACGGTTATCATTTCGCTCATTGCTCACCCTTTCTCAGTCGCACCAGTGGTTGACGCTATTACCCGTCGCCAGATAAATGCTCTTTTGCTGCATCCAGGCTTTCAGCCCCTGAATGCCCTTTTCGCGGCCCAGACCGCTCTCTTTAAAGCCCCCAAACGGGGTCGAAATCGCAAACACTTTGTAGGTGTTGATCCACACGGTGCCCGCTTCCAGTTGCTCGCTCAGGCGCAGGGCGCGTCCGGTATCGCGCGTCCAGATGCCCGCCGCCAGGCCGTACACCGAGTCATTGGCCTCGCGGATTAGCGCCGCCTCGTCACTGAACGGCATCGCCACCAGCACCGGGCCGAAGATCTCCTCCTGACAGGCGCGGGCGGCGTTGGTCAGACCCTCGATGATTGTTGGCTGGAAGAAGCTTCCGCCGGCAAGCGCCGGATCGGCCGGGATCTCCCCGCCGCACAGCACGCGGCCTCCTTCGCGTTGCGCCAGCTCTACGTACGCCTGCACGCTCTGGCGATGCCTGTCGTTAATCAGCGGCCCGATATGCGTACCGTCGGCAAACGGATGCCCGACGCGCAGGCCGCGCGTGAGTTCCAGCAGCCGCGCCATCAGCGGAGCGTAAATGCTCTCGTGGATAAACAGTCGTGAACCGGCAATGCACGCCTGCCCCGCCGAGCTGAAAATGCCGTAGCAGATCCCGCGCGCGGCCTGCTCGACGTCCGCATCTTCCAGCACGATGGTCGGGGATTTCCCGCCCAGTTCCAGCGACGCCGGGATCAGCTTTTCCGCCGCCACGTGCGCCAGATGCCGCCCCGTGGTCGTGCCGCCGGTAAAGGAAATTTTCCGCACGCGAGGGTGGCGCGCCAGCGCGTCGCCAACCACCGAGCCTTTGCCCGGCAGCACGCTCAGCAGCCCGGCGGGCAGCCCGGCCTGTTCAAAAATACGCGCCAGCTCCAGTGCCATCAGCGGCGTGGCCTCGGCAGGTTTGAGGATCACCGCATTTCCGGCGGCAATGGCCGGAGCAACCTTCTGCATTTCGCTGGCAATCGGCGAATTCCACGGCGTGATGGCCGCCACCACGCCGAGCGGCTCGTAGCGGCTCAGCGTCAGGAGATCGGGCTGGCGCGGCGTGGGCAGTTCGCCTTCCAGCAGCTCGCAGGCGGCGGCGAAATAGCGCGCCGTGCCCGCCGCACTCATCACCAGGCCACGCGCTTCCGCCAGCGGCTTGCCGTTGTCGCGGCTCTGCATCTGCGTCAGTTCATCGACGCGGGATTCAATCAGATCGGCCACCTTGTGCAGGATCTTCGCCCGCATATGCGGCAGTCGGTTGCGCCAGTCCGGATCGCGCCACGCGCGTTCGCCTGCGTCGATGGCGTCCTCCAGATCGTCCAGGCTTGCGGCGTTAAGCGTCGCGTTGATTGAGCCGTCCGCCGGGAACTGGCTCTGCATCAGGTTGCCGCCGCCGTGTCGCCAGTGGCCACCGATAAAAATCTTCAGATCGTCCATCGTGACTCCTCAGCTCAGGGCCAGCTCGCGGCAGGCGCGCACCGCGCTCAGTGCCGCCAGGGTGGAGGTTTTGGGGTTGCTGGCAAGCGGCAGGCCGCTCAGCTCCAGATGAAACTCGCCAAACAGCCCTTCGACGTGCAGCGTGTGGGTGTTGCGCGTCGTCGCCGGGTCGACCATCAGCTGCACGCGGGTGTCATCCATCCCGACGCCGCCGAGCGCCACGGTCGCCGCCACGTTGGCGTTCGCCGGGAACAGCCGCGCCGCCTCGCGGGCGCTGCCCTCAAAAAACACCTGCGCCTGCGACACCGCGTTAAGATCGATAAGCTGCTCGGCGTAGCTGCCGCGCCAGCTGGCCGGGCTTTTGCGCGACCGATAGGTCACACGCTCCAGGCCGCCCTCTTTGGCGGCGGAGAGCCCGTCGATGCCCGCCACCGCGCCGGAGAGCAGCGTGAGTTTTCCACCCGCGCTGAGCAGACGCTGTTCCAGCGCGCTGTCCGCCAGCGCGCCGGTGGATATCACGGCCAGATGCCAGCCGCGATGCAGTATCTCTTCGCCGTACTGCGCCACCGCCTGCTGGCTGGCGCACTCCAGTACCAGGCCAGGCGCTTCAGCGCAGTCCACCGGCGAGGCCAGCGCCGCTACCGCACCGCCGAACTGCGCACGAATGGCCTCGTGGTGAGCCTCGCGCGCTACGATCCAGCCAATGCTGACGCCATCAGGCAGGCGCTCAATTACCGCCTGCGCCATCGCGCCAAAGCCAATTAACATGATTTTTTTCATGATGCGTCCTTACAGGTGACGGCAGAAGCCGCCGGAAACGTCCAGCGCGGCACCGGTGGTAAACGAGGCCAGCGGCGAGGCGAGAAACAGCAGCGCCTGTGCAGGCTCCTGCGGCTTGCCGAGGCGCGCCATCGGTATGCCCCGCTTGCGCGCAATATCCGCCGTCCACGCCGCCCAGCTCTGGCTTTTATCCGCCCGGTTCTCAAAGCGGCGCTGCCACTGGCCGGACTCCACCATGCCGAGCAAAATGGAGTTGACGCGAATACCTTTGCCCACCAGCTCCTTTGAGAGTGTCAGCGTCATGTTCAGCAGCGCGGCGCGGGCGGCGGAGGTGGCGATCATGTGCTCCTCCGGCTGCAATGCCAGCAGGGAGTTGACGCAGGTGATCGAGGCGATATCGGACTGCTCCAGCAGAGGCTGAAACGCCTGCACCGGGTTGATCACCCCAAACAATTTCAGCTCGGCTTCGTGCAGCCACGCCTCGCGCGGGGTGTCGTTGAAGTGCGCCACGTAGCCCTGCCCGGCGTTATTGATCAGCATATCCGCCGCGCCAAAGCGCGCCTGAACCGCCTGGGCAAAAGCCTGCACCTCATCGGCGTTGAGCACGTCGCAGCGGTAAGCGAAGATCTCCCCGTCGGGGTAGTCGTTTTGCAGCGCCGCGTGTGCGCTGGCGAGCCGGTCCGGATCGCGGCCACAGAAAGCCACTTTTGCCCCCTCGCCCAGCAGCAGGCGCAGCGTTTCAAAGCCAATGCCGGACGATCCGCCGGTGACTACCGCTACGCGTCCGTCAATGTGTGCATTCATCGCCTACCTCCTGGTGAATACGTAAAAGCTGTTGATTAAAAAACGCCGCGTTATCGAGATAGCTGGCGTGTCCGGCCTGCGGAATGGCGGTGAACGGCATGCCGTAGCGCAGCGCCAGCCCCTGCACCAGCTCGGGTTGGGTGATGGCATCCTGCTCGCCGCACCAGACTTCAAAGGTGCCCGAATAGCGCGTCAGCCAGCCGTGTATATCGTCGTGCGCCAGCATCCACGCGGCGGCGAGATAGCCTTCCGGGCGCAGGGCACGCATGCCCGTCGCAACGGTCGCGATGTCCTCCGCGCGCGCGCCGGGGCGCAACAGCTTCGCCGCGCGGGTCTGGGCGAGTATGTCGCCGCCCAGCGCGATCTGCTGCTCGCGGTTGCGCCACACCTGCTCGCGCTGCTCCGGCGCGGCCTGGCCGTAGCCCTGCGCCGCGTCCGCCAGCACCAGATGCAGCACGCGTTGCGGAAACTTCGCGGCAAAGGCGCTGGCGACCAGCGCCCCCAGCGAGTGCCCGACCAGCACCGCCTGCCAGACGCCCGCGCGATCGAGCATTGCTGCCAGCGCGTCGGCGTAATCGCCCGCGTTCGCGCGTTCGGTCGCCAGCATTGGACTTTCGCCATAACCGGGCATGTCCCACGCCAGCACGCGAAAACCGCTCAGCGCCATCTGCTTATGCCAGGAGGCCGCGCCGGAGCTGATACCGTGCAGCAGCATCAGCGGGGTGCCGCTTCCCTGTTCGCGAAAGCCCGTCATCCCGCCCCCTTACCCGCGCTTCACTTTAGAGAGCGGATGATCGGCCGGATAGGTTGGGATTTCCGGCTTGTTGGTTCCCAGCATCACGCACATCAGCGCCTCTTCTTCGCCGTGGTTAAACAGCCCGCGGTAGATACCCGGCGGAACGGAGATCAGGTCGCGCTCGCGCAGTACGGTTTCGGTGTAGTTGTCGCCGTCCTGAATCATCAGGGTGATCTGCCCTTTGAGCATGAAGAAGACCTCTTCCACGTCGTCGTGCAGGTGCAGCGGCCCTTCGCACTTCGACGGCAATACCATGGTGGAGAAGGTGAAGTGGTCGGCCTGAACGGTATTGGTGTCGTTCGCCACGCCGGTTGCGCCGGTGCCGATATAGCGCATCTGCGCGCGGCGGTATTTCGGGTCATAGTCGGCCTGGAACTTCAGGGCGTTCCAGTCATACTTGCGGCCTTCAAAGCGCGCAATGCGCGACTCGACCCACTCTTCCATGGTCAGATGCTCAGGCTTAACGCCCGGTTTTGCAGTTACGGTTGAATCAGTCATGACACTCTCCTCAGTAACGTCTCAGCAGCGGCAGTAACAGGACGCAGCCCACCGCCGCCATCACCGCCAGAAAAATCAGCCCGGAATCCATGCTGTGGGTGAAGGCGATAAGCCCCCCCATCACCGCGGGCGACAGCGCCCCGGCAAAGTTTCCCAGCCCGTTGAAAATGCCGCCCGCCGTCGCGCTCACCCGGGGATGGGTGGCCTTCGCCAGCAGGGCAAAAATGTTCGGCGCGCCCGTGCCCCACATAAAGGTGCTAAAGCTCATCGCCGCGATAATCGTCAGGGGTGTATCAAGGTGCATCACCGCCGTCAGCCCGACGGCTGCGCCCGCCATGGAGATAAAACAGGCCGCCGCACGCTTATCGACGCGGTCCGAGAGCCAAGCGCCAATCACCTCGCCCGCCAGCATGGCGATAAACGGCATCGACGACAGCCAGCCCGCGTGCTCCAGATGAATGCCCTTGCCCTTGATCAGGTAGCCCGGCAGCCAGCCGTTGATCCCCCACAGGTAGGTGAGAAACGCAACGTTAAAGACGCAGATTACCCAGAAGTGCGGGCTGACAAACAGCTCGCGCCGGGCCGCACGCCGCTCGTCCCGTGACGCCTGCGCGGTTGCCGGCTTCACGTCGAGACGAATACCGCGCAGGCCAATGCGCACAAAGATCAGCACCGGAACGGTGAGCATCGCCATGACAAAGAAGGTGCTTTGCCAGCCGAAGGTGTTGAGCAGCCAGAGGGAGAGCGGGAAGCCAATTGCCGCCCCCACCGGCGTGCCGAGCAGCCACAGCATGGTGGCGCGCGCCTGCAGATGCTGCGGGAAGTTATGGCGCACGATGGCGAACGCCAGCGGGAACAGCGGCCCTTCGGCGATGCCCAGCAGAATGCGCAGGACAATCATCACCGTGTAGTTATGGGTGAAGCCCATCGCCACCATCAGCACGCACCACACCGCCATCATGCCGGTGAGCAGGCGCAGCGGCGGGATTTTGTCCCCCAACCCGCTGAGCAGGACCGATGAAAAGCCGTAGCTCAGAAGAAAGGCGCTCATCAGGATGCCAAGGCGCGTGGTGTCGAAATCGATGCCCATCGCCTGCTGGAAATGGTCATCGGAAAACAGCGCCGCGATGCTGATTTTGTCGAAAAACGCCAGCAGTACACAGGCCAGCAGCGACAGCGGGATAGCCCAGCGCACCGCGTTTTCAGGCGTGCGGGTCCCCTCGCCGCTCGCCTCTGCGGGCGCGGCGTTGGTCTCGAATGTGGTCATGTCTCCCCCTACGGGTGCGGGTTAGCTATCGCAGTGACATCAGTGAAAAGGCCGGGTCGCTCAGCGGCACGTCCGACAAGTCTCGTCCCGCCGCCATCCAGCGCTTCGCCAGCTTGACGGTACGCGCGTCGTTAAAGGCCACCAGCTGCGTCAACCGTCCGCCGTCGTCCAGCGAGAAGAACAGCGCGTTATCACGAACGACGGTTTTGCCGCCAGGCTGCGGAATGCCGAGGATCTGAATGTTGTGCTGATATTGATCCGACCACAGCCACGGCGCGTCGTCGTAGCCCGGCGCGTCGGGGTTAAGCATCGCTTTCGCCGTCGCCACCGCCTGATTCTGGGCGAAGGCCCACGACTGGATACACAGCCCGTAGTGGTGATGCTGCGCCACATCGCCCGCGGCAAAGATGGCCGGATCCGACGTGCGTCCCTGCGCGTCGACCACGATCCCGCGGTCGGTGTTCAGCCCGGCGTCGCGGGCCAGCTCAAGGTTCAGATCGACGCCGATCCCCACCACTACCGCATCGAAGGTTTCGCGTTTGCCGTCGCAGTGGATCACCGGCAGACCGTGGTGATCGTCAAGCTCCAGCGCGCCGCAGCCGGTGCGGATATCCACGCCCTGCTCGCGGTGGATCCGCTCCAGCTGTCGGGACACCTCGCCGCTCACCGAGCGCATGCACAGGGCAGGCTGCTGCTCGAACAGCGTGACCGCCACGCCGCTTTTGCGCGCCGAGGCGGCAATCTCCAGGCCGATCCAGCCGCCGCCGACAATCGCCAGGGTGTTGCTTTGCGCCAGACGCGTTTTCAGGCGCTGCGCGTCCTGCCAGTGGCGCAGGGTGTAGACCTGCGGATGTTTTCCCCACGCCTCGCCCGGCAGACGCGCCCGCCCACCGGTCGCAATTAAAAGGATGTTGTAACTAAGAAGCTCGCCGTTGCTTAAATGCACCCTTTTCGCGGCGCGATCGATCTGCGTGGCGCGCAAGGGGCGGTACCAGGTCAGATTCAGCGCCTGCTGAGCGTCTTCCGAAAACAGGCGCGGCAGTGCGGCATCGGCGTCCAGCAACGCGGCTTTCGAGAGCGGCGGACGTTCATAAAAATCCCACTCCTCTTCCGCCACCACGCAAATCTCGCCGTCGAAGCCCTCGTCGCGCAGGGTTTTCGCCGCCCAGCCACCCGCCTGGCCGCCGCCGATAATGACAATGCGCGAGGTCATACCGCCTCCGGCTTTTTCTGCTGGCGGCGCGTGTCATGGTCAATCCCGCCCTCTACCGCCCATTCGGTGAAGGAGATCAGGGAGTGCTCCAGCTCGCGCGGCTGCCAGTTTTCGGTCAGGTAGTCGTCGTTGGTGTAGTATTCAAACGCGCCGCCGGTCGGGCTGTTGACGTACCAGAAGTAGGCAGACGACACCGGATGGCGGCCCGGCCCGATAAAGGTGCTCCAGTCGTTTTTATTCATCGCAATGCCGCCGCCGATCACCTCATGAATGTCGCGCACGGTAAAGGCGACGTGGTTCAGGCCGCGCTTGCGGTTCGGTAGCTGAAGCAGGAACAAATTGTGATGGCCACCGCGCGGGCCACAGCGCAGGAACACGGCGCGGTTGATGTAGCGGTCGGAAACCTGGAAGCCGAGCACTTCGCGGTAGAACTGTTCTACCGCCGCCAGCTCCTCGACGAAGAACACCACGTGGCCGACGTTGATCGGCTGGGCGCGGTCATACACCGGGCTTGGCGTGTCGATGCGGCGGGCGTCGCCCCACTGGTTAATCGGCTCGACGTTCAGCTCAACCGGCACCTGCTGGCTCACCTGTACGCGCAGGGTCATGCCGTTCGGATCGCGGCACTCCAGCGCATCGCCCACCTGGCGAAAACCGGGCTGCTGCGCCAGCGTCGGGCGCAAGGCATCCAGCTCGTCCTGAGTTGTCACCGCCCAGGTCATGCGGCGCAGGGTGTTGCCCGCTTCAAACGCCGGCGGCAGGTCGGGGCTGTCAATCGGGTTTAGCTCGACGCGCGCGCCGCTCAGGGTGGTAAAACGCTGGCCGCTGGCATCGCCCGTCAGGCCAAAATCACGCATGAATTTGGCGCAGTGCGTCAGGTTGTCGACGCCAAATTCCAGCTTTTCAATTCCGGTTACACTCATCGTTCGTTGCCTCATCTGGCCCAAATTGGGCGTAAAACATGCCCGACGCAGCAAAGCGCCTGACGTTAACTCACTGATTTAACTGGCCTGTGACAAATACCCTAAGAAGCCAGAGATTTTATCCGCCGCCAGACGGACCTCGTTTTGCAGGCGCTCGCGGTCGGGCTGGGGGATCTCCTCCGACGGCACCAGAATGCTGACCACCGCTGCCACCCGTCCACTGCGGTCATACACCGGATAGACGATGGAGGAGATACCGTGACGGAAGAAAGATTCGCCGATGACAAACCCGCGGGCTTTGTCCTGCTGCACCATCTGCCACAGCGCTTCGCGGTCGTGAAGCTGCCCCGGCGTGTTGCCCGGCAGGCGCTCGTGCGGGAACAGGTGTTCAAAGTCAGCGCGCGAAATGTCGGTCAGCAGCATGCGGCCAAGCGAGGTGCAGTGCACCGGCAGGCGGGTGCCAATGCTCACCTGGTTGATGCGCGAACCGGCAGCGCTGACGCGGGCGACGTAGATGATGTCGCGCCCGTCGCGGATCGCCAGATGGCTGCTGCACTGGCTGACGTCGCGCAACTGTTCGATAACCGGCTGGCCGACCTGGGCCACATCCAGCGAGGCGATGTATTCAAAGCCCAGGCGCAGCACGTTCATGCCGAGCGAGAAAGTATTGGTGCGCGCGTTGCGCTCCAGAAAGCCCATGTATTCCAGCGTCTGCACCACGCGGTAGGCGGTGGCTTTTGGCATGTCCACCAGCCGGTGCAGCTCGGCAAAGGTCAGATCGCGGTGCTGCTCGCCGAAGGCCAACAGCAGCTGGAGACCGCGCTCCAGCCCCGGCACGAGATACTTCACTTCACGATCGTTTTCCATATTCATCAGGCCTCAGTTAAAGACAAAACCGCCGTTGACCGGAATCAGCTGCCCGGTAATGAACCGCGACAGATCGCTTAACAGCCAGACCACGCTGCCCGTCACATCGTCCGGCTGCTGCGCGCCGGTTAACGCGCGGCCATTTTCGTACAGCTGATGGCGTTCGGCGGGCACATACTCGGTCGCCTCGACGCGGGTTAGCCCCGGCGCGATGGCATTGATGCGGATACGTTTTTCACCCAGCTCACGGGCCATCGAGCGGGTCATGGCAATCACCGCGCCCTTGCTGGCGACATAGGCCATCAGGCGCGGCGCGCCCCACAGCGCGGTGTCGGAAGCGACGTTCACAATCCCGGCCCCCTCGCGCAGCAGCGGCACGGCGGCGCGCGTCACCAGCCAGGTGCCCTTGACGTTCACGCTCATCACCCGATCCCAGAGATCCGGATCGTAATCGAGCATGTTTTTGCCCCCCACGCCGGTCGCCATGGCCGCGTTATTCACCAGCCCGTCAATCTGTCCCTGCTCGCCAATGGCGCTGAACACCTGCTCAATGGCGTGCGGATCGGCCAGATCGATAATGTGGGATTCGATCGCGTAGCCCTGCTCACGCAGTCCGTGCGCGTTTTCGGCCAGCTCGCCTTTCAGGATGTCGCACATCACCACCGCCGCCCCCTGCTCCGCGCAGGCTTTGGCGAAGTGATAGCCCAGGCCGCGCGCGGCACCGGTCACGACGATGCGCTTCCCGTTTAGCAGGCCGTTCATCAGGCGGCTCCCTGCTGTTCTTCACGCATCGCCAGCTGCTCTTTCGCCGCCTTTTGCATCATACGGCGCAGGCGGGAGAGACCGACGTCGTGCTGGTACAGGTATTCATGCTCGCGGGCGTTCGGGGCGAGGCTTTCGAGCACCACGCGGTCCTGCTCGAGAACTTCCCAGTGCAGTTTCTCCAGGCGGTTGCGGTACATGAAGCGCCACATGTCGCGCTGCCAGCCCTGCACCCGGCGGATACGCCAGAAGAAGACGCGGCAGTTGTCGTTATCTTCCGGCACCACCATGCCGACGATGAAGAAGTGGCCGCCCGGCCCGAAACGCTTCTTATAAGGAATGGACAGGCGCATCCAGCAGGTGCCACTGTTGCCCAGCTCCACCCAGTCGAAGTTGATGCCGCTCTGCCCTTTTTTCTCAAAGATGAAGCCGGTTTTGGTCGGCTGCAGCACCATGTCCGCCTTGCGGTCCCCTTCCGCCATCGAGTGCGACGACGAGTGCAGATAGGTACCGTGCATCGGGTCCATCACGTTTTCCAGCGCGTACTGGTAGTTGCATTTCCACCCGGCGGTGCAGAGGAAGTTGCTGAAATTGTCGGTGTCGGCGAGTTCATCCGGGAAGCTCAGCTCGTCCGGCTGCTGGTCAGCGGTAACGCCGAACCACAGGAAAATGGCCCCGTGCGCCTCCTGCACGTTGTAGCTGCGCACGCACTGCTGGCCGACCAGCGGGCATTTGTCCACCGCAGGCACATCTTTCACCTCGCCGTTACCCGCCACTTCCACGCCGTGATACCAGCAGGCGATGCGGTCGCCGAGATTCCAGCCCATCGACAGCCGTGCGCCGCGGTGGGGACAGCGATCTTCCAGCGCCTGTACCTGGCCGTCTTTGTTACGCCAGACCACAATCTGCTCGCCGAGGCGGGTAATGCCCACCGGCGCAGACTGCACTTCCCAGCTCGCCAGAACCGGATACCAGAGGCCGCGCAGACCTTTATCAAGATAGTGTTGTACGGGAGTCGTCATCGCGTTGTCCTCAGTAGCCGTTAACCTGTAAGAATGCCTGGAAGCTGTTCTCGCTCCAGGGCTCGCCCTGCTGGTCGTGCAGGCGGACGGCGTTCAGGCCGTTCACCAACTCCGGCAGGGTTTCCGCGCCCTGCTCAAACAATTCTTCCAGGGTGGCGATAAGGTGGAGCTCCCAGTTTTCCGGCTCGCGACTGCGGGTCTGCCAGATAAGGTTCTGGTATTCACCCGGCTTGTGGATCGCGCCGTTACCGCCCTCTGCCGGAGGGGTAAACTGGCGGCTTTCCGGCAGCGCCGGGTTAAAGTTCAGGGTCTCGCTCATGCCACGGTCTCCTCGACAAAGGTAATCTGGATTTGGTTTTCAAAGACCCGAACCGGGTAGCGGTTGAGGTTGCGACCGCCGGGGCCGTGCAGGCACTGGCCGGTTTTGACGTCAAAAACCGCCTCATGCAGCGGGCACTCCACTTTGCCGTCTTCCACAAAGCCCTGGCTCAGCAGCGCGTAAGCGTGCGGACATACGTCTTCCAGCGCGTAATATTCACCGTCAATTAAATAAACGCCGATCTCTTTGCCCTCGACGTTGCCGCTAAATGGGAAATCTTCCTGTACTTGTTCTGCGTCACATACGCCTATCCAGCTCATCACGATCCTCCAGGCTTTTGTTTCATATATGAAACTCTGTTTCTTATTTAATACGGTCAATATAAAAGCGATGAATCTTTCGTCAAGCGCCAATGTGACGAAATTGTTAACCGAATGGCAATTAATTAACTAAGTGTGCAAAGGATCACGAAAAAATGCAGCGATATGAAATTTTCATTATTCAGGCGTGAGGGAATACGTTTTAGTGATGGGAAGAAATGTTCTCTGAAAGATATTGACTTATTTTATCTTTGATCATTAGAAATAAATAAAAGGGACAACCCCGGTGTTTCACCCGTGAAACGAATTTTTAATTTACTGTTTATAAACAACGAGTTTCACTGGTGAACCATTTTACCTGCGTGACAATCACTTTAATAAAAAATCAATTCATAAGGCGGGCATGATGACGGCAAGATGGCAAGGTACGATGGCATTGTTATTGCTGATTATTATTTCGTATGTCGACAGGGTAAATATTTCGGTGATGATTTTAAACCCGGAATTTGCCGAACACTTTCAGTTAAATGAAAACAGAATGTTACAGGGAATGCTGATGACGTGCTTTCTCCTGGGCTATGGTTTTTCCGCGTTACTCTTAACGCCGGTTATCGAAAGCAAACTGCATTATCGGCAGGGTTTGCTGGTCAGCATTGCCATCTGGGCTGCGGTGTGCGCCATTTCACCGCTGCTCGGATCGCTGATGGGAATGCTCATCGCGCGCGTAATTTTAGGGGTTGCCGAAGGGCCGCTCTTTTCACTGAAAACGCGCTTTATCAGCGATAACTTCTGCGCGGAGGCGATCGGCAAACCCAACGCCGTGACCGCCCTGGGCGTTTCGCTGGGGCTGGCGATCGGTTTTCCGCTGGTCACCTGGCTAATGGCGCACCTCGGCTGGGCCGGATCGTTTTACGCGCTGGCGGCAATCAACCTGGTGCTGGGCGGCGGCGCGGTCTGGCGTTTTCTGCCCGCGCCGCGTGAGGTGAAGGCCATCCAAAAACCGGGTTTTATGCAGACTTTTACGCTCGCCTGGCAAACCCCGCTGCTTGGCCTGATCCTGCTGGTTGAAATCGCCACGCTGAGCTATCTCTGGGGCAGCAGCGCGTGGCTCCCCGCCTGGCTGCGCGATGAGCATCACTTCTCGCTGCACGCGACCGGGTTGCTTGCCGCGGTCCCCTTCCTGTTAAGCCTTGGCTCAAAATTTCTCGGCGGCGTGCTGCTCGATAAAATGCGCCCGGAGCAGGCCCCGGTGCTGTTTGTGGTGGGCGGCTTGCTGACGGCGTTGTCCGTCATCGCGCTGATGCTGAGCCACCAGCCGGTGTGGCTTGCGCTGTTTATGCTCTCGGCAAATATCTTCTGGGGACTTCAGGGGGCGGCCATTCCTGCGGTGATCCAGCATCACGCGGCGCGGGAGGCAGTCGGCAGCGCGTACGGCATTATTAATGGCATCGGTAATCTCTGCGCCGCTTTTATTCCGCTGCTGATGGGGATGGTGATGAAATCGATGGGGTCGGTCAGCTCGGGCTTTTCGGTGCTGGTCGTGTCGCAGGCGATCACTCTGCTGGCGGGCGGCGTGTTGCTGCTGCGCATGCGTCGCGCAGCAGCACTCAGCGCGTAAAGGTTATTCGCCTTTTTTCGCGGCCTGGATGTAAAGCATTTCCAGCGCCAGGGTCGCCGCGGCCAGCGCGGTGATCTCGGACTGATCGTATGCCGGTGCAACTTCCACCACGTCCATGCCCACGATGTTCAGATCTTTCAGGCCGCGCACCAGCTTGATGGCGCGGTCGGAGGTCAGCCCGCCGATGACCGGCGTACCGGTACCCGGTGCAAACGCCGGATCCAGACAGTCGATATCAAAGGTCAGGTACACCGGCATATCGCCAACGATCTGCTTCACCTGGGCGATGATGTCGTCCACGCCGCGATCGTTCACCTGGCAGGCATCAAGCACGGTGAAACCATTGTCTTTATCGAACTCGGTACGGATACCGATCTGCACGGAATGATTCGGGTCGATCAACCCTTCTTTCGGCGCGGTGAAGAACATGGTGCCATGATCGAATTCACAGCCGTTCGCGTAGGTGTCGGTATGCGCATCGAAGTGCACCAGCGCCATTTTACCGAAGTGTTTGGCGTGGGCGCGCAGCAGCGGCAGGGTTACGAAGTGGTCGCCGCCGAAGGAGAGCATGCGCTTACCGGCAGCCAGCAGCTTCTCGGCGTGTGCCTGCAGCTTTTCGCTCATCTCACGCGCGTCACCAAAGGCATACACCAGATCGCCGCAGTCCACCACGTTCAGGCGCTCGCGCATGTCGAAGTTCCACGGGAAACGGTTGTGCTCCCAGGCCAGGTTAGTGGATACCTGACGAATTGCCGCCGGGCCGTGACGGCCACCGGCACGACCGGAGGTGGCCATGTCGAATGGAACGCCGGTGATGACCCAGTCAGCGTCGCTGTCGTACGGCTGGAAGTTCATTGGTAAACGTAAAAAACCAAACGCGTTAGATACCAGGGAGTTATCGTACTGATGACCTAAAGTGCTCATGTCCTGACCTCTTATAAAGTCGTTGCATTAGATACAGATGAAAAAAAATCCCCTCCGCGTCGTTAAACCCGACGAGGAAGGGATTGATGTCCTTACTGCTTTTGCCTAATGCTAGCCTCTGGAAGGTTAAGATTCAAGCTCACTTTTCAAAACAGAAATCAATCGTGTCACCAGACTTATACGGCCCCAAAATATTCACCACACAAATAAAATTCATTTTTATAATTTATATTTTCTAAAGCCAGCGATTTCTTCACATCATTTGTGCTTAAACGTCCGAAGCAAAACTTAATTCATAAATTAAACAAATATATCATTTTAAAACTAGGAATATATTTAGGCCTGGACGATAGCGGTGGAGGAGATGACCTATATACAATACCCCCCCCAATGACATGATATGGATATTTTTATGAATAAGTTGTCTAAGCTGGCAATCCTGGCCGTTCTTTCAACCATCGGTACCGCCGCGGCAGCAGAAGATGGCACTATTACTTTTGAAGGTACTATCAGCGACGCCACCTGTACTATTACCGGCGGCGACGCACAGGGCGAATCTTCTACCCCTGATTTTACCGTTCATTTACCTTCTATTAGTGCAACCGCGCTTGCAGCGGATGGACAGCGCGCAGGCGACACACCATTCCACATTACCTTAAGCGGCGCAAACTGCACCAATGGCAAAATTGCCAACGTATTTTTCGAACTGGCGCAAAGCACCAATATTGATGCCACCACCGGTAACCTGAAAAATACCGTGGCGAAAGCGTCTGGCGGTGCGGAGAAAGTTCAGGTTGGTTTACTGGATTCTTCAAAAGCTATTCTGAACCTGAATACCGCAAACAATAACGCTCAAACCGTTACGGTTTCCGGTAATACGGCTCGCTTTGATTACTGGGCACAATATGTCGCTACGGGCGGGGCATCTACTGCCGGTCAGGTATCAACCGACGTTATTTACTCTATTAAATATCAGTAATCGCGCATTTAGCGGGATGAACCGCTGAGAGTATCACCTAAAGGATTAGGCCAGATGTTAAAAAAACTTGTTATATCTTCTGTATTCATGACGACGCTGGCCTTTTCCTTTGCGGCCAGTGCAACGATTCAAATTATGACGACCCGTGTGGCATTTAACGCCGGGGAGAAAGAACAAACGATTCGTATTAACAACGTCAGCAAAACGCCCGAACTGGTTCAGGTGTGGCTTTCCAGCACCGATAAGACTGACGGCATCGCCAAAGAAGATGTGCCTTTCTTTATCACCCCACCGGCGGCCAGAATTAACGGCCAAAAGGGGAAAGTTTTCCGCATATTCCAGACGGAAGGCGTAGCGGCGAAATATCCAAAAGATCGTGAGACGGTACTGTGGCTCAACGTCCTGGATATTCCACCTGAAATGGCAGAAGACGCGGATAAAAATCAGCTAAAAATGGCGTTCAGAACGCTGATTAAATTTTTCTATCGTCCGGTTGGCCTGAAGGGTAACCCGATGAAAGCGGCGGACGAATTAACCTGGCAATTGAAAAAAACGGCCAAAGGTTATGACGTCGTTGGAACAAATAATTCTCCTTTCCATGTAAGCATGACGAACGTCTGGCTCAGAGATGCTCAGGGCAAAGATGTCATGATTGATGGAGAGATGATCGCGCCATATAGCACGATGGTGTATCACTTCCCGCAGGTGAATGCCGTGCAGGGAAAAGGGACATTCCAATACAATTATATTACCGATCTGGGTGCCTATATTAAGCGCACGTATAACTTCTGATTAGCAAGGATATTGACCAGGACGGTGATATGTCGATGTTTTTCAAAAAAACTAACACTCTGTGGGTGATGAGTGGCTTTGTCATTTCGGTGACAATCGCGCCACCCGCAGTTTTTGCCAGTGATACCAGTAAGCCGATGACATTTTCTCATGGGTTTATGAAGTATTACGATAGCGGAATCGATCTGACCCAATTTGACGGCGTAGAAAAAATACAGCCGGGTAAATATACGCTTGAGGTTTACAGCAATCTCAAGCCTGTTGATACCTGGTCCGTCACCTTTGTGGCGGCAAATAATGAGCAGGGATTTAACGCCTGCATGACGCCCGAAATGGTCGTCCGCTTTGACGTCGACACATCAAAACTTCCCCCTGACTGGAAGCAGAAGAGTTGTATTATTCTTCCTGAGCTGATTAAAGGCGCGACGGTTAATTATAACGCGGTAGAAGAACAGCTGGATGTCACTATTCCCCAGGCGATGCTGCTTAATACGCCTGCGGGTTACGTCAGCCCGGAGTTATGGGATAACGGCGTGCCGGCGCTGATGTCCTCCTATACGCTGAGCGCCACCAGTTCACGTTATCGCCCCACCCAGGATAACGCGACCTATCTCTACAGCAATTTGCACAACACTCTTGCGCTGGGCGCGTGGCGCTTTACGACTTACGACAGCCTGAGTTCCGGCAGTGACACTGAAAATACCGGCGTACAGCATATCCAGGCCTATGCAGAGCGGGCGATTGCGCCGCTGCAATCGCAGATTGTGCTGGGCGATATGAATACCACTGGTGATTTTTTTGACACCACTGCCCTGCGCGGCGTTCGTCTCGCCACGGACGATCGCATGCTTCCCGACTCCGTACGCAACTATGCTCCGGTGGTGCGCGGCATCGCCAACAGCAATGCCACGGTGACCATCAAGCAGGCTGGCAACACCCTGTATGAAAAGGTGGTGCCGCCAGGGGAGTTCGCCATCAGCGATCTCTATGCGACCGGCTATAACGGCGATCTTGAGGTCACCGTTAAAGAGACCAACGGCAAAGAGACCTACTTCGTGGTCCCCTACTCCAGCGTGCCGCAGCTGCTGCGCGAAGGTTACTCCCGCTACTCTGTGGCTGCGGGTGAAATTCGCGATACCTGGCTGAAAGAGGACCCGAAAGCGGTTGAGGGCACGTATCAGTACGGCTTATTCAATAACTTTACCGGATACGTTGGCGGACAGAGCGCGTTCGAAGGCGACTACTCGGCGCTGATGACCGGTTTTGCGATTAACACCCGTCTGGGCGCGCTTGGCGTGGACGTGACGCGCTCCTTCACCCGCTTCGAGGGACAGCCGGACACCGCCGACTGCGGCACCTTCTGCAATATGAGCCTGCGCATTAGCCTGGCGAAGACGCTCCCGACCACCGGGACGAACTTCAGCCTGATTGGCTATCGCTACTCCAGCGCGAACTTCTACTCCCTGAGCGATGCGGTCAGCCTGAAGCGCTCGATTGAAGCCGATGAGGATGACTATCTCCCGGAACGCTACCGCGAGCGCCTGGAAGCCAACATCAACCAGACGCTTCCCGCCGGTTGGGGAAGCTTCTACGTCAGCGGTTTTGTGGGCAACGTCTGGAACAACGAGCAGGGCCGGAATGAAAAGTCGAACTTCGTGCTGGGCTATAACAACCAGTTTGGCATCACGACCTGGGGGATCTCTCTTGGCCGGACCAACAACGACGATGGCGGCCACGAAGATACGCTCTATCTGAACATGAGTATGCCGCTCGGCCACCACTACGAGAAGCAGGCTCGCCTGGGGGCGAACTTCAGCTATAACAGCGATGAAGCTAACTTCCGTACCTCGCTAAACGGCTCCGCCGGGGAACGCTCGCAGTTTGGCTTTGGCGGCTATTTCAGCCAGTCCAACACGCCGGAAACCAACTTCGGCATGAACCTCTCCTACACGGGCGAAAGCGCCTCGGGCGGGATGACCTACAGCCAGTCCCGGGATTCCTTTATGGGTGGGGTCAACCTGAACGGCGGCGTGGTGGTGCATGAAGGCGGCATCAACTTTGTGCCGACCCTGGCAGACACCATCGGCATTGTAGAAGCAAAAGGCGCAGAAGGCTCCCGCATCTACCCGGATTCTCAGGCCGTCATCAAAGACAACGGCTACGGCATTGTCGGGTATCTGGTGCCTTACAAGTACAACGAGGTGTACGCCGACCCGAAAGGCACCGCGTATACCGTCGAGGTAGACGATACCCGCCGAACCATCGTGCCTACCTCCGGCGCGGCCGTGCTGATCAAAATGGACACCCAGGCCAATAGCCAGAGCTTTGTGCGCTTTGTGCAGCCTTCCGGGGAGGTGATCCCCTTCGGTGCGTCGGTGCTGGATGCATCGCACAACGCCATCGGCATGGTCGGACAAAACGGCGTGGCGATGGTGTCGCTCAAGGAAGGCCAAAACGACTTCACCCTCCAGTGGAAGAAAAATAAACAGCCCGCACAGTGCGTTGCGCGTTATGTGAAACAAGGCGCTGAGGATCAGCCATCCGAGGAAGAGGCGTTTAAGGCTACTGAAATTACCTGCATCAATAACGGGGCAACACCATGAGACGGATCTTTACGGCTGCGCTGATTCTTTTATCCACGGCGTTTTTATCTTTAACGTGCACCAGCGCCTATGCGGCGTTGTGCACCCGCACGTCCCCTCTGGCGACGCTCAATATCATGGACGACATCACGCTTAACGTCATTAAGCAGCGTGAGGTCGGCAAAGTTTTATGGAGCAAAACCTACCAGGTGCCGGACGTTAGCTACACCTGTGACGCCTCCACACAATCCTCATGGCATTCAAGCTATTCGCGAAGCTATATCCGTTCGCAGCTTGATCATGTCTATAACACCGAAATCCCGGGGATTGGCATTCGCATGCGCTGGCCTACGCAGACCGAATCTTCCTGGCTGCCGGGTAACTCGGGTTCACCGACCACCTGCTCCACCGGTTGTGGGGTGAGAAACAGCACGGTGCTGGTGGAAATGGTCCAGACCGGTGCGATGCCTGAAGGGGAATACGTTATTCCAGCCGGTAAGGTGGCTGAAGCAGTGGTGATCCCGACCGCCGATGCGAGCGAAAAACTGCCGATTATGGCCATCAACTTTGGTGTTGCCATTAAGGTGATTACCGCCGCGTGCACAATCTACCCCTCGGCAACAAACATCGATTTGGGCACCTATAACATCGCCGATTTTCAAAACGACGATAGTTTTCAGGGTGTTAAAAAGGATTTCACTATCACCGTGGGTTGCCCTTCTACGGAACAAATTGGCATCACCTTCAACTCCTTAATTAACACCCCATTAGGCGAGTTGTCCGGCGTAATCGGCGTTGAAAGCGGCGACGGTTATGCAAGCAATTTTAGTATTCGCCTTTTTGAGAAGAACGGAGCCGCGATCTCGCTGGGTAATGAGAAGATCTATACCGCCTCCACGCTCACCAAAAAATATCAGGCGTATATCTATGTTGGCGGTGGGGTCGATCGTAAGACCGCCCTCACCCCCGGCAGAGTTGTCGGCGCCGTTCAATACACCGTTCGCATTAAATAACGCTCAGGGAGAGAGAGATGCGTTGTCATTTTAAAATGAAAAAAGTCCTGTTCTTACTGCCTTTACTGCAGGTGGCCCATGCCGCCACGCTGCCCTCTGTCCAGAACAAGCAGGAGCTTGATCGCCTGGAGCGGCAGAGCAACCAGTATCTGATTGAAGAGGCGAAAAGAACGGAAGCGTTGCTGCAACAACAGCGCGCCAGTCGTGGAGAAGACGCGGAGACCGGCCTGCCGGCTGACTCATCGTGGAAGTTCAACGTAACCCACATCGAGATCCTCGACGATCACCTGTTCGACGGATCGCCGCAGCGCGAGGAGATCGTCCAGCGCTATCTGGGTAAAGATCTGGGCAAATCTGACATTTTCACCTTAGTGAAAGAGTTAACGGATTTTTATATTTCCCGTGGCTATGCCACCACCCTGATCAGCATCGATCCCGGCAACATCAAAAGCGGTACGCTCAAGCTTCGCGTGCTGTGGGGAAAGATCAACGCTTTTAAGGTTAACGGCCAGGCTCCGGGGCTGCGTGATAGCACGCGTCTTTTTACCGCCTACCCGTTTGCCAAAGACAAGATCCTGAATATGCAGGATGTCGACCAGATGGTTGAGAACCTGATGCGGGTATCACAGGGGGATAATATTCACGTTGAGCCCTCAATCATTAATGGTTATTCCGATCTTAACCTGATTCATCAGCCCTCATTCCCGCTTGACGCGGCCGCGGGGTTAAATAACTCCGGGAATAAATCAGACGGCTGGCAACAATATTACGGCAGCCTGACGGCAAAGAATATTGCCGGGTTGAACGACATCTTTAATGCGTATTACTCCTGGAACGACCTGAAAAATAGTAATGATAAGCAGGACTCCTGGTCATTTAGCTACAGCGTGCCGCTGGGCTATTGGGGTTTTGATACCAGCTATTACAAATCTGAATACGAAAAAGGCATCGACGGCGGTTTCGGCATTTACGATTCCGATGGTACCTCCGAACGTGCATCCCTGCGTATCAGTCGCATGCTGGTGCGTGGCGCAACGGGTAAAACCAGCGCCTGGATGAAGGTCGAACGCCGGGATAACTACAACGGCATCGAAAACGCGCGCATTGACGTTAGCTCAAAAACCTACACCTCGCTGGCGTCGGGCCTGACCTACGTTGGCGCAATGGGCGGCGGCTGGTTCTATGGCGATCTGAGCGTCACCGCGGCGGTGCCGTGGTTTGGTTCCGCCCGCGACGGCGATAAAGACCTGGAAGGTTTCGACGTCGATTACATGAAGTACAACGGCATTGCCTCCTGGACGCGCCCGCTCGCTAAGTTCGGCAGACTCGGCATGACCTATGAGCTGAACAGCGGTTTTCAGTACACGCCGGATGTGCTGGTGAGTGATGCCAAGGTCACTATCGGCGATGAATACACCGTTCGTGGTTTCAAAGACGACAACGTGATGAGCGACAACGGCGCATGGATTGCCAACAGCCTGCAGTTTCCTTTCGATATTGGACTGGCCGGTATTTACCAGCTGACGCCTTATATTGGCTACGACTTTGGCTTTACAAAAGATAATTGCCCGAAAGGCGTCAATGTCTGCGACAGCCAATTCATGATGGGCGCATCCGTGGGTGTTAAAGCCACTGGCAGCCATTTCTCTTCCTACGTGATGGCAGGGTGGCCCGTTAAAAAACCAGACTCAATGGAAGAAGAAACCATCGATAACACGGTGGTTTATTACAAAACGGAAATTAACTTCTAACAAAGGGAAGAATAATGAAAAACAAAAACACACGCAGCGGAAAAATAACCACGCGCAATTTGCATAAGCGGCTCTGTCCTTTATATCTGTCTTTGGCAGGCATTTTCTCGGCCACCGCCGATGCGGCAACAACGCCTGATAATCGTCAGTCGAAAGGCCCGACCATGGGCCAGGCGGCCAACGGCACGCCGGTGGTCAATATTGCCGATCCTAATGCGAAAGGCATCTCCATGAATAAATTCAACGAATTTAACGTTGAAAAACAGGGGATGATCTTTAACAACAGCATGCAGGACGGCGTGACGAAAATTGGCGGCTATGCGGTAAAAAACGCCCAGCTGCAGCACGAAGCCAGCGCCATTATCAGCGAAGTGACGGGCGCGAAAGCATCCTACATTAACGGCACGATGGAAGTTTTCGGGAAAAAGGCCGACATCATCATTGCCAACGAAAACGGCATTAGCGTGAACGGCGCAACCACCATCAATGCCAACAGCCTGACCCTCAGCACCGGTAAAGTGCAGGCAAATAACGACGGTTCCTATAAGCTGGCAGTTGAAAAAGGGGCGGTATCCGTCACCGGTCAGGGCATTAATACCGACGGGCTGGGCTACTTCGACATCGTAAGCCGCAGCGCGCAGCTGGAAGGCGAAATTGCCGGTAAAGCAGACATCAAAGTGCTGGCGGGCCAGAACGATTACGATCTTGCGACCCGCAGCCACACCGTGCGTAACAAAGGCGATGGGCGGGGTCCGGCCGTTGCTATCGACGGTAGCGCGCTTGGCTCCATGTACGGCGGCAAGATCCAGCTGATCAGCACCGAATCCGGCGCGGGCGTCCGCCATGCTGGCGGCATTATCGCCAGCAGCGACCTGGACATCAGCGCGGATGGCGACATTACGCTCGCCAGCCTGTCGAGCGAGAAGAACCTGTCGCTCTCCGGCAAGAATATCACCCTGAACAAGTCCACTTCCGGCGTTCAGGCGAAAAACGACATTATCATGAACGCCCTGGCGGGCATCACGCTGAATAACGACGTGATCGCCTCAACCGGCAAAATCCGCATTGATGCCAGCTCGCTGGTGCAAAACGCCGCCTCGCTGGTGACCAACAACACCACCACCACCGTTCCGGCGATTCAGATTAACGTGGCGGGCCAGTATACCCTGAACGGCAAACTGCAGGCACTGGACGCCAACGGTAAGGTCATTGCCGGCGGCGTAGTGACGCTGAAAAACGGCGATTTCGTCGTGAAGGTCAACGGCGCTGAAGTGCCGTTTGCCTCGCTGATCTCGGATACGCAGGTGACCAGCCACAGCGGTGATGTGCAGATTACCGCAGGCAGCATGAATAACAGCGGCGGTAGCGTCCTGGCGAAAAAAGGCACCCTGCAGTTCACCCTGAAAGAGGCCTTTGTGAACAGCGGTTCCGTCAGCGCGACGGGTGATCTGACGATTGCGTCCGGCTCACTGAAAAATGACGGCGTGCTGTACGCGTCTAACAACCAGACGCTGCGCGTCGGGAACCTGGACAACAGTGGCCGCATCTTCGCAGAAAAACGGCTGGTGATGAACGCCAGCGCGCTGAACAACCGTGGAAACATCGGGGCGACCCGTGACGCACTGCAGATCACCACGACCGGCAATGTCACCAACAGCGGCACCCTCGTGGGTGATTCGGCGACCGTCAGCCTGAACGTGGGCGGCGACGTCGACAACAGCGGAAACATCATCAGCAACGAAAAAGATGTCACCCTCGCAGCCAGCGGTAAATCCATCAAGAACCAGGGCAAGATCGAGGGGAAAAACGTTACCCTGACCGCCTCCAACGCCGATGCGACGCTTGAAAACAGCGGTACGCTGAATGCCAGACAAAAAGCGCAGGTGAAGGCGGCGAAGCTGAATAACAACGGCGGCACCCTGAGCGCAGCGGGCGATATCGCGCTGAACGTCAGCAAGCAGCTGAACAACACCCACGGCGGCGCGATCCTGGCGGGCGAAAACCTCGCACTGGACGGCGCGCATACGACCGCTCTGACCAACGACAACAGCCGGATCCAGGGGGAAAACATTTCCCTGACCAACATGGCGACGCTCAGCAACACCGGCGACGCCGTTCTGCTCGCCAACGGGGCGATGGACCTGTCCGGCGCGACAACGCTGACCAACTCGGCCTCCGGCATTCAGGCAACGTCCATCCTGCTGGATCACATCGGCACGCTGACTAACACCCGCGATGCCACTGTCTACAGCAGCGGCAATCTCACCCTGTCCAACATTGGCACCCTCACCAACGATGCGTCACAGCTGGTGGCAGACGGTGCGCTGGCGATGCTGAATATCACCAACGTATCGAACACGAACAGCGCCGCAATGGTCGGCAGCGGCAGCGTGACGATCGACACGGTGAATACGCTCAACAACAGCAACAGCGCGGTGATCCAGTCTGAGCATGCCCTCAGCATCAAGAACGTGGGTACGCTGAACAACAGCACTGACGCGGCGATCCTCGCCTCGGGCAACATGACCCTGGACGGCGTGAATACGCTGAACAATGCCTCGGTGATCCTCAGCGACGGCAGCATTACCGTGCAAAACGGCGACACGCTGCACAATAACGGCGTGGTGCAGGCGGGCACCGATCTGATTATCCGCAATATCCGAAGCCTGGTGAACGACGGGAGCGACCATGTGCTCATGGCCCTGCGTAACCTGACGATCGAGGATGTGGATTCCCTGACCAACTCCCACCAGGCGGTGATCACGGCCAGCATGAACACGGTGCTGAACGCCGTTGGCGTGCTGACTAACCTCTCCGGCGGGGTGATTCAGGCCGTTGACGGTGCGTTAACCGTCGCGGCAAATTCCCTGCTCAACAGCGGCAGCGAAAACGGTTCAAACTCCACCCTGGTGGCGGGCGGCGATGTGACCGTGACGTCAGAAAATGTGACCAACGAGAGCGGCGCGGCCATTGTCTCGACGGATAACAACCTGACGCTGAACGTGGCGAGCAACCTGAACAACAGCGATGAAGCCGTGCTCGCCGGGGCCAAAACGACCTCGCTGAATGTTCAGAAAGGCAACATTAAAAACACCACTAACGCAGTGATTGCGGGCACTAACATTGCGGTTGCGACCAAAAACCTGCAAAACGATGCCAACGCCTCCATCACCGCCGACCGGGATCTGCAGCTGACTCTCGCTAGCCTGAACAACACGGCCGGTATCCTTGAGGCCGGACGCGATCTCTCGCTCAGCGTCGACAATAGCCTGACCCTCGACGCCAATAACCAGAACATCTATGCCGGACGCGCGATGGCGATCACCACGCACGGCGACTTTACCAATAGCACCCAGATGGAAGCGATTGGCGATTTGACGTTGAATGCAGACGGTAACTTCACCAACGCCATGTCTATCGTGACCGGGGGCGATCTCAACGTCACCGCGGGCAACATCACCAACAATGCCGGTAGCCTGCTGTGGACGATGGGCGATCTGAGTCTGGATGCCCGTAACGGTAATTTCTTCAACGGCGTGTCGGGTAACGTGCTCAGCATGGGCGATATGTCGATTATCGCGAAGGAGATCTATAACCAGGCCGGGATCATTCGCGCTGAGAAGGACGTCAATTTAGACGCGGAATCCATCAGAAACGAAAGTAGCTACACCGGCGACGAAATCTCCATGACGGGGTATCAGAACGCCAGTGCGGTCTATAACACCGTTGAGCATCTCGCGACCAAATCTCAAACCCTGATTAACTTCTCAATGCCGATTGTGACCTCGGGACTGAAACTTGACCATCAGGCGGAGATCAGCGCGGGCGGCAACATTAATATCAACCAGCGCAATATCTTTGACAGAAAACAGATCACGAACAAAGGCGGTCTGATTCAGGCGGCGAAAGATATTACGGTTACCGGTGATATCTACAACTCACCGGAATACGGTGAAATGTCCATTTATGATTATCTGCAGCTGCCGTTAGAGACGCAGGGCGGGATCACCTATCAGTGGCATTTAGGCGCCTACCATACGTCAACGTGGAATTTTGATACCCTTTATCAGTTCCTCGACTTCGAGTTTAGCAATGGCGCAGCAGCCGGTAAGTCAGGCAGTGACGATCCTGAAAAAGCGATCTGGTACAACGCCGTCGTGATGACCGGAAACGAGTCCACGCTTTTCAACAAAATGATGTCCGACATCTTCGGTGAAACCTGGCAAACCACCGACTACGGTACGATGCGCACTATCTGGGCGAGCGTCACGGCGACCAATAATGAAGCATTAAAAAACAATAAAACCTACTTCGTCCCGTCTGAAAAAGGCGAGATCACCGCTGGCGGTAACTTTACGCACAAAGGCGGCAAGCTGGATAACGGTATTGCAGGCGCCGGGGTGGTTAACAGCCACAGCAACGTGAGCGATATCGACGTGGGCGAATACACCGTCGATACGGTGATTGCCGGTTACGATGTCCAGGTCAATACCAAAAAAATTGACGAGCTGGCGATGGGCATTAGCCCGATGCCAACCATCAAGGACATGGTCTCTATTCCGGGCATGTTTGAAGTCTCGACCGACTTTAAGAAAACCGCCGAAGCAGAAAAAAATGGCACCGCTTATCCGGGGCCAGCCAACAATATCGTTCCGATCTTTGAAACGCGTCCGTCAATGATCGATCAGAGCGCGTATACCGGATCGGATTACTTCTTCGATCAGGTGGGTTATGACCCGCAGAAGCCGGTTAACGTGATTGGGGATAACTACTTCACCTCAGAATTGATCCGCCGTGAGATCAGCAGCTCAGTCGGCAGCTTCTTTGCGATCCGTGATGGTCTGGAAGGCGACGCGCTGGTGCAGGCCCTGATGGACAATGCAGGCGTGGCGGCACAGGACAGCGAGCTGGGGCTGGTTGTCGGTCAATCCCTGACCGAGGAGCAGCGCAACGGGCTGGACTCCGATATCGTCTGGTTCGTTAATCAGACGGTGAACGGCGTGGACGTGATGGTTCCGGTCGTGTACCTGTGCCCTGAAACGCTTCGTCAGATGGAGAGCGGAGACGTTAACGGCGGCACCGCGACCATTCATGCTGGCGGCGATATGAACGTCGATGCGGACAGCATCAATAACGCCAACGGTACGATCTCATCCAAAGGCGACATGACGCTGGTCTCTGATGGCGATATCAACAACATCAGCAACGGCATGAGCGCGGGTATCTCTGCGGGCGGCGACATCAATATGTCCAGCACCAGCGGCAATATCAATAACAACGGCGCGGCGATCAACGCAGAGGGCGATGTGAACATGTCCGCGGCGGAAGGTGATATCACCATGACGGCCAGCGTAGGACGCGATGAGAGCGGCAAGCAGGTGATCCACGCCTTTGAGGACGGCGTCACCGCGGGCGGCAGCATTAACATGGAGGCCAAATCGATCACCTCCAACGCGTCGGATATTACGGCGGGCCAGGATGTGAGCATGAAGGCCACCGACGGCGACGTCACCTTCAATGACCTGCATGAAATTGACGCCACGCGCATCATTGATAACGACGTCAGAAGCGCGCTCAACTTCACGATGTCTGATACCTCAACCACCACGGGCAAAGCCATTGGTGCGAATGTTTCCGCTGGCGGCAACATGAGCATCGACGCCAAAAACGACGTGGTGATGGAAGGCGGTACTTACAACGCTCAGACCGGCAGCATTACCGCTGAAAATGACGTGACGATCAAAACGTCCCAGGATGTGGCTCACGAAGAGCAGCACAGTTCGTCACGCGAGTTTGTCATCAGCGCGGGCGTCAGCGGTGGCGGCCAGTCGGTTAACACCAGCTACGGCACCATGGACGGCGGCAGCACCGAAACCACGTCCGGCGACTATGTCAGCGCAGGGTCAGAATCCGACACCTCCGCTATCGGCAAGAAGCCTGGCCGTGCGCCGGTCAATGATACGGCTGGCTTTACGTTTGGTATGAGCACCTCCAGCGACTCGTCCGTCACCGACAGCAAAAAGAACACCAATGCCGCAATCAACTTCGGCCAGTCCGGGACGATTGAAGCAGGTAAAACCGTTGATATCGGCGGGGCAGATCTCAGCGCGGGCGACTCACTGACCATCAACGCCGAGGACGTCGCGACCACGAAATATGAAGATGAGATGAAAAACACCTCATCCCATAAAGAAACGTCGTTTGGCATCAAGGGTGAGGCCCACAGCACCATTGTGGATACCATTGATAAAGCCGGTAACCTGATTGAAAAAGGCACCGAAGGCCAGTCAGCCAACGCCGGAACAACGGCAGCGGAAGTGCTGGGCGAGGCCTCTAACCTGCTGCTCAACGATCTGGCGGGCGGTTCCGTTACCATTGGTGGCAGTTCGTCTAAATCACACTCGACCTCCACCTCTACGGCAGAAAACATTAACCACATCAACGCGAATAACGTTTCGATCAACACCAAAAAAGACACCACGTTGAACGGGACAGACATTAGCGGCCAGAACGTTGAAATTAACGCAGGCGGCGATGTGACCATGAACGCGGCGAAATCCACAACCAGCTATAGCAACACCACCGAGGAGCACTCGGCGGGCATCACGGCTGGCGTGGGCGTGGATCTCTCCGGCGTGAGCGGCGGCGCGTCTGTTGACTATAGCGGCAGCAAAGAGACCGGAACAGGCAACAGCACCAGCTACACCAACAGCACCATTACGGCAGGCGACGTCAAAATTAAGTCCGGCGGCGACATGACCATGAGCGGTGCCAACATTGACGCCAATACTGCGGATGTAGATGTTGCAGGTGACATGACCGTTAACTCCCTCCAGGACACGGTTCACACGGATAACGAGCGTGCCAACTGGGGCGCATCCGTAGGGGTTGCCGTATCGGCTAAAGGCGTGATGCCTACCGGGGCCGTTAACGGCGGCGGCGGTTCAGAGGCTCACGACTCAGCAACCACCGCGAAGCAGTCCGGCATTCACACCACGGGCGACGTGCAGGTGAAAACAGGCGGCGACCTGAACATGGCGGGTGCCAATATCGTCTCGGATAATGGCACCGGTGAGGTCAAAGTTGCGGGCAATATCAACGCCAAAGACCTCCAGGATACCGTTGAGCAGGACGGCCTGTACGGCGGTGGCGGCGTAGGTATCGGCGGTCTGCCGGGTAAAAAAGGCGGCATTCCATCGGCTAACATCTACGTGGATACGGTCGATGAGATCCACCGTAACGAAACGCAGAAATCCACCATTTCAGTGGGGGGCACCACCAGCAAAGGTACGACTGGCGAGATCAACACCAACAAGGATGAGATGTCCGTTGTCACCCGTGATGAAAAAGAAGCGGGTAACAATATCTCCTATACCCTTGCGGATCCTGGCATCGGTAAGAAGAAAAAAGGCAACTACGACGTCGACACGCCGAACGACCACCACAATGGCGGCGGATCGTCGAAGCATTCGAGCGATGGCAAGAAGAAGAAAGAGTTTACGCCAGCGAAACCTGCGCACAGCGAAGATGTGCCAGCCGTTACGCCGTCGAAAGCCGACACTCTGAAGCCTGCGCCGAAACCGGCTGACAGCACGAAGAAGGCGGACACCACCCCGTCTGGGACCGCGCACAGCGAAGAGGTGCCTGCCGTTAAGCCATCGAAAGCCGATGACCTGAAGCCTGCGCCGAAACCGGCTGACAGCACGAAGAAGACGGATACCACCCCGTCTGAAACTGCGCACAGCGAAGAGGTGCCTGCCGTTAAGCCGTCGAAAGCGGACGATCTGAAGCCTGCGCCGAAACCGGCTGACAGCACGACGAAGACGGACACCACCCCGTCTGAAACCGCGCACAGCGAAGAGGTGCCTGCCGTTAAGCCGTCGAAGGCCGATGACCTCAAGCCTGCGCCGAAACCGGCTGACAGCACCACACCGAAGAAAAAATGGGACG
The DNA here is from genome assembly GCF_019047785.1 of Enterobacter cancerogenus. NCBI lineage: Bacteria > Pseudomonadati > Pseudomonadota > Gammaproteobacteria > Enterobacterales > Enterobacteriaceae > Enterobacter > Enterobacter cancerogenus. The sequence goes on along the minus strand of NZ_CP077290.1, from coordinate 3,553,754 downwards.
TTCCGAATACGAACTACCCAACGCTTTCTCCGGGATCTGCAACCGGTAAAACCGGCAAGGATATGCCGAAAACGCCTGAGCACAGAAAGTGGAACGGCGATATGACCAACGGCGTGACGCCGTCGAGCAATCCAAAAGGCACCGACGTTAAGCTTTCGCCAGGCTCGTCCACCGGTCAGACCGGCATGGACATGCCGAAAACGCCTGAGCACAGAAAGTGGAACGGCGATATGACTAACGGCGTGACGCCGTCGAGCAATCCGAAAGGCACCGACGTCAAGCTTTCGCCAGGTTCGTCCACCGGTCAGACCGGCATGGACATGCCGAAAACACCTGAGCATAAGCAGTGGAACGGCGATATGACCAACGGCGTGACGCCGTCGAGCAATCCGAAAGGCACCGACGTTAAGCTTTCGCCAGGCTCGTCCACCGGTCAGACCGGCATGGATATGCCGAAAACGCCTGATCACAAGCAGTGGAACGGCGATATGACCAACGGCGTGGCGCCGTCGAGCAATCCGAAAGGCACCGACGTTAAGCTCTCGCCAGGCTCATCCACCGGTCAGACCGGCATGGACATGCCGAAAACGCCTGAACACAAGCAGTGGAACGGCGATATGACCAACGGCGTGGCGCCGTCGAGCAATCCGAAAGGCACCGACGTCAAGCTCTCGCCAGGCTCATCCACCGGTCAGACCGGCATGGATATGCCGAAAACGCCTGAGCACAAGCAGTGGAACGGCGATATGAGCGCAACAGCACAGCCGAAGCAGTGGCTGCCGCTGATGACGGAAACGCCAATTGATATCTATGCGAAGGTGACCATTGCGTTCCAGGACGAACAGCTGAGTTAACCGCCCTCCCCCCGTCGTTCACCGGCGGGGTTTTCATGTAGCCATAAAAAAGGGTCTGACCGTGGTCAGACCCTTTTCTTATTCAGCAGGCGGGATAATTACTCGTCTTCGAGGTAGGTATACCCGTACAGACCCGCTTCAAACTCTTCGAGGAACTGCTGTTGCAGCGCATCGTCCAGACCGGTGTTTTTCACCTGATCGCGGAACTGAGTCAGCAGCTTGCCCGGATCGAGCTGAACGTACTGGAGCATATCCGCTACGGTATCCCCTTCATCAGACAGCTCAACCTCCACGCTGCCGTCAGGGAAGACAAACACGTCAACCGCTTCGGTATCACCGAACAGGTTGTGCATGTTGCCGAGGATCTCCTGGTACGCACCGACCATAAAGAAGCCCAGCATCGGCGGGTTCTCCGGATCGTACTCCGGCATCGGCATGGTGGTGGCGATACCGTCGCCGTCCACGTAGTGATCGATAGCACCATCGGAGTCACAGGTGATGTCCAGCAGCACCGCACGACGTTCCGGGGCGTGGTTCAGCCCTTCCAGCGGCAGAACCGGGAACAGCTGATCGATACCCCAGGCATCCGGCATCGACTGGAACAGCGAGAAGTTGACGTAAATCTTATCCGCCATACGCTCCTGCAGCTCGTCGATAATCGGACGGTGCGCGCGGTTGCTCGGGTCGAGCTGCTTCTGCACTTCATGGCACATGTTCAGATAGAGCTGCTCTGCCCACGCGCGCTCCTGCAGGCTGAAGGTGCCTGAAGAGTAGCCGACGTGAATGTCGTGCAGATCCATCTGGCTGTCGTGCAGCCATTCGCGCAGCGAGCGGCGCGTGCCCGGCTCGTGCATCTCCTGCCAGGTTTCCCACATGCTTTGCAGGGAACGAGGCGCATCTTCCTGCGGCGGCGTCGCTTCGGAAATTTCGCTACGCTCAACGCCAATAATGTTGGAAACAAGCACGGTATGGTGCGCGGTCACCGCGCGGCCCGACTCGGTGATCACCGTCGGATGCGGCAGGCCGTGCTCTTCACAGGCATCGCCAATCGCCCAGATAATGTTGTTGGCGTATTCGTTCAGGCCGTAGTTAACAGAGCAGTCGGACTGTGAGCGGGTTCCTTCATAGTCCACGCCCAGACCGCCGCCGACGTCGAAGCACTGAATGTTGACGCCCAGCTTGTGCAACTCAACGTAGAAACGCGCCGATTCACGCACGCCGGTGGCGATGTCGCGAATGTTCGCCATCTGCGAACCGAGGTGGAAGTGCAGCAGCTGGATGCTGTCCAGACGACCGCGCTCGCGCAGAATTTCTACCAGCTGCAGCACCTGGTTCGCCGCGAGGCCGAACTTGGATTTTTCGCCACCGGAGGACTGCCATTTACCGGAACCCTGAGACGCCAGACGCGCACGCACGCCGAGGCGTGGGATCACGTTCAGACGCTCCGCCTCTTCCAGCACAATTGCGATTTCGGTCATCTTCTCGATAACCAGATAGACCTTGTGGCCCATCTTCTCGCCAATCAGCGCCAGACGAATGTATTCACGGTCTTTATAACCGTTACAGACAATCACCGACCGGGTCATGCCCGCGTGCGCCAGAACGGCCATCAGCTCCGCTTTGGAACCGGCTTCCAGCCCCAGCGGTTCGCCGGAGTGGATCAGGGATTCAATAACGCGGCGGTGCTGGTTCACCTTAATCGGGTAAACCAGGAAGTAGTCGCCTTTATAGCCATAAGATTCGCGCGCGCGCTTGAACGCGGCGTTAATCGAACGCAGGCGATGTTGCAGGATCTGCGGGAAGCAGAACAGTGCAGGCAAACGCTGGCCCTGCGCTTCGCGAGCTTTCACCAGTCTGGCGAGATCCACGCGCGCATCGGGGACGTCCGGATCGGGGCAAACGCTAATGTGGCCCAGCTCATTGACGTCGTAGTAGTTATTGCCCCACCAGGCAATATTATAAGTGCGCAGCATCTTGCTGGCTTCCTGGGAGCTCATCGCAACCTCCTGCATGGAACGTAGTACACCCTGTTCGCCCGCTGACGAAGGCGAAACTGAAGACATGTCGTCAGACATAGCGAACCTCAACTCTTTGTATTAAGTGTAAAACAGTTGACTACTATCGCAGCGTTATACGGCGATAACAACCCATAAACGGCTCCATCTCCCAGCAGAGTATGCTGAAATCCAGACCGTGCGACCGGTTTCTTATTCATATCATTGTAAAACACGTAACCGAACTGTGTATGACAAGGTTCGGCGAAACCACGAGATAACTCTTGTATTAACAAGAGCGCCCTTGTTCAGTTTTCACAAAGCGTGACCGGCCCTGGAATCCTGAGAAGCGCCGAGATGGGTATAACATCGGCAGGTTTGCAGACTAGAAATGCGGGTTGCGGGAATCAAATGCGCGCCAGAACGGCTGCGCTGAATTAGCGGAAAACGATGGTTCATTATCTCGTATCACCTCCACGGCCGCCTCTGCTGAAACGGACCCCAAGCCAAAGCTGAAAGTTCACTGCTTAACCCGGCTGGAAGTGGCAACACGATGAGTTCATCGAGCGCTTTTTTTTAGAAGCCGCGCGCCGCGTTTTATACCGAGAAGGGGGCTAAAATGCAAAACAAAAATGCGCGCGTTGCCAGCGGCGTCAGGAAATATTTCCAGCTGCGTTTTCAACGCAGTGAGAGGTGAGTCAAAAAAAACTGGAAATCGGTCTAAGAAGTGACCTAAAATAGCCGTCCAGATGTTAATCCATCCATACTGATTAACACTCAGACTGCCAGTGTCAAAACCCGTCGGCCTTGGTAGAATTATCTCCCTTGGCTATTCCACACAGCAGCTTGAGCTAACCAAATTCCTCTTAGGTGAAATATAACATGGCAAAACACCTGTTTACGTCCGAGTCCGTATCAGAAGGACATCCTGATAAAATTGCTGACCAAATCTCCGATGCGGTGCTGGATGCGATCCTGACCCAGGATCCAAAAGCGCGCGTAGCGTGCGAAACCTATGTCAAAACCGGCATGGTTCTGGTGGGCGGTGAGATCACCACCAGCGCATGGGTTGATATCGAAGAAATCACCCGTAACACGGTGCGTGAGATCGGCTATGTGCATTCTGATATGGGCTTTGATGCCAACTCCTGTGCGGTACTGAGCGCCATCGGCAAACAGTCTCCGGACATCAACCAGGGCGTTGACCGTGCCGATCCGCTGGAACAGGGCGCGGGCGACCAGGGCCTGATGTTCGGCTACGCCACCAACGAAACCGACGTGCTGATGCCAGCGCCAGTCACCTACGCACACCGTCTGGTGCAGCGTCAGGCTGAAGTGCGTAAAAACGGCTCCCTGCCGTGGCTGCGCCCGGATGCAAAAAGCCAGGTGACCTTCCAGTACGACGACGGCAAAATCGTTGGTATTGATGCGGTGGTTCTGTCTACCCAGCATTCCGAAGAGATTGACCAGAAAGCGCTGCAGGAAGCGGTGATGGAAGAGATCATCAAGCCGGTTCTGCCCGTTGAGTGGCTGAACTCTGCAACCAAATACTTCATCAACCCAACCGGACGCTTCGTTATCGGCGGCCCAATGGGCGACTGCGGCCTGACCGGTCGTAAAATCATCGTTGATACCTACGGCGGCATGGCGCGTCACGGTGGCGGTGCGTTCTCTGGTAAAGACCCGTCTAAAGTTGACCGTTCTGCGGCATACGCAGCACGTTATGTTGCGAAAAACATCGTGGCTGCAGGCCTGGCCGACCGCTGTGAAATTCAGGTTTCTTATGCCATCGGCGTGGCGGAACCAACGTCAATCATGGTGGAAACCTTTGGTACGGAGAAAGTGCCATCCGAGCAGCTGACGCTGCTGGTGCGCGAGTTCTTCGACCTGCGTCCTTACGGCCTGATCCAGATGCTGGATCTGCTGCACCCAATCTATAAAGAAACCGCTGCGTACGGTCACTTTGGTCGCGAACATTTCCCATGGGAAAAAACCGACAAAGCCGCCCTGCTGCGTGACGCTGCCGGTCTGAAATAATCGACCGACCGTAGCGTTAAACAGGCCAGCCTTTGCGCTGGCCTTTTTTTATGTCCGGTGGCGGCTGCGCCTTACCCGACCTACAAAATCCTCGGACCCGTAGGTCGGGTAAGGCATTGCCGCCACCCGACGACAGACCGCACCCTTTGAAACCGTTTACACCGCATCAAATATATCCTGCTTTCAGATTATTCCCTTTGCATGATCGCATTTCTTCTGCTGTTACATTTCCTTTCAGTTAAGTCTGAAATGTGTACATTCTCGATGCATATCACCTCGTTTACCTCTATATTTTCAAAGCTTTAATATTATTTACGTAGTCAATGTTGTGTAACCGATTACACCGTTGTGATTTGTCTCACATATTTTTACGCACTACTCACCTACTCTTAACATCGTAAAAACTGATAACCCAACTGGAGGGCATAATGCCTGACAATAAAAAACAGGGGCGCACGTCCAATAAGGCGATGACCTTCTTTGTCTGCTTCCTCGCAGCCCTGGCAGGATTACTCTTTGGCCTGGATATCGGCGTTATCGCCGGTGCGTTACCTTTCATCACCGATGAATTCCAGATTTCTTCACACACTCAGGAGTGGGTGGTCAGCTCCATGATGTTCGGTGCCGCCGTGGGTGCGGTGGGCAGCGGCTGGCTCTCCTTCAAGCTCGGGCGTAAAAAGAGCCTGATGATCGGCGCGATCCTGTTCGTGGCCGGGTCATTGTTCTCTGCCGCCGCACCAAACGTTGAGGTGCTGCTGGTGTCACGCGTACTGCTCGGCCTGGCCGTTGGCGTGGCGTCTTACACCGCGCCGCTGTACCTGTCTGAAATCGCGCCGGAGAAAATCCGTGGCAGCATGATTTCGATGTACCAGCTGATGATCACCATCGGTATTCTGGGCGCTTATCTTTCCGATACGGCGTTCAGCTACAGCGGTGCATGGCGCTGGATGCTCGGCGTGATCATCATCCCTGCGGTGCTGCTGCTGATTGGCGTCTTTTTCCTGCCGGACAGCCCGCGCTGGTTCGCCGCCAAACGCCGCTTCCACGATGCCGAACGGGTTTTACTGCGCCTGCGTGATACCAGCGCAGAGGCGAAAAACGAGCTGGAAGAGATCCGCGAAAGCCTGAAGGTAAAACAGTCCGGCTGGGCGCTGTTTAAAGAGAACAGCAACTTCCGCCGCGCGGTGTTCCTGGGCGTGCTGCTGCAGGTAATGCAACAGTTCACCGGGATGAACGTCATCATGTACTACGCGCCAAAAATCTTCGAACTGGCGGGTTACACCAACACCACCGAGCAGATGTGGGGCACGGTAATCGTCGGTCTGACCAACGTGCTGGCGACCTTTATTGCCATTGGTCTGGTAGACCGTTGGGGACGTAAACCAACGCTGACGCTGGGCTTCCTGGTGATGGCCGTCGGGATGGGCGTCCTCGGTACGATGATGCATGTGGGCATTCACTCCCCGTCTGCACAGTACTTTGCCGTGGCCATGCTGCTGATGTTTATCGTCGGTTTTGCGATGAGCGCCGGTCCGCTGATCTGGGTGCTATGCTCGGAGATCCAGCCGCTGAAAGGGCGTGATTTTGGTATCACCTGCTCCACCGCGACCAACTGGATCGCCAACATGATTGTCGGCGCAACGTTCCTGACCATGCTCAACACGCTGGGCAATGCGAACACCTTCTGGGTTTACTCCGGCCTGAACATCTTCTTCATTGTTCTGACCATCTGGCTGGTTCCAGAAACCAAACACGTTTCGCTGGAACATATTGAACGTAACCTGATGAAAGGTCGTCCGCTGCGTGAGATTGGCGCACACGACTGAGTGTTCTGCCGGGGAGGTGCCGCTTGCACCTCCCCGCTTCCCGCTTTATGCTCTGCCCCTATGAAAGCTCCCCGTCTCCCCATCGCCCTTCAGCAAGCCGCTATGCGCAGCCTGCGGGAAAAACTCGCCCAGGCAAACCTGAAGCTCGGGCGCAATTATCCTGAACCCAGGCTGGTGTACCACCAGCGCGGCACTGCAGCAGGCACCGCCTGGCTGGAGTCCTGGGAGATCCGCTTAAACCCGGTGCTGATGATGGAAAACCAGCAGGCATTTATCGAAGAGGTGGTGCCTCACGAGCTGGCGCATCTGCTGGTGTGGAAACATTTTGGCCGCGTAGCGCCCCACGGCAAAGAGTGGAAATGGATGATGGAGGCGGTGCTCGGTGTGCCCGCTCGCCGCACGCACCAGTTCGAGCTTGTATCAGTACGCACCAATACTTTCCCCTACCGCTGCTCGTGCCAGCAGCATCAGCTCACCGTGCGCCGTCATAACCGCGTGGTGCGTGGCGAAGCAACCTACCGCTGCGTGAAGTGCGGCGATCCGCTGGTTGCGGAATGATCAAATGAACAATCAGGAACTTTCCTGATCTGACTGATTGCATACAGGAACAACATCCGCTACGTTGCCGGCTCGTTTTGACACGGAGTGTAAGATGTCCCGTAATTTCTCCCTCACCGTCGCCTTTCTGACGACGGCGCTCTCCGGCCACGCGCTGGCCGACGGTATCCATAGTTTTTCCCAGGCAAAAACCGCAGGCGTCAAGATTAACGCTGACGCGCCGGGCGATTTCTACTGTGGCTGTAAGATTAACTGGCAGGGCAAAAAAGGCGTCGTTGACCTCGCATCCTGCGGCTACAAAGTCCGTAAAAATGAGAACCGCGCCAGCCGCATCGAATGGGAACATGTCGTTCCGGCATGGCAGTTCGGCCATCAGCGCCAGTGCTGGCAGGATGGCGGGCGTAAAAACTGCGCCAAAGACCCGGTCTATCGCCAGATGGAAAGCGATATGCACAACCTGCAGCCAGCGGTAGGCGAAGTGAACGGCGATCGCGGCAATTTCATGTACAGCCAGTGGAACGGCGGTGAAGGCCAGTACGGACAGTGCGCCATGAAGGTGGATTTCAAAGAGAAAGTCGCCGAGCCGCCAGCCCGCGCGCGCGGCAGCATTGCCCGCACCTACTTCTACATGCGCGACCGTTACTCGCTTACGCTTTCACGCCAGCAGACGCAGCTGTTTAACGCCTGGGACAAGATGTATCCGGTGACGGCGTGGGAGTGCCAGCGCGATGAGCGCATTGCGAAAGTTCAGGGGAATCACAACCCTTACGTCCAGCGGGCTTGCCAGGCGCAAAAGAGCTAACCTACACTAGCGGCAATTCGCTTACACCGCATGACACATGGAATTTCTGACTATGCGCATTCCCCGCATCTACCATCCTGAACTGATTACCGCAGGCCGTGAGATCGCCCTGTCTGACGACGCCGCCAACCACGTAGGCCGCGTGCTGCGTATGGGCGCAGGCCAGGCGATTCAGCTCTTCGACGGCTCCAACCAGGTGTTCGACGCTGAAATTACGCGCGCCGACAAAAAAAGCGTGCACGTCAACGTGCTGCGCGGTGAAGTGGACGACCGTGAATCGCCGCTGCATATCCATCTGGGACAGGTGATGTCGCGCGGTGAAAAGATGGAGTTCACCATTCAGAAATCCATTGAACTCGGTGTAAGCCTCATTACGCCACTTTTTTCTGAGCGCTGTGGCGTTAAACTGGATGCTGAACGTCTGAACAAAAAGATCCAGCAGTGGCAGAAAATTGCCGTTGCGGCCTGCGAGCAAAGCGGCCGCAACCGGATACCGGAGATCCGCCCGGCGATGGATCTTGAGGACTGGTGTGCTGAAGAGGAGAGCGGGCTGAAGCTCAATCTCCACCCTCGCGCCAGCGCCAGCATCAACACGCTGCCGCTGCCCGTCGAGCGCGTGCGCCTGTTGATTGGCCCGGAGGGCGGCCTGTCGGCTGACGAGATCGCCATGACGGCACGTTACCAGTTTACTGATATTCTGTTAGGGCCTCGCGTTCTGCGCACTGAGACAACGGCGCTCACCGCCATTACCGCACTACAGGTGCGTTTTGGCGATCTGGGTTGACCCATATTGATGGAGAAAAAAATGATCAAGCTCGGCATCGTGATGGATCCCATCGCAAACATTAACATCAAGAAAGATTCCAGCTTCGCTATGCTGCTGGAAGCGCAGCGTCGCGGCTATGAACTCCACTATATGGAGATGAACGATCTTTACCTGATCAACGGTGAAGCCCGCGCGCGTACCCGCCTCGTTAACGTCGAGCAGAACTACGACAAATGGTACGAATTCGGCAGCGAGCAGGATATCGCCCTGGCCGACCTCAACGTCATCCTGATGCGTAAAGATCCGCCGTTCGATACCGAATTTATCTACTGCACCTATATCCTGGAACGCGCAGAAGAGAAAGGCACGCTCATCGTCAACAAGCCGCAGAGCCTGCGCGACTGCAACGAGAAGCTTTACACCGCCTGGTTCTCTGACCTGACGCCGGAAACGCTGGTGACCCGCAGCAAGGCACAGCTGAAAGCGTTCTGGCAGCAACACGGCGATATCATCATGAAGCCGCTGGACGGCATGGGCGGCGCGTCTATCTTCCGCGTTAAAGAAGGCGATCCTAACATTGGCGTCATTGCCGAAACGCTGACCGAGTTGGGTACCCGCTACTGCATGGCGCAGAACTACCTGCCTGCCATCGTCGACGGCGACAAACGTGTGCTGGTGGTGGACGGCGAGCCGGTGCCTTACTGCCTGGCGCGTATCCCGCAGGGTGGCGAAACCCGCGGCAACCTCGCAGCCGGTGGTCGTGGCGAACCGCGCCCGTTGACCGAAAGCGACTGGGAAATTGCCCGCCGCGTTGGCCCTACGCTTAAAGCCAAAGGGCTGATTTTCGTCGGCCTGGACATCATCGGCGACCGTCTGACCGAAGTGAACGTCACCAGCCCAACCTGCATCCGTGAAATCGAGGCGGAATTCCCGATTTCGATCACCGGTATGCTGATGGACGCCATCGAAAAACGTTTACAGAAGTAACCCACCAAAGAGTGACAGCGTTGTCGTTTCTCCGCATACTGGACGCTGTCGCTTTTTAAACCAGGAAACAGACCCTCTGACAATGAATTTACAGCATCACTTTCTTATTGCCATGCCTGCACTCCAGGACCCAATTTTCCGCCGCGCCGTGGTGTACATTTGTGAATACAATGAAGACGGTGCGATGGGAATTATCATCAACAAGCCGCTGGAAAACCTCCAGGTAGAAGGGATTCTGGACAAGCTGAAAATCACCACGGAAGAGCGTCTGCCAGAGATCCGTCTTGATAAAGCCGTCATGCTGGGTGGGCCGCTTGCAGAAGATCGCGGTTTTATTCTGCATACCCCGCCGGTCTTTTCCTCCAGTATTCGCATTTCGGATAACACCGTTATCACCACCTCGCGCGATGTCCTTGAAACACTCGGTACGGCAAATCAGCCTTCCGAAGTGCTGGTTGCCCTGGGCTACGCCTCATGGGAGAAAGGCCAGCTTGAGCAGGAAATTCTGGATAACGCCTGGCTGACCGCGCCCGCGGATATGAACATCCTGTTTAAAACCCCGATTGCCGATCGCTGGCGCGAGGCCGCAAAACTTATCGGCATTGATATTCTGACCATGCCGGGCGTAGCGGGGCACGCCTGATGAGCGGAACGCTTATTGCCTTCGACTTTGGCACCAAAAGCATCGGCGTTGCCGTGGGCCAGCGCATTACCGGCACGGCACGCCCGCTGACGGCGCTCAAGGCCAACGACGGCACGCCCGACTGGAACCTTATCGAACGTCTGCTCAAAGAGTGGCAGCCGGACGACGTGATTGTCGGGCTGCCGCTGAACATGGACGGCACCGAGCAACCGCTTACGGCCAGAGCGCGTAAATTTGCCAATAAAATTCATGGCCGCTTTGGTGTATCCGTGAAGCTGCATGACGAGCGTCTGAGCACCGTCGAAGCGCGCGCCGGGCTGTTTGAACACGGTGGCTTCCGGGCGCTGAACAAAGGCAGCGTCGACTCGGCCTCCGCCGTCATTATCCTCGAGAGCTATTTCGAGCAGGGTTACTGAGCCTCTTTTCACGCGGTAGCCCGGCAGGTTCCTATAGCCTGCCCTGCGCCCGGCGCTCAGCCAGGCTCTGTTCAAAGTTCTGCATGCCCGCCTGCTGACCCGTTTGAACGATCCCGGGAAGCTGCCAGGTTTTGCCTTCACGGATCAGGTTCGCCGCCGCCGGGGTATTCACCAGCAGCTCATAAAGCGCGACGCGCCCGCCCTGCAAATCCGGGCGCAATTTTTGCGCCAGAACCGCCCGCAGGCTGCCCGCCAGCTGGGTGCGCACCGGGTCTTTCTCCTGCGCCGGAAAGGTATCCACCAGCCGTTCAATGGCCTGCGATGCCCCGCGCGTATGCAGCGTTGCCAGCACCAGATGCCCGGTTTCTGCCGCCGTCAGCGCCAGGCGGATCGTTTCGCTGTCGCGCAATTCCCCCAACAAAATCACATCCGGATCTTCACGCAACGCGCCCCGCAGCGCCTCGGCAAACGTCGGGCTGTGCTGGCCTATCTCGCGCTGCTGGATCAGGCAGCGTTCACTCTGATAGATAAATTCCACCGGATCTTCGAGCGTCAGAATATGCCCGTCGGTGTGGTGGTTGAGAAAATCGACCATCGCCGCCAGAGTAGTGGATTTTCCGCTGCCGGTTGCCCCGGTCACCAGCAGCAGCCCGCTGTCATTCAGTAACAGCTCCGGGATCGCCCGCGGCACGCCCAGCGCAGAAAGTTGCGGGCAGGCACGCGGCAGCAGTCGCAGCGCGACAGAGGCACCCTGCATATGCATAAACGCGCTGCCGCGCAGGCGCTGGTTTTCGCCGGTGGTGACGGCAAAATCCACCTGCCCGTTTGCCCACCACGTCCCCTGCTGTTCATCATTAAGCCACTCCCTGAGCAGCACGTTCACGTCCGGAGGCGGAAACGGGGCGGGCTCAAGGCGGCCTAATCGCCGCCAGCGCGGGGGGGCATCACTGCACAGGTGTAGATCGGAGACGTTATGCTTTACACTAAGGGCCACGATTTCTTCCACATCCATAGACTACTCCTCGGAAAATGAACGACATTGCGCATAACCTGGCACAGGTCCGGGACAAAATCTCAGCCGCTGCAACGCGTTGCAACCGTGCTTCAGAAGAAATTACGTTGCTTGCAGTCAGTAAAACTAAGCCTGCGAGCGCCCTCGCAGAAGCGATTGCCGCCGGGCAGCGGGCGTTTGGTGAAAACTACGTGCAGGAAGGCGTGGACAAAATTTGCCATTTCCGTGACCAGGGGCAGGACGATTTGCAATGGCACTTTATTGGCCCGCTGCAGTCGAACAAAAGCCGTCTGGTCGCGGAGCATTTCGACTGGTGCCACACGATCGATCGTCTGAAGATTGCCTCGCGCCTGAACGACCAGCGCCCGGCAGACATGGCTCCGCTTAACGTGCTGATTCAAATCAACATTAGCGACGAGAACAGCAAATCCGGCATTGCGCTGAGCGAGCTCGACGCCCTGGCGGCAGAGGTGGCAGCGCTGCCGCACCTGACCCTGCGCGGGCTGATGGCAATCCCGGCACCTGAGTCAAGTTATGAAAGGCAGTTTGCCGTAGCACGGCAAATGGCTGTAGCATTTGAGGCGCTTAAAGCGCGCCACACAACGGTAGACACGCTTTCTCTGGGCATGTCGGATGATATGGAAGCCGCGATTGCGGCAGGCAGTACGATGGTGCGCATCGGCACAGCAATTTTCGGTGCGCGCGATTACACCCAATAATAAGGAAACCTAAGGAACGCCATGAAGACGTTGACTTTCCTGCTCTCAACAGTGCTTGAGCTGTATACGATGGCGCTGTTACTGCGCGTCTGGATGCAGTGGGCCCGCTGTGATTTTTATAATCCGTTCTCACAGTTTGTCGTGAAGGTAACCCAGCCCGTCGTGGGGCCGCTGCGCCGCATTATTCCGGCGATGGGGCCTATCGACAGCGCCTCGCTGCTGATGGCGTTTATCCTGAGCGTTATCAAAGCGATCGTGCTGTTTATGGTTATTACCTTCCAGCCAATTATCTGGATCGCTGCCGTTCTGATCCTCATCAAAACCGTCGGCCTGCTGATCTTCTGGGTCTTGCTGGTGATGGCAATCATGAGCTGGGTGAGCCAGGGCCGTAGCCCGGTGGAGTACGCGCTTATCCAGCTGGCTGAACCGCTGCTGCGCCCGATTCGCAATCTGCTGCCGTCGATGGGCGGTATCGACTTTTCGCCGATGATCCTTGTCCTGCTGCTGTACGTGGCTAACATGGGGATCGCCGAGCTGTTACAGGCGACGGGCAACATGCTGCTGCCGGGGCTGTGGATGGCGCTATGAGTGCCGTAAGCACCTGCGCTGACGGGCTGGTTTTACGGCTGTATATTCAGCCGAAAGCCAGCCGCGACAGCATTGTTGGGCTGCATGGCGACGAGCTAAAAGTCGCCATCACCGCCCCGCCGGTGGATGGTCAGGCCAATGCGCATCTGACCAAATATCTGGCTAAACAGTTTCGCGTCGCCAAAAGCCAGGTCATCATTGAAAAAGGTGAACTGGGGCGACATAAACAGGTAAAAATCCTCAATCCGCAATCGATCCCGACTGAAGTCGCGGCGCTGACAGAACAGGACTAAACCATGCAGAAAGTTGTTCTCGCTACCGGTAATGCCGGTAAAGTGCGCGAGCTGGCCTCGCTTTTAAATGATTTTGGGCTGGACGTGGTCGCCCAGACCGAGCTTGGCGTGGATTCCGCCGAGGAGACGGGCCTGACGTTTATCGAAAACGCGATCCTGAAAGCGCGCCATGCCGCTCAGTTTACCGGGCTGCCTGCCATTGCCGACGACTCCGGCCTGGCCGTGGATTATCTTGGCGGCGCGCCGGGAATTTACTCCGCGCGCTACTCTGGTGAAGATGCCACCGACCAGCAAAATCTGGAAAAGCTGCTTGTCGCCCTGAAGGATGTGCCTGACGACCAGCGCACCGCGCAGTTCCACTGCGTGCTGGTTTACCTGCGCCATGCCGAAGACCCCACGCCTGTTGTCTGCCACGGCAGCTGGCCGGGCGTGATCGCCCGCGAGGCGGCTGGCAGCGGCGGCTTTGGCTACGACCCAATTTTCTTTGTCCCGTCTGAGGGCAAAACCGCTGCGGAACTGACCCGCGAAGAGAAAAGCGCGATTTCCCACCGTGGACGCGCGCTGAAACTGTTACTGGAAGCATTACGTAATGGCTAACCTGCCACCTCTGAGTCTGTATATTCACATCCCGTGGTGCGTGCAGAAATGCCCGTACTGCGATTTCAACTCGCACGCGCTGAAAGGCGAAGTGCCGCACGATGATTACGTTGCGCATCTGCTGGCCGACCTGGACGCCGATGTACCTTACGCACAGGGACGTGAAGTTAAGACCATTTTTATTGGTGGCGGTACGCCGAGCCTGCTTTCAGGCCCGGCGATGCAGACGCTGCTGGACGGCGTGCGTGCGCGCCTGAACCTGGCAGCGGATGCTGAAATTACGATGGAAGCCAACCCCGGCACCGTTGAGGCAGACCGTTTTGTCGACTATCAGCATGCGGGGGTGAACCGTATCTCCATCGGCGTACAGAGCTTTAGCGAGCAAAAATTAACGCGCCTGGGGCGCATTCACGGCCCGGACGAGGCAAAGCGCGCAGCGCATCTGGCAACGGGGCTTGGCCTTCGCAGCTTTAACCTCGATTTGATGCACGGCCTGCCGGACCAGTCGCTCGACGAAGCGCTGGACGACCTGCGTCAGGCGATTGAACTTAATCCGCCGCATCTCTCCTGGTATCAGCTGACCATTGAGCCAAACACGCTGTTTGGCTCTCGCCCGCCGGTACTGCCGGATGACGACGCGCTGTGGGATATCTTCGAGCAAGGACATCAGCTGTTGACCGCTGCTGGCTATCAGCAGTACGAAACCTCCGCCTATGCGAAGCCGGGCTACCAGTGCCAGCACAACCTGAACTACTGGCGCTTTGGCGATTATCTGGGGATAGGCTGCGGCGCGCACGGCAAAGTGACCTTCCCGGACGGGCGCATCCTGCGTACCGCTAAAACGCGCCATCCGCGCGGGTACATGGAAGGCCGCTATCTGGAGCGTCAGCACGACGTCGAGGCGGCGGATAAGCCGTTTGAATTCTTTATGAACCGCTTCCGCCTGCTGGAAGCCGCGCCGCGTGCGGAGTTCTCGCGCTATACCGGGCTGGCAGAGTCGGTGATCCGCCCGCAGATCGACGAGGCGCTGGCGCAGGGGTATCTCACCGAATGTGATGAATACTGGCAGATCACCGAGCATGGCAAACTGTTCTTAAACTCCCTTCTTGAGCTGTTCCTCGCCGACGATTCCTGAAGACAGCGTCAGGATTTTGTATCCCGTTCTGCCAGCTGAGGGATAGGCTGGCAGAGTATGGGGATGGAAAAATCAAAACAACTCCGCAAGGAAATGACGCCCGAAGAATTACGCCTCTGGTATTTACTCAGAGGACGCCGATTCTTTGGCTATAAGTTTCGCCGCCAGATGCCGATTGGCACATACATCGTTGATTTTGCCTGTTTTAAAGCCAAGCTGATTATTGAGCTTGATGGGGGGCAACATCAGGATGAAGAAGCATATGACTTACGCAGAACGGCTTTTTTAAAGGCTAACGGCTGGGAAGTGATACGGTGCTGGAACAATGAGTTCAGGGTAAATGAAGAGGAGGTACTGATGGCTATTGTGCAACGATTGCAATGCCTGATGCCCTCACCCTAACCCTCTCCCACAGGGAGAGGGAACTTTGCCCCAGGGGTGAGAGTACGTTTACTCCCTCTCCCCTGGGGAGAGGGCCGGGGTGAGGGGCCCGGCACGCAAAACTTACTTCAACGTCCCCACCAGCGCCTTTCTGCTATCTTCCAGCGACACCACGCGTTTACACACGTCTTTGCCGAACTGCTGGAAATCGGCTTCCTGGTTTTTCCATTCGTTCTGAATCGACGTCTGTAATCCGCCCAGGCTACCCAGCACGCCCTGCAGCGGGTTACCGCCGCCTTTCAGCACGGCTTTTGCGCCCATCTCGTTGATGCTGTCCTGCAAAATACCGCCCATCGCCTGGTTCACCAGGTTTTGGCCGTCGGCGCGCACCTGATCAATGGCCTTGTAGTGGAACGTCAGGCCGTCGGTGCGAGTCTCGATAATGCGATTCATCTGCTCTTTCAGCTGCTTGTCCAGCCTGGTCAGGCGGGTGCGCATGTTGCTGCTCTCACCCACCTCTTTAGTGATGATCTTGTCCAGCGCCACGCGGCTTTTCTCAACGCGCGTCAGGGCACCGTCGTTCACCCACGGCAGTGCGGTGCGCAAATCAGCCTGATAATCTTTTGCCTGTTCGCGCTGAGCGGCCGTCAGATTTTGCGGTTTGCCGTTAAAGGTGACGTTGCCATCCGGCGTAATCACCAGATCGCCGTTCTCGCCTTTGACCTGCACGGTTTGCGGGCTTAATACCACGTCGTCACGCGGGGTGACGCTACATTTATACTCCGCATGGGCGGTGGTTCCGATTGCCAATAGAGCAACAGCCAGCAACGTTTTGCGCATCTTAAACACTCCCTCAGACAAAATGGGCCAGCTAATGCTGGCCCCGTACCTGCTTTATTAGTCCCACCAAACGTCAAAAAGTTCGCTGACGCGGACATCTTCCATTTTGTGGTCTTCAAGCCATTTGCGGACCAGCGCCTGATGCTCTTCGGTGCATTTACCCACTTCCTGGGTGCAGATCAGACCTTCCCACGCCAGATAGCCGCTGCCGTCAAAGGCCAGCTTGTTGGGTTCGATCACCTCGTTGATGAACGCATCTACGTCCTGATCGATCTGCTCAACGCTGGTACCTTCCGGGAAACGCCAGGCAACGGAGAAACCCACTTCCTGGAATTCTTCGATGTGCATCTTTTTACGCAGACGACGGCTACGATTCTTTGCCATTATTTCACCCTCTCGAACATTAAGTCCCATACGCCGTGACCAAGACGATGGCCACGCTGTTCAAATTTTGTCACCGGACGTGAATCCGGGCGCGGTACATAGTCGTTGCTTTCAGACTGGTTTTTATACCCATCCAGCGACGACATCACTTCCAGCATATGTTCCGCATAAGGTTCCCAGTCGGTCGCCATGTGGAAAACGCCGCCCAGCTTTAACTTACTTTTCAGCAGCTCTGCAAACGGTGCCTGAACGATACGGCGTTTATTATGACGTGCTTTGTGCCACGGGTCAGGGAAAAAGAGCTGAACCATGTTCAAAGAATTGTCAGGAATCATTTTGTGCAGCACTTCTACCGCGTCGTGGCACATCACGCGCAGGTTCTCAACGCTCTCTTCATGGGCCATTGCCAGACACGCGCCGACGCCCGGCGAGTGCACTTCAATGCCGAGGAAGTTCTGCTCGGGGCGCGCTTTCGCCATAGTCACCAGCGAGGTGCCCATACCAAAACCAATCTCCAGCGTGACGGGCGCGTCGCGGCCAAACAGCGCGGTGAAGTCGACAGGCTGTTCAGTGAACTCAACGCCCATCACCGGCCAGTAGTTGTCCAGCGCGTGTTGCTGCCCTTTTGTCAGGCGGCCCTGACGGCGGACAAAGCTGCGAATACGGCGCAGCGGGCGGCCGTTTTCATCAAATTCCGGTGAAATGACGTCGTTTTTCATAAAAAGTAGTCTGCTCGTGAGAGTGTTCGGGAAACGGGCATTATCCAAAGTTAAGGCATCTATGCAAGCATGGGAAAGATCCGGTTTACAGCAGATTGACGCTGTGCTGCAATCTGCGTCCCTGATTATGCGAATCGATGACCATGCAAGCCTCTCAATTTTCAGCCCAGGTGCTGGACTGGTACGACAAATACGGGCGTAAAACCCTGCCCTGGCAAATTGAAAAAACGCCCTACAAAGTATGGCTCTCCGAGGTGATGCTGCAACAAACGCAGGTCGCGACGGTCATTCCTTACTTTGAACGCTTTATGGCGCGCTTTCCCACGGTCACCGATCTGGCGAATGCCCCTCTGGACGAGGTGCTGCACCTGTGGACCGGGCTTGGCTATTACGCCCGCGCGCGCAACCTGCACAAGGCAGCACAGCAGGTGGCGACGCGCCATAACGGCACATTCCCGGAAACGTTCGATGAAGTGGCGGACCTGCCCGGCGTCGGGCGTTCCACCGCGGGCGCGATTCTCTCCCTCTCCTTAGGCAAACACTTCCCGATCCTCGACGGCAACGTGAAGCGGGTGCTCGCACGCTGCTACGCGGTGGACGGCTGGCCGGGCAAAAAAGAGGTCGAGAAGCGTCTGTGGGACATTAGCGAAGCGGTCACGCCGGCAAACGGCGTTGATCGTTTTAACCAGGCGATGATGGATCTCGGCGCGATGGTCTGCACCCGTTCAAAACCGAAGTGCGAACTCTGCCCGGTGAACAACCTGTGCGTGGCCTATGCAAACCACGCCTGGGCGCAGTATCCCGGCAAAAAGCCGAAGCAGACGCTGCCCGAGCGCACCGGCTATATGCTGCTGATGCAGCACGGCGACGAGGTGTTTTTGGCGCAGCGTCCACCGAGCGGCCTGTGGGGTGGTCTATACTGCTTCCCACAGTTTGAAAATGAAGATTTGCTTCGCGAATGGCTGAAACAGCGCGGCATTGCGGACGATACTCTCACGCAGCAAACCGCGTTTCGTCATACCTTCAGCCATTTCCACCTGGATATTGTGCCCATGTGGCTTCCCGTGTCCTCCTTCGCCTCCTGCATGGATGAAGGAAGCGGTCTCTGGTATAACTTAGCGCAACCGCCATCAGTCGGGCTGGCGGCTCCCGTGGAGCGCCTGTTACAGCAATTACGTGTCGGTGCACTGATTTAGCACCGGCCAGAAAATGAGGAATGAGTATGGCCAGAACTATTTTTTGTACTTTCCTGCAGCGCGACGCTGAAGGCCAGGATTTCCAGCTCTACCCGGGCGACCTGGGTAAGCGCATCTACAACGAGATCTCCAAAGAAGCCTGGGGCCAGTGGCAGAAAAAGCAGACCATGCTGATCAACGAGAAAAAGCTCAGCATGATGAACCCGGAACACCGCAAACTGCTGGAGCAGGAGATGGTGAACTACCTGTTCGAAGGTAAAGACGTGCACATCGAAGGCTATACGCCACCGGAAAAATAATATCGCGCCGCTGTTGCCCGGCGGCGCTTCGCTTGCACGGGCCTACGGTTTTGTAGGCCGGGTAAGCGCAGCGCCACCCGGCGAAAGCAACGACTAAGCAAACACAACACGCACTCCCGGAATGATGAAAAAATTTTTAGCGCTTGCTCTTGTTGCGCCGTTGCTGGTCTCTTGTTCCTCAAAGAAAGGCGAGGATTACAACGAAGCCTGGGTGAAGGACACCAACGGTTTTGACATTCTGATGGGGCAGTTTGCCCACAACATCGAGAATATCTGGGGATTTAACGAAGTTCTTATCGCCGGACCTAAGGACTACGTTAAGTACACCGACGCCTATCAGACCCGTAGCCACATCAACTTTGATGACGGTACGATCACCATTGAAACCATTGCAGGTACTGAACCCGCCGCGCGCCTGCGTCAGGCCATTATCAAAACCCTGCTGATGGGTGACGATCCCGGCACTATCGATCTTTACTCGGATGCCGATGACATCACCATCTCCAAAGAGCCATTCCTGTATGGCCAGGTGGTGGATCAGACCGGGCAGCCGATTCGCTGGGAAGGTCGCGCCTCGACGTTCGCCGATTACCTGCTGAAAACGCGCCTCAAGAGCCGCACCAACGGCCTGAAGATTATCTACAGCGTCACCATCAACCTGGTACCGAACCACCTCGACAAACGTGCGCATAAGTACATCGGCATGGTGCGCCAGGCATCGCGTAAGTATGGCGTGGATGAGTCGTTGATTCTGGCGATTATGCAGACCGAATCCTCATTCAACCCGTACGCGGTCAGCCGTTCCGACGCGCTGGGGCTGATGCAGGTTGTTCAGCACAGCGCCGGTAAAGACGTGTTCCGCTCTCAGGGGCGTTCCGGGACGCCGAGCCGTAGCTATCTGTTCGATCCGCAAAGCAACATTGATACCGGCACCGCCTATCTGGCAATGCTGAATAACGTTTATCTGGGCGGGATCGATAACCCGACCTCGCGGCGCTACGCGGTGATCACCGCCTATAACGGCGGCGCGGGCAGCGTGCTGCGCGTCTTCTCCAGCGACAAGGTCCAGGCTGCGAATATCATCAACAGCATGGCTCCAGGCGATGTCTATACCACGCTCACCACCCGCCACCCGTCGGCAGAATCCCGTCGCTATCTGTATAAGGTGAATACGGCGCAGAAAAACTATCGTCGCCGTTAAGCCTCTCTCCCCTCACCCTAACCCTCTCCCCACAGGGGAGAGGGCAGGGTGAGGGGGAACAGACTTCCCAACCCATACAAAAACCTTATTTGCATCACAATTTAATCTGCAAATTAATGTGGATTGCATTTTTTTGCGGGAGGTAACAAAACATAATCTCTCCTGCTGATAGAATTGCATCAAATAACAACCCTGAATGTTCTTATAACAACATATCTCCCGCTCACTTGTGAGGAAAGTAACATGAACCTTAAGCTGCAGCTTAAAATATTGTCGTTTCTGCAGTTCTGCCTGTGGGGAAGCTGGCTGACTACACTCGGCTCCTATATGTTTGTGACGCTCAAGTTCGATGGTGCGTCAATCGGTGCCGTCTACAGCTCGCTCGGTATTGCGGCTGTTTTCATGCCAACGCTGCTGGGTATCGTGGCGGATAAGTGGCTGAGTGCGAAATGGCTCTACATGCTTTGCCATCTGGTGGGCGCGGGGACGCTGTTTATGGCGGCCGAAGTGACCACACCGGGGGCGATGTTCATGGTGATCCTGCTTAACTCGCTGGCCTATATGCCAACGCTTGGCCTGATCAACACCATCTCCTATTACCGCCTGAAATCCGCGGGCCTGGATATCGTTACCGATTTCCCGCCTATCCGTATCTGGGGCACCATCGGCTTTATCATGGCGATGTGGGGCGTGAGCTTCGCGGGCTTCGAGCTGAGCCACATGCAGTTGTACATCGGGGCTGCGCTCTCCGTGGTGCTGGCGCTGTTTACCCTGACGCTGCCGCACATTCCGGTCTCTAACCAGCAGAAGAACCAGAGCTGGAGCACCATGCTCGGTCTGGACGCCTTTGCGCTGTTTAAAAACAAACGTATGGCGATCTTCTTTATCTTCTCCATGCTGCTGGGCGCAGAGCTGCAGATCACCAACATGTTCGGCAACACCTTCCTGCACAGCTTCGATAATAACCCGCTGTTTTCCGGGAGCTTTATCGTTGAGCACGCGTCGGTGATGATGTCCATCTCGCAGATCTCCGAGACGCTGTTCATCCTGACCATCCCGTTCTTCCTGAGCCGCTACGGCATCAAGAACGTCATGCTGATCAGTATTTTTGCGTGGATGCTGCGCTTCGGCCTGTTCGCCTACGGCGATCCAAGCCCGTTCGGCACCGTACTGCTGGTTCTGTCGATGATTGTTTACGGCTGCGCCTTCGACTTCTTCAACATCTCCGGTTCGGTGTTTGTCGAGAAAGAGGTGAAACCTGAAATCCGCGCCAGCGCGCAGGGCATGTTCCTGATGATGACCAACGGCTTCGGCTGTATTCTGGGCGGCGTGGTGAGCGGTAAAGTGGTTGAGATGTACACCACCAACGGCATTACCGACTGGCAGCCGGTGTGGCTGATCTTCGCCGCATACTCGCTGGTGCTGTTCTTCGCGTTCATCGCGCTGTTCAAGTACAAGCACGTGCGTGTGCCAAACGGTGCGCAGCCGATAGCGCATTAACTGTTGTGCCCGGTGGCGGCTTCGCCTTACCGGGCCTACAAAAACACCGTTCGTAGGCCGGGTAAGCGTTAGCGCCACCCGGCTATTTTATGGCAGACAGCACCCACCCCACCGACAGCAAATCCGCGCTGCCGCCGGGGCTTAAGTTCCGTTCAATTAACGCCTTATCCATCTTAAGCAACGCATCACGATCCCAGCCGTTCACCAGCAGTTCCCGCGCATAGCCCTGCACGTAGCATAACCCTTCAATGCCGCCGCGCGACACCAGATTGCTGTCCTGATTTATCGCCATCAGGCGCAGCAGCAGCTCGTGAAGCGAACGCCCTGTCCATCCGGCCAGCGCCCTGCGCACCGTGGCAAAGCCGCTCTCCGCCTCGCCGCGCGCGCCGGTTAAACCATACTGCTGATAGTGCCGCTCACCCGCCGTTGCCTGCCCGCTGCGCCCGGCAAGTTCCCGCGCCACCAGTCCACGACAGATGTTACTCACCTCACAGCAGAGGCTGTCTGCACAGAGATTTTTCACACGCCCGGCAGCGAAACAGAGCAGGCCGAGCGCGAAAATGCCCCCTTTATGCGTATTCACGCCGTGGGTGGCGGCATACATGGCCTGCTCGCAGGCGATCCCCATCGGGCGGATAATCCGCAGCTGCTCAACGGCGGGTTGATCCGCATGCTGCGCCCCCAGCGCGGCGAACCGTGAAAACCACGGCGAAATCGCCTCAATGCTGCGAACAAACAGGGCATGATCCATATCGCGATGGGAGCCGTTGTTTAGCCGGTCCACCAGCCCCGGCTTGGGCGTTAGCGCCAGCTCCTGCCACAGCGCCTCCTCGGCAAGCGCGGGCACCGCTACCGGGCGCGGGTTAGTCGCGAGCAAACCAATCATCAATCATCTTCTCCACACGGGCTACCACCTGCCCGACGGGATGCTTGCGCGAGCGTGAACAGGCGTGCGCGGGCGCGTCGCAAATCAGGCAGCGTCTGAGGTGCGCCCCCAGCGACTGCCGCCCGACATGGCCGTGCTGAGGGCAGATCACATCGAGGTCCCACAACCTGCCGAGCGGGTGCGTTTGCTCCAGCGTCGCGCAGTGAGCTTTGATTTCCGCCGCCGGATGGGCCACGCACCACAGGGCTTCCGGCCCGGTGGGCAGCCACAGCACCTGGCGATCCAGCACCTGCCAGCGGTTTTCCCACAGCAGCTGGTCACACATCTGGAGCGCCACGCCCATGGTGTTGCGATAGCGCAGGCTGTCTTTGATCTCCCCCGGGGTGACCAGCGTGAGGGAAATTACCGGCTGGTGATAATGCGCAAGCATGTCAGCCTGGCGTGCTGCACGGCGCTCTTTCGCCGCCAGCACCTCGTCCAGGCCGACACCCGCGCGCACGGGTGTCGCTGTCGTCATATTCACTCCTTAACCTGTCTTACGGTGTCGATCACGCTGCCGTCGCGATAGCGGATCACCCCAACAATTTTGTCGGTAAATGCAATGGGCTTTGGCACGCCGGTCAGGGAAATCGCCCGCGCGTACAGGGCATCGATATCCACAATCTTCAGCCCCGCCGCCAGCAGGCGCTCGCGGATTTCCGGGCGGGCCGGGTTCACCGCGATGCCGTGATCGGTCACCAGCACGTCGATGCTCTCCCCCGGCGTGAGGCGGGTAGTGACGCGCTTCACCACCGTGGGAATACGGCTACGCAGCAATGGCGCGACCACGATGGTCAGGTTGGCTGCCGCAGCCACGTCGCAGTGCCCGCCGGATGCGCCGCGCATCACGCCGTCGGAGCCGGTGATAACGTTGACGTTAAACTCAACGTCAATTTCCAGGGCGCTGAGGATCACCACGTCGAGCTGGTCGCAGCTTGCCGCCTTGCTGCCGGGGTTGGCGTAGACGTTAGTGGAGATCTCAACGTGTTTCGGATTGCGCGCCAGCGAGGCCGCCGCCTGTCCGTCAAAGCACTGGGTGTCGAGCAGCGTGTCGATAAGCCCCTTTTCATGCAGGTCCACCAGGCTGCCGGTGATCCCGCCGAGGGCGAAGCGCGCCGTCACGCCGCTGCGCTCCATCTTCTCCTCCATAAAGCGCGTGCAGGCTGTAGCGGCCGCGCCGGAGCCGGTCTGCATCGAGAAGCCCGGCCTGAAGTAGCCGGAGTGTTCAATCACGTCCGCCGCATAGCGGGCGATCATCAGCTCGCGCGGGTTGCTGGTAACGCGCGCCGCGCCAACGCTAATTTTTGCCGGATCGCCGACGCTCTCGACCTGCACGATATAGTCCACCCGATCCTGCACGATGCTGGCGGGCATATTGGGGAACGGCACCAGCGCTTCGGTCAGCAGTACCACCTTGCGGGCATAATGCGCATCCACCATCGCGTAGCCCAGCGAGCCGCAGCAGGAGGTGCCGTGCGTACCGTTGGCATTGCCAAACGCATCGCTGCACGGCACGCCAAGAAACGCCACGTCGATGTTCAGCTCGCCGTCCTGGAGCAGCTTCACGCGCCCGCCGTGGGAGTGGATTTGCACCGGCTCATCCATCAGTCCGTGGGAGATGGCCTCTGCCAGCCTGCCGCGCATCCCGGAGGTGTAAATCCGGGTGATCACGCCGCTCTTTATATGCTCAATCAGCGCGTCGTTGCAGGTCATCAGCGAGCTGGAGGCCAGGGTCAGATTTTTGAAACCCATCCGCGCCAGCAGCGCCACGACGCTATTGATCACCCGGTCCCCTTCACGAAACGCGTGGTGGAAGGAGATCGTCATACCGTCCTGCAGGCCGCTGCGCATCACTGCCTCTTCGAGGGAGGCGCACAGTTTGCGGTTGTGCTTCGCGTCAGCGTCCGCCAGCCACGGCGTCGCGCTGTGGGCGGTATCAAAGGGTTGAAGATCCCGCAGATGGGGGAAATTCACATGGAGAAGTTCTGTCTGATTCATTCTGTCATCCTTACCGACGCACGCCGGAAGCCGCCGCGCGTTCCAGCACGACCTGCGCATGGTGAATAATCGGGGCATCGACCATTTTGCCGTTGAGCGAGACCACGCCCAGGCCGTTACGCTCGCCCTCCTGCGCGGCTTCAATCACCCGCTTCGCGTGCTCTACCTCCTGTGGGGTTGGCGCGTAGGCGTTATGCAGCAGGTCAATCTGGCGCGGGTTGATCAGCGATTTACCGTTAAAGCCCATCTTGCGGATCAGTTCGACCTCGCGCAGGAAGCCCGCTTCGTCATTAACGTCTGACCAGACCACGTCGAAAGCGTCGATACCGGCGGCGCGAGCCGCGTGCAGCACCGCACAGCGGGCGTAGAACAGCTCGGTGCCGTCACCGCGCTCGGTCTGCATGTCCATCACGTAGTCGAAGGCCGCCAGCGCGATGCCGATTAATCGCGGCGAGCTGCGGGCAATCGCCACGGCGTTGATCACGCCAACCGCCGATTCAATCGCCGCCATCACGCGGGTGGAACCTGGCGCACGTCCGCACTCACGCTCGATGCGCTCAAGGTGGCCTTCCAGTTCATACACATCTTCAGGGGTGTCGGTTTTCGGCAGGCGGATCACGTCCACCCCGGCCCGCACGGCGGCCTCCAGATCCAGCAGGCCAAACGGCGTACTCAGCGGGTTAATGCGCACCACGGTTTCGATATCCTGATACATCGGGTGTTGCAGGGCATGGAACACCAGCATGCGCGCGGTGTCTTTCTCGCGCAGGGCCACCGCGTCTTCCAGATCGAACATGATGGAGTCCGGTCGGTAGATAAACGCGGTGGAGAGCATGGCGGCGTTGGCGCCGGGCAGGAACAGCATACTGCGGCGGAGTTTGCTCATTTCAGCGCCTCCCAGTGGATTGCCTGCTCATCGGCGGCGCGCAGAAGCGCGCTTTGCAGCCGGGCGCGGATCACACAGTCCAGCGCCCCTTTGTCTTCAATCATGATCAACCCCTGGCGCACGTTCAAGGCGCGCAATGTCTCGTTGACCACCTGGCGGATCTGCTCGCCAAACTGCTTAATCACTTCACTGTGGATGACAATCTCCAGCTCGCCGTTGGCGGGGGCGATTTTCACCATCAGGTCGCTGGACTCCTGCGTACCGGCCAGCGCCTCCCTTACAATTTTCATTTTCGTTTCCTGATCGTTATGCCACTTCCGCACGCTCGCGATAATGCGTTTCGAGGTGCGTGAAGGTGGAGTCCGGGACAATCTCCCGGATCCGGGAAAACTGCTGTGTCTTGAGTAAACGGCGCACTTCCGAGGCCGAAATGGCATTACCGGCCGCTTTTATGCGCGGCATCTCCACCACCTCAATGTGCGAGGCAAGCAGGTCGTGCAGCGTCTGGTTGTACTGACGGGTGATATCGCAAAACGGCTCGGAGCCGATAAAGCGATGGGTGATCCCCAGCGCCGGGGCAATAAAGTCCCGAAAGATCAGCACGTCGATTTCGCTCCACGCCTGCTGCACCTTGCCGCTCTCCTTCAGAAAGTAAGCCGGAAAAGTGGCCCGGGAGATGATGTACTGCGAGCCTTCGTGTACCACCACGTTCGGCAGATGCGCCACGCCGGCACGCACCATCTCAAGCCGCGCGCTGAACGGGAAAAACGACGCATCTTCGCGCACCACAAACAGGTGCAGCGTGTCGCACTGCCCCGCCGCCTGCTCCACCAGATGCCGGTGGCCCAGCGTGAACGGATTGGCGTTCATCACGATCGCGCCCGTCTTTTTTCCGGCTCTGCGCGTCGCGCCAAGGGAGCGGCAGTAGCGGGCGATCCCCTGCGGGGTGTTCTCCATCAGTACCGCGTTATTCCCGCTCCGGGCAATCGGCCAGAAGCCGCTGCGGGCAAAGCGCTCCGTGTTGCATGGCCGGGTGCAGAGGAAGAGGTGAAAATGGCCGCGTTCAAGCGCCGCATTCTCGACTTCCGCCAGCAGCCGGGCGCTGAGGTTTTCCCCGCGCAGCTGCTCGTTAACCGCCACGCATTTAATGACGTTGGCGGCCAGCCCGGCGCAACCCACCAGCTGCGTGCCGGACCAGGCCTCGACGAACAGCGTGATGTCGTTGTCCAGCCCGAGTCCGCTGTCCGCCAGCAGGTAGCGGATCTGGCTTAACCGCTCCGGATGTTTCGCCACAACGGTGTGGCGAAAATCAATGGGGTGAGAGTGCATGCTGCCGCCTTACTCAGTGTGCTGCCGCAAGCCCGACGGCAGGCGCTTCGACGATCACGTTGCTCAGATGACCGATGTGTTCGATCTCCACCTCAATGCGATCCCCCTCTTTCATAAACAGCGGCGGGTTGCGCTTTTTCCCTACGCCGCCCGGCGATCCGGTGATGATCACATCCCCCGGGCTGAGGCGGGTGAAGGTGCTGATGTACTCGATCAGCTCCGCAACCTTATGGATCATGCTGCTGGTGTTGTCCTCCTGCACCATGCGGCCATTCAGCCAGGTGCGGATCGCCAGCTGGTGCGGGTCCGGGATCTCATCCGCCGTCGCCATCCACGGGCCAAACGCCCCGGTCTGACGCCAGTTTTTCCCGGCGGTGAACCAGGTGTGCTGCCAGTCGCGGGCGGAGCCGTCCATGTAGCAGCTGTAGCCCGCCACGTGGCGCAGGGCGTCGTCGCGGCTGATGTTCTCCCCGCCTTTCCCGACGATCACCGCCAGCTCGCCCTCATAGTCGAATTCGCGGGAGTGGCGCGGTTTGATCACCGGCGCGTTGTGGCCGGTCTGCGAGTCCGGGAAGCGCACAAATAGCGTCGGTGCCGGGTTGTGCTGGTCAAACTCCTTGCGCTTGTCAGCGTAGTTCATGCCGACGCAGAGGATTTTTTCCGGCTGCTCAATCACCGGTAAAAAGGTGATGGCGCTCATCGGGACATCGACCGCATCGTTAAGGTACCGGGTAGCCTGCGCCAGCCCGTTTCCCTGCAATAGCGCCTTGAGGTCGGCGTAGCGATCGCCCAGACGGCGGCCTAAATCAATGATGCCGTCGGCCTGGACAATGCCGTAGCTGCGTTTACCCTGATATAAAAAGCTTGCGAGTTTCATTGTTTTTTCCTGAAGACTTAAACGAGGAAGTTGCCCAGTATCAGCAGAGAGACGGAGACGTTAATCGCCCCACCGATACGGGTAGCAATCTGGGCGAAGGGCATCAGGCTCATGCGGTTGCCTGCGGTCAGAATCGCCACGTCGCCGGTCCCGCCCTGCCCGCTCTGACAGCAGGAGACGATGGCGACATCAATCGGATGCATACCAATCTTTTTGCCGACGAAGAACCCGGTCGCCACCAGCGCGGAGACGGTGCTGACGATCACCAGCAGGTTGCTGAGGGTGAATGCCGCAACCAGTTCGTGCCACGGGGTGATCGCCACGCCGACGGCAAAGAGGATGGGATACGTTACTGACGTCTGGAAGAATTTGTAGACCACCTGCGAGCCTTCAAGAATGCGCGGCGACGCGCCATTGCAGAGCTTCACCAGCACCGCCATAAACAACATGCCAACCGGCGCAGGCAGGCCAATCAGCTTGTGGCCGAGCATACCGAGCATATAGAGCAGCACCGCCAGCAGCGCGCCGGAGGCTATGGTGGTGACATCCGCTTTACCGGAGAACGCAGGCTGCGAAACGGTAGTATCGGCGTTGGCGCGGTTTGGCATCAGCTGGCCTTCACCGGTCAGGTGCGGGTAGCGTTTCCCGAGCTGGTTCAGGCAGCCGGAGATGATGATGGCGGTCAGGCCGCCGAGCATCACCATCGGCAGCACGCGACCAAGCGCCACGCCCTGATCCATATGCAGCAGGGTGGCATAGCCAATGGAGAGCGGGATCGCCCCTTCCCCCACGCCGCCCGCCATGATCGGCAGAATGATAAAGAAGAAGATCTGGAACGGCTCCAGGCCCAGCGCCAGACCGACGCCCATCCCGACAATCATGCCGACGATTTCCCCGCACAGCATCGGGAAGAAGATGCGCAGAAAGCCCTGAATCAGCACCGTGCGGTTCATGCTCATGATGCTGCCGACAATGATGCAGCAGATGTAGAGGTAGAGAATGTTGGTGGATTTGTAGAATTTGGTGGTGGATTCAACCACCACGTCCGGCAGCAGACCGTAGTAGACCAGCGCTGACGGGATAAAAGTGGCGCATATCGCCGCCGCGCCCAGTTTGCCGACAATCGGCAGACGTTTGCCAAACTCGCCGCAGGCAAAGCCGAAGAATGCCAGCGTGGCGACCATCACCACGATATCGCTCGGCAGCTTGCCGCCCAGGCAGTCAATGGCGATCAGCACGCCCGCCAGCACAAACAGCGGCAGCGGAATAATCCCGACTTTCCAGGTATCCATAATATGCCACCAGCGCTCTTTGAGCGAAGGCCGTTGAATATCAATCGGGTCGTGGGTAACAGAGAATGAATTGTCAGTTGTGCTCATAATAAGCCCCTTCGTTATTTTGTCCGTTGAGCTTAGAGTCACAAAGGCTTACTTTATGTGAGGAATGGCATATTAAAAGCGAAGTTTTTATGGCCGCTATGGTTTTTATGGTTTCTATTATTTAATGTGATTCACACCTTATTTATTGGCGTGGTTTTTATGGTTTTTATTGCCGATTAAACCTGTAAGCGACACGCAATATCGCACCATTAAGATAAACCTTAATTATCGGATTTACCGGACCACCAGCGCTGTGCAAAGGATCACAAGTTTCAGGCAAACCCCGCGCCAGCAGGGGAAAAGATGTTATATTCCTTTTTTCCATTGATGCGCTGCGTGATAATGATGAAAGTCTCCTTCCAGATAAAGCTGTTTATTTCCCTGGTCGCCTTTTTCTCGGTGCTATTTGCCCTGCTGGGGGGATATTATTATGTGGACGTGGGCAGGCAGCTTTATCAGGAAATGAGTATGCGCGCCAGAATACAGGCGGAAGAGATCGCGCTTATTCCGAGCTTACGTCAGGAGGTCGCAGAGAAAGATATCCGCGGCATTCAAGAGTTCATGAAAAAAATAGCCGCGCACAGCGACGCCAGTTTTATTGTCATCGGTGACGATAAAGGGCTGCATCTTTTCCACTCGGTATTTGCGGACCGGGTCGGCAAAACGCTGGTCGGCGGCGACAACGAAGAGGTGCTGCGCGGCAAAAGCACCACCACCATTCGCAAGGGCGGTCTCGGGATTTCGCTGCGCAGTAAAGCGCCCATTTTTAACGACGCGGGCCGCGTGGTGGGGATTGTGTCGGTGGGCTATCTCACCAGCTATCTCGATACCATCACCGTCAACAAAGTGATTAACATTCTGATCGCTGCCGTGCTGCTGCTGATTGCCCTGTTTATCTTCTCGTGGTTCTTTACCCGCAGCATTAAAAAGCAGATTTTCTCTCTGGAGCCGCGCGAAATCGGCCTGCTGGTGCGCCAGCAAAAAGCGATGATGGAGTCCATTTACGAAGGGGTGATTGCCATCGACAGCAACCTGCGCATTGAGGTGATCAACCAGGCCGCGCGAAAACTGCTGGGGCTGAGCCAGCCCGCCCGCGCGCTGCGGGGGAAACCGATCAACCAGGTGATCGACCCCGTCCCGTTTTTCGCGGCGCAGACGATGCTGGCGAAAGATACCCATGATGAGATTTGCCGCTTTAACGATCTCACGGTGATCGCCAGCCGGGTGCGCATTATGCTGGAAGACTCACTCCAGGGTTGGGTGATAACCTTTCGCGATCGCAATGAAATCGACTCGCTTAGCGCCCAGCTCAGCCAGGTGAAGCGCTATGTCGATAACCTGCGCATCATGCGTCATGAGCAGTTGAACCGCATGACGACGCTTTCCGGCCTGCTGCACATGGGCCGCTACGGCGAGGCGATTGACTACATCCAGGCGCAATCGGAACACGCCCAGGAGCTGCTGGACTTTATCTCCTCACGCTTTAGCTCGCCGACGCTGTGCGGCCTGCTGTTAGGCAAAGCCGCGCGGGCGCGCGAAAAGGGCGTAGCGCTGTCGTTCGACCCGGCCTGTCGGATCGATAAACCATTCCTGCCGCTGCTTGAGGAGGAGCTGATATCAATCATCGGCAATCTGCTGGATAACGCCATTGAGGCGACGCAGCGCGCCCCGCTGCCGCATGAGCCGGTTGAAGTGCTGATTACGCTAAACGAGCGCGAGCTGATTATTGAAGTGGCCGACCAGGGGGTTGGCATCAAACCGGAGATCCGCGACCAGATATTTGAGCGCGGCATTACCACCAAAACGCGTGGGGATCATGGTATTGGCCTGTACCTGATCGAAAGCTATGTCACTCAGGCTGGCGGCACCATTGAAGTTGCTGATAATTCGCCGCGCGGCGCAATATTTTCGCTGTTTATTCCCGCCACAGGAACCGCCCGGCGACCCGCGCAGGAACTGGAAGATACTGACTATGCAACATGAACTTATCGACGTACTGATCGTTGAAGACGAGAACGAACTGGCGCAACTGCACGCGGAGCTTATCGCTAAGCATCCTCGCCTGAGGCTGGTAGGCATTGCCTCGTCGCTGGCGGACGCGCAGGTACAGCTGGAGAGCAAGCGTCCGCAGCTGATGCTGCTGGATAACTACCTGCCGGACGGCAAGGGCATCACGCTTATCGGCAACCCCATGCTGACCCGCGCCAACTGCTCGGTGATTTTTATCACGGCCGCCAGCGATATGGACACCTGCAGCCAGGCGATCCGCAACGGCGCGTTTGATTACATTCTCAAGCCGGTCTCCTGGAAGCGGCTTAGCCAGTCGCTTGAGCGCTTCGTGCAGTTTGCCGAGCAGCAGCGCGTCTGGAAGATTGTCGACCAGCAGAACGTGGATTCGCTTTATCAGCTTCAGGCCAAGAACTACCGCCTGGATAACGGCAGTAAGGGGATTGAGGAGAACACGCTGGCGCGGGTCCAGGCACTGTTCAACGATAAAGCGGCACACTGTTTTTCAGTGGATGACGTGGTGAGTGAAACCGGCCTGAGTAAAACCACCACCCGACGCTATCTGGAGCACTGCGTGGAGGCAGGTTTTTTGAGCGTGGAGATGTTGTACGGGAAGATTGGGCATCCGCGGAGGATGTATAAACGGGCAGAAGCCTGACTGTTTTGTAGGCCGGGTAAGCGTTAGCGCCACCCGGCGATTTGCACGGTGGCGCAAGCTTACCGGGCCTACGTTCGGGCAACGGGTTTACCTCAACACATACCCATACAGCCGCTTAATCCCGTCCGCATCTTTTTCGCTGTAGACCCCCTGCAACTCCGGCGAGAAGCCCGGCAGCATGTTCACGCCCTCTTCCAGCGCCAGGAAGTAGCGCTGCACCGCCCCACCCCAGACTTCACCCGGCACCACGCACAGCACACCCGGCGGATACGGCAGCGCACCCTCAGCGGCAATACGCCCGCCGGCGTCGCGAATGCGCACCAGCTCGACGTTGCCGCGGATATACTCCTGATTGGCATCCTGCGGGTTCATCATCACCGACGGCAGACTCTCCTTGCGGAACATCGCCTTTTGCAGATCTTTGACGTTAAAGCTGACGTAGAGATCGTGCATCTCCTGACACAGCTGGCGGATGCTGTAGTCGCGATAGCGCACCGGGTACTTCTGGTAAATGGTCGGCAGCACGTCCGCCAGCGGGGTGTCGTCTTCAATGTGCTGCTCAAACTGACCCAGCATTGCCACCAGCTGCGCCATCTTCTCAGCACTTTCAGCCGGGGTCAGCAGGAACAGGATCGAGTTAAGATCGCACTTCTCCGGCACGATGCCGTTTTCGCGCAGGTAGTGCGCGAGGATGGTCGCCGGAATGCCAAAGTCCGTGTACTCGCCGGTTTCAGCATCGATCCCCGGGGTGGTCAGCAGCAGTTTGCACGGGTCGACAAAATATTGATCCCGGGCGTAGCCGTCAAAACCATGCCATTTCGCGCCAGGTTCAAAGCTGAAGAAGTGGCGCTCGAGAGCGATGGTCTGCGTCGCGTGATCCTGCCATGGACGCCCACCCACTACCGGCGGGATAAACGGCCTGATCATACGGCAGTTGGCGATAATCGCCTTACGCGCCTCGATGCCCAGCTCGACGCATTCCGCCCACAGCCTGCGCCCGCTCTCACCCTCGTGGATCTTGGCGTTAACGTCCAGCGCGGCAAACAGCGGATAAAACGGGCTGGTGGAGGCGTGGAGCATAAAGGCGTTATTGAGCCGCTTATGCGGGCAGAACCGCGCCTGGCCGCGAATGTGGTTATCTTTTTTATGGATCTGCGAGGTTTGCGAGAACCCGGCCTGCTGTTTATGCACCGACTGGGTCACGAAAATGCCCGGATCGTTCTCGTTGAGCTCCAGTAACAGCGGAGACGTTTCCGCCATCATCGGAATAAACTGCTCGTAACCGACCCAGGCAGAGTCGAACAGGATGTAGTCGCACAGGTGGCCGATCTTGTCGATCACCTGACGCGCGTTGTAGATCGTCCCATCATAGGTGCCAAGCTGAATGACGGCCAGACGGAACGGTCGCGGCTGATCGGCCTTTTGCGCCGCGACCTCGCGGATCTGGTCACGCAGATACGCCTCGTCAAAACAGTGCTCGTCGATACCCCCGATAAAACCGAACGGGTTACGCGCCGCCTCAAGATAAACCGGCGTCGCGCCCGCCTGGATCAGCGCGCCATGATGGTTAGATTTATGGTTGTTGCGGTCAAACAGCACCAGATCGCCGCGCGTGAGCAGCGCATTGGTCACCACTTTATTGGCGGCGGAGGTGCCGTTCAGAACAAAATAGGTTTTGTCGGCATGAAAGACTTTTGCCGCGAACTTTTGCGCGTGTTTGGCGGAGCCTTCATGAATCAGCAGATCGCCGAGCTTTACGTCGGCGTTGCACATATCGGCCCGAAAGACGTTCTCACCGAAGAAATCAAAGAACTGCCGCCCGGCCGGGTGTTTTTTGAAAAACGCCCCGTGCTGATGCCCCGGGCACGCAAAGGTGCTGTTTCCCATCGCCACATACTGGCTGAGCGTGTCAAAGAAGGGCGGCAGCAGGTTTTCTTCATATCGACAGGCGGCGGATTCCAGTTCCAGGAACTCCTGCGCTTTGCCCGTCATCACCGCCATCACCCCGTCAGGCACCTCTACAGGCTCCGGCGAGAACAGAAAGACCGGTAGCTGGAACCCGGTGCGTTTCAGCAGCGCGAGAATGCCGCTGCAACTGTCAGCGACCGTAAGAACGACTGCCGCCACGTCGGTAAAATCGGTGTTATCCAGCGTCACCTTTTCGCGATGCGTGGAGACCAGGGAAACCAGCTCGCGGCTGACGGCAATTTTCAGTGATTTCATAAACGCAAATACCCGTTGCAGGGGGAAAATGGCCCCGGACAGAATACCCATTCTGCCGAAAGAGGTGCCGGGCGAAGCACCTCTTCGCCAACCGACAGCATCATTATGCACGATCTCATTCAAAATCAGGCAGAGAATGGCGTCTTCATGCCATACTGATGCACAATGAATGATTAAATAACAGGAGCTTACCGTGGTCATTGGCCCTTTTATCAATGCCAGCGCCGTATTACTGGGGGGCGTTCTTGGCGCCGTATTAAGTCAGCGATTGCCGGAACGTATTCGCGTCTCTATGCCCTCCATTTTTGGTCTGGCGTCGCTGGGTATCGGGATCCTGCTGGTGGTGAAATGCGCCAACCTGCCGGTCATGGTGCTGGCCACCCTGCTCGGCGCGCTGATTGGTGAGTTTTGTTATCTCGAAAAAGGGATCAATAGCGCGGTCAGCAAAGCCAAAAACCTGATTGCCCGGCCGGGCAAGGCGAAGAGCGGCTCACACGAGACGTTTATCCAAAACTATGTCGCCATCATTATTCTGTTTTGCGCCAGCGGCACCGGAATTTTCGGTTCGATGCAGGAAGGGATGACCGGCGATCCGAGTATTTTGATTGCGAAGGCGTTTCTCGATTTCTTCACCGCCACCATTTTCGCCACCACGCTCGGCATCGCCGTCGCGGCGATTTGCGTGCCGATGCTGCTCGTTCAGCTGGCGCTTGCCACCTGCGCCACGCTGATCCTGCCGCTCACCACGCCAGCGATGATGGCAGACTTTACCGCCGTCGGCGGCCTGCTGCTGCTGGCGACAGGGCTGCGCATCTGCGGCATCAAAATGTTTGCGGTGGTCAATATGCTCCCCGCCCTGCTGATCGCCATGCCGCTTTCAGCGCTGTGGACACACTTTTTCGCTTAAGATGACGACGAAGTGGTGAGAGAGTGCGCAGTCTGCAACGAAAACCACAAAATTCGTTGACGGCGGGAAGTGAATCGGGTTTAATGCGCCCCGTTGCCCGGATAGCTCAGTCGGTAGAGCAGGGGATTGAAAATCCCCGTGTCCTTGGTTCGATTCCGAGTCCGGGCACCACTCATTCATAAGAACGGACCTCCACGGAGGTCCGTTTTTGCATTCTGAGCCCGCCAAAACACATAGCCTCAACCTGCTCCTGTGCTCTCCCGGTTTGTCTCCCCTGTCGTTTCTGGCAGGGTGCCCGCAGCCTCACGCCTCGGTCTGTCCTTACGCCTGTTTACCCTGAGTTTGCGCGTGTAGGGTGTCCCTCTGCTGCGTGTTCATATACTGCATCCATAAACGATACCAGGCCGCATACTCGTTAAAAAAAATCGCGACGTTTTTAATTTTGAGCTTATGCAGTGCGTTTAACTTATGGGTACTCACCGTTTTTTCGCTGACGTGCAATTTCATTGCAATATGCTTTTGGCTGATCCCTAAACAGATCATCCTTATTATCAGCGCTTCTCTGGTGGTCATTTCCTTTGGATGTCGTTGCTTCGCGCAGCCGAAACGCCATCCGCTTAATAGCATGCTGAAAATGTTGACCCCTGCCGTTCGATTTATTAATGAACGTCGACAGAGGATAAAAGCAGATACCGGATCGGAATAGATAAGATGCTTGATCTCATTGTCATCAAGCACATAAATATAGTCTTGCCCGGTATCAAATATGATCAGGCTCTCAGGTTCAGGAATATTAAGATTAATGGATAGGGCCTTAAGGCCAATCACGAAAAATGAATCCCCAGAAAAGATCTGCATTGTCTCTCCATGAAAAGTGGAAAATAGCTTCCTCCTGACATTCTGCCCCGGTGGCGATCTGCGCGACCGGGGCAG
The DNA here is from genome assembly GCF_019047785.1 of Enterobacter cancerogenus. Lineage (NCBI taxonomy): Bacteria > Pseudomonadati > Pseudomonadota > Gammaproteobacteria > Enterobacterales > Enterobacteriaceae > Enterobacter > Enterobacter cancerogenus. Next base: position 3,517,885 of record NZ_CP077290.1, on the reverse strand, counting down.
TGGCTTAAGGGGTGTTAAAAATGATATTTGAGGCCAACCATGGCCGCAGCATCGTGATAGCCTTTATCACCCACCTGGACGCCGATATTTCCCCAGGTGTTCAGCCGCGGGTTGATCTGCCCTTCAACGCCTGTTTTGATTTCGCCCAGATTCCGCGCACCCGCCTGGTAAACGCTCACATCATCCATCTTCGTGCCAAAGTCACGGGTGTTATGGATCCAGTTAAGCTCAACGTAAGGCTGGAATACGCGTTCCTTATCGTTATCCATCGCATGGTGGCTTTTCAGGAAAGTACGAATGCCCAGCCTGGTGCGGATATTCCCGTCGCCTTCGCTTTGAATGCGGGTGCCGTTTGCCTCATGGAAATCATCGGCTTTTACCCCCATCCATATCGCCTGCGCCTGAGGCTGGATGAACCATTCGTTCAGCGTCCCCTGGCTCCCCGTGAATTCACCGAGTTTCTGCGTATAACCCGCCTCCAGCGACGCGGTGAACCCCCGGGATTTGTACGATTCACTCGCTAATTCTTTACCCTCAACGCTGTTAGTAAACCAGTTGTACAGCAACCAGCTGTCCACCCAGGCGCCCTGTGACGCCGGGGCATTGGCATACCAGGTGGCGTAACCCCCTATGCTATACCCCTCCACGGAACCGCTGGCGCGGTAGCCACTCATTACGCTGCGCGTCGAACTGTGGTTATTACCGTAGCCCGCCATAAAGCCGACATGCCAGCGATCGACGCCATCCCGACTCCAGCGCGCCACGTCGCCGCCCATCTGCGCCACATAGCGATTACTCTGGGTTGTCAGCTGACCGCTACCGTCATGCCAGCCGTTATGGCCGCCGACCTGACGCAGCCACAGGCTGGTGACTTCAGGCTGTGCCGACAAGGCATCCACAAACCCAGGCTCTCCCAGTCGGTCGTGCAGACTCATTGCAAACAGGGTATTGGCTGCGGCGATATTGGCGGTGTAACTGCCCGCTTCCGGACGAATCACCGGCGTTTTTCGTTGCGGATCCGGCGTAGGTTCAGGTTTCGGACCCGGCTCAGGCGCGGGAGTGGGATCGGGGTTCGGACCAGGTTCAGGGGCTGGCGTAGGTTCTGGAGTAGGTTCTGGCTCCGGATCAACCGGTGTCGCCTGGCTGGTCAGATACCAGTTTTCGCCCTTTTGCAGGAGGGAGTAATCATATGCGCCCGCCACAATACGGCCCGACTGCACGAAATTGCCGTAAGAGCGTCCGCCAACGTCAACAATCTCAATGCCTTCAACGGTTTGCGCACCGTGCCCGCCCAGGTTATTGATAGCGACATAGGTCGTCCCCGCCAGCACGTCACCGCCGACGATCAGTTTATTACTCGGCGAGCTGTCATCCCCCAGCACGCTGTTAAACATCAGCGTCCCGCCGTTGCCGGCATAATCCCCGGTCACCGTCAGAGTGTCCACCGCGTTACCCGCAGAGAAGGCGATGGTGCCGTTGTTGGTCAACTGGCCGACAACCGAACTGCCGCTCATGTTCCAGCGGCTGGTATTATCCAGCGCCAGCGACGTTGCGTTATCGACTGCGCCGTTCAGCACCGAGGCTGACGTCAGGTCAACCGCCACGCTGTTGGCAACGTCCGAGGAGGTAATGTCGCCATTCAACTGGCTGTTAGCCGCCGTTAAGGTCACGGTGCTGTAGAGGTTGTTAGCAGGATCAGCTGCATCCTCATAATGGCTCACGTTCATCACCTGACCGTTGCCGCCGCTGAGCGTAGAGTCGTTTACCGTCAGCGCCAGCGTCGTGGTGTCAGCATTAATCGCCTGCGCCTGCGCGCTTTGCAACGTCACATTATTCAGCGACACGTTATTGCTGAGCGTGGTGGAGTAACCATTCACATACAGCCCGGCTGCCGCATCGCCAGACGTTACGATCGTGCTGTTGCTGATATCCAACTGCCCTGCGCGGCTCCATAGCCCAAAGCCTTGTTTGCCGGTGGTCTCTATGCGCACGTTATCGGCGGTAATAGCCGAACCCGGGTAGGCCAGTAGCCCTGCCGCAAGTTCACCGTGCGTGGTGATATCGCTGTTGGTTAAGGTTCCCTTCCCACCGGTTGCGGCAAACAGGCCGGCCCCGCCGGTACCCTGGGTAGTAATGGTCAGCTTATCGCCCGTGAGCTGCTGCCTTCCGCTATACAGCGCATAGGCGTTAAGCCCCTCGGTCTCAAGGGTACTGTTGGTAATGGTTGCCGATCCATTCTGCGCATTCAGCGCGATTGCGCGATCGCCTGCGGTAGAAAGGGTGGCGTCGTTTATATTGACGGAGGAGTCACTGCTGACGACCCACACCGCATCGCTGTATTTACCCTGCGTTGCGTACCGGCCTCCATCAATGTTTACTGTTGCGGCCTGATTGGCATTCACCGCATAGCTACTGTCGCCGGTCGTTGTGGCGGTGGTATTGGTCAACGTTAAATCACCCGCCATAACCTTGATGGCGTCGCCGCTTTCGGTGGCAATGGCGCTGTCGCTAAGCTGCGCGGTAGCGAAGCCTTGCGTTGACCAGGTCCCGTCCAGATTTAGCCCCATCGCGTTATTTTGAGCGGCGATCGTGATATCAGAAAGGGTGGCAGAGCTATTGTTCGCAAGATAAATGCCGCTGGCAGCGTTACCGCTAACATTAATCTCCAGATTGTCGCCGGTGAAAACGCTATCGTCTATCCACGCCCCGCCGCCGCGCGTTCCGCTGCTGGTGAGAAAAAGCTGGCTGCCGTTAAATTCCGCGCCGTTTTTTGCCTGGATAATAAAGGCACCGCTTGTGTCATTTACAAGCGTCAGATTTTCGAAATGGAGTTTTCCTCCATCAACGACAATAGTGTTACTATTTGCGGCGCAAACAGAATTACTTACAAAAAGATAGATCGGTAACGCACAGAGTAAACGATGCCACTCACCCTGACTGGTGTGATAATTATCCATAATGTTGCCTTTCACTAATCCATTTATAAACACAGCGTGTTTCTTTCATTACACCCGCATCTGGCGACGAACGAAGCGTAACGATAAAACTCGGCCTGATTTGAGGCGCCCATTTTACGACTGGCGTTACGATAATGGGTGCTGATTGTCTTTCGTGAGCGATTCAACATTCGTGAGATATCGCCGCTGTTGTAACCCCTGCCAATTAAGAGCATGACATCGGTTTCCGCATCAGAGAGCTGTGCGTATTTCTTCAGTCCAAAACTCCAGTAAGCATCTTTCTTATTGAAATGAACATGATAGTCCGCAGTCGCGATCGCCAGAATTTTACCGATCTTCATCGATACGTCATTGAGCGTTTGATTGCGGGCCAAAAACGGAACATGCAACGTGAGCTTTTCTGGCTCCCTGGTATCTTTAAGCCAGCGGTCGCTATTACTACGAATTTTCTTCCTGTTCAAAACATTAATCGTTACAAAATCATCATAGAAGATGATATTAGCGTCATCCTTACTCATTTCATCTGTTGATAATGCAAAACGCGCATCATTCAGACGTTCGTTTGGCATTTGACTCAAAATTAAGGATTTTACCCCTAACCCACGATAATAGTTAGAATCCATCAACAATATATTCAACATATTCCACACCCATGTGTTGCATTCCCTTTAAGGCAAGTTATCTCCGGAAACAGCAAGATAAACAATAAATGCAATAAACTGCATTCGCTAGCGGGAACAGATCTCCAGGAACTTTACAAATTAAGACAAAGCTCACCTCGATATTATTCAAAAACCTCTCTCTTGGTAATGGCTATCAAACATTTTAGGATAATTCACCAAGAAAATTGCCCAAGGAAAGATCTTAATTTATAGGGTAAATTTCTCTATTTAATATAAATTCACATTAATTAAAGAAGTTTCAAATCCACCTTTTCTGACTCCATGTCATAACGGCCATTCATACACAAATCTACCGGGTGGGGCTGCCAGTCAATTAGACCTCTAATCTCAAAAGCAATAACGGCATGTCTCGTCATCTGTTCCTTTTCCTGCAATGAACGCACCAGCAGTGTTTCAGGGATAATACGCGGTTCGAAACGTATGATAGCCTTACGAATAGCCTGCTCGATAACCTGCCAGTTATTACGATTTTCATGCCTGCCGATCAGCGCCGGAATACCATAATTAAGCACCGATTCCGTTACTGCTTTATAGCGTTGCTCGTTGAGCGTATCCTCGATATTTGTATGATTAATTAAATCAGCAATATCTTTTTGAACCAGCTGACGTATCGTTTTAACATCGACAGGTCTGGCGCGATCGTGTGGGCTTTTAGGTTCGTCATCCTGTAACCGCTCAAGAAGTGTAGGAAGATAGCGGCCTTCTCTGGTAAAGGACTTATTCGAATACAATCTCACCCACCTCCATGATCGAATGCTCACAGCTGTCGGTAATCAGTACCTTACGGCCATGGCCGAGAATGAGCAGATCGGACAGCATCGACCACTCTGTCTTTGACCCCAGCTTATAGTCCTGGCCATCATCCGCCATAATCGGGTAGCGCGCCGGAATGAAGCCAAAATACTCCTCCCCCGCGACGTTAACGGAAGCTTGTGTCCAGAGAAGGTCGATCAGATCTTTCGGTTTTGAAATACGCAGTTGCTGGACTTCAGAGAACGGCAGCCAACGATATCCACCGGCGCAAATAAACTCGCACACAGGCCCGAGACGCCCGTCACTGTCTGCAATCCAGGTAAATTCGCCCAGGGTATCACTTTTACCACGGCTTTCCGGAGCAAGTTCAAAGGCTTCAGATCGCGTGATATCTGATAGCGCCATATTGCCCTGGCAATATTGTCCGTTGGCCTCGTGTAGTTTCGCCATCCACTGCGGCATATCACCCTGTAATGTTGCGGCCAGACGCTCGCCGGATAAAACCTGCGTGCGCTGCATTTCACTAAAGACGAGATTTTTATATAACTCACACTGTTTTTTCATTTCCTCATCAAGTAGCGATAATGTCTGCAGCTGCAGTAATGCGCTATCCCACGCGCCATCGACGCAATACAATTTAAACAGCACTTCCCGGGCTTTGAGATCGTCTGGCGATGCCTTCACCTGCGAGAGTACCTGCTCCAGTAAATTGTTCAGAGAAGAGGTTTTCAGTGTTTCAGTTAATGTCGTAATATCCTGCATGATAGTAACTCCTGTTATTAATAGTGAGAATCGAGGCCAATTTTGTGGAAATCACGAAACACCAGTTCGGGTACCTGATTCATTCCTTTCGCCACGATCGGGTCGGGTGACAGAGATTTGAGTAAATCGATTTTTTCTTCTTCGGCAAAAATATCGTCCGCGATGCCGCTGCTTTCAAAATCGGGCCAGACCTTTTCCATCAGAAAAGTTCTGTCGACAATACATTCCGTTAAGGTCTTTTCTTTAAGACATTCTTTTACGCGGTCAAACTGATTATCAGTTTTAATGAGATAGGCGGCTTCGTTGCTGACGTTATCGTAATACTGGCGTCCCTGCTCTTGCCAGATAAGGAACCGTTTGTACTCGATTTCAAGCATTTTCAATACATCATCACTGTTTCGTTGCGCGATAACGTTATTGAAATAATGTAAGTCATTTATATAACTGCCGCCGTTCGGCAAAATCTCTTCTACTTCGGGGATCTTGTCCGTTGCCTGCCATGTATTATCCGCACCGATAAACGGCAACAATTCCTGATGCGCTAGCGCGTCGTCGTCGTCCGTGACCATCTCAAGCCTGAAGTGTCCTGCCTGAAGATAGCTGCCGACGCGCAGGGGTTGGCTCTCGCCATAGCAAAGCTCTACGCCATCCAGCAAACAGATGGCGTTAACGCAAAAGTTCCGCATGACCGGACGGGTTAAATGCCAGTAAAAAGCCACCGCATCTTGCCCCTCCGGCACCTGGCTGTGGGGTCCAAAGACCCCACTGCTTACCTCTAACGCGATGGCCCGATCCGCCGTAATACCTTCCTGCAGCGACACGGGCTGGCGCGATGTGGGCCATTGAAAACGGAACTTCATCTCGTTAACCGATATAGACATCGCCAGAGCCCGTTATGACAGCCGCCCCGCACCCGGTGACATCGCCCAGTCTGGCGGCCGGAACGCCGTTGATAAAGACCGATCCTGATCCGACTGCCACGGGTGCGGCACCATGTAACAGCGCGCATGGCGCGATACTGACGCCCACCATCGCGGCGGGAATGCCGTTAACGTAGACATCGCCCGACCCGGAACATAAGGCGCCACCGTGAGCGGTAGCATCTCCGACACGTGCTGCGTTTTGCATATTTCACTCTCCTTTGAAATTAGTGGGTGACGACGAAATGTATTCGTCGCCAGATGCACATTAGGGTTCAGGCGTTGCGCTGCCTGTCTCCGTTGGCGTTTCCGTCGGAGTCTCCGTTGGCGTTTCCGTCGGAGTCTCCGTCGGCGTTTCCGTTGGGGTTTCCGTCGGGGTCTCCGTTGGCGTCTCCGTCGGGGTTTCCGTTGGGGTCTCCGTCGGCGTTTCCGTCGGGGTCTCCGTTGGCGTTTCCGTTGGGGTTTCCGTCGGGGTCTCCGTTGGTGTCTCCGTCGGAGATTCCGTTGGTGTCTCCGTCGGAGATTCCGTTGGCGTTTCCGTCGGGGATTCCGTTGGCGTTTCCGTCGGGGATTCCGTTGGGGTCTCCGTCGGGGATTGCGTCGGCGTGTCCGTAGGTGGAATCGTTGGCGTTGGCGTCGGCAGTGGCGGTAACGGAAGCACAACGCCAAACAGCGCTGAAATCGCAGGGAGGCCCGGCAGACCAATCATTCCGCCGCCGCCACCTCCCCCGCCGCCACCGCCGCAGTTATCGCAGCAGTCGCCAGGGTTAAGCTCGACCGTGCCACCCTGAATAATGACCTGATCGGAACCGACGATTTTGATCTTCTTCGCCGAGATCACCAGCTCGCCGCCCGCAGTGAGCGTCATCGCCCCTCCCGCAACGGTGGTGCTTGCTCCGCCGACCGCCAGAGAGTGATAACCCCCCACGTTGACCTGATGAGCACCGCCAACGGACAAAGAGTGGTAGCCGCCTACGGTCGTCATAAACGCACCGCCGACGTTAATTCCTTTCGCCAGCGCCACGTTATCGGTCTGGCCTCCTCCCACCTGAATGGCCAGCGCGCCGCCGATCATTGCGCTACTGTTGCCGATCACATCCGACATATAGTTCGCGCCAACAAACAGGTTTCGCGACAGGCCGACATTCACGTTGGAGTTCATGCCAATCGTCTGATCCTCGTTTTGCTTGGTTAGACGCGTCATATTGCGCTCGGCCTGTTCCCAGTACTGTTCAAGCCCGGGCTTATCTTCAAAGCGAATGCCGTTAAAGTTGCTGCGCCCTCCGCCCACGGTGCGGCTGACCAGCCCGCTCTGCGTGGCGTTTACCGGCAAATCCCACGGCGGCATCGTGACGTTGTTGTACAGGCTGCCAATAATCAGCGGCCTGTCTGGATCGCCGTTAATAAAGTCGACAATCACTTCATGACCGATACGGGGAATATAGATCCCGCCAAAGTTATTGCCGGCCCAGGCCTGGCTCACGCGTAACCAGCAGGAGTCGGACTCTCTGTTTTTACCGTAGCGATCCCACAAAAAACGCACTTTTACGCGGCCGTATTCGTCGGTCCAGATCTCTTCGCCATCAGGCCCCACAACGATAGCCGTTTGCGGTCCGCTGGTTTTCGGCTTGGGCACCGTCATCGGGTGGCGATAAATTTTGGTGGTTGGCTGAACGGTAAAATCGCAGTGATAGCGGAACTCATCCACGCCGGTCACCTGATTAATCTCTTCCACCAGCAGATGGCTTCGCAAAATCATGTATTCGCGGTTCGCTTTTTCGACGGGATAATTCACCAGTTCAAAGTCACACCCGCAGGCAATACCGCGCAGTTCGCCGGATCCTTCGCAGCGTGAGCCGAGCGCCCCGCGCTCTTCCATGCGCACCCGCGCCAGCTGCTCACCAATAGTGGGCTGCTCGTAATCGCCAGGCCAGTGGAAGATCTCCATATCGTTGAAACTGGTTTTACGCGGCTTGCTGTCCAACGCCATGATATCGGCGCGTGATTTCGTAAAATCATAATCATTGGTGACCCATTTCCCGGAGGTAATCGTCTCCTGGAAATGGAACTGGCTGATATATTCCTGGTCCATCTTTGGACGATCGGCAGCATACTGAATCACGTGATAGGCTTCACTCGGGAAACGTTTATGCGCCCCGACGTTATCCACCAAAATCAGTTTGTGGTGCTGTTCAGCATGTTCAAAGAACCAGTAAATACCCCACTCTTCCATTAACCGTTCAATAAAATTGAAGTCGGTTTCACCATACTGAACCTGGAAATCCAGCAGCGGATAACTTCCCGACAATCTTTTTTCTAACGGGAAGTTATATTCACCTAACACCTCATCAATAATATCCACCACGCTTTTTTGCTGGAATATCTTGAAATCAGAGGTCAGTTCTGCCAGATGTAGCCATGGGCGAATCACAATCTCATAAAGTGCCTGATTACCATCGCGTCCGATATAACGGGCGCGTTGCACTATTCCTGAGATTTCCCGGGTATCTTTACCAATAGCAAAAATATCCCCCAGACCGTTGCCATCCAGTTCAATGGTGACGGTCATTTCTTTGCCGATTAACGCTTTTAAATCGACATTCGACGCGGCCTGCCAGGGAATTAACGGGTTAGCCGGGGTTTTAGCCGTAATCACATAGGAGTACAGGGACGACAGCGCTTCTTCGCCATCCAGCTTAGAGATGACCAGAGCGGTATCGCCCAGCAACGACGGCATCGCCGGACTGCTTAATGTTATAGTACGTGACATATATTCACCTGATACGTTGTGAATCCAATATTTTTCTGTGTCGACTTTCCCGCCATAACCATATTCCTGACTCGTTTAACAGACAGTCAGGCCAGTTTTTCCATGGCATAACGTCAACTCCATCGCTTTTCCGGATGCAATAGTCTTCCTGTGATCCCTCCCTGAGTAAGGCCTGCGAACGCGTTTTAAAACGCCAGGCTGGCGTCAGCGCAAAAGACTCCCAAAATGGCGAATAGGCACGCTGCAATGCCGTGCGCCATTGCCGCAGCAAGGGTGTGTTGCGGGCAGAAAAATCCTTTTCCTGTACCATATTTAAAATTCTACTCATCCAGAAGGTCAGCGGAAATTCAGCCTGCATGTTCTTATTCAGCCACTGGTGTGAGACCGCGCTGTACATCCCAATAAGCCTTTTTTCACCGTGTTCATTACAAAGAACTTTATACGCCCCGACATAATGATATTTATCCTGTGCAGTGCTGGACGATATGACAAAACACCACGGATATGCCGTAGACAAATATTCGTCTGTCATTGCTGCCGCCATGTTTGTCAGAATTTTTTGAGAAATAAAAGCCTCCGTCTGGCGCTGTTTTTTTCTCATTCTGACAAACGGACTGGCACGCGACTCACCACCAAGTAAATACAGTCGTAGAGACATCTTCCCCTCGGATTTAATATTCGCCAGGACAACGAAAATCTTTCAACATATCCACAACCAGCTGATCTTTGAAGGTTAACCCCTGGACCTCGAGGTCGGCACGTCTGGCGTCCAGCGAATAACGTAAAATCAGTTCATCATTGTCGGTTGAGGAAATATCGCGGGCGCTATCCAGCCAGCGTAAAAGCGACCATGGACCGCTAAACATCAGCGCCGAGTTCCCCGTCGCGGCCCTGGGGGTCACATTCATTGTCGTTTTTGATACGGCGCGTGACGTTGGCCAGACGACCGACGTTGATGAAACCGGCCCGTGTGCATAATTCACCTGCTGACCGTCAAAATTCATATTGAGCTGCGTAACCGCCGGGTCCAGATGCAGAACCGAAATATCAAACGCGAGCGCTAGCTTCCGGCCATTCTCGCCCTGGAAAAAGGCTTCGCGTATTTCTGCCGCCTGCTCGAAAAACGCCAGCATATTCGCATCATCCGTCTCGACATCGCCTTTATAACGCCACGGCTGCGAAGAGGTATCGACTTTATCCGCGAGGTGTTTTTTGTAATATTCATCAACAAGGCCGCCCACGCCAAAAAAGCGTTCAAAGTCTGCGCGTTTAACTTCACGCGTGGTATCGGCGAAAGGATAACGTCCCTTAAGCGTGGTGCGGCAAACCTGTCCGATACTCTCCTCAATGCCTTCATTGCTTCTGGCAATAGCCTCCTGGCTGGCGTGATGGTAAACGCTGTCCAGCAGCGGCCCCACCAGGTGGCTCAGCGGATCGGGCCAGGTTTGCGATTCGGCACTGATTTTCAGGGCCGTGTTCGGCAGCGACGGTGAGTTCCCGTTTTTCAGCGCATCGTCGTAAATCACAAACAGCGTGTACTGCTCGCTTAACGCCCCCATCAGCTTGCCCAGCTCCGCGCCGGTCATCGCCGGGCTTCCATCCTGCGCCAGTTCGCGGCTGCCGGTGGCAAATTCACGCAGCGCAGCGAACGGGTTATCCACCCGCTCCCTGAGCAACTTCTTTTCCATGCTGGCGTAAGCGAGGCTCACCTTCTCCGCCGCATTCAGAATTCGCCCTTTGGTGCTGACGTTATCCAGCAGCGATTTTTCATCGCTTTTCACCAGCGTCGTCTCCTTCACAATACGCTGAATGAGATTCACCAGCGGCGAGTTGGAGGCGCTGAGCGTACGCAGCATATAGATATTTGCCGTCACGCCTGCCATACCGTAATCCTGCGTGAGCACATTCTCTTTAATGCGAATATGGCTCAGAAAATCCTGCCAGCGCTGGGTATATTCATCCAGATAGAGGGCAAGGATTTGCTGCTGCACCGGGTTAACCAGCGTGCCGTCGTTGCCGATGGCTATTTTGGGGGGCGCAGCGTCCGGCTTCGCTTTTCCCAGGACCCAGGCATCCTCATGCGCTAACAGCATCAGCCCCGGACCCATTTTTTTTTTAAACGCCTCGTAATACCCGGCTCGGGTAAAAAGGCCGGGAATGGCGCTCTCGCTATAGTCATCGCTCAGGGTAAACAGGTCGCCGCCCTGGGATTTAGCCATTTCACCGAGGGTTAAATCCGCTGGCGCATCCTGCGCCAGCGAGGCTTTGATACGCCCGTAAAGGCGGCTGGCTAAGTCTTCGCGTTCCAGCACCGCCCGCGCGTATTTCAGCAGCCCTTCATCCGCATCCTGACCAAAACGCCTCCACTCAGGCACGGCAAAAAGCTGGGTCAGATGCGAGACAAACACCTGACGTTCTTCATAGGGCTGGAGCTTGCCATTTTGCTCCCACAGTTGGGTAATGCTGGCGATCATCTCCTGCTTGTCGAACTTGCCCTGGCCGGAGACCTGCAGATAGAGCTTTAACAGGCTGTAGATGCGCGTAGCGTCACTGCTATCAATCGCATCCTGTAACGCCACCACCACCTGCTGCTGGATTTGCGGCAGCAGCAGTCGTTGCAGGAAATACTGATAGAGCGAATCCGACGCCGTCGCCACGTCCGTGCCGGTATACAGCCCATAACGCCATGACAGTAACGGGTTGAACACATCCAGCGTGCCGTAATCTGGCAGCGAGCGTGACATCGCCAGCAGACGCGGCAGCATGGTGTCGTTCGCCGCCTGGTTAAAGCGGTTAACTTCGCCGCGCAGCGCAGCCACTTTTGTCTCGATGGCATCCAGATAACCGCTGTTGTTGTGATAGCTGTTATAGAAGCCGTTCAGCAAAATAAAGGCGATCACAATGCACAGCGTATGTCCCAGGAAGCGTTGCAGGCGATACTTTGACTGGTTGGCCAGGTTATAGCGCGCCAGATGCAGGTCTTTAACGATCACCTCGCTAAAGGGCTGTTTAAGAAAGTATTGCCGCCCATAGGAGACATCGTTTATCAGGAAGTCCTGGTCATCTGACTTCGCGCTCAGCGATGCCATCACCTCCGGCGACTTATGCTCGACGTAGTTTGACCAGTGGCGAATCACGCTCTGGTTATTCAGCAGGTTAAAATCGATCGGCTGATGGCTGCTGCTAAAATAGATGCCGCGCAGCTGGGTATAGCTTTGCGTTTCATCGTAGCGGGAGGCAAAAAAGATGTTATGCACCACTTCCGCCACCATCCCGGAAAGCAGATGGAAATCTTGCGGTAACGCGTACATCTTTTTGCGATCCCGGTGGTCATACTCCTCCTGCTGACGCACGATCATTTCGCGCTCCAGACGCTCTTCAAGCAGGGAGAACTCCTCGGCGATCTGGCTACGCAGCCCCGAAACGGAAGCGCTTTTGGCATCGCCATAAGGGAACGTCACGCCCCAGACCTGCTCGCGCTCCTGATCGGTCAGGATCCTGAAATATTCGGTAAAGCCTGGTAACTGATCGAGTTTCGTTACCAGCACATATACCGGAAAACGCACGCCCAGCGTCTGACGCGCATCCTCAATTTTTGCCCGCAGGCTGGCCGCCAGCTCAAACAGTTCGGCTTTATTGCGGCACATCACGTCGGCGGCGGAAAAGGTCAGCACCACACCGTTAATCGCCTTCACCGGACGGTGTTTTTTCAGCGCTTTCAGGATCGCGCGCCACTCGCTGAGGTAAGTTTCCGGCTCACTGATGTATTTCCCGGAGGTATCAAGCCAGATCGCGTCATTAGCGAACCAGCACTCGCAGTTGCGGGTAGGCGAAGCCGGTTTCCCGACCTGATTCAGCTGCTCAGGCAGCGGGAAATTCTGGCCGGACGCGAGGATCGCTGACGTTTTACCGGCACCGGCGGTGCCGATCATCATATACCAGGGCAGCACATCCAGCGGCTTACGCGCCAGGATCACGCGCTGGAAAAACGACAGCGTGCCGTGGCTTTTATTGACGTAATTAACCGCATTACTGATGACCGCCATCACTTCCGCGCTGTTATCATCCGCGACCGGCCCCTTATTGCGGGCAAACTTATTCAGCAACGTCGGGTTGTCTTTCAGCGCCAGCAGTAATAACCACAAGCCGTATAACAACGCGACCAGCAAAATAACGGCAATGATCGCCAGCCTGACGCTCACCGGCGCAACAGGCCAGCTTTCACCCACCAACAGGAAGGGGCCAAAGACCCAGACAACCACGCACAGCGTCGCGGTCAGCGCAATAAACGCGGGCCAGCCCAGCCAGAGGCAGACCAGGCAAAATGCCGCCAGCAGAATAAAAATAATGCGCGATTCAATGCTCTGCAGAGGACGAGATTCACCAAATCCAAAGAAGGGTCCCAGGAACCAGATGGCGGCGATCAGTAAGGCAGCACAGCACACAATCAGCAGCGTCTTCATAAACCGCGTGGTGAAGACTCTATTTAAATAAGACATTGTCGTCCTCGTTAATACGTGACAAAAAACTCGACACGGCGATTCTTCGCCCTTCCCTGAGCCGTCGCATCGGACGCCACGGGTTGACTACTCCCCACGCCGCGGACTTTCACTTTGCTCTCAGGCAGCCCAGCCGAAATAAAATATTGCGCCACTTCCGCCGCGCGTTTTTCCGAGAGCACAACGTTATTAGGCAAGCCTGGCCGACTGATTGGCGTGGCATCCGTATGACCGACAATCACCACGTCGCCGTTCACGCGTCGGACTTCGCTGGCGATACGTTCTATGACTTTCACCATCTCAGGCTGAACACGGACAGATCCGGACAGGAACAGCGCATCCCCTTTCAGCACTACTTTGCTCTGCTTCTGGCCCTCATCCACGCTCAGAAGCTGCTGCCTGATTTCGTTACGCAGCAGCACCGCCAGCTTCAGACGCATGGCAGGTTGCGCCACGGGCACGCTGAGGTTTTGCATGGCATAGATGCCATTGGTGATGCCGTCGGTGCGCGACAGTAACCAGAATTTGCACCAGAGAAACGACGACGCCACCAGTACGCCAGCGCACAGCGCGCTTAGCCGCACGGGAATGACAATCTTCTCGCGCACCGCAGGGCCGTGCGGCTGTAGCCCATGCGGCGACAGTGCGGGCGGAGTGGTGTTGCGCGTGCTTTGGATCAGGGTCAACAGGCGCTGGCGGATCTTGCTGAGCTGGCGGTCACCATCTTCAATAATGCTGTAGCGTCCTTCGAACCCCAGCCCCAGGATGCGCAGTAAAACCTCCAGCACATCCGCGAATTCAGTGGGATTCATGGAGAGGCGGCCAACCAGCAGGAAGAATTTATTCCCGCCGTCGTTGTCCCCTTCGAAGTGGTTCAGCAGGTTGCTCTGCGACCAGCCCGCCTCAAGTCCCCATGCCGTGGTATGCGCCGCCTCATCAAGCGCGGTGCACAGGCAATACCGTACTATCGCCATCTTTTTCCACGGGATGTTCACCTCGTCGCAGACAACGCCGAACAGCGTGATCTGGCTTTTAAGGGTATTTTTGAGGATCTCAACATGGGTAATATCGTTAATCTGCTCCGGCATATCGCCAAGCGCGCGCAGCAGCGGCTGCGCGGCTTCCAGCAGCGGATTCTCCGCCGCCTTCACGCGTAAGATCCGCTGCTGCACGCTTTCGCTTTTCAGCGCGTGTTCGCCACGTGGCGTAGGGTCGCCAACCGATCCTGTTTCCCCTTTCGACGTTGCTTCCGGCTCCTGTATCCAGTCGCCCTGCTCATCCAGAAGGAACTTACCCAACGCCTGCGGCGAGCTGTCTTCGAACTCCGTCGGTTCCGCGGAGACTTGCGGGTTGATATCGTCTTTCATCAGTTCCTGATTCCCCAAAGTTCCATCTTCAGGCCAGGGAACTCACCCGCAATGTGCAGTGCCAGCGCGCCGGTGGTTGAAATCTTGTCCCAGAAAGGCCCATTTTTGAGCAGTTCAAAATAGACGTAGCCCGTGCTGTAGGGGATCTGACGCGGCGGTACCGGCAGCCCCTGCAACACCAGGCCCGGCAGGTGCGAGCGAACCAGTTCATGGAGCTGTTGCGGCGCGCTGATTTTGGCCTGCGCCTGGAACTGCTGCTGCAATACGTCCATCGGCAGCTGCGCATGAACGGCCAGCACCAGATTTGAGAACGAACGCAGCTCGTTCGGCAACATCGAAGCAGCCCAGACGCCGTTGCCTTTGGCCTGCAGATCAATAAGCTGCCCGGCGCGCACCAGGATCTGGTTCAGCAGGTCATGCACATCGTCGACCAGGGGACGAATGGAAGGATAAAGGCTGGCGTGGTCATAGCCCGGCGCGCTCTTGGGACGACGCGTTTTGGTGCGCACAAAGGTTGAAAGCTCGCCCGCCAGCTTCGCCAGCTCTTCGTAAAGCACGATGGGCGGCAGTTCCGGAATATGGCGCAGGTGGTCGAGAATCGGCTCGTATTTATTGAAAATCTGCAGCAGCAGATAATCCACCACTTCGGAGCTGGCGCTGGCCTTGCCGTCGGATGCCGACAGGCGGTGCGCCAGCATCCCGGCGCGCATTTTGACCAGACCATTAAGGTGGGTCAGCCATTCGCTCAGCAGCGGGTTCGCCGCATAGCCGGTGACGGGCGGGATATAATCGTCCAGATGTAACAGCACGCTGCCATCGGGCTGAATGGCTTTCACGCGGGTCAGCGGCAGGCCAATCCACGATTCGGTCATTTCCGTTTGCGACATCAGCCTGAGACGCAGTTTGGCCAGCTGAACCGGCTTCGGCCCCTGGCGAATCGCATTGGTGTCGCACAGTTCCGTCTCTTGCGCGCGAAAACGCGCCAGCGAACTGGCGTCATGCTGGCTGAAGATTGTCTCATCGCTATTATCAAGGCGTAACGGTACCGCCAGATAAATCGTCTTGCCCAGATGTTCTGGCAAAATCGTTAGCGGCTCGGGTAAATCGGCGTGGTCGGGCACATCAAACGGCGTGCCGTCCGGCAATACGCCGCGTGCGGTACGCAGCACCAGCTTGCCATACGACAGCGCCTCGCGGTCGATTTCATACTGCGAGAATCCCCAAAAGAAGGGGCTCAGGGTCGATGCTCTTTTATGTGCGTAGTATTCAAAATAGCGTTCTTGCTGTTGAAAAAGCTGCGGACGAAGAAACAGCCCTTCACTCCAGACGACTTTATTCGTTCTCACGGTTTAATCCATTTCTTTAATTGTTATTGCTGTTTTCTGGAAATGCGCATTCAACTCACGCGAATCATCGCTAAAGAAACTCGGCCGCCACCACGACTTTTTCTTTTCTGGCAGATCCCAACTCGCCAGCCACAGAGAATCATTAAGGCTGCGATAGGCACCAATGAAAGCAAGGCTGCGTGTAGTACCGTCTGGTTTAATCAGAATGGTGCGCGACTCTCCGGGTTGTAAAATCGCTTCATAGACTTTTGAAGCAGCCGCCTGTACAGGCTTGCTGGTCCCCTCAACAATTTCATAGAAATCCGCATTGGTTAAAACATCCAGATCCTTGACGTTATAAATAAATATATTGAGTGGCGCCGGATCGCCCATTTCATTGGGGTTAATATCGTTTGCCGCCAGCAGATTTATTTTTATTTCATCACCATCGGGCGCGGGACTGCTGCTTCCACTACAGGCGACTAAAAAGAGTGACAGTAATAAAACTGCCGTTCCTTTAAGCATGTGTTTTATTTCTTTTCCGCTAAGCATAGGTTTCCACTCAATCCATCCGAACGACGTCATTGTGAGAAGAGTTTTGCCGCCGTAGCGGCAAAACTCTGTCAGCGAACCGGCGTTAATTAGCTGCGCAGGTTAGCTTTTACGTCATAACTGGTAGAAATTACGCCAGACTTCGCGCCTTCGGCGTTCTGCATGACGTAGTCCTGAGTCAGTTTGGTGAAGGCGAACGTCACGCGTTCACGTGGACGCGTTTCGTCTTCGTGGGAACCCGCCGTTTCAACGCGAGTAATAATGACATCAGAGAATTTGATGGTCAGATATTCCAGCGGATCGCCGCCAGCTTTACGAACCACAAACTGAATGTCTTTAATATGCTTACCGGACAGGCAGTAGCTCAGCAGGTTAGTACTGGCCTTATCGACATAGTGCTCAAAGCAAAAATCTTCAACTGTTGCTTTACCTGCGCCGCCGCCGGAGCCGCTGTGCATATTCGAACTCTGTGCGCTAGCCCAATGCCAGGACAGCACTTCGATTTCATTTTTATGGGTAGCATCAAGAGATTCGCCTTCGATGCCATCAATTTTAATAAACATATCCTGAGCCATATGATTTCCTTAATTAGCTCTTATTAACAACGTTACTTAATGAGTAACGAACGAAATGAAGACAAAATATTTTTGTCTTTCACAGTGCGCAAGGATCCCTGCGCAACCGCATCTTTTAAGAATAATAAAGTGATTATTCTTATTACTTTATTGCCTGAATTACGCCACGTCTTTCAGTGACGGTAATTTAGCGACCATGCGCAAAGAAACGGTCAGACCTTCCAGCTGGAAATGAGGACGCAGGA
The DNA here is from genome assembly GCF_019047785.1 of Enterobacter cancerogenus. Taxonomy (NCBI): domain Bacteria; kingdom Pseudomonadati; phylum Pseudomonadota; class Gammaproteobacteria; order Enterobacterales; family Enterobacteriaceae; genus Enterobacter; species Enterobacter cancerogenus. Next base: position 3,500,477 of record NZ_CP077290.1, on the reverse strand, counting down.
AGAATTTCGCCTGGTAATAACCCGGGTTACCTTCCACATCTTCTACCACCACTTCCGCTGCCGCCAGCGGACGACGCGCTTTGGTTTCCTGCGACGAGTTCGCCGGGTCGCCATCGACATAGTTCATGACCCAGTTGTTCAGCCAGCGCTGCATATCTTCACGCTCTTTGAACGAACCGATTTTGTCGCGCACGATGCACTTCAGGTAATGTGCGAAACGTGAACAGGCGAACAGGTACGGCAGACGCGCAGAAAGATTGGCGTTGGCCGTGGCGTCTGGATCGTAATATTCCGCCGGTTTCTGCAATGACTGCGCGCCAATAAACGCCGCGTAATCGGTATTTTTACGGTGTACCAGTGGAATAAAGCCATTCTTCGCCAGCTCCGCCTCGCGACGGTCGGAAATCGCAATTTCCGTCGGGCATTTCATATCCACGCCGCCATCGTCGGTCGGGAAGGTATGGCACGGCAGATCTTCCACCACGCCACCGCTCTCTACGCCGCGAATCATGGTGCACCAGCCGTAGTGTTTGAACGAACGGTTGATGTTTACCGCCATCGCATACGCGGCGTTAGCCCAGACGTATTTGCTGTGATTCGCGCCGTCGGTATCTTCTTCAAAATTGAAGTTATCCACCGGGTTGGTGTTGATACCGTAAGGCAGACGAGCAAGGAAGCGCGGCATCGCCAGACCGATATAACGAGAATCCTCAGACTGACGCAGGGAGTTCCACGCGGCATACTCCAGGTTCTGGGTAAAGATTTTCGTCAGATCACGCGGGTTAGCCAGCTCCTGCCAGGAGTCCATCTGCATCACCGATGGCGACGCGCCGGTAATAAACGGCATGTGAGCGGACGCCGCCACCTTGCCGATGGAGGAGAGCAGATCCACATCCGGCGCGCTGTGGTCGAAATGGTAATCCGCCACCAGGCAGCCGTAAGGTTCGCCACCAAGCTGACCGTACTCTTCTTCGTAGATCTGCTTAAACAGCGGGCTTTGATCCCATGCGATCCCTTTGTAGCGCTTCATGTTGCGACGCAGGTCATCTTTGGAAATGTCCATAAAGCGCAGCTTGAGCTTCTCATCGGTTTCGGTGTTGTTCACCAGGTAGTGCAGGCCGCGCCACGCGCTTTCAAGACGCTGGAACTCTTCATGATGAAGGATCAGGTTAATCTGCTGTGACAGCTTAAGGTCAATCTCCGCGATAATCGCCGCGATGTTTTTGTACGCATCGTCAGCCATGGTGATCGAGGTAGAGAGCGCCTGTTCCGCCAGGGTTTTCACCGCCATTTCGACCGCCGATTTCGCCTGCTCGGACTTCGGCTTGAATTCACGGGTCAGTAACGCAGTAAAATCATTTTGCGTTGCGGCCTGCGGCGCGGCCTGCTTATGGTTTTGTGCTTGAGTTGCCATTTTTATCTCTCTGATTCACATTCAGGACGCGGCTTCATCAGCCTGTTTAGGTTTTGGCGCCGATGCCAGGGTGTTCAACAGCGACTTGTCATTCAGCACCTTCATCACCAGACTTTCCGCGCCTGCTTTACCGTCCATATAGGTCTGCAGATTGGCGAGCTGCGTACGGGCTTCAAGAAGCTGAGATAGCGAGTCAACTTTGCGGGCAATCGCATCCGGAGAAAAATCGTCCATGCTTTCGAAGGTCATATCGACCATCAGCTGCCCTTCACCCGTCAGGGTATTCGGCACCGCGAACGCCACACGCGGACGCATGGCTTTCATACGCTCGTCAAAGTTATCGATATCGATACTCAGGAATTTACGGTCTGCCACAGGCGGCAGCGGCTCCAGCGGTTTACCGGATAAATCCGCCAGTACGCCCATAACGAACGGCAGTTCAATTTTCTTTTCGCTGCCATAGATTTCCACGTCGTACTCAATTTGTACGCGCGGCGCACGGTTACGTGCGATAAATTTTTGTGAGTTACTCTTGCTCATATGGATATATACTCTTTAATCACCGTTTATGTATAAATCATGACTGGTCTGATAGTTAACGTTCAGATAATTCGCTGATTCCACTCCCTGTTATTTATAAACAAGCTCGACTCCTGCTACCGTCTGCACTTTGCCGGCAGTAGCCGCTGAGTCACCCTTCGCATAATAGCTCGCTAAAAATCGATGACTTAATGGGTCCGCCGTGGCAGAAATAACGTAATCCTGCCCGGATGTCGCATCATCAATAATGACCTGCGAACTGTCTTCTTTACGTAATCTGATCTGAACATTTTTGCTCATATCAGTTCCGGTACCGTTAACCAGGTTTCCCGTCGCGGTATCCGCGCCGGAGGCGCTGCTGTTGAAAAACACCGTTACGGTCCTGCTGGCCGGGCACTCTTTTAAGGTGATATTAAACGGTACGCTGCCCGCTTCACTGCCGTTGGACTGCAGCGACATCACCGAGATTTTAGGCAATGTAACGACTTCATTATTGCTGCCATTATTAATCTCTACGACACAGGTTTCGTCGGTATAGGTGCCCGTAAAATAAACATCCATTGAGTAATTCACTGCATAAACGCAGGCTGCCGGAGTGCCCAACAGAGCCAGAAAGAGCGCGTTTTTTATTAATGACATACCACCTCCACCTGGGTAATCGAACCGGCCGATTTATTTATTTTGTTAGCGATATCGCTATTGGAATAAATCGTACACAGGCGATCGCCAGACGCGTTTTTCACATATAAATTGCTGTTCTCGGCCTGCCAGCCGCGAATAAACGCCATACCGCCCTGTCCAATAATGCCCAGACTGTTATCCAGCTGGTCAAAAATATCCGCGCCGATAGGTAAAGGCTGTCCGTTCCGATCCCGGACAATTAATATCGCAGGCGCCCCCACCTGGGTTTTAATATTCACTTTCACCGCAGCGCCCATACGCGGAATCACCGTACTTTCGCTTTCCAGCACATCCACGTTATCAGGCAGACCCACGGTATTCACCGCAATGGTGTTTTCACGATAGGGGGTGAGCGACGGCACAATCGCAAAGCCGCGGGAGTCGATGCGAGAACCGTAGCCGTTCAGCATCCTTGCCCCTTCTGCCCCCGGGGCGTCAATCAACGCAAACGGCGCATCGCCCAGTCGCGGCCCCAGCGTAACGCCGCCGCTGTGCGCCACCACGCTGCCGTTTGCCGACAGCGAGAGCTGACGCGTCTTATTCCCCACCGACGCGGTCGCGCCCAACTGCCCTACCGGCGAGTTGTAATTCACGTTGCCATTGAACGCCGCCTGCGTGGACGTATCCCGGGCTTTATTCATTGAGGTACCCACCCCGTAGCTCAGGTCGTTTTGCACGCCCTGACTGCCGATGGCGTTCATCTGGAAACCGCTGCCACCGTTATTGTCATGCATGGCGGTAGAGTAGACCGTGCTGAACAGCGGTTTTTCTGTGACGCTGCGTCCCAGCGGCACGCTGACGGACAGCATCACGTTATTCACGTTGTGTCCGTCGCTGTTATACGACCGGGAAGCCGACACCGACCACGAGAAATAACGCTCGGATTTGTTATACGAAACCATGTACTGGCTGGTCGACGGACGATCGTCCCAGTAGTTATAAAAATTACCGGAAAAATTTATCCTGCTGCCGTTCCATAACGGCTGACCGATACTCAGGGTAAAGCGCTGCCGGGTGCGATAATCCACCAGATAGTCATTACTTCTGGAGCCATAGCGCTCAAGCGCCGCATCGCGGAGGCTGTAAAACCCCGTTGATGAGTATCGGTAAGCCGCCAGCGTGACGTCTGTTGACGTGGCATCCAGGAACTTACTAAAACCAATATTAAAACTGTTGCCGGAGGAGACCTTGCCGCCGCCGAGTTCGCTGCGCGCGCGGGTCGCATCCAGCGATATGCCCCCAAGAGGGGTATTAAACGCGTTTCCCAGCCCTACCGCGGCGTAGTGATCGGCCAGCTGGCCGCCGCCGTACAGGGTATACATATTGCCAATGCCATACTGGTAAAAGCCCTGGGCAACGCCGGGTTCTTCGGCAAGCGCATCGTCCTGCAACTTACCTACCGTCACGCCAAAGCGGTCGACGCCAGCGTGCAGCAACATCGGCGGCGCGGAAAAGGGCACCACCTGCGTCCGCTGACGGCCATCTGCCTCCGTCACCGTCACCTGCAAGTCACCGCCATATCCCATTGCGCCAATGTCGCTCAGTTCAAACGGACCCGGCGGTACGGTTGTCTCGTATAGCGTCTGGCCCCGCTGCGTCACCTGTACTTTGGCGTTGGTTTCCGCGATGCCGCGTACCATCGGGGTGTAATAACGTAAGCCTTCCGGCAGCATACGGTCGTCAGACTGAAGCTGGATCCCTCTCACCGTCATGCTGTCGAACAGATCGCCGCTGGTCACGCTATCGCCCAGCGTCAGCTGGCTTCTGAGCACCGGAACGTCGCGCTGCAGATACGTCATGATGGAGTGAGTATGCGTTGAGCCCGTATCGCTCCAGTTGGTGTTCAGCCGCTTACGAAATCGCCAGTCATAGACGTTCAGCCCCATCATCAATCCCAGGTTGCCGCTGGCGGATCGATCGTTTTCCCCGCCGGACTGATTGACGTTCTGCTGCGCATAGGCGTTGGCGTTATAGTCCAGCACCCCCGCCAGCACGCCGGGATCCCACGAGGCAGGATCGGTATAACCCCGCGGGAACTGCACCATGTATGCCTGCGGAACGACCAGGTCGAGGTAAAAATCGCCGGACAAATAATTCGCGTGCGCGCCTTCCACCCACTCATCCACCGTGGCGCATTGCTCGCTGTCTGAGGCCTCGGGTTTCGCCGTCACCTTAATGCCCAGATGGGTCAGTTCGTCATAGGTGAAACAGGGCTGAGCGCTAACATTGCCTTTAACGGTTTTAAACAGCACCTTACGCTGCCCCCGGCTCTGACCATTGACCGCGACCTGTACCGCATACTCCCCCGCTGGCGCCGGGTTACCCTCGTAAAAACGAGAGACATCAACGCTAAGGCCGTGAATAAACGAGCTGTTAAACTTCACCACGTCGTTTTTACCGCTGGTTGCCAGATCCCCGGTGCTGGCATGCGCCAACACGGAAACGCTGGCTCCTAAAGAAGCAATAAGAATATGGCGTATCGCCGCCGCGATTTTCGACTCACGGATTGCGCGGCGTGCATGTTTTTTTATCTCTTTCGGCTTCACGTCCTTGTCTCCCCCGCTACGCGGCTCTCAGCGTTTTATTGTTTCTTTATTGACAGGGTGTTACCTGTTGAATGAGCCAACTGATATTTAACGACGCCGCCGTAATCGTTAATCAGGCGGACTTCAACGCTGCCGATCGTTGCCGGCGCTTTATTTTTATTTGCCAGGACAAATTCTTTACTGCCAAACGGCGGGATCATATCCGTCGCCAGGGGATATTGAGTGTTCCCTGAATAGGCGATTGCCGAATCAAATGAAAAATAGTAAGGCGTTGGATTGCTCACTTTAATACCCCGGGTCGGGCTGATGATTTCCCAGCGCAGTTTTTCAAATTCATTGGCACTGCTACTTTTTAACGCGGTCGGGCGATAAAATATTTTAATACGGGTTCTGAATGCCAGCTCCAGACGATCGGTGTCTTTCGCCTTTTCATTCATCGGCGGAATTTCCAGCATATTAAACCAGAACACCGACTCCCGATCCTGCGGCAATGGCATACCATTATAAATAAGACGTACACTCTGCCCTTTGCCTGGCTCTACGCGATAAACGGGCGGTGTGGCGGTAAATGGCACCTTAATATTATTAATGTCAGTATTTTTATTACCATCATCAACCCAGACCTGAACCAGTGTCGGTGTATTATTTTTATTATTCGTTCTTACCGTCTGCTCTTTTTCAGAACCGGGAAAAATCACCCGCGTACCGGATATGGTCATCCCGGCAACGGCAACCTGAGCTGCCAGAGAAAAAAAGAGAAAAGCATTTAATAATATTGCACGTTGAAATTTCATAGTACTGCCCCGCAGGTAATACGGTCTATCTGATAAAATGGCGTAACAGGGGCGATTGCTCGCCCCGGATTTAATCCTGACGGAAAAAACTTACGGATACGCGATGGTATAAGCCGCCTGCGCGTAAACCTTACCAACAGAGGTCGCGCCCGTTGCGTAGTAACCACCGTAGTAACGCATGGTTGCTGAACCGTTAGTCACGGTAGCAGGCGCGCCGGTTTCACCCAGTTTCAGCTGATTCTCGTCGGAGTTATACAGACGTACCTGTACGTTCCCGGCCGCAGGGTTGTTTGCATCTGCCGTGAACTGGTTAGTCAGGTTACCGGTTGCGCTGTCAACGCCAGAGCTGCCGACCGCTTCAAAGTGCGCGGCTACCTGAGTAATACCGGTAGGGCAATTTTCAACATTCAGGTCAAAGCCTTTAGAACCAGCAGTGTCGCCTGACTTGGCCAGGGTCTGAATCGCTACCGTCGGCAGTTGTACCTGACGGTCAACAGAGTCCGCGGCAATTTCGCAGGTGCTGGTAATAAGTTCACCGTTAAACGTTACGGTACCCTGCGTGGCAGCCAGCGCAGAAGTAGATACTGTCGCCATTGCCAGCGCGCATAATGTCATTTTGAAAGTAGACATAACAAATTCCCTATATTAGCGTTATTCAAATTAAAACTTCGCGACCCAAAGATCGCTTTTGGGTTTTTTACATACTTCCTGTAGATTAAATGTTTAGCTTTTCCTCCACTTGCATCACAACATCAATTTCCTTTTCTTCAGATAAAATACACTGCATGGCTATTGTTTTATTTTTTGCCGATTTGTCGACCTGGTTTAAAAGTGCACTGCCAATCTTTGGTAAAATATTTTTCTCAATAAAGCGGATCAGCATCCTGGCACCGGTTTCAGCAACCGGACACTGTTCAACAACGTGCTGAACCAGTTCGTCGCTAAAGGTAAGCGCCATGTCATGCTGCGCTTTCGCTCGCTCAGCGATACGGTTCAAATGAATTCTGACAATATGCTGGAGTGAATCCGTCGCCAGCGGTAAATAAGGTATAACGGTCACGCGGCCTAAAAACGCTGCCGGGAAGACCTTCAGCAATGCGGGCTGCAATAATTTCAACAAACCTTCTTCATCAGGCATGGTTTGCGGGTCAGCGCAGGCGCTGCTAATAATGTCGCTGCCAGCGTTACTGGTCAGCAAAATAACGGTATTGCGAAAATCAATCTGCCGCCCTTCACCGTCTTCCATCGACCCTTTATCAAATACCTGGAAAAACAGCTCATGCACATCGGAGTGCGCTTTTTCCACTTCATCCAGCAAAATAACGCTATAAGGCTTACGACGTACCGCTTCGGTTAATACGCCACCTTCGCCATACCCCACATAACCCGGCGGCGATCCTTTCAGCGATGAAACCGTATGCGCTTCCTGATATTCACTCATATTAATGGTGATCAGATTCTGCTTGCCGCCATACAGCTGGTCGGCAATCGCCAGCGCGGTTTCCGTTTTCCCGACCCCGGAAGGGCCAACCAGCATGAACACGCCAAAAGGTTTTTGCGGATCGGCAAGCCCGGCGCGCGCGGTCTGAATACTCTGGCTCAGGCAGGTTAACGCATACGTTTGACCAATGACTTTTTCCGCCAGACGCTGCGGCAGCTCCATGACGGCGCTGACATCGTCTTTCAATACCTGGCCTACCGGGATGCCGGTCCAGTCCGCCACGATCGCCGCCACGATGCTGGCGTTCACTTCCGTCTGCACCAGCGCCTTTTCGCCGCGGATCTTGCTCAGCGTCTCCTCCAGCTCATTCAAACGAGACTGCAGGTAACTGATTTTTTCCGCTTCCGGCATCTGCGGATCTTCCACCGTGGCGGCAAGCAGTTGCTGGCGGGTATCGATAATGGCCGCCACCAGTTCGCACTCCTGCGTCCAGCGCCGTTCCAGCACCGTCGCTTCTTCAGCATGGTCGTCGATGGTGCGCTGGATCGGCTGAAGACGTGTATCGTCCTCTTTGCCAAAGCCAATCGCTTTTTCGAGCATGGACAGTTCAGCCTTCGCCGACTGCTGACGGAACTTCAACAGCTGTAGCTCGGTTGGCGGCGCGTGCTGCGCCACGGCAACCCTGGCGCAGGCCGTATCCAGCAGGCTGATCGCTTTATCGGGCAACTGTCGGGCCGGAATATAACGATGAGATAAACGCACGGCGGCGCGGATCGCCTCATCCATTACCCAGACGCCGTGGTGTTTTTCCAGCACCGGCAGCAGGCCGCGCAGCATGGCGATAGCCAGATCTTCAGAGGGTTCGTCTACCTGAAGCACCTGGAAGCGTCGCGTCAGCGCCGGATCTTTTTCGATGTGGCGCTTAAACTCGCTCCAGGTTGTCGCGCCGATGGTGCGCAGCTGCCCGCGGGCCAGCATCGGCTTCATCAGGTTAGCGGCGTCTCCGGTGCCGGCATTGCCGCCCGCGCCAACCAGCGTATGCACCTCATCAATGAAAAGAATCACCGGATCAACTGATTTGGCGGCGTCTTCCAGCACCGCTTTTAAACGCGCCTCAAATTCGCCCTTCATGCTGGCTCCGGCGGAAAGCGCGGTCACATCCAGCGTCAGCAGGCGAACCTTTTGCAGCGCGGGCGGGACTTCTCCGGCGGCTAATGCCAGCGCCAGGCCTTCCACGACGGCCGTTTTCCCTACCCCTGCTTCCCCGGTGAGCAGCGGGTTATTCTGTCGACGACGCAGCAGAATATCGATCATGGTGTTGATCTCTTTATCCCGCCCCAGCACCGGATCAATTTTGCCTTCACGCGCCAGCGCGGTCAGATCGGTCGAATATTGCGCCAGTCCGCCGCTCTGCGTACTGCCCATGGCGTTGCTGGCTTCACCCGGTACGCCTGCTTCGGCGGAAACCATTGCCCCACCCGCTTCGCTCTCTTCCGCAGAGTCGCGAATAATGTAGCCAAGATCTTTGCTCAGCTGCTCCAGCGGAATTTTTTCAAATACGGATGAAATCCCGAAAAGCGCGCGGCGTAGTTCCATGGTGGTCAACAGCGCCATCAGCAAATGGCCGCTACGAATACTGGTGTTTTGACACTCCAGGCTGGCAAATATCCAGGCCCGCTCGATGGCCAGTTCAATATGATATGAAAAATCGGAAATTGAGCTGGCTCCCGCCGGCAGGCGCGTTAATGCCTGAGCAAAATCACGTTCGAGCATTTCAGCATCAAGTTCAAAATGCCGTACAATATGACGTATATCGCTATCCTGCTGCTGATAAATCTGATTTAACCAGTGGATCAATTCAACGTAAGGATTACCGCGTAATTTACACAGCGTAGTGGCACTCTCCACGCTTTTAAACAGGCTTACATTTAGTTTTCCGAATAGGTTTTTTCTCGTAATCGCCACAACAAAACTCATCCCATTTTAATTTGACGTCGTTTTCGGCCACTACTCCTGTAGTGGAACAGTTTTTTACCTGCCTGCACTGGAGTATTCACAGAGGCAACAACTGGCTACTTCGGATTAATACTAAACACAGTTGGTAATAAGAAAAACCCTTAATCAGAATAGCGAGTGGGATTTAAGAAAATAGCTCAAAGGCGATTCCTAATTTCGCTGAAGACGATAAAAAGTGTGATCATCAAGTACGCATTTAATTCTAGAATCCGGGCGATATAAAAGAAAGTCGCGAAATTGACGGGATGCAATGTGGAACACAACTTTCTAGATTACTATAACCAGGAACTGACGTTTGTCAGAGAAATGGCGCGTGAATTTGCTGAGCGGCACCCGAAAATCGCCGGACGACTGGGGATGCAGGGGATAGAAACTGCCGATCCTTACGTAGAGCGTCTGATTGAGGCATTCTGCTTTTTATCTGCCCGAACGCAGATAAAACTCGATGCAGAATTTCCTAAATTCACCCAACGATTACTGGATATCATCTATCCAAACTACAATTCGCCAACGCCGTCGATGGGGGTCGTTCAGCTACAGCCGAATCTAAAAGAAGGCGATTTAACGCACGGCTACGTCATCCCCAAAAAAAGCACGTTTTACAGCCGGTTACTGCCTGGTGAAATGACCCGATGCGAGTTCAGAAATAACCAGGACGTCACGCTGTGGCCACTGGATATTGCAGAAGTGCGGTTAACCTCCGTACCGCCGGATATTCCTAACCTGGAAATCCATCGTCTTAACCACCAGCAGTTGAAAGGCGCACTGCGCATTAAACTGCGTTTACAGGGTGATTTAGTCTTTTCGGATTTGAACGGACTGGATGAGTTGCCCATTTATATTCAGGGCGATGAACGCGTTGTATCCCATACCTTTGAATTGCTTCACGGCAGACATGTGGCGGTAGTAGTCCGTAGCGGAGACGGTGAAAAAACGCAGCATCACGTCATTGTCAACGACGCGTTAAAATTTGAAGGCCTGGCGCCCGACCAGAGCCTGTTGCCCTTACAATGGAATATGTTCCACGGGCACACACTGATCCAGGAATATATTGCCTGCCGCGAGCGATTTTATTTTTTCTCGATCGCCAAACTGGCCGCTGCGCTGGAAGGGAATAATACCAACGAAGTAGAAATCATTATTCTGCTAAACACCTTACCGCAGGATCTGGTGCCACATCTGGACGCTTCGCGCTTTTTACTGCACTGCACCGCGGTCATTAACCTCTTTCCCAAACGCGTAGACCGCATTGAAGTTAACCGTGCGCTGAATAATTTCCACATTGTGCCGGACCGCAGCCGTCCTATGGACTACGAAGTCTTTTCCGTCGATAAAGTCTTTGGCTTGCAGGCGGAAACCAGCGAGGAGCTCACCTTTAATCCGCTGTACCAGACCCGACACAGCGACACCGGGAATTTTGGCCGGTATTTCTCAATCAGACGGGAAGTCAGGGTGAAAGAGGCGAGCCATCGCAAATATGACACCCGCACGCCTTACAGCGGCACGGAGATTTTTATTTCCCTGGTCGATCAACAGGAAGCCCCCTACAGCGAACATATTCGCTATCTGCTGGTTGATGCCATGGTGACCAACCGCGATCTGCCCCGCTTGCTGACCAGTACCGGCAACCTTGAGCTAACCATGTCGGACTCCGTTCCGATTCACGGCGCCCGTTTCGTCAGCTCGCCCAGCGCCCCGCGTTCGCCATTCGCCGTCGGCGAGGCGGCATGGCGGCTTATCCGTCAGCTTAGCTTTAACTATCTGCCTCTCTCCGAGATGGAACACGCCCGGGGCGGCGAGTCGCTGCGTAACATGCTGCGCCTGTTTACCAACTCTGCCGATACGGAAACCCTAACCCAGATTAACAGCCTGGTCGGGTGTAAAACCGAGCCGGTGGTGCGTCGCCTGTCAGAAGAGGGGCTACTGGTTTACGGGCGCGGCGTACGTTGCAGTTTAACCGTTGATGAAGAGGGTTTCTCCGGCATCAGCCCGTACCTCTTTGGCCTGGTGATGGAAAACTACCTGGCGCGGCACGCAGCGATCAATATCTTTACCGAAACCGAGCTGCACTCCATGCAGCGCGGCTTGATCGCACGCTGGAAGGCGCGTCCCGGCAGACGAGGCGCATTATGAAATCCGTCGACGCCTGGTTTGATGACGACAAGCCCTGGGAAGCGGGTTTTATCAGCACGATGCGCGCGATTGCCGCCCGCACGCCTGATCTGCCGGCGCCTGGCAAAGCCCTGCTGCCCTCGCAGGAGCGTTTTCGGCTGGGACAAGTGGCCACCATGGCCTTTGCGCCGCGTGAAATCGCCGCCATCAGCCAGCAGGATGACAAAATCAAACTGCAGCTTTTTGGCCTGGGGATCTGGGGCGCACAGGGCGCGATGCCGCTGCACCTTTCCGAACTGGCTTACTCCCGCTACGAGCAGCACGACCACACGCTGATTGATTTTGTCGATATTTTTCACCACCGCGCGCTTAGCCTGTTTTATCGCGCGTGGTTTTTATCGCAGGACACCGCCTCGCTGGACCGGCAGGACGACGAACGTTTTTCGTTTTACGTCGGCAGCCTGATCGGCCTCGACCCGGCGGAACTCCCTCCCGACCCGCTGCCTGTCCACACCCGGCTGGCCTCTTCCGCCCACCTCATTCGTGAAGCCCGTAACCCGGACGGCCTGCTGGGAGCGATGCACTACTACTTTGGCGTGCCGGTGCGCATGGAAGAGTTTGAGCTGCAATGGATTTACCTGGAGCGCAACGATCAAACCGCGCTCGGCGACAGCCACTGTGCCGGGCTGCTGGGTGACGGGGCGATCCTCGGCAACACCGTGCTGGACAGACAACATAAATTCAAGCTGCTCATGGGGCCGCTGACCCTTGACCAGTACATGCTGTTCAGCCCGTGGGGCAGCGATATGTCGGTGCTGCGTGAACTGGTGCGCAGTTTCATCGGTTTTGAATATGCCTGGGATGTGCAACTGGTGCTGGCTGCCGATCAGGTGCCGCAGGCCCGGCTTGATGGCTCCCACCAGCTGGGTTACGCCTGCTGGCTGGAACGTCATTCTTGTGATGACCCGGTTTTCGGCATGAGCTTCGAACCGGAAATGTATCACCGCTAGTTAACGCTTCTACCCACAGCCAAAAAGATACATGCGATGAATCAAACATACCATCTGACCTGTTCCGATTATTACCAGCCCCTGATGTCACCCATCGCGGGCAGCGACGCCTGCGGCGAGACGCTTGATTACGATCCCGCGTTCATCCTGTTGCAGTCCCGGCTCCAGCCCAAGCTGGACGTGGAATACGGCAACTTTTTTGAAGCGGCGGAGCCGATTAACTGGGCCGAAACCGAGCGCGAATGTCAGACCTTGCTGCAAAAAAGCAAAGATGTCCGGCTGATTATTATTCTGATGCGCTGTCGGCTACGTAAAGTCGGCCTCGCCGCCCTGGCGGAAGGGCTGGAAGCGCTGCACGCCTTACTGTGCGCCTGGCCGGACGACCTGCATCCGCAGCTACTTGATGAAGGGGAGTTCGCGCCGATGCTACGCGCTAACGCCTTCGCCGAGCTGGAGGATGCCAACGGCCTGCTCGCTGACCTCCGTAATCAGCCGCTGCCGAAAGCCTCCGGCCTGCAAATCACCATCAAAGAGTTTGAAAAAGCGCATCAGGTTCCCCGTGAAGAGGGTGCGCTGTCGGATACGGCCATGGCCGCCATTATTCATGAATGGCAGCTTAACGCCCGTGACAGCCTCTTCCCGCTTACCCAGGCGTACGGTTTCCTGATGGAGATAAAAAGCATGCTTGCCGACACGCTCGGGCACGATGCGCCTGAATTTGCCGTACTCGGTAATCTGCTGGTCTTTTTCGCTAACGATTTCAGCGGGGTAACACCTGCCCCGGCTGTTTCGCCCCCCATCGTGGAGGATGAAACGCCGCAGGTACAGGAGATCGCGGAGCGTCCCGTCGGCGTGGCGCCCGCGGCGGTAGACCTTCCCCTCGCCGCGCCGCCTGCCGTCGCGGAGGCGCGCCGGGGTATCGACAGCCGCGCCGATGCGCTGCACCGCTTACAGGAAGTCCGCAGCTGGTTTGCGATGACCGAACCCAGTAGCCCGCTTGTTCAGGTGTTGAAGTACGCAGAAGAGAGCATCGGCAAAAGCTTTGCCGACCTCTTAAAAATGTATCCCCCTGAGATAGTCGCCATGCTGAATCACGAGAAGGAATAAACGATGTTAAGGATCGCCATTACGCTTTGTGCTCTTGCTTTGACGCCCGCCGCTTCCGCCGTTTGTACGCTGGCGCGCGGCGCACCGACTGCGGTTTCCATTCCTTCGCAAGTCATTCGGATTAACGCGAATGCGCCTGCGGACACCTCTACCCCTATCGCCCAGTTCGACAGCAATCTGGCAGGCCAGGATATTGGCTATGACAACTGCAATGTCGGTACCGAGTACGGGAAGCGGGTGCTCAACCTGACGGGACAGGACTCATCAACCCGCATCTATCCGACCAATATACCGGGCATTGGCATTAAGCTGCTGTGGAGTAACGGCAGCGCATTCGGCAACTTCCCGTCAACCAGTCAGTTGACCTTTCCCGGGGGCGCGCAGGTCGGCACGTTTGATTACGTAGCCGCCTCGTTTTACCGCATCCAGTTTTTTAAAACCGCGAACAATTTGCGCCTGAGCGATCCGAACGGCGATACCGTTCTGCCCGCCGGAGATATTGCCTATAACTACCTGATGACGGCCAATCCGGCTTCGTATGTCATGAAGCTCGCCATTGGCGATATCAAAGTTATCAGTACCCCCACCTGCGATGTCGACAGCGCAAAAACGATTGATTTCAACGAAGTGACCCCGTCTTTGCTCAGCGCCGGCGTGACCCGCAAGCTGGATTTCAACATTACCTGCAAAAGCGACTACGGCACCTATTCCGCTATCGCCTCAATGATGACCGACACCCCCTCCTCGGACGGCTCGTACATCCGCGTTAAGGACGCGGGCGGCAACCTGGATCGGCTGGGCATAAAAATCACCGATGGCGCAGGCAAGGCGATGAAGCTGGACGGCAGTACGTCAGAACAAAAAACCAGTATTACCAGCCAGGGCCCCGCCGAATTCGCCTGGAACGCCACGCTGTTCGCCAGCAGTAAAACCGCCCCCGCAGGCGGGACCTTTAACGCCCAGGCGGAAGTCATTTTTGATATTCAGTAATCAGCTTTTAAATGGATTGGGAAAAATGGACACCCCAGCGACAATTTTTATCAGCATCGCCAGCTATCGCGACCCGGAACTCATTCCAACGCTACAGGATATGCTGCGCCATGCCGCTCACCCGGAGAATCTGCATCTCTCTGTTTGCTGGCAGGACGACGAAAACCTGTCGCTGTTTGAACAACAGGGCATGACCCCGGAAGGCCGCCGCATCGTTGCGGGTCAGGAGGTATTTGCCTTCCGTTACCGTCAGGCCAGGATTGATATTATCAGCGTGCATTATTTTGCCAGCCAGGGTGCCTGCTGGGCGCGTAGCATGGCGGAAACGCTGTTTGAACAGGAAGCCTATTTCCTGCAAATCGATTCCCACTGCCGCTTTATTCCCGGCTGGGATGACGAAATGATCGCCATGCTGCGCCAGGTAGAGCAGAAAAGCGCGCGCCCCATTCTCTCCTCCTATCCGCCGCCCTATAGCCCCGGCGAAGATGAAGAGGCCAGCAAAAAGCGCTATGTCAGCCGCCTGATATTTCGCGAGTTTAATCCGCAGGGTATTCCTATGCTTAGCTCCACCCCTTTTACGGCAACCGAACCGGTGCGGGGGAGCTATCTCGCAGGGGGATTTATCTTCACCCGTGGTGATTTCGTCAGCACCGTGCCTAACGATCCGCAGATATTTTTCGCTGGCGAAGAGATCGCTATGGCGGTGCGCGCCTTCACCCACGGTTATGATATTTATCATCCGCATAAGCCGCTGCTCTGGCATTACTATCAGCGTAAAGAGCACAACAAAGTCTGGGGCGATCACTCAAACGAGGCCAAAGCGCAGGGCGCGGTGGATAAAGCCTGGTGGGAAAGAGACAACGTCTCGAAAAAACGCGTCCGGACTGTGCTGGGGCTGGAGTCAGAAGACGCCGCAAGCCTGGCGCCTTACACCACAGGATCGGCACGTTCTCTGCGCGCGTTTGAATATCAGACCGGGATCTGCCTGCAAAGGGGCACCGTGCTGCCGGAAGTCATGAGCGCGGAGAAGATCAACTTTTTCCCGACACCGCCCGATGATCACGCGCAGTGGCTTGCCCGCCAGTACGTCTGGTACAAAAAAAACCTCACGCTGGAGCCCGCCGTCTGGCGCGCTGACGACAAAGAGGCGGAAACCCTGCACCTTGGCGTTTATAACCCGCAAAACATGCTGCTCTATAAACGCACGCTCGACGCCCGGGAACTGCAGGCGCTGCATACCGCCTCCCCGGATGACAACCTCACACTCTCGCTCGAATTTAAAACCGCCAACGCCGCGCAGCCTTCTGTCGTGCGGATATGTCCGTGGTCAATAACCTCTGGCTGGGGCACCGTTACGGAGAAAACATGGTGAAAAGTGAACATTTTTTCTGCCGCCTGATCGGCATTGATACCCTGATATCCTTCGACGGCATCATTCCTTCAGCGGCGGATTTTCAGCTCAGGCTGATTTCACTCATTGAGCAGTTCAATAAAGCGTTGCAGGAAGAGAACCAGGCTGCCGAAGAGAGCGAGGCGCTGTGCCAGTTGTTATGCGGCTATTTCGACAAACGTCTGATGATAAATCAGAAAGATAACGCGCTCGCCTGGGAGCGTTACTCGTTGATGCATTACTTCTATGGCTACACCCAAAGCCAGGCCGATGACGATATGACGTCGCTGCTCGCTGCCCTGCTTCGTTCCGACAGCAACCTGATGTTCCGCTATGCCCGAAAGCTGCTTACCCTGGTGGAACAGGTCGAAGGGCAAACCGACGCGTTGACATCGCTGCGCGCCACCTGCGCGCCCCGCACCTGGCTGATGCGCGCGGAAGCGGCCCCAGAGCCGGAAACAGGCTACGCAGATACGCCAGCGGCTTCTCCCCGGCTGATGGTGCTGATTACCGGCCCCTTCGCCCGAAAATGGTTTCACCATGCCAATCTGTCGACCAGCGACAACGGACACATTGTCTGGATGGTCGCTGAACATTCAACCACGCTCGCCAGTCGGCTCGCGCATGCGCAAGAGACGCACCCGCCCATGGCGACAGTGGCGCTGTTTCCCGTGCTCGTCGATGGCGTGGAAAACAGCGCCCTGCTGACAGAGCAGCTGATGTCCTGGCAGTACGTCTTTACCTCGATACGGCTTAACAGTCGGTTGCCCTGTATCCCGGCGTTTTATACCCGTCTGAGTCAGCAACGCCATTCGCACGACCCTGACCGGGCGATCTGGACCAGCTCACTGACGCCACCGCCGCACGGTGAGTTGACCCTGGAGTCGTGTTTCCACGACCTGGTGGAGAAGCTTAACGCCCGCGATGACGGCCAGGATCTTTACGCCATACAGCGTTATACGCTCGGCAGAACCTTTATCGCCTGGCTTGCGGAAAGCCGGCTGATGAACGTTATGCAGACCTTGTTTAAAAATACCCCGCTCGATCTGGCTGGCGTTATGCTGGCTGATTATGGTCAGGGGTTTACCCGTCACGGCGCCTGGTCGCAATGGCTGGAGGAACGATACGGCATCCTGCCTGCACTTTCCGCCACCATCGCCATGCCGCCCTTACCGCCGTTGCCTTTGCCGCCGCTACCGGAACCCAAGACCGTCTGGCCTGCGCCTGCGCCTCTCGTTGCGCCCGCGCGGCGCCGTCGCGCTTTGCTGCCCGTCATTATCGTGCTGCTGTTACTGTTCGCCTGTCTGGCTGGCGGCATTTACTACTATGCCCGGCATAACATCGGCGAAATACGCGAGCAGATAAGGCAATTTTCTCCGTTCCCGGAAAACCTTGCCGCAGACAACGACGCCTCGCTCTTCTCCCTGGCAGACACCGTGCCGCTGTTTGCAAACGGCAGTAGCACTCTCATGCCCGACAGCGAAAAAAACCTGCTTGCTGTCGTGCCGGCAATTCGCCGCTCGCCAGAAAAAATGTTCCTGATTGTTGGCCATTCCGACAGTACCGGCTCTGCCGCGACCAACCTTGCGCTCTCCGCCGAACGTGCGCAGGTCATAAAAGAGTGGCTGGTCGCGCACACAGGACTGCCTGCCGAACAGTTCATTACCGAAGGCGCTGGCGACACCCGACCGGTCGCCAATAACGACACCAAAGACGGACGGGCGCAAAACCGCCGCGTTGAGATTATTCCCTTATCCCGACAAACCATTAAGGATGAAAAGGACTTACATGAATAAAACACCCATGACTTATCCTATTAATGAAGGCACTTTCATGACGCTCACGCCGCAGGAAGATCAGTCCATTAATATTCTGCGGTATATGGATGAGGACAATAACCAGTACAACATACTGATAAATCGCACCACGCTGGAAAAAGATCAAACGGTGGACGATTTCTGTGAGAAGCAGTGGGAAAAAATGAAGCTTTATGTGCCTGGATTTGAGGTGGAAGGCAAAAACCTGCGCCATGAAATTGGCCCAGCCAAACTGCAGGTGCTGCAAACGGCCAATAAATTCCTGGAGGATGGCGCCTGGGTCCGGCAGGTCTCGTCTATTGTGACGCTGCCCCATCATCCGAAACACAATCCCGAGTCGCGCAAACTGCTGGTCTTTACGCTGGCTGCTTATAACGACTTTACCGAAGCACAGCGTAAGCATTACGTCCGTATTATCAACAGCTTTATTCCAGCGGAAACCGCAATGAACGTGGAGTAACCCGCACTCCCCTCTGCCTCCGCCCGGGGCGCAGAGGGGAACGCTGTACCGCAACAGTATGGAACACATGTGCAGGAATCATCGATTTCGGGTCCCCCTCTTTAAAGAACCCTCACCCACCGCCATCCCAGCAGTATCGTCCCCAGAATAATCGTTATCCCCGCAGCCACATGCAGCAGAAAATCCAGGGGACGAACTTCAACAGGATGGCAGAGCGACAGCAGCGTTAACGCCATGCAGGCCACGCCAGCCCCCGCCGCCGCCAGCGTGCGCAGCGGATACAGCGCCCCTGTACGCCGCAAATAGCCAATAACAATGACCACCATGGGCGCGCTGACCGCCATCATGTAGACGTAGCAGTTCACCTCATCAGCATGGTGCGCCTGCGCGGGCGCGAGCCGCAAACTCATCATTACCCCGCCCAGCCACAGCGCGGCCAGCGGAATAAACCATTTCCAGTTCAGCGGGGAACGACCAGGGATGCTGAGCAAAAACGCGTTACGAATGGCGAGCGTCCCCATCACAAACGCCACCGCCAGCTGAAAAGCCGCAATCAGCGCGCCCGGATGGCTCCAGTCCGTGCCGTCTCGCGGAAACGCCAGGCTGCTCAACCAGCCGCACGGCAGCGCCATCAGCAGCCAGCCGACAACGCGCCAGGAGTTCGCCAGCGTGCGGCGTATCGGCCCGGCATCCTGACTCAGCTGTTTTATGAAAACATCATGATCGACCATGTTTCGCTCCCATACGGCGAAGGTTGGTAAGGGCTCTGTGTAATAACGATTTCACTGCCGCAATGCTCAAATTGTTCTGTGTCGCCGCTTCGGCAAGGCTCATCTCCTGAAGATGGACATGCTCGACAATCTGCCGCTGGCGCAGCGGGAGTTGGTCGAGTATCCGCGCCAGGCGTTCCTCTTTATCTGTGTACTCGGGCAGATCCTCACCCGGACTTTCCTGTGCATCCTCTTCGCGCGTTTCACGCTGCCAGTGGCGACCCCGCTTGCGTAACGCGTCAACGGCGCGCGCCTGCGTTATCGCCATCAGCCACGGCAGAAAGGGGTAGGCAGGATCGTAGGTATGGCGCACCCGATGTACGGTCAGGAGGACATCCTGGATAACATCGTCGACCAGCACATCATCGAAAATGTGCTTGCGAACGCGCGTGCGGATGACGGGCACAATCGCCCGCAACAGCTGGGTATACGCGTGACGATCGCCCGCCTGCGCGCGGGCCATCAGGGCGGGCCATGCGTCTCGCGGTGCAAAGCCGTTATCCATATTGCGCCATCATTATGACCTCACGCTTTTTTCCCAGCGGCCTGATCCAGGGCCTTAACCACAATCGACGGTGTCAGGACCTGGGGAAGCACCTCAGGCGCGCTGCCGTCTGCGGGATAAACCACATACAGCGGCAGACCGCCCTGGCCGAACGCGCTCATTGCATCGTCAATATCCGCATTAAACTTCGTTGAGTCCGCCACCATATAAACGGTGCCGGTGCGTGAAAGCGCCTGTTTAACCGCCTCCGTCGACAGCGACGTGCGATCGTTAACCTGGCAGGTGATGCACCACGATGCCGTAAAATTGACAAAGATCGCTTTGCCCTGCCCGCGCAGTTGCGCCACCGTCTGCGGCGACCACTTCACCGGCTCGGTGTGAGTAACGCTTTGCACGTCGGGCTGCGAAGGCTGCGTATGGATTACGCCGGGCAGCGGGCCGATCGCGGAGATGAACAACACCACCGTCACCGCCAGCAGCGCTTTATACGACTGGCCGATATAGCGTCTGCGCTGGGCCATGCCGTACAGCCACGCTGCAAAACTCACCACCACCGCACTGGCGAGCATGGCGGCCAGGGCGGTGGTTCCTGCCTGCTGCGTCAGCACCCAGACCAGCCAGGCGAAGGCGCCCAGCATCGGGAATGCCAGCCCGCGCTTGAGCAGATCCATCCACGCGCCGGGCCGCGGCAGGCGTCTGGCAATCGACGGGAACAGTGAAATCAAGGTAAAGGGGGCGGCAAAGCCTATCGCCAGCGCCAGAAAAATAGCCAGCGATACCGCCGGAGGTTGTACCAGGGCATAGCCTACCGCGCCTGCCATAAACGGCGCAGAACACGGGGTGGCGACCACGATAGCCAGCGCACCGGTTAGCGCCGAACGCGTAAACGCCCCGCGGCCCACGGAAATTTCCCCCGCGCGCTGCAGCGATAGTCCCACCTCAAACACGCCCAGCAGGTTCAGGGCAGCCCCCAAAATCACCAGCGATAATACGGCGATAACCAGCGGAGACTGAAGCTGAAATCCCCAGCCAACGGCGATGCCGCCGGCGCGCAGTGCCAGTAATACCCCCGCCAGCGCCAGCATAGTGAGTACGACCCCAAGCAAAAATCCCAGCCCCTCGGTGCGGGCGCTTTTGATGTCGCCCTGATGGCGCAACATGCCCAGCGCCTTCAGCGAAATCACGGGGAATACGCAGGGCATAAAATTGAGGATAATGCCGCCCAACAGGGCGGCCAGAATGGCAGTCAACATAGCGGACCCCGTTATTCAGGTTACGAGTGCGACTTCGCGTATTTCTTCACGGCATCCATCGTTTTTTGAATGTGCTCGTCTGGGCTGCGGTCGGTATAGCTCAGCAGAATTTTGCCGTCCGGAGCGATAACAAACGAGGTGCGGTCAGAAACCGTTTTGCCGTTCATCTGCATCAGGGTCTGGTACTCAGCCGCCACTTTCGCGCCGGGGTCAGCCGCGACGGCAAATTTATCCCGACACTCCAGCTTCGAGAACTCATCCACCTGGTCAACGTTACCGGCGGTGACACCCACCACGGTCGCCCCCAGTTTTTTGAAGTCATCGGTGGCTTCGGCAAAGGCGTGCGCTTCAAGCGTACAGCCCTTGGTGAAGGCCGCCGGGAAGAAGTAGAGCACCACCGGGCCTTTCTTCAGCGCCTGCTGAAGGGAGAAGGTCAAGGGTTTACCGCCCAGCGCACCCTGAAGGCTGAAGTCCGGCGCGTTGGCACCTGCCTCAAGGGCGGCATGGGCGTTTACTGCGAAGAGGGAAAGGCTCAGTACAGCAGCGGCAGACAAGGTTTTCAAACGATTCATGGTCGACTCCATCAGGGAAAAAGGGGGCTTTATGAATAATAGTTCGCACGCTAACCCCTGAAGGTTTCGCTCAATGATAAAAAAAGTCCGCAGGGGTCGCCTGCGGACTTTTTATGGCCTTCGGGGAGGATTATTTATCCTTCTCGACCATCAGCGGTTCAATATCGCTCTCTTTTTTCACCACCAGCGTTTCATCCCCGCGCAGGCAGGTTCCGCCGTAGTTTCCCCCCACGGTAAAGGTGCACACCTGAATATATTTTCCGTCTACTTTTGGCAGGCACCACAGCTGCTGGTAAATGTTTTTACGGTCAACAAACTTGCCGCTGGATTTATCCAGCAGTTCGTCCTGCGCGCTAATCAGATCGATATTGCTGCCGCAGCGCCCGGCGATTGGCTTCACGGCGTAGCCGGTCGTTTTCAGCAGGTCGTTAACCTCAAAATCGGTATCCAGCAGGTAGCGGTGGTTCGGGAACAGCTGCCACAGCACCGGCAAAATCGCCTTGTTGCCGGGGATCACCGTCCAGAGCGGTTCGAAGACCAGCACTTCCGGGCGCAGCAGCACGTCGATCAGACGCACTTCCCCTGCAGGGTGCCCGGTCCGAATCGGTACAGCGGCATACTCGGTTTCACTCACCTCGCGGATCTGCTCGATCGCCGTTTCCCACGCCCAGGTTTTCCAGACGCAGTTGACGGGGCGGCCTTCATCGTCAATCAGTTGTCCGGCGGGATCCCAGCTCAGCGCGCCAAGGCCGTGGAGGATTTTGGTATCAAACCCCGCCTGCATCAGCGAACGCTGAATAAAGAGCGCGTGATAGTCTTCCTCGACGTCGTTGTCCTGCATGATGTGCACAAACGGACGCGCATGGCTGTGCTTCCACGCGCCGGTCAGTTCTTCCAGCAGCCCTTCAGCCGGGTTGTGGCCGGTTCCGCGATAGCCGTTTTTCACCCACTCCTCGAGGATTAATCCCCCTTCCGTGTGGCAGGAGGCGGAGTCCGCGTTGTACTCGTACACCTTGATACCGCGCTCATCCATGCAGAAATCCATACGGCCAGTGATCATATGGTGACGTCGCCACTGCCAGGAGAGGCGCAGGCGCGGCCAGAGGATTTTAGGGATGTCGAAAAGCGCCAGTAAATTATCGTCTTTCAGCACTTTGTCGGTCGCGTGGAGGTACATCAGGTGCAGTTCGTTGGTGGCTTTGATCAGCTCCTGCTCGGCGCTTTCGGTAATGGTGAAATAGTGGCAGGGATCGTTGTTGATGACGTGACCGTTAGCGCGAACATACGCCTGCTGCAGAGCGTCGTTTTCGTTGAGCCATTTGCCGTCGAACTGACGCTGATTTTTGAGCCGCGCACCGCGGATTTTCAGCAGCTCGCCGTCGATTTCCGGCTGCGGGATACTGTGCTCCGTATCGCTGGTCTGGATCATCCAGCCCAAAATTTCCGTGTCGGTGAAGGTATCGTGCAGCGTGTAGCAGCCGTTCTCGACGGTCATGCGCAGCTCGCGCGTCCACTGCTGCCCCAGCGGGAGCGGAGCGTGAATGACGTTCTGCTCCGCAATGCGGACCTTATCGCCGCAGAGCTGAGTGATGACGGCAACGTGCCCGGTTTCATGGAACTCGCCGCCCTTTTGCCAGATCAGCAGCGCCCCGGCGCGCGGCGCACGCTGCGATCCGTTGGCAAAGGCCTGCAGCGGCAAAATGTTGTCGTTCACCACCTCACGCAGGAAGCGCAGGGAGAAGATCTCCCACGCCATGCCGACGTCAGTAAAGACAACACCGTAATTGAGAAAAAGAAAACGACGCGCAAACTCAACACACTGCCACTTGTGGCCCATGTATTCGTTGCCGATATAGCTTCGGAATTCCGCGTCTTCCGGGTAGCAGCGCGGGTCGAGGCTGTCGTAATTGGATGAGTATATCGCCACACCACCTGGCGCATAGCCTAATAACGTCCCGAAGGGTGCATCACTGCTTAACGTTCCTTTACGCATGTATCCAACCTAAAGCTGGCAGGCGGCAATTTTAGTAAGGTTGTCGTCGTCTGCACGTTGAGATTAACCTGACAGAGATGGATTTATCATACACCTGCGATCGCAGAAATATAGCGCCACGTTGGATAACGCCTCTCATCGTTAAACCGTTTTGTCATCTCCTGCTACACTGCCTCAACACATCACTCAAAAGGCAGGCCAACATGTCAGACAACAACACCTATCAGCCACCGAAAGTGTGGGAATGGAAGCAGAATGCCAACGGCGGCGCGTTCGCCAACATCAACCGTCCGGTGTCGGGCGCGACGCATGAGAAGGAACTGCCGGTCGGCTCGCACCCGCTGCAGCTCTACTCCCTGGGCACGCCTAACGGCCAGAAGGTTACCATCATGCTCGAAGAGCTGCTGGCGCTGGGCGTGACGGCGGCAGAGTACGACGCGTGGCTTATCCGCATCGGCGAAGGCGATCAGTTCTCCAGCGGTTTTGTTGAGGTGAACCCGAACTCGAAGATCCCGGCGCTGCGTGACCACTCCACCACCCCGCCGACGCGCGTGTTTGAATCTGGCAGCATCCTGCTTTATCTGGCGGAAAAATTTGGTCACTTCCTGCCAAAAGATCCGGCGGGCCGTACCGAAACCCTGAACTGGCTGTTCTGGCTACAGGGCGCGGCCCCGTTCCTCGGCGGCGGTTTTGGCCACTTCTACAACTATGCGCCGGTAAAAATTGAGTACGCGATTGACCGCTTCACCATGGAAGCCAAGCGTCTGTTTGACGTGCTGGATAAACAGCTGGCGCGCGGGCGTTACGTGGCGGGAGAAGAGTATACCATCGCCGATATGGCGATCTGGCCGTGGTTTGGCTGCGTGGCGCAGGGCAGCGTCTATAACGCCGCCGAGTTCCTCGATGCCGGGAAATACACCAACGTCCAGCGTTGGGCAAAAGACGTGGGTAACCGTCCGGCGGTCAAACGCGGGCGTATCGTCAACCGTACCAACGGTGAACTGAACGAGCAGCTGCACGAACGCCATGCGGCGAGCGACTTCGATACCCAGACCGAAGATAAACGTCAGGGCTAAAATGTGCGCCCGGTGGCGCTACGCGACCGGGCTGAAGACGGTTTTGGGCAGGCTGGTTCACCAAATCCAGCCTGCCTGAGTCGTCCTTTTGCCCCATCAGACTGTAAAAAATCCGCCAGACGCTGGGCGCGCGGCGTGATAACCGCACAGGCATAATCCGCGCGCGGGTTATAGGGCGCAGGGATATCCATCACCGTCAGCCCGGCAATCTGCCGAAGCGCGGCGGCATAGCTCGCGTAGCCGATAAACACCTCCGCCTGCCCGCTGAAAATAATCCACTGCGCGGCCAGCATCTCTGCCGGAATCGGTGAAGAATCGCGCCCGCCCACCAGGGCTATCGCCCGCGTCCTCAACGCCTCGCCCGCCTCTCCCATCCGGCTAAACAGCACCTGGGTGTAATCGCCGGACGGATCGGCTCCTGCCGTGGAAGTGGCAACCCGTAAGTCGCCGCGCATCAGCACCGACCGCCAGTCGTCCTGTGCGCGCAGCACATCGCTGCGCACCGTCAGGCAGAGCCTGTTGCTGGCGAACGGCGTCACGGACGCTGCCCGCCCGGCGCGCTGCAGCGCCAGAGGATGCTCGAGACTGGCGGAGGCAAACAGGTCGCACCGCTCACCGGCTTCGATACGTTCCCGTAGCAGCCCGGCGGGGCCAAACTGCGTGTCGACATGTTCCGGGAATTGCGCCATCAACGGCTGCCAGACGCTACGCAGGCTGCCCGCCGCCAGCACGTGCATCAGTCGATCCCCTGGTAGTGAGTGCGGTAGAAGCGCTGATACCAGTCGTCTGCCACCTTGCGCATGTCTACATCCGTAAACTTCTGCGGGTAGAGCTTTTTCGCCATCCACAGTTCGCCAATGCCCATTGCTTCCGGCATTGGGTAACCCCAGGCTTTGGCGTAGTCGGGCATCAGATAGACGCGGTGGTGTTTGACCGCATCAATCACCTGCCACTGCGGGCTTGTCATGATCTCATTGACGACGGACGGGTAGCGGTCCTGCACGAAGATCACCTGCGGGTTCCAGGCGATGACCTGCTCCATCGCCACGGTTTTGAAGCCCTGAATGGTCGATGCGGCAACGTTAACCGCGCCCGCGTGCGCCATCATCAGCCCGGTGTATTTCCCCGAGCCGTAGGTGGTGAGTTCCGGGTTAGCCATATAAGCGCGGACGCGTTTTTCGGCGGGGATAGCCTTCAGGCGGTCGCTCACCTTTTTGCGGCCCTGGTCGGTCGCCTCAATTAACGCCTTCGCTTCCGGCTGCTTATTGACGATCTCGCCAATCAGCGCGATCCCTTCGCGCAGCCCCTGATCGTAGGCTTTTTCCTCGTCGGCCATGGTCGGGTTCAGTTTGGCTTTTTCACCGGCTGCGTCGTGGCGCAGGGAGATCGCCACGACCGGGATGCCGAGGCTGGCGATTTTGTCGATCATCTCCTGCGGCGCATAGTTCGTGACAAACACCACCTGCGGTCTGAGCGCTACCAGTTTTTCCGAATCGACGTGCGTGAGATCGCCCAGCGTCGCTTTCTGGTTCAGCTCTGGCGCGAGACGCGCATAGCCCTCGCCCAGCTGCTGCTTCCAGTTCGCCATCACGCCGACGATTTTGTCAGTGGCATGCATTTGCACCAGCAGGTTAAGGGTTTGATGCTGAAGCACAACCACCCGATCGACGTCGTCGGGAATCGTCACCGTGCGGCCAATCTGGTCGGTTATCTGGCGAGACGCCTGAGAAGAAAGCGGAAGTAAAATCAGGGCGCAAAACGCCACTGCCTGCCAAAAGCGCTGTTTCATAATTTCCTCACATATCGTTATGCAATTGATTATATAACGATTGGATAAGGAAGTCGTGGTGTGCTTTGGGGGTAGCGCCGTCGGTACGGTGAAGCGACTATGGCCCTGATAAGGGGACGCTCGCCGATCCGTGCCGCAAATCCTCCTCTTTTTTCAACATCATATTTACAAGCCCGGATAATCTGGCAAGAATCGATTTATCTTCCCAGGAACAGACGCATGAAACAGGACAGACAGCAGAATATTATTGCCTTGCTGAGCCGCTGCGACTGGCTGACGACCGAGGCGCTGGCAGAACAGCTTGCCGTCAGCAAAGAGACGATCCGCCGCGATTTGAACGGGCTTCAGCAGCAGGGGCGGATCCTGCGCCAGCACGGACGGGCGCGGCTGCTCCATCCGGCCAGTCGCGACGGCGGCGAGCCGTTTGGCGCGCGCCTGAAAAGCCATTACGCCGACAAAGCCGATATTGCACGCCACGCGCTGGCGTGGATCGGCGAAGGGATGACCCTCGCCCTTGATGCCAGTTCGACCTGCTTTCACCTGGCGCGCCAGCTCCCCGACTGGGATCTCACCGTATTTACCAACAGCCTGCCGATCTGCCACGAAATCGCCAGGCGCGAGCGGATCACGCTGATCTGTTCCGGCGGCACGCTGGAGCGTAAGTACCGCTGTTACGTTAACCCTGCCCTGGCGACGCAGCTTAAAACCCTGGAAATTGATCTGTTTATCTTCTCCTGCGAGGGCGTCGACGAGGAGGGTAACCTGTGGGATCCAACCGAGCATAACGCCGCGTTTAAGGCCCACCTGCTCCGTCGCGCCAGTCAATCGCTGCTGCTGATTGATAAGAGCAAATTCCAGCGCTCAAGTGAGGTGAAAATCGGCCAGCTTTCGCAGGTGACCGAGGTGATCACCGACGCTCACCCTTCGAGACGGTAGCCCGCCATAAAGTAGCGCAACGCCACGCTTGAGTGCGTGTCTCTGAAGAAGTCCATCACCATGTCGCGATCCAGCCCGTAGCGACGCGTTAAAATTCCTGCCTCCCACGCGCTCAGCTGGCGATCCCCGGTCTTCTCAAACATTCGATGCGAAAAGCCCAGCACGAAGCCGCGCTTATAGTCAGAGCAGAAGTGTGCCACGTTCTTTGCCGTATCGGCCTGTGCCGCGCGCATGCCCGCCATCAGCCCTTTTCCAAAATGGTTATCCATCGCTACGCCCTCATCGTTGTATATAAAATTATATAGCGATATTTTAAGCGATAGCCAGTGAAAATGAAGGCCGCACGTGGCGGCCTTGAGGTGATTACGCTGAGAGGCGGAATTTCTGGACGGAGCGCTGCAGATCTTCCGTCTGGCGCTCCAGGGCGGAGGCCGCGGCGGAGACCTGCTCCACCAGCGAGGCGTTCTGCTGGGTCACGCCGTCCATCTGGGTAATGGCGATACCAACCTGCGAGATGCCCTTGCTCTGCTCTTCCGAGGCAGAGGCAATCTGCTTCATGATGGTGGTCACTTCGGTGATATCGCGTAGGATCGCTTCCATGGTGGTGCCGGTGTCATTAACCAGCTGCGCCCCCTGCGCCACGCGGGCAACCGAATCGGCAATCAGCCCTTCGATCTCTTTGGCCGCATTGGCGCTGCGGCTTGCCAGATTGCGCACCTCACCGGCGACGACGGCGAAACCGCGCCCCTGTTCACCCGCACGCGCCGCTTCCACCGCCGCATTGAGCGCCAGGATGTTGGTCTGGAACGCGATGCTGTTAATGACGGTAGTGATTTCCGCAATTTTCTTCGAGCTGCCTGAAATACCGCTCATGGTCGTCACCACCTCTTCCACCAGCGAGCCGCCCCGGCTGGCGGTGGTTGACGCCACATCCGCCAGCGCGCTGGCCTGACGCGCGCTTTCGGCGTTCAGTTTTACCGTCGCGGTGAGCTGCTCCATGCTGGCGGCGGTCTCCTCCAGCGCAGCGGCCTGCTCCTCGGTGCGTGAGGAAAGGTCGTTGTTGCCACTGGAGATCTCGGTTGCGCCGCGCCAGATATTTTCACTGCCGGAGCGGATGTTGCTGACCGCTTCACGCAGGCTGTCCTGCATTGCACTGAGCAGCGGCACCAGCTGCCCGACGCAGTTGCGGCCAATGGGTTCAATCGGCTGGCTGAGATCGCCCTGGGCAATCTGGCGGAACTGATGACGAATGCGATCCAGCGGTTTCACCAGCAGTGCCACCAGGTAGCGGTCGGTAAACAGCAGGATCAGCAGACCGATAATCGTGGCAACGACGATCACCGTGCGGGTCATGCTGGTCAGCCCATCCACCACCACGCGCGTGGTATCGAGCCTGTCGCCTGCGGCCTGGTTAAAGCGTTCGGCTGCGGCACCAAAGGCGCGGCTCAGCGGCGGGGTGACGTTGTTCGCCTGCTGGCGATAGCCCTCCAGCGAACCTTGCTGCGCCTGCTGCATCTGCGGCGTTACGCCCTGATCGAGCAACGCCTGCCAGGTGCCGATCACCTGGGCGGAGATCTGCTCATCCATTGGGCCTGGCGAAATGGCCTTCATCTGTTCCAGTTTTTTGGCCATGTTATCCAGCGCCTGCTTCGCTGAGGCTAAATCAGGCGTGCCGCCTGCGGCTTTGGCCTCCATTGCGCGGCCAAGACGGGTGACAAAGCGAAAGTACTGATCGTTACCCTGGCTCAGCACCGTCATCTGCTGCACCAGCTGGCGGTCAACATCGTTACCCTCGGAGACGCGGGAGAGTGACCAGGTGCTGTACAGGCCGACCCCCGCCCACATTAAACAAAAGATCCCGAGTATCGTCAGCATAACGAAGCGGATCGTGAAATTACGAAGCATCTGCATTGAGTTTTCCTTGCCGTGAGGGGAGATTCGCCCAGAGGCGAGACTTAATCTCGTTATCGGCAGGAAATGGCGAAGGTATACTGTTTCGCGACTCTTTTTCTCACATTTTTTATTTTCCCTTTCCCAGTCAGAAAACGATAATCGCGGAGCGGCAATACCCCCTCAAAATATATGTTTTTACATTTCAGCAGATGATGAAATGTAAACTTGCCGCACATTCAATTTTTTCTCCCCACAGGATACGCTTTTTTGTTCATCTGAATTTTCAATCAATCACGCCAGCATTGATCGTTATCGATAAAATTAGCCTGCTAACCATCCAAACATATTGATACCGCAAATACATTCGCATTTGTTTATTTGCTTAATTTATTTAAATTAACTTAATTTTGCTTTAAGTTTTATTACATCCAAAATGGCCAGGATGTTTCTTACTTTTACTTTTTTCATTTAAAAAGGAGATCTGTTCAATCAATCCCATTCAGAGAAAAACAAATGCGAAATTCTATGAAACGTACGCTGATCTCCCAGTGTATTTTACTGGCCTTAACCTCTTTTGGCGTCAGTGCAAAAACAACGCCAGTGTATCCAGACGTTCCGGCAAAATCATGCGAGAGCGGAAATAACAGCCAGACGTGCGGGTTAACAAAATATACCGACGGTAATTACTATCAGGATCCCGGTGCGACCAATGCCGTTATGGCTGACGCCACCTCTACCAATATTTATATGGACGGCCACCGCAAGAGCGGCGATACCCAGTCGTTAACCGTATCGGGTACGAATATGTCCGGCCATTATATTCAGGGCAGTAACGGCGGAACGGTCAATATTACCCTCAACAACGGCGCAACCGTCGATATGATTGAGGCAGGCAATATTGGCGCCACCACAAATACCACCGTTAACGTCGACCATTCGACGCTGAACGGTGAGAGCAGCACGGGTAAGTACGATAATCATAATAAGGATTATATGATGGGGTCCGCGATTTTCCTCGATCCCATGGATAAAGGCTATCACACCGTCAATATTACCAACGGCAGTGCGCTGCACGGGAGTATTGTGAGCGCGGGTGAAGGCGCACAGGCTATTTCCATGAGCAACAGCGCCATGGATAAAGGGGGTATTTATGCCGGCAGCCTTACATCAGATACCACTGTTTCTCTGACCAGTGCGACCGTCGATGCTTCGCAAAGTCTGATTGCAAAAAATATCGACTCGCTGGCCGAGGCGCTGTTTAAAAAAACTGGCATCAAAATTAATAACCCTGACGAATTCAACGATCTTGCCGTGGCGCTGTACGGCACCACCAACACTACGCTTGCGATGAATAACAGCACCGTAACCGGCGACGTGGCGATACTGAATGACAAAGGCACCACGACGGTAACGATGACCAATAAAAGCGTGGTGAACGGTGACGTAACGGTAGACGGCAGTACCGCCACTACGCTGCTGGTCGATAACAGTACGGTTAACGGCGACGTGGATACCAGCCACAACAGCGGCAATGCCACCGTAACCCTGCAAAATAACGCGACCGTAAACGGCGATGTCAAAACCGGCTCGGGCGATGACACGCTGGTATTAACCAACAATTCTCACGTCAACGGCAACGTGGACGGCGGAGCCGGCAGCGATACGCTCTCGATGGACGCAGGCAGCTCCATCACCGGCCAGATCAGCCAGTTTGAAACGGTGAATACCACCAGCGATAACAGCATCACCATCGATAAGATCAACGATGCCACCACCTGGAGCCTGCAGGATGGCTCAACCCTCGTGGCGAGCACCACCGGCAGCAACGCCCGGGTGAGCATGAGCACCGACAGCTTCGTCAACTTCGGTACCATTACCGGTGCAAATAACGCCATCATGGTCACCAGCATTACGCCAACGGCGCAAAACAAGAGCAACGTCATTCTCGGCACGTTCAGCACCGCCAGCAGCACCGCGCCGCAGAACTATGCAGCCGCGACCTTCACCAACGGCGAGAACAGCGTTGAGAACCGCAGCGGTGCGTACAACTATGACAACAGCCTCGACATTGTGCCAGCTGATGCGGCCCCGCAAACGATGCTGGCCGCTGATAACAGCTATAACTGGAACGTGGTGTTCAACAGCGCGCAAGGCTCGCTGGCAAGCGACGTTCAGGGGCTGATTGCCGGGCTGGACGCTGCCGAGCAGGCCGGTCACCAGGTTGCGGACGACATCAGCAACCACATGAACCAGGTGCACCTGGCGAATCTGCTGGGTCTGCAGCAGGACGGCGCGCAGGTCTGGGGCGACTTCCTCTATCAGAACGGAAACTTCAGCAACGACGTCGACTATAAAAGCATTACCCAGGGCGCGCAGGGCGGTGTCGACTGGACGGCGCACATGGACAACGGCGACAGCGTGACCGGCGGTATTGCCCTGGCCTGGACCCGCAGCCGCGTGCAGGACACCAGCGACGGGGTCGATAGCTTTAAGGACAGCGTTTACGGCAACTACTACAGCGTCTATGGCGGCTGGCAGCAGGCGCTGAACGGTAAATCCTGGGGCATGTTCGCCGACGGCAGCTTCAGCTATGGCGACATGCGCTATACCCTCTCAGCCAATAACGTGACGGGCAATACCAGCGGGATGACCGAGGCGCTGAACGGCTCCACCGACGGCAACCTGTACATTGCCCAGGCGCGTACCGGTGTGAACGTCCTGCTGCCAGGCGAAACCCTGCTGCAGCCGTACGCGACGCTTGGCTGGGAGCAGACCAAAGCCAACGGCTTCTCCGACAGCGAAGTAACCTTTGCCGACAGCCAGGTCTCTTCCTGGAACGGCGGCGCGGGGGTGCGTTTGACCACCACCCTGACCGATCTGAACAAGAACGTGCAGGTGATGCCGTGGGTTGACGCGCGCTTCCAGAAAGAGTTTAGCGACGATACCGACATCAAGGCCGCGGATTACCACAACACCTCCGGGCACAACAACGCGATGGGTATCTTTGGGGCAGGCATCAACGCCACCATCGCGCATAACTTCTCGCTGAATACCGGCGTGTATGTGGGAACGGGTGACGTGGATAACGATGCCAGCGTTCAGGCGGGGATGAGCTACAGCTTCTGATCCCCTTCACTTCCCGGCAGCGCGACGCTGCCGGGGCAAGCCTGTTTTGCAAGCCGGGCGTGCCCGGCTTGTTTGCGTTCAGCGCAAATACTTCTCGAACCATCCCAGCGTGCGCGTCCAGGCCAACTCTGCCGCAGCCTCGTCGTAACGGGGTGTGGAATCATTGTGAAAACCGTGGTTTACGCCGGGGTAGATATAAGCCTCGTAAACCGTGTTACTGGCTTTCAGCGCCGCCTCATAAGCGGGCCAGCCTTCGTTAATGTTCTTATCCAGTTCGGCGTAATGCAACAGCAGCGGCGCTTTGATTTTAGGGACATCCGCCGCCGCAGGCTGGCGACCGTAGAACGGCACCGCGCAGTTCAGCTCGGGATAGGCCACCGCCGCCGCGTTCGACACGCCGCCGCCATAGCAAAAACCCGTGATGCCGACCTTGCCGGTCGCCTCTGGGTGCGTTCGCATAAACTCGACGGCGGCAAAGAAGTCGTTCATCAGCTTTGTCGGGTCGACCTTCTGCTGGAGCACTTTGCCCTCTTCATCATTGCCCGGATAGCCGCCGACCGAGCTTAAGCCGTCCGGTGCCAGCGCGATGTACCCGGCTTTGGCGACGCGTCTCGCCACATCTTCGATATAGGGGTTCAGGCCGCGATTCTCATGCACTACCACTACCGCGGGCACGTTGCCGCTGGCTTTAGCCGGTTTGACCAGATAGCCGCGCACCTCGCCGTGCCCATTGGGCGACGGATAGTGAATGTATTCAGGAAGAATATCGGGGTCGGTGAATTTAACCTGCTCGGCCAGCGCATAGTTGGGCTTTAGCATGTTAAACAGCGCCAGCGCCGTTACGCCGCCCACCGTATAGCGTGCTGCAAGATTCAGAAACTCGCGTTTGGAGATTTTACCGTGTGCGTAATAGTCGTAGTAATCGAGCAATTCCTGCGGAAAATCTTTGGCGGTCAGGCGCGTCATCGCATCTCTCCGGGATTTGTGATTTGATAAGCATAGAATGAAAACGTTGTTTCGAAAATTCATCGACAAGAAAGGAGACATCATGTCCTGGCATCCCTACCCTGGCCGCTACGAAAATATGCAGTACCGCTTCTGCGGGCAAAGCGGCCTGCGCCTGCCCGCGCTGTCGCTCGGCCTGTGGCACAGCTTTGGCCACGTTCAGGCGCTGGAGTCCCAGCGCGCGCTGCTGCGTAAAGCGTTCGATCTCGGCATTACCCATTTTGACCTCGCCAACAACTATGGCCCACCGCCGGGCAGCGCCGAAGAGAACTTTGGTCGGCTGCTGCGCGACGATTTTGCCGGGTATCGCGACGAGCTGATTATTTCCACCAAGGCGGGCTACGACATGTGGCCGGGGCCTTACGGCTCGGGCGGTTCGCGTAAGTATCTCCTCGCCAGCCTCGACCAGAGCCTGAAGCGCATGGGCGTGGAATATGTCGATATTTTCTACTCCCACCGCGTCGATGAAAACACGCCCATGGAGGAGACGGCTGCGGCCCTGGCGCACGCCGTGCAGAGCGGCAAAGCGCTGTATGTGGGGATCTCCTCTTACTCGACGGAGCGAACCCGGATCATGGCCGGGCTGTTGAGCGAGTGGAAGATCCCGCTGCTGATCCATCAGCCGTCCTATAACCTGCTGAACCGCTGGGTCGATAAAACCGGGCTGCTGGATGCGCTGGACGCTAACGGCACCGGCTGTATCGCCTTTACGCCGCTGGCGCAGGGGTTGTTAACCGGAAAATACCTGAACGGCATTCCGGACGGATCGCGCATGCAGCGTGAAGGCAAGAAAGTGCGCGGACTGACGGAAAACATGCTGACCGAGGCCAACCTGAACAGCCTGCGCCTGCTTAACGAAATGGCGCACGCCCGCGGGCAGACGATGGCGCAGATGGCGCTGAGCTGGCTGCTGAAAGACGAGCGCGTCACGTCGGTGCTGATCGGTGCGAGTCGCCCTGAGCAGCTTGAGGAGAACGTTCAGGCGCTGGAAAACCTGCGCTTTACGGACGATGAACTGGCGCGAATTGACCAGCACGTTGCGGATGGTGAGTTGAATCTGTGGCAGGCGTCGTCAGATAAGTAAAGTGAACGGAAATACCCCCACAGCCGTATATTCCCCTCACCCTAACCCTCTCCC
Source organism: Enterobacter cancerogenus (assembly GCF_019047785.1). NCBI lineage: Bacteria > Pseudomonadati > Pseudomonadota > Gammaproteobacteria > Enterobacterales > Enterobacteriaceae > Enterobacter > Enterobacter cancerogenus. The sequence goes on along the minus strand of NZ_CP077290.1, from coordinate 3,466,103 downwards.
CTAAGGGGCGAGGGTTAGGTTCGATGCGCGCATAAATTTGTGCATGAGGGAAATTACTTCTTACTGATCTTATCCAGATACCCCATCACGAACGCCGACAGGACAAACGTCAGGTGGATAATGACATACCACATCAGCTTGTTGTCCGGTACGTTCTTCGCATCCATAAACACGCGTAAAAGATGGATGGAGGAGATCGCCACAATGGAGGCGGCCACTTTGTTTTTCAGCGAGGTGGCGTCCATTTTGCCGAGCCAGCTCAGCTTTTCTTTGCGCGCGTCGATGTCCAGCTGAGAGACAAAGTTCTCATAGCCGGAGAACATCACCATCACCAGCAGCCCGCCGACCAGTGTCATGTCCACCAGCGACAGCAGCACCAGAATCAAATCCGCTTCCGCAATGGAGAAGATGTTGGGCAAGACGTGAATAATTTCCTGGAAGAACTTGATCGTCAGAGCGATAAGCGCCAGGGAGAGGCCAAAGTAGACCGGCGCCAGGATCCAGCGAGAGGCGTACATTGCGTTTTCAAAAAAGCGTTCCATAGAGTCCTGTCTGCAAACGAAACCAGCGCTCAGTATATCTCAGGAGCGCTTACTGTTTGCAACAGCTAACCAACAAAGCACTTACACTTCCTGCGGGTTTACGTCCGGGCGCGCATATTCCGGCCACACCAGCGCCACCAGCTCCGGGTAGGCTTCAAGGCTGAACTCGCGAAAACACTGGCGCAGATTTAATACGTCCAAATCCGAATACGAGACCTTCTCGCCATTCAGACAACGTTTTTTGATATTGTCATAATATTTGTACACCGCCGAATTCAGGTCGCTGCAGCGGCGCTGTGCTTCAAACAACCCGGGCGTATCATTAATTTCAGCCATTTTCATGCGCTTAATAGTCGCATGCAAAAAGTCGATATATTCATGATTGACCCGCCAGTACCAAACCGGTGTTATCGCGTTCATCAATACCGAGAAATGATCTTCCCCTTCCTCTTTTGTCATCGGCTCTGGCTGTGGCGGGACGCTGGCATCCTTCGATACTTTGGTTTTATTGAACTCTTGCATCAATAAAAGAACGCCGGCGGTCAGTAATAGCAATGTAATGACCGTAAAGAAAATACTGTTCATGGGTAGGCTCCATTTTTTTTGATTTTAAAATTGCCTCATGTTATTGTCAACGAATCTCACCCTAATACTAACCCCACCCTGTTGAAATTAAAGGACGTTACAATGCTGCCCGACAATCTCGTCCCGGCTAAGTACCACATCACGCCTGTGGAGCAGCCTGCGAAGGAAGCAGAAAAAGAGACGAATTTCACTCAGGGAAAAAGAAAGCTCTCCGATTATGAGTCCGAAATATTAATTGGTGTCTCACAGTCCGGTAAATCCCGTAATATGTTGCTGGAAGAACACGACCGCCATATTAAGGATCGCTTGTTTCGCGCCGTAAAAATTGAAGCCTTTGTACACCTGCTGGACGATCTGCAAGCCGAGGGCGAAATAGATGCCCAGACCTTAAGTCAAATAATGGCTGAAAAAACCAAAGAAATAAACGAAGCGGGAAATGAAATTTGGCTTAATTTAATTACCCGCGAAAAAAACACCCCCATTTTTTATGACCTCGGGGAAGATTAACGTGAAAGCAGTTAGCGATAATAACGTTTATTTGACTTTAGAAGATAAAAAAAGCGACGAGTTTATCTTAAAGCAGAATCTCGCTGCGTTACGAAACATCAAAAACGCCGAGATGACGCGTATTACCCAGGATCTGGTCTCTATCCCGGCGACGCTGGTGCGCCTGAAATGGCAGAACCGCCGTGAAATTTATGCTTTACAGGTGAAAGAGGAGATTTACGGCGCGGTGATGAATGCCATCATTGAAAAGCAGCCGGAGCTGAAAGAGAAGCTCCTCGGACGCCTTGAAGCCCACTACCAGTACCTGCTGGCGCGCGAAACCGCAACCCTGCGCCTGACCCGCAAACTCGCCGAAGGCGACTACCGCACCTCCAGCATCACCTGCGTCGCGCTTGATGAAGAGGCGCACGCCAGTATTACAGATAATCCTTAATTATCCCTGCTTTTCGATAAAATCTCCTACGCTTAATGGGTAAGTTCACTCAAAAGGAGATCCCTTATGGCACATCACCAGACGAAAATGCAGGACCCCACCACGCAGTATCACACCGGTGAATACCCTAAGCAGAAGCAGCCTGCCCCTGGCGTGCAGTCAAAGATGACGCCTGTGCCGGACTGTGGCGAAGAGAGCTATAAAGGCAGTGGACGACTCCAGGATCGTAAGGCGCTGGTGACAGGGGGCGATTCCGGTATCGGACGCGCTGCCGCCATCGCTTACGCGCGTGAAGGCGCAGACGTAGCGATTAACTACCTCCCGGCGGAGGAAGAGGACGCGCAGCAGGTCAAACAGCTGATTGAAGAGGCGGGACGTAAAGCGGTGCTGATCCCGGGCGACCTGAGCGATGAGCAGTTTGCCCGCTCGCTGGTGCATACCGCGCACGGGGCGCTGGGTGGTCTGGATATCCTGGCGCTGGTTGCCGGTAAGCAGACGGCGGTAGAGAAAATTGCCGATCTCACGACCGAGCAGTTTAAAGAGACCTACGCGGTCAACGTCCTGGCGCTGTTTTACATCACCCAGGAAGCCATCCCGCTGCTTCCGGCCGGGTCCAGCATCATCACCACGTCCTCGATTCAGGCCTACCAGCCAAGTCCACATCTGCTGGATTATGCCTCAACCAAGGCCGCGATCCTGAACTACAGCCGCGGGCTGGCGAAGCAGATCGCCGAAAAAGGGATTCGCGTGAACGTGGTCGCACCGGGTCCAATCTGGACCGCGCTGCAGATTTCCGGCGGCCAGCCGCAGGAGAAAATCCCGCAGTTTGGTCAGCAGACGCCGATGAAGCGTGCGGGGCAACCTGCGGAGCTGGCACCGGTGTATGTCTATCTGGCAAGCCAGGAATCCAGCTACGTCACGGCAGAAGTGCACGGCGTGTGCGGGGGAGAACACCTCGGTTAAAAACCGTTGTGGGGAATAAACAAAGGGGGCCGCGATGGCCCCCTTTTTACATTCACAGTGTGTTACCGACTGGCGTTAACGGTGAAATCACTTCGCCGCCGTTTTCTCTTCACCCACCAGACCAATCTTCAGGTAACCCGCCTGATGCAGCGTGTCCATTACCTTCATCATGGTTTCGTAATCAACGGTTTTATCCGCGCGGAAGAACACGGTGGTGTCTTTCTTGCCGCCGGTGAGCTGGTCCAGCGCCGGAATGACTGACGAATCCGTTACCGGGTCGTTGCCCAGGAACATGGATTTATCGGCCTTAACCGACAGGTAGATTGGCTTTTCCGGACGCGGCTGCGGCTGGCTGGACGAGGCCGGCAGGTTCACCTTCACGTCAACCGTCGCCAGCGGCGCAGCCACCATGAAGATAATCAGCAGCACCAGCATCACGTCGATAAACGGCGTGACGTTGATTTCATGCATTTCGCCGTTATCGTCCAGATTTTCGTTAAGACGCATTGCCATAGTATCAACCTAAGCGCAGTTTGGACGCCGCATGTACCGGTTTAACGGCGCTGGCGTTGAGGTCCAGGTCACGGCTTTGCAGCAGCAGAACCTGCGCCGCAACGTCACCCAGCGTGGCTTTATAGCTGCCAATCATACGCGCGAAGATGTTGTAGATAACGACCGCAGGAATTGCTGCCACCAGGCCGATAGCCGTCGCCAGCAGCGCTTCTGCGATACCCGGCGCAACAACCGCCAGGTTGGTAGTCTGCGTTTGGGCAATACCGATAAAGCTGTTCATGATGCCCCAGACGGTACCGAACAGGCCGACAAACGGAGAGATCGCACCGATTGTCGCCAGATAACCGTTACCGCGGCCCATATGACGGCCCACAGCAGCAACACGACGTTCCAGACGGAAGCCGGTACGCTCTTTGATGCCTTCGTTATCTTCACTGCCTGCGGAGAGTTCCAGCTCGTTCTGCGCTTCATTCACTAAAAGGGAGGTCAGGCTTTTCGCGTGGAAGGATGAGGTCAGGTCGGATGCCTGATCCAGAGAGCGGGCTTCAGCCAACTGCTGCTGTTCGCGCTTAAGACGACGCTTCTGCGAAATAAGCTCAACGCTCTTGCTGAAGAAAATAGCCCAGGTGACAACGGACGCCAGGATCAGGCCGATCATCACAATCTTAACCACGATGTCGGCATGATGATACATGCCCCAAACGGAGAGATCCGTCTGCATCAAATTATTACCCACTCTGTATCTCCAGGACGCAAATCACAAATTCTGAGCATAATAATATCAAAACAACGTCGAATTGATAGTAGTTCTCATTAGTATTTACATAGTGCCGTAAATTTCACTCACTTTCCTTGCGCTTACGCAGGAAAAATTTTCAGAGCCGCAATTTTAGAAAATTTTCGCCTTATTCCACCATCGCAGAAGTGCACTTTTTTACTTTCATGGTAGTCTGGACGTCCAGACGTATAAAAACAGGGCTATCCAGGATGACGAAGAAGCAGCTTGATACCACGCTGGTGCAGGCCGGACGCAGCAAAAAATACACCCAGGGCGCGGTCAACAGCGTGATCCAACGGGCCTCCTCTCTAGTGTTTGATACCGTTGAGGACAAAAAGATCGCCACGCGTAACCGCGCCACTGGCGGGCTGTTCTACGGGCGTCGGGGCACCCTTACCCATTTTTCGTTGCAGGAAGCGATGTGCGAGCTGGAAGGCGGGGCGGGCTGCGCGCTGTTCCCCTGTGGCGCAGCGGCCGTTGCCAACACTATTCTGGCGTTCGTGGAACAGGGTGACCATATCCTGATGACCAACACGGCGTACGAACCGAGCCAGGATTTCTGCACCAAAATCCTCAGCAGGCTCGGCGTCACCACCGGCTGGTTCGACCCGCTAGCGGGCGAAGGCATTGCCGACCTTATTCAGCCGAACACGCGCATTGTGTTCCTGGAATCACCGGGGTCGATCACCATGGAAGTACATGACGTCCCGGCCATCGTTAAGGCGGTGCGCAGCAAAGCGCCTGAGGCAATCATCATTATCGACAACACCTGGGCGGCGGGCGTGCTGTTTAACGCGCTGGAATTCGGTATCGATATCTCCATTCAGGCCGCGACCAAATACCTGATTGGCCACTCTGACGGCATGATTGGCACCGCGGTATCTAACGCCCGCTGCTGGGATCAACTGCGTGAGAATGCCTACCTGATGGGCCAGATGGTGGATGCTGATACGGCCTACATGACCAGCCGCGGCCTGCGCACGCTGGGCGTGCGCCTGCGTCAACACCATGAAAGCAGCCTCAGGGTGGCCGAGTGGCTGGCGCAGCATCCGCAGGTTGAGCGGGTTAACCATCCGGCGCTTCCCGGCAGTAAAGGCCATGAGTTCTGGAAACGTGACTTTACGGGCAGCAGCGGGCTGTTCTCATTCGTGCTTAAAAAACGGCTGAACAATGACGAGCTGGCAAGCTATCTGGATCATTTTACCCTGTTCAGCATGGCCTACTCCTGGGGCGGGTTTGAATCGCTGATCCTGCCTAACCAGCCGGAGCAGATCGCGGCGCTACGCCCGGGCGGAGAAGTGGACTTCAGCGGCACCCTGATCCGACTGCATATTGGTTTAGAAAATGTTGACGATTTAATTGCCGATTTAGCAGCAGGGTTTGCGCGCATCGTGTAGAGTGCAGGCTGAAAGTGTACTCCCTGGACATTTTTATTCACGGCGCAACCGGAAAAGTCTGCATGAGTTGCGCCTGCGATCAATCCCAACGGGCCAATTAGGGAGTACAATAGCGTTATATCTGCTGTTCCACAGGAAAGTCCATGGCTGTTATTCAAGATATTATCGCTGCGCTCTGGCAACACGATTTTGCCGCGCTGGCGGACCCGCACGTTGTGGGAATTGTCTATTTCGTGATGTTTGCGACCCTGTTTCTGGAAAATGGATTACTGCCAGCCTCGTTTCTGCCCGGTGACAGCCTGCTACTGCTTGCAGGGGCGTTAATCGGCAAGGGCGTGATGGACTTCGCACCCACGATGATAATCCTCACTTCCGCCGCCAGCCTTGGCTGCTGGTTGAGCTATTTGCAGGGCCGCTGGCTCGGGAATACCCGCGTCGTGAAGGGCTGGCTGGCGCAGTTGCCGCACAAATATCATCAGCGTGCGACCTGCATGTTTGATCGTCATGGCCTGCTGGCGCTGCTGGCCGGGCGCTTCCTCGCTTTTGTTCGCACCCTGCTGCCAACAATGGCCGGCATTTCCGGGCTGTCGAACCGCCGCTTCCAGTTTTTCAACTGGCTGAGCGCCCTGCTGTGGGTTGGCGTGGTGACATCCCTGGGCTATGCGCTGAATATGATCCCGTTTGTAAAACGTCATGAAGATCAGGTGATGACCTTCCTGATGGTGCTGCCGATTGTCCTGCTGGTTGCCGGGCTGGTAGGGACGATTGCGGTGGTGATTAAGAAGAAATATTGCAGCGCGTGATCCCCTCACCCTGACCCTCTCCCCACAGGGGAGAGGGGGAAAACCTAAGCGCCCTGCATTGTTCTGATGCGCGTCGCATCTTCCCCCGGCGTCACGCCGAAATAGCGCTTAAATTCCCGACTAAACTGCGATGCACTTTCATACCCAACGCGCATAGCCGCCGCGCTGGCCTTCATGCCGTCGTGGATCATCAGCATGCGCGCCTTGTGCAGCCGGTAGGTTTTAAGATACTGCAGCGGCGAGGTGCTGGTGACCGACTTAAAATTATGGTGGAACGCCGACACGCTCATGTTCGCCTCTGCCGCCAGCTGGTCCACGCTGAGGTTTTCCGTATACTGGCTTTCAATGCGTTTCAACACGCGGCTGATCAGGCTGAAGTGCGTCTGACGGCTCACCAGCGCCAGTAGCGCCCCGCCCCCCGGCCCTAACAGAACGTGGTAGAGGATCTCGCGGATAATCTGCTTGCCGAGGATACGGGCATCCAGCGGTCTTTCCATGACGTCCAGCAGGCGTTCAACGGCGCAGAGGATTTCATCCGACAGCGTCGCGGAGTTGATGCCGCTGGCCGCCATCGACGGCTGGAACAGCTCATCTTCCCCAATGTCCATCAGCAGCTCCTGCAGTTGCAGAATATCAACATTCACGCGGATCCCCGCCAGCGGAACCGCCTCCGTCGCGAACGTTTCACATTCAAAGGGTAAAGGCACCGTCAGGAGCAGATATTCATTGGTGTCGTAACGAAACACGCGCTCATTGATATAGCCAATTTTATGGCCGGAAAAGAGAAAAACGATGCCCGGCTGGTACATCACCGGCGTGCGCGTACCCGGCTGCGTCCCGTAGAGCAGGCGGATATCCGGCAGCAGCGCACTCAGGGAATTTTGCTTATCTATCAACTGTTTGATTTGCGAAGTAAGCTGTAAACAGATGTCATCGCGGTTCATTTTTTCTTACTCCAGAGGCGGTTTCCGACCCATGCAGTGTGCGCAATTTCATTCACTTTCTCCAGTACTCTGTAGAAATGGGCAAGACATCGGCAGAAATGTGCATTGAGAGGATAGCGCCAGATAGCCACAATGTGCAGCATCAGGTCGCCATTTGCGCCACCGCGGTTTTTCACCCACCAGAGGGAAAGAGCAATGAATAACTTTAATCTACATACCCCCACCCGCATCCTGTTTGGTAAAGGTGCCATCGCCGAACTGCGCGAGCAGATCCCCGCTGACGCCCGCGTGCTGATCACCTACGGTGGCGGCAGCGTGAAAAAAACCGGCGTGCTGGATCAGGTTTACAGCGCGCTGGACGGTCTGGACGTGCGTGAGTTCGGCGGCATCGAGCCAAACCCGTCTTACGAAACGCTGATGAACGCGGTGAAAATCGCGAAAGATGAGAAGATCACCTTCCTGCTGGCCGTGGGCGGCGGTTCTGTTCTGGACGGCACCAAATTCATCGCCGCAGCGGCCCACTACGCGGACGGCATCGATCCGTGGCATATTCTGGAAACCCGCGGCAGCGACGTGAAAAGCGCGATCCCAATGGGCTCCGTGCTGACCCTGCCCGCCACCGGTTCGGAATCGAACAAAGGTGCGGTGATCTCCCGTAAAACCACGGGTGATAAGCAGGCCTTTATGAACGAACACGTTCAGCCGGTATTTGCCATTCTGGACCCGGTTTACACCTACACCCTGCCTGCACGTCAGGTCGCCAACGGCGTGGTGGATGCGTTTGTTCACACCGTTGAGCAGTACGTTACCTATCCGGTGGATGCCAAAATTCAGGACCGCTTCGCAGAAGGCATTCTGCTGACCCTGGTTGAAGATGGCCCGAAAGCGCTGCAGGAGCCGGAAAACTACGACGTGCGCGCCAACGTGATGTGGGCGGCAACTCAGGCGCTGAATGGCCTGATCGGTGCCGGCGTGCCGCAGGACTGGGCAACCCATATGCTCGGCCACGAGCTGACGGCGATGCACGGTCTGGATCACGCACAAACCCTGGCGGTGGTTCTGCCTGCGCTGTGGAATGAAAAACGTGACACCAAACGCGCCAAACTGCTGCAGTACGCCGAGCGCGTGTGGAACATCACCGAAGGTTCTGACGATGCGCGTATCGATGCCGCTATCGAAGCGACCCGCAACTTCTTTGAAAGCCTGGGCGTGCCAACGCGTCTTTCCGGCTATGGCCTGGACGGCAGCTCCATCCCTGCCCTGCTGGCAAAACTCGAGGCGCACGGCATGACGCAACTGGGCGAGCACGGCGACATCACCCTGGACGTAAGCCGTCGTATTTACGAAGCGGCACGCTAAGCGTTTTTGTTGTCCCACCTTTCGTTTTTTGACATTTCGTCCAGACTTAATGCACACCAACATCGTCGGAGGCTCCCTTCGACGATGAGCAAATGGAGGAGGAAAAATGGCAAACCAAACCGTGATCAAGCTTCAGGACGGCAACGTAATGCCCCAGTTGGGGCTCGGCGTATGGAAAGCCGGTAACGACGAGGTCGTGTCCGCCATTCATAAAGCACTGGAAGTCGGCTACCGGTCGATTGATACCGCTGCCGCGTACAAAAATGAGGACGGCGTGGGCAAGGCGCTCGCCAGCGCAGGCATGCCCCGCGACGACCTTTTCATCACTACCAAGCTGTGGAACGACGACCAAAAACGCCCGCGCGAAGCCCTGCAGGAGAGCCTGGACAAGCTGCAGCTCGATTTTGTCGATCTGTATCTGATGCACTGGCCGGTTCCGGCTATCGATCATTACGTGGATGCCTGGAAAGGCATGATTGAGCTCCAGCAGGCTGGGCTGGTGAAAAGCATTGGGGTGTGTAACTTCCAGGTGCACCACCTGCAGCGTCTGATTGACGAGACGGGCGTCGCGCCGGTCATCAACCAGATTGAGCTGCACCCGCTGATGCAGCAACGTCAGCTGCATTCCTGGAACGCCACGCACAAGATCCAGACCGAATCCTGGAGCCCGCTGGCACAGGGCGGTGAAGGCGTATTCGATCAGAAGATCATTCGTACGCTGGCGGATAAATATGGCAAAACCCCGGCGCAGATTGTGATTCGCTGGCATCTGGACTGCGGCCTAGTGGTGATCCCGAAATCGGTCACGCCTTCGCGCATCGCTGAGAACTTCGACGTCTGGGATTTCCGCCTGGATAAAGATGAGCTGGGTGAGATTGCGAAGCTGGATCAGGGCAAGCGTTTGGGGCCGGATCCGGATCAGTTTGGGGGGTAATTTTCCCTCACCCTAACCCTCTCCCACAGGGAGAGGGTACATTTTACACCCTCTCCCTGTGGGAGAGGGCCGGGGTGAGGGCATCACCGTTATCCGATCTTACGTTTTCCCGTTTTTTTCGCCCCCGTTGCCCCACCGTTCGAACGCTGATGCACAATCGGCGTATGTTTCGTGAGGGCCGGGCGCGTATGGCGATTCTGGCGGCGTGCTTCCCGCATTTCATCGAGCGTTGGCGCAGGGACCAGGCAGTCGCGGCGTGAGCCAATCAGGTGTTTTTTACCCATCTCTTCCAGCGCCTGGCGGATCAGCGGCCAGTTAGCCGGATCGTGGTAACGCAGCAGCGCTTTATGCAGACGACGCTGTTTATCCCCTTTCGGCACCACCACGTCTTCACTCTTGTAGCCAATCTTACTCAGCGGGTTCTTGCCGGTGTAATACATGGTCGTCGAGTTGGCGAGCGGCGACGGATAGAAGTTCTGCACCTGATCGAGTCGGAAGCGACGCTGTTTCAGCCACAGCGCCAGGTTGACCATATCTTCATCGCGCGTGCCGGGGTGCGCGGAAATGAAGTACGGGATCAGATACTGCTCTTTGCCCGCCTGCTTCGAGTAGGTATCAAACAGCTCTTTAAAACGATCGTAGCTGCCCATGCCCGGCTTCATCATCTTGGACAGCGGGCCTTCTTCGGTGTGCTCCGGGGCAATCTTCAGATAACCGCCGACATGGTGCGTCGCCAGCTCTTTGATGTAGCGCGGATCTTCCACCGCAATGTCGTAACGCACCCCGGAGGCGATCAGGATCTTCTTGATGCCTTTCAGATCACGCGCACGGCGATATAGATTGATCGTCGGCTCGTGGTTGGTGTCCATATGCTCGCAAATGCTCGGATAGACACAGGATAAACGGCGGCAGGTCTGCTCCGCGCGCGGCGATTTACAGCGCAGCATGTACATGTTGGCGGTCGGGCCGCCGAGATCGGATATCACCCCGGTAAAACCCGGCACCGTGTCGCGAATGGCTTCGATCTCGTTGACGATGGAATCTTCAGAGCGACTCTGAATAATGCGGCCCTCGTGCTCGGTAATGGAGCAGAAGGAGCAACCGCCAAAGCAGCCGCGCATGATGTTGATCGAGAAGCGGATCATCTCATACGCCGGAATACGGCTGCTGCCGTACGCCGGATGCGGTACGCGCTTGTACGGCAGCGCAAAGACGCTGTCCATCTCTTCGGTGGAAAGCGGGATCGCCGGTGGGTTGATCCAGATATAACGCTCGCCGTGCTTCTGCATCAGCGCGCGGGCGCAGCCGGGGTTGGTTTCATGGTGCAAAATACGCGACGCATGGGCGTAGAGCACTTTATCGGCTTTGACTTTTTCAAAGGACGGCAGCAGGACGTAGGTTTTTTCCCACGGCTTCGGGCGCGGCGGCTGAACCACCACGGCTTTCGCTTCGGCTTTTTTCGGGGCGACCGGTTTGTTATCCGCACACGGCAGGTCGTCGCCGTACGGGTGCGGGATAGGGTCGATTTTGCCTGGCATATCAATGATGCGGGAATCCACCCCGCTCCAGCCCGGCAGCGCCTCTTTCACCATAATCGCGGTATTGCGCACGTCGCGGATGTTGCCTACCGGCTCGCCCTGCGCAAGACGGTGTGCCACTTCCACCAGCGGACGCTCGCCGTTGCCGAAGATCAGCATGTCGGCTTTGGAATCGACCAGTACCGAGCGACGCACGGTATCGGACCAGTAGTCATAGTGCGCGGTGCGGCGCAGGCTGGCTTCGATACCGCCCAGGATCACCGGGACATCTTTCCAGGCTTCTTTGCAGCGTTGGGTATAGACCAGCGTGGCGCGATCCGGGCGTTTCCCCGCCACGTTATCCGGGGTGTAAGCATCGTCATGGCGCAGCTTGCGATCGGCGGTGTAGCGGTTGATCATCGAGTCCATGTTACCCGCGGTCACGCCGAAGAACAGGTTCGGTTTCCCCAGACGCATAAAGTCGTCTTTGCTGTTCCAGTCAGGCTGGGAGATGATCCCGACGCGAAAGCCCTGCGCTTCCAGCATACGTCCGCAGATCGCCATGCCGAAGCTGGGGTGGTCAACGTAGGCATCGCCCGTCACCAGAATGATATCGCAGCTATCCCAGCCCAGCAGATCCATCTCTTCGCGGGACATTGGCAGGAACGGCGCTGGCCCAAAGCAGGCAGCCCAGTACTGCGGCCAGGAGAAGAGGTCACGATCCGGCTGGATCAGGGAAATTGCGCTCATAATGCTTCCGAAGAAAAAATAGACAAAAGGAGCGGGATTATACGCTGGTTTACCGGGGGAAATGAAGGGGTATTGTGCGGGCCGTTGCCCTCACCCCCCTCTCCCACAGGGAGAGGGAGAAAAGCAATTTACGGTGCCGGATTCACCAGCAGCTGCCCCACGGATCCCCTGTCCATCATCTCCAGCGTCTGGCTGTGATAGAGGAACGGGAAGTGCGGCCACGAAGGTTGACCGTAGTAGACCAGCAGCTCTACCTGCCCGTCCACCCAGACGGTATCTTTCCAGCCGCGATCTTCCGGGAACGGCATCGCGCCGTTGACGTTGCGGATCAGGAAGCTCACGCCCTCAATATGGAACGACTGGGGCATATCTGACCGCACCGTCCAGCGCTCCCAGGTGCCCTGCTGAGCGGTAATATCGATGCGGTTTACGTCCCACAGCGCGCCATTAATGCCCGGATCGTCGCCCAGGCTGATGTCGCGGCTGCGGACCGCGGGCCCGGTCATGATCTCCTGCGGCAGCAGGCGCATCGGCAGGCTGTCGGTCACCAGCGGCAGCAGGCCGGTTGGACGCAGGGTCAGCACCAGGGTAGAAACCAGAATGCTCGACGGTTCAAAGAATCCGCGGATACGGTCGACAATGCTGGCCGCTTCGCCGCAGGTTAAAGAGACTTCATCGCCGTTGGTCATGTCGACCAGAATTTCACGGCGTTCGCCCGGTGCCAGCGCCAGCTGCTTAACGGAAACCGGCGCGGGCAGGAAGCCCTGATCGCCTGAAATCACGTGCAGGACGCGGCCATCGCTCATCTGCAGCAGATAGCGTCGGGAGTTGGAGGCGTTAAGCAGACGCAGGCGCACCCAGCCGCGAGACACTTCGACATACGGACTTTGCGCACCGTTAACCAGCAGCGTGTCGCCGACAAAACCGCCGCTACCCGGCTCGCTGTATTCCGGCGTGCCAAAGTTATCCAGACGTTTGTCCTGAATAATGACCGGGAAATCATCCACGCCGTAGTGGTTCGGGATCGGCAGTGATTTGCTGATCTCATCTTCAATCAGCCACATGCCCGCGAGGCCATTATAGACCTGCTGCGCAGTGCGGTTTGGGGTGTTGGCGTGATACCACAGGGTCGCCGCGCTCTGGCGGATCGGCAATACCGGCGCCCAGTCGGCGTTTGGCGACATCATGCGCGCCGCGCCGCCAACCAGCGGGCCAGGCACCTGCAGGCCGCTGACGGTCATCGCGACATTCTCAGGCGTGCGGTTACTGTAAATCAGCTTAACGTCATCGCCGTTCCACACGCGGATGGTTGGCCCGAGGTAGCGCCCGTTAATACCCCAGATGGAGGCGCGCGTCCCCTGGGTAAAGGACCAGTGGCTGCGCTGTAACGTCAGGAAAAGCGGCTGCCCGCGACGGGATTCGATCAACGGCGGAATGGGCAACGGCTGCTGCTGCCCCGCGGCGCTGGCTGTCAGCGGCATCGCACCCGCACAAAGGGCGATCCCCGAAGCCTGAATAAATTGACGCCGACTGAGTGACATATAAGCTCCATCTGAAACGACTAACAACGCGGGAATTCGTTTTCCCTTTAACGCCGGTTAAATTTTACCGGCGGCTTCTCTCTCTGCGACTTCTTTGTCGAGCTGCGCGATATGCTGAGCCATCAGCTCGCGGCAGTGTGTCGCCAGTTCGCGCACCTGATCTTTACCGTAGTGACTGGTGTCCACCGGCGGCAGCATTTCCACTATCACCAGCCCATTATTCAGGCGGTTAAGATTAATTTTATTAGAAGTGTTGGAAACGCACACGGGAATAATTGGAACCCCTGCCGCAATTGCAGCATGAAACGCACCGGTTTTAAACGGCAGCAGGCCACGGCCACGGCTGCGCGTCCCTTCCGGGAACATCCAGATTGAGATTTTGCGTTTTTTAAAGTGGTTCACCACTTCGGCAATGGTGCCGTGGGCTTTTGCCCGATTATTACGGTCGATCAGCAGGTTACCGGTGAGCCAGTAAAGCTGGCCGAAAAACGGGATCCACAGCAGGCTTTTTTTCCCTACCGTCACGGTCGGCGGTAATACGATGTTAGCAGCCGTGACCATATCGTAATTGTTCTGATGGTTAGCGATATAGATGGCATTACCGAAGTTCTCTGCCCCTTCCGGCAGACGTTTTTCGACCTTCAGGCCAAACAGCGGGGCAAGACGTCCGAACATGTGACCAAAAGTGGCGACATGCTTCGGATTACGCGGGCTGAACAGGCACCAGATACAGCCGAAAACACAGACCAGAATGCAGTAAATAACGGTAAGAATTAAACGAACAATGTATAGCATAGCGACCTCTGAAGCCCTGACAGCTGACAATTATACTTCACCTGTGGCCAGGTAAGGACTTTATTACGAGCGCGTATTGTTAATCGCAACGCATGAATTAACAACGTTTTTACGGGAAATTTTAGTGAATTTACCCCCTCCGGAACAGAGGGGGGTGAGAACTAAACTAGGCTTCGCTGTCGCCCACGACGGGACGATTCGGAGAATCAATCTCAATGCGGTCGATACGCTGCAGGCCACGCATCAGCGAGCCGCGGCGGCCGCGCTCGCCTACCACTTTTTGCAACTCTTCCGGGCGAAGCTTAATTTTACGTTTGCCAACGTGGATCGTCAGCGTACTTTGCGGCGGTAAAATAAACAGGTGCGCCAGGCCATCTTCGCCTTTTGCCGCTTCCGCCGACGGGATGTTAATGATTTTGTTGCCCTTACCTTTTGACAGCGCCGGCAGATCGCTCACTGGGAACATCAGCATACGTCCGGCGGCCGTGATGGCCAGCAGCATATCGCTGTCGTTCTCAATGACCAGCGGCGGCATAACGTGCGCGTTATCCGGCAGGCTGATCAACGCTTTACCCGCACGGTTGCGCGACACCAGATCGTTAAAGGTACAGATGAAGCCGTAGCCCGCGTCTGAGGCCATCAGCAGTTTCTGGTCGTCGGACTCCATCAGCATATGGTCAACCGTGGCACCCGGCGGCAGCGTCAGCTTGCCGGTGAGCGGCTCGCCCTGCCCGCGCGCAGACGGCAGCGTGATAGGATCGATGGCATAGCTGCGGCCCGTGGAGTCGATAAATGCCACTGGCTGGTTGCTCTTGCCTTTTACCGCCGCCTTGAAGCTGTCGCCCGCCTTGTAGCTCAGGCCCGGCGCGTCGATATCGTGACCTTTCGCGCTGCGCACCCAGCCGCTTTGCGACAGCACGATGGTGACCGGCTCGGAAGGCTGCATGTCGTGCTCGTTCATCGCTCTGGCTTCTTCGCGCTCGTGCAGCGGAGAACGGCGGTCGTCGCCAAACGCGTCGGCATCAGCCTGCAGCTCTTTCTTCAGCAGGGTATTCATTTTGCGCTCGGAGGCGAGGATCGCCTGCAGCTTATCGCGCTCTTTTTCCAGCTCGTCCTGCTCGCCGCGGATCTTCATCTCTTCCAGTTTGGCGAGATGGCGCAGCTTCAGCTCAAGGATCGCTTCGGCCTGGGTTTCGCTGATACCGAAACGCGACATCAGCGCTGGCTTCGGCTCGTCCTCGGTACGAATGATTTCAATCACTTCGTCGATATTGAGGAACGCCACCAGCAAACCTTCGAGGATATGCAGGCGCTTGAGCACTTTTTCCAGACGGTGATTCAGACGACGACGCACCGTATCGCGGCGGAACGTCAGCCACTCGGTGAGGATCTCCAGCAGGTTTTTCACCGCCGGACGGCCGTCGAGGCCAATCATGTTCAGGTTGATGCGGTAGCTTTTTTCCAGATCGGTGGTGGCGAACAGGTGGTTCATCACCTGATCCATGTCCACGCGGTTGGAGCGCGGGACGATCACCAGACGGGTCGGGTTCTCGTGATCCGACTCATCGCGCAGGTCGTCCACCATCGGCAGCTTTTTATTGCGCATCTGGGAGGCGATCTGCTCCAGCACCTTCGCGCCAGAGACCTGGTGCGGCAGCGCGGTGATCACCACGGCACCATCTTCTTTATTCCAGACGGCGCGCATACGCACGGAGCCACGGCCGTTCTGGTAGATTTTGCGAATTTCCGCGCGCGAGGTAATGATTTCAGCCTCGGTCGGGTAGTCCGGCCCCTGCACGATATCCAGCAGCTCGTCCAGCGAGGTTTTCGGCTGTTCAATCAGGGTGATGGCGGCGTTTGCCACTTCACGCAGGTTGTGCGGCGGGATGTCCGTCGCCATACCGACAGCAATACCAGTGGTGCCGTTGAGCAGGATGTTCGGCAGGCGCGCAGGCAGCATTTTCGGCTCCTGTAACGTCCCGTCGAAGTTAGGCACCCAGTCAACCGTGCCCTGACCCAGCTCGCCCAGCAGCAATTCGGCATATTTGGACAGGCGGGATTCGGTGTAACGCATGGCCGCGAAGGATTTCGGATCGTCCGGCGCACCCCAGTTCCCTTGCCCGTCGACCAGCGGGTAACGGTAAGAGAACGGCTGCGCCATCAGTACCATCGCTTCATAACAGGCGCTGTCGCCGTGCGGATGGTATTTACCCAGTACGTCACCGACGGTACGGGCGGATTTTTTGAACTTGGCGCTGGCGCTCAGCCCCAGCTCGGACATCGCATAGACGATGCGGCGCTGGACGGGCTTCAGGCCATCCCCGATAAACGGCAACGCCCTGTCCATGATGACGTACATGGAGTAGTTCAGGTAGGCGTTTTCCGTGAATTCATGTAGCGCGAGGCGCTCTGCCATATCGCTCATTACGTGTGATTCCTCAACTCAGAAACCGATGGGTTTCAGGCAATATTGCCGCAGATACTACCTCATCTGGCGAGTTGAGTCACAAAGAAAAAGGGCCGGTTAAGCGGCCCTTTTCGGGTTATTTGTTCAGTTTAATAACCTGCTTCACGTCGATTTCAAATTCGTTCCAGTCTTTGTCGACTTTACCCTGAAGCTCGACTTTATCCTGCGGGGTCACGGTCACGCCGTTCCAGCGCTTGTGGTCGATCTCCACCACCACCGTGCCGCTCTCGTCGCGGAAGGTGTAGCGGTCATCGGACAGGCGCTCGGTAATGTTCCCGCGCAGCTTAACCCAGGCGTCGTCCTTCAGATCTTTCACTTTTGCCGCCGTGGTCAGGTTGGCGTTGTTATCCACAAAACCGCCCTGCTGGGTTTGCGTCTGGCTGGCGGTGGCCGATGGGCCGTTAAAGCCACCCTGTGCAGCAAAGACAGGTGCGGTGGTCATCATCATGATGGCAGCAATTGCAGCGTATTTTTTCATCTTTATCTCTCCCTTTAATGTTGTTTCGCAATCCATTAAACAGGGTAATCCTTAACAACTTCTTAAGGGAAAAATTTATTTATTTTTACTGTACAGCGCCCGGGCGCAACGGGTTTACTGGCTGCATCATGGAGGGAACATGCGCATTTTACTGGTAGAAGACGACAAGTTAATCGGCGACGGCATTAAGACGGGCTTAAGCAAACTGGGCTTTAGCGTGGACTGGTTTACCGACGGGAAAACCGGCCAGGCGGCGCTCTACAGCGCCCCGTACGACGCCGTGGTGCTGGATCTCACCCTGCCGGAAATCGACGGTCTGGAGATGCTACGCGCGTGGCGCGAAAGCGGCCGCAGCGAGCCGGTGCTGATCCTGACGGCGCGGGATGCGCTTAACCAGCGCGTCGAAGGGCTGCGTCTGGGGGCGGATGATTATCTGTGTAAGCCGTTCGCCCTGATCGAAGTGGCGGCCCGCCTTGAAGCGCTGGTGCGCCGCAGCCACGGCCAGACGCGCAGCGAACTGCGCCACGGTAAGGTCATGCTCGATCCGGTCAGCCTGGTGGCGACGCTTGACGGCGACACGCTGGTGCTTAAACCGAAAGAGTTTGCGCTCCTTGAGCTGTTAATGCGCAACGCGGGCCGGGTTCTGCCGCGCAAACACATTGAAGAAAAACTGTATAACTGGGATGACGACGTCTCCAGCAACGCGGTGGAAGTGCATGTTCATCACCTGCGCCGCAAGCTTGGGAGCGAGTTTATCCGCACCGTGCACGGCATCGGTTATACCCTGGGTGACGCATGAAACTGAGTCTGAAGCTACGCCTGACGCTACTGTTCCTGCTGCTCTCGCTGGCCGCCTGGTTCGCCGCCAGCCTTGTCGCCTGGCAGCAAACCACCCACAAGCTCGATAAGCTGTTTGATACCCAGCAGATGCTGTTTGCCAAACGGCTGCTGACGATGGATCTGGATGAAGTCCGCGCCCCCGAACGGATGCGCGACATCCCCAAAAAAGTGAAGCACGGTCGTCTGGACGACGACGCGCTGGCGTTCGCCATCTTTAGCGCCGACGGCGATATGATCCTCAACGACGGCGAAAACGGACGCGATATTCCGTATCACTACCGCCGCGACGGATTTGACGATGGCCGCCTGAAAGATGATAACGACGCGTGGCGCTTTGTGTGGCTAACCTCGCCGGACGGTAAATACCGGGTGGTGGTCGGGCAGGAAGCCGAGTACCGCCAGGAGATGGCGCTGGACGTAGTCAGCTCGCAGCTCACGCCGTGGCTGGTGGCGCTCCCGGTGATGCTGCTTCTGCTGATTGTCATGCTGAGCCGTGAGCTTAAGCCGCTGAAAAAGCTGGCGCAGACCCTGCGATCGCGCTCGCCGGATGCCACCGATACGCTGTCGACGCAGGGTGTCCCTGCGGAAGTCCGCCCGCTGCTCGACTCGCTGAATCATCTCTTCACGCGCACCCAGGAGATGATGTCCCGGGAGCGCCGCTTCACGTCGGATGCCGCCCACGAACTACGTAGCCCGCTGGCCGCGCTGAAGGTGCAAACGGATGTGGCGCAGCTGTACCTCGACGATCCGCAGGCGCAGGCCAAAGCCCTGGCGCAGATGCATGCCGGCATTGATCGGGCATCCCGGCTGGTGGATCAGCTTCTTACGCTGTCGCGTCTGGATTCGCTGGATAACCTCGACAATATCGAACCCCTTGCGCTGGCCGATTTACTCCAGTCCGCCGTGATGGACATCTATCATCCGGCTCAACAGGCGGGGATTGATATTCGGCTGAACATCAATGCGCCGCAGGCAACGCGTACCGGCCAGCAACTCCTGCTCAGCCTCCTGGTGCGCAACCTGCTGGATAACGCTATCCGCTACAGCCCGCGCGGCAGCGTGGTGGACGTGACCCTTAACGCCCGCAGCTTCAGCGTGCGCGACAACGGCTCGGGTATTGCCCCCGACGCCTTAGCCCGCGTCGGCGAGCGCTTCTATCGCCCGCCGGGACAGGATGAGACCGGCAGCGGCCTGGGGCTATCGATTGTTAAACGTATCGCCACCCTGCACGGAATGCGCGTATCGCTGGCCAATGGTGCCGAGAGTGGTCTTGACGTCACCGTAAGCTGGTAGGGATTATTGCCTGAGCAGCAAAAGACTTTGCACATTTTGCCTATTTTACCGCCCCGTTCTCGCGCGTAGACTGTCCGGCATACTCTCATCGTCGAGGACAAATAATGAGCAATATTCTGATTATCAACGGCGCGAAAGAATTCGCGCACTCTAAAGGCCAGTTGAATGACACCCTGACCGAGGTCGCGGACGGTTTCCTGCGCGACGCCGGGCATGATGTCAGGGTGGTGCGCGCGGACGGCGATTACGATGTTAAAGCAGAAGTGCAGAACTTCCTGTGGGCCGATACCATCATCTGGCAGATGCCGGGCTGGTGGATGGGTGCACCGTGGACCGTGAAAAAATACATGGACGACGTGTTCACCGAAGGCCACGGCTCCCTGTATGCCAGCGACGGTCGTACCCGCTCTGATGCGTCTAAAAAGTACGGATCAGGCGGCCTGATCCAGGGGAAAAAATACATGCTCTCCCTGACCTGGAACGCACCAATTGAGGCCTTTACCGAGAAAGATCAGTTCTTTGAAGGCGTGGGCGTAGACGGCGAATATTTGCCATTCCACAAGGCCAATCAGTTCCTGGGCATGACCCCATTGCCGACCTTTATCGTCAATGACGTGATTAAAATGCCTGATGTCCCACGCTATATCGCAGAATATCGCAAGCATCTCGCGGAGATTTTTGGTTAACTGGAAGCCTGACATCAGGAGAAACGATATGCTTACCGTAATTGCAGAAATTCGTACGCGTCCAGGCCAACATCACCGTCAGGCGGTGCTGGATGAGTTTGCAAAAATTATCCCAACCGTGCTGAAAGAAGAAGGCTGCCACGGCTATGCGCCGATGATTGATGCCGCCACCGACGCCAGCTTCCAGGCCACCGCGCCGGACTCCATCATCATGGTTGAGCAGTGGGAAACCGTGGCGCACCTTGAAGCACACCTGCAGACCGCGCACATGAAAACGTGGAGCGACGCGGTGAAAGGGAACGTGCTCGACACCCATATCCGTATTCTGGAGCAGGGCGTCTGATCCTTCCTTCCCTCTCCTTTCGGAGAGGGAAATTTCTGTGACCTGCTATGCTTATTCTGACTTCATGTTTAACAGGAGGATGGAATGGGTCTTTTTAATTTCGTAAAAGAAGCAGGCGAAAAACTGTGGGACAACCTGACCGACCACAAAGGTCAGGGCGACAAAATCGCCGAACACCTCAAGAAACTGAATATTCCCGGCTCGGATAAGGTCCAGGTTAACGTCACCGATGGCAAAGCCAGCGTGACCGGCGATGGGCTGACGCAGGAGCAGAAAGAAAAAATCCAGGTTGCCGTCGGGAACATCGCGGGCGTGAGCGAAGTGGAAAACAACATCACCGCGACCGATGCCAAAGACGAAGCCACCTACTACACGGTTAAATCCGGCGATACCCTGAGCGCCATCTCCAAAACCGTGTACGGCGATGCCAACCAGTACAACAAGATTTTCGAAGCTAACCGCCCGATGCTCTCCAGCCCGGATAAAATCTATCCCGGACAGACGCTGCGTATTCCTAAAGCCTGATAGCAACGGAACGCGAACGGATGAAGATAGCCTGCCTTGGCTGGGGTTCGTTAATCTGGAAGTACGGCCCGCTGCCCGTCGCCGGTGAGTGGCAACCTGACGGGCCGTCTCTGCCCGTCGAGTTTTGCCGGGTCAGCGACGGCGGTGAGCTGGCGACCGCCCTCTGCATGAATGCCCCTGCGGTACCGGTGCTATGGGCCTGGCTCAGCGTGAATTCGCTAAGCCAGGCCTGTGACGCGCTGCGCAAGCGGGAGGCCATTCCGCAGTCGCGCTGCGACGGTATCGGCTCCCTGCTGATTGCCGGACGCAGTACCGGTGTCCTCTCGACGTGGGCAGCGGAAAAGGGCATCGATGCCCTCATCTGGACCGGGCTGCCGCCCCGCAGCGCGAGCCTGGAAGGCCGCGTCCTCACCGTTGACGAGGCAATTGCCTATCTGGACAGCCTTAGCGGTGAGACGCGCACCCATGCGCAGGACTACTTCCGTCGCGTACCGGCGCAAATCAGTACGCCCTATCGCAGGGCGATTTCCGACGTGCTGGGGTGGTGATCCGCCCCGGCATTTTTACCAGTACAGCTTCCAGCTCTGAGTGAACCGCACCAGCGCTTCCACGTAGAAGTAATCCCCCCAGCTTGCACACTCATCCACCCCTTTGTTGCTCGCCAGATGGTAAACCGAGTGCTTCAGCAGCCCGTTGCCCTTCTCTTCTTTGCCCATCAGATAGTGTTTCGTTAGCGAGGACATGATCCCTTTTGCCCACTCCAGATAGCGTTCCCGGTCCGGGTCCGTAACCGGCAGATGTTTCACCAGCTCCAGCAGGCCGCACACCGCAATCGCCGCCGATGATGAATCGCGCAGCGCGTCGGTGCCCACCAGCGCCAGATCCCAGTGGCAGACGTTGTCTTCCGGCAGGCGGTTAAGGAAGTAGTTTGCCAGCCGTTTTGACAGGCCGATCATCGTCTCATCGCCGGTATAGATGTAGCTCAACAGGAAGCCGTAAATGCCCCAGGCCTGCCCGCGCGACCAGCAGGAGTCGTCGGCGTAGCCCTGCTGGGTGTTGCCGTAGCGCGGTGCGCCCGTCACGACATCCATATAGTAGGTGTGGAACGTCGAGGCATCGTCGCGAATAAGATAGGTCGCCGCCTGCATGACGTGGGCTTTTGCCGCCTCCGCGAAGCGCGGATCGCCGGTTTGTTCGCTCGCCCAGTAGAGCAGCGGCAGGTTCATGTTGCAGTCGATGATCATGCGCCCGGCCTGCTCGGGATCGGTCAGATCGCCCCACGCCTGGACGATCTTCGCCCGCGCGTGAAAACGCTCCAGCAGCGCTTGTGCCGCCAGCAGGGAGAAGCCGCGCGCTTCACGGTTGCCGGTCAGCCGCCAGGCCGCTACGCAGGAGAGCGTATAGAGGAAGCCCAGATCGTGGGTATTGGTGTCGCTACGCCCGGCGATGCGCAGGCCAAACGAGCGCACGTGCTTTTCCGCCAGCGCGCGGAATTTTTCTTCGCCGCTCATCTCCCACGCCAGCCACAGCTGCCCGGTCCAGAAGCTGGTGGTCCACTCCACGTTATCCGTCAGCGGATAAAAACCGTCCTGACAGGTTTCCGCCGGGAACTGCTCACCGAACTCGGTTACGTGACGGCTAATCAACTCGAGGACGTGGCTGCGCGCCGAACTCAGCTCATCGCTAAACGCGCGTGGATCGACGGGCGTGGCGATGGCGTTCAGGCGTTCCTCTTTGATACGACTTAACATATTTCGGTTCCTTCTTTGACGGCATAATTAACGTGAAGTGGGCTCGGCTACGTTCAGCGTACGGCTCCCACGCCACTTGCTCTGGCAGGCGGAGAGGGTAAACGCAGAGATCAGGGTAAAGGTCAGCGCCGTGGCGCCCATGATGATATAGGTCTGCTCGAAGCCGATGCGGTCATACATATAGCCGGCAGGCGATGACACCACCACGTTGCCGACGTACAGCATCGCCTGATAGCCCAGCAAATACATGGTGGCATTTACGCGTTTGTCGAAATGCTCGGCGATATATTTAAATACGGAGACCAGCAGCAGGCAGATTTCCAGCCCGTACAGCGGCTTAAGCACGGAAATTAACAGGTGTGAATCGCACATCCCGGAAATAATCAGACGCGCCCCGACCACCAGCCCGACAATTAACAGCCCGCGTTTAGCGCCGATAAAATTAACGAACAGCGGGATCACCATATACATCACGAATTCCATTCCCGACTGCACGGTCCCCAGATAGCCAAAGACGGCGTTACCCTGTTGAATATCGTCGAAGAAGGTCACGAAATAGCGCGAGAATTGCTGCTCGGCAATAAACATCATCCACGCCACACCCGCCACGTACAGGCAGAAGGCCCAGAATTTACGATTCCGCAGCAGGGCGTACACGTCCGACGGCGCGATTTTTTCTTTGGTCAGCACCTCACCTGCGTGAACGGAGTTAGTGTTCACTTTCAGGCTCAGCAGGACAATCAGCATCACCACCGACGCCACGCTGCCCATAATAAAGTTATAGGCCGGAGAGAGGTTAAACAGCAGACCGGAGAAGGAGGACGCCACCGCCCAGCCGAGCGAGCCCCACATGCGAATTTGTCCAAACTCCATGCCGTTTAAACGGCTGAAGCGGTCGGAATAGGATTCGCACGCCGCCACGCCCGCATACCAGGCAAAGCTCAAATAGAGCGCGCCAATAATTATCCCCAGCATGGTGTTGGACATTAATAGCGGCTGATAAACGTAGATAAAGAACGGTGCCATCAGGGCAGACATTGCCACCACAAAATAGAGCAGGTATTTGCTCATGCCGATCTTATCGAGAATATAGCCGTAGATCGGCTTCAGAATAACCGAGAAAATACCGTTCACCGCAAAGACGGTGCCAATGACCGACCCGCTAAGATTGGCTTTTTGCCCGAGCCAGATCGCCAGCAGGCCAATACTGGCGGACCAGGTAAAGAAATAAAGAAAAATAAAACTGCTGATTTTGTAATATTCGGTTCTGTTTGTTGTAGATGGTCTTTTCATAGCATCCTCGCCAACGAGTAGGGGCCAGAGTTTTATAAGGTGAACGACAGCTGGCGTTCACTTCCGGGGTCGCGAATAACGACCTGGTCAGGGGTCATGGTCAGCTGCGGCGTCGCCGCAATCCGGTGTTGCTCGCTGGCGAAGACGGCGCAACAGAGCCAGCTTTCCCCTTGCGGGAGTTCCGTTTTGAGCAGGGGGATGGAGGCGCACTCCGCAAACATCACGCTGCTGTTAGGCGGCGTGACGAGGCTGTCCGGCTGGCGCGTAAGCGCAGGAGAGAGATCGACAATCACGCTGCTGCCGTTGCTGGCCGCCAGATAACAGCCGCGATCGCGGATCTGAGGGTCGGTTTTCATCACCGCAAATCCGCCCTCCGCCGTTTGCAGTTTCCGCGCGCTGTGAATGCGGTGCAGACGCAGATGCCATTCGCCGAACGGGATTTGCCAGGTGTCGATATGCACGTCGCACCACGGAGACCAGCGCGAGTAGAGGTAATTTTCATCGACGCGCACCGCATCACACGCCCGGCGACCGCGAAAGTAATCGTCCCCGTCGGCCAGCAGCAGCATGGAGTCGCACGCCGCGTGTTTCAGGCCAAAGCGTCCGCGCTCAAGGGTGAAGCCGAAGCGGCTGGAGTAGGCGAATTTGGTGTATTTGGCCTCGGTGTTGACGTAATTGTTCAGCTCAAGCTGACCGGCGGTGAGCATGGTGACGTGCTGCGACTCGTCCGCGTGCATCAGGATCTGCGCCGCATGCGGGAGCACGCGTTTTTCGGCCAGCGCGGGAAGCGGCGTTTCCCCGGCCTGCCAGAACGGATGCGTCTCCGGCAGGGCCAGGATCAGAAAGGTTTTCAGCGCCCAGTACGGCGACCCCGGCGAGTTGTAGTCCTCACACATCGCCAGGTTGGGATAAGCAAAACCGAGCGTCAGAATGCCGTCGCGATCGGCAATGGGCCGCTGCTGCCACCAGCGTAAATGGCGCAGCACAATGCCCTTCACAATGCCCGGTGTGAATACTTCAAGCCCGGAAAAGGCCACCGCGCTCCAGAAAGCGACCATCGCGAAGCGGTAGGTCAGACTGCGGCCAAACGGCACCGACGCGCCGTCGGCGGCGGACCAGTAGATAAAGTCTTCGGCGAACAGGCGCGACCGCTCGCGCAGGATCTGCCCCCTCTCCTCATCACCGCTGAGCGTGGCGTAAATCAGGCCGTAGAAGTGGAATGCCATTGAGATGTAATAATCTTTTGGCCGACCGGGGCCGTCGGAATACCAGCCGTCGCCTAAATAGTAAGCCTCCATCAGCGCAAAACGGCGATCGATAGCCTGCTGGTCGTACGGCAACCCGGCGCGCCTGAAGCCGAGCTGCACCATGATGGCGAAGTAGTTCCAGTTACTGTCCGGCATTTGCGCATCGGTGATTTGGTTGAGCCACGCGTGCAGGTTCATGACCTCGCGCTCGCTGAAGCGGTCGGTGAGTTTTTCCCCGAGCAGCGCAAGCCCCAGTCCGTAGGCCGCCATCTCCACCAGACGCTGATCGTAGGGAGCGGTTTCTCCCCAGTAACCAGCGCTGAGCGGATCGGTGCCGAGCCGGATCGCCTCAATGTACTTGTCGCTGAACGGGGCGGCATCGCCGGAGGCCATCAGCGGAAACAGCCCCCACAGCGCGCGCGACAGCCCTTCCATCTGCGCAATATCCGTCGCGTAATGCGCACAGGTCTCGCCGAGTGAGAAACGCGACTGCCCCGCCGGAAACTGTGCATCCAGCGCGCCGAGCATGGCATTGAGAGACGCCACCACGTCCTGGCGTGAAGACAACGGATTTGATGTTTTCTGATTTGCCGCCCACATACTTTCGCCCTCGTAATCAACTGCGGCAAAGCATAGTGAATCCGCGAGCTGGAGAAATGTTAGCCAGGTCACAGGTGCGAACGATAACTAAACCCGCAGTTGAGAAAATTTAAAAAGGTGGTTTATAACGATAGCCAGACGAGGAAAAGTTGAGTTTTATTGCACTATGCGCGACACGCCGACAGCCGATTATCTGGAGTTGATTACCCTGAACGATGCGGTGGGATCGTTCAGCCGTCTGTTTGCCAATACCGTGCGTTACCATCACTGGCATCAGTGCCTGGAGATCCTCTACGTCGAAGAAGGGTTTGGCGTGGTGATCGTCGATAACCGCCACTACACCATGCGTCCCGGACGGCTGTTTTTCTTCCCTCCCTTCACCCTGCACAAGGTGAGAGTGGATGAGCAGGCGCAGGCCCTGTATCGACGCACCATCATCCATCTCGACCAGCATGCGGTCCTGAAGGTGTTGCGTGATTTTCCCCATGCCCGGCAGCGGCTGCAAAGGCTCTCCTTTCGCGGCGCAGAGGCGTGGGTAGCGGACCTGGCGCATTGCCATGGTCATCTCGTGCATCTGTTTAACTGTTACCGGCCACCGATGAACAGCGAGAACATTGCCTCGCTGCTCATCAGCCTGTTCGCGATGCTGCCGGACGATAACGACGGCGCACCGGGCAACAGCCAGGGGATCGCCAGCCAGGCGATGTTCTGGCTGGATGAACATTATCAGGAGAAATTTCGCCTCGACGCGCTGGCGCACGAACTGGGGAAATCGCGCAGCTATGTGTCGCGAAAATTCCATGCCGAAACCGGCGAGAAAATTCATGACTACCTGAATACGCTCCGGCTGCGAAAGGCCTGCGAGTGCTTATTGCACAGCGATGCGAGCGTGCGCGAGATAGCGACACGGGTCGGGTTTTCTGACGTCACCTGGTTTATCAGCGCGTTTAAAAAAGGGATTGGCGAGACGCCGTTGCAGTACAGGAAGAACCATGCGAACCGATGAGCGGCTTTATTGCCGGGTGGCGGCTGCGCCTTACCTGGCCTGCAATTTCATTAGGCAATATCTTAATTATCCCGGCAGCTCGCGAAAGAGGGCTTTTAATTTAATTCTTTATTCGGAATAAACCGCGCTGAAATAGTAAAAGTTGCCTTAATCCTAAATCCAAAATCTTAAATCCAGCCTTTTACTATATCGTTCTTATCCGCTGTTGATTACTATATTGCCCCTCAGGTCGACGGAGTCAGTGAGGCCACCAAAAGGACAAGGGTAGTATGATTTCGATTTTGCTTGTAGACGATCATCCAGCAATCTGCTTTGCATTAAAAGTACTTCTGGAAAAGCACGGAGATATGACCGTCAGTACCTCTACGGGTGAGAACCTGCTGTCCCAACTGCATCAGCAGCGCCCGGACTTATTAATCCTGGATCTCGAACTTAAGCACGCCGATGGCCTCGACCTGTTACCCCGAATTAAACAACACCTCCCGGAACTTAACATTCTGGTCTTTACCAGCCAGTCAGCAGGTATATATGCGCTGAGAACGCTCCACGCCGGGGCGCAGGGGTTTATCAATAAAAATATGCCGCTGGAAAACGTTGAGCCACTGTGCCGGCTCATTATGGCGGGTTACCAATGTTTTCCCGAAGGGACGCTGTTCAAAGCCGCCAGCGTCAATGAAAAAAACGATGCGTCTGAATCACTATCAAGTCGCTTCTCGGATCGCGAAATTGCCGTTCTCAATTATCTGAAACAGGGCAAGAGTAACAAAGAGATTGCCGATCTCCTGATGCTCAGCAATAAAACCATTAGCACCTATAAAACCCGGATGCTGCAAAAATGT
Source organism: Enterobacter cancerogenus (assembly GCF_019047785.1). Taxonomy (NCBI): domain Bacteria; kingdom Pseudomonadati; phylum Pseudomonadota; class Gammaproteobacteria; order Enterobacterales; family Enterobacteriaceae; genus Enterobacter; species Enterobacter cancerogenus. The sequence continues at coordinate 3,438,374 of NZ_CP077290.1, read as the reverse complement.
GGCTGCGACGATCTCAACCAGCTTATCTCGCTTGTCTTCAGAGAGTCTGATAATGAGAATACTTAGCGGACTGCTGCTGTTACTCGTCGCTTTTATGGCACAAGGTGCGACAGCGCAGGAACCCCTTAAGCTTCTCTCCCGAAGCATGGAGACGATTGCCGACCCGGGACTCAGTGCAAGCCAATGGCGCTGGCTGCGTGAACACCGCAAAATCCGCCTGGCCGTCTGGTTGCCGATGTCGCCGCCCTATGACATTACCACCGGCCTGAACGATTACGGTGGCATCAATGCCGATTTCCTCGGCCTGGCGGCCGACAATCTTGGCGTCGAAATAGACGTTATTCGCTACCCAAACTATGACGCTGCGCTGGAGGCGTTACGCGCAGGGGAAGCAGATTTCATCGCGCAGGCCAGCGATAACCAGCAAAATCAGGGGCTGATACTGAGCCATCCCTACAGCCCAAATGCTGCCGTTGAAGTGGTCAATAACGAAGCCACACAGGATGATGCGGTCAGAAAGATTGCCATCGCGCCGGGCTACGATCCTCAACGCGTCCTGCAGCGTTACCCGAACGCGGAGATCGTCCCCTTCTACTCACCGCGCCACGCGCTGGAAGCACTCGCGTTTCGAAAAATCGACCTTTTCTTTTGCGATGGCGTTACCGCCCGCTATCTGGTGAACCAGTCCAACATCAGCAACTTACTCATACGCCCCCTCGACACCCCCTTTCCCGTGTCAGGATTTTCCTTTGCGGCAATGCCAAAGATGCACATGTGGGTAAGGGTGCTGAATAACTTTCTGGCCGCGTTGCCGGAAAGTGCAAGCGTAGAGATACACCGTCGGTGGAATGGCGGCATCCCGCTTTCACTGAGCGAGCAGAAACCGGTCTTTACCTCGCTGGAAAATAAATGGATTGATGAGCACAAACGCATATGGGTGGCCGTGGCCGAGGATAACCCACCGATCGCCTTTTTTGATGACGGTGGTCAGATGCGTGGCATCATCGCCGATGTCCTGACCGCATTGCAGCTGCGCACCGGGTTTACCTTTGTCATCCAGCGTTTTCCTACTCAAAGGGCGGCCCTGGCGTCGGTGAAAGCGGGAAAATCGGATTTGGTTGCAGGCGTGACGCAGGGGGACATCTGGCGCACTGATTTACTGACCACCCGTACCTGGCTCTATAACTCCTGGGTGATGGTCGGGCAAGCGCATTCTGTTCCGGGCGCGGTGAGTCCTGGCGTGCTCAGCCTGGATGGGCAGTCGCCAGAAGAGTGGTTACGTAAGCAGAGCGGGGACCAAACGGAAAAAGTCGACACCTGGAGACAGGGGCTCAACCGCATCGTTCACAGCCACGACAAGATGATGGCCATGCCGCTGATCGTCGCCAATACGCTTCTGGCGAATAAAGAGTATGCCGCGCTCCGTATTCTGGGAAGTATCGACATCGACCCGATGCGATTCTCATTCGGGGCGTCCCGTCAGTCCTGGCCTTTAATTACCATTCTCAATAAAGCGCTCATTAATATTCCGCCGGAGGACCTCCATGCCCTGACCCGTGGCGGAAATGCCGGTAACAGCTTCACGTCGACCGGGCCAAAACAGGTAGCGCTGAGCACGGTATTGACCGTCGGACTGGCTATCATGGTTCTCCTCTGCCTCGCCGCCGCCTGGGGTTATCGCCGCCATCGGCGCGCTCAGCAGCGAATGCTGAAGATCATGTCGGCCCAGCGACACTCCAGAAATCGTGCCCATCGCGCCAGCCGTGCGAAGAGCGTGTTTCTGACCACCATGAGCCACGAGATACGCACGCCGATCGGCGCAATCATGGGGATGCTGGAACTCGTCATGAAACGCCCTGGCGATACCCAGCAAAACCGCCAGTCGGTGCAGGTGGCGTGGGATGCAGCCCAGGCCCTGCTGCAGTTGATTGGCAACATACTTGATGTGTCGCGTATTGAATCTGGCCGCCTGGTGCTTCGCCCCGAGCGGGCCTCGCTGCGCAAGCTGATCGAGGAGCCCGCGATGTTGTTCGAAGGCATGGCGGCGCAAAAAGGGCTGGCCTTCGTGCTGGAACGTGATGCCGAACTGCAGGAGGACGTGCTGGTCGATCGCAGCCGTTTCAGGCAGATTTTGGTTAATATCGTCGGAAACGCGATCAAATTCACCGAACGCGGGCAGATAACGCTGAGCGTGCAGCTCGAGGGACGTGACGAGGGCTATCTGCTGTTGCGTATCACGGTCGTCGATACCGGCGAAGGTATCGACGAGGCCACCCGGCAGCGGTTATTCCAGCCCTTCGCTCAGGGAAACACCCGTAACGTCGCACAGGGGAGCGGGCTGGGCCTGTATATCTGCCGCACGTTAACAATGATGATGGGCGGGAGTTTAGCGATCCACAGCGAGCCTGGACATGGAACGACGGTCACGGTCTCCCTTAAGCTGCCGGTAATGGCAGAACGCCAGGATGCTCCTGATATACAGCCCGCGTCGCCACTTTCCCGCCCCTCTCTGCGCGTTTTGATTGTCGATGATAATCCCGTGGGCAGAATGGTATTAAGCCAGCAGCTGAGCTGGCTCGGCCACCGCGCGATCGGCGCAGACAGCTCAGCCTCTGCGCTGGAAACGCTAAAGCAGGCGCAACCTGATGCGGTGATCACCGATTGCAATATGCCCGGCATGAGCGGGTTCGAACTGGCGCAGTTCATCCGTGCGCACTACCCCGACATTGCGGTCTTTGGCGCGACCGCAGACGCACGGGAAGTTGTCCGTGAGATGGCAAGAGAAGCAGGCATGCGCGACTGTCTGTTCAAGCCGGTCACGCTCACTATGCTGGCAGAACTGCTGGCTCCCCTGAAGGGATCTGTCCCGGTCGCCGAGGAGCCGCAAGACGCATTGGCGTGTAACCTGCCGCCCGAGCTGCTGGAAGGGGATAATCTGCCCCTGTTTCTTTCGCTCCAGATGTCGGTCATTGATGAATCCCTTGCCCACTTGCGCGCCTGGCTCGCCGCGCCAGAAACCTCACTGCGTGAGACGCTGCACAAACTGCGCGGCGGACTGGCGTTACTGGGCGTGCCCGCATTGATAGCCCGCTGTGAAGCACAGGAAGCCACCCCGGACCACGACGGGATCCACCAGCTGTTAGCTGAACTTGCGCAGCTACGCGCCGCGTTACAGCGTTGGCACGATTCAGGACGACAACCTTAATCCACGTCCTACATGCGTTGAGGACGCGTCTGCATCGTTTTGGCTATCCGCGTTGCAGTACTCTTTTGTTCACAGGAGATTGCCGGAGCATCTGCTCAGGCAATACATCAACAAAGGAGAAAGACCATGAAGAAATTAGTTTCCGTTCTGTCTGTCGTTGCCGCTGTGGGTATGTTCGCTACAGCATCAGCACACGCCGCTGAAAGCTGTGCAGCTAAAAGCGCAGCGCTGGAAAAAGAGATCAAAATTGCCCAGCAGTATGGCAATACCTACAAAGTGAATGGCCTGAAAAAAGCCCTGGCAGAAGTTAAAGCCCACTGTACTAACGCAAGCGTTCTGGCTGATGCCCAGAAAGACGTGCGCAAGCTGGAGAAAAAACTGGCTGAAAAACGTGGCGACATCGCTGAAGTTCAGGCCGATCTGGCAGAAGCTAAAGCGAAGGGCAATGCCAAGAAGATCGCCAAGTACCAGAAAAAACTGGCCGAAAAGCAGGCGGATCTGCGTGAAATCCAGCAGGAGCTGAACCAGGCTCGCGCTGAGCTGGCAGCCCTCAATAAATAAGCCATCGCGAGCTTAATCGTGGGCAGCAAACGCTGCCCACGAGATTGACGCAAAATGCAGATCCACCATGCAATCCGAGTGTTGGTGCTGTTACTGACAGCAAACGCTGCGTCTGCAAATGAAAAGACATGGGTGATTCTTAACAACGACTATAAAGGCTCAATCTTTCTTGATTTTCAATCCGATAAACCCTGCCTGACGCGTCCTCTGCTTGAAGAGTGGGGCGTAAAATCCACCGTACTTGATAAGCTTCACTGGGATACCAGGGCGTGTCTGAGCGCCGACTCGGCGAACGCCTTCGATCTCCAGTTCTGGTATCGTCCGGATGCCAACCTGCTCACGCTTTTATTTCCCCAGGAGGCGTTTAATCCGCAACAAAACGGGGTCAGTACCAGCCGCTGGGATGATGGAATCAATGCCCTGTTTGTTAACTACCGGCTGGACGTCAATAACCAACGCGCGCAGTACCGTTGGGATACGCCGGGCACCGATGCAACGCTCGCGCTGGAAAACGGCCTTAACGTCGGGCCATGGCGCATGCGCTACCAGAATACATTCTGGCGAGAGGCAGACCGCCAGCACGGCTCTTACAGTAATTCAGCTTCTGTCTGGCGCAGCATCACGTCTATGCGATCCCGGCTTAATCTTGGCGACGGTTACACCTCATCGAACCTGTTCGACAGTATGTCCTATCGGGGGGTGTCCCTTGCCAGCGATGAGGCGATGTTCCCGGATAGCTGGCGGCCCTATTCACCGCTGATTAACGGCTATGCGCGCAGCGAAGCGGAAGTTACCCTTCGTCAGAACGGCGAGCGCGTCTATCGCATCCACGTCCCACCGGGGCCGTTTGTTATCCGTGATTTTTACCCGCCAGATTCGCAGGGCAATCTTGAGCTGACGATTCAGGAGAGCGACGGGAGCGAGCGTACCCGGTTCATTCCGTACTCGATCATGCCCAATCTGGTGCAGTATAAAATGTTCAGCTACGAGCTGGTCGCCGGGCGTTATAAGCCCTTTCACGGCGTGGAACTGGAGAAAGATCGTTTCTGGCAGAGCACGCTCTCCTGGGGCGTCGCCCCGCGCGCCACCGTATTTGGCGGCGTACAGCAGGGCGAGAATTACGTCAGCCATGTTGTGGGATTGGGCGGCAATATGGGCAAATGGGGAGCGTTGTCTGCCGATGTGCGTAACGCCCATTACAGCCAGCAGGGTAAAGCGCTCAGCGGCAGCGTCGGGCGAATGCGTTATGCAAAAACATTTTTTCAAACCGAAACCAGCCTTAACGCCCAACTTCAGTGGTACCCGCGCGGTAGCCAGTATCGTTCGCTTGAGGAGCGGTTAAACCGCGCCTCGGTGCTGGCCTGGGGTCTGGATGATGACACCACCCAGCGTACCCTTGAAAGCCAGGTTGAGCTGACGCAAAACTTCGACGAAAACTCAAGTCTCAGCCTCTCCTGGCGCTGGCTGAAATCACGCACTCGCGCAGCGGGTAGCAACAGCCTCACCCTGAGCCTGGACGCCAGCTGGCAGGACGTCGATTTGTCGCTGTATGGCAGCTATGACCGCTACGGCGACTCTGCCCCGGAATCGACGCTGGGGATTAACATCAGCATCCCCTTCAGCACTGGAAGCCATTTTACCAATGTGGCACTGGTTTCCGACCTCGCCAGCCGAAATAAGAATACCCATGGACTCAACATTAATGGCTCGGCACTGGACGATTATAGCCTGCGTTATGACGTGACGGCGGAGCATAGCGAACACGGGAACGATGCTCTGAAAAGCAGTATCGGCTATCAGTACAACAGCGGCGAACTGAACGTCAGTATGACCCGCAGCGGCACGCAACGTGATTATCATGGCGACGTCAGCGGCAGCGTGCTGGTATATCAGGAGGGTGTTGTCCTGGGCCAGACGCTGGGAAGTACTGCGGCATTGGTTCAGGTGCCTGGTTCGGCGAAGATTGGGTTTTATAACCAGTTCGGTTCAACCACCAACACAAATGGCGATCTGCTGGTGAGTTACCTCACGCCCTGGCGCGTAAACCGCATCACGGTGGACAGCTTCAGCCTGCCAGAAGGAACCGATATGGATGTGAATGAGCTGGAGACCGTGCCCACCGATGGCGCGATTGTGAATCTGCGCTTTTTGAAACCGGAAAAAACAGAGGTTCGCTGACGGGATAACGGCGCAACGCCCAGGTAGCCGGAGATCCCTCAGCCTCGTGGAGGCTGAGGGTCAGTGCATCAGGCTTCAATGTCCGCCATATCGCCTTTCTCCTGCAGCCAGTTACGTCGATCTTCTGAACGTTTCTTGGCCAGCAGCATATCCATCATGGCGTTGGTTTGCTGTTCGTCTTCGTCGCTGATCGTCAGCTGCACCAGACGGCGGGTGTTTGGATCCAGGGTGGTTTCACGCAACTGCATCGGGTTCATCTCGCCCAGCCCTTTAAAGCGCTGTACGTTCGGTTTGCCCTTCTTGCGTTTTAGCTGATCCAGCACGCCCTCTTTCTCTTCTTCCGTCAGCGCGTAGTAAACCTCTTTGCCGAGGTCGATACGGTACAGCGGCGGCAGCGCAACGTGGACGTGGCCGTTTTTCACCAGCGTACGGAAGTGCTTCACGAACAGCGCGCACAGCAGCGTGGCGATGTGCAGCCCGTCGGAGTCCGCATCCGCAAGGATACAGATCTTGCCGTAACGCAGCTGGCTCAGATCCTCGCTGTCCGGATCGATGCCGATCGCGACAGAGATATCGTGGACCTCCTGCGAGGCCAGCACTTCGTCAGAGGAGACCTCCCAGGTATTCAGGATCTTACCCTTAAGCGGCATGATCGCCTGATATTCGCGATCGCGCGCCTGCTTGGCGGATCCGCCCGCCGAGTCCCCTTCGACCAGGAACAGCTCGGTGCGATTAAGATCCTGCGCGGTACAGTCCGCCAGCTTGCCCGGCAGCGCGGGGCCGCTGGTCAGCTTTTTACGCACAACCTTTTTCGCCGCACGCAAACGACGCTGCGCGCTGGAGATCGCCAGTTCGGCCAGCATTTCTGCCGCCTGCACGTTCTGGTTCAGCCACAGCGTAAAGGCATCTTTGACCACGCCGGAAACGAAGGCCGCGCACTGACGCGACGAGAGGCGCTCTTTGGTCTGGCCGGCAAACTGCGGATCCTGCATCTTCACGGAGAGTACGTAGGCGCAGCGATCCCAGATATCTTCCGCCGAGAGCTTCACGCCGCGCGGCAGAATGTTGCGGTATTCACAGAACTCGCGCATCGCATCGAGCAGACCCTGACGCAGGCCGTTGACGTGCGTCCCGCCAAGCATAGTCGGGATCAGGTTGACGTAGCTTTCAGTCAGCAGCTCGCCGCCTTCCGGCAGCCACAGCAGCGCCCAGTCGACCGCTTCGGTATCGCCTGAGAAATTACCCACAAAAGGTTTCTCTGGCAGCGTCGGCAGGCCGTTTACCGCTTCGCACAGGTAGTCGTTCAGACCGTCGGCGTAACACCAGGTTTGTTCGGTATTATTGACGTTATCTTTAAAGGTGATTTCCACGCCCGGGCACAGCACCGCTTTGGCTTTCAGCAGGTGCGTCAGGCGAGACACCGAGAAACGTGGGCTGTCGAAGAAGCTCCCGTCAGGCCAGAAGTGGACGCTGGTGCCGGTGTTGCGTTTACCGCAGGTGCCGACAACCTGTAAGTCCTGTACTTTTTCGCCGTTTTCAAAGGCGATGTTGTACACCTGGCCATCGCGGCGAACGTTCACTTCAACGCGTTTAGACAGGGCGTTAACCACGGAGATCCCCACGCCGTGCAGGCCGCCGGAGAACTGGTAGTTTTTGTTGGAGAATTTACCGCCCGCATGCAGACGGCAGAGGATCAGCTCAACGGCCGGGACCCCCTCTTCCGGGTGGATATCCACCGGCATGCCGCGCCCGTCATCGATGACTTCCAGCGACTGATCGGCGTGCAGGATAACATCGACGCGTTTGGCATGGCCTGCCAGCGCTTCGTCCACACTGTTATCAATAACTTCCTGGCCCAGGTGGTTTGGGCGCGTCGTATCGGTGTACATCCCCGGGCGGCGGCGAACCGGCTCAAGCCCGGTGAGTACCTCAATGGCATCAGCGTTATAGGTTTGCGTCATGATTTAAACTAGCAATTCGCATTGATTGTCAGAGGCTTTGCAGTCCAAGAAAATCGACAATCTGGGTGAAATGATCCTCAAAGCCCGTGAAAGCATGATTTCCGCCCTCTTCTACAGTTTGGCGGCAGGATGCGTAATACGCCACTGCCTGGCGGTAATCCAGCACTTCATCACCCGTCTGCTGCAGCAGCCAGATGAGATCGGGCGCTTCCAGCGGGTCTACCTGCATGACTTTGAGGTCGTAAATATGGCGTGACTCTAGCACATATTGTTGTCCGGTGTAGGGGTTCTCGTTTTGCCCGAGAAAGTCCCTCAGCAGCTCAAACGGGCGTACCGCCGGGTTAACCACCACGGCGGGCACCATAAACGCTTGCGACAGCCAGGTGGCGTAATATCCGCCGAGCGACGATCCCACAATGCCAAGCGACTCTCCGCCATGTTCCAGCACAATGGATTCCAGCATCTCCGCCGCGTCTGCCGGATAGGGCGGCAGCTGGGGGACGATCATCTCAACGTGCGGATGATGCTCGCTCAGCCACTGGCGAAACAGCGTCGCTTTTGCAGAGCGCGGGGAGCTGTTGAATCCGTGTAAATAGAGAAGCGTCGACATCAATAGCCTTCTGAAGCGGTATCGGGACGAAATTCTGCACCTGACAACCGGCAGACTTCCGTGGTCAGGGTGCCGTCGGCATGCAGTTCCAGCCACCGCCAGCCCGGCGCGATGGTATCCAGCGTGAAGCTGTCGCAGTGCGGCTTGAACTGTACGCAGGTCGAAGGGGTAGCCAGCAGGCGGCGACCGTTCCAGTCGAGATCCTGCTCCTGGTGAATGTGCCCGCACAGCAGGTTTTTCACGTGCGGGAATTTCACCAGCACTCTGTCCAGCGCGGCCGAGTTGCGCAGGCTGTGTTGATCAAGCCAGCTACAGCCCGCAGGCAGAGGGTGATGATGAAGCAAAAGCAGCGTATGCCGCGCAGGCTCAGCGGCCAGTTTGCTCTCCAGCCAGTCGAGCTGAAAGTCGCTCAGTTCACCGTGAGGAACGCCAAACACCTGACTGTCGAGCAGCAGAACTTGCCACTGTTCGCCGAGGAACACACACTTCGCCGGGGAGATCCCCGCCTCCTGAAGCGAGCTGTACATGGCAGGCTGAAAGTCGTGATTGCCCGGCAACCAGACGCAAGGTGCGCTGAAGCTCGCGATGCCTTCAGAAAAATGCTGATAGGCCGCGGAGGATTGATCCTGCGCCAGATCGCCCGTTGCGACAATCAAATCGCAGCGGCGGTTTTCGGCATGAATCGCGCTTAATACAGCCTGATAACTCTCCCAGGTATTCACGCCCAGCAAAGTCTCATGCTTTTCGGCAAAAAGGTGAGTATCGGTGATTTGTAATATCCTGACTGGCGCCCCACCAGCAACAGTCAGGTTCAACAGGCTTTCCAAATGGTGTCCTTAGGTAGGTTTATGACGCTAACAAACCGGAATCGCCATTGCTCCATGTGCTAAACAATATCTTAGCCAGTCGGCTAAAAACTGGTTAATTTGATGCTTTTCGTCGCGTTGATGCAACTTTTTATTGGGATAATCATACCGCGCTTTGAAGCGAAAGATCTGCTGGCTTGAACACACTTCAGCGACCATTGCGTCATGATAGAGGCGTACCGACATCGACGGCAGGCTCCAGTAGCTAATGGTGGGCGCGGTTTGTTCTATCTCGACCAGGGTCGTGTAACGCGTTGATTCTGTAATAGTTAACCGGTACTGCGCGTTGCTCACCTGATAGCTAACCGTTTCGCCGGGTGCGTCGTTTCGCGGCAGCAGGCGGCGCAGCTGGGCGAAATTGGTTTCGCACAGGCGCATCATTTCTGGGAAGTCAGGTGTATAACGCTTCATTTTAACCACTCGTTTCTTAATTTCTGATGATGCAGCTGCAGCCATTGCAGGGCGATGACAGACGCTGCGTTGTCGATTTTCCCCTCTTCTACCCACTGGTAAGCCTGTTCCCGGCTCACCACATGAACACGAATGTCTTCGTTTTCATCAGCCAGACCGTGAATACCTTTCGCGGTCGTGGCGTCCACTTCGCCTACCATAATAGATAAACGTTCGCTCGTGCCGCCTGGGCTTGCCAGATAGCTCAGCACGGGCTGCGTTCTGCCGACGACCAGCCCCGCCTCTTCCTGCGCTTCGCGGCGGGCAACGTCCTCGACGGACTCGCCTTCTTCGATCATCCCGGCCACCATCTCCAGCAGCCACGGGCTTTCACTGACATCATACGCCGCAATACGGATCTGCTCGATCAGCACCACTTCATCACGCACTGGGTCAAAGGGTAGCAAGACAGCCGCATGGCCGCGCTCAAAAATTTCACGTTTAATTTCACCGCTCATCTCGCCGTTAAATAAGCGATGCCTGAAACGGTAAAGATCCATTGAAAAAAAACCGCTATAAAGCGTTTCTCGTGCAATAATTTCTACATCGTTTTTGGTGAAAGTCACTGGCAACTTTTCTGGTTTTTGCATGAGTCATGTCCTGGTAGCAATAGTGATGAAATTGTGAATTTCAAGTCTGTTTGGCTGCCGTTTGTAAGGCTATATGGTAGATTGGTGCAAATTACCGCCAGATGGCACGTAACGCCAACCTTTTGGTGCGGATGATTCTGTTAGAATCGGCAATAATTTTTTAATTTGATCAGCGCTAATACTGCTTCACAACAAGGAATGCAAATGAAGAAATTGCTCCCCATCCTTATCGGCCTGAGCCTGACGGGCTTCAGTTCAATGAGCCAGGCAGAGAACCTGTTACAGGTCTACCAGCAGGCACGTCTGGGCAACCCTGATTTACGTAAATCAGCGGCCGATCGTGATGCTGCGTTTGAAAAGATTAACGAAGCACGTAGTCCGCTGCTGCCGCAGCTGGGCCTGGGTGCTGATTATACCTACGGTAACGGATACCGCGATAATAATGGCGTCAACTCTAACGCCACCAGCGCGTCGCTGCAGTTAACGCAGACCCTGTTTGATATGTCCAAATGGCGCGCCCTGACCCTTCAGGAAAAGAGCGCGGGCATCCAGGATGTGACCTATCAGACCGATCAGCAGACGCTGATCCTGAACACCGCCACCGCGTATTTCAACGTGCTGAGCGCCATTGACTCGCTCTCCTACACCGAAGCGCAGAAACAGGCCATTTACCGTCAGTTGGATCAAACCACCCAGCGTTTCAACGTGGGTCTGGTGGCGATCACCGACGTGCAAAACGCCCGCTCACAGTACGACAGCGTGCTGGCGAACGAAGTGACCGCGCGTAACAACCTCGACAACGCGCTGGAATCGCTGCGTCAGGTCACCGGTAACTACTACCCTGAGCTGGCCTCCCTGAACGTGGACAGCTTCAAAACCGATAAGCCGCAGGCCGTCAACGCGCTGCTGAAAGAAGCAGAAAACCGCAACCTGGCGTTATTGCAGGCGCGTCTGAGCCAGGATCTGGCCCGCGAGCAGATCCGTCAGGCACAGGATGGTCACCTGCCAACGCTGAGCCTGAGCGCATCAACCAGCGTATCCGATACCACCTACAGCGGCTCCAAAACCAATACTCAGGCCTATGACGACAAAAATATCGGTCAGAATCAGGTTGGCCTGAGCTTCTCCCTGCCGCTGTACCAGGGCGGAATGGTGAACTCTCAGGTGAAACAGGCGCAGTACAACTTTGTTGGCGCAAGCGAGCAGCTCGAAAGCGCGCACCGCAACGTGGTGCAGACCGTTCGTTCGTCATTCAACAACGTGAACGCCTCTATCAGCAGCATCAACGCCTATAAACAAGCCGTGGTGTCTGCGCAAAGTTCACTGGATGCGATGGAAGCCGGTTACTCCGTTGGTACACGTACTATCGTCGACGTGCTGGACGCAACCACCACGCTGTACAACGCCAAACAGCAGCTCTCCAGCGCCCGTTATCAGTACCTGATTAACCAGCTGAACATCAAGCAGGCACTGGGTACGCTGAACGAACAGGATCTGCTGGCGCTGAACAATGCGCTGGGCAAACCGGTCTCGACGTCGCCTGAAAGCGTCGCGCCGGAGAACCCACAGCAGGACGCCGCCGTTGATAATTTTAACGGTAACGGCAATGCGCCTGTCGCGCAGCCTGCCTCTGCGCGTACGACCGCGCCTGCCGGCAACGGTAACAACCCGTTCCGTCAATAAGCCCTGCCTTCCCTCTCCTGGCTAACGGGAGAGGGAGAACACATATCACACCTGAACGTAAGTCAACGTAAAGACCCCCTGATTTCGCCCCTCTTCGCTTCATTTTCAACCACTCATCCTCTATCCTGAGCGTTATCACCACTGGGTCCTGGAAGACAAAGATGAAACGGACAAAAACGATTAATCACGCTTCGTTCCGCAAAAGCTGGAACGCGCGTCACCTCACACCGGTCGCGCTGGCGATCACCGCCGTCTTTATGCTGGCGGGCTGTGAACAAAATGACGAAACCGTCTCGATGTATCAAAACGCCGACGACTGTGCGTCCGCGACCGGTAACGCAGCTGAATGTAAAACGGCCTACAACAACGCCCTGAAAGAAGCGGAACGTACCGCGCCGAAATATGCCTCACGCGAAGACTGCGTGGCGGAGTTTGGTGAAGGCCAGTGCCAGCAGGCACCTGCGCAGGCAGGCATGGCGCCGGAAAACCAGGCGCAGGCGCAGTCCAGCGGCAGCTTCTGGATGCCGCTGATGGCGGGTTATATGATGGGCCGTCTGATGAGCGGCGGTGCAGGCTACCAGCAGCAGCCGCTGTTTAGCTCCAAAAATCCAAACAGCCCGGCGTACGGCAAATATACCGATGCCAGCGGCAAAAACTACGGCGCTGCCACGCCGGGTCGTAGCATGACCGTACCGAAAACGGCAATGGCACCGAAACCGGCGACCACCAGCACCGTTACCCGTGGCGGCTTCGGTGAATCCGTCGCGAAACAAAACACCATGCAGCGCAGCGCAACGGGTTCTTCAACTCGCTCAATGGGCGGCTGATCATGGAAAGAGTCAGTATTATCGAGCGCCCGGACTGGCGCGAAAAAGCCACCGAGTACGGTTTTAACTTCCACACCATGTACGGCGAGCCGTACTGGTGTGAAGATGCCTATTACAAACTCACGCTCGCCCAGGTTGAGAAGTTGGAAGACGTGACCGCAGAGCTGCACCAGATGTGCCTGAAGGTGGTGGAGAAGGTGATAGACAGCGACGAGCTGATGACCAAATTCCGCATTCCAAAGCACACCTGGAGCTTCGTTCGCCAGTCATGGAAAACTAGCCAGCCGTCGCTTTACTCGCGCCTCGATCTGGCGTGGGACGGCGTGGGTGAACCCAAGCTTTTAGAGAATAACGCCGATACGCCGACCTCCCTGTATGAAGCAGCGTTCTTCCAGTGGATCTGGCTGGAAGATCAGGCTAACGCAGGCAACCTGCCGGAAGGGAGCGATCAGTTCAACAGCCTGCAGGAAAAGCTGATCGCGCGTTTCGCCGAGCTGCGTGAACAGCACGGTTTTAACCTGCTTCACCTCGCCTGCTGTCGCGACACGGAAGAAGATCGGGGAACGGTTCAGTATCTGCAGGACTGCGCCGCAGAAGCCGAAGTCGCAACCGAATTCCTTTATATGGAAGATATCGGCCTGGGTGAGAAAGGTCAGTTTACCGATCTGCAGGATCAGGTGATCAGCAACCTGTTCAAGCTCTATCCGTGGGAATACATGCTGCGCGAAATGTTCTCCACCAAGCTGGAAGATGCCGGTGTACGCTGGCTGGAGCCGGCCTGGAAGAGCATTATCTCCAACAAAGCGTTGCTGCCGATGCTGTGGGAGATGTTCCCGGACCACCCTAACCTGCTGGAAGCGTACTTTGCCGAAGACGACCATCCGCCCATGGAGAAATACGTCGTTAAGCCGATTTTCTCCCGCGAAGGGGCGAACGTGTCGATTATCGAAAACGGTAAAACGCTGGAAGCGGTTGAAGGGCCGTATGGCGAAGAGGGAATGATCGTCCAGGCGTTTCATCAGCTGCCGAAGTTTGGCGACAGCTATACGCTGATTGGCAGCTGGCTGATTAACGATCAACCTGCAGGGATTGGCATTCGTGAAGACAGAGCGCTGATTACCCAGGATCTGTCACGGTTCTATCCGCATATCTTTGTGGAGTAAGATCTGCCGGGTGGCGGCTTCGCCTGACCCGGCCTACGGTTTTATAGGCCCGGTAGCGTAGCGCCACCGGCCATTTTTCACCCTACCTGCACCGACAACATACTGATACTGCCCATCTCAATACCCTCGACCGGGACGGTCACCGGCTCCTCTGCGTCCCATGCGCCTAAGACATACAGCAGCGGCAGAAAGTGTTCTGGCGTCGGGTTAGAGAGCGATCCGCCTTCGTGATCCAGATAGTTGACCAGCGGGTGCTGCTCAACCGGGCCTTGCCAGGTCAGGTTCGCTTTCACATAGTCATTAAAGGATGTTGCCCACGGATACGGCGTGTTCTCACCGTGCCAGCGTGCCGTGCGCAGGTTATGCACCACGTTACCACTGGCGATCAGCATGATGCCTTCATCACGCAGCGCCGCAAGCTTACGGCCCATCTCAAGATGCCACGCCGCCGGTTTGGTGCTGTCGATGCTCAGCTGCACCATCGGGATGTCGGCATCCGGGTACATCTTAATCAGCACGCCCCATGAGCCGTGGTCAAAGCCCCAGGCCTCTTTGTCCAGGGCAACAGGAACGGGCGCGAGTAAATTCACCAGCCGCTGTGCCAGCTCAGGCGAGCCGGGTGCCGGATAGTGCGTGTCGTACAGCGCCTGCGGGAAACCGCCGAAATCGTGGATCGTTTTTGGGGTTTCCATCGCGGTCACACCGGTGCCCCGGGTGAACCAGTGCGCGGATACCACCACAATGGCTTTCGGGCGCGGCAACGTCTCACCCAGCTGACGCCAGGCGCGTGTATAGACGTTGTCTTCCAGAACGTTCATTGGGCTGCCATGGCCTAAAAACAGTGCTGGCATACGAGGCGAACTCATGGTGTTATCCTTAAAGAATGTGTCATGTTGATGGCTCTACATTACGCGTAATGCAGGTAAGATGAACCCAGATAACCATGATGATCATCATCAGGAAATTTGAATATAAGGAGAGAGAGGGATGTCAGTGCCTTTGATTCTGACCCTACTTGCGGGCGCGGCCACCTTCATTGGCGCGTTTCTCGGCGTACTCGGCCAGAAGCCGTCCAACCGCGTGCTGGCCTTTTCGCTCGGCTTCGCCGCCGGGATCATGCTGCTCATCTCCCTGATGGAAATGTTACCCGCAGCGCTGGCCACTCAGGGCATGTCACCGGTGCTGGGTTACGGGATGTTCGTCTTTGGCCTGCTGGGGTACTTTGCGCTCGACCGCCTGTTACCCCATGCGCACCCCCAGGATTTAATGGAGAAACAGGCCGGGCCGCAGCCGCGCACGATCAAACGCACCGCGATTCTGCTGACGCTGGGTATCAGCCTGCATAACTTCCCGGAAGGCGTTGCCACCTATGTGACGGCCAGCAATAACCTGGAGCTGGGGTTCGGCATCGCGCTGGCGGTGGCTTTACACAATATTCCTGAAGGACTTGCCGTCGCCGGGCCGGTTTATGCGGCGACGGGGTCAAAACGCAAGGCCGTATTCTGGGCGGGAATCTCCGGCCTGGCCGAAATTCTCGGCGGCGTGCTGGCGTGGCTGATTCTGGGAAGCCTTATTTCACCCGTGGTGATGGCTGCGATTATGGCGGCAGTGGCCGGGATCATGGTGGCGCTCTCTGTCGATGAACTTATGCCGCTGGCAAAAGAGATCGATCCTAATAACAATCCCAGTTACGGCGTGCTGTGCGGGATGTCGGTAATGGGGTTAAGTCTGGTGCTGCTCCAGGCGGCGGGGATTGGCTAATCTGTCGGGGCCTCCTTATGGGGGCCCTTGCGTTTTATGAATACGTGCGGCGCTTTAAATATGTATTAGAAATTAATCAAACGAAAAAATATAATCTCTCTGTTTTATTTTATCTAAAGTCAATATTTAAACTGGATATTATTATTCTCAATAAATTAATTGCAATTCGCGCAAAGAAAAAGACAAGCCCTTCAAAATCAAGCAGCACAAATCACTCCAGATAATACATTTAACGCCGCTACATTAATATTTAAGTTTGATTAATCGCATCCCCCCCGCCCACACCGTTATACTTTTACCGAAGTTTACTGAAATAACATTCAGACGATGAATTAATTTGAAAAAGGATATTTTCATGCACTTAGCTAAAAAAGCGCTGTTAGCGATTTCCATGGCAACCATCATCTCCGGCTCAGCCTTTGCGAGTGAGCAGGGTTCCGGGAAAATCAAATTTAAAGGTGTGGTGATTAATGCGCCTTGCAGCATTGCACCAGACAGCGTTGATAAAGAAGTTGATCTGGGTGAAGTGACCACCGCAACGATCAATGCCAATAGAAAATCGGCACCGGTTGCAGTCGATATCAACCTGCAGAACTGCGAGCTGGAAAACCCAGGCGATGAGTCGGCCACACCAATCACGAAAGTGGACGTCACATTCACCAGTACCGCAACCAACGCGGCAGACACCAGCCTGATGGCAAACACCTATGCCGATGGCGCGCAGAACGTTGGCGTACGTCTGCTGGATAATACCGAAACCAAGATCACGCTGGGCTCAGCAAAGGAAGTTGCTCTGCAGTCAGGTTCAGACACTCAGGTGCTGCACTTTAAAGCGCAGATGGAAGTCCCTACCGGTGCAACTGCAACAGCCGGCCAGGTTGAAGCGACTGCCAACTACGTCCTGCAGTACAAATAATACTGCCAGCATCACCGTTTAACCGGCTGATGAATTTTATCAGTCGGTATTTTTATTCTCTCGAGTAACAGTATGATGAAAAATAAATCACAATGGATAATCATCATTACTGCCCTGTTAATGACGAAAGTCGCCTCTGGCACCGAATTTAATATCAACGCCATCGATAAAGATCTCCGAAGCGGCATTGACCTGTCCCGTTTTAAAGATGAAACATCCGTCACGCCCGGCCGCTATTTCGTTAGCGTTTCTATTAATGATATTCCACTGACAAATGGCTGGCAGCTAACCTGGAAAGAGGTCAATGATACTGTTCAGGTGTGTATTCCTTCAGAACTTGCTGATACCTTTGGTTTGCAGGATAAATTACGCCAGAAACTCCCGGTCAACGATGGTTGCGTGGATTTTAGCACGCTCCCGGATATTACCTTTACCTTCGAACAGGCAACCCAGACCTTAAAGGTCACGGTTCCGCAAGCGTGGCTTCAGTATCGTTCCACCGACTGGATGCCCCCGTCGACCTGGGATAACGGCGTCGCAGGCGTCCTGCTGGATTACAATCTGTTTGCCAGCCACTATCAGCCCAACAGCGGCACCAGCACGGATAACGCCAACGCCTATGGCACGGCAGGCGCGAACCTGGGCGCGTGGCGATTGCGCAGTGACTTCCAGTATAACCAGACGCATACCGACGGAGGTTCAGAGCACGACGGGCGCTTCTCACGCGTGTATATGTTCCGACCGCTGCCCGCCTTAGGGGCGAAGCTCACGCTCGGTGAGACCGATTTCCAGTCCGCCATTTTTGATGCCTTCACCTACACCGGTGCGTCGCTTATCAGTGATGAACGCATGCTGCCATGGTCGCTTCGCGGCTACGCGCCGCAAATTTCCGGTATCGCGCAGACCAACGCCACGGTAACGGTCTCGCTGTCGGATCGTGTGATCTATCAGGCCAAAGTTCCACCCGGTCCCTTTGTCATTCAGGATTTGAATCAGTCGGTTCAGGGTACGCTGGACGTTAAAATTACTGAAGAAGACGGGCGCGTCAGCACCTTTCAGGTTTCCGCGGCGTCGGTCCCTTTCCTGACGCGTAAAGGCCAGATCCGCTACAAGCTTGCAGCGGGTAAAGCCCGTGAAGATGCCTCACACAGCGTCGAGGACAGTGCGTTTATGAGCGGGGAGTTCTCATGGGGGGTTCTGTCGCAAACGTCGCTGTACGGCGGAACCCTCGCGGACGGCGATCGCTACCGTTCCGTTGCGGCAGGTATCGGGCAAAACCTGGATATCCTGGGCGCCATTTCCTTCGACGTCACCCAGGCAACCAGCCAGGTGCCCGATCAACGCAGCCAGACGGGGTACAGCTATCGCTTTAACTACAGCAAGCGGTTCGATACCACGGGAAGCCAGCTCACGCTCGCCAGCTATCGCTATTCCGATCCGCAGTTTCTGAGCTACGCGCGCTTCCTTGAGCGTGACGACGATGACAACCAGACTGAAAAGCAGACCCTGAGCGTGACGGCAAGCCAGTACATTCCGGCGTTGTCGCTCAACGTGTATCTGAGCATGTTACGCCAGACCTGGTGGGACGACTCGCCGTCCACCACCGGCAGCATCACGGCAGGTTATAACTTTGACCTGGGTCGCTGGAAAAATATGGGGATAACCGTCTCGTTAAGCAAAACGCATTACGAGGATCAAAAAGACGATAACCAGTTTTATCTCTCCCTCAGCGTTCCGCTGGATACCGACCATCGTCTGACCTACGACCTGCGTAACAGCGACAACCTGAGCCAGAACGTCTCCTGGTACGACACCTCGGATCGGGATAACACCTGGGGCGTGTCCGCCGGTACGGAAAGCGAAAAAACGGATGCGGGCGCGCAGTTTAGCGGTAACTACCAGCACTACTCTTCGCTTGGCGATCTCAACGTGTCCGGAAGCTACAAGGCGAATGAGTATAACTCTCTCAGCGCCAGCTGGAACGGCTCCGTAACCGGCACGGCGAAAGGCGTCGCTCTGCATCGTCGCAGCTACGGCAATGAGCCCCGGGTGATGGTGAGCACAGACGGTATTGGCAACATTCCGCTGAATATGTCCCGGGATGAAACCAACGCGTTTGGCATAGGCGTATTACCGTCCTTCTCCAGCTACTCGCCGTCTAACGTGCAGGTCAACATGAATAACCTGCCGGACGGGATCGATGTGGACAATCGGGTCACCACCTCGACATGGACAGAAGGGGCCATAGGCTATCGCCAGATCGCTACACGTGCGGGGAGCGATGTCGTCGGGGTCCTGCGCACCGCGTCCGACGTTCCCCCTCTCGGTGCGCAGGTTCTCCTGCAGGAGAGTGGCCAGGAAGTGGGCATTGTGGCCGATGAAGGACACATCTGGCTCGGGGCCGTTAAACCTGAACAACAGTTCCTGGTGACCTGGGGGGACAACAATCAGTGTCGCTTCTCGTTGCCGTCACACCTTGAAAACAGTAAGCAGTTGATGCTGCCATGCCGGTAAGAAACCCATGATGAAACATTCACCCTTAAAACTTCTGTGCCTGATGCTCATCGGCACCAGCTTAACGACCCACGCCGCGATCAACCTGGATCGCACCCGGATTGTGTTTCCACAGAGCGACAAAGCCAGTAGCCTGAAGGTCGATAATCAGAGCAAATCTCTGCCGTATCTCGCGCTCTCCTGGATTGAAGACGAGAACGGGCGCAAGGAAGACAGCCATTTTATGGCTCTCCCGCCCATCCAGCGTATTGAACCAGGCGCATCGTCACAGGTGCGGATCGTCAGGCAGGCGGGCGTCAGCCAGCTTCCTAGCGATCGCGAGTCGCTGTTTTACTTCAACCTGCGCGAAGTCCCGCCGAAAAGCAGCAACGCCAGCGAGGAGCGCAGCGTGATGCAGGTTGCCATGCAAAGCCGCATCAAGCTGTTCTGGCGTCCTAAAGCCATCAGCAAAAAAGCGGGCGAGAAGAGTGAAATGCGCTTAGAAGTCACGGCGACCGCTAAGGGGCTTACCTTCCATAACCCGACGCCTTACTACATTACGCTGGCCTGGCTCAGTAAAGATGCAAAAACCATGCTGCCGGGTTTTGACAGCCTGATGATTGCGCCGTTTGCCACCGCTTCCGCCTCCACCGGTAGCTACCACGGCAGCTACTACAGCATCGGTTACATTGATGATTACGGCGCGCTGCGCAAGGTAGACGCCAGCTGCGCGGGTGCGGCGGCGTGTAAGCTCAGCGAGCGCAAGGTAGAGAGCGATGAAAAGACTCGCTAAACTTCTGTTTTTAAGCCTGCTGCTGTTCGTCCCGCTTAAGGAGGCCCTGGCGCTGAACTGCTATCTGGGCACGGCCAACGGCCCGGTTGAGCAGACGAAAACCATCGCGCCGTTCTCCATACCGAGCAACGCACAGCCGGGGCAAAAAATCTGGGAATCTGACGATATTAAAATTCCGGTGTACTGCGATCGCAACACCGCGTCGAACCATGCAAACGAAGACGTTTACGCGTGGGTGAACCCCTACTTATCCAGCGAGGATCCTTATTACCAGCTGGGGGTGACCTACGAGGGCGCGGACTATGACGCAGCCGGGCAGCCAACCGGGATCGACACCCATCAGTGTCTGGATAACAACAGCCTGAACACCTATACCCCCGCGCAGCTGCATGACATGGGCTGGGAGCATTACATCTGTTCCGGCAATGTTAACGACATCCACACCAGCCGCTATTTTATCGCGCGTTTTCGCCTGTACGTGAAAATCAAAACCATGCCGCCCCACGGCTACATCAGCTCGCTCGGGGATTACATACTGGTGCAGTTCGACGGTAAGGGGGGCGTGAACACGCTGTCTGATGCGAAGAACCTGAAATATCACGTGAACGGTCTGAATAACATCAACGTTCTGGACTGCGGGGCAACGTTTAGCATCTTCCCGGAAAACCAGGAGATCGACTTTGGCTCCTTCAGCGCCCGCGACATCGTCAATCAGGGTACCCGTAACCGGACGTTTACCGTTAAAACCACCAAAGTGCAGGACGCCCAGTGCTCGGACGGCTTCAAGATGGACTCGTCGTTTTACACCGACGGTTCCCTCAGCAATAACGATACCGCGCTGCTGATCGGAAACGGGCTTAAGCTGCGGATCCTGGATGGCACCCGGCCGTTTACCTTTAACCAGTATAATGAGTACGCCGATTTTACGGGCAGCACGTTGCAGGTTGAGCAGACCTATACCGCTGAGCTTTCGCCCGTTGCGGGGAAAGCCATTGATTCTGGCCCCTTTGAAACCGTCGTGCTGTTTAAAATTAACTACCACTAAAAACAAAAAAAGCCGGGGGTCGCCCGGCTTTTATCGTTACGTTTGCGCCTTTCAGCTGGCTTTGCGCTCGTGCGCCTGGCGATATTCAACCAGATCTTCGATGGTCACCACCGGCATGTTATGCAGACGGGCAAAGGTGATGCACTCTGGCGCGCGCGCCATGGTGCCATCATCGTTGGTCAGTTCGCACAGCACGCCTGCAGGTTTGAAGCCTGCCAGGGTCACCAGGTCGATGGTGGCTTCGGTATGGCCGCCGCGGGTCAATACGCCACCCGCCTGCGCGCGCAGAGGGAAGACGTGGCCTGGGCGATGCAGATCGGATGGCTTCGCACCGTCGGCAATCGCAGCACGCACGGTGGTCAGACGGTCAGCCGCTGAGACACCGGTAGTCACGCCGTGCGCCGCTTCGATGGTCACGGTAAAACCGGTTCCAAAGGCGCTGGTGTTGTTTTCAACCATCATTGGCAGGTCGAGCTGCTTGCGGCGGTCTTCGTTGATGCACAGGCAGACAATGCCGCTACCGTGACGAATGGTGAGTGCCATCTGCTCTACGGTCATATTTTCAGCGGCAAAAATCATGTCGCCTTCGTTTTCACGGTTTTCATCGTCAAGCACCATCACACCGCGGCCTTCGCGCAGTGCATCCAGTGCATGTTCAACACGTTGAGTTGAAGTGCCAAAAGAGGAAAGTAGCGTCTGATTCATGGTAAAAAAACCTCATTAACTATATGGTTACCAGAATCAGGGCAGTCTTAGGAGCGCCGTATACGCGGCAAAAAGATAACGTGAGCGGGCCTTTGCCCGACTGGATCGTTACTCTCTCCCATCCGGACTCTAACCGTCGGCCCCGGAATTACACCGGATCTGCTGACCTTTGAGTGTTCACCCAAAGCGCTCGCGGGCTTTCAGCATGACGCTGATTTACCGCCGGTGGGGAATTTCGCCCCGCCCTGAGAATAAGCGAGATAACTATAACGCTATTGATTAACCTGGGCAATGCATAAGCTTCAAACAAATCTTGTTTATGCCCGGCACTTACAGGCTACAATGGTTTCTGAGACCGTTTTACCAAGGGAAGCCACAATGATTGACCCGAAGAAAATTGAGCAAATTGCGCGTCAGGTTCATGAGTCCATGCCGAAGGGCATTCGTGAGTTTGGTGATGACGTTGAGAAGAAAATCCGCCAGACGCTGCAGGCGCAGTTGGTCCGCCTTGATTTAGTCAGCCGCGAAGAGTTTGACGTGCAAACGCAGGTTCTGCTGCGCACCCGCGAAAAGCTGGCGCTGCTGGAGCAACGTCTGAACGAGCTGGAAAACCGCAACGTGCCGGAAGAAGTGAAACCGGCACCGGCTATTCCGCCGGTGGACGATCAGGCGTAATTGCGGCCTGTTGTGCCCGGTAGCGGCTACGCCTTACCGGGCCTGGATGAACGCGTAGGTCGGGTAAGGCACAGCCGCCGCCCGCCATAAAAAAACGGGCCAAACGGCCCGTTTTTTACTGACTGTCTTTCTGGATCTTCTTAATGATGTTGGTGGTTGAACACCCGTCCTCAAAGTTGAGCACCATCACCTCGCCGCCGTTGGCCCAGACCTCTTCGCTCCCCGCGATTTGCTCTGGCTTGTAATCGCCGCCCTTCACCAGCAGATCCGGCAAAATACCTGCAATCAGGCGCTGCGGCGTGTCTTCCTCAAACGACACCACCCAGTCCACCGCTTCCAGCGCGCCGAGCACGATCATGCGCTGCTCCAGCGGGTTCACCGGGCGCGTTTCGCCTTTAAGACGTTTGGTTGACGCATCGCTGTTCACCGCCACAATCAGGCGATCGCCGAGCTTACGCGCATTCGCCAGATACGAGACGTGGCCCGCGTGCAGAATGTCAAACACGCCGTTGGTCATCACCACTTTTTCACCGCGCTTACGCGCCGCGGCAACGGCCACCTTCAGCTCGTCTTCGGTCATCACCCCAAAACCGGTGTCGGCACGGCCACGCACAGCGTTTTCGAGCTCGATTGGCGACACGGTAGAGGTGCCGAGTTTACCCACCACCACGCCCGCTGCCGCGTTAGCAAAGTAGCAGGCCTCTTCCAGGGAGTTCCCCGCCGCCAGCGTTGCCGCCAGCACGCCAATCACCGTATCACCGGCTCCGGTCACGTCGTACACTTCCTGCGCCTGCGTCGGCATGTGCAGCGGCGCTTTGCCCGGCTGCAGCAGCGTCATGCCCTGCTCGGAACGGGTCACTAACAGCGCGGACAGCTCGAAATCGGCGATGATTTTCATGCCGCGCTCAACCAGCTCTTCTTCGGTTTTGCACTTGCCCGCCACCGCTTCAAACTCAGAGAGGTTTGGCGTCAGCAGCGTTGCGCCGCGATAGCGTTCAAAGTCGGTGCCTTTCGGGTCGATCAGTACCGGCACGCTGGCTTTACGCGCCAGCTGGATCATGGTCTGCACGCTTGCCAGCGCGCCTTTGGCGTAGTCGGACAGCACCAGCGCGCCGATATTGCCCAGCGCCTGGTTGATGCGCTCGTGCAACGGCTCGGGATCAACGCCCTCGAAACCTTCTTCAAAGTCGAGGCGAATCAGCTGCTGGTTGCGTGACAGCACGCGCAGCTTGGTGATCGTCGGGTGGGTGGGAACAGAAACAAAGTCGCACTTCACGTTCACGTCCGCCAGCGACTTGCTCAGCGCACGCGCCGCATCGTCGATGCCGGTCAAGCCAACCAGACGCGACTGCGCGCCCAGAGAAGCAATGTTCATCGCCACGTTTGCCGCGCCGCCGGGGCGCTCTTCAATGGTGTCGACCTTTACCACCGGAACGGGCGCTTCCGGGGAGATGCGGCTGGTCGGCCCATACCAGTAGCGATCCAGCATCACATCGCCGACAACCATAACCCCAGCACGTTCAAACTCTGGCAGTGTTACTTTCATTCCTGACTCCAGAAAGATTCACAATTTGCGCGCGATAATATCACACTTGCTTTGTTACGCACGGTTCCACCAGCCACTTCAGCCAGCTGGCGGTCACCTGCGCCCGCTCGTCGACGAACTGGTCGAGCGCCACATGGCCCGGCTGCTCCTGCAGGGCCAGGTGATGCAGGGCATCCCTTAGCGTGGTGTAGGCCCGGGTCAGCGCCTGCGCCTCCTGCTCATCCATAATCTCATTCTGCGCAAGCAGCTCCAGAATGCGCACGTTATCGGACCAGCGCGTCAGCTTTGGCTTCGCGTGGGCGTGCAGCAGCACCAGATACTGGGTAATAAACTCAATATCGGTAATTCCGCCCTCATCAGCTTTGATATCAAAGCGATCGCGGTGTTTATTGCCAAGATGCGCGCGCATTTTTTCGCGCATCTCGCGCACCTCGGTCTGCAGCGTGCTGCCGTCGCGTAAGGTGGTCATGACCTCCTTGCGGATGAGATCAAACTGCGTTTTTAACTGCGGATCGCCATAGACCACGCGGGCGCGCACCAGCGCCTGATGTTCCCACGTCCAGGCCTCGTTTTTCTGATAATCGGCAAAGGCGTCCGTGGAGGTAACCAACATGCCCGCCGCGCCGGACGGGCGCAGGCGCGCATCCACCTCGTACAAAATGCCCGACGAGGTGCGCGTGCTGAACAGGTGCATAATGCGCTGCGCCAGTCGTAGGTAAAACTGACGCCCGTCGATTTCACGCTCGCCGTCGGTCATGACGTCTACCGGGCAGTCGTGCAGGAAGATCAGATCAAGATCGGAGCTGTAACCCAGCTCCCAGCCGCCGAGCTTGCCATAGCCGACCACCGCAAAGCCGCGCCCTTCACGCTCGGCCAGATGTTTCGGCTGGCCGTAGCGTGCCACCATCTGCACCCAGGCCTGATGCACGACGGCATCAATCATCGCTTCCGCCAGCCAGGTTAAGTGATCGCTGACTTTCATTACCGGCAGCGTTCCGGCGATATCGGCCGCCGCCACACGCAGCATCTGCGCCTGCTTAAACTGACGCAGCGCCTCCAGCTGCTGCTCTTCATCCTCTTCCGGCACGCGCAGCAGATACTGGCGCAGTTCGTCGCGGTAGGCGTCCGTTGCCGTGGGCTGGTAAAGGGTGTTGGGATCGAGCAGTTCGTCCAGCAGCAGCGGATAACGCGCCAGCTTGTTGGCGACCATCGGCGACGCGGCGCAGAGTGAAATCAGATGCTTGAGCGCGCCGGGGAATTCGCTCAACAGTTCAAGATAGGTGGTGCGGGTGATGATCCCGCTCAGGAGCGGCATCATTCGCGACAGCGGCACCGGGGCATCCGCGCGCGCGCAGACGTCGCTTAGTAGATGCGGCATCAGGTGATCCAGCACCTGGCGACCGCGCGGGCCAATGGCGCGCTTGTTCAGTTCGAGACGGAAATCGGCAATTAACGCCACCACGCGGTGTCGGTCGTCATCGCTTAAATGCGCCAGCACCGGCGTGGTGTCATCTTCCTGGAGGGCGTCCTGCCACAGCTCGCGCCAGTGTTCGGACAGCGCATCGTCCTGCGACTCCCCTTCGTCGTCGCCGATCAGATCGTTAAAGATCCGACGCACGCCTGCCATGTGGGCATCCAGCCTCTCGGTGAGCGCCGCCCAGCCTTCCATGCGCATTCCCCAGGCGAGCCGCGCCCGGTTCAGGTCATCCCCTGGCAGGGTTTGGGTTTGTTCGTCGTTTATGCTTTGCAGCAGGTTTTCCAGCCGACGCAGGAACAGGTAGGCCTCGCGCAGCGTTTGCGCGTCGCCCTCCGGCAGCAGGTGAAGCTGTTCGATGGCGTTCAGCGTCGGTAGCAGCGAGCGGGATTGCAGCGACGGCTCACGACCACCGCGGATAAGCTGGAAGACCTGAACGATAAATTCGATTTCACGAATGCCGCCCGCGCCGAGCTTGATGTTGTCTTTCAGGCCACGGCGGCGCACTTCGCGGGCGATCATCCCCTTCATATTACGCAGGGACTGGATCACGCTGAAGTCGATGTAGCGGCGGAACACGAACGGGCGCAGCATGGCACGCAGTTCGTTGGCATAGGCATCGTCGCTGTCGCCCATGATCCGCGCCTTCACCATCGCGTAGCGCTCCCAGTCGCGCCCCTGTTCCTGATAGTAATCTTCCAGCGCGGCAAAGCTCAGCACCAGCGGGCCGCTGTCGCCGAACGGCCGCAGGCGCATATCAACACGATAGACAAAGCCATCCTGGGTGGGCTGGTCCAGCGCCTTAATCAGCCGCTGGCCAAGGCGGGTAAAGAACTGGGCGTTATCCAGCTCGCGCCGCCCGCCGCGCGTGGCCCCGTTCTCAGGCCAGGCAAAAATCAGATCGATATCCGAGGAGAAGTTCAGCTCGCATCCGCCAAGCTTCCCCATCCCCAGAATCAACAGCGGCTGAGGAACCCCTTCCTCGTTGCACGGCGTGCCCCACTCTTTACAGCATGCGGCATACAGCCAGTCGCGTGCGGCAACAATCAGCGTTTGCGCCAGCTCGCTGAGCTGCTGCAACGTACTCTCTTCGCTGACCAGCTCCAGCGCCTGGGCCCAGGCAATGCGCACCATCACCCGGCGGCGGAACTGACGCAGAACGCGCATTAACGTGGCTTCATCCGCTACGTCTGCAAGCGCAGCCTGCAGCCAGCTGGCGTACTGCCGCCACTCTTCCGCCTGCGGAGGCGCGCTTTCCAGCGCCGCCAGCCAGCCCGGATTCGCCGCGACACTCTCCTGCACAAAATCACTGAAGGTAAGCACGCACTTCGCCTGCTCACTTAGGGATGACGGCGATAATAACTCAGGCAGACGTTCGCAAACAATCTGCCACTGCTGCTGTAACTGCGAAGAAAGCGCCATGATGGGGGTTCCTTGCCAGAATTAACGTTTTCCGCTGTGCAGCCAGAACGGCTCCTGCGAAATGGCCTCGTTGCGGAAATGCTCAATCTCGACCTGCTGGCGGTTTTCGATGGCTTGCTTCAGCCCCTGCCAGTTCTCCATCCAGGCCTGCGCTTTCACGCCGTCATAGGCACCGGACAGCAGCAACATGCTGTCGATATTACGCGCCAGACGCGGAAGCTGATCGCCGTACTGGTCGCCCAGCGGGTAGGCAAACGTGGTTCTCAGCTCAGCGGCATGCCGCGAAAGATGAATATCCGCAAAGCGCTTAAAGTTATCCGCGATTTTGGTCTGCGCTTTTGCATCAAGGAAAGTCCGCCAGCCGCGCGTTACCAGAAACTCAGTGAGCGCCAGTTTGGCCGAGGCGGCCTGTGGGCTATAGAGCGCCGTTTGTGCCGACACATCGGAGAGCATAAGTGCTTCGGTTTGGGTAAGCAGATCACGTAAGTGAGCGCTTGCTTTACGCGGCACGATACCGCCGAACAGCGCCAGCGTATGACGCACCAGGCCAATAGCCGCCATGACGTGGGTTTTCGCATTTTTGACATTTCGCGCCCACAACTCTTCGTGGTACAGCCACTGAGAGAGCGCCAGTTCCAGCGCCGCTTCCATGCCCTGTTCGATGCTGGCTTTCGGCACAACGCGTAAAATCGGCGTCTCTTTCACCGTACGTGGCGCATTCCCGGCCGCCAGATGATAACCGCGTGCGGCCTTACTCAGGCTGCCCTGACGCAAGCCGGACTGGTTCACCAGCTTACGTGCCAGCTTCAGCACGTCGTTCGCGTCACCTTCCAGCAGCTCAAGCTCCAGTTCGCAGAGTGGCTCCTGCCATTCGCCCGCCTTCACGTCACCCAGATCGAGGGCAATCTCTATGCGGCTTTTGCCTTCCGTCACCTGCCATTTTTCGCGCCAGAAATCGGTGCTGAACAGCGGCTGCACCTGCGCCGCTAACGTTGCCGGCAGCTCGCCCTCTGGCCATACCTCGGCCGGGAAACGCGCCAGTTCAAGTTCCGGCTTGCTGATATCAATATTGTATTCCGGGCGCTGGTGTAACCCGCCGACCACGCGGCCAGCGGTTTTCATCGTCATTTCATAGCGCCCGCCCGCTCCCCGGATGCGCAGCCCCATGTCGTGCTGGCGCAGCCAGTTGTCCGGCGTTTCGTAATAGATGTTAAGCAGCTGTACCGGTTCATGGTGCTCGCCGGAAAGCGTGTGCAGATGCTGACGAAGCGCGTCAACGCTGTCTTTTTCGACGATAAACTTTAATTCGATTTCTTGTGCCATAGCCTTGTACTTTTGCGTGCGTCACAGACGCGTCAATGAAGGCGAACTTCCTCGCCATTTGTTTGTCAGTACATAGTATTTTGCGCCAAATTGCCATGCAATGAGCAATTTGACGGGCGTAAAAGTTTAAAGCAGTAGAAATCAGGACACAGATGATTCCGATTGATGATGAATCCTTTGCGTAGAGACACTGATGCCACTACTATCGTTCCACTATTTATGAATATAACGACTGATATGCTTAAATTGCGCCTGATTGGACTTACTTTACTCGCTTTTAGCGCCGCAACCGCGGTGCACGCTGAAGAAAAGCGTTACGTTTCTGATGAACTCAACACCTGGGTACGCAGTGGCCCCGGAGACAATTATCGCCTCGTGGGCACGGTGAATGCCGGCGAGGAAGTGGTTCTGTTACAAACCAATGCAGATACCAACTATGGCCAGGTTCGCGACAGCACTGGCCGCACTTCGTGGATCCCGCTCAAAGAGCTGAGCAACGTGCCAAGCCTGCGCACGCGCGTGCCGGACCTGGAAAACCAGGTGAAAACCCTGACCGATAAGCTGAACAACATCGACAGTACCTGGAACCAGCGTACCGCAGAGATGCAGCAGAAAGTCGCGCAGAGCGACAGCGTGATCAGCGGCCTGAAGGACGAAAACCAGAAACTGAAAAACGAGCTGATTGTCGCGCAGAAGAAAGTGAACGCCGCCAATCTGCAGCTTGACGACAAACAGCGCACCATCATCATGCAGTGGTTTATGTATGGCGGCGGCGTGCTGGGCGTGGGTCTGGTGCTGGGTCTGGTGCTTCCAATGCTGATCCCAAGCCGCAAGCGCAAAGACCGCTGGATGAACTAACTCGTCTTCTCTGCCACACTTACGTATTATCTTGCGAAAAGAAAAAACGGGAGTGTGGCTGTGAAGAGTTATCTGGTCGGTGGTGCGGTTCGTGATGCGTTATTAGGTCTGCCGGTCAAAGATAAAGACTGGGTTGTGGTCGGCGCCACGCCAGAAGAAATGCTCGAGGCGGGCTACCAGCAGGTAGGCCGCGATTTTCCCGTGTTTCTCCATCCGAAAAGCCGTGAAGAGTACGCCCTGGCGCGAACGGAGCGAAAATCCGGCGCGGGCTATACCGGCTTCACCTGCTATGCCGCCCCGGACGTGACCCTGGAGCAGGATTTACTGCGCCGCGACCTCACCGTTAACGCCCTGGCACAGGACGAGCACGGCCAGATCATCGACGTTTACGGCGGCCAAAACGATCTCCGCGATCGGCTCTTGCGCCACGTTTCTCCCGCGTTTTCTGAAGATCCGCTGCGCGTACTGCGCGTGGCGCGTTTCGCTGCCCGCTATGCTCACCTGAGCTTCCGCATTGCCGATGAAACGCTGGCGCTGATGACCGCCATGACCGAGGCGGGCGAACTGGCGCACCTGACGCCGGAACGCGTCTGGAAAGAGACTGAAAACGCGCTGACCACCCGCAACCCGCAGGTCTTTTTCCAGGTCCTGCGCGACTGTGGTGCCCTGAAGGTGCTGTTCCCGGAAATCGATGCGCTGTTTGGCGTTCCGGCGCCGGCGAAGTGGCACCCGGAAATTGATACCGGCGTGCATACCCTGATGACGTTAAGCATGGCCGCCATGCTCAGCCCGGAGGTTGACGTCCGTTTCTCGACCCTGTGTCACGATCTCGGCAAGGGGCTGACGCCGAAAGCGTTGTGGCCGCGCCACCACGGACACGGCCCGGCGGGGGTGAAGCTGGTTGAAGGGCTTTGCCAGCGCCTGCGCGTGCCTAACGACATCCGCGACCTGGCGAAACTGGTGGCGGAGTTCCACGACCTGATCCACACCTTCCCGATCCTGAAGCCAGCCACCATCGTTAAGCTGTTCGACAACATTGACGCCTGGCGCAAACCGCAGCGCGTAGAGCAGATTGCGCTCACCAGCGAGGCTGACGTGCGCGGGCGTACCGGGTTTGAAGCCAGCGATTATCCGCAGGGGCGCCTGCTGCGCGAAGCCTGGAACGTGGCGAAAGCGGTGCCGACGAAAGAGGTGGTTGAGGCAGGATTTACCGGCCCGGCTATTCGGGAAGAATTGACGAAACGGCGGATTGAGGCGGTTGCGGCCTGGAAGGAAACGCGTTGCCCTCAGCCAAAGGACTGAGGGCGGTCGGTCATCAGAAGAAGACCACGTACACGGCAGCTGCGACGATAAAGCGGTAGATCGCGAACGGAATGAACGAGATACGCTTAATCAGCTGCAGGAAGGTTTTAATCGCAATCAGCGCCACGATAAAGGCGGTGATAAAGCCCACAGCAAACATCGGGATGTCGCCGGTAGTCAGGAAGCCGATGCTTTTATAGAGGTCCAGCGCGGTGGCGCCCATCATCATCGGGACCGCCAGCAGGAAAGAGAACTCTGACGCCGCATAGCGGCTCACGCCCATCAGCATCCCGCCGGAAATGGTCGCCCCTGAACGGGAGAAGCCCGGCCACAGCGCCAGACACTGGAAGCAGCCAATGATAAACGCCTGACGATAGGTCATGTCATCCAGACCTTCCGCACGCGGGGTTTTAGGTTTGAGCAGTTCCGCCGCGATCAACAGGACGCCACCAACCACCAGGGCGTACATCACGTTGATGGGATTAAACAGCGACTTGATGGTATCGTGGAATATCAGCCCCAGCACCACTGCCGGGATCATCCCGAGCAGGATATGAATCAGCGTCAGACGGCCTTTGCCCTCGCCTTCGCGCTGCGGCAGACGGCCAAAGTGGATGCCAATCAGGCCAAACAGACGACGCCAGAACATCACCACCACGGCCAGGATTGAACCGAGCTGGATCACCACTTCGAATGTCTTTGCGGTATCCCCCTCAAAGCCCAGCAGATGGCCCACAATAATCATATGGCCCGTACTGGAAACCGGCAAAAACTCCGTCAATCCCTCGACCACACCCAGTATTGCCGCCACCAGCAGCGAGTGCATATCGCTCATCTATAAACCCCTAAAAAGATATAAAAAAACGGTCGCTATAAAGGCTCCCGTGAAAGATACAGCTTTAAGACCTGTATAACCGAAAATGGTTTAGCGATTATGACGTTAAATCATTCCTTTCAGATTTTTGCCACGCTCGATAATCACGCCCACGTTGGCGGCGCGCGCCACGGCGCCGGGTTTGCTCAGCTTGATACGCACCCACGGTGAATTAAACTTGCTCAACAGCAGCTCCGCAACCTCTTCCGCCACGCGTTCAACCAGTGCAAAACGCTGCCCTTCTACGTGGCTCACGACGGTTTCGCTGATGTCGGCATAGCTTAAACAGTCATTCACGTCGTCGCTTTTTGCCGACGCGCGGTTATCCCAGCCCATTTCGATATCGAACACTAATTTCTGTTCTATGGTCTGTTCCCAGTCGTAAACACCAATAGTGGTGATTACCGAAAGTTGCTCTATAAATACAATATCCATCACGACCTGCCTGCTTTTTGGCTAAACCGGATACCACTTCCGGCGAATTATGCGTATTATCCACAGATGCTGAGAATACAGATACATTTTCAAAACGGAACAGCGTTATGAGTGCAATCGCGCCTGGAATGATCCTCCTCGCCTACCTTTGCGGCTCAATCTCCAGCGCCATTCTGGTCTGCCGCATTGCCGGGTTACCTGACCCGCGCGAAAGCGGCTCCGGGAATCCCGGGGCGACCAATGTACTACGAATTGGCGGCAAGGGAGCAGCCGTAGCGGTTTTGATTTTTGATGTTCTGAAAGGGATGCTTCCCGTCTGGGGCGCGTATGCGCTGGGCGTCACGCCGTTCTGGCTGGGGCTTATTGCCATTGCCGCCTGCGTTGGCCATATCTGGCCGGTATTCTTCGGCTTTAAAGGCGGTAAAGGCGTCGCGACTGCCTTCGGTGCCATCGCGCCGATCGGCTGGGATCTCACTGGCGTAATGGCCGGGACCTGGCTGCTGACGATTTTACTGAGCGGCTATTCGTCGCTGGGCGCCATTGTCAGCGCGCTTATCGCGCCGTTCTATGTCTGGTGGTTTAAACCGCAGTTCACCTTCCCGGTTTCGATGCTCTCCTGTCTGATTTTGCTGCGTCATCACGACAACATTCAGCGCCTGTGGCGTCGCCAGGAGACCAAAATCTGGACGAAGCTGAAGAGAAAGAAAAAAGAGCCGAAAAACGGCTCCTCCTGATTACGCCTCCGGCAGTTCTGCCAGCGGCCAGCGTGGACGCACGGAAACGCTGAGATCGGATGTCGCGCCGGCATTGAGCCGCACCATACCCGCGTAGGCGATCATCGCGCCGTTGTCGGTACAAAATTCCGGACGGGCGTAAAACACTTCACCGCGACGCTTTTGCATCATCTCGGCCAGCTTCGCGCGCAGCGTACGGTTGGCGCTAACGCCCCCGGCCATTACCAGGCGCTTAAAGCCAGTCTGATCCAGCGCGCGCTTGCATTTGATCATCAGCGTATCGACGACTGCATCTTCAAATGCCCGGGCGATATCCGCGCGGGTCTGTTCATCATTATCGTTGTTGCGAATGGTGTTGGCGGCAAAGGTCTTCAGACCAGAGAAGCTGAAGTCCAGGCCCGGACGATCGGTCATAGGGCGAGGGAAGACGAAACGGCCTTCCGTCCCCTGCGCGGCCATTTTCGACAGCATCGGGCCGCCAGGATAATCCAGCCCCAGGAGCTTGGCGGTTTTGTCGAAGGCTTCACCGGCTGCGTCGTCAATCGACTCGCCCAGCAGTTCATACTTGCCAATGCCCGTCACGCTAATCAGCTGCGTGTGGCCGCCAGAAACCAGCAGCGCCACAAACGGGAACGCCGGCGGATTGTCTTCCAGCATCGGTGCCAGAAGGTGCCCTTCCATATGGTGAACCGGGATCGCCGGAACATCCCACGCAAACGCCAGAGAACGCCCGACGGTTGCACCGACCAGCAGTGCGCCGACAAGGCCAGGACCTGCGGTATACGCCACGGCATCGATATCTGTTGAGCTCAGCCCGGCCTCTTTCAACGCCGCCTGAATTAAAGGGACGGTTTTACGCACATGGTCACGAGAGGCCAGTTCAGGCACGACGCCACCGTAGTCAGCGTGCAGTTTCACTTGACTATACAGTTGGTTGGCCAGCAGCCCTTTTTCGTTGTCGTAAATGGCGATGCCGGTTTCATCGCAGGATGTTTCAATACCCAGTACACGCATGACTTGTTTTACCTCGCTTCAGTACCGCGCAGTGTAGAGCCTGGGCGGGTTGATGTAAAACTTTGTTCGATCCAGGAGAAAGGCTCGTGTATACTCCTCACCCTTATTAAAGTCCCTTTCAAAATCGCTTCGGTGCTTTACAAAGCAGCAGCATTTGCAGTAAAATTCCGCACCATTTTGAAATAAGCTGGCGCTGATGCCAGCGGCAAACCGAATTTATTAAAGGTGAGAGTTACATGCCGGTAATTAAAGTACGTGAAAACGAGCCGTTCGACGTAGCACTGCGTCGCTTCAAACGTTCATGCGAGAAAGCAGGTGTTCTGGCTGAAGTTCGTCGTCGTGAGTTCTATGAAAAACCAACGACTGAACGTAAGCGCGCTAAAGCTTCTGCAGTGAAACGTCACGCGAAGAAACTGGCTCGCGAAAACGCACGCCGTACTCGTCTGTACTAATGTGTTGAGGGCGCACGCTCTCAGCTGACAGACAGAGTAATAGTCGTAAGGCCGTGCTTCCGGAAGGAATGCGCGGCTTGTTTTCGTTTATAAGTCGCTAAACTATTGGGGCCTATGGCTGGACGAATCCCACGCGTTTTTATCAATGACCTGCTGGCCAGAACCGACATCGTCGATCTCATCGACGCGCGGGTAAAGCTCAAAAAGCAGGGCAAGAACTACCATGCGTGCTGTCCGTTCCATAACGAAAAAACCCCCTCTTTCACCGTAAACGGTGAAAAACAGTTTTACCACTGCTTCGGCTGTGGCGCCCACGGTAACGCGGTCGATTTTTTGATGAACTACGACAAGCTCGAGTTCGTTGAAACGGTCGAAGAGCTGGCGGCGATGCACAACCTTGAAGTGCCATATGAAGCAGGCAGCGGACCCAGCCAGATAGAGCGCCATCAACGGCAAACGCTTTATCAGCTGATGGACGGCCTGAATGCATTCTATCAACAGTCTCTTAAGCACACTGCGGCTGAGCCTGCGCGTCAATATCTGAATGCGCGCGGACTGAGTGACGATGTGATTGCGCGTTTCGCTATTGGTTACGCCCCGCCCGGCTGGGACAACGTGTTAAAGCGTTTTGGCGGCAATAGCGAAGATCGTAAGTCTCTCATCGATGCAGGCATGCTGGTCACCAACGACCAGGGACGAAGCTACGACCGCTTCCGTGAACGGGTCATGTTCCCGATCCGCGACAAGCGTGGCCGGGTCATTGGTTTTGGGGGTCGCGTGCTGGGCGATGCCCTGCCGAAGTACCTCAACTCCCCGGAAACCGATATTTTCCATAAAGGCCGCCAGCTTTACGGTCTTTATGAGGCGCAGCAGGAAAATGCGGAACCTCCGCGTCTTCTGGTCGTCGAAGGCTATATGGACGTCGTTGCCCTGGCGCAGTACGACATCAACTATGCCGTTGCGTCATTAGGCACGTCCACCACGGCCGATCATATTCAGCTGCTGTTCCGGGTGACGAATAACGTCATCTGCTGTTACGACGGTGACCGCGCAGGACGCGATGCCGCCTGGCGTGCGCTGGAAACGGCGCTGCCTTACATGACCGACGGACGTCAGCTACGCTTTATGTTTCTGCCCGACGGTGAAGACCCGGATACGCTGGTGCGTAAAGAGGGTAAAGCGGCGTTTGAAGCGCGGATGGAGCAGGCTCAGCCGCTCTCCACGTTTTTGTTTAACAGCCTGATGCCGCAGGTGGATTTGAGTACCCCTGACGGGCGTGCGCAGCTCAGTACGCTGGCACTGCCGTTAATCAGCCAGGTGCCCGGCGAAACGCTGCGCATCTATCTGCGTCAGGAGTTGGGTAATAAGCTCGGCATTCTGGATGACAGCCAGCTTGAACGTTTAATGCCTAAACTTGCTGAAAACGGTGCGGCTCGTCCGGCGCCTCAGCTAAAACGCACAACCATGCGTATACTGATAGGATTGCTGGTTCAAAACCCAGAACTTGCGCCGCAAGTGCCGTCGCTGGCGGGTTTGAACCATGAGAAGCTGCCCGGGCTTGGGTTATTTTCAGAACTGGTCAACACGTGCTTGTCACAGCCAGGACTCACCACCGGACAGCTTTTAGAGCATTATCGCGGCACTAAAGAGGCCGCTACCCTTGAAAAACTGTCGATGTGGGACGATATAGCAGATAAGGACATTGCAGAAAAAACGTTCACCGACTCACTCAACCATATGTTTGATTCGATGCTTGAACTGCGCCAGGAAGAGTTGATTGCCCGCGAGCGCACGCACGGTTTAAGCAGCGAAGAACGCCGGGAACTCTGGATGATTAACCAGGAACTGGCGAAGAAATAGAAGAAATAAGTAAAAGACAAAATCATTCGCGTTGTATCAAGGCAGCAAGTGAACGAACGCCAGAGAGTGTACAAAAGTACACGACCAGGATGAGAAAACGCCGCTAACGCAGAGACAACGTGAAGGATAAAGTATTTAACGGCTTAAGTGCCGAATATCGATCGGGAAGCCCCCGGCAGCCGCACTGAGAGGCAGCGGCAAAAATATAAGTACGCCCTCGCTTTAAATGTTGGCAGCCCCATCGCCGACACCAATCAAACGAATTAAGTGTGGATACCGTCTTATGGAGCAAAACCCGCAGTCACAGCTGAAACTTCTTGTCCAACGCGGTAAGGAGCAAGGCTATCTGACCTATGCCGAGGTCAATGACCATCTGCCGGAAGATATCGTCGATTCAGATCAGATCGAAGACATCATCCAAATGATCAATGACATGGGCATTCAGGTGATGGAAGAAGCACCGGATGCCGATGATCTGTTGCTGGCTGAAACCTCCAACAACACTGACGAAGATGCCGAGGAAGCTGCTGCACAGGTACTGTCCAGCGTGGAATCTGAAATCGGGCGTACCACTGACCCGGTCCGCATGTATATGCGCGAAATGGGTACCGTTGAACTGTTGACCCGCGAAGGCGAAATCGACATCGCGAAACGCATTGAAGACGGGATCAACCAGGTTCAGTGCTCCGTTGCTGAATACCCGGAAGCGATCACCTATCTTCTGGAACAGTACGATCGCGTTGAAGCGGAAGAAGCGCGTCTGTCCGATCTCATCACCGGCTTCGTCGATCCGAACGCTGAAGAAGACATGGCGCCTACCGCCACGCACGTCGGGTCTGAACTGTCTCAGGAAGAGATGGATGACGACGAAGACGAAGATGAAGAAGAAGACGACGACAGCAGCGATGACGATAACAGCATCGACCCTGAGCTGGCGCGTGAGAAGTTTGCCGAACTGCGTACGCAGTATGAACTGGCCCGCGATACCATCAAGGCGAAAGGCCGCAGCCATGCTGCCGCTCAGGAACAGATCCTGAAGCTGTCTGAAGTGTTCAAGCAGTTCCGTCTGGTGCCTAAGCAGTTCGACTACCTGGTTAACAGCATGCGCGTGATGATGGATCGCGTACGTACCCAGGAACGCATCATCATGAAGCTGTGCGTCGAACAGTGCAAAATGCCGAAGAAGAACTTCATCACCCTGTTCACCGGCAACGAAACCAGCGAAACCTGGTTCAACGCCGCTATCGCGATGAACAAGCCGTGGTCTGAAAAACTGCACGACGTGAAAGACGATGTGCATCGCGGCCTGCAGAAACTGCAGCAGATTGAAGAAGAGACCGGCCTGACCATTGAGCAGGTAAAAGACATTAACCGTCGTATGTCTATCGGTGAAGCGAAAGCCCGCCGTGCGAAGAAAGAGATGGTTGAAGCGAACCTGCGTCTGGTTATCTCTATCGCCAAGAAATACACCAACCGCGGTCTGCAGTTCCTGGATCTGATTCAGGAAGGCAACATCGGTCTGATGAAAGCGGTAGATAAGTTTGAATACCGTCGTGGCTATAAGTTCTCCACCTACGCAACCTGGTGGATCCGTCAGGCAATCACCCGCTCTATCGCGGATCAGGCGCGCACCATCCGTATTCCGGTGCATATGATTGAGACCATTAACAAGCTCAACCGTATCTCCCGCCAGATGCTGCAAGAGATGGGCCGCGAGCCAACGCCGGAAGAGCTGGCTGAACGCATGCTGATGCCGGAAGACAAGATCCGTAAAGTGCTGAAGATCGCCAAAGAGCCTATCTCCATGGAAACGCCAATCGGCGACGATGAAGATTCGCATCTGGGTGATTTCATCGAGGATACCACCCTCGAGCTGCCGCTGGACTCTGCCACTACCGAGAGCCTGCGTGCTGCCACGCACGACGTGCTGGCTGGCCTGACCGCCCGTGAAGCTAAAGTCCTGCGTATGCGTTTCGGTATCGATATGAACACCGACCACACGCTGGAAGAAGTGGGTAAACAGTTTGACGTTACCCGTGAACGTATCCGTCAGATCGAAGCGAAGGCGTTGCGTAAACTGCGCCATCCAAGCCGCTCTGAAGTGCTGCGTAGCTTCCTGGACGATTAATCCAGGTAACAGCAAAAAGCTCCCATTCGGGAGCTTTTTTTTATTCTTCTACCTCTTGGAGAGGGTCAGGCCGCAGAGGCCCTACAGTCCCCGCACCATCAACGCCTCATCGAGTTCGCGGTACGCCTCTACCAGCTTATCCAGCGTCGCCCTGTTCAAGCCGCTCGGGTTTGGCAGCACCCACACCTGCGTCGCACCGATACTAATGCTCTGCTTGCCCCACTGCGCTCCACGCTGGCTGAACGCCTGTTCATAGGCCTGCTTGCCGAGGATCGCCAGCGCTGCCGGCTGGTAGTCTTCTATCTTTTTGATAAGCTCCCGCCCACCGCTGCGCAGTTCGTGCAGGTTAACTTCACTCGCCTGCACCGTTGGGCGCTCAACCAGCATGGTGATCCCACAGCGCGTGTCCAGCAGATGTTGCTCCTCTTCAGGCTTAAGTAACTTGTCGGTAAACCCCGCCTGATAGATCACCTTCCAGAAGCGATTTCCCGGATGGGCGAAGTGAAAACCGGTGTGCGCCGAGGACTTGCCCGGATTGATTCCGCAGAACACCACCCGCAGGCCCGGTGCCAGAATGTCGTTAATCATCTCTACTCCCAATCGATACATCGTTATAGAAGTATAAAGGATTGATTATGCGTTGTTTATAAAAACAGCAGGCAGGTGCGAATGGCTGGATTGCTGAAGGGAGTTACTTTATAATTCACCGCCACGGCCCCTTAGCTCAGTGGTTAGAGCAGGCGACTCATAATCGCTTGGTCGCTGGTTCAAGTCCAGCAGGGGCCACCAAATTTTAGCTTTAAAATCATCCATTTAAGCCACTCGATTGAGTGGCTTTTTTGTTGACTGAGGATTAAGTGTCGCAATGTGTCCCACGAAAAGTGAAAGCGGCCACTTACTCCTTCAACTCACCCCCCCCTTA
Source organism: Enterobacter cancerogenus (assembly GCF_019047785.1). Classification (NCBI taxonomy): domain Bacteria; kingdom Pseudomonadati; phylum Pseudomonadota; class Gammaproteobacteria; order Enterobacterales; family Enterobacteriaceae; genus Enterobacter; species Enterobacter cancerogenus. The sequence continues at coordinate 3,399,548 of NZ_CP077290.1, read as the reverse complement.
CGTCGCGGGCGGGTTCAGCATCTCGCCTGTTATCTGAAGATTTTACCTGCCTCACAGACGGCAAAAACTAAAGAAATCCCCCGTCGCGCCGATCATCATCCGTGTGTATTATTTCCTGTAGCGTTTACCGCAACTAACCTTAACTCAAATACTTAAGCGCCAAAGCGAAAGGCATCATGAGCACACCGATCAAACGGCTAGAAATCATTAAAAATGCCATTGAACTGGAAGATGACGACATCATCCAGAGCCAGCTGACACGCCTGAAAAACGAAGCGTTTGACGAGGGGCTGCAGGCGATCGTCGTGGCGCTTGAACAGAAGAACTACACCGACGCCATGGCGGCCATCACTGCCTGGCTGCAAAGCCAGCGGGCCATCACGCAGTGGCGGGATCCGCAGGTGGCAGCCAGCAGGCTGGAGCTGAAGGCGCTGGAAGAGCGCCTGCGGGATCTGATCGACCGCCGCAACGCGCGCGTTCAGCAACTTGATGAGTTCAACGATCTCTATTTCTCCCGGCTCGGCCCGCTGATGCAGCAGATCCTTGCCCTGCGCAAAACGCTGGCGGAGCTGAACCTGCGTCGTCAGCAGGCGGAAGCCCGCCGTCGCGAAGAGGATTATCGCCGCTGCCAGCGCTACATGGCGCAGGCGGTGGAGGTGCTGACCACACTCACGCAACGCTGGCGCGAGCTGCCCGCGGACTCTGTGCAGGCTGCCGAGGCCCGTAAGCATCTGCAGCAGCAAAGCGATCTGATTGCGAATCTGCTGGCCGAAGCGCGCGAACTGGAGAGCGGCCTTACCCGTGAAGAAGAGCCGGCACGTCAGGCGCGCGACGAGGCAAATGATGAGTATGAGAAGTATCGCGAGCAGCATCACGATGCGGAGATACGTCTGCGCAAAGGAAAAACGCTCTCTGAAGACGATCGAAACGAACTGAAGCGGCTCTGGCGTCAGGCGAGCAAACTGTGCCACCCGGACCTCGTCGCAGATGATTTAAAAGAAGAAGCCAACGCCATGATGGTGCAGCTCAATCAGGCCAAACAGCGTGGCGACGTTAAGGCGATCCGTTCACTGGTGGCGCGTCTGCAGCAGGGCTTTGAACCGCTGATGGCGAGCGACAGGCTGAACGATCTGGAGCGTATCCGCAAAAAAATGGCGCAGGTTCGCGAGCAAATCGACACCTTAGTAAACGAGCTGGCTGAGCTCGAGAAAGAAGAGTCCTGGCTGCTGGTCTCGTCGCTGAACAACATGGAAGCCTATTTTGCGCAGCAGGAGAAAGCGCTGCACGACGTCCGCGCTTCGCTCGAACATCAGGTAAGCGAAGCGCAGATGGATTCAGCCGCGTAGCTATTTGGCGTGCCAGTATGCGCTGGCACGCACCAGCTGCTGATCAATCGCGTCGGTCTCAAAGCGACGGCTCAGGTTTTTCACCACCTTCCCTTCCCCCGTCAGCCAGATAAAGTAATCTTCCGCCGGAACGGTCAGCGCGGCCAGTTGGTCTGCCACCGCCTGTTCGCTATGGCCCACAATCCAGGTAATGTTGAACCCGCTCAGGTTCGCGAGATAAGTCTTGTAAGACGCATCGCCGACGGTCACCACCGCATGGATCTCCGGGCGAACCTTCAGGCTGGCGATAGCCTCTAAACGACGGCGCAGCGCGGGCATCCCGGACTCGTCGCACACGTAGAGCTGCCAGGCGTAATCTTCCGGCACCACCAGCGAACCGCGCGGGCCGCCGATCGTCAGCTTATCGCCCACTTTCGCTTCCAGCGCCCAGCGGCTGGCGACCCCGCCGTCGTGGACGAAGAAATCGAGCACCAGTTCGTTGTGTTCCGCGTCAAACAGCGGGGTATAGTCACGCGCCTGCGGGCGGACGCCCTCTCCCCAGTCGATGCCTTCCTCAGTCACGACGGGCGGAACGAAAGTCGTACCCGGCGCCGGGAAAAAGACTTTGGTATGGTCGTCAAAGCCCCGTGAGCTAAAGCCCTCCAGCGCTTCACCGCCTAAAACAATGCGCTGAAAGCCAGCATTGACGCGCTCGACGCGGAGCACGTCCAGCTCGCGAAAACGCAGGTCATTACGAACACGTTGCGGGTAACGAGGTGATGTCATGGTGATGCCCTCTCAGATGAATACGATATATCTAAATAAATTTTAAATGATAATGATTGCTAATTAGCAAGAATGCAAGATCTTTTAGATTGCATCTAAACATATCTACGATATAGTTTAGATATATCTTTTAGAGAGACATGACATGCGACATGAACATGAGGGCGGCCGCCGTCCGCGTTTTTTTGGACACGGCGATCTGCGGCTGGTGATCCTGGATATCCTGACGCGCAATGCGAGCCACGGTTACGAGCTGATCAAAGCGATCGAAAACCTGACTCAGGGGAACTACACCCCCAGCCCGGGTGTGATCTACCCGACCCTGGATTATCTGCAGGATCAAACCTTTATCACCATTACGGAAGAAGAGAGTGGCCGCAAGAAAATAGCGATCACCGTGGCCGGACAGCGCTGGCTGGATGAAAACCGGGAACAGCTGGAACAGATTCAGGTGCGTATCAAAGCGCGCAGCGTCGGCTTCCAGCTGCGTAAAAACCCGCAGATGAAGCGGGCGCTGGATAACTTCAAAGCGGTATTAGACCTGAAGGTTAATCAGGGAGAGCTCAGCGACGCGCAGCTTAAGCAGATCATCGGTGTGATCGACCGCGCGGCGCTGGAGATCTCCCAGCTGGATTAAGCCAGCGCGTGCTCGCTCACGCGGAACACTTTTACCAGCTCTTTCAGGTGCATCGCCTGATCGTTCAGCAATGCCGCTGCGGCCACAGACTCCTCCACCAGGGCTGAGTTCTGCTGCGTGGTGGCATCAATCAGGCCAATCGCGCTGTTGATCTGCGAGATCCCTTCCGTCTGCTCATGGCTCGCCTGGCGAATTTCGCGCAGGATCACGTCCATCTCTTCCACGTTGCCAACCATCCCGTTGATCAGCCCGCTGGCTTTTTCGACCAGGTTCATTCCGTCCTGCGTCTGGCTGGAGGAGCTTTCAATCAGCTGGCGGATTTCACTGGCTGAAGAGGCGCTTTTTTGCGCCAGTTGGCGCACTTCACCGGCGACAACCGCGAATCCACGGCCATGCTCACCCGCACGCGCCGCCTCTACCGCCGCGTTCAGCGCCAGAATGTTGGTCTGGAAAGCAATGGCGTCGATCAGGTCAATGATGTCGGACATCCGGTTCGATGTTTCGTTAATCAGGCGCATTTTGCTGGTCACCTGCTTCATCATTTCACCATTATTTTTCACCACCGCAGCCGCATCGGCGGAGAGGTTGGTGGCTTCCCCGGTGTGGGATGCGGTGTTTTTGACCGTCGCGGTGATCTGCTCCATCGACGCCGCCGTCTGTTCAACGGAACTTGCCTGCTCTTCCGTGCGCGCGGCCAGATCCTGGTTGCCCGCCACAATTTGCGCGGCCGCGCTGGAGATATTCTCCGACCCGGTCTGCACCTGCTGCACAATCTCCAGCAGGCGAGTTTTCATCTCCATCAGCGCAGAGAGCAACAGGCCCGTTTCATCTTTCCCGTGGGAGGCGATGCTGCCAGTCAGATCGCCGTCGGCAATGGCCTCGGCAAAGCTCACCGCCTCGCCCAGCGGACGAGTAATCGAGCGCATAATAAACCAGCCAATCAGGCTCCCCATCACCACGCTAAAGAGCGTGATAAGGATCAGCACCAGCCGGTTGGTGCGAAAATCACCGTCCACCTGCGCGCCTGCGTTTTGCATCTCCGCGTCCTGAACCGCAATCAACTCCTGCACTTTCGCTTTGTAGGCCTGCTGCAGGCTAAGCGTGGTGGTCATCATCTCCTGAATAGCCCCAGGACGATCGTTGTTTTGCACCGCCTGTAAAATACGGTAACGCGAGTCCAGGTACTGCTGGCGGACGTCGCGAATATCCGACAGAACCTGCTGAGATTTTTTATCCTGCAGGTCGGTGTTCAGCTCACCCAGGATGACGGTGATACGCTCGCTGATAGCCTTCAAACGCTGCTGTGACTGGGCGGTGTAACTCCCCTGCTCATCCAGCAGCATGAGTTGCTGAGTGCTAACAAATTCCTGGAAGTTATCGATGAGCTGGTTCGCTTTTATCGTGGTGGGATAATCATGGGAAAGGATTGTTTGCATTCCGTGATTGGCCCGATTCAGGCTCATCAGGGACAAACTCGCGCTGACCACCATCAGTACAATAAAGAAGCCAAACGCCAGAAATAATTTAGTGCCGATCTTTACGTCATGTAAGTACATATTTACTCCATCGATGTGATTATTTCTCAGACGATCGCTGTTATCGGTAACTGTCGCGCTAACTTTATGACTTTGATCGTTTTTTTATTTCATAACCCACACAATGGATAGGCAGAGGCTATTAATTTCGCCCCATCGATCGTTATGCGGCCGCTTATGAGGGCATTGATGAAATAGCGTAGGGGAAAACCGACTTAGGCAGGAACAAATAACTGAGGCATTTCTTTAGTTATTTAATATTATATTAACAATAAACCACATGAATAATCACAAAAAAAAGCCGCTTATTCCTGAACGAATAAACGGCTTTACGGGAACATGCCGAAATCAGTGCAGCACCGTGACCGCATCTTCAAGCCGTCCGGCGCGATGCTTCACCATGGCGGAGATGTGCGCACTCTCTTCCACCAGATCGGCGTTTTTCTGCGTGATGCTGTCCAGCTCCTCAACGGCGCGGGTCAGCTCAGACAAACCGGTCGCCTGTTCTGACGTTGAGTGGCTGATCTGGGCGATGAGCCGGGTGACGTTTTTCACCTGCTCGACGATATCATCCATCGTCCGGCCCGCGGCATGAACCTGATCGGAGCCGGACTGCACCTTGCTGGCGCTGGCATCAATCAACTTGCGGATATCGTTGGCGGCGTTCGCGCTGCGGCTGGCGAGATGGCGCACTTCACCGGCCACCACCGCAAATCCTTTGCCCTGCTCGCCCGCCCTCGCCGCTTCTACCGCCGCGTTCAGCGCCAGGATATTGGTCTGGAACGCGATATCGTTGATAAGCGTGGTAATGGAGCCGATTCGCTGCGTGCTGTCGGCAATGTCGTCCATGGTTTTCACCACGGTTTGCATCGCGTGCCCGCCTTCCGACGCCGCACTGCTGGCGGCGACGGAGAGTTTGTCCACTTCGGCAGCGGTCTCGGAGTTACTTTGCACCGATGCTGCCATCTGGTTCATGGTCGCCACGGTTTGCTGGACGTTGGAGACGGTCTGGCGCGTGCGGTCGTTCAAATCTTCATTGCCCTGCGCCAGTCGGTCGCTGCCGTCGCGTACGCTCACCACCTGGCTTGAAACGTCATTGATCAGCCAGCGGCACATCAGCCCCAGTTGCCCGACTGCGCGCAGCGTCAGCCCTAGCTCGTCGCTCCGGTTCAGGTGCTGCACGCTGTTACGTTCTCCGGTCGCCACTTTCAGTGCCTGACGCGCCACGTTCTCCACCGGGCGGACGATCTGCTGTTCAAATAATGCCGTGCCCACCAGCATGACAACGGCACTCGCGGCAAGCGATACCCAGCCCGCAGACGTTACGAAAAGCGTTGCGGCTAACAGTGCAAACAGGATGGCCATGACGCCGCGTACGCGCCAGCGCAGCGGCATCGCGGGCATCTTCCCGAGCCAGCCTTTGCGCACCACCAGTCCCTTATGGATACGCTTGTTGCAGCGGCCTTCATTCAGCGCCTTATAGAGCGGCTCAACCGCCGCGATCTCCTCCGCCGTCGCCCGGGTACGGATCGACATATAGCCGGTCATCTGCCCCTGACGGACCATCGGCACGGCGTTCGCCCGCACCCAGTAGTGGTCGCCGTTCTTGCGGCGGTTTTTGACGATCCCGCTCCACGGCTCGCCTTTTTGCAGGGTGTACCACATATCGGCAAACGCCGCTTTGGGCATATCCGGATGGCGTACCAGATTGTGCGGCTGCCCGATCAGCTCCTGAAGCGAATACCCACTGACCTGTACGAAAGTGTCGTTAGTGTGAGTCATATAGCTGTGGAGGTCGGTCGTCGACATGAGCGTGGTGTCGTCGTCCAGAGGGTATTCGTTCTGGGTGACGCTGGATGGAGAGGACATAATGAGCATCCCTTGCAGGTTATTTGAATGTTAATTTTGTGGTTTATTGTTTTTTCGGCGGTTAAGAATTTATCTTTAGTTGTTAAACATGATTGAGATCGCAAATTTCAGTTAAACCGCACTTTTTGCGCGCCTTTTTAATTAATTGATTTTAAATACTTTCGTTGTGAAATTACTCACAAAGCATGATCTGTTAACGCCCACTAAAGAAGCACACGCCGCACCGCACTGGTGCGCCTGCTTGCAGGAGGCAAAAACCGGCCTGCCGCTTCATCTCGTCCGGGCTTTACCGGCATGATTAAATATTGCGCAATAATCATTTCCCCTGGCGTTTATCCCGATTTTTGTTAAGTCCTCTGAAGTGGCGTAATCCCTGCAATAATTAACGCAGTATCATGTGATACGCGATCCCCGGGAGCATATTTTGAACAGGTTACCTTCCAGCGCCTCGGCTCTTGCCTGTACCGCGCACGCACTGAATCTCATTGAAAAGCGAACGCTTGACCATGAGGAGATGAAACACCTGAATCGCGAGGTCATCGACTACTTTAAAGAACATGTGAACCCTGGATTTTTGGAGTATCGCAAATCTGTTACCGCCGGCGGGGATTACGGAGCCGTAGAGTGGCAAGCGGAAAGTTTGAACACGCTTGTCGACACCCAGGGACAGGAATTTATCGACTGCCTGGGTGGTTTTGGCATTTTCAACGTGGGGCACCGTAATCCAGTTGTGGTTTCCGCCGTACAGAATCAACTCGCGAAACAACCTCTCCATAGCCAGGAACTGCTCGACCCGCTGCGCGCCATGCTCGCAAAAACGCTGGCGGCCCTCACACCCGGCAAACTGAAGTACAGCTTCTTTAGCAATAGCGGCACGGAATCGGTCGAAGCGGCGCTCAAACTCGCGAAGGCGTACCAGTCGCCGCGCGGGAAATTCACCTTTATTGCCACCAGCGGCGCGTTCCACGGTAAATCCCTGGGTGCACTGTCGGCGACTGCCAAATCGACCTTCCGCAAACCTTTTATGCCGCTGCTGCCGGGCTTCCGCCACGTGCCGTTTGGCGACATTAATGCCATGCGCACCGCCCTTAGCGAATGCCGTAAAACCGGCGATGACGTGGCGGCGGTGATCCTGGAACCCATCCAGGGCGAAGGCGGCGTGATCTTACCCCCGCAGGGCTATCTGCCCGCCGTGCGTCAGCTGTGCGATGAATTTGGTGCCCTGCTGATTTTCGACGAAGTGCAAACCGGCATGGGGCGCACCGGCAAGATGTTTGCCTGCGAGCATGAGAACGTTCAGCCGGACATCCTGTGCCTGGCAAAAGCGCTCGGCGGCGGGGTGATGCCGATAGGTGCCACGGTTGCCACCGAAGAGGTGTTCTCGGTGCTGTTCGATAACCCCTTCCTGCACACCACCACCTTTGGCGGCAACCCGCTGGCCTGTGCGGCCGCGCTGGCGACCATCAACGTGCTGCTGGAGCAAAACCTGCCTGCGCAGGCGGAGCAGAAAGGCGACATGCTGCTGGATGGCTTCCGTCAGCTGGGGCGTGAATATCCGGATCTGGTACAGGACGCGCGCGGCAAAGGCATGCTGATGGCCATCGAGTTTGTGGATAACGAAACCGGCTATAGCTTCGCGAGCGAGATGTTCCGCCAGCGTGTACTGGTGGCCGGTACGCTTAACAACTCAAAAACCATTCGCATTGAACCGCCGCTCACGCTGACGATTGAACAGTGTGAGCAGGTGCTAAAAGCGGCACGTAAAGCGCTGGCCGCGCTGCGGGTGAGCGTGGAAGAGGCGTGAGATTGTGCCGGGTGGCGTTAGCGCTTACCCGGCCTAATAAATACTGCATATGTAGGCCCGGTAAGCGTTAGCGCCACCGGGCTGCTTTTTATCGGTGAAACTCCGCCACCGTCATGGTGAAGCGAAGCATGGTATTGCCTTGACTGGCATAGCCGTGCGCCGCTTCGATTTTCGCCACCACGGACGCCCCGGCAGCAACCTGCAACAATTGATGCCTGGCGCAACGGCTCAGGTCCAACTGCTGGAACTGTAAGAGGACAACACGATATTTCACGGGTTAAGCGCCTTTCCGTTAACGCCCCTGAAAGAGGGTAAGTTTGACGAGCGGGCCTTTATCAATCTGCTGCGTCCCGTGGTCGACGCCGGCGTGGATTCGCTGGGTATTCTGGGTTCAACGGGCACGCGTATTTCACCGTTGAGGCGCGCGCACATAACCCGCTGCGCGGTGGAGCATGCCAATGCTCTTCCCGTCATGGTCAGTATTGGCGCGCTGAGGCTGGTCTGAAAAATACCGGGTGGCGCTAGCGCTTACCCGGCCTACAAAACAGTAACAGGCTGGGTAAGGGTTCAGGTTCAACTGCAGACCTTTTACTCACGCATGGAAATCTCGCAATAATGATTCCCTTTCCAGGATGAGATATCATTTCCCGATAATCGACCAGCAATCTCTGAGGGACCATGCGCTATTTTTTTCTGGAATGGGTCAATCCTTTCGAAATCATGATGCTTAATTCGCTTGCGCAGGATCATCCCGTTAAGCAAATTAATCGTATTATGCGACGTTACAAATCGATCAATGCCTTGTTACCAGGCAACGCGTTAAAAAAATGGCATAAACGCACGCATTGTGCTGTGAAACTATCAGCAATAAAACCCGATGATATTGCGATTTGTAATGGATACAGCATCTTTCCGTTCCTGGATTATGTCGCCAGGATGCCGTGTAAAAAAGTGCTGATTCTCCGCGACTCCGTAGATGCTCTGACGCGTAAACGTCGTCTCCTTGGGCAACTGGCTCACGATCAGGATTATATCGAGACCGTTCGCCCTGCGTTTGATGCTATTTATAGCTTTGATCCCGCCGATTGCGAACGCTATGGCCTGCGTGCGATAGAGCAGTTTTTACCCTTTAGCTGGAAAGAGGTTGAGCAGTTTCAAAAGCAACATCCAACGGAAAATAAAAGCTGTTTTTTTGTCGGTGGTTATGATCCCATTCGTGCAAATATTGTGCAAACATTAACACCGGTACTCGAAAATAGCGGCTACAAAACAGATTTCTTCCTGCTGGATAAGTACGGTAATCAGGACAACTATCCTGATAATTGTCAAAATAAAAAACTTAGCTATCAGGAGAATATTGAAAAAGCCAAACGCTGCTCGGTCATGCTGGAAATAAACAAACCCGAGCAACAGGGATTAACGCTCCGCGCCCTGGAGGCCCTGATACTGAACAAGAAACTGATCACCACAAACGCGTCTATTAAAAACATGGCACTTTACGATCCCGCCCGTATTTTCATTTATAACGGTGTTGATACCGAAGGCCTGGAGGCCTTTCTTCACGGTGATCTGCCTGAAAGGGATGAAAAACTCCTCAGACAATATTGCGCAGACAGCCTGCTCGCAACGCTGCAGAGGCATCATGCCTGACCGACGTTAGCCCGGCAGTACACTACCGGGCAAGGTCTCTACTCCGGCAGCAACCCCACAAAACAGCGCTTTTTGCGCGGCTCCGACATCAGCGCCTCAAGCTTCTCCACGCAGGCCAGATAGTGCGGTGTCTGCTTGTGCGCCAGCACTGCCGCTTCGTCTTTATAGGCCTCGTAGATAAAGAACCGGCTTTTCACCCGCGGGTCCTGCAGCACGTCAAAACGCAGGTTTCCCGGCTCCTGAATCGCCCCTTCGTGGTTGGCGCGAAACACCTCCAGAAACTCGTCCACGCGCTCGGGTTTGATGTTGATCTCGACTAACGTCACGTTCATTTTGCTTCTCCCTGTTTTTCTTCCTGCCAGAACTGGAACGCGTCCCGCGCGCTCATGTTCTCGTGAACCACTTTTTTCACCGCTTTCAGCATGGCGAGCGGCGCGCTGGACTGGAAGATATTCCGCCCCATGTCTACGCCGGACGCCCCCTGATCGATCGCCCGCCAGCACATCTCCAGCGCCTCGTTTTCCGGCAGCTTTTTGCCCCCGGCGATGACAATCGGCACCGGACAGCTGGCGGTCACTTTTTCAAAGCCCTCGTCGACATAATAGGTTTTAACGAACTGCGCCCCCATCTCGGCGGCAATACGGCTGGCGAGGGAGAAATAGCGGGCGTCACGCGCCATCTCTTTGCCAACGCCCGTCACCGCCAGCGTCGGCACGCCGTAGCGCGCGCCCGCGTCCACCAGTTTGATGATGTTATTGATCGACTGATGCTCAAATTCACTGCCGATATAGACCTGCGCCGCCACCGCGCAGGCGTTCAGGCGCAGCGCGTCTTCCATCGCGACCGCCACGCACTCGTTAGACAGTTCGCCCAGAATCGAGTTACCGCCCGAAGCGCGCAGCACCACCGGCTTATTGGTGGCCGCTGGCACGGTGCTTCGCAAAATACCGCGGGTGCACATCAGTACATCGGTTTCACCAAATAGCGGGGCAATAGAAAGATCGATACGCTCAAGGCCGGTGGTCGGGCCCTGAAAATAGCCGTGGTCAAAGGCCAGCATTACCGTGCGGTTGCTTTGCGGGTTGAAGATCCGCGCCAGCCGGGACTGCATGCCCCAGTCCAGCGAGCCACAGCCCTTCAGGGTATAGGGCGTGTTTACCTGTGGCGTGCCGATGCCAAAATCCTTGCCGTCTTTGATGTCGTCTAAATCAGCCATTTGCTCCCCCGTCAGAAATCGTATTTGCCGATGTTCTCTTTGGTAAACACCACGCGCTCCGGCAGCAGCACAATACCGTTGCCCTTCGCCTCATACTGGTAGCCCTGCACGCTGTTTGGCTCGACCTTGAGCGTGCCGATATCTTTTACCTCCACGCTGTCGCCCACGTTAAGATCGCCTTTTTTCAACAATTGATCGGCGACATTGACCGCAATTTTGCCCTGTTGCACCACATCCCACAGGCCGAAGGCTTTCACCGTGCCGCGTTCAACGTACGGACGCATGACGTTCGGTGTGCTGAACCCGACGATGGCGACGCCCTCCCGCTTCAGGTTTTCTGCCGCCTGCGCCGCAGCTGGCAGGGCGTTAGCGTCCGGGGCAATGATCGCATCCAGATCCGGATATGCTTTTAAGATCCCTTCAGCGGTTTGCAGGGATTTCGTGGCGTCGTTATAGCCGAACTGGGTGGTGACGACCTGCCACTGGGGATGATCTTTCTCGATTTTGGCCTTCGCCTCTTTGACCCACTGGTTCTGGTCAGTGACGGTTGGGCTGGAGTAGAAGAACGCGACTTTGGCATTCGGTTTGGTGACCTGCTTACCGGCCATATCGACCAGCAGGCCGCCGAGCTGTTCCGGCGTCCCCTGGTTGATGTAAATGCTGCGGCACTCCGGTTTAGTGTCGGAATCCCAGGTCAGCACCTTCACGCCGCGCTGCATCGCACGCTTCAGCGCCGGGCAGAGGCCGTCCGGCGACACGGCGGAGACGATAATCGCGTTATAGCCCTGGTTCACGAAGTTATTGATCAGCTGCACCTGGCCGGAGACGCTCGGCTCAGTCGGGCCGTCGTAGGTCACGTCCACGCCAAGATCTTTACCCGCCTCTTTCGCGCCGTTGCCGCCGCTGGTAAAGAACCCCACCCCCACCAGCTTCGGGATAAAGGCGATGCGGTCCGCCGCCTGCGCAGACGCCACGCTGAGCGCCATCGCCAGGACTATCAGTTTTGTTTTCATCTTACGCTCCGGATATGTTTTGTGAGGAGAGAGCGCACCCATTCACGGTGCAGACTCAGCGAACGTCCCATCACCACCACAACCAACAGCGCCCCTGACAGCGCGCTCGACACCTGGTTGGGGATGCCGACCATCTGTAAACCCTGTTGCAGATACCCCACCAGCAGCGCCGCCAGTGCCGTACCGATAACCGAACCTGAACCGCCGTAGATATTCGCGCCGCCCAGCACCGCGGCGGTCAGCGCGGGCATCAGTAAATCGCGCCCCAGATCCGAACGCGCCGAGCCGAAATAGGAGACCATCACCAGCGCGGCAATCGCCGAGGCGACGCCCACCAGGCCATACAGCGCGTAAGGCATACCGTTCACCGATAGCCCCGCATAGCGTGCCGCACGCGGATTTTGCCCCATCAAAAACAGGTGCCGACCGAAGCGCCCGCGATGGGTAATCAGCCAGAAGAAAAGGGTTATCACCGCGAACAGCACCAGCGGGATCGGCAGACCCAGCACGGTGAGGTTAGCGAAGGCGGTAAAACTGTCCGGAAAGCCGCCGATCCCCTCGTAGCCAGTCGCGCCCGCCATGCCGGAGAGCAGCAGCGCCCCGCCGCCATAGAGGTACAGCGTGCCGAGGGTTATCACTAACGGGCTGATGCCGGTGTAGTGGATCAGCGCGGCGTTCACCAGCCCGCACAACAGACCGAGCAGCAGCGTCAGCGGGATCGCCACCGCCATCGGCCACCCCGCCTGCATCATCACGCCCAGCGCAATGGCGCACAGGCCGATGGTGGAGCCGAGCGAAATATCGATCCCACCGCTGATGATGACCAGCGTCAGCGGCAGCGCCACAATACCGATGCAGATAAAGTCGCTGGTGCTGAACAGCAGCATATTGATATCGAGCATTCGCGGGTTGATGGCCCCAAAGAGCAGGATCTCCAGCACCAGCAAAATCAGCAGCGCGCTTTCCCAGTTAAGCCTCATTTACGCCACCTCTTTTTTGCGTTTTGGAAACGGGGTAACGTGCTTTCCCCCTTTATTACCCGGCTGGAAACGGCTGTATTTCAGCGCCCGCTGATGCCTTGCGAGCGCCTGACGCAAGCGCCCGTCGAGCACCAGCACGCCCAGCAGCACCAGCCCGGCAATAAAATCGTTCCACCAGGCCGGGAGCCTGAACAGCACCAGCACGGTGTCGATTTGGGTCAGGAAGAACGCACCGAGCAGCGCGCCAATCAGCGTGCCCGTCCCGCCCAGCAGCGAAATACCGCCAAGCACGCAGGCGGCGATGGCTTTCATCTCCAGGCCACTGCCGGTCTGATTCGGTACAAAGCCAATCTGCGCGGCAAAGACGATGCCTGCACAGGCCGCCAGCATCCCGTTAAGCGTAAAGGCGATTATCCGCGTGCGGTTGACCGCCACGCCCAGCTGGCGCGCGGCGGCGAGGTTGTCCCCCACGGCGTAGAAGTCACGGCCAAAGGCGGTGCGCGACAGCGTCCACGCGCCGACGGCGGCGAAGAACAGCACCACGAAGCCCAACGGTGAAATCCCGAGGGCAACCGGCGCGGAGAGCGCTTTCAGATCCGGCGGAAGCCCTTCAATCCACTTCCCGCCGGTCCAGAGCAGCATCGCCCCACGATACAGCCCCAGCGTGCCGAGGGTGGCGACAATCGCCGGTATCCGCAGCCCTACCACCAACACCCCGTTGAACGCGCCTGCCAGCGCGCCGATCGACAGGGCAAAAAGGATGGCGGCCGGCAGGCTGTAACCGCTGTTGAGCGCCACGCCAACCGCGATGGCAGACAGCCCCACGGTAGACCCGACCGAAACGTCGATGTTGCGGGTCAAAATCACCAGCGCCGCGCCAAGCGCCAGCAGGATCAGGATCTGCGCGCTGGCGAAAATCATCCCCAGGGTTTGCAGACTGAGATAGGCCGGGTTCAGCGCCACCAGCACAACGAACAGGGCGAGGATCGCCAGAAACGCGCTCAGCTCGCGGTTTTTCAGTAAGGTCTTCATGATTGCCCTCCAAACGCCAGCCCCATCATCCGATCGAGCGTCACGGCGTGGCGCGGCAGTTCACCGCTGAGCATGCCCTGATGCATGACCAGCACGCGATCCGCAAGACCGGGAAACTCGTCGAGATCGCTTGAGATCATCAGCACCGCCACGTTCTGCGCCGCCACGCTTTTGATCAACTGATAGATATCGGCGCGCGCCGAAACGTCCACACCGCGCGTGGGTTCATCGACAATCAGCAGCAGCGGGTTGGCCTCCAGACAGCGCGCCAGCAGGACCTTCTGCTGGTTACCGCCAGAGAGCGTGCGCACGGTTTGATCCGCATGGTTAAGCTTGATCCCCAGCGCCCGGTGATAACGCTCCACCACCGCAGATTCCCGCCTGCGCTGCTGCCAGAGAGACGGCTCGTTCAGGGTCACGGTGTTCCAGCGAACCGGCGCATCCAGGAACAGGCCGGAGACCTGCCTGTCTTCCGGCAGGTAGACCAGCCCTTTTTCCAGACGCGCGGCAACCGAATCCGCGTTGATCTCCTGATTTTCAAGCCAGACGCGTCCGCCGCGCACGGGGCGCAGGCCGTAAAGTGTTTCAGCGAACTCGGTACGCCCGGATCCCACCAGCCCGGCCAGGCCGACGATCTCCCCGGCGTAAATCTCCAGGCTGAGATCGATAAACCCTTCCCCGGTAAGATCGTCTACCCGCAGCACCGGAAAGTCCTGCGGCTGGGTCCGGCGATTCCCGGGCAGCGCCAGCCACAGTTTTTGCGTGTCGCTTAAGCGTTGTTCCCGGCTCACCGGGGTCATGGCGGCAATCAGGGCGTTATCGTCAAAGGTCGCGGTTTCGCCGCTCAGCACCACGGCCCCATCGCGCATCACCGAGACGTGGCTGGAAAGCTGGCGGATCTCCGGCAATTTATGTGAAATAAAGACAATGCCAACGCCCTGATCCTGCAGGGCGCGGATCTGGCGAAACAGCCGCTCGGTTTCGCCAGGGGTCAGCGACGCCGTAGGCTCGTCGAGGATCAGAATTGTTGCATTACGCATCAGCCCGCGCAGGATCTCCACCATCTGCTGATCCGCCACCTCCAGCGTGCTGGCGGTAGCATCGAGACTGAGCTGGCACTGCAGCTGCTGCAGCTTCTCCGCAAGACGCTCGTCCACCCCCTTTTCGCGCGGCAGGCGGAAAAGGATATTTTCCCGCACCGTCAGGTTAGGAAACAGCAGCGGCTCCTGCGGCACCAGGTAGATCCCCAGCCCGTGCGCCTGGCCGGGACTGAGGCGTGCATATGCCCGTCCGGCAACCGAAAGTTCACCGCTGTCCGGCGTCTCGACGCCAGCGATAATCTTCATCAGCGTCGATTTCCCCGCCCCGTTACCGCCCATTAACGCATGCACCTGGCCCGCAAGCAGCATGAAATCAATGCCTTTTAACACCGGCACGCCCGAGAATTGCTTGCTGATATTCCGTGCTTCGATAAGTTGGGTCATCACCGCTCCGCTGTTGAACAAATGATTTTTTGATTTAATAATGTTCAAAAGCGTAGACGGTGAACTATATTTACAACCGTGCAGGGATCACAGTTTTATCGATTAAGATCCAGATACCCCTAAAACAATTTTAAAGATCTGTTTTGCCGCGTGGCTCACATTTTCGGCCCGCGCCTGAGCGAACATATGATCTAAATTTTTATAAGAGTTCAAATATGAGCGATAAACGCACTGTGGAAGAGGGTCGTTTTGCCGGGCTGGCGCTGGCGGAAGAGGAGCTGGTCGCTCGCGTGGCATGGTGTTACTACCACGACGGGCTGACCCAGAACGACATTGGCGAACGGCTCGGCCTGCCGCGCCTGAAGATCTCCCGCCTGCTGGAGAAAGGCCGCCAGTCGGGGGTGATCCGCGTGCAGATCAACTCGCGCTACGAGGGCTGCCTGGCGCTGGAGACCGAACTGCAGCAGCGCTTTGGGCTGAAGCTGGTGCGCGTGATGCCCGCCCTTAACACCCCGCCGATGAATATGCGGCTGGGCATTGGCGCAGCGCAGTCGCTGATGGGCGTTCTGGAACCCGGCCAGCTGTTAGCGGTGGGATTTGGTGAAACAACCATGAGCAGCCTGCAGCACTTAAGCGGTTTTATTAGCTCACAGCAGATCCGCCTGGTAACGCTCTCCGGCGGCGTCGGGCCGTATATGACCGGTATCGGCCAGCTGGATGCGGCCTGTCGCGTCAGCATGATCCCCGCCCCGCTGCGCGTTTCATCCGCCGGGGTGGCCGGGATCTTAAAGCGTGAAACCAGCGTGCGGGACGTGATCCTCGCCGCCACCGCCGCCGACGTGGCGGTGGTTGGGATTGGTTCAGTGAACCAGCGCCGCGACGCCACCATTTTACGCTCCGGCTATATCAGCGAAGGTGAACAGCTGATGTACGCCCGGAAAGGGGCGGTGGGCGACATTCTCGGTTACTTCCTGAATGCCGACGGCGAGTGCGTCGAGGAGCTTGAGATCCATAAAGAATTACTCGGCGTCACCCTTGATGAACTGGCGCAGCTGCCCACCATCGTTGGCGTGGCCGGAGGTGAAGAGAAAGCCGATGCGATTTACGCCGCACTGAAAGGTCGCCGTATTAATGGCCTGGTGACGGAAGAGACGACAGCCCGCGCGGTGCTTGCTCTGGCAACATAAGAGACGGCCCTGCGCCTGACACGAGGCATGCTATGAGTTACCTTTTAGCGTTAGATGCAGGGACAGGCAGCGTTCGCGCCGTTATTTTCGATGTGCAGGGCAACCAGATTGCCGTCGGCCAGGCCGAGTGGAAACACCTGAGCGTGGAGAACGTGCCCGGCTCGATGGAGTTTGACCTCGAGACCAACTGGCGGCTGGCCTGCCAGTGTATTCACCAGGCGCTGGAGCGTGCCCACCTGCGCGCGGCGGATATTCAGTCCGTGGCCTGCTGCTCCATGCGCGAAGGCATCGTGCTGTATGACCGCAACGGCGACGCCATCTGGGCCTGCGCCAACGTCGACGCCCGCGCCAGCCGCGAGGTGGCCGAACTCAAAGAGATCCACGACGACCAGTTTGAATCCGAAGTGTATGACGTTTCCGGCCAGACACTGGCCCTGAGCGCCATGCCGCGCCTGCTGTGGCTGGCGCACCACCGCCCGGATATTTATCGCAAAGCGGCGACGATCACCATGATCAGCGACTGGCTGGCGGCAAAACTCTCTGGCGAACTTGCGGTGGACCCCTCCAATGCCGGCACAACCGGCATGCTGGATCTCTTTTCCCGCGACTGGCGTCCGGCGCTGCTCGACATGGCCGGGCTGCGCGCCGATATCCTCTCCCCGGTGAAAGAGACGGGAACCGTGCTGGGGGCCATTACCCGCGAAGCCGCGCAGCAGAGCGGCCTGCGCGAAGGCACGCCGGTGGTGATGGGCGGCGGCGACGTGCAGCTTGGCTGTCTCGGGCTGGGCGTGGTGCGTGCCGGGCAAACGGCGGTGCTGGGCGGCACTTTCTGGCAGCAGGTCGTCAACCTGCCGCAGGTGCGAACCGATCCGGATATGAACATCCGCGTGAACCCTCACGTCATCCCCGGTATGGCGCAGGCGGAGTCGATCAGCTTCTTTACCGGGCTGACCATGCGCTGGTTCCGCGACGCCTTTTGCGCGGAGGAGAAGTTAATTGCTGAACGCATGGGCATGGACACTTACACCCTGCTCGAAGAGATGGCCAGCCGCGTGCCTGCGGGCTCACACGGGGTGATGCCGATCTTCTCCGATGCGATGCATTTCAGGCAGTGGTACCACGCCGCGCCGTCGTTTATTAACCTCTCCATCGACCCGGAAAAATGCAACAAGGCCACGCTGTTCCGTGCCCTGGAAGAGAATGCGGCGATTGTCTCCGCCTGCAACCTGACGCAGATATCGCGATTCTCCGGCGTGACGTTTGACAGCCTGGTCTTTGCGGGCGGCGGCGCGAAGGGCGCGCTGTGGAGCCAGATTTTAAGCGATGTCACCGGGCTGCCGGTACGCGTGCCTGAAGTCAAAGAGGCGACGGCGCTGGGCTGTGCCATCGCCGCGGGTACTGGTGCCGGGCTGTTTACCGACATGGCCTCCACGGGCGAGCGGCTGGTGAAGTGGAGCCGCGAATTTACGCCGAACCCGGAATACCGGGAACTGTACGACGGCATGATGCAGAAATGGCAGGCGGTGTACGCGGATCAGCTTGGGCTGGTCGACAGCGGGCTGACCACGTCGATGTGGCAAGCCCCGGGTCTGGTGCGGGCATCCCCCTCACCCCGGCCCTCTCCCTGAGGGAGAGGGAGATCGTGTCCCCTCTCCCCGTGGGAGAGGTTTAGAGTGAGGGCACCAGGCCGCACAATATTTGAATCCCATCACAATCGCCGCATTACCCTTTTCCCTTTTACTCTCCGCTGGCTAAATTAGTAACTCATCCGACCACATAACAATAATTTTACACTGGAAGAGACTATGAGCCGCTACCCGTCGTTATTCGCCCCCCTCGATCTGGGGTTCACAACGCTCAAAAACCGCGTGTTGATGGGTTCGATGCACACCGGGCTGGAGGAGCGTCCGGACGGCGCCGAGCGGCTGGCCGCTTTCTACGCCGAGCGCGCCCGGCACGGGGTGGCGCTGATCGTTACCGGTGGCGTGGCCCCCGCGGTTTCTGGCGTGACGATGGAGGGCGGCGCGGTGCTGAACGATGCGGTCCAGCTGCCGCATCACCGGATCGTGACCGACGCGGTGCATAAAGAAGGCGGTAAAATTGCCCTGCAAATTCTGCATACCGGGCGCTACAGCTATCAGCCAAATCTGGTTGCCCCGTCGGCCCTTCAGGCCCCGATCAACCGCTTCACACCCCATGCCCTTACCCACGATGAGATCCTGGCGCTGATCGAGGACTTCGCCCGCTGCGCGGCGCTGGCGCGCGAGGCGGGCTATGACGGCGTAGAGGTGATGGGGTCGGAAGGCTACCTGATTAACGAGTTCCTCGCCGCCCGGACCAACCATCGTGACGACGAGTGGGGCGGCGATTATGCCCGCCGTATGCGTTTTGCCATCGAAGTGGTGCGCGCCGTACGGGAACGTGTGGGCGCAGATTTTATTATCGTCTACCGCCTGTCGATGCTCGATCTGGTGGAGGGCGGCGGCACGTTCGACGAAACCGTCCAGCTGGCGCAGGCAATTGAAGCCGCCGGGGCCACGATCATCAACACCGGCATCGGCTGGCACGAGGCGCGTATCCCGACCATCGCCACGCCGGTACCGCGCGCGGCGTTCAGCTGGGTGACGCGTAAACTGAAAGGGAAAGTGTCTGTTCCGCTGATTACCACTAACCGCATTAACGATCCGCAGGTGGCGGAAGAGGTCATTGCGCGCGCCGATGCCGACATGGTGTCGATGGCACGCCCGTTCCTCGCCGACGCGGCGATCCTTTCCAAAGCGCAAAGCGGACGCGCGGACGAGATCAACACCTGCATCGGCTGCAACCAGGCCTGTCTGGATCAGATCTTCGCGGGCAAAGTCACCTCCTGTCTCGTCAACCCGCGCGCCTGCCATGAAACGAAAATGCCGGTAACACCTGCCGTCACCCCAAAACGGCTCGCCGTGGTCGGCGCGGGCCCCGCCGGGCTGGCGTTTGCGGTGAATGCCGCCGCGCGCGGGCACAGCGTGACGCTGTTTGATGCCCTGGCTGAGATCGGCGGGCAATTTAATATTGCCAAACAGATCCCCGGCAAAGAGGAGTTTTACGAAACCCTGCGCTATTACCGCCGGATGATCGACCTGACGGGGGTCGAGCTGCGGCTTAACCATTTTGTGAATGCGTCTGATCTGGTGGCGTACGATGAGGTGATCCTGGCCAGCGGGATCGTCCCGCGCCTGCCGGCGATCGCGGGCGTCGATCATCCGAAAGTGCTGAGCTATCTCGACGTATTGCGCGACAAAAAACCGGTCGGCGATCGCGTGGCGATAATCGGCTGCGGCGGGATCGGTTTTGATACCGCCATGTACCTGAGCCAGCCGGGGGAAGCCACCAGCCAGAATATTGCGGCGTTTTGTGAGGAATGGGGGATCGATACCAGCCTCAATCAGATCGGCGGCCTGCGACCGGAAGGTCCGCAGCTGCCAAAAAGCCCGCGCCAGATCGTCATGCTGCAGCGTAAAGCCAGCAAACCGGGCGACGGGCTGGGCAAAACCACGGGCTGGATCCACCGCGCCACCCTGCTCTCACGCGGGGTGAAGATGATCCCGGCGGTGAGCTACCAGAAGATCGACGACGACGGGCTGCACGTGCTGATCGGCGGTGAGCCGCAGCTGCTGGCGGTGGATCATGTGATTTTGTGCGCCGGGCAGGAACCGAAGCGCGATCTGGCCGAACCGCTGCGTGAGGCGGGCAAAACGGTGCATTTGATCGGCGGGTGTGACGTGGCGATGGAGCTGGATGCGCGGCGGGCGATTGCGCAGGGAACAAAGCTGGCGCTGAGTATTTAACGGCATTGCCCGGTGGCGCTGCGCTTACCGGGCCTACGGGTCCGAGGCCATTGTAGGCCCGGTAAGCGCAGCGCCACCGGGCGTTTGAAACTACAGGCCTGTGCAAGCGCAGCGCCGCCAGGCGAAACACGCTTACCGACGACGCCCCAGCTTAACCGCTTTCAGCACCACAAACTTATTGTTCGTCGCAATGGTGACGCAGTTACCGAAAATCTTCTTCAGCTTGTGGAAGTAGTCCAGATGACGGTTTGCCACGATGTACAGCTCGCCGTTAATCTTCAGGCAGCGGCGGGCATGGTGGAACATCTCCCACGCGACGTTATCCGTCAGGGCGTGCTTCTGGTGGAACGGCGGGTTGCAGAACACGGCGTTGAAGCGGAAAGGCTCCACGCCCGACAGCGCGTTGTTGATCATAAACTCGCAGCGATCCAGCGCGTCCGGCATGTTGGTTTCGACGTTCAGACGGCTTGATGCCACCGCCATCGGCGACTCATCGCTAAACACCACGCTGGCGTCCGGGTTCTTCGCCAGCAGCGTCAGGCCAATTACGCCGTTGCCGCAGCCCAGGTCAACGATCTCGCCTTCCAGGTTTTCCGGCAGATGTTCGATAAAGAAACGCGCCCCGATATCCAGCCCGGTGCGGGAGAAGACGTTCGCGTGGTTGTGGATGGTCCAGTCGGTGCCCTCCAGTTTCCAGCTCAGGGTGTCTGGTGCGTCAGCCAGTTCCGGTGCGCTGAAGGTACAGTTGATCAGGCGCGCTTTTTTCCAGGCCAGCGTGGTGGTGGTGGGGCCGAGCACTTTTTCGAACAGTTCCAGCGTCGACGTGTGGATATCACGCGCCTTGGCACCGGCGATGATGCGCGTTTGTGGCGTGACGACCTTACGCAGCGCGCGCAGCTGCTGCTCCAGCAGCGCCATGGTTTTCGGCACTTTGATCAGCACCACGCCCGGCGCCTGCGGGTAATCCGCGGTGCTGTCGAGGAACTTCACGCTGCCTTCATCGATATCGTTATGGCGCAGGTTCTCGCGCGTCGCCAGCTCGCTTAAGTAAGAATCTCCGATGCTGTAAGGCGTGTGCTCCGCCAGGGCACAGCCCAGTGCGCCAAACGCGTCATTCAGGATCAGAACCGGGCCGCTGATTTCGGTGTCATCCAACTGCTGCAGCAGATAGTCATCCGCCGCTTCCCACGCCTGAAGCGGGTTAACGTCGTCCGTTTCCGGGAAACGTTTAAGGTTGAGTGAACGGAAACCGTTGTCTAAGTGGCTCATCGGCCCTCCTGAATGGTAAAATTTGGCTTATCCCTGAAAAGGGTGCGTGAGTATACCCGTTTTATTGTCGATTTGGGGCGTTGATGAACCAACTTACTTATCTCCAGGGCTACCCGGAGAACTTACTGACTCAGGTTCGCAGCCTGATTGCCGAACAAAAGCTGGGCGCGGTGCTGGAAAAACGTTATCCGGATACGCACGATTTCGCGACCGATAAGGCGCTCTGGCAGTATACGCAGGATCTGAAAAACCGGTATCTGAAGAGCGCGCCGCCGATCAATAAGGTGATGTACGACAACAAGATCCACGTGCTGAAAAATGCGCTTGGGCTGCACACCGCCATCTCCCGCGTGCAGGGCGGCAAGCTGAAAGCCAAAGCCGAGATCCGCGTGGCAACGGTGTTTCGCAACGCACCGGAGGCCTTTTTGCGGATGATCGTGGTGCATGAGCTGGCGCACCTGAAAGAGAAAGAGCACGACAAAGCGTTCTACTCCCTGTGCTGCCACATGGAGCCGCAGTACCACCAGCTGGAGTTTGATACCCGCCTGTGGCTGACGCATTTATCGTTAAAGAGTAATGCGCAGTAGCGCACGCGAAATGTCATGATGACGTGCTACAGTGGCTACAGGTCCCCCGTTACGGAGTACGTAAACGTCTATGATACGTTTCGCAGTTATTGGTACGAACTGGATCACACGCCAGTTCGTCGACGCCGCCCACGAAACCGGCAAATACAAGCTCACCGCAGTTTATTCCCGCAGCCTTGAGCAGGCGCAGAGTTTCGCCAACGACTACCTGGTCGAGCATCTATTCACCTCGCTCGACGAGATGGCGCAAAGCGACGCCATCGACGCGGTCTATATCGCCAGCCCGAACGCCCTGCACTTCCCGCAAACGACGCTGTTTCTCAGCCATAAAAAGCATGTGATTTGCGAGAAGCCGCTGGCCTCCAACATTCAGGAAGTGGAAGCCGCCATCGCACTGGCGCGCGAAAACCAGGTGGTGCTGTTCGAAGCCTTCAAAACCGCCAGCCTGCCGAACTTCCTGCTGTTGCAGCAGTCCCTGCCGAAAATTGGCAAGGTGCGTAAAGCCTTTATCAACTACTGCCAGTATTCGTCGCGCTATCAGCGCTACCTTGACGGTGAAAACCCGAACACCTTCAACCCGGCGTTCTCTAACGGCTCGATCATGGATATCGGTTTCTACTGCCTGGCCTCCGCCGTGGCGCTGTGGGGCGAACCGCACGGCGTGACGGCCACCGCCAGCCTGCTGGAGAGCGGCGTGGACGCGCACGGTATCGTGGTACTGGACTACGGTGATTTCAGCGTCACGCTCCAGCACTCCAAGGTGAGCGATTCAGTCTTACCGAGCGAAATTCAGGGCGAAGACGGCTCGCTGGTCATCGAAAAAATCTCCGAATGCCAGAAGCTCAGCATCGTGCCGCGCGGCGGCAAAGCGCAGGAGCTGACGCAGCCTCAGCATATCAACACTATGCTGTATGAGGCAGAGGTCTTTGCGCGTCTGGTTGAGGACAATGAGGTGAACCACCCGGGGCTGGCGGTCAGCCGCACCACGGCGAAACTGCAAACGGAGATCCGCCGTCAGACCGGCGTGGTGTTCCCGGCAGACGGCGTGGGTGCGCAAGTTACCGCGTAAAACTGTGTAATGAATTCATGCCGAGCCTTGACGGATCGCCGGGCCTGACATATTTTGTTACCAGCAAAGGGGAGTAACTTCCTTGCCGGTGGATCGTCATTACGATGCGTGCAATACCGCATCCGGTCGCCGGGCAACCCTCGTGGTTGTAAGTGAGACCTTGCCGGAAGGCGAGGTCTATGCATAAAAAGCTAACGGCTATCGTCTTCTGACCATAGCCGTTTTTGTTTTTTTATGTGTAAGGAAAATAGTATGCATTCTGTCGGCACTCCAATGTTGTGGGGCGGATTCGCGGTTGTCGTGCTCATCATGCTGGCGATCGATCTCTTTTTGCAGGGGCGTCGTGGCGAGCACGGCATGACCATGAAGCAGGCTGCCGCCTGGTCACTGGTGTGGGTCACCCTCT
The DNA here is from genome assembly GCF_019047785.1 of Enterobacter cancerogenus. NCBI lineage: Bacteria > Pseudomonadati > Pseudomonadota > Gammaproteobacteria > Enterobacterales > Enterobacteriaceae > Enterobacter > Enterobacter cancerogenus. Next base: position 3,375,872 of record NZ_CP077290.1, on the reverse strand, counting down.
CCCTGCTTTTCTGCGCCGCCTTCTGGTGGTATCTGGCCTCGACCGAAGGCCGTACGGTGGCCGATCCTCAGGCACTCGCCTTCCTCACCGGTTATTTGATTGAAAAAGCCCTCGCGGTCGATAACGTCTTCGTCTGGCTGATGCTGTTCAGCTACTTTGCCGTGCCTGCGTCACTGCAGCGCCGCGTGCTGGTCTATGGCGTGCTGGGCGCGATTATCCTGCGTACCATCATGATCTTCGCGGGCAGCTGGCTGATCACCCAGTTTGAATGGCTACTGTACGTTTTCGGCGCGTTCCTGCTGTTCACCGGTGTCAAAATGGCGCTGGCGAAAGAGGATGAAACCGGCATCGGCGAGAAGCCGCTGGTGAAGTGGATCCGCAGTCACCTGCGCATGACGGACAAAATCGAAAGCGAGCACTTCTTCGTGCGCAAGAACGGCCTGCTGTTTGCCACCCCGCTGCTGCTGGTGCTGATTCTGGTTGAGCTGAGCGACGTGATTTTCGCGGTAGACAGCATTCCGGCAATTTTCGCGGTCACGACAGATCCATTCATCGTCCTGACTTCTAACCTGTTCGCGATCCTCGGCCTGCGTGCCATGTACTTCCTGCTGGCGGGTGCGGCAGAGCGCTTCTCCATGCTGAAGTACGGCCTGTCGGTGATCCTGGTCTTTATCGGTATCAAGATGCTGATTGTCGATTTCTACCACATTCCGATCGCCATCTCGCTCGGCATTGTGTTTGGCATTCTGATCGTGACGCTGATTATCAATACCTGGGTTAACCGCCAGCACGATAAAAAGCAGCAGGCTTAGTGCTTTTTGCCCGGTGGCGCTGCGCTTACCGGGCCTACAACGTCACCCCGAAGGCCGGGTAAGCGCAGCGCCACCCGGCACTTTCGTTAATCAACAGTTAAAAAATATGACGCAACACGTAAAATCCAGCATTTTACGCTTCCCTCCTTTCGCGCATTCCCTATACTCGACCAGGCAAACATTTTCTTACATCCGGACATAAATGTGACTTAGAGCACATCCGGAATGGAACACAATTTCACTCAGGAATACTGTATGAGCACACAATCAACGGGGCTTTTTGCGCGCCTGGCGCAGGGGAGTCTGGTTAAACAAATTCTGGTAGGGCTGGTGCTGGGTATTCTGCTGGCGATGGTGTCAAAACCTGCAGCGGAAGCCACGGGACTGCTCGGCACCCTTTTCGTGGGCGCTCTGAAAGCGGTCGCGCCGGTTCTGGTTCTGATGCTGGTCATGGCGTCGATAGCCAACCACCAGCACGGACAAAAAACCAACATTCGCCCTATTCTGTTCCTGTATCTTCTGGGGACTTTCTCTGCTGCATTAACTGCCGTTGTGTTCAGCTTCCTGTTCCCGTCCACGCTGCATTTAACCAGCGCGGCCGGTGATATCACGCCGCCCTCCGGGATTGTCGAAGTCCTTCGCGGGCTGCTGATGAGCATGGTCTCTAACCCTGTCACCGCGCTGATGGAAGGCAATTACATTGGCATCCTGGTGTGGGCGATTGGTCTGGGCTTCGCGCTGCGTCACGGTAACGACACCACGAAAAACCTGGTCAACGATCTGTCCAACGCCGTGACCTTTATGGTGAAGCTGGTGATTCGTTTTGCGCCAATCGGCATCTTCGGGCTGGTCTCTTCCACCCTGGCAACCACCGGTTTTGAGGCGCTGTGGGGCTACGCGCAGCTGCTGCTCGTTCTGGTCGGCTGTATGCTGCTGGTGGCGCTGGTGATCAACCCGCTGCTGGTGTTCTGGCAGATCCGTCGCAACCCTTATCCGCTGGTGCTGACGTGCCTGCGCGAAAGCGGCGTGTACGCCTTCTTTACCCGCAGCTCGGCGGCTAACATTCCGGTTAACATGGCGCTGGCTGAAAAACTGAACCTGGACCGCGATACCTATTCGGTGTCGATTCCGCTGGGCGCAACCGTCAACATGGCCGGCGCGGCCATCACCATTACCGTGCTGACGCTGGCGGCGGTGTATACGCTGGGTATTCCGGTGGATCTGCCCACGGCGCTGCTGCTGAGCGTGGTGGCATCGCTGTGTGCCTGTGGTGCATCCGGCGTGGCGGGCGGTTCGCTCCTGCTGATCCCACTGGCGTGTAATATGTTCGGCATCCCGAACGAGGTCGCCATGCAGGTGGTTGCCGTAGGCTTTATCATCGGCGTGCTGCAGGACTCCTGTGAAACCGCGTTGAACTCCTCAACCGACGTGCTATTTACCGCAGCGGCATGCCAGGCGGAAGACGCGCGTTTAGCGAAGAACGCCCTGCGCAGTTAAAAACAAAAGCCCGGTGGCGGCTACGCCTTACCGGGCCTACAAGGTAAATGCAAAACGGCAACATGTGTTGCCGTTTTTAATGTTTGTACCCTCTCCCCGTGGGAGAGGGCCAGGGTGAGGGCATCAGGCCGCACCGATTAAAGCGTCACTCCACTCTTGAAGATCGCCAGCTCGCGGAAGTCGTTTTTCTCGTTGCAGGTCTGCTTGCCGTTAGCAAATTCCACAATGGTATCGACAAATTCATTAAGCAGCTGCGGCATCGCTTTACCGTGGATCAGCTGTCCTGCATCAAAGTCGATCCAGTGTTTCTTCTTCGCCGCCAGCTCGCTGTTGGTGGCGATTTTTACCGTCGGCACAAAGCCGCCGTAAGGCGTACCACGACCGGTACTGAACAGCACCATATGGCAGCCCGCCCCGGCCAGCGCGCTGGTCGCCACCGCATCGTTACCCGGCGCACTCAGCAGATTCAACCCGTGCGTTTTCAGGCGTTCACCGTAGCGCAGAACGTCGACCACCTGGCTGGCGCCTGCTTTCTGGGTACAGCCGAGGGATTTCTCCTCAAGCGTCGTGATGCCGCCCGCCTTGTTACCCGGCGACGGGTTCTCATAAATAGGCTGGTTGTGGGCGATAAAATACTGTTTGAAGTCGTTCACCATCGCGACGGTCTTTTCGAAGGTCTCTTCGTCGCGGCAGTGGCTCATCAGAATACGCTCAGCGCCGAACATCTCCGGCACTTCGGTCAGCACGGTTGTGCCGCCGTTGGCAATCATATAGTCCGAGAAACGGCCCAGCATCGGGTTGGCGGTGATGCCCGAAAGCCCGTCCGATCCGCCGCACTCAAGGCCAAATTTCAACTCGCTCAGCTTGCCCGGCTCACGTCTGTCGTGGCGCATCACCTCATACAGCTGGTGAAGTTGCTCCAGACCCGCTTCCACTTCGTCGTCCTGATGCTGACACACCATAAAGTGCACGCGCTCAGGATCGAACTCACCCAGCGTTTCGCGGAAGGCATCCACCTGGTTGTTTTCACAGCCCAGGCCAATCACCAGCACCGCACCCGCGTTCGGGTGGCGCACCATGTTTTGCAGCATCGTGCGGGTATTGATGTGATCGTCACCCAGCTGCGAGCAGCCGTAGGTGTGGCTGAAAAGATGCACGCCGTCGGTGCCTTCAGCGTCATTGGTCTCTTTCAGGAAACGCGTCTGGATTTGACGCGCAATCCCGTTTACGCAGCCGACGGTTGGCAGGATCCACAGCTCATTGCGGACCCCAACCTCGCCGTTCGCACGGCGGTAGATCTGTACGTCACGATCTGCCGCCTGCGCCTCTTCCGTCTGGAAATCCGGTTGATAGCTGTACTCGTCCAGATCGCTAAGATTGGTGCGGGTATTGTGGGAATGAATATATTCACCCGGCGCAATGTCCGCCAGCGCATGACCAATCGGCAAACCGTACTTCACGACGTTTTCCCCTTTGGCGATGGGGATCAGGGCAAACTTATGCCCGCGTCCAACGGCCTGGCGCAACGTCACCGACTGCGTATCGAAAGTCACTTCCGTGCCTTCGGACAGATCCGCCAGTGCGACGGCAACGTTATCCAGCGAATGGATTTTGATGTATTGCATATCAACCTCAGACAGCACTAGTTCAGTTCAATGGCGAAGTAGTCACGCGCATTGTTAAAGCAGATGTTTTTCACCATCTCGCCGAGCAGCTGGATATCCGCCGGAGCTTCGCCAGCCTGTACCCAACGGCCAATCATCTGGCACAGAATGCGGCGGAAATATTCGTGGCGAGTGTAAGACAGGAAGCTGCGGCTGTCGGTCAGCATGCCGACAAAGCGGCTTAACAGGCCCAGCTGCGCCAGCTGCGTCATCTGACGTTCCATGCCGTCTTTCTGATCGTTGAACCACCAGCCGGAACCGAACTGCATCTTGCCCGGCATCCCTTCACCCTGGAAGTTGCCGATCATAGTGCCCAACACTTCGTTATCGCGCGGGTTCAGACAGTAGAGAATGGTTTTTGGCAGCAGGTTTTGTTCGTTCTGCTTGCTGAGCAGCTTAGAGAGCTCTTCCGCCATCGGACGGTCGTTAATGGAGTCGAAGCCCACGTCTGCGCCCAGCAGTTTGAACTGGCGCAGGTTGTTGTTGCGCAGCGCCCCAATGTGGTACTGCTGCACCCAGCCGCGACGGGCATATTCCGCGCCGAGGAACACCAGTACCGCGGTTTTGAACTGCGCCACTTCGTGTTCGCTTAACGTCTCACCCGACAGACGACGCGCCAGGATGCTGTCCAGCTCGGCTTCGTTTGACTCGGCAAACAGCACCACGTCAAGCGCGTGGTCAGAGACCTTACAGCCGTGCGCCGCAAAGTGGTCCAGACGTTTGGTCAGCGCGCTTTGCAGGTCAGCGAAGCGGCGGATGTCGGTATCGGACACGTCCGCCAGCTTAGCCATATAGTCGTTGAAGGTCGCCTGCTCAATGTTAAAAGCCTTATCCGGACGCCAGCTCGGCAGGACCTTAACATCGAAAGTGCTGTCTTTCGCCACGACGGCGTGATGTTCCAGCGAATCGATTGGGTCGTCAGTGGTCCCGACCATTTTGACGTTCATCTGCTTCATGATGCCGCGCGCGGAGAAGGCATCCTGCGCCAGCAGCGCGTTGCACTCATCCCAGATTTCATCTGCGGTAGCCGGGGAGAGCAGCTTGCCGGTGATGCCAAACGGACGGCGCAGCTCGAGGTGCGTCCAGTGGTATAACGGGTTGCCGATGGTGTGCGGCACGGTTGCCGCCCAGGCGTCAAACTTCTCGCGGTCAGTGGCATCCCCCGTACACAGACGCTCCGCGACGCCGTTGGTGCGCATCGCGCGCCATTTATAGTGGTCACCTTTCAGCCAGATGTCATACAGGTTTTTGAAGCGGTAATTTTCGGCAACCTGCTGCGGCGGTAAATGGCAGTGGTAGTCGAAAATCGGCTGGTCTTTTGCATAGTCATGATACAGGCGACGGGCAAATTCGGTATCTAACAGAAAATCGTCGGTCATAAACGGGGTCATTATCGTCATCCTCTGTAACGGGAGCGTCAGAAAGCGTATGTTCAGATGCTGCAAAGTTATCACACCAATTTCCAGCACCCGAAGGTTTTTTCGTGAGTTAGATCAATAAACGCCGACAAATAAATTACCCTCAAAGGAGTAAACCCGCCTGTAAGCCGCGCCAGTTCTGGCTTCCTACGACTGAGCGAAAGCCCCTACAAAGATTCCAGCATTTGTGATGTCACTCACCTTTTAAAGTTGTATGACAAGTTATCTTTTCGCCGTCGCAAACGATAAGCCGACTAAATGCATTCCCGGTGAGAGATACACCGGATTTACGGTACGGATACCGACTTAAGCACGATTACTTATGGCAAGGTTCGGGCCGTACCGGGAAATACCGCCGGTAGCGCCCCTCCCGTTAACAGCCACTCCCGAACACGGTTGAGAGGTTGCCGCGCCCCGGTGCGGAAATAACATAACGATGAGGTTTTAGATGCGTAAAATTAAAGGGTTACGTTGGTACATGATCGCGCTGGTGACGCTCGGCACCGTGCTGGGCTATCTGACACGTAATACCGTGGCAGCGGCCGCACCCACGTTGATGGAAGAGTTACATATCTCCACGCAGCAATATTCTTACATCATCGCTGCTTATTCCGCTGCTTACACCATCATGCAGCCTGTGGCGGGCTATGTCCTTGATATTCTGGGTACGAAAATCGGTTACGCCTTCTTCGCCGTGGCCTGGGCCGTGTTCTGCGGCGCGACGGCGCTGGCCGGCAGCTGGGGTGGCCTGGCGCTGGCACGTGGTGCAGTCGGTGCCGCAGAAGCCGCGATGATCCCGGCGGGCCTGAAAGCCAGCTCCGAGTGGTTCCCGGCGAAAGAGCGTTCCATTGCGGTGGGTTACTTTAACGTTGGCTCCTCTATCGGGGCGATGATTGCACCGCCACTGGTGGTGTGGGCTATCGTGATGCACAGCTGGCAGATGGCGTTCATTATCTCCGGTGTGCTGAGCTTTGCATGGGCGATGGCGTGGCTTGTCTTCTATAAGCATCCGCGCGATCAGAAAAAACTGTCCGAAGAAGAACGCGATTACATCATCGGCGGTCAGGAATCTCAGCATCAGACCAACAACGGCAAAAAAATGTCCGTCTGGCAGATCCTGGGTACCCGCCAGTTCTGGGGTATTGCCCTGCCACGCTTCCTGGCCGAACCCGCCTGGGGGACCTTCAACGCGTGGATCCCGCTGTTCATGTTCAAGGTCTACGGCTTTAACCTGAAAGAGATCGCCATGTTCGCCTGGATGCCGATGCTGTTTGCCGACCTCGGCTGCATCGTGGGCGGCTACCTGCCACCGCTGTTCCAGCGCTGGTTTGGCGTGAACCTGATTGTCTCCCGTAAAATGGTGGTCACCATGGGCGCGCTGCTGATGATTGGCCCGGGTATGATCGGCCTGTTCACCAGCCCGTACGTTGCCATTGGCCTGCTGTGCATCGGTGGTTTTGCTCATCAGTCGCTGTCCGGCGCGCTGATCACCCTCTCTTCTGATGTCTTTGGCCGTAACGAAGTGGCGACGGCAAACGGCCTGACCGGCATGGCCGCCTGGACAGCAAGTACAATGTTTGCTCTGGTCGTGGGTGCGCTGGCCGATACCATTGGCTTTAGCCCACTGTTCGCGGTGCTGGCAATCTTCGACCTGTTGGGGGCCGTGGTTATCTGGACGGTGCTGAAAAGCAAATCCGCAGATGAGTTGGCAAAAGAGTCGCTCGGACGACCGGCCACGCAGAGTTAGCGCGAGCGGCACCCGGCAAAAGCCGCCTTCGGGCGGCTTTTTTGATGGCAAAATCTGGAGACTGGCGCGCAGAAGTGGTATAACAAATAATCCGCCGTACCCTGCCTGGAGCGCATATGGAAATCACCGAACCACGACGTTTATATCAACAACTTGCTGCCGAGCTGAAAGATCGCATCGAGCAAGGGGTGTATCTTGTCGGTGACAAACTTCCCGCTGAGCGCTTTATCGCGGATGAAAAGAGCGTGAGCCGCACGGTTGTGCGCGAAGCAATCATCATGCTGGAAGTCGAAGGCTATGTTGAGGTGCGCAAAGGCTCCGGCATTCACGTCATCTCGAATCAGGCAAAACACTCCCCGGCACCGGACGAAAGCCTGGAGTTCGCCAACTACGGTCCGTTTGAACTGCTGCAGGCCCGCCAGCTGATTGAGAGCAACATCGCTGAATTTGCCGCCACGCAGGTGACCAAACAGGACATCATGAAGCTGATGGAAATTCAGGATAACGCGCGTAAGGAAAAATGCTTCCGCGATTCTGAATGGGATTTACAGTTCCACGTGCAGGTCGCCCTGGCAACCCAGAACACGGCGCTGGCGGCAATCGTTGAAAAAATGTGGACTCAGCGCGTTCATAACCCGTACTGGAAGAAACTGCACGATCACATCGATTCCCGCACCGTCGATAACTGGTGCGACGATCACGACCAAATCCTTAAGGCGTTGATTCGCAAAGACCCGCACGCGGCCAAACTGGCGATGTGGCAGCATCTGGAAAATACCAAGCAGATGTTGTTCAACGAAACCAGTGACGACTTCGAATTTAACGCAGACCGCTATCTTTTTGCCGATAATCCTGTCGTTCATCTCGATACGGCGTCCAGTCTGGCAAAATAGCTTGCCTTATCGCTGGCAGGCGCTTCGTTGCGCCTTACGCCAAAGGTGGGTAAGCAAATATATAGAGTGTCAGCCTTTGTAAATCCCCTCGCGCCCCTCCTGGGGTTACGCCAAAATCATCTCATCCCTGCAAATTCTGTGACGCAGATGGTTGGGCTTTGTTACAATTGGATTCAATTCGCTATTTTGTAAGTTAGTGCTTGCTAACCAGCCAATTAACAGGGAACAGTGTTGGCCACATCGTAATGTGTCCGCGAGCGACCACAATGAAATCACAATAATGTCGCCGTGCTGTTTTACCCGGATAACAGGCGTGACGTTAACCGATTTCCAGGAACACTGAATGGAACTTTTGACCCAACTTCTGCAGGCCTTGTGGGCGCAGGATTTTGAAACGCTGGCCAATCCCTCCATGATTGGCATGCTCTATTTCGTCCTCTTTATGATCCTGTTCCTTGAGAACGGATTGCTTCCTGCCGCCTTTTTACCCGGCGACAGCCTGCTGGTTCTGGTTGGCGTGCTGTGTGCCAAAGGGGCCATGGCGTTCCCGCAAACCGTTTTGCTTCTGACTATTGCCGCCAGCCTCGGCTGCTGGGTGAGCTATATTCAGGGCCGATGGCTGGGCAACACGCGCATCGTACAAAACTGGCTCTCGCACCTCCCGGCCCATTACCACCAGCGAGCGCACCACCTTTTCCATAAGCACGGGCTATCTGCCCTGCTGATTGCACGCTTTATCGCGTTTGTCCGCACCCTGCTGCCGACCATCGCCGGCCTTTCCGGGCTGAGCAGCACGCGCTTCCAGTTCTTCAACTGGATGAGCGGCCTGCTGTGGGTGCTGATCCTCACCACGCTCGGCTACGCCCTTGGTAAAACACCGGTATTCATGAAATATGAAGATCAGCTGATGTCCTGCCTGATGCTGCTGCCGGTTGTGCTGCTGGTTGTCGGTCTGGTCGGTTCGCTGGTCGTGCTGTGGAAGAAGAAATACGGGGCAAGGAGCTAACCATGGTTATCTCTCCGCTCGCCCTTCGCCGCTTGTCCTGGGCCATGATTGCGTTATTGATGTTCATCGCCCTGTTCCTGGCATGGACGGCGGTGCAGAATCAGGAATCTACGCTGGCGATACGTTCTGTGAATCAGGGTGCCAGCGTGCCGGACGGTTTTTCCGTCTGGCATCATCTGGATGCGAACGGCATTCGTTTTAAGAGCATTACGCCGCAGAACGACGTGCTGCTGATAAAGTTTGATTCCAGTGCGCAAAGTGCCGCCGCGAAAGCGGTACTCGACCGAACGCTGCCGCGCGGTTACATCATCGCGCAGCAGGATGATGACAGCCAGCCAGCGGCGTGGTTATCACGTCTTCGCGATACCTCGCATCGGTTTGGTTAATTACCAGGATTCCGAATCTTTTCACTAACTTTGGTGAATCCCCCGTTTACTTACTATGCTTAAGTACGCGGAGCACCCCTCAGATGTTCTCCGCAATGAACTGGAAACGGCTCACGCCGTAACACAATGGAAGGTTTCGATAATGAAATACCGCATGACTCTGGCTCTGGCCCTTTTTTCTTTAAGCACAGCGTCCTTCGCGAACACTCTCTGTCAGGAGAAAGAAAAGGACATTCAACGCGAAATCAGTTATGCCGAAAAGCATAATAATCAGCACCGTATTGACGGTCTGAAAAAAGCGTTAAGCGAAGTGAAAGAGAACTGCACGGACAGCAAACTGCGTGCCGATCATCAGAAAAAAATCGCTGAACAAAAGGACGAGATTGCCGAGCGCCGTCAAGACCTGCAGGAAGCGAAAGAGAAAGGTGATGCGGAAAAAATTGCCAAGCGTGAGAAAAAGCTGCAAGAGGCGCAGGACGACCTGAAAGCGCTGGAAGCTCGCGAATATTGAGTTAACGGAAATCTCAACAGGAGAGAATCATGTCAAAAGATACGACGTCAGAAAACCTACGCGCTGAACTGAAATCCCTGGCAGACACCCTGGAAGAGGTGCTTAGCTCCTCTGCCGACAAATCAAAAGATGAAGTCAGCAAACTGCGCAGCAAAGCCGAGAAAGCACTGAAAGAGAGCCGTTACCGCCTGGGTGAAACCGGCGATGTGCTGGCAAAACAGACGCGTGAAGCTGCCGCGCGCGCTGACGAGTATGTGCGTGACAATCCATGGACTGGCGTAGGTATTGGTGCCGCGATTGGCGTGGTGCTGGGTGTCCTGTCGACGCGTCGTTGATTATGGAAGATCCACGTCACGCACAAGGGCCTGCTAATAACGTCCTCGGCATCGGTCAGCGTATCTTAACGACGCTGGTCGGGATTGCCGAAACGCGCGTCCGCCTGGCGGTAGTCGAGCTGGAAGAAGAGAAAGCCAACCTCTTCCAGATGCTACTGATGCTCGGGCTTACCATGCTCTTCGCCGCGTTTGGTCTGATGAGCCTGATGGTATTGATCATCTGGGCCATCGATCCGCAGTATCGTCTTAACGCGATGATTGCAACGACCGTGGTTCTGCTGGTTGGGGCATTGATCGGTGGCGTCTGGACGCTTCACAAAGCCCGCACGTCTACCTTCATGCGCCACACTCGCCAGGAGCTAGCCAACGATCGCTCGCTTCTGGAGGATGACAAATCGTGAGCAGCGCAGCCGAACGTCAAAAGCGAAAAGCGTATCTGTTGAGCCAGATCCAGCAGCAACGGCTGGATCTGTCCGCCAGCCGTCGTGACTGGATAGCATCCACGCGTCGTTTTGACCGTGGCTGGAATACTGTCCTGAGCCTGCGCTCCTGGGCGCTGGTCGGCAGTAGCGTCATGGCTATCTGGACGGTTCGGCATCCCAATATGCTGATCCGCTGGGCCCGCCGCGGCTTTGGTGTCTGGAGCGCCTGGCGTCTGGTCAAGACCACGCTGCGCCAGCAGCAGTTGCGGTAGCCTTCTCGTCGGGTGACGGCTTCGAGGTAAAAGCAAAACGGTAACTCAGGTTACCGTTTTTTGTTTTTGCGCCCTCTCCCCGTGGGAGAGGGTTGGGGTGAGGGCACCAGCGCGCACCTCTTTTTACTCAATATCTTTGAAGAAGATTGACAGTTTTCCTAGCTAACAATTCTTTTCCGCCCCGTTTACACTCCTCTCCATCGACAGCAAAGACGCGGTATCTACCCGAATTTGCACATAAATAACGTTATGCCGCGTATGTGGTTTCCTGGAGAGTAAAATGAAAAAATTAGAAGATGTTGGCGTACTGGTCGCACGTATTTTGATGCCTGTGCTGTTTATCACCGCAGGCTGGGGCAAAATCACCGGCTATGCAGGCACTCAACAATACATGGAAGCGATGGGCGTTCCGGGGTTCCTGCTGCCGCTGACCATCCTTCTTGAATTTGGTGGCGGTCTGGCCGTGCTGTTTGGCTTCCTGACCCGTACCACCGCCCTGTTCACCGCAGGCTTCACCCTGCTGACGGCGTTCATCTTCCACAGCAACTTTGCGGAAGGCGTGAACTCCCTGATGTTCATGAAAAATCTGACCATCGCAGGCGGCTTCCTGCTGCTGGCCATCACCGGCCCGGGCGCATACAGCATCGACCGCGTTCTGAATAAGAAGTGGTAAGCACGCTATACTGAATGAACAAAGCGAGGAGACATCTCCTCGCTTTTGCTATCTGACGGAGGAGAAAAAAATGGGACAACTTGTAGACGGCGTCTGGCAGGATGTCTGGTATGACACCAAATCCACCGGCGGACGCTTTAAGCGCTCCGTTTCCGCCTTCCGTAACTGGCTGACCGCCGATGGCGCACCCGGCCCAAGCGGCGAAGGCGGCTTTGCGGCCGAGAAAGATCGGTATCATCTGTATGTTTCTCTCGCCTGCCCGTGGGCGCACCGCACGTTGATTGTACGCAAACTGAAAGGCCTTGAGTCGCTGATCCCGGTGTCGGTTGTTAACCCGCTGATGATGGAAAACGGCTGGACGTTCGACAGCAACTTCCCGGCAGCCACCGGCGATGATCTTTATCACCACGATTTCCTGTACCAGCTCTATCTGCGTGCCGACCCGCACTACACCGGGCGCGTCACCGTGCCGGTCCTGTGGGACAAAAAAAACCAGACCATCGTCAGCAATGAGTCTGCGGAGATCATCCGCATGTTCAACACCGCGTTTGATGCTCACGGCGCACTCGCCGGAGACTACTACCCGGTGGAACTGCGCGATAAAATCGACGAACTGAATAGCTGGATCTACGACAACGTTAACAACGGCGTCTATAAAGCCGGTTTTGCCACCAGCCAGGAAGCCTACGATGAGGCGGTCGGGAAAGTGTTCGAGTCGCTGGAACGCCTGGAGCAGATCCTCGGCCAGCACCGCTACCTGACGGGCGATCGCCTGACAGAGGCGGATATTCGCCTGTGGACCACGCTGATCCGTTTCGATCCGGTCTACGTCACCCACTTTAAGTGCGATAAACATCGCATCGGTGATTACCTGAATCTGCACGGTTTCCTGCGCGATATCTACCAGACGCCAGGCATTGCTGAAACGGTCGATTTTGACCATATCCGCACCCACTACTATCGCAGCCATAAGACCATCAACCCAACGGGCATTATCTCAATTGGGCCATGGCAGGATCTGGATGAACCGCACGGGCGTGACGTCCGTTTTGGATAAATATGAAGGGTATCAATAGATGCCCTTTTTTAATTCACAATATCCATCTATTCTTACCTCGATCGCTTAGAAAACAAGTGATTGACTGATTAATGAGGCAAGGAAAATGGACTGGTATTTAAAAGTACTGCGCAATTACGTTGGATTTGGTGGCCGCGCCCGCCGCAAAGAGTACTGGATGTTCATTCTGGTGAACTTCGTCCTGCTCATGGTGCTGGGTATTGTTGATAAACTACTCGGCTGGCAGCGGGACGGCGGGGAAGGCATTCTTACGTCAATCTATGGGATCTTTATTCTGCTGCCGTCCTGGGCCGTCCAGTTCCGGCGTCTGCACGATACCGACCGTTCAGCCTGGTGGCTACTGCTGCTGTTGATCCCGATTATCGGCTGGCTGGTAATTCTGATTTTCAACTGCCAACGCGGCACGCCGGGCGAAAACCGCTTTGGCCCGGATCCTAAGATCGCTGCGTAAATTATTGCCCGGTGGCGCTGACGCTTACCGGGCCTACACGCTTATTTATTGTAATGCGCAAAGAGCTTCGGGATTTCGCGTAAGCACCATGACTTCGCCTCGCCCATGCTGTCGCGTCGCCACGCCATAATGATATCCACTTCGCTGGTGTACTCCGGGCTGACAACCCGCAGCCGCCCTTCGGCAATATCCTTTTCAACAAACGGATACGGCATAGTGGCAACACCTAAACCTGCCAGCAACGCCTGACGTTTATCTTCCAGTGACGTGACGGTCAGGCGCGGCTGTTTATCCAGCAGCTGCACCGTTAACACCGGGCGCTCGCGTGCGGTATCGGCGACCGCCACGCCGCGATATTTCACGCGCGTCACCTCTGAGAGCGGCTCCGCCTCCTGGTGGATCGGGTGATCCGGTGCCGCGACGTAGACGTTCATCACGCTGTAGAGTTTTTTCGAGTTAATCTCTGAGGAAGAACGGAAGTGCATGTCCGGCGCGATCACGATATCCGCTCGCCCCGTCTCCAGACGCTCCCAGGCACCGGCCAGCACTTCGGTGATGATCGACAGCTGGGTATTGGCCTTGTCCGCCAGACGCTCCACCAGCGGGAACAGCGCCTCGGTCGGGACCAGCGCTTCCGTGACCAGCGTCAGGTGCGTTTCCCAGCCGCGGGCCAGGGCTTCGGCATCGGTTGTCAGCTTGTCTGCCGCTTCCAGCAGCACGCGCCCGCGCTCAAGCAGCATACGGCCTACATTGGTGAATTTTGTTCGATGACCGGAGCGGTCGAACAGCACTACGTCCAGCTCTTCCTCCAGCTTCTGCATGGTGTAGCTCAGCGCAGACGGAACGCGCCCCAGTTCATCTGCCGCTGCGGCAAAGCTGCCGCGACGGTCTATTGCGTCCATGACGCGAAGCGCCTCAAGCGTCAATGCTCTCTCTTTAGCCATCTCGTTCTCATTCAGGAAATTTGAACATACCGGGCAGAATATCTGGCTAACAATGCAGCGTCCATACCTTTACCATTGTTTTAGTGTAAAGAGAGGTCAAGTTTATGATTACGACAAGAACAGCTAAACAGTGCGGACAAGCCGATTTCGGTTGGCTGCAGGCGCGCTACACCTTCTCCTTTGGACACTACTTTGACCCGAAACTCCTCGGTTACGCCTCACTGCGCGTGTTGAATCAGGAAGTGCTCGCCCCTGGCGCCTCTTTCCAGCCGCGTACGTACCCGAAAGTCGATATTTTGAACCTGATCCTGGAAGGCGAGGCAGAATACCGCGATAGCGAGGGCAATCATGTCCAGGCGAAGGCTGGCGAAGCCTTACTGATTTCAACGCAGCCGGGCATTAGCTATAGCGAGCACAACCTCAGCAAAGACAACACGCTGACCCGCATGCAGCTGTGGTTAGATGCCTGCCCGGAGCGGGAAAATCCGCTGGTACAGAAGCTGGATCTGAAAGGCGGTCAGCAGCAGCTGATTGCCTCCCCGGACGGCAGCAACGGCAGCCTGCAACTGCGCCAGCAGGTATGGTTGCACCACATCGAGCTGAAGAAAGGCGAACAGGTTAGCGTGCAGCTTCACGGCCCGCGTGCATACCTGCAGTCGATTCACGGGACGGTGCACGCCGTCACGCATACGGAAGAGAAAGAAGCGCTTACCTGCGGTGACGGGGCGTTTATTCGCGACGAAGCGAATATTACGCTGGTTGCCGATACGCCGCTGCGGGCACTGCTGATTGATTTGCCGGTTTAATTAAACCTTACCCCTCTCCCCAAAGAGGAGAGGGAACGATCGAGCCCCTCGCCCCTTTGGGGAGAGGGGTTGGGGTGAGGGGAATTCTTTACACCTTACTCGCCATTATCTCAATAATCTGCCGATCCGTTGCCTGCATTGAACGACACGCCAGCGCGCACAGATTAGCGATAGACTGCTCCACGTCGTGCGCCACAATCCCTTCGTTGCCCGTCACGGCCGTTTCATCCAGCGCCATCATCACCGCTTTCCAGGCGCTGCCTACGCTGGTAGAGACCTTCATCGCGCAGCTGTTCGATGCGCCATCGCAGATCATCCCGCTGACATCCCCGATCATGCTGCCGATCGCCATGGCAATGGTCTGGTAGCCTCCGCCCATCAGCCACGCCATCCCAGCCGCAGCGCCCATTGCTGCCGTCGTTGCCGCACACAGTGCGGATAAACGTGGAAGCTGATGATGGATGTAGATAGCCGACAGGTGCGAGAGCATCAGCGCCCGGGCAAGCCGCTCTTGATCGGCCTGTACGTGCTCTGCCACGACCACCACAGGCATGGTCGCGGCGATCCCCTGGTTGCCGGAACCCGAGTTGCTCATCGCCGGGAGCGTCGCCCCGCCCATACGCGCATCTGACGCCGCGCTGGTGCGGATAACGATATCCGACCCGACATCCTGCGCCAGCCAGCCGCGCGCGCGTTGCTTAGTGAGCGTTGCGCCAATGTGCAGCCCCCATTTACCGCTCAGCCCCTCCCGGGAGAGCGCATCGTTCAACTCCCCTGCTTGCAGAATAAAGCGGATCGCCCCGAACGGAACCTGTTCGGCAAACGCCATAATCTGAGCAAGCGTGGTGTCCGAAAGTACCGACAGGGGATCGGCGTTCACCTCGCCCTGCGGCTCGTCGAGCGTAAAGCGCGTTTCGCCCCGGCACACCACCTCGACAACGCGCGTATGCCCCCCTGCGATGGTCACCATCGCAGAGGCCTCTCCGGCGTAAACACAGGCGCGGGAATAGAGGATCTCATCGCACGGCTCTTGCAGTTTCACCTGCACCAGACCGGCCTCCAGCAAGGCTTTGGCGCGCGCCAGCGCCTCAGGCGTGGCATCTTTCAACACCTCCAGCCCGGCCTGCGCGTTGCCGCCAATGGCCCCCAGCGCCGCCGCAATCGGCAGGCCGACCATGCCAGTACCGGGCACCGTAACGCCCAGACCGTTTTTCATCAGGTTTGGCGATACCCACGCCTCAATTTTCGTGACCTCAGCGCCCAGCTGCTCAGCGGCAATCGCACAGGCCAGCGCCAGAGAGACAGGTTCCGTACACCCCAGGGCAGGCTTAACTTCTTCCTGCACCGCACGAATAAACTGCGTCCATAAAGGATTGATTTGCTCAGACATCGTGACAACCTTATTCACTCCTCAGGAAAACGCGAGGAAAGGAGAAACACACAGCAGCAGTCCGGTAATAACGATAATCACCAGCGACACGCCTTTATATTTGTGCAGCGCCGGGACTTTGTAGACCAGCCACGCCGGAATTAAGCAGCCCACCATGCCGAAAATGGGGCTGCAAATTGAGGTAAAGCTCAGCACGGGCGCGTTTAACACAATGGCGCTCCAGGCCAGCAGAATGGCGAACAGCATGATGCCGCGCTGCACGGTACGTTCATTGATTTTGTCTGTCGGCATTTTGCGGCGCAGGATATTCATCACAATGCCCTGCGTCGCCTCGCGAAAGCCGAGATACACCCCGAAGAACGCGGTCATGACGGCGAAAATATTGAGGATCACGCTGACGATTTTGACCCAGCCCGCGCCGTCGCCGCTGATAAACTGCGCCGCAATCGCCAGAGCTGAAATATTCTGCTCGTAGGCTTTTACCGCTTCGTCGTGGCCCATTGCCAGGGTGAAGGAGACGGCGTAAAAAAAGACCGTCACAAACAGGATGCCGAAGGCGATATTCATTGCCCGCAGAGCCTTGTGGCGCGCGACCTCAACGGACTTCTCACGTGAGCGATACGAAATGACCATCGGGCTTAAGGTCTGAATAAACAGGATCGACGTTAAGGTAAACGGCAGCGTGATAATGGCGTTTTTAATCAGCAGCCCCATCGGCGGCAGCATGCCCACGTTGGCTAAATGCCAGAGGCCGATCATCGACAGCCCAAGCGCCGCCACCACAAACAGCTTGGTGAGCACCATCAGGCTTGAGACTTTAAACAGCAGCTTCTCACCGCGCGACGAGATCGCGACCAGAATGCAGATCAGGAATAAGCCGTAGAACGGGTTTTCCGAGAGCAAGCCGTCGGTCAGACCAAAGGTGTGCAGATAAGAGGCGCTGTCGTTGGTGATGGCAGTAGAATAGACGAACATCCAGATCACCAGCATCACGAAATAGAGCGCGCCTAATAATATGCCCCAGTTTTTCCCGAGATAACCGCTGATCACGCTCGGGTAATCTTTGCATTCCGGGGATTCTGCCAGCGTATTAATAAACAGACGCTGGAATAAATACATGGCCGGATAGCCAATGATCGACGAAAGTAAAAACACCCACAGGCCCATTAATCCGACCTGCACCGGGAGAAAAACGATCCCCGCGCCGATAGCCATCCCAATACTCATGATGACCCATCCCGTGTCGGTGCTGTCGAATTTAATCGCCTCGCGCCATTCGCTTTCACTCATACCTGCCCGCCTTGCCGCGGACGAGTCTTTCACAATCACACTGCTTTTTGTTGCCGTTTCCATTGGGCACTCGCTTATTTTGTAGGGTAACTAATTATTTTTTATTTGGTTTTTTCTCATCAGCGATAATGAGCAGAACTGCCGCAGGTGTGTGTTTTTAGAATGAAAAGATGATATCCGCAGAGGAAGAGAAAAAAGTCACAATTTTTATGAGGATTTACGCAAGCGGGAGGAAATTTTACTTCTTAATGGAGGGTTTTCGCCCTGTTTTGCTAAAAGTGACGGCGATCAAGAAAAAAAAGCCCCCTGTTATCGAGGGGGCTGGAGACATTGCAGGTTACATCGCCTGAGTAAAGGTTCGGGAGATCACGTCCTGCTGCTGCTCGCGCGTCAGGGCGTTAAACCGCACCGCATAGCCTGAAACGCGGATCGTCAGGTTCGGGTAATTCTCCGGGTGCTCAATGGCATCCATCAGCATCTCCCGGTTCATGACGTTGACGTTCAGATGCTGCCCGCCCTCTATGGCCGCTTCGTGATGGAAGTACCCGTCCAGCAGCCCCACAAGGTTGGTTTTGCGCACGCCTTCATCTTTGCCCAGCGCCTGCGGCACAATCGAGAAGGTGTACGAAATACCGTCTTTGGCGTAGGTAAACGGCAGCTTCGCGACCGACGTCAACGAGGCCACCGCCCCTTTCCTGTCGCGTCCGTGCATCGGGTTGGCGCCCGGTGCAAACGGTGTCCCGCCGCGGCGGCCATCCGGCGTGTTGCCGGTCTTCTGACCGTAGACCACGTTCGAGGTGATGGTCAGGATCGACTGGGTCGGCACGGCGTTACGGTAGGTTGGCAGCGCCTGAATCTTCTTCATAAAGCGCTCGACCAGATCGCAGGCGATGCTGTCCACCCGATCGTCATTGTTGCCGTACTGCGGATAGTCGCCTTCAATCACAAAATCCACCGCCAGGCCAGTGTGGTCGCGCACCGGCTTCACCGTGGCGTACTTGATGGCTGACAGCGAATCCGCCGCCACTGACAGCCCGGCGATGCCGCAGGCCATGGTGCGATAGACATCGCGATCGTGCAGCGCCATCAGCGAGGCTTCGTAGCTGTACTTATCATGCATGTAGTGAATGAGATTCAGCGCGCTGATGTACTGTACCGCCAGCCAGTCCATAAAGTGATCGAGGCTCGCCATCACGGTGGCGTAATCCAGCACCTCGTCCAGCAGCGGATCGGTTTTCGGCCCCACCTGGATCTTCAACTTCTCGTCCACGCCGCCGTTGATCGCATACAGCAGCGTTTTGGCGAGGTTGGCACGCGCCCCGAAGAACTGCATCTGCTTGCCGATCACCATCGGGCTGACGCAGCAGGCTATCGCGTAATCGTCGCTGTCGAAGTCTGCGCGCATCAGATCGTCGTTTTCATACTGCAGCGAAGAGGTGACGATCGACACCTGCGCGGCATATTTCTTGAACGCGATCGGCAGGTGTTCAGACCAGAGGATCGTCAGGTTCGGCTCCGGCGCAGGCCCCATGGTGTGCAGCGTGTGCAGGTAGCGGAAGCTGTTTTTGGTGACCAGCGTGCGGCCATCCAGCCCCATACCGCCGATCACCTCCGTGGCCCAGATAGGATCGCCGGAAAAGAGCGTGTCGAACTCCGGCGTGCGCAGGAAGCGTACCATGCGGATCTTCATAATGAAGTGGTCGATCAGCTCCTGCGCCTGCATTTCGCTCAGGCGGCCTGCCTGCATATCCCGCTCAATGTAGATATCCAGGAACGTAGCCGTGCGCCCCAGCGACATCGCCCCGCCGTTCTGGGATTTCACCGCCGCCAGATAAGCAAAGTAGACCCACTGCACCGCCTCCTGAGCGTTCATTGCCGGGCGGGAGATGTCAAAGCCATAGCCCGACGCCATCTGCTGGATCTGCAGCAGCGCGCGTTTATGTTCCGCCAGCTCTTCGCGCAGGCGGATCGTCGCCTCCAGATCTTCACCGCGCTCAAGTTTTCCCTGCAGATCGGCGAACTGCAGCTCGCGCTCGCGCACCAGATAGCTGATGCCGTACAGCGCCACGCGACGATAATCACCGATGATCCGCCCGCGTCCGTAGCCGTCCGGCAATCCCGTCAGCACGCCCGATTTTCGGCAGCGCATCATCTCCGGGGAGTACACATCAAATACACCCTGGTTATGGGTTTTGCGCAGATCGGTAAACAGGTACTCAAACTGCGGATCCATTTCGCGCCCGTAGGCCTCGAAAGAGCTGCGGATCATGTTGATCCCGCCGTACGGATGCAGGGCGCGCTTGAGGGGTTTATCGGTTTGCAGACCGACGATCGTCTCCAGATCTTCGTCGATATAGCCCGGCCCGTGCGCGGTAATGGTGGTAGCAATATTGGTGTCAAAATCCACCGGGGCGTGGGTGGCATTCTCCTGACGAATGCCGACCATCACCTTCTGCCACAGCGCCGTCGTTGCAGGCGTCGCCTGCGCGAGGAAAGCCTCATCACCTTCATAAGGGGTGTAGTTATGCTGAATAAAATCGCGCACGTTGACGGCGTCTTTCCATTCTTCACCGCGAAACCCGGCCCATGCGTCGCTGTAGGGCGCAACGCGCGTATCGATAGTTACTTTCATTCTCTTCTCGCTTTATCAGGCATAAGCCGCAGCCGATGTGACCTTCCCAAGACGGAGGGCATCCAGCGCGATCATTTTTTCTTCGTTGGTCGGGATCACCGCGCAGGCCGCACGGGACGCGTCGGTGGAAATAATGCGCTCGCCTGCGCTGCCCGGCAGGGCGTTTTTGGCGTCGTCCAGCGTGATGCCAAAGACCTTGAGCCGTTCAGCCACCAGCGCGCGGATAAGCGTTGAGTTCTCGCCGATTCCACCGGTGAAGATCACAGCGTCCAGCCGGTGCAGCGACGCCGCGTGCCCGGCAATGTGCCGCGCGATACGGTGCACAAAGGTGTGTATCGCCAGCTGCGCCCGCTGATGGCCTTCATGCCAGGCTTTTTCGAGCGTTCGCAGGTCGGACGATATTCCGGAGACCCCCAGCAGACCGGACTCTTTGTTAACCATCCGTTCCAGATCGTCGAGCGATTGATCCGTCTGCCGGGCAATCCACGCCATCGCGCCAAAATCCACGTCGCCGCAGCGCGTGCCCATCATCAACCCTTCCAGCGGCGTCATGCCCATAGAGGTATCGACGCTTTCACCGTTACGCACCGCGCAGATGGATGCCCCATTGCCCAGATGGGCAATAACCAGCCCGCTGTCGTCAGGCGAAAGCCCAAGAAGCGTATGCGCCTGCCCGCTAACGTAGCGGTGCGAGGTGCCGTGGAAGCCGTAGCGGCGCACGCCCAGCTCTTCGAAATAGCGATACGGCAGCCCATAGAGCCAGGCGTGCGGTGCCAGCGTCTGGTGGAAGCTGGTATCAAACACCGCAACCTGCTGCACGCCCGGGAACATGCGTTCAGCCGCTTCCACGCCGCTCAGGTTGGCGTAATTGTGCAAAGGCGCCAGCGGAGACACCTGGCGGATCTGCTCGATGACCTCCTCGGTGATAAGGGTGGATTCGCTGAAGCGATCGCCACCGTGGGCAATGCGGTGGCCAATCAAGGCCACGCTGCTCATCAGATCGCGCTTCTCCAGCTCAAGGGCGATGGCCGCCAGCGCCCCTTCGTAATCCTGGTGAGCCAGTTTGACCGGCTCACCGCCGTTCACCGAGATACAGGCGTTCTCAGTGTTGATGCCGTCTGCAATGCCCGTCATCAGGGCATCGCAGTGTGCTGCGTCGAGTACTGAAAACTTAACCGAAGACGATCCGCAGTTAATGACCAGTACAACCGGAAATTCAATCATGGTGTGACTCCGCTCATCCTGAGCTTTGGGTTAGAACAGTTTGTAAACGATATTCAGAATGGTCAGCAGGCCGACCGCAGTAACGAAAATGTTCTCCGCTCTGCCTTTATATTTCGCCAGCGCCGGTGCCTTGCGAATGGCATACATCGGCAGCAGGCACAGCAGTGAGGCGATGATTGGCGCACCCATGGCTTCAATAAGGTCGAGAATGTTCGGGTTGGCGTAGGCCACCACCCAGGTTGACCCCATGATGAATACCATGCTGATGGTGTTCAGTTTGCCGACCGAGACGTTCTTCTTGTCACCCTTGTAACCAAACTTCAGGATCAGGCCGTTCAGCCCTTCCAGGGTGCCCAGGTAGTGGCCGAAGAAGGATTTGAAGATCGCTACCAGCGCGATGATAGAAGCACCGTATTCCAGTACCGTCGCGAAGGTCGATTTGCTGCCCGACATCGAAGCAAAGTGGTTCGCCAGATAAGAGAGCACCGGAATGTTCTGCGCTTTGGCTTCCGCCATGTTCTGTGGGGAGAGCGTGAACAGGCAGCTAAAGGCAAAGAACATCACCACGGCGACCATCAGCAGGCTGGCGCGACTGATGATTTTGGAACATTTCTGCTCGGTGAACGCTTTGCCAAACTCCGGCTCGTACTCTTCGCGTTTGGAGACCACAAACGAGGAGACGATAGGCGAGAAGTTAAAGGAGAAAACCATGATGGAGATGCCCAGCCAGACCGTCACCAGAATGCCGTCGTGCCCGGTAAAGGCGATATCGCTCAGGTTGACCTGGTCGATCACCGCCGAGTTCCAGTAGGGGATCAGCGACAGGGAGATCAGCACCAGACTGGCGATAAACGGGAACACCAGGAAGCTCATCACCTTCACCATCAGGTCTTTACCAAACCAGATCACAAAGGCCATCAGCAGCAGCAGGAACAGCGCCACAAAGCCACGGTTAAGCGCCGGGAGCTGCAGTTGGTTTTCCCAGAAGGTCATAAAGGTGTTGGTAATGGTGACGCCGTAAATCCACAGTAGCGGGCAAATTGCAAAGAAGTAGAGGAAGGTGATCACCACCCCACCGGTCTTGCCGAAATGCTCTTCCACCGTTTCGGTGATGTTCCCGGAGACGTTGCTCCCGGACAGGCACAAACGCGCCAGCGCGCGGTGGCAGTAAAAGGCGATGGGATAGGCCAGCACGAGCATCAGCAGGATTGGGATCAGCCCGCCAAAGCCTGCACGGATCGGGAAGAACAGCACGCCTGCGCCAATGGCGGTACCAAACAGGCCCAGCGTCCAGGTGGTATCAGACTTACGCCATGCGGACGTTTTTGTCTGGCCAACGATAATGCTTTCTGTGTTGCTCATAGGTCATCCTTTATGCGTCAACGAAGCCGGTAATTTGCGAAACGCGGGAAAGATCGATATTGCCGCCGGAAATAATGCACACCGTTTTGCGGCCCTGAATATAGTGGTCCAGTTTGCCGCTTAATAAGGCGGCACAGGCCAGCGCGCCCGCCCCTTCTGTCACCACTTTATTTCGCTGAATAAGTGCAATCATGCTGTTGCGAATGTCATCCTCGCTGACCAGCACAATGTCATCGACTAACTCACGAACAATGTCGAACGTTAATTTACCCGGGCGAGAGACATCGCAGCCGTCGGCTAATGTGCCGGTTACACGGTGATTAATGATTTCTCCGGCTTGCCAGGACGCCGCCATACCGTGTACGTTTTCTGACTGCACGCCGATAATATTAATGGTTGGGTTAACGGATTTAATGGCCGTAGCAATGCCGGCAATTAATCCGCCGCCGCCAATAGGCACAATCACGTTATCCACATCATAGAGATCTTCAAGAATTTCCAGGCCAATTGTTCCCTGCCCGGCAATGACCTTAGGATCGTCATAAGGCGGGATAAAAATGCGCCCTTCCATCTCAACGATTTCGCTCACTTTCGCGATGGTATCGTTGAAGTTTTCGCCGTGGAGCACCACCTCGGCGGAGTAGTCGCGCGTAGCGGCGACCTTGGATTTCGGTGCGCCCATCGGCATGACCACTTTGCCATCGATACCGAGCATGGCGCAGGAGAGCGACACGCCCTGAGCATGGTTTCCGGCGGAACACGCCACCACGCCTTTGCGTTTCTCCGCCTCCGTAAGCGAACTGAGTTTATTAAACGCACCGCGAATTTTAAAAGAGCCGGTGCGCTGCATATTTTCAAATTTCAGAAAAATTTCACCCTTGCAGCGTTCGCTGAGATAATTTGAACGCGGCATACCGGTTTTATAAACCTTACCGGCCAGGCGTTTTCTGGCATCCTGAATATCTTCGATGGTCACCGGGAGGTCGTAGGTAATGTGCATAATATCCTCGTTATAATAATTGATTGTTTTCAGGCAAAGTCAGGGTATCAGAGCGCTAAAACGACACGCTCCGGGTGTTTTTTAAACTGTTGTTACGATTTCATCGTCGTCGTTCGATATTCATTGACGAATATTGTTTCGCCAGTTCGACTAATACCGAAGCGGATTTTTTAATACTGTAATTTTTGGACCACACCGCGGCGTAACGTGCCACGGGTAATTCATCTTCAACCGGCAGCATAATAAACTGGTCAGAACCGAACGGCGCAATCATGTCGCGAGGAATAACCGTCAGGTAATCGGCATTCAGGACAAGGTTATAAATGGTGACGACCGAATCGGTCTGGACGATATTTTCAATGCTGATGTGGTTGTCTTGCAGGGTAGTCAGAAGTTCTTTGTAGTAGCCCATATCGGTTTGCGGCATCACCCACTGTTCATGCGTGAGCGATGCCAGTGTAGTCGAGCCGGTGCACGTTCGTGATTTGCTGGCGACCAGCACAAACTCGGACTCAAACAGCGGCTCCACGTGAAGATCCTGCAGCAGCATCTCGTCGCTCAGCGTGCCGATAGCAAAATCCAGCCGACCATCGCGAATGGCGGGCAGGAAAGAGGAGAGCTGCGCTTCATACATGGATACCCGCGCTTTCGGGAACACTTCCTTGAACTTTTTGATCATCTCCGACAGGAAGGTGAAGCCGATGAGCGACGGATAGCCGAATGAAACGTCCATGACGGTGCTAAAGCTGAGGCTGTTAATTTCGCTCACCATGTTCTTCATCTCTCGGGTGATCGACTCTGAGTACGACAGCAACACCTGGCCTGCGGCAGTAAGCTTTACGCCGGTATTTTTACGAACCATCACTTCGACGCCGAAGTAGGATTCGATATCGCTGATGATTTTGCTGACCGCGGGTTGCGTCAATCCCAGTTGTCTTGCAGCAGAACCTATGGAGCCACTTTTAATGACTTCCTGAAATACCACGAGATGCTGTGTTTTCGGTAGAATAATAGTGTTCATAATATTCTGCGCTTATTTCCCTATGACCGGGCGAATTCTACCCAATATTGTTTCAGGGGGTATGTGCTGTTACTCACAATTTGCCTTTACTCGCTTTCACCACCCATAATAAAAACCCATTAAATTTCTTTTTATTCAATAAGTTAAACAAAAATAAACACGCTATTTGGCTGATATTGATCAACAAAATCGCAGGTAATAAAAATATTTTATGGTGATAACTGAGGTGAATTTTTTGGATATATAAGCGGCAAGAAAGGCGATATTTCAAGCAATTAAAGACTACTAAGTAACCATTATTTTGTTAAAACATTCCTGTATTTTATCAAATAAAGCGATAACGAATGATTGCTGCCAAAGTAAAGAGTGGAGCGGGTCACATATTCACATGGCAAATGTATTGAATTTCAATATATACATTTCAACTACGAAAACTTTCACTCTCATTCATGTAACACTATTCACATCAGAACAACACTGCGAATCGTCACTTTTTTAGCGTGAAATTTTGTGATTGCGATCGTCTACGGATGATGACCTGCCAGCAAAACGGCGTTGGGAGTGAAATGTGCTTAATGTCGCAAATATGAGAATTGATGTCGTTTACCGGGGGTTATGGGTGGTACGGCGCTTACCCGGCCAACAACCGAACGGGCCAACGACCGACAGATAGCAAAAACCCGCCGAGGCGGGGTTCTTTAAGACGTTGAAGCTGACCGGTAAGCCGCGTTCTTTCATAGAAAGCGGAGTGGACAGTCATTCATCTCATTTAGTGTACATAGCAAAAACCCCGCCGAGGCGGGGTTCTTTAAGAAGTTGAAGCTGACCGATAAGCCGGGTTCTGTCGTGGACAGTCATTCATCTAGGCCAGCAATCGCTCACTGGCTCAAGCAGCCTACCCGGGTTCAGTACGGGCCGTACCATGTGAACCCCTATTTGGCCTTGCTCCGGGTGGAGTTTACCGTGCCACGGACTGTTACCAGCCGCGCGGTGCGCTCTTACCGCACCCTTTCACCCTTACCTGATCCCGCTTGCGCGGGCCATCGGCGGTTTGCTCTCTGTTGCACTGGTCGTGGGTTTCCCCCCCAGGCGTTACCTGGCACCCTGCCCTGTGGAGCCCGGACTTTCCTCCCCTCCGCCCGTCTCCCCCCGAAAGGGGACGACGACGAAGCGGCGACTGTCTGGTCAGCTTCGGCGCGAAGTATAGAGGGTTTGCGTCTCGCTGTCACCCTTACGTGCGCATCCCCACCTGCAAAGTGGCGGCGATATTGCGCGAGGCGCGATAAATATTGTCATAGGCCCCGCGAAACGCCTCCTCCAGCGAGCCAATACTGGTCAGCACGCTAAACACCGCGTCAATGCCATATTGATGTACCACGCCGACGTCCTGCGTCAGGCTTCCGGCAATGCCGATCACCGGCTTATGGTATTTTTTGGCGACGTTCGCCACGCCCACCGGCACTTTGCCATGAATGCTCTGGCTGTCGATGCGCCCTTCCCCCGTCAGCACCCAGGTACAGTCATGGATATGCTCTTCAAGGTTGAGTGCCTGGGTGACAATTTCAATGCCGCTCTTCAGCTCTGCGCCGAGGAAGGCCATCAGCGCCGCCCCCATTCCGCCTGCGGCCCCCGCGCCCGGCACCTGTTTAACATCGATGCGCAGGGATTTTTTAATCACGTCGGCATAATGGCTAAGGTTGGCATCGAGTTCGAGGATCATCCCCTCGGTCGCCCCTTTCTGTGGGCCAAAGATCCGCGACGCGCCCTTTTCGCCCACCAGCGGGTTCGTCACGTCACAGGCGACGCGGATAGTGCAGCCTTTGAGCCGGGCATCCAGGCCCGTAAGATCGATACTGTTCAGCGCCATCAGGCTGCCGCCGCCATAGCCAATGTCCGTGCCGTTCGCGTCGGTGAGCTTCGCGCCCAGCGCCTGCATCATGCCCGCCCCGCCGTCGTTGGTTGAACTGCCGCCAATGCCGATAATAATGTTGCGTGCGCCTTTATCCAGCGCACAGAGGATCAACTCGCCCGTGCCGCGCGAGGTGGTCACCAGCGGGTTACGCCGCGTGGGAGGCACCAGCGCCAGGCCGCTGGCCGCCGCCATCTCGATAAAGGCGGTGCCGCCATCGCCAGACATCCCCCAGCAGGCATTGACCTTCTCGCCCAGCGGGCCAGTGACCACGGCATGCTGTTCTGTGCCCCGGGTCGCGGCAATCATCGCTTCGACTGTCCCTTCTCCACCGTCAGCAACAGGCACAGAAACATAAAGTGCATCGGGGAAGATTTCCCGAAATCCTTTTTCAATCGCCTGTGCTACCTCGGTGGCAGAAAGGCTTTCTTTATACGAGTCTGGCGCGATTACGATTTTCATAGTTGTAGCCTGTTACTACACAACGCCCGGCAGGCGTAACGCCGCCGGGCAGGACGTCATTAGCGAGAGACTTCCACCTTCGCCAGCTTTTCGTAGTAGCACGCAATCGCGCTATGGTCGGCGGTACCCAGACCGTCGGCGCGCAGCGCCTGCATCATCTCCATCACCGCGGCGGTCAGCGGCAACTGCGCGCCCACACCGTGCGAGGTATCCAGCGCGTTCGCCAGATCTTTAATGTGCAGATCGATACGGAAGCCCGGCTTGAAATTACGATCCATCACCATCGGCGCTTTGGCATCCAGCACGGTACTGCCCGCAAGACCGCCACGGATCGCCTGATACACCAGGTCCGGGTTAACGCCGGCTTTGGTTGCCAGCGTCAGGGCTTCAGACATCGCGGCGATGTTCAGCGCAACAATCACCTGGTTTGCCAGCTTGGTGACGTTGCCCGCCCCGATTTCACCGGTATGCACTACGGAACCGGCCATCGCTTTCATCAGGTCGTAGTATTTGTCGAAGATAGCCTTATCACCGCCGACCATGACGGAAAGCGTGCCGTCGATGGCCTTTGGCTCACCGCCGCTTACCGGCGCATCCAGCATATCGACGCCCTTCGCTTTTAGCGCTTCGCTGATCTCGCGGCTCGCCAG
Organism: Enterobacter cancerogenus; assembly: GCF_019047785.1. NCBI lineage: Bacteria > Pseudomonadati > Pseudomonadota > Gammaproteobacteria > Enterobacterales > Enterobacteriaceae > Enterobacter > Enterobacter cancerogenus. Next base: position 3,348,017 of record NZ_CP077290.1, on the reverse strand, counting down.
CGGGGCGATAGAACTCATGTCGATCACCACCAGGCCCGGCTTCGCGCCCTCGATAATGCCGTTCTCACCCAGCGCCACCTCTTTGACGTGCGGGGAGTTGGGCAGCATCGTAATGATGACATCGCACTGTTCGGCAATGGCTTTGGCCGTGGTCGCGGCTTCTGCCCCGGCCGAAATAACCTCAGCCACCGACTCCGGATTACGGTCAGAAACCACCAGTGAGTAACCGGCTTTGATGAGATTTTTGCTCATGGGCTTGCCCATGATCCCCAGGCCAATAAAACCGACTTTCAGCGTCATAATCTTTTCCTCGATGATGGTTATTTTTTAAAAGCGTCCGCTAATTTCTGCGTGGCCGAGCGGAACACGCCGAGATCGCTACCCACGGCGACGAAGGTTGCCCCCCACTCAAGGTAACGGCGGGCGTCTGCCTCAACCGGTGCCAGGATGCCGCACGGTTTGCCGTGCGCTTTGGCGCGGGCAAAGATGTGCTGGATGGCGCGCTGCACCTCCGGGTGCCCGGCATTGCCGAGGTGGCCGAATGCAGCCGCCAGATCGCTTGGGCCGACGAAGATGCCGTCCACGCCGTCGGTCGCCGCGATAGCATCCACGCTATCAACGCCCTGCTGGCTCTCGATCTGCACCAGGATGGTGATGTTCTTGTTGGACTGCGCGAGGTAGTCCGGCACGGTGCCAAACATATTGGCGCGATGCGAAACGGACACGCCGCGGATGCCTTCCGGCGGGTAGCGGGTAGAGGCCACGGCCTGCACCGCCTCTTCTTCACTTTCCACAAACGGGATCAGGAAGTTGTAGAAACCGATATCCAGCAAACGTTTGATGATCACCGGCTCGTTAGTCGGGACACGTACCACCGGCGCGCTCTGGCTGCCTTTCAGCGCCATCAGCTGCGGGATAAAGGTGCTGATGTCGTTCGGCGCATGTTCGCCGTCCAACACCAGCCAGTCGAAACCGGCAAGACCCAGCACTTCGGTACTGATGGGGTTCGCCAGCGCAGACCAGCAGCCAATCTGGATCTGGTGTGCCGCGAGGGCCGCTTTAAATTTGTTCGGGAAGATATCGTTACTCATCGCTTATACCTTTGCTTATTTCTGCAATTCCATACGTTTGATGTCGCCTACCACAAACAGGTAGCAAACCATCGCCATCAACGCTGAACAGCCCACGAATACCAGCGCCGCGTTGAACGAATGCAGCTCGCTGACCAGATAACCAATGACCAGCGGCGTCGCGATAGACGCCACGTTACCAAAGACGTTAAATACCCCACCGCACAGGCCGACAATCTCTTTTGGTGCGGTGTCGGAAATGACCGGCCAACCGAGTGCACCAAATCCTTTACCGAAGAAGGCCAGCGCCATCAGCGCTACCACAAGCGTGGTGTTATCGGTGTAATTACACAGGATGATGGAGGACGCCAGCAGCATGCCCAGCACAATCGGCAGCTTACGCGCCAAGGTGATCGACTTGCCCTGCTTAATCAGATAGTCCGAGAACACTCCGCCGAGCACGCCACCGGCAAACCCGCACAGCGCCGGAATAGAGGCCACCAGGCCCACTTTCAGAATCGACATGCCTTTTTCCTGCACCAGATAAATCGGGAACCAGGTGAGGAAGAACCAGGTGATGGTGTTGATAAAGTATTGACCAAAAAAGACGCCCAGCATCATGCGATTGGTCAATAACTGTTTGATGTAATGGAGCTTAGGCCCGCTGGCAACCTGCGCGCCCGGCTTTTTATGATCCATATCCACCACGGCGCCGCCTTCAGTAATGAAGTTCAGCTCCTGCGCGGACATCCGCGGATGGTCGGTCGGGTTATGGATAAACTTCACCCAGATGCCCGTCAGGACAAAACCGATCGCGCCCATCACGGTGAACACATGTTCCCAGCCCCAGGCGAAGGTCAGCCAGCCCAGCAGCGGAGAGAAGATCGCCAGCGAGAAATACTGCGCGGCGTTAAACAACGCGGAGGCCGTCCCGCGCTCTTTGGTCGGGAACCAGGCCGCCACAATACGGGCGTTCGCCGGGAAGGACGGCGCTTCAGAGAAGCCGAGCATAAAACGCATGACAAACATCGACACGCCCGCCCAGGCCAGGGGGAAAACGTCCACAAAGCCCTGCAGGAAGGTGAACAGCGACCAGAAAAACAGGCTATAGGTATAGACCTTTTTGGAGCCAAACTTATCGAGAAGCCAGCCGCCGGGGATTTGCATCAGCAGGTAGGCCCAGCCGAATGCGGAGAAAATATATCCCATTGAGACGGCGCTAAGCTGCAGCTCTTTCGCCACTTCCGTACCGGCAATCGACAGCGTGGCACGGTCAGCGTAGTTAATGGCCGTCACGATAAAAATAATAAGCAGAATTAAATAGCGGGTAGGCATACCCTTTCTCGATTCTACGGTCGTATCCAGTATCATGTTTATTTCCTCGGGCACATCGGGAGTTTTATATTTATAATTTTAGGAAGAGTCTCTCCTGATTATTTATCGATAGCAGCTCATATCAGGTAATTAACCAGACGCAATGAAATCGTGATTCAGTATAGCCACCGTCCAATGGCATCACATTGGATTAACGCTCAATTATTACGGCAATTTTCAATAATGTTTTGAGCATATGCACAACGTACTGGGCGCTGATGCACAGAATCATCGATAACCTGCCGGGTGGCGTGTTCTCTCGCCTGACGAGGTGATCTTGATCACATTTTTATATCCCAGGTCCTGACATTCTTTATTTAGAAAGCAGCGTCTTTATTTCGACAATAAGAAAATAAATACACATCTGGCTGCATTTATTATCAGACACTTTGCTGGAGAATACTGAACAATGGCCGACATTGAAATTCGACAAGCATCGCCGACGGCGTTCTATATTAAAGTTCACGATACCGATAACGTGGCGATTATTGTCAACGACAACGGCTTAAAAGCGGGGACGCGTTTCCCGGACGGGCTGGAATTAATTGAGCATATTCCTCAGGGGCATAAAGTCGCACTGGTGGATATCCCCGCTCACGGTGAAATCGTGCGTTACGGCGAAGTGATTGGCTACGCGGCGCGGGCCATTGCGCAGGGAAGCTGGATTGAGGAGTCCCTGGTTGAGCTGCCAACCGCGCCGCCACTGAACACCCTGCCGCTGGCGACCCGCGTACCGGAGCCGCTGCCGCCGCTGGAAGGCTATACCTTTGAAGGCTACCGCAATGCGGACGGCAGCGTCGGCACCAAAAACCTGCTCGGTATTACCACCAGCGTGCACTGCGTGGCGGGCGTGGTGGATTACGTGGTGAAGATCATTGAGCGCGACCTGCTGCCGAAATACCCCAACGTCGACGGCGTGGTGGGTCTGAACCATCTCTACGGCTGCGGCGTAGCCATCAACGCCCCCGCTGCCGTGGTCCCGATTCGTACTATTCACAATATCGCCCTGAACCCCAACTTTGGCGGCGAGGTTATGGTGATTGGTCTGGGCTGTGAAAAACTCCAGCCTGAGCGCCTGCTCCAGGGCACCGAAGATGTCAAAGCCATTGCGGTCGACGACGCCAGCATCGTGCGCCTGCAGGACGAGCACCACGTCGGCTTTCGCTCAATGGTTGACGACATTCTTCAGGTGGCAGAGCGTCATCTCGACAAACTGAACATGCGCCAGCGCGAAACCTGTCCGGCTTCCGAGCTGGTAGTGGGCACCCAGTGCGGCGGCAGCGACGCGTTCTCCGGCGTGACCGCTAACCCGGCGGTCGGCTATGCGTCCGATTTGTTAGTGCGCTGCGGGGCGACGGTGATGTTCTCCGAAGTTACCGAAGTACGCGATGCCATTCATTTGCTCACGCCGCGCGCCGTCAATGAAGAGGTCGGCAAACGTCTGCTGGAAGAGATGGCCTGGTACGATAACTATCTTGATATGGGCAAAACCGATCGCAGCGCCAACCCCTCGCCGGGCAATAAAAAAGGCGGCCTGGCAAACGTGGTGGAAAAAGCCCTCGGTTCGATTGCGAAATCGGGCCAGAGCGCGATTGTCGAAGTGCTTTCGCCGGGCCAGCGCCCGACCAAACGCGGCCTGATCTATGCGGCAACCCCCGCCAGCGATTTTGTCTGCGGCACGCAGCAGGTGGCGTCAGGCATTACGGTACAGGTCTTCACCACCGGGCGCGGCACGCCGTACGGCCTGATGGCAGTACCGGTGATCAAAATGGCGACCCGCACCGAGCTGGCAAACCGCTGGTATGACTTAATGGATATCAACGCGGGCACTATCGCGACCGGGGAAGAGAGCATTGAGGAGGTGGGCTGGAAGCTGTTCCACTTTATTCTGGATGTGGCGAGTGGACGTAAGAAAACCTTCTCCGACCAATGGGGACTGCACAATCAGCTGGCGGTGTTTAACCCGGCGCCGGTGACGTGATTATTCCCCTCACCCTGCCCTCTCCCCAAAGGAGAGAGGGTGAAAATCGCACCGAACGGTTCCCTCTCCCTGTGGGAGAGGGTTAGGGTGAGGGGGAAAAGCCCTTTAAACCAGCACCACTTCAATCCCGCTCTTACGCAGCCCCTCCAGGCTTTCAACCGGTATCCCTTCGTCAACGATAATCATATCAATTCGCTGCGTATCGATGATTTTATGCAGGCTTGAGCGGTTAAACTTGCTTGAGTCAGTCACGACAATAATACGCTCGGCCACTTCGCACATTTTGCGGTTCAGGCGGGCCTCATCCTCGTTGTGCGTGCTCACGCCGCGATCGAGATCGATGGCATCAACCCCCAGGAACAGCAGGTCGAAATGGTAGTTTTGCAACGACTGTTCCGCCTGGTCGCCATAGAAAGATTGCGACTGGCGTCGCAGGTGTCCACCGGTCATCAGCAGTTCTACCCCATCCGCTTCCAGCAGGGCATTCGCAACGTTCATACCGTTCGTCATGGCAATCACATCCGTATGCTGGCGCAGCATGCGGGCTATTTCAAAGGTGGTGGTACCGGAGTCCAGAATAATGCGATGCCCCGGCTTCACCAGTCCGGCCGCGGCCTGGGCGATGCTGCGTTTCACCGCCGTGTTCAGCGAGCTTTTGTCCTCAACGGAAGGCTCGACCCCAGCGGCAGTGCCTTCGCAAATCAGTGCGCCGCCATAGGCGCGAACCGCAATCCCCTGCTTCTCAAGAAACGCCAGGTCGTTGCGGATGGTCACCGTCGACACGCCGTATAAAGAGGAGAGATCGTTCACCTGCACGCTTCCCTGCGCCCGCAACCGCTGAATAATGTGTTCTCGCCTTTCACTGGTCCCGGTGATGCGCTTCTCTGCGGAGGAATCGGTGCTGCTCATGCGAGCTCCTTAATCAATAAACTTTCGTTTCATTTCGTTTTATCTATTAACGCCTTTCTTTTACGAAAATGCAACCCCGCCACGGCCCCGTGGCGTCAGCACTTTTCGCGCTGAAACCTTTCATTATGTTTCTTTTGTGAAACAGATCGGAAAACTATTATCTTTCGTTTTATTTTTATACCACCATGATACAGTATCAAATGAAACAAAACGAAAGATTGACACCATCACCATCCGAAATGGAGAGGAAAGTGAAACATCTGACAGAAATGGTGAAGCAACATAAACGGGGGAATGCAAACGGGATTTATGCCGTCTGTTCCGCACATCCGCTGGTCCTTGAAGCCGCAATTCGATACGCCCAATTGCACCAGACACCGCTGCTGATCGAAGCCACCTCGAACCAGGTGGATCAGTTTGGCGGTTATACCGGCATGACGCCCGCCGATTTTCACGGGTTTGTCTGCCAATTGGCGGAGTCTCTTGGCTTCCCGTCGTCACAGCTGATCCTCGGCGGCGACCATCTGGGGCCAAACCGCTGGCAAAGCCTGCCTGCGGATCAGGCAATGGCCAATGCCGACGATCTGATCAGGTGCTATGTCGCAGCCGGTTTTAAAAAGATCCACCTCGATTGCAGCATGTCCTGCGAAGACGATCCGGTCCCGCTAACCGATGCCATTGTTGCCGAACGCGCGGCGCGTCTGGCAAAAATTGCCGAAGAGACCTGCCGCGCGCGGTTTGGCACCGCTGACCTGGTCTATGTCATCGGCACGGAAGTGCCGGTGCCCGGGGGTGCGCATGAAACGTTAAGCGAGCTGGACGTCACCACGCCCGAGGCAGCACGCGCCACGCTTGAGGCGCACCGTCACGCGTTCGAAAAGGAAGGATTAAATGCTATCTGGCCACGCATCATTGGCCTGGTGGTGCAGCCCGGCGTCGAATTCGACCACACCCAGGTGTGTGATTATCAGCCGCAAAAAGCCGTCGCGCTCAGTAAAATGGTAGAGGCTTACGACACCCTGGTGTTTGAGGCACACTCCACCGATTACCAGACGCCGCAGTCCCTGCGACAATTAGTGAACGATCACTTCGCGATCCTCAAAGTCGGCCCGGCGCTCACCTTTGCCCTGCGTGAAGCCTTGTTCTCTCTGGCCGCGATAGAAGAAGAGTTATTACCCGCCAAAGCCAGCTCTGGCCTGCGTCAGGTGCTGGAAAACGTCATGCTCGACCGCCCGGAATACTGGCAAAGCCACTACCACGGCGATGGCAACGCACGGCGTCTGGCACGTGGCTACAGCTATTCCGACCGCGTGCGCTACTACTGGCCAGACGGCCTGATTGACGATGCCTTCGCGCGGCTGGTGCGTAATCTGGCAGACGAACCTATCCCCCTGCCGCTTATCAGCCAATATCTGCCGTTGCAGTACAGCAAAGTTCGCGAGGGTGCTCTCAAGTCGACGCCACGGGACCTCATCATTGACCACATTCAGGACATACTCCAGCAGTACCATGCCGCCTGCGAAGGCGTAACGACTCAACACGCATAATTAAAAAAGAGGAACACGCTATGCCAAACATTGTTTTATGCCGCATCGATGAACGCCTGATCCACGGTCAGGTAGGCGTGCAGTGGGTTGGGTTTGCGGGGGCAAACCTGGTGCTGGTGGCTAATGACGAGGTTGCAGAGGATCCGGTTCAGCAAAACCTGATGGAAATGGTGCTCGCAGAAGGCATTGCCGTGCGCTTCTGGTCGCTGCAAAAAACGATCGACAACATTCACCGCGCCGCCGACCGCCAGAAAATTCTGCTGGTTTGCAAAACCCCCGCTGATTTTCTGACGCTGGTAGAAGGCGGCGTGCCCATCACCCGTATCAACGTCGGAAATATGCACTATGCCAATGGCAAACAGCAAGTTGCCAAAACGGTGTCTGTAGACGCGAACGATATCGCCGCGTTCAACGGCCTGAAAACCGCCGGGGTGGAATGCTTCGTTCAGGGCGTTCCAACAGAAACTGCTTTGGATCTCTTTAAACTGCTCTGAGGGATTCACAATGGAAATCAGTCTGTTGCAGGCATTTGCGTTAGGCATTCTCGCCTTTATCGCAGGCCTGGATATGTTTAACGGGTTAACACACATGCACCGCCCGGTGGTGCTTGGGCCGCTGGTCGGCCTGATTCTGGGCGATCTCCACACCGGTATTTTGACCGGCGGTACGTTAGAGCTGGTCTGGATGGGGCTGGCACCGCTGGCAGGCGCGCAGCCGCCGAACGTGATTATCGGCACCATTGTCGGTACCACGTTCGCGATTACCACGGGCGTGAAGCCGGACGTGGCCGTTGGGGTCGCCGTGCCCTTCGCCGTGGCGGTACAGATGGGCATAACCTTCCTGTTCTCGGTCATGTCCGGCGTGATGTCGCGCTGCGATCGCATGGCGGCCAATGCGGACACCGACGGCATTGAACGGGTCAATTATCTGGCGCTGCTGGCGCTCGGGGTCTTCTACTTTCTGTGCGCGTTTCTGCCCATCTACTTTGGTGCGGAACACGCAAAAACCGCCATTGATGTCCTGCCGGAGCGTTTGATCGACGGCCTCGGCGTCGCGGGCGGCATCATGCCGGCTATCGGCTTTGCCGTGCTGCTGAAGATCATGATGAAAAACGTCTACATCCCTTACTTCATTATCGGTTTCGTGGCGGCTGCCTGGCTGAAGCTCCCGGTGCTGGCCATTGCGGCAGCGGCGCTGGCGATGGCCCTGATCGACCTGCTGCGTAAATCCCCTGAACCGACGGCACCCGCAGCCCAGAAAGAGGAATTCGAAGATGGCATCTAATCACACTACCCTGCCGGACGTCATCGAAAGCGAAACGTCGCTGCTCACCGGCGTAAACGAAAACGTCTACGAAGACCAGCAGATCGGGGCTGAGCTGACAAAAAAAGATATTAACCGCGTGGCCTGGCGTTCGATGCTGTTACAGGCGTCGTTCAACTATGAACGTATGCAGGCTTCCGGCTGGCTGTATGGCCTGCTGCCCGCGCTGAAAAAAATTCACACCAACAAACGGGACCTGGCGCGCGCCATGAAAGGCCATATGGGCTTCTTCAATACCCACCCGTTCCTGGTGACCTTTGTGATCGGCATTATCCTGGCGATGGAGCGTTCCAAGCAGGATGTGAACAGCATTCAAAGCACCAAGATTGCCGTGGGCGCCCCGCTCGGCGGCATCGGCGATGCCATGTTCTGGCTCACCCTGCTGCCCATCTGCGGCGGTATTGGTGCCAGCCTGGCGCTGCAAGGCTCCATTCTTGGCGCGGTGGTCTTTATCGTGCTGTTCAACGTGGTGCATCTCGGCCTGCGCTTTGGCCTGGCGCACTACGCATACCGAATGGGCGTTGCCGCCATTCCGCTGATAAAAGCCAACACCAAAAAGGTGGGCCATGCGGCCTCTATCGTCGGGATGACGGTGATTGGCGCGCTGGTAGCAACCTACGTACGCCTCAATACCACCCTTGAAATTAAGGCCGGGGATGCGGTGGTCAAACTGCAAACCGACGTTATCGACAAGCTGATGCCCGCATTTCTGCCGCTGGTCTATACCCTGACCATGTTCTGGCTGGTACGCCGTGGCTGGAGCCCGCTGCGCCTGATTGGTATCACCGTGGTCCTGGGCGTTGTCGGTAAATTCTGTCACTTCCTGTAAACGCGAAGAGGTTGCGATGTTAGGCATTATTTTGACGGGTCATGGCGGTTTTGCCAGCGGGCTTGAGCAGGCGATGAAGCAGATCCTCGGCGAACAGCCGCAGTTTATCGCCATTGATTTTCCCGCGTCTTCCACGACAGCGCGGCTGACCGCTCAGCTCGAGCAGGCGGTGAGTGAGCTGGACGGGCAATTCGACATTGTGTTCCTTACCGACCTGCTGGGCGGTACGCCATTTCGCGTGGCTTCAACGCTGGCGATGCAGCGGCCCGGCAGCGAAGTTATCACCGGCACGAATCTGCAGCTTCTGCTGGAGATGGTGCTGGAGCGCGAGGGACTGAGCAGCGAAGCGTTCCGCCTTCAGGCGCTGGAGTGCGGGCACCGCGGCCTGACGAGCCTGGTGGATGAACTTGGCCGCTGTCGCGAGGAAGCGCCTGCCGAGGAAGGGATATGAGCCAGGTACTGCGCGCGCGGCGGCTACTCACCGAAGGGGGCTGGCTGGACGACCACCAGCTGCGCATTGAAAAAGACGTGATCGTTGCCATCGAACCCATACCGACGGGCGTGACCGCGCGCGATGCCGAACAGCTTTGTCCGGCCTATATCGATACCCACATTCACGGCGGCGCGGGGGTGGATGTGATGGATGAGGCGCCCGGCACGCTGGATACGTTAGCCCGGCATAAAGCGCGTGAAGGCGTGGGGGCGTTTCTGCCCACCACCGTCACCGCGCCGCTGGAGGCCATTCACGGTGCGCTCACGCGGATTGCCCGGCGCTGTCTGGCCGGTGGTCCCGGCGCGCTGGTGCTGGGCAGTTATCTGGAGGGGCCGTACTTTACGCCGCAGAATAAAGGGGCGCACCCGCCCGGACTGTTTCGCGAACTGGATATCGCCGAGCTGGACGCGTTGATGGCGGTCTCGCAACACACCCTCAAAGTGGTGGCACTGGCACCAGAAAAACCGGGTGCGCTGCAGGCGATTCGCCATCTGAAGCAGCGAGGCATCCGCGTGATGCTGGGCCACAGCGCCGCCACCTACGGGCAGACGCTTGCCGCCTTTGACGCAGGGGCAGACGGGCTGGTCCACTGCTATAACGGCATGACGGGATTACACCACAGGGAACCCGGTATGGTGGGTGCCGGGCTAACGGACGAGCGGGCGTGGCTGGAGCTGATTGCCGACGGGCACCACGTTCACCCCGGCGCCATGCGCCTGTGCTGCTGCTGCGCAAAAGACCGCATGGTGTTGATTACCGACGCCATGCAGGCGGCCGGTATGCCCGATGGCCGTTATACGCTTTGCGGTGAAGACGTTACTCTGCACGGCGGCGTGGTGCGTACGGCGGCAGGTGGGCTGGCGGGCAGTACGCTATCGCTGGATGCTGCCGTACGCAACATGGTTGAACATACGGGCGTAACGGCAGAAGAGGCGATTCATATGGCCTCCCTGCACCCTGCCCGCTTGCTGGGCATTGACGGGCAGCTCGGATCGCTCGCCCCGGGCAAGCGCGCCAATATTATCGCGCTGGACGGCGGTTTACACCTCCAGACGATCTGGATCCAGGGTCAGGCTCTCTCCCTCTGACCTTTCACTTTGCGCTTTTTGGCTTTACGACCCCACCTCGTAAGGCCTTTCTTTTCCTTTCCTTCATTTTTTGCTTTTCCTTTTCGATCACACTTTTCGTTTTATTTCTTTTTTCACATTGAACTTTCGATTTCTTTTCTATAAATTTTATTCAACTGCTGAAGTGAACAAGTGAAACGAAACGAAAGATAGCGACACGTTTGCCAGCGTCTGATGTGGAATTCACACGACTAAGGACTGAGTTATGCCAGAAACTATCCCCACCGCCACGACCGGCACATGGACTGAAGAAGAGATCCGCCAGCAGCCATCAAGCTGGATCCGATCGCTGAACAACATCGATAGCCTGCGCGCCTCGATTGACGGTTTTCTTCAACCGCTGCTGCGCAAGCGCGATCTTCGGATCGTACTGACAGGCGCAGGCACCTCCGCCTTTATCGGCGATATCGTTGCGCCGTGGATCGCCAGCCACACCGGGAAAAACATTACCGCCGTACCCACAACCGACCTGGTCACTAACCCAATGGACTACTTCAGCGCCGCGCATCCGCTGCTGCTGGTCTCCTTTGCCCGCTCGGGCAATAGCCCGGAAAGCGTCGCAGCCGTACAGCTGGCTAACCAGTTCGTGCCGGAGTGCTATCACCTGACCATTACCTGCAACGAGGCGGGAAGCCTCTACCAGAACGCGGTCGACGGTGATAACGCCTTTGCCCTGCTGATGCCTGCCGAAACGCACGATCGCGGGTTCGCGATGACCAGCAGCATCACCACCATGATGGCGAGCTGCCTGGCGGTGTTCGTGCCAGAAGTCTTTAACAGCCAGGCGTTTTGCGCCGTCGCCGATCGCTGTCAGGCGATCCTCTCCTCGCTGGGCGATTTTAGCCACGGCGTTTTTGGCAACGAGCCATGGAAGCGGATCGTCTATCTGGGGAGCGGCGGCCTGCAGGGCGTGGCACGCGAGTCGGCGCTGAAAGTGCTGGAGCTGACCGCAGGCGAGCTGGCGGCCTTTTATGATTCCCCAACCGGCTTCCGCCACGGGCCAAAATCCCTGGTAAATAACGAAACGCTGGTGGTGGTCTTCATCTCCAGCCATCCGTATACCCGCCGTTACGATCTGGATCTGCTGGCCGAGCTGCGCCGCGATCGTCAGGCGATGCGCGTGGTGGCGATCGCAGCCGAAACAGATCCCGTTATAGAGGCTGGTCCGCATATTTTGCTGCCGCCTTCCCGCGCGTTTAACGACATGGAACAGGCGTTCTGCTTCCTGATGTACGCCCAGGTCTTTGCGCTCACCCAGTCCATTCGCGTGGGCAACACGCCAGATACCCCGTCTGCCAGCGGCACGGTCAACCGTGTGGTGCAGGGCGTGGTTATTCATCCGTGGCAGGCTTAAGAGGATCGCATTATGAGTATCATCTCAACCAAATACCTTCTGCAGGACGCGCAGGCCAAGGGCTACGCCGTACCGGCATTCAACATTCATAACGCCGAAACGATCCAGGCGATCCTTGAAGTGTGCAGCGAAATGCGATCACCGGTGATCCTCGCGGGCACGCCGGGCACCTTCAAGCACATTGCGCTCGAAGAGATCTACGCCCTCTGTAGCGCTTACTCCCTCAGCTATGACATGCCGCTGGCGCTGCATCTCGATCACCATGAATCGCTGGACGATATTCGTCGCAAGGTGAACGCCGGCGTGCGCAGCGCCATGATCGACGGCAGCCACTACCCGTTTGAACAGAACGTGAAGCTGGTGAAATCGGTTGTCGATTTCTGCCACCTCAACGACTGCAGCGTCGAGGCCGAACTGGGGCGACTGGGCGGCGTGGAAGATGACATGAGCGTGGACACTGAGAGCGCATTTCTGACCGACCCGCAGGAAGCGAAACGCTTCGTTGAACTGACGGGCGTGGACAGCCTTGCCGTCGCCATCGGAACGGCCCACGGTCTGTACACCAAACGGCCAAAAATTGATTTCCAGCGCCTGGCGGAGATCCGCGACGTGGTGAGCGTTCCGCTGGTGCTCCATGGCGCGAGTGATGTGCCGGATGAATATGTACGCCGCACCATCGAGCTGGGCATTTGCAAAGTCAACGTGGCTACCGAGCTAAAAATTGCCTTTTCTGATGCGGTTAAAGCCTGGTTTGCCGACAACCCGCAGGGCAACGATCCGCGCTATTACATGCGCGTCGGCATGGACGCCATGAAAGAGGTGGTCAGAAGCAAAATCAACGTGTGCGGCTCGGCCAACCGACTGCTGCTTACGGCTGATGCCTGAATCCCGTCGTAAATAACATCGCTCTCTGAAAATAACTATAAGCCTCGCAAATATGAAGGCGCGTCCTTAAGCCGGACAGCGCCTTCCTTTACCATAAAAAAATTCCGAGGAGTCCCTACATGACACAGGAAAAGTCGTTTAAATCGAAAGCGTGGGCGTTTTTTCAAAGTCTGGGAAAGACCTTTATGTTCCCGGTCTCGCTGCTGGCCTTTATGGGCCTGCTGCTGGGGATCGGCAGTTCCGTCACCAGCCCTTCAACCATTAAAAGTTTCCCTTTTCTGGGTGGCGAGCTCACACAGCTCACCTTTGGTTTTATTGCCATGGTCGGCGGTTTCGCCTTTACCTATCTTCCCCTGATGTTCGCGATGGCGATCCCGATGGGGCTTGCCAAACGCAACAAGGCCGTGGGCGCGTTTGCCGGGTTCGTGGGCTACATGCTGATGAACATGAGCATTAACTATTACCTGACCGCAACCCACCAGCTTGCCGATGCGGCCACCATGAGGCAGGTGGGGCAATCCATTGTGCTGGGGATCCAAACCCTGGAGATGGGCGTACTGGGCGGGATCGTGGTTGGGGTGATTACCTATTTTCTGCATGAGCGTTTTCAGGACACGGTATTACACGACGCCTTCGCTTTCTTTAGCGGCATCCGCTTTGTGCCCATTATTACCGCGCTGACCCTCTCGCTGGTCGGCCTGTTCATTCCCCTGCTGTGGGAATACGTGGCGCTGGGCATTGCCGGAATTGGCCATATCATTCAAAGCACCAGCGTTTTCGGCCCGTTCCTGTACGGCGTGGGCGTGCTGCTGCTCAAGCCTTTTGGCCTGCACCATATCCTGCTGGCGATGGTGCGTTTCACCCCGGCGGGCGGCATTGAGATGGTCAATGGTCATGAAGTGGCCGGTGCGCTGAATATCTTCTACGCCGAACTCAAGGCCGGACTGCCGTTTAGCCCGCACGTCACCGCATTCCTGTCGCAGGGCTTTATGCCGACCTTTATCTTTGGGCTCCCGGCGGTGGCGTATGCCATCTACCGCACCGCGCGCCCGGAGAATCGCCCGGTAATCAAAGGGCTGCTGCTCTCCGGCGTGCTGGTTTCCGTTGTTACCGGTATTTCAGAACCGATTGAGTTCCTGTTCCTGTTTATCGCGCCGGCGCTTTACGCCTTCCATATCGTGATGTCTGGTCTGGCGCTGATGGTTATGGCCCTGCTGGGCGTCACCATCGGCAACACCGACGGCGGCATTCTGGACCTGCTGATCTTCGGTGTAATGCAGGGCATGTCGACCAAATGGTATCTGCTGTTCCCGGTAGGCATCGCCTGGTTCGCCATCTACTTCTTCGTCTTCCGCTGGTACATCCTCAAGCACGACATTAAAACGCCAGGGCGCGAAGTGGATACCCAGGGGGCGCTGCAGGCCGTTGAGGCCAACACCCGGGCGCGCGGAAAATCGAAATATGATCATGGGCTTATCCTGCGTGCGCTCGGCGGTAAAGAGAACATTGAGTCCCTCGACAACTGCATTACCCGCCTGCGTCTGGTGGTGAAGGATATGGGGCTTGTGGATCAACAGGCGCTTAAAACGGCCGGGGCGTTATCCATCGTGGTGCTCGACGCACACAGCGTGCAGGTGATTATCGGCCCGCAGGTCCAGAGCGTGAAAACCGGCATTGAAGCCTTAATTTAACAGGGGGTAGTTGTGTTTGATTTTGACAAAATCATAGAGCGCAAAAGCGATAGATGCCGCAAATGGGATCACGCCTTTGTCTGTTCACGCTTCGGTGATGTGCCTGAGGGGTTTATCCCGCTGTGGATTGCGGATATGGATTTCACCTCACCGCCCGCCGTGATTGAAGGCTTTCAGCGCATCGTGGAGCACGGCACCTTTGGCTATACCTGGTGCTTCGACGAATTCTACGATGCCGTTATCGCCTTCCAGCGCCAGCGCCATCAGGTAGAAGTTGAGAAGGCGTGGGTAACCTTAACCTACGGCACCGTCTCTACGCTGCATTACACGGTCCAGGCATTCTGCGAGCCCGGTGACTGCGTGATGATGAACACACCGGTATACGACCCGTTTGCGATGGCAACGCAGCGTCAGGGCGTGCAAGTACTTGCTAACCCGCTGCGTGTGGACGACAACCGCTATTACCTGGATTTTAACCGGGTGGAGGAGCAGCTTAAAACGCACCGACCCCGGCTGTGGTTCTTCTGCTCGCCGCATAACCCCTCCGGAAGGATCTGGCGGGCAGACGAGATTCGCCAGGTCTCCGACCTGTGTCAACGCTACGGCACTCTCCTGGTGGTCGATGAGGTGCACGCGGAACACATTCTCGACGGCAGGTTTGTTAGCTGTCTGACAGCCGGCTGCGCTGCGCAGGACAATCTGATCGTTCTGACCTCGCCAAATAAGGCGTTCAATCTGGGCGGGCTGAAAACCTCTTATTCCATCATCCCGGATGATTCTCTGCGCCAGCGCTTCCGCCAGCAACTGGAGAAGAACTCCATCACCTCACCCAACATCTTCGGCGTATGGGGAATTATTCTGGCCTATCAGCACGGCCTGCCGTGGCTTGACGCGCTGAACAATTATCTGCGCGGCAATGCACGTTATCTGGCAGATGCCCTCCAGACCCACTTCCCGGCATGGAAAATGATGAACCCGGAGTCGTCGTATCTCGCCTGGATAGACGTCAGCGCCGACGATCGGAGTGCCACCGAGCTGACCCGGCATTTCGCCCGGCAGGCGGGCGTGGTTATCGAGGATGGCAGCCACTACGTACAAAACGGCGAAAACTACCTGCGGATTAACTTCGGCACCCAGCGCGACTGGCTGGAGCAGTCCATCGACCGCATGCTGAAGCATTACTGATATCGACCCGCGTCGGCTGGTCAGGTCAGACTATGACCTGCCAGCTGCCTCCTTTCCTGGCACCTTCACGCTTCACTTTATTTTTGTGTTGTAACGTACGGAGATAACGCTCAACGGTGCGGGAACTCACGCCTAACGCGGATGCCAGCATCGCGGCGGTCATCTGAGGATGGGCGGTAAGAAGGTGCAGAATCGCGATCTCTTTTTCCGACATTTGTTCCGACATTTGTTCCGACATCTCTGTCGGAACGGCAATACCTTCACGCAGCGTATCCGCCATATTCCGCAGCATAAACTCGATAAAAGCGGTGCAATCGCTCGCACGATCGCACTGGCCCAGGATTTCGTAATAACGTGATTGCTGGAAATGGATCAACGTCTCGACAGGCAACCAGGCAAGTTCAGCCCGCCAGTGGCTCAGGATAAGCGTTTGCCACAACCGTCCCATACGGCCATTGCCATCGGAAAAGGAATGAATAAATTCAAACTCGTAGTGAAACACAGAGCTGGCTATCAGGGGATGGATGTCGGTTTGCTCCAGCCAGCAGAGGAGATCGTTGATAAGACGTTGCATTTGCGAAGCGGGCGGGGCCATATGAACCAGTTGCGTTCCACGGTAGACCCCCACATCACCCTGCCTCAGTTTACCAGGATTATCGACCAGACCAGACATCAACACCCGATGCGCGCTGAGCAAATCGTTGAGACGCCAGGGCTTCCAGTCGGGCAGTTTCTCGTAGGCAAGGATAGCGTTGCGCACCTCCTGAATATCCTTCTCAGGTGCAAGTACACGTTTCCCGTCCATAATCGCCGTTACCTGCCCGGTCGTCAGCGAGTTATGCTCAATCGCCAGGGATGCCTGAATGGTCCGAATGCGATTCTCTTTGCGTAGCAGAGGGGATGTTCTGCCAGAATGCGCCGCCCAGTGTCCCAGTAGTTCGCCGATCTCAATAACCTGATTGAGGATAGAGGGCGTAATCGTAAAAGGAGGCTGATAGCGGCTCATGTGTTACTCCCCCTGCTGCTCCAGCGCATACTTATACAACGCATTTTTCTTCACGCCGTGAATCTCTGCAGCCAGCGCGGCGGCTTTCTTGAGCGGCAGTTCAGCCTGCAGCAGCGCCAGGGTGCGCAGCGCATCGGCGGGCAGTGCATCTTCCTGCGCTTTATGGCCTTCGACTATCAGAACCATTTCGCCCTTGCGGCGGTTTTCGTCCTCTTTGACCCATGCCAGCAGTTCGCCCACCGGCGCGCCGTAGATGGTCTCCCAGGTTTTGGTCAGTTCACGCGCCAGCACCACATAGCGGGATTCGCCCCAGACGGTGACCATATCGTCCAGGCTTTCCAGCAGACGATGGGTGGATTCGTAGAAAATCAGCGTACGCGGCTCGGCTTCCAGATCTTTTAACACATCGCGACGGCCTTTGGATTTCGCGGGCAGAAAGCCTTCGTAGCAGAAACGGTCGGACGGTAAACCGGCCGCGCTTAACGCCGCAATGGCCGCGCATGGGCCTGGCAGAGGGACCACGCGGATGCCCGCTTCACGGCAGGTACGCACCAGATGGTAGCCCGGATCGTTGATCAGCGGCGTGCCGGCGTCGGAGACGAGTGCAATGTTCTGCCCCTCTTTCAGCTTTGCCACCAGCGTTTCTGCTTTTTGTTGCTCATTGTGATCGTGCAGGGCAAACAACCGGGCGCTAATGGCGAAGTGTTGCAGCAGTAAACCGGTATGTCGGGTGTCTTCAGCAGCAATTAAATCAACGGCTTGCAATACGGTAAGTGCACGTTGGGTAATATCAGACAAATTCCCGATAGGAGTAGGTACAATATAAAGCTGGCCTTGAGAATTATCTGCCGTTTCGTGTTGTTTCATTGTTTAGTCCGGATTGCCGATTTAATATTGAGCATTGCGTAAAAAAAATCACTGGATACAGTATGGTACCGTTAACGTTTATAAGAACAAAAGCCGCACGCAGCGTGCCTCTCCTGCTGGCCGCCCTGATCTTCGCAGGCTGTGGCACGCAGGCACCCGACCAGAGCACGGCCCACATGCAGGGTTCGGCTCAGGCTGATTCTGGCTTTTATCTGCAACAAATGTCGCAGAGCTCGAATGATACCAAGACCAACTGGCAATTACTCGCCATTCGTGCACTGCTGAAAGAGGGTAAAACCCAGCAGGCCGCCGAACTGTTCAACCAGCTGCCGCAAGATCTGACCGACACCCAGCGTCGTGAGCAGGGTTTACTCTCTGCCGAGCTGAAAGTGGCGCTGAAAGATTACGAATCAGCGAAGAAAATCCTCGGTAACATTGACGTGGGCGCGCTGGATAAAAACCAGCAGGCCCGCTTCTGGCAGGCCGGTATCACCGCGGAGCAAGGCCGTCCGTCCCTGACGCTGCTGCGCGCGCTGATTGCCCAGGAGCCGTTGCTGAGCGGGGCCGATAAACAGAAAAATATCGATGCCACCTGGCAGGCGCTCGCCTCCATGACCCAGGATCAGGCCCGGGCGATGGTCATCAATGCGGACGAAAACGTGCTGCAGGGCTGGCTGGATCTGCAGCAGATGTGGTTCACCAACCGCAGCGATCCGAACATGCTGAAAGCGGGCATTACCGACTGGCAAACACGTTATCCGCAAAACCCGGGGGCCAAAATGCTGCCCGGGCAACTGGTCAACGTGCAGAACTTTAAGCCAGCCTCCACCAGCAAGATTGCCCTGCTCCTGCCGTTGAACGGTCAGGCGGCGGTGTTTGGTCGCGCGATCCAGCAAGGCTTTGAAGCCGCGAAGAACGGCACAACGACAGTGTCAGGCAGCGCGGTTCCGGATCAGGCAGCCCAGGCGGCGAACGTCAGTGACGTGATCAGCCCGTCCGCCGCAGAGACCAGCGACCTGACCACAGCGCAAGCTCCGGCTCAGGGGACCCTGCAAAACCCGGTTACGGCACCGACGACGCCACCAGCTGAGACAGCGGCACCGGCCCCGGCGGCCCAGGCCCCTGTTGAAACGCCAGCCGCGCCGGCGACCGAGGCGACAACCACGGCGCAACCGCAGGCCACTCAGCCAGAGCAACAGCCTGCCGCGCAGCAGCAGACCGTAGCAACGCCCGGCGCTAACCCGGGCGCGGAGCTGAAAATCTACGATACCAGCGTCCAGCCGCTCGACCAGGTACTGGCGCAGGTGCAGCAGGACGGCGCGAGCATCGTTGTCGGCCCGCTGTTGAAAAACAACGTAGAAGAGCTGATGAAGAGCAACACTCCGCTGAACGTGCTGGCGCTTAACCAGCCGGAGCAGGTGCAAAACCGTGCCAATATTTGCTATTTCGCCCTCTCACCGGAAGACGAAGCACGCGATGCGGCGCGGCATATTCACGAGCAGGGCAAACAGGCCCCGCTGCTGTTAATCCCGCGTAGCGCGCTGGGCGACCGTGTCGCTACCGCCTTTGCCGACGAGTGGCAAAAACTGGGCGGCGGCGTCGTGCTGCAGCAGAAATTTGGCTCAGCCGGTGAATTGCGCGCTGGGGTAAACGGCGGCGCAGGCATCGCGCTGAACGGCAGCCCGGTCGCCGCCAGCCTGCCACAGCAGCAGAGTGTAACCATCGGCGGCCTGACCATCCCGGCACCGCCAACGGACGCACAAATCAGCGGTGGCGGTAAGGTCGATGCGGCTTACATCGTTGCCACGCCGGAAGAGATTGCCTTCATCAAGCCGATGATCGCCATGCGTAACGGCAGCCAGAGCGGGGCGACGCTCTACGCCAGTTCCCGCAGCGCGCAGGGCACCGCAGGCCCGGATTTCCGTCTGGAGATGGACGGCCTGCAGTACAGCGAAATCCCGATGCTGGCAGGCAGCAACCCTGCGCTGATGCAGCAGGCGCTCGGCGCAGTACGTAACGACTACTCCCTGGCACGCCTGTATGCCATGGGCGTTGATGCGTGGGCGCTGGCCAACAACTTTACCCAGATGCGTCAGGTACCGGGCTTTGAGCTGAACGGTAACACCGGCGATCTGACGGCAACGCAGGACTGCGTGATTAACAGGAAGTTATCATGGCTCAAATACCAGCAGGGGCAAATCGTCCCGGCCAGTTAAGCCGTAAAGAGACCGGCGACGCGTGGGAGGTAAAAGCGCGTCGCTGGCTTGAAGGCAAAGGACTGCGCTTCATTGCCGCCAACGTTCGCGGACGCGGCGGCGAAATCGACCTGATTATGAAAGACGGCCCGGTCACCGTGTTTGTTGAAGTGCGCTATCGACAGTCGTCCCGTTTTGGCGGTGCTGCCGCCAGCGTGACGCTCGCCAAACAACATAAATTATTACAGACTGCCCACTTGTGGCTCGCCCGCCATAATGGGAGTTTTGATACTGTGGATTGCCGGTTTGATGTGGTAGCCTTCACCGGAAATGAGATCGACTGGCTTAAAAACGCTTTTGGCGAAGACGCATAATTACGATTTAAAGGGATAACGTGCTCGATAGAATTAAAGTGTGCTTCACAGAAAGCATTCAAACGCAGATTGCCGCGGCGGAAGCTCTCCCGGACGCGATTTCCCGCGCCGCGATGACGCTGGTGCAGTCCTTGCTCAACGGCAACAAAATCCTCTGTTGTGGTAATGGTACCTCGGCCGCCAACGCACAGCATTTTGCTGCCAGCATGATCAATCGTTTTGAAACCGAACGCCCAAGTTTACCCGCCATTGCACTAAATACCGATAATGTGGTCTTAACTGCGATTGCAAACGACCGTCTGCATGACGAAATTTACGCAAAGCAGGTGCGCGCCTTAGGCCATGCCGGAGATGTGCTGCTGGCGATTTCAACCCGCGGCAACAGCCGTGACATCGTCAAAGCCGTTGAAGCGGCCGTCACCCGTGATATGACCATCGTGGCATTAACCGGCTATGACGGCGGCGAACTGGCCGGTCTCCTTGGGCCGCAGGATGTGGAAATCCGCATTCCTTCTCACCGCAGCGCCCGCATTCAGGAAATGCACATGCTGACGGTGAACTGCTTATGCGATCTGATCGATAACACGCTTTTCCCTCACCAGGATGATTAAGGAGTTTTCATGAAGGCTTTATCGACCCTTGCAGTCCTTATGTCTGCACTGCTACTCCAGGGTTGTATCGCGGCGGCCGTCGTCGGTACCGCCGCCGTGGGTACCAAAGCGGCGACCGATCCGCGCACCGTCGGCACACAGGTTGATGACGGCACGCTGGAGCTGCGCGTCAACAGTGCGCTGTCTAAAGACGAACAGATTAAGAAAGAAGCGCGCATCAACGTGACGGCCTATCAGGGCAAAGTTCTGCTGGCAGGACAGGCGCCAACCACTGAACTCGCGTCACGTGCTAAACAGATTGCGATGGGCGTAGAAGGGACAATCGAAGTGTTTAACGAAGTGCGTCAGGGGCAGCCAATCAGCCTTGGTACCGCATCGTCAGATACCTGGATCACCACCAAAGTACGTTCCCAGCTGTTGGGTTCTGACCAGGTCAAATCCTCTAACGTGAAAGTGACCACCGAGAACGGCGAAGTGTTCCTGCTGGGTCTTGTGACCGAACGTGAAGGGAAAGCGGCAGCGGATATCGCCAGCCGGGTGAGCGGCGTGAAACACGTCACCACCGCGTTTACTTACATCAAGTAACCTAAACCTGCCCCCAGGCCCGGTAAGCGCTAGCGCCACCGGGCTTTTTTTTTTACAGCAGCGCAATACTTCCCACAATTATCCCACTCAAGGCCACCAGCCCCGCCGTCAGCCACAGCGCTTTCGCAGGGAATGACTTACGCAGCATAACGAACGAGGGCAGGCTTACCGCAGGTAGCGTGATAAGCAGCGCCAGCGCGGGCGCGGTGCCCATTCCGGCCAGCATCATGGTCTGGACAATCGGAATTTCTGCCGCCGTTGGGATCACAAACAGGCACCCTGCCACCGCCATCGCAACCACCCACATCAGCGTGTTGTCGATAGCCCCATCCGCATGGGGGAACAGCCAGACGCGCGCCGCGCCGAGAACCAGTACCGCCAGGATATAAACCGGGATAGTGCTCCAGAAGAGCTGCCACAGCGCTTTGCCCCAGCGAGCGAAGAACCCGCCCTGCGGCTCGCGCATCTCCAGTTCAACGGACGCTGTTTCTACCGTCTTGTCCTTCACCAGGTGCTGCACCAGCGTGGCGACCACCAGCACGGTCAACAGCCCGGCGACCAGGCGGATAAAGGCAAAATGCCAGCCGAGGACAAAGCCCATGAACACCAGCGTGGCCGGATTAAGCAGCGGGTTTCCCATCCAGAACGCGAGCGCCCCGCCCATTGAGACGCGCTGGCGACGCAGACCGGCGGTAACCGGCGCAGCGCAGCAGGAGCACATCATGCCCGGCAGGGAGAAAATCGTCCCCAACAGCGTGCCCTGAAAGCGCGGCTGGCCTAAGGTTTTCACCAGCCAGTTACGCGGGATAAGGACCTGAACCAGCGAGCCGAGGAGCACCCCTAATACCGCCGCTTTCCAGACGGCAAGGAAATAGACCATGGCATAGTCCCACGCCGCCCGTAGCGGGCTGGCATCGGCCTGTGCGAGGATGGATTTACCAATACTGTGCGTGTCGGCAGCGGTGAAGGCTTTACCGTAGTAAGGCTGCCATTTCACGTACCAAAGGCCAACGATGACCACAAGAAAGAAGAGTGCGGGCTTCCACCATTGAACAGGTGTTGCCGCCTGAGATGAAGACTGACCAGTCATAGCATTCCCCGGAGAGTGTTATTGAATAAGCCGGGGGAGTTTACGCCTCGCCCTGCGCGATTTCACGCAGTTTTGCTGAGGGGATAATATTCACACCTTTTTTAGAGGGCGACAGGCCTTCTTTTAACATGGCGCGGGCGACGTCTCTTGCCTCGATGGATTTCCAGTTTCCGGGCAGGATTTTAAACAGCGGGGCAAAAAAGGATTCGTTGAACCGTCGCTCGTCACGGTGCCCGAGCAGCATCGAAGGCCGGACAATGGTCAGATACTCCCACTCCTGAGCGATCAGCGCCTCCTCCATTTTGCCTTTTACCTTGCTGTAGAAAAAAGGCGAGCTGGCGTTGGCACCCATTGAGCTGACCACCACAAAATGCTTCGCCCCCAGCTTTTTGGCCGTCAGGGCCGTATCGACAATCAGCGTGTAGTCGGCATGCACGAACGCCTCTTTGCTGCCCGCCTCGCGCCGCGTGGTGCCGAGACAGCAAAAGGCGATATCTATGGGGTCCTGCACCTGCCCCAGCGCATCGGTAAGCTGCGGATCGTGAGGATTAAAGACGCCTGAGATATCGGCCAGCGGGCGACGCGTAGGCGCGGCGATATAGTTTACCCTTCGCTCCTGAATCAATAGCCGCAGCAGATGGTCGCCCACCAGCCCGGTTGCGCCTGTTATCAATACCTGGCTCATCCTCTTCCCCTTTACAGAATAGTCCGTTTGCGATTCTGGCCTGCTCGACCACACTTAAAAGTCTGTACGGTAAGTATTTACCACAAACGGGAAAAAAACAGTCTGAAGCGATAACAACGGAGGAACCATGGGTAAAAAAATCGCAGTCTTGATTACCGACGAGTTTGAAGATTCAGAATTCACGTCGCCAGCAGAGGCATTCCGCAAGGCGGGCCACGAGGTCGTTACCATCGAGAAAGAAGCGGGTAAAACCGTGAAGGGCCACAAGGGCGAAGCCAGCGTGACCATTGATGAATCCATTGATAACGTCAGCCCGTCAGATTTCGATGCCCTGCTGTTACCAGGCGGCCATTCACCGGATTCCCTGCGCGGAGACGATCGTTTCGTCACGTTCACTCGTGATTTCGTCGCCACCGGCAAGCCGGTCTTTGCCATTTGCCACGGGCCTCAGCTGCTGATCAGCGCTGATGTCGTGCGCGGACGTAAGCTCACCGCGGTGAAACCGATCGTTATCGATCTGAAAAACGCGGGTGCCGAGTTCTACGATCAGGAGGTGGTCAACGATAAGGATCAGCTGATCACCAGCCGTACGCCGGACGATCTGCCAGCGTTTAACCGCGAAGCGTTACGCCTGCTCGGCGCGTAACCAGTGCAGCTTTTTGCCAAAGCCCAGCGTGTTGTCGGTAAATTTCAGCTCATCAAGGCGGATTTCCCACACCGGGGCTTTTAGCGCAGCGGCAACCGGGAAGCGTCGCGTATAGCGTTTACGCTGCGCGTCGCTTTCCTCTCCTTCCAGACGGCGAATTTCCCCTTTGAACTGAAGCCCGCGGATCAGTGCCACCGTTTTCGGCTGGCCGTTTACCGTGCCGGCCACCTTCGCCTGTTGGCCCGTCATTTGGGCATGACGCGTTTTGTCTTCGCTGAGGACGTAAAACGCCACCCGCTCCGGGTCGTAATAGTAGAACGCGTTCGCGCACCACATCTCCCCTTCGTCGTAGACACACCAGGTGACAACATGCTGCTTCGCAAGCCAGCGGTTTATGGCGGCCAGTGTTTCCATTTTTACTCTCTCTCATGCTAAGGTGCGTTTCACCTTAACATACTGAATCTGAATACCGTGTGCTGGTTTCTCTATCTTGTCCGAACCGCTGATAACGCGCTCTACACCGGGATCACCACCGATGTGGCGCGGCGTTTTATCCAACATCAGACGGGGAAAGGGGCTAAAGCCCTGCGGGGAAAAGGGGAACTGCGGCTCGCGTTTTCTGCCGCCGTTGGCGACCGTTCGCTGGCACTCAGGCTGGAGTACCGCATAAAGCAGCTGACGAAGCGCCAGAAAGAGCGTCTCGTCAGTGGAGACGGCTCCTTCGAGGCGCTACGCGAAAGCCTGATTAAAAGCGATTGAAATGGTCGTGATACTCCACCAGACCATTAACGCCGTTCAGCGCGTCATCCGCCAGACGATGTACCTGGAAGGCGGATTCGGTGCCCGGCCAGCGGCAGCGCAGATCGTAATGCGCCGCCTGCTCAAAGCCTAAACGGCCATAGAACGCCGGATCGCCAAGCGTCACCACCGCCGCGTAGCCGAACTCATTCAGCGAATCCAGCCCTTCATAGACCATCTGGCGCGCCAGCCCCTGGCCGCGATAACGCTCATCGACCGCCAGCGGGGCCATTCCTACCCACTGTAGCTCTTCGCCCTGAACCACCACCGGACTGAATGCGACATAGCCCACCACCTGACCTTCGTCATCGGTGGCGACCAGCCCCAGCGTAATCAGGCCGTCTTCACGGAGATCCTGAACCAGTTGGGCTTCGGCATCGCTCTCAAAGGAGCGGCGCAGCAGCGCGTCAATACCCGGAGCATCAATCCCAATTTCGACTCGAATCAGCATGGCTCACCTACTGAAGTGTGTTTACCGTCCGGCGGGGTTTTCAGCCCGGCCTCAACGAAATCTGCCATTTGCATCAACATCATGCGCAGCGCTTTTGGCATCTGCTCCAGCTCAATGGCATCCATTAAATTTTTGACGTACAGACCCAGTTCCGTGTCACCTTCAATCACCAGACGGCGCTGGAAGAACAGCGTATCCGGATCCTGTTTACGCGCGGCGATCATCAGCAGATCGCTGGCACAGGCGCTAAAGCTCACATCCGCTTCGGCAGATTCACGCACGATCAGCTGGTCGTTCTCCACGGAGGTAAACCAGCGCAGCCCGATATCGCGGACCTCAATACTCAACCAGCGGCCTTCAAGGAACGCCAGCTCGCCGTCCTGCAGCGCCTGGCGGAATTGCCAGCTCAGGACCTGCTCCAGCACCTGGCGCTTGAGCGCGAACGGGGCCAGTTTGACCGGCACGCTCAGCATTGATGGGCCAAATTGTACGAGACGCGAACGCAGTTTATCCAGCACGAGCATTACTCCCTGATGTCTATAATCCTGTTATTTTGCCATATCCCGACGAGAACATAGCGGCGTAAATCAACAAACCGGCGTCCGCCTTACCTCATTATTGGTGTCATCAATACGCCATTAGCTGCCTTAAATCAAAAATTGTCGCGTATAGGTTAATTAAAATCCCAGCTCGTTAACAATTTTGCGATCGCTGCGATCGTCAACATCGGGATAATTTATGGAGCTGCTCTGCCCTGCCGGAAACCTTCCGGCGCTTAAGGCGGCCATCGAAAATGGGGCCGACGCGGTCTACATTGGGCTTAAGGATGATACCAACGCCCGTCATTTCGCTGGCCTAAACTTTACGGAGAAAAAGCTTCAGGAAGCCGTCAACTTCGTCCACCAGCACCGCCGCAAGCTGCATATCGCCATCAACACCTTTGCGCATCCTGATGGCTACGCCCGCTGGCAGCGCGCGGTGGACATGGCTGCCCAACTGGGCGCCGATGCCTTAATCCTGGCCGATCTCGCCATGCTTGAGTATGCGGCAGAACGCTATCCGCATATTGAGCGCCACGTCTCTGTTCAGGCATCTGCCACCAACGAGGAGGCGGTGCGTTTCTACCATCGTCACTTTGACGTTGCCCGCGTGGTTCTGCCGCGCGTGCTCTCTATCCATCAGGTGAAGCAACTCGCACGCGTCACGCCGGTGCCGCTGGAAGTGTTTGCTTTCGGCAGCCTGTGCATCATGGCTGAAGGGCGTTGTTATCTCTCGTCCTATTTAACCGGTGAGTCTCCGA
This sequence comes from Enterobacter cancerogenus, assembly GCF_019047785.1. Classification (NCBI taxonomy): domain Bacteria; kingdom Pseudomonadati; phylum Pseudomonadota; class Gammaproteobacteria; order Enterobacterales; family Enterobacteriaceae; genus Enterobacter; species Enterobacter cancerogenus. The sequence continues at coordinate 3,321,641 of NZ_CP077290.1, read as the reverse complement.
ATACCGTCGGAGCCTGTTCCCCTGCCCGCTTCGTTCGCTGGCAGCAAACGCCGCAGGGGCTGGAATCTCGTCTCAACGAGGTGCTGATCGACCGTTATCAGGACGGTGAAAACGCGGGCTACCCGACGCTGTGCAAAGGCCGCTATCTGGTAGACGGCGAGCGTTATCACGCGCTTGAAGAGCCGACCAGCCTCAACACGCTGGAGCTGCTGCCGGAACTGCTGGCGGCGAATATCGCCTCGGTAAAAATTGAAGGTCGCCAGCGCAGCCCGGCCTACGTGAGCCAGGTGGCGAAAGTGTGGCGGCAGGCGATTGACCGCTGCATGGCCGATCCGCAGAACTACGCCGCCCAGCCTGCCTGGATGGAGACGCTCGGATCAATGTCCGAAGGCACGCAGACCACGCTTGGTGCCTATCACCGTAAATGGCAGTGAGATAACCATGAAATATTCATTAGGGCCGGTGCTTTACTACTGGCCAAAAGAGACGCTGGAAGATTTCTACCAGCAGGCGGCAAACAGCAGCGCCGATGCGATTTACCTCGGCGAAGCGGTATGCAGCAAGCGCCGGGCCACCAAAGTGGGCGACTGGCTGGATATGGCGAAAAGCCTCGCAGGAAGCGGTAAACAGGTTGTGCTGTCAACCCTCGCGCTGGTGCAGGCCTCGTCGGAGTTAGGCGAGCTGAAGCGCTACGTTGAAAACGGCGAGTTTCTGGTGGAGGCCAGCGACCTGGGCGTGGTGAACCTGTGCGCCGAGCGTAAGCTGCCGTTTGTCGCCGGCCATGCGCTGAACTGCTATAACGCGGTGACGCTGCGCCTGCTGCTTAAACAGGGGATGACGCGCTGGTGCATGCCGGTTGAGCTTTCCCGCGACTGGCTGGACAATCTGCTGAAACAGTGCGACGAGCTGGGTATTCGCCATCAGTTTGAAGTAGAGGTACTGAGCTACGGCCATCTGCCGCTGGCCTACTCGGCCCGCTGCTTTACCGCCCGTTCGGAAGATCGTCCGAAAGATGAGTGCGAAACCTGCTGCATTAAATACCCGAACGGGCGCAGCATGCTGTCCCAGGAAAATCAGCAGGTCTTTGTCCTCAACGGCATTCAGACCATGAGCGGCTATGTGTATAACCTCGGCAACGAGCTGGCATCGATGAACGGACTGGTGGATATGGTGCGCCTGTCACCGCTGGATACCGGTGTCCTTGCGATGCTCGACGCGTTCCGCGCCAACGAAAACGGTGCCTCGCCGCTGCCGCTTACGTCCAACAGCGACTGTAACGGCTACTGGAAACGTCTGGCCGGGCTGGAACTTCAGGCCTAAAAAAGGCTCACTTTGTTAACAACGGTTAGTAAACTTTAATGCAGTATGAAAGATTCACCGTCGACAAAGTGAGCTGCTATGACTGACAAAACCATTCCGTTCTCGGTGCTGGATCTCGCGCCGATCCCACAAGGCTCCTCGGCACGAGAAGCCTTTTCGCATTCGCTCGCGCTCGCTCAGCTGGCCGAAAAGCGCGGCTATCACCGCTACTGGCTGGCCGAACATCACAATATGGTCGGCATCGCCAGCGCCGCCACGTCCGTGCTGATTGGCTATCTGGCGGCCAATACGACGACGCTGCACCTCGGCTCGGGCGGCGTGATGCTGCCTAACCATGCCCCGCTGGTGATTGCTGAGCAGTTTGGCACCCTGAATACGCTCTATCCTGGCCGTATTGATCTGGGGCTTGGCCGCGCACCGGGAAGCGATCAGCCAACGATGCGCGCGCTGCGCCGCCACATGAGCGGTGATATCGACAACTTCCCGCGCGATGTCGCCGAACTGGTGGACTGGTTCGACGCGCGCGATCCGAACCCGCACGTACGTCCGGTGCCGGGCTACGGCGAAAAAATCCCGGTCTGGCTCCTGGGCTCCAGCCTGTATAGCGCCCAGCTCGCAGCACAGCTTGGGCTGCCGTTTGCGTTTGCTTCGCATTTCGCGCCAGATATGCTGCACCAGGCGTTGCATCTGTACCGCACCCACTTCAAACCGTCCGAGCGTCTGGAGAAACCGTACGCGATGGTGTGTATCAACATCATTGCCGCCGACAGTACCCGCGATGCGGAATTCCTGTTCACCTCCATGCAGCAGGCCTTCATGAAGCTGCGTCGCGGCGAAACCGGCCAGCTACCGCCGCCGGTGGAGAACATGCATCAGCTGTGGTCCGCCTCCGAGCAGTATGGCGTTCAGCAGGCGCTAAGTATGTCTCTGGTGGGGGATAAGGCGAAAGTGCGTCACGGGCTGGAAGCGGTGCTGCGTGAGACCCAGGCGGATGAGATTATGGTTAACGGCCAGATCTTCGATCATCAGGCGCGTTTGCATTCGTTTGACCTGGCGATGCAGGTAAAAGAAGAGTTGGTGGGGTAGCCTTTTCGCCCGGTGGCCCGTCGCTTACCGGGCCTTCGGGATCGCATAGGCCGGATAAGGCGTAGCCGCCATCCGGCACAAAAAACTTACTGATACACTGGCAACAGATTGAAGCTCGACAATACGTGTACCACCGCGTTGCCTACCCCGAACACCAGAATCAACGCAATCATCGGCTTACCGCCCCAGACGCGGAACGTCGGGCTACCAAAGCGCTTACGGGATTTGCGTGCCAGCAGCGCCGGAACGATTGCCGCCCAGATGGTTGCTGCCAGCCCTGCATAGCCAATGGCGTACAGGAAACCGTTCGGCCACAGCAGACCGCCGACAACCGGCGGCAGGAAAGTCAGCAGCGCGGTTTTGAAGCGCCCCATCGCCGAATCGTCAAAGCCAAACAGATCCGCCAGGTAGTCAAACAGACCCAGGGTAACGCCCAGGAAGGAGCTGGCCACCGCAAAGTTAGAGAACACAACTAACAGCAAATCCAGGCTGCGGCTGTTCAGTACGCCGCTCAGCGCCTGGACCAGCACATCAATATTACCGCCCTTCTGCGCAATGCCGATAAATTCCGGACGCGGGATGTTACCCATTGTCCCCAGCAGCCAAATCACATACAGCCCCAGCGCCAGCAGCGTGCCATAGATCAGGCACTTCACAATGGTGCGCGGATCTTTACCGTAGTATTTCATCAGGCTCGGCACGTTGCCGTGATAGCCAAACGAGGCCAGACAGAACGGCAGCGTCATCAGCAGGTATGGCGTATAGGAGGTGTTCACTTCCGCCACGTTAAACAGCGTCGCGGGGGTGACATGGCCGAGCAGGCTGCCGAAAGTCAGGAAGAAGGTGATCACCTTCGCGCCCAGCACGATCGCCGTCATGCGGCTCACCGCTTTGGTGCTTAACCAGACGATAAACGCCACGACCAGCGCAAAGCTGAATCCGGCCACGCGCGCTGGAACGTTCAGCGACATCTCTGAAAACGTATGGTGCAGAATTGAACCACTCGCGGAGATGTACGCGTAGGTCAGGATATAGAGCACGAACGCAATCGAGAGGCCGTTGATCAGGTTCCAGCCCTTGCCCAGCAGGTCTCTGGTGATGGTGTCGAAGCTGGAGCCCACGCGATAGTTCAGGTTAGCCTCCAGGATCATCAGCCCGGAATGCAGCATGCAGAACCAGGTAAAGACCAGCGCCGCCAGCGACCAGAAAAACCACGCACCGGACATGACCACCGGCAGGGAGAACATCCCAGCACCAATGATGGTTCCGCCGATGATCACCACGCCGCCAAGCAGCGAAGGTGACGTTTGGGTGGTGGTTAGTGTCGCCATACAGCCTTTACTCCAGTCAAAAATGTGGTTCGCAGTTTAATGTGCAGCACTGTACCAGTACAAGAGTACAAAGGAAATAAAAAAAGCCCCGATCGCGTTGATCGGGGCTGTATATTTTACTTTACGTCTGAAGCGTAAGGCTTACGCGTCACGGCGACGGCTTGCGCCTTCGTCACGACGTGGGCCACGGTTTTCACGGCGTTCGCCGGAGAAACGACGACCTTCACCACCGCGACCTTCGCTACGACCGCCTTCACGACGCTCGCCACCGAAGCTGCGGCCACCGCCACGACGTTCGCCGCCGCGGTCAGTGCGAGGCTGTGCATCGCCCATCAGCTGCATGTTCATCGGCTTGTTCAGGATGCGAGTGCGAGTAAAGTGCTGCAGTACTTCGCCCGGCATACCTTTCGGCAGTTCGATGGTGGAGTGGGTACCGAACAGCTTGATGTTACCGATGTAACGGCTGCTGATGTCGCCTTCGTTAGCGATCGCGCCAACGATGTGACGCACTTCAACGCCATCATCACGGCCCACTTCAATGCGGTACAGTTCCATATCACCCGCGTCACGACGCTCACGACGTGGACGGTCTTCACCACCACGCTCTGGACGGTCACCACGTGGGCCACGGTCGTTACGGTCGCCACGACGTTCGAAACGGTCGTCACGGTCACGGAACTCACGCTTAGGACGCATAGGCGCATCTGGCGGAACGATCAGGGTACGTTCGCCCTGTGCCATTTTCAGCAGTGCTGCAGCCAGGGTTTCGATATCCAGCTCTTCGCCTTCAGCGGTAGGCTGGATCTGCGACAGCAGCGCACGGTACTGATCCAGATCGCTGCTTTCCAGCTGCTGCTGAACTTTGGCGGCGAATTTTTCCAGGCGGCGTTTGCCCAGCAGCTCTGCGTTTGGCAGCTCAGCTTCTGGAATGGTCAGCTTCATGGTGCGTTCAATGTTACGCAGCAGACGACGCTCGCGGTTCTCAACGAACAGCAGCGCACGACCAGCACGACCCGCACGACCGGTACGGCCGATACGGTGAACGTAAGACTCAGAGTCCATCGGGATGTCGTAGTTTACAACCAGGCTGATACGTTCAACGTCCAGACCACGTGCTGCCACGTCGGTTGCAATCAGGATATCCAGACGACCGTCTTTCAGGCGCTCCAGAGTCTGCTCACGCAGGGCCTGGTTCATGTCACCGTTCAGCGCTGCGCTGTTGTAGCCGCTACGTTCCAGGGCTTCAGCCACTTCCAGGGTCGCATTTTTGGTACGCACGAAGATAATCGCCGCATCAAAATCTTCTGCTTCCAGGAAACGAACCAGCGCTTCGTTTTTACGCATGCCGTATACAGACCAGTAGCTCTGGCTGATGTCCGGGCGAGTGGTAACGCTGGACTGAATGCGTACTTCCTGCGGCTCTTTCATGAAGCGGCGGGTAATACGACGGATAGCTTCTGGCATGGTGGCAGAGAACAGAGCGGTCTGATGACCTTCCGGGATCTGCGCCATAATGGTTTCTACGTCTTCGATGAAGCCCATACGCAGCATTTCATCTGCTTCATCCAGTACCAGACCGCTCAGTTTAGAGAGATCAAGGGTACCGCGCTTCAGGTGATCCAGCAGACGGCCCGGCGTACCGACAACAATCTGTGGACCCTGGCGCAGGGCGCGTAACTGCACGTCATAACGCTGGCCGCCGTACAGGGCTACCACGTTTACGCCGCGCATATGTTTAGAGAATTCAGTCATCGCTTCAGCAACCTGAACAGCCAGTTCACGGGTTGGAGCAAGGACGAGGATCTGCGGTGCACGCAGGTCCGGATCAATGTTGTGCAGCAGCGGCAGCGAGAATGCTGCGGTTTTACCGCTACCAGTCTGGGCCATGCCCAGCACGTCACGACCAGAGAGCAGATGCGGAATACATTCTGCCTGGATCGGAGATGGTTTTTCGTAACCCAGATCGGTAAGGGCTTCAAGGATAGGAGCCTTCAGGCCCAGATCTGCAAAAGTGGTTTCGAATTCAGCCATGTAGTACAAGTGCCTCGATATTAATGGCGGCCAGTCTACTTAGCTCATCGTGAAAATGATTAGCAATTTTCATTGAAAAGTGTGAACCGGCTCAAAGTAGGTGTATTGACGAACAACAACGCCCTCACCAGTTAAGGTGATGGCAATCAAAAAGATTACGGGCTGATGTTTATGTCGTCAGCTATTGCTGGTCCGATTCTGCCAGGTCGTCTTGCTCCTGGCCCAAGAGCGATAATTCCAACAATGCATAACGGTGCTCAACGAAGTTGTGTACGTTGTTAGCAACCGCTAATTTGAACAGTGCCGTAGCGCTGTCCTTTTCCCCCAGACTTAGGTAGTACTTACCTAAATAGAAGTTGGTTTCACTGAGATGCTCAGCGAGCGAGGTGTTATCCGTTGCGTCCGCCTTGAGGCGTTCCATCAGCGTTGCTTCGCTAATGTTGCCCAGGTAGAACTCGACAATGTTCCATCCCCACTGTTCCTTGTCCGATTTATCGAAGCGCTGTTTCAGTGCTTCTTTTGCCTGCTTCTCATCGAGCTTCTGCTCAACGATGTAAAGCCACAGGCTGCGGAAAGGATCATTAGGATCGTCTTGATAAAACGCCAGCAGATCATCTTGCGCTAACTTGTCACGACCGCCGTAATACAATGCGATACCGCGATTCAAGTGCGCGTAGTTGTAAGTTGGATCAAGCTCAAGTACAGAATCAAACGCTTCATAGGCAGCATCAAAATTGCCTGCCTGCGTTAAATAAATGCCTAAGTAATTGAATACTTCAGGCATATCAGGTCGGATTGCCAGTGCTTGTGAAAAATCATTTCGCGCTAATGCCCTCAGACCGAGACTATCATACAACACTCCGCGCTCATATAAAAGCTGTGCGCGTTCGTCATCGGTTAAAGCCCGACTGGCAAGAATTTGTTCCATGCGTGCCAGAATCACTTCCTGCTGCAAAGTCGGTTGCAATGGCACTGCGAGGACTTCGCTCTTACGCCAGGCAGAGTTGCTGCATCCTGCCAGCGTTAAAGCTGTCGCAACGAAACACCAGCGCAAAAAAGGCTTCATTTCCCACTCCCGAAGACAACTATTGGATGACGTCCTGTCCCCCGGCTGCTAACAAGGCGTCCTGCCTGGTAATAGGCCCTCCGCAACGCGGAGGGCAAATGGCAACCTTACTCGCCTTGCTGTTCTGCTGCCGGTGCTTCTGGCGCAGCAGGCTGAGACTGCTCGGTTGCTTCTTTAATGCTCAGACGGATACGGCCCTGGCGGTCAACTTCCAGAACTTTAACCGGAACTTCCTGGCCCATCTGCAGGTAATCGGTCACTTTCTCAACACGCTTGTCAGCGATCTGAGAGATGTGTACCAGACCTTCTTTACCGCCACCGATGGCAACGAATGCGCCAAAGTCAACGATACGGGTCACTTTACCTGCATAGACGCGGCCCACTTCGATTTCTGCCGTGATTTCTTCGATGCGACGGATAGCGAATTTCGCTTTCTCGCCGTCGGTCGCTGCGATCTTCACAGTACCGTCATCTTCGATTTCGATAGTGGTGCCAGTCTCTTCGGTCAGGGCACGGATAACGGAACCGCCTTTACCGATAACGTCTTTGATCTTGTCTGGATTGATCTTGATGGTGTGGATACGTGGCGCGAACTGAGAAATATCGCCACGCGGCGCGTTGATCGCCTGTTCCATCACGCCCAGGATGTGCAGACGCGCACCTTTAGCCTGGTTCAGAGCAACCTGCATGATCTCTTTGGTGATGCCTTCAATTTTGATATCCATCTGCAGTGCAGAGATACCTTCGCGGGAACCCGCGACTTTGAAGTCCATATCGCCCAGGTGATCTTCATCACCCAGAATGTCAGACAGAACAACGAAGTTGTCGCCTTCTTTCACCAGACCCATTGCGATACCCGCAACAGCGGCTTTGATCGGCACGCCTGCATCCATCAGCGCCAGAGAGGCACCACACACGGAAGCCATAGAAGAGGAACCGTTAGATTCGGTGATTTCTGACACTACGCGAACGGTGTACGGGAATTTGTCAGCTTCTGGCATCACTGCCAGCACGCCGCGCTTCGCCAGACGACCGTGACCAATCTCACGACGCTTCGGTGAGCCCACCATACCGGTTTCGCCTACGGAGTACGGAGGGAAGTTGTAGTGGAACAGGAAGCTGTCGGTACGTTCGCCCATCAGTTCGTCGATGTTCTGTGCATCACGGGCAGTACCCAGCGTGGCGGTAACCAGCGCCTGAGTTTCGCCACGGGTGAACAGTGCGGAACCGTGGGTACGTGGCAGAACGCCAGTACGCACGTCCAGACCACGGATCATATCTTTTTCACGACCATCGATACGCGGTTCGCCTGCCAGTACGCGGCTACGAACAACGTTTTTCTCGATTGCGTGCAGGATTTCGCCAATTTCGTTAGCGTCCAGCGTTTCGTCTTCAGCAACCAGGGTCGCGGTCACTTCAGATTTGATCACATCAACCTGAGCATAGCGCTCCTGTTTGTCGGTGATGCGGTATGCGTCGCTCAGACGAGATTCTGCCAGTGCCGCTACGCGTGCATTCAGCGCGTCGTTAACCGCTTCTGGCTGCCAGTCCCAACGTGGTTTACCGGCTTCTTTCACCAGGTCGTTGATGTTCTGGATAACGATCTGCTGCTGGTCGTGGCCGAAGACCACAGCGCCCAGCATCTGGTCTTCACTCAGCAGCTCTGCTTCGGATTCAACCATCAGAACCGCGGCTTCGGTACCGGCAACGACCAGGTCCAGCTTACTTTCTTTCAGCTCTTCCTGCGTTGGGTTCAGCACGTACTGGTCATTGATGTAACCTACGCGTGCAGCACCGATTGGGCCGTTGAATGGAATACCAGACAGTGACAGGGCAGCGGATGCGCCGATCATCGCAACGATGTCCGGGTTAACCTGTGGGTTAACGGAAACAACGGTGGCGATAACCTGAACTTCGTTAACGAAGCCTTCCGGGAACAGCGGACGAACCGGGCGGTCAATCAGACGCGCAATCAGGGTTTCGCCTTCGCTTGGACGGCCTTCACGACGGAAGAAACCACCCGGGATTTTACCGGCAGCGTAGGTACGCTCCTGGTAGTTTACGGTCAGTGGGAAAAAGTCCTGACCTGGTTTAGCTTTTTTCTGGCCCACAACGGTAACGAACACCGCGGTGTCATCCATGCTTACCATTACGGCAGCAGTAGCCTGACGCGCCATCATGCCGGTTTCCAGCGTGACGGTGTGCTGACCATACTGGAACTTACGAACGATCGGATTCAGCAAAATTCTATCCTTTCTTAAATGTGTGACAGCACACCACCGGTGTGCTGACGATTTAACCCGACCTTCTTCGCATCCTCGCGACTAATGACAACCGACACCCCCATGGGTGAAGCCTCTCATTAGCCGCGCGAACCTCTGCAATGAAGATCATTTATAGCAACAATACAATAGTTTCCATTGAATTGCTGCCGTCTGGTTGAAAAAAGGGGCCATCAGGCCCCCTTTTCTGAAACTCGCAAGACTTAGCGACGCAGACCCAGACGCTCGATCAGCGAGGTGTAGCGTGCAACATCTTTACGCTTCAGGTAGTCGAGCAGTTTACGACGCTGAGAAACCATGCGCAGCAGACCACGACGGCTGTGGTGATCTTTTTTGTGCTCTGCAAAGTGACCCTGCAGGTGGTTAATCTGTGCAGTCAGCAGTGCAACCTGAACTTCGGTAGAACCGCTGTCGTTAGTACCACGACCAAACTCAGAAACGATTTTAGCTTTAGCTTCAACGCTTAGAGACATTTTCAAACTCCAACATATAAAGAATTTAAGGATGCCGATCTCTAATTCAGCAATCCCAGTGTACGACCCGCAGATTGTTAAACAATTTGCAGACCGTTAAGCGGCGATATTCTACTCGTCTCCCCTGCTTATCGCAAGGTGAGCCGTTATCGCCGTTAGCCTTCGACCGGGTATTCAACCACCAGACGGCGCGGCGCAACGCGCCCTTCGCCATCCATTTCACCCATGCCGATAAACTTCCCTTCCTCACCTTCGGTCACGCGAACCAGGCCTTCAGCCGGCGCGTCCGTTGTACGAACCGGGTTTCCGTTCTTAAAGTACACGGAAGACGTTAAAGGAAGGTTAACGACAGGGAAATCGGCCGCCGGGCTGTCCATCGGCATCAGCAGCGGATCGAGCAGCTCGGCAGGGGAAATCTCCTGCGCGTGCGCCTGCTCAACCAGCGCATGAAGATGCTCAAGGGTCACCATGCGTTCAACCGGATATTTACTGACGGCCAGACGACGCAGGTAAATCACGTGCGCACCGCAGCCCAGCTTTTCACCGAGATCGTCAATGATGGTCCGAATATAGGTCCCTTTCGAACAGTGGACTTCCAGCTCCAGCTCATCGCCCTCGTGGCGGATAAACAGCAGCTCATACACCGTGATCGGGCGTGCCTCGCGCGGCACCTCAATGCCCTGACGCGCGTATTCGTAGAGCTTCTTGCCCTGATATTTCAGCGCCGAATACATCGACGGCACCTGCATGGTATCGCCGCGGAAGCTCTCCAGCGCGGCATCCAGCTGTTCGGCGCTAAAGGTTACGGGGCGCTCTTCCACTACCTGACCATCGGCATCGGAGGTATCCGTGCGCTGGCCGAGCTTGGCGATAACGCGATAACGCTTATCGGAATCCAGCAGATACTGAGAAAACTTTGTCGCCTCCCCCAGGCAAACCGGCAGCATACCGGTTGCCAGCGGATCCAGCGCGCCAGTGTGGCCCGCACGGTTGGCGTTAAAAAGACGCTTCACTTTTTGCAGCACGTCGTTGCTGGATGCGCCCTGGGGTTTATCCAGCAGCAGCACGCCATGCACGTCGCGACCACGACGACGAGGACGACTCATCAGTCCTCCTTGCTGTCGTCCGCTGGGTTAACACGACGTTCATCGTCATGTTTCACCACGCTGGTCACCAGGTTGGACATACGCATACCTTCGACCAGCGAGTTGTCGTAGAAGAAGGTTAGCTCAGGCACGATACGCAGGCGCATCGCTTTGCCGAGCAGAGAGCGGATGAAACCAGAGGCTTCCTGCAGGGCTTTAATGCCGTTTTTCACTGCCGCTTCGTCCTGATCGTTCAGGAAGGTCACGAACACTTTGGCATAGGCCAGGTCACGTGACATTTCAACGCCGGACACGGTGGTCATCATGCCCACGCGTGGGTCTTTAATTTCGCGTTGCAGAATGAGCGCGATCTCTTTCTGCATTTCCTGCGCTACGCGCTGAGGGCGACCAAATTCTTTCGCCATAATAAATTCTCCAGACAAAAAAGGGGCTAAAAGCCCCTTTTGAAATTATTGCCGGGTGGCGCTTCGCTTACCCGGCCTACGCGAATTAATCATCAAAGGATTTTGGATTGCCGCCAACACCGTGGCGGCCCAAAAACCGACGACGATTACGCGATGGTACGTTGGATTTCGATGATCTCGAACACTTCGATCATATCGCCAACGCGAACGTCGTTGTAGTTCTTCACGCCGATACCACATTCCATGCCGTTACGCACTTCGTTAACGTCATCTTTGAAGCGGCGCAGGGATTCCAGCTCGCCTTCATAGATAACCACGTTGTCGCGCAGTACACGGATTGGGTTGTGACGTTTGATGTTACCTTCGGTAACCATACAGCCCGCGATCGCACCGAATTTCGGTGATTTGAACACGTCACGCACTTCAGCCAGACCGATGATCTGCTGTTTCAGCTCAGGAGACAGCATGCCGCTCATTGCCGCTTTCACTTCGTCGATCAGGTTATAGATGACGGAGTAGTAACGCAGATCCAGGCTTTCCGCATCGATAACTTTACGCGCAGAGGCGTCAGCACGAACGTTGAAGCCAACCAGGATAGCGTTGGACGCTGCAGCCAGGGTCGCGTCGGTTTCGGTGATACCACCTACGCCAGAACCGATGATCTTCACTTTCACTTCGTCGGTAGACAGTTTCAGCAAGGAGTCGGAGATCGCTTCCACAGAACCCTGAACGTCGGCTTTCAGTACGATGTTCACTTCGTGAACTTCGCCTTCGGTCATGTTCGCGAACATGTTCTCAAGTTTAGATTTCTGCTGACGAGCCAGTTTCACTTCACGGAATTTACCCTGACGGTACAGAGCCACTTCACGCGCTTTCTTCTCGTCACGTACAACGGTCACTTCGTCACCCGCGGCCGGAACACCGGACAGACCCAGGATTTCCACTGGAATGGATGGACCCGCTTCCAGCACTTCCTGACCCAGTTCGTTACGCATCGCACGAACGCGACCGTATTCGAAACCACACAGTACGATGTCACCCTTGTTCAGAGTACCTTCGCGAACCAGAACGGTCGCTACCGGACCACGACCTTTATCCAGGAAGGATTCGATAACCGCACCGCTCGCCATACCTTTACGAACCGCTTTCAGCTCCAGTACTTCAGCCTGCAGCAGGATGGCGTTCAGCAGGTCGTCGATACCGGTACCGGCTTTTGCAGAAACAGGGATGAACTGCGCTTCGCCGCCCCACTCTTCCGGCATAACGCCGTACTGGGAGAGTTCGTTCTTAACGCGATCCATATCGGCTTCTGGCTTATCGATTTTGTTGACCGCAACAACCAGAGGCACCTGCGCCGCTTTCGCGTGCTGGATAGCTTCAATGGTCTGTGGCATCACGCCATCGTCTGCTGCGACAACCAGTACAACGATATCCGTTGCCTGAGCACCACGAGCACGCATTGAGGTAAACGCTGCGTGGCCCGGGGTATCCAGGAAGGTGATCATGCCGTTTTCGGTTTCTACGTGGTAAGCACCGATGTGCTGGGTAATACCACCCGCTTCGCCGGAGGCAACCTTAGTAGAACGAATGTAGTCAAGCAGAGAGGTTTTACCGTGGTCAACGTGACCCATGATGGTCACAACCGGCGCGCGCGGTTCAGCCGCTGCACCCGTGTCACGGTCGCTCATGACTGCTTCTTCCAGCTCGTTTTCACGACGCAGGATAACTTTGTGGCCCATCTCTTCGGCAACCAGCTGTGCGGTTTCCTGGTCGATGACCTGGTTGATGGTCGCCATTGCGCCCAGTTTCATCATCGCTTTGATGACCTGAGAGCCTTTAACCGCCATCTTGTTCGCCAGATCGCCAACGGTGATGGTTTCGCCGATCACAACGTCACGGTTAACGGCCTGCGCTGGCTTCTGGAAGCCCTGCTGCAGAGCGGAACCTTTACGCTTACCGCCTTTACCGCCGCGAACCGCTGCACGTGCTTCTTCACGGTCAGCTTTAGATTCAGCGTGCTTGTTGCCTTTTTTCGCTGGACGCGCGGCTTTGGTGCTGCGAGTACGGCCACGACCACCTTCGACTTCACGGTCGTTGTCATCTTCAGCCTGGCGTGCGTGCTGGGAAGTGGTAACGTGATAATCGCTGTTGTCTTCAGACGGCTCAGCGGTATTCACACCGTTTTTCTCGTTTTCTTCTGCCATACGGCGTGCTTCTTCTGCCACACGACGCGCTTCTTCTTCCAGCTTGCGGCGTGCTTCTTCTTCCGCTTTACGCTTCAGTTCGGCAGCTTCATTTTCACGGCGGGCTTTTTCAGCCTGGGCGGTTTTTGTCATATCGTCGGTCTGTTGATTGCTCACTTTGTCTTTTTCCGCAGCTTCACGCTTCACTTTATCACTTGCGTCGCGTTTCGCTTTTTCTGCGGCCTCACGTTCAGCTTTTAATTCTGCTTCGCGTTTGGCAGTTGCTTCTGCCTCACGCTGAGCTTGTTCTTCCGCTTCACGCTGTGCCTGCTCTTCCGCAGCAAGGCGTTCGGCCTCTTGCGGATCACGTTTTACAAAGGTGCGCGTCTTGCGGACTTCGATTTGTACCGATTTGCTTTTGCCACCGGTACCAGGGATATTCAACGTGCTACGCGTTTTGCGCTGCAGCGTTAACTTGTCAGGCGTAGAACCGTGTTCACGGTTCAGGTGCGCTAACAAGGTTTGTTTTTCTTGCGCGGTCACCGAGTCATCAGCGGACTTCGGGATCCCTGCATCAGCAAATTGCTGTACCAGGCGGTCCACGGAGGTCTGAATCTCGGCAGCCAGCGATTTTACAGTTACATCAGTCATGCTGTTCCTTCCTGCTACAGTTTATTACGCTTCGTCGCCGAACCAGCAAATATTACGTGCGGCCATGATGAGTTCGCCGGCTTTCTCGTCGGTTAAACCTTCGATATCGGCCAGGTCATCAACGCCTTGCTCAGCGAGATCTTCCAGCGTACAAACACCACGGGCAGCCAGCTTGAACGCAATCGCACGATCAAGACCTTCCAGATTCAGCAGGTCATCAGCCGGCTTGTTATCGCCAAGGCTTTCTTCCTGAGCCAGCGCCAGGGTGGTCAGTGCGTTTTTAGCGCGTTCACGCAGGGCTTCAACGGTCGCTTCATCCAGACCGTCAATTTCCAGCAGCTCTTTCATTGGCACATAGGCCAGTTCTTCCAGCGTAGAGAAACCTTCTTCAACCAGAACGGTGGCGAAATCTTCGTCAATGTCCAGGTATTTGGTGAAGGTATCGATCGCCGCGTGGGCTTCAGCCTGATGCTTGGCCTGCAGGTCATCAACGGTCATCACGTTGAGTTCCCAGCCGCTCAGCTGTGACGCCAGACGTACGTTCTGACCGTTACGGCCAATCGCCTGCGCCAGGTTACCCGCTTCTACCGCGATATCCATGGTGTGCTTGTCTTCGTCAACCACGATAGACGCCACATCAGCCGGCGCCATTGCGTTGATCACGAACTGCGCCGGGTTATCGTCCCACAGAACGATATCGATACGCTCGCCGCCCAGTTCGGTAGAAACCGCCTGAACGCGCGCGCCGCGCATACCCACACACGCACCAACCGGATCGATACGCTTATCGTTGGTTTTCACCGCGATTTTCGCACGTGAACCAGGATCGCGAGCCGCTGCTTTGATTTCGATAACTTCTTCGCCGATTTCCGGCACTTCAATACGGAACAGTTCTACCAGCATTTCTGGTTTAGAACGGGTCACGAACAGCTGTGCGCCACGCGCTTCAGGGCGAACGGCATACAGCACACCGCGGATACGGTCGCCTGGGCGGAAGTTTTCACGCGGCAGCATGTCTTCACGCAGGATAACGGCTTCAGCGTTACCCGGCATCCCTTCGGATTTGATCTCCAGAGAGATGTTGTCGCGGTTCACTTTCTTCACCACACCCGTGATGATTTCGCCTTCCTGATCGCGGAACTGATCGACAACCAGCGCGCGCTCGGCTTCGCGTACTTTCTGTACGATAACCTGCTTCGCGGTCTGCGTGGTGATACGGTCGAAGGTAACAGATTCAATCTGATCTTCAACGTAATCGCCCACGTTCAGGCTTTCGTCTTCGTAACGCGCCGCTTCCAGGGTGATCTCTTTAGTCGGCTGGGTAACTTCTTCAACAATCACCCAACGACGGAATGTATCGAAGTCACCGCTTTTACGATCGATTTCTACGCGAACATCGATCTCTTGTTCGTATTTTTTCTTGGTTGCTGTAGCCAGTGCACTTTCCAGCGCTTCGAAAATCTTCTCACGCGGCAGTGATTTCTCGTTGGAGACGGCTTCAACAACAGCCAAAATTTCTTTGTTCATCGCGGGCTTTTCACCTCAATCCAGACTGTTAAAAGTGGGGAACCAGGTTCGCCTTCTGGATATTACTCAGCGCGAACACTTCATCTTTGCCTTCGACTGTAACCGTGATCATTTCACCATCAACAGCTTTGATAATTCCCTGCCATTTACGGCGGTTCTGTACGGCCATACGCAGAACGAGAGCCACTTCTTCACCGGTAAAGCGCACATAGTGCTCGGCCGTGAACATCGGACGATCGAGGCCGGGTGAGGAAACTTCCAGGTTGTACGCAACGGTAATTGGGTCTTCAACATCAAGAACCGCACTCACCTGGTGGCTAACATCAGCACAATCATCAACATTGATGCCATCTTCACTATCAATATAGATGCGCAGCGTCGATGTGCGGCCGCGAACGAATTCGATGCCGACCAGTTCGTAGCCCAGTGCTTCGACCGGTGCAGTAATCATCTCTGTTAATTTTTGCTCTAATGTGGACAAGCCCACCCCCAAGACATAAAAAAAGGGCGTAAAGCCCAGTTATTCTGTAGTCAGATAACAAAAAACCCCGAAAAATCGGGGCTTTAGATAACTGAACCCTATAGCCACAACTGTGGCCTGGAGCACTCTCCGAAAGAATTTTTTCAAATCCAGCTACGAAGGCTCTGAGTCTTCACAGTATATTTGAAAAAGAACTTTATGGGAAAGTGGTTGCGGGGGCCGGATTTGAACCGACGACCTTCGGGTTATGAGCCCGACGAGCTACCAGGCTGCTCCACCCCGCGCCTGAAACGTGGCAAATTCTACGCGTTTTGAGGAGAATTTGCAAATAATGCTGGGATTTGGTACCGAAGACGGGACGTAAAATCGGCGTTCAGTATATTGATAGTGACCCCCACCTGTCAACCCAACATAACGTAGCGTAAAGAGAGGGAAATTTTTACAAAAAATGCACACGTCTCTTCCGGTCATCGTCAAAAGATGATTAAATGAATACTCACTTATTTTGCATAAACATGCATCGAGAGCGAAAGCGATCTCTTCTCAGTCAATCAAGCAGGGTTTTATTTTATGACGACGATTCTCAAGCATCTCCCGGTAGGACAACGTATTGGCATCGCTTTTTCGGGCGGCCTGGATACCAGTGCTGCGCTGCTGTGGATGCGACAAAAGGGAGCGGTTCCGTATGCATATACTGCGAACCTGGGTCAGCCGGACGAGGAAGATTATGATGCTATCCCACGTCGTGCCATGGAGTACGGTGCAGAGAACGCCCGTCTGATTGACTGCCGTAAGCAACTGGTGGCGGAAGGCATTGCTGCCATTCAGTGTGGCGCGTTCCACAATACCACTGGCGGCCTGACCTATTTTAACACCACCCCGCTGGGCCGTGCCGTCACCGGCACCATGCTGGTTGCCGCCATGAAAGAAGATGGTGTGAACATCTGGGGTGACGGCAGTACCTATAAAGGCAACGATATCGAACGTTTCTATCGTTATGGCCTGCTAACCAACGCCGAGCTGCAGATCTACAAGCCGTGGCTGGATACTGATTTTATCGATGAACTGGGCGGCCGTCATGAAATGTCAGAATTCATGATCGCCTGCGGCTTTGACTACAAAATGTCGGTCGAAAAAGCCTACTCCACCGACTCCAACATGCTGGGTGCCACGCACGAAGCAAAAGATCTGGAGTTCCTGAACTCCAGCGTGAAAATCGTCAACCCAATCATGGGTGTGAAGTTCTGGGACGAAAACGTCAAAATCCAGGCTGAAGAAGTGACAGTACGTTTCGAGCGCGGCCATCCGGTTGCCCTGAACGGCAAAACCTTCTCTGACGATGTCGAGCTGATGCTGGAAGCGAACCGTATCGGCGGACGTCACGGTCTGGGCATGAGCGATCAGATTGAGAACCGTATTATCGAAGCGAAAAGCCGTGGCATCTATGAGGCTCCGGGGATGGCGCTGCTGCACATTGCCTATGAGCGTCTGCTGACCGGCATTCATAACGAAGATACCATCGAGCAGTATCACTCTCATGGCCGTCAGCTGGGTAAACTGCTGTATCAGGGCCGCTGGTTCGATCCACAGGCGCTGATGCTGCGTGATGCCCTGCAGCGTTGGGTGGCGAGTGCCATCACCGGGGAAGTGACGCTGGAACTGCGTCGCGGTAACGACTACTCGATCCTCAACACCGTCTCTGACAACCTGACCTATAAAGCAGAGCGCCTGACCATGGAGAAAGGTGATTCAGTATTTTCTCCGGACGATCGTATTGGTCAGCTGACCATGCGTAACCTGGACATCACCGATACGCGCGAGAAGCTGTTCAACTACGTTGAGAACGGTTTGCTCTCAGCCAGTTCTGGCAACGGCCTGCCGCAGGTTGAAAACCTGGAACACAGCGATAAGAAGTAACGCTGACAAGAGATGCAAAAGGCGCCCGTTGGGCGCCTTTTTTATTTGGGTTTTCGTAGACCCGGTAAGCGCAGCACCACCGGGCAATATAGCGGGTGGCGCCAGGCTTATCCGCCCTACGAAAGATCGAAGACACACGATCTTCAGACGAAAAAAAAGACGTCTTTCGACGTCTTTCTTCTGGAATATTGGTACCGAGGATGGGACTCGAACCCACAAGCCCGTTAGGGCACTACCACCTCAAGGTAGCGTGTCTACCAATTCCACCACCTCGGTACTGAGTACTTAGTGTGGGATGTCGCTGGTCGGCTTAGCCGGTTCAGCTGGCTGAGTCTGCTCAGTTTTAGACGGAGCACTCAGATTTTCCCACTCGCTTCCTTTACTGGTCTTGTTGCTGTTGATATTGCCCAGCACCAGACTGATGATGAAGAACAGCGTAGCCAGAATCGCAGTTGTACGGGTCATGAAGTTCGCAGAACCACTTGAACCAAACAGCGTACCGGAAGCGCCTGCTCCGAAGGAGGCTCCCATATCAGCGCCTTTGCCTTGCTGCAGCATGATCAGCGCTACAAGAGCGATGGCTACAATAAGGAAAATAACTAAAAGAGCTTCGTACATAATCAACCTGTTCCTTGCGGATTTGCCGCATACCAATGCTTCGACCAATTAGCAGGATTTCGTGTTTCCCACTGAAGCGGGTGTGAATACTAACCAAAGCGAATGACCTTCGCAAGGGCAATTTTGGCACATTTTATCAAGTGAGGAAAAAACCATCAAAATGAATTTAAAGTGACCATAAAACTCAGAAATCCAATCGAAAAATGTTATTTAGTTGCCTTCGAAAGGGCTTGATCCATTTTTTGCAGCTTGTATTTGCCAAATTTACTCACGATACGCCAGTTACCTTCATCCGTTTCGACGATTTCCTGTGGAGAATACATCGTCATTTTACGCCCAGTCCGCACGCCGATTTGTAATGATTCGCCTTCGCCAGCGATTACCGCAATTTTCGGCGTCATATCGACAGGTTCTGGAGCTGGTAACGATTCGGATACGACCTGTAATGCCGGATGCGCATCTTTTTCCCCGGCAGGCTCAAAAAGGAGTGTCATGGGATCGAGCAGCTTGTCATCATGAATAATTTCAAGATGCAGATGAGGCCCGTCTGTGCGGCCAGTATTCCCGGACAGCGCAATCACATCGTCCTTTTGTACATACTGATTTTTGACCAGCAGCAGTTTATTCAGATGCAGATAACGACTACTCCAGCCGTCAGGATGGCGAATCGTCATATACAGACCCGTAACCGGCCCATAACCAGTTTCTGTCACCATGCCGTCTGCAATAGACATGACCTCACTGTTTAGCGCCGCGCGAAGATCTACCCCCTCATGACGCATGAAAGTATGGATGATGGGGTGATAACGCATACCAAACGGAGAGGTCACCACGGGCTCGGCGCGCAACGGGAAGACGAAATGCTGCCCCCTCGCTTTTTGGCTGAGCAACGGTCTCCAGACGGGTGCCGGGGCACTCGTGGTCGGAATTGTCGCGTTCATTACCGAGAATACGCTGCTCGTTGCCTCTCCACCATCGACGGGCAGGTTCTCCTCATCGGAAGCGTCATCAGATATCACTTCCGCCGACAGGTCTTCCTGAGCCTCCACCAGCAGAGACGCCGGTTCAAAAGGCGCGCTGATGAGTGTCGTCGCAACGCCTGCTGAATCATATTCTTGCGTCGGTGGTAGATGAGTTGCCAGCCAGGTCCTGATATCGGATACGCTCAGGTAACTCTCTTCTTTAAGATCATTCCAGCACAGTTCTGGCTCTGATGACTTAAACGGCTGAAAGTCTGGGTCATATTCCTTTGATAGCAGAATTTGCGACAGGTGATGAGACACCGGATAATAGCACTCAGCACCGTGCGTAGAAGCAGGATGCATCGTTAACAGCAGACCGGATAAAAGCATATAAGACATTAATTTAGCACCTCCATGTGCATAATGATGATAGCGGTAATGGCAATTGCAGGGCCGAACGGGATATATCCCCCCGCATCATCTGCTTTTTGGGAACGGAAACGGATACCCCAGCGCACAAAAAAGAACAATGCCCCCAGCGAAGCCGAACCCAGCATTAATTGCCCGATGTGCTCGCTGCCAATCCACGCCGCACAGGCCGCAAAGAGTTTTACGTCGCCATTACCAAATCCTTCCCGCCGGGTGACCCACGTAAATCCTTTTGCCATCACCCAACTGAATACCCAAATAAAAGCGGCACCTGTCACGCTATCGCGTGGTGAAACGGGAATGATATTTCTGACAGAGGCGATCAGACCTGCCCAGAGAAGCATATAGACGAGGCTATCTGGCAGAAGAAAGGTCTTGATATCGATCATCGCCAGGGTATAGAGCAGGCTAAAAAATAACGCCACGAACGCAATCTGGATGAGGCTATGCTGTGGGTAGTAGCAAAAGACCAGTAAAAAGTATCCAATGCCGATCAACCCTTCACTTATAGGGTACTGGAAAGGGATCGCGCTTTTGCAGCAGCGACATTTACCACGCAGCAGTACCCAGCTCAACACAGGGATGTTATCCCAGGGTTTAATCAACGTTTGACACAATGGGCAGTGCGACGGCGGCCACCAGAGATTGACATTGGGTAAGGTTTTCAGCGTTTCATCGTCCGCCGACTCCCGAAAGAGCATGACGGGCAGACGATAAATCACAACGTTAAGAAAACTGCCAATCAGTAGCCCTAACCCTAAGGCAAGCCAGGGGAACCAGGGGGCGAAAAACGCTTCCAGGCGCATTAAACATATCCTTTAACTAAAATGCATCTTCACGACGAAATAGCGAGACGTCAGTTGAAGTAAGTATTTTCCGCAACATCCATCATTCAAATCAATAATGCCAAATAGCTACTTTTCTCTGTAAAACCATTTGACATTTTTATATCTTAACCCCCTGCCGTTTTGGAGAGCGTATCCATTAATGCAAATAACGCTATGAAGACCCACACAACGCAGCCCCCCAGGACGACCGTGGCCAGGTTTTTCAATAAACCCGCCAGTTTTTTAATATATTCCTGAATATGATCGCGTGAACGATCTGAGACCGAACGCAATACCTCATTGAACGAGGGAAGTTCCGCATACAGGCTAATGTTCAGTAACTCTTCTTTGCCGAGTAAGCCCGTCGAGAGTGCCTTACTATAGTGAACCCCCTGAGCCATTTTGTCATTCATGACATCAATATGCCAACGCAACCAGCGGTTTGCATTTAGACGTACAATATGTAAAGAGTCAGTCAGCGGAATGCTGTTACTGAGCATCAGCGCCAGGTTATTCAAAAATACGGAAGACGCAAGCTGCCTGTAGGTTGAAAACGGTAGAACTTTATCAAAGATTTTATTACGAACATTGCCACTCAGGTTTGCCATAGCAAATTTGGATAAGAAAACAAAAGTAATAAAACCAACCAGGATCTTAATCCACAACCCTTGATATAACGCTGTACCAAAATTATATAAATTCTGGGTAACGCCCGGCCATTTTTCCACCGGAACTACCGAGGCGAAGGCAGGGAATACTTTTTGTGAATAACCCGCAATAACAATCAGCGACAAAGTGATCATGATCAGAGGGAAGATCATTGCGCCGACGATTTTTTTACGCAGTTCATCATTGTATTTAATCACGGCGACCAGTGTTAGAAAACCCTCCGCGAGGCTTCCGCTTTTTTCTGCCGCGGTAATCACACTCAGTTCAGAGTTAGGGACTACGTCAGAAAATACTGCTGACACCGACACCTCCTGCTTCATCTGCAGGATAACCGCGCCCAGTTTATCACTGAACCCTTTACCAAGGAGCGTGCGTCCTTCGGTTTGCAACTTTTGCAGCGAATCGAAAAGCGGTAAGCCTGCGCTAATCATATCGGCACAAAACTGATAGAGGTACAGACGCTGTTTTTTACCGAATTTTTTCAACGATCATCTCCAGATCTTCATCCTTCATTGCGCCAAATTCCATGGCAAACCATGCAGCATCAATACGTCCCTTGAGGACATGCGCCATGACCTTTTCACGAATTTCAAACCCTTCAGCTAACCCCTGCGCCGCAGCACGTTTTTTACGCCAAAGCGTGTATACGTTCAGCCATTCCTGCTTAGAAATTGCGGCTAACTCTTCGTAGGTCGGCAGGAAGTATTCCATCGCCAGCTGGCGTCCTTTGATCCCGCTCTGACGACACTGTTCGCACCCACCCTCCCCTGCGGTATAGAGGGTAAACTCTCGCCCGGAAATGGTTTTGGTGCCCATGACGGTTTTGCAGTTTTCGCACAGCACGGGAACCAACTTTTGGCACTGCAAGCCGGCAATAAAGCCCGGAGTGGACATTTTGTCGCTACCGATCCCTAACGCAGACATACGCTGCAGCAATGAGACGATGTTACCGGCATGAACCGTAGTGAAGCAGTAGTGACCACTTTCGACCGCACCCGCCAGGGCATTAGCAGAAATGTTGTCACGGATCTCCCCCACCATCAGCACATCCGGATCGCGGCGCAGAGCGGATTTAATTGCGGCGTGGAACCCACCACCCGAGACATCCACCACGGAACTCTGCTTCGCCCCGTAAATCTGATATTCCACCGGATCTTCTACAGTCAGGAAGCAACCGCGGTCTTCATAGCGGTTGATCTGCAACCACTCCATCAAATTTTTAAGCGTGGTGGATTTCCCTGAACCTGTCGTACCGGCGATAACGTATGCACCATAGGGATTACTGAGGATCTTTTTCAGATCCGCCACTTCTTCATCCGATATACCGATCTTATCCAGTGAGCCAATATTCCCCTTCTGGAGACCTGATGGAATAATACGCAATACCGCATGGTAACAATCCGCCGTTTCACCAAAGATCGGGAAGTGCGCGTAACGGAAGCGGTAAGGCTTACCGGACAGGTTATAAAGAATGTTAGCGTTTTGCGGAATTGCACGGTTCCAGGTCGTATCGCGAGTCGTCGCTTCTACGTTATAGAGGACGAACACCAGCTCATCGCAAAGCTGAGATTTGAGCTGCATAAAGGGCATCAACACCCCATTCACGCGGGCTTCAAAGAGCGCCAGCACATCATTGCGCGTTATATGTAAGTCGCTCGCGCCCATACTCACGACGCGCTGGAGGATAGCCGCCAGTCGCTTCTGAGTGTCGGTAATATCAATATTTTTACTCGCGTCATTAAGCTGTTTTAATGAAACATGCTCAATAATCCGGTAATAATCTTCCTCGGCGACAAGCGCCAGGCCTTCGACCTGACGCTTGTGCTGAGAAATCAGCCTTGATACCTGGATCTGATATTCAAACAGGTTTTCAATGCCGAGCGTATTCACCACCAGGTAATCGCGCTCTTCAGCTGTTGCCGTAAAGCCAATTCCCTCAAATTCCTGGTAAGTCCATTTCCCAGCGAGTAATTCGTCGGCTGAAATACGCGTAAAGTCCATTTTCACTGCACAGCATCCTCTGCCATAACGACTGACTTCCTGTCTTTCGACAGCTTGTATTTGATATTGCCCACGGTGAACGTTTCACCCGGGCGAACATAGCTAAGCGTATTTCCGCTCATTACGGCAACGCGATTCGCACCACCGATATCCGCTTCCAGAACAACGCGCGGCGTTTCAGACCTTGCAGATGCTGATATTTGCCCCTTAGACGCTGAGGCAGAAGTCGCTGGCGTGGTTTTGATTTTATCTTCGCCACGGAGCTTGACAATTTCACTACGCAATTTTTCAAGTTCTACCAGATTTGCAAGCTTGCGTCGCATTTGTTCAAAGGCATAATCTTCTTCGGCCATTGACGCCAGTCGATCCTGGATACTCGCCGTGTTATCCGCCTTGTCTTGTTCGGCGTCTCCCGATGGCACCAACGGATCCTTGTCTTCCAAAGAGGACGTGAATGTTTCCTGTTTGGCAGCTACAGAGCCAGAGGCATTCGCTTGCGCTTTTGGCGTGGCGGCTACGGCGCTCTGCGTGTTTTGGCCTTTTTCACTTTTCCCTGAGACAACGTCATCAACAACCTTCTGCATTTTTTTTGACAGTACCGGGGGTTGTTCGGTTGCGGGAGCCGCTTCAGCAGCACCAACAATGAACGTTAGCGCACCGACCATTACCATTGACTTTACTTTTTGCATACCAGTCCTCCTGAAACTATCAGTCCCTTGTCTTTCGTCTCAACTTTATTAACGATAAACGCATCGCGATACGCCTGCTTATAAAGTAATAATTGCATGTTCGTCATATCATCAATTGATAACGAACTTTCGTCTTTCTTAATTTCCAGCTCCCATTTCCCCACCTGCAAGCCGTATGCTTTTACTTTTCCTGAAAGCGTTGACTCAAGGTCATTCACGGAGGAAGTTGGCATTTTTTTTATCACGACCTGATCAAGGTTTTTCTTACCTCCCCCTTCTTTTTTCACCATCGAATTGAAGGTCATGATATAAGAAACTACATCGCTACAAGGATAAAGTTTCAGCGGCTTTTTGCTGTCATACTCTTTCAGATACTTATTATTATTAAGTCTCGACTCAATCTTATCGTACTGAAAATCCATTTTATCCTTACCGCCAGATTTCTTATTCCCCGTTGCTAAAGCGGTGGGGTTGTATGTCTTATCCCAGAATGACTTTTGAGGAAGTATCCAAAGCGCCCCCTTTTTTAGGGCATATGAGAACTTACAGCTTTTGGGATCGCATACAAATGAATATTTTTCCAAAGGAATGATCGACAGTTTCTCATTACTTTTCTTAACTTCATCGAGCAGTAATACGGTTTCATCAATACCGCCACCCGTCAGAGAACTGGTATAGAATTTCTTAACGGCTTCAATATCATCCCTTAACTTCTGAGCTGCCTGCTGTTGCCTTGCAATAGCTTCTTCTTTCGCTTTTTCATCGGGAAGCATCACGAAATAATACCAACCACCCGCGCAACCGCCGAGAATCAATATCGCAATCAAAAGAAAACCCAGCACCAGCTTCGCTTTTGAAACTGAGCCATTTTTATCTTTCCAGAAATACATTCCTTCCAGCATACGTTATCCCGTCACAAAAATATGAAGCAACAATGCCAAAACCGTCAAAAACGCAATCCCACTCGAAAAAATAGAGCCGATAATGATGCGGCGCCGGCGCTTCAGGCGTGCCTGCCTGGCACAACAGCGCTCAACAACGGCATTAATCTGGATCTCTTCCAGAGGGGTGACTTCCAAATGATTGTATGCATCCTGGTGTTTCATCAGCTCGTCAAAAAGCTCTTTACTCACGAAACAGTCCGTACCGCTGACAATACGCCCTTCATTAATTATCAAAAAATATGTCGTTAGATCGTTCTCGTGAGAGAAGTAGATGCCATCGCCATAAAGCTCTTTAATATAAAGTGCAAAAGGTTCGTAAAGGGTGGATATCTTAGTACTGTAACCAATTGCCATCTGCCCCGCGCCATCTTTATATACCAGTCTGCGATAGGCTTTCATCATCCCGCGGAATGACGCCTGCTCGGCCGGTTGCAGATTTTCCAGGCTTTCGGGCTCCCAGTAGAGCCCGGTTAATATGTTATTTTTAAATAAAATATCGTTCATAACTAAGCCATTCACTCATCGCGTGAAGTGATTGGCTGACGATAATAATCAACCCCGACCACCATTAGGACTGTCGCTACGCCGCTGGAGTCATTGTCGCTGGCACCTAACACTTCATACTGCAAGCCGTTTTTACTGGTCTTCACTTCAAATTTTCCTACTACCAGCAAGTCACCCGGCTTAATGATGGAAGAGTTGAACGACTCTGTAGTACTCACGTTTGGCAGCTGCACTTCATCATACTCATCCAGAGAGTTCAGGAAGCGTTTAGTAAACCCACTCACCACCTCAATACGCCCATCGGACAACACGCGTGGGGTAATGATAAAGCTGGTGCCAGTCACTATTTCATCGGTGTTTACTTCTACGTTCACCTCACCCGTATCATCCGTTGTACGCGTTCTGCTGGAAACGTAGTACTGAGACTGGGTCATGTTGACCGGGATCGCCATATTATTGCGGGTAATAAATGAACCACTTTGCAGCGACTCGCTCCCCGTTAATTTGTACAGTGCATCCAGACCGGTGCTGATATCAACATGGCTGTTCTTCCACCCTGCCGTGATCCCACCGGCCAGGTTATTCAGGACGCTCCCGCTGATATTGACGGTGTTATGCAAATCAGAGAAATTGAAGTTCAACCCACCCGCCAGCGTTTTTTCTTTCTCTTTATCAAGGATATAAATACGATACGTCACGATAAACTGACGGCTGTTATCGGATTTATATTTATCCAGCGCTTTACTCAGTGACTCATGTTCGGACGGACGTGAATTGACCATCAAAATAGATGAATCTTTGAACAAGGTATAGTTGCCTGACGTAACGTAGTTTTTTGCCATCGTCTCTACGTCATCCCAGAAAGAGGACTCGAATTTAGTTTCGGATTTCCCGGTCAGGCCACCGCCTGACGTCGCCTCGTTTCCAGAGAGATCAAGCGTGGTTTCAGTTTTGTTATTTTCGCCATAAAAATCGAGACGCATGACATAGGTGTCAAAAACGTTAATTTTGAGAACGTTGTTGGTATCCAGCGTAGGACTAACATCATAGAGCGAGCCGATGTACTTCATAAAGTCTTCGAAGTTACCGTCAAACTGTACCGAACGCGGGACATCCCAGGAGTCATCATCCGCACTGGCTTTTTTGTCACCGGTTGCAGAGGCGTTGATGCGATAACTCGTGCCGGTCTGTGCTGCCACAATTTCCATCAGTGCTGATAACGTTGTTGGCTCATATGAAGTAATCTTCACATGCTTACCCATTATCTTTTGCTGCTCAACGCTATACTGCACTTTTTTGCCTAAATAGGCCGAGTCGTATTTTACGTAAGGCTTCGTCTTCGCTTCATCTAGTGTGGTCGAATCTGAAGTTTGTTCATTTAGTTTTTTAGGCACGTCATAATTTTTCTCAAAATCACTCATGCATCCTTGCGCAAGGAAAGCTAACAGCAATACACCTGTTTTCAGTTTCATGGGTTCCATCCACTTACATTTCATCGACAACAATCACGTGGTTTTTTTCGTACTTTTTAACGACCAAACCATAATTCTCGGAGAAAAAGAGATCTCCCAATGATTGCAGAATATCATCATCCGTTTTCCCACTGAGGGTTATGGTGTTGTAAATCAAATAATCCTTTTTACTGTTCCAGAACAGCTTATAGTGATTGCTTTCAGCCCACTGCTTGATAGCCTGACTTAACAACTCGTTTTCCTGCAATACCAGCGAAGCGACTGAAGATGAATAAACCGGTGAAACGACACTTTCCGATGTAAAGGGATTGCGCGGCGTTTTTTCCACTACAGGCGTTGCTGCATTAGTAGAGGGTTCCACCGCAGGTGATGTATTCATCGATGCATGGGCATAGCTCATGCTACACAACAATATGCCTGCCATTGTCCATTTATTACATTTAATAATATTCATATTATTTATATTCCATTATCATAATATATACTTATTGGTATTGCTGAGTATCTAGTATATCTGCAGGCGTACCATCCTGAGGAATGGTGCTACACCACGTATGAAAAACGTAAGAAGCGGTACCCGGGTTCAGTACGTCATAGGTGGTTGCTGTTTTTTCATCATACATTCTCATAATGCCAGAGATAACCCATACATATTTTAAATTGCTATATAAATGGTGCGACCCCCCAGTCACAAAAAAATTGTCACTTGAGCGACGACCCTGCTCTGCAATTTCAACCTGCACCGCAAGTCCCGTAAGCGAGCCCACCTCGTCATTTTCGTCGTGTTCACTCAGGCCCTGCCTGGTTTTATCTGACGCATAAAAACCATTGGGAATAACACCATTTTTTATTGCCGTTGCCCGATACGCTGCAACGGATGAAATAGAGGCAGTCATTCTCGGGTATAATTTCCTGGCGTATTTATAGGTTTTTACCTTTCCGTTTTCATCGCGCAGTGGATTACCCCTTGCATCACGAAGCACAATATCTTGCTCTACCTGAGGACAGGTTTGTACCGCATAACGATACCCCCCGCCATTGGAATCGTAATAACCTTGTGACGTGTGTATATTATCCAGAACATGGGCTGGGTTATGTGCATTGTCATCATATTCAGTAATATTAATGTCATCATCATCATCATTATCAAAATTCTGGCCATCTCCAGCGCGATGGTTGAGGTTAATACCCTGCTGATTATTTGTTATATGACCTTTTTCACTGTACGCCGTGACGGCAGGCGTCACTAATTCATAAGCGTCAAAAGCAGCGTCTGGATAGTCAGGAGTATCTAATTCGAAACCACCATCCGCACTTTCCTCGGCATTGTAGAAGCCGCCTTCCGAATCACTGCCTGAAAGTTCAACCGTATAACGGTCGCCGTTCTTATCTTTACGATGCAAAGGTAACGGATTACCGTCCGAGTCAAATTTTAAACTGCCCCCTGAACGTTGAAAAATATTCACCCGAGAAGCGGTATTTTCCATGACAACGTTCGCCTTTAAGGTCCCCGTCATGACTTTTTCACCACGCGGATTGTCCGGGTCGGTCATATTGAGCGCCAGCACCGTGTCTTCGCCACGCTCACCGGTGCCCGGATTATCATCGTAACAAAGCTTCACGCCGCTATCGCCGCGGGTCCAGCATACCTTACCGCCCATATTGCTGCTGTTGCTGGAGTTATCATTGGTGTCAATGGTAAAGCGCACGCCGAATTCGTCTTTTTTGTACTGATCCAGCGCATCAAGGTTGCTGCCTAAGCTGCTCAACTCGACAGGGGTTGTATTGTCCTTCTTCTTCAGTACCAGCTGCCAGTCAGATGAACTGTTCTTGCGGTGTACGACAATCGAATGCGATACCGCGAAACCCGCCTTTGCAAAGGCCTCGTTAAAATGCGGTGTTAAATCAGCAAAGTGATAGTCGCTGTTTGTCTCTTCTTTTTTGAAGCGGACGATCACATCGATGCGGTTGATATCATATTTACGATCGGAGTCTTCATCGTTATTACCGGTCGCAAAACCCACGCGGTCTATGACAGCCGTGGAGTTAGTTGCCACATTGCGCATAAAGCATGGCAAATACTCTTTTTCGAATTCGAATTCTGATTTTAAAGAGGTTTTACAGGCGCTGCTTATAAACAGATAGCGCTGCTGCTGGTTTTTACTACTGCTATTACCCCACAAATAATAGTTGTCTTCAGTATCTGTATCGGTTTCATTTATCTCATTGGTGATTCGATGGTGATAATCGTCATAAAAAGGTTCCACATCACTGTAAAGCGGATTATCTCTTTCGTTTTTCGTTCCAACGAGGGCGATAGTGTCGTCATCAATGAAGTTGAGAACTCCTTTCATCTCTTCAGCAATGGCGTCCGTAACATTTTGCTGGGCTATGTTTTCAGCTTTATTCCGCGCATAGTGCGTGTACATCACCATAACGCCACCGGCGATAGTCATCACAATAATGATTTCCAGCAAGCTGAAGCCTGAATCCTTTCTGCTACGCATTAACTGATACCCTTTCCATCGCACCATTAACAAAGCACCCGCCCCGAAGGGCGGGTGCTAAATACGTTACTTAATTATTTGCTGCCGAAGATCACGCCGTTAACTGCACCAGCGCCATCACAGACACCTGTAGCAGTGATGTCTGCTGCTGCGATCTCACCAGAAGTCAGAGTTTTCAGGATCGCTCCAGACTTAGCTACGCTCAGGTTACGACCAGTTACACTTGCAACAGTTTTACCGGCACTGGCACCATCTTTCAGTGCTTCTACGTAATCCCACTGGTTGCCCATTTCGGAGATCAGGTTACGACATTCTTCGGTTTCCAGGCCGTTTACCACCAGCACAAAGGCTTTGTTCTGGGAAGTCGTATCGTCAATTTTTGCATTGGTGAGCTGGAACGCATCGTTAGAAACGCCGTTGAAGGATTCGTCTGGAGAGATTTTACCCAGTTTAACCAGCGTTACGATTGGCGTATCCAGAGTAGATTTAGCAATGGTAGACTTGGTCAGACCAACGATACCGCCTTTATCTTCAGGATAGCTGCCTTCATCTTTAAATGCTTCAGTCATGGATGTACGGATGCTGTTCGCATTGTTCTGAATGTCTGACAGATCCTGTGCGGTAAATGCACGCTGTGCCAGAATAACCACGCCTGCGGCGATAACGCCGATAATGCCCAGTACGATAATGATTTCAAGCAGGGTTACACCGCGCTGCTTTCTCATTTCTTGTAATTTCGCTGCCTTGCGATTCATATTCCCTTTCATTTTCCAAACCAGACTATTCATTCTATTTCCCTTAAAATATTTAACTTCCCAAGACCCTTCCTGAGAACGGAGCGAATTATAAGAACAATAATTAAAATTTTATATGCAGATAGGAAACATTAGGAATAAATTTAGATTTATGGATAAACTCTATAAAAAATAAACAAACCAATTAAATCAAGCTATATTAATTTAAAAGATAATTAAGAATTAATTAAAAAAGGAAAGATCAACAGGAAACAAGAAAATCAGAAATATATTGTAATAGTATCATACCACTTTCACAAAAGCAGTTACATTATTACATGATCATGTCATTATTTGTGTCTTGTCGATCGCATTTTAAAAAAATATTTAAACCACTGATATATATATATAAAAAAGGGCGATTTGAATCGCCCCCTTAACAAAAAAACGATATTACTGGTTTATGCAGATTTCACCGCATCCGCAATGCGATGTGCTAATTCCGTCACATGCGCTTCGTCTTCACCTTCCACCATAACGCGGATTAACGGTTCGGTACCGGACTTACGCAACAGTACGCGACCACGATTACCGAGCGCTTCTTCAACCTCCGCCATCACCGCTTTCACCTGTTCATTTTCGAGCGGATCGCCTTTACCGGCGGTAAAACGCACATTGACGAGGATCTGCGGGAACAACTTCATGCCGCTGCACAGATCGTGCAGGCTCATATGGTTGCGCGCCATCGCCGCAACCACCTGCAGCCCCGCCACGATGCCGTCACCGGTGGTGGTTTTGTCGAGCAGGATCACGTGACCTGAGTTTTCTGCGCCAATGCGCCAGCCTTTCTCCTGCAGTTTCTCCAGCACGTAGCGGTCCCCCACTTTCGCGCGAACAAACGGGATACCCAGCTGTTTCAGCGCCAGCTCAAGACCCATGTTGCTCATTAGCGTGCCGACCGCGCCGCCGCGCAGTTGGCCCTGACGCAACCCTTCGCGGGCAATGATGTAGAGGATCTGATCGCCATCGACCTTGTTGCCTTCGTGGTCGACCATGATCACGCGATCGCCGTCACCATCGAGCGCAATTCCGAGGTCAGCTTTTTCAGCCAGCACGCGCGCCTGCAGCGCACGCACGTCCGTCGCGCCAACTTCTTCGTTAATATTCAGGCCATCCGGCTCGCAGCCGATGGTGATGACTTTTGCACCCAGCTCGCGGAAAACGTTTGGCGCAATGTGGTAGGTCGCACCGTTGGCGCAGTCCACCACGATTTTAAGGTGGGCAAGGCTCAGTTCATTCGGGAAGGTGCCTTTGCAAAACTCAATATAGCGGCCAGCGGCATCGACGATGCGGTTCGCTTTACCCAGCTCTGCGGAGTCCACGCAGGTGATCTCTTTTTCCATTTCGGCTTCAATGGCTTCTTCAACTTCATCCGGCAGCTTAGTGCCATCGATGGAGAAGAACTTGATGCCGTTGTCATAGAATGGGTTGTGCGAAGCTGAAATGACAATCCCCGCTTCCGCGCGGAAGGTGCGAGTCAGATAGGCTACGGCCGGCGTCGGCATTGGGCCTGTAAAGGAGGCGGAAAGCCCCGCAGCCGACAGACCTGCTTCAAGCGCAGATTCCAGCATATAGCCTGAAATACGGGTATCTTTACCGATGATAATCTTACGCGAGCCGTGACGCGCCAGCACCTTACCTGCCGCCCAACCCAGCTTCAGAACAAAATCAGGAGTGATTGGAGCATCGCCAACGCGCCCACGGATACCATCGGTACCAAAATATTTACGATTACTCATAGCGTTTGTTTTCCTTGGCAGCCAGGGTGGCTTCTACCACGCGCATGGCTTCTACTGTTTCTTTTACGTCATGGACGCGAATAATGTGTGCTCCCTGCATCGCTGCAATTACCGCACAAGCGAGGCTGCCGCTGAGACGCTCACTCGGTCCGATATTCAGCAATTGTCCGATCATCGACTTTCTCGACATACCAACCAGCAGCGGAAGGCCGAAATGATGGAATTCGGACAAGCGTGCAAGCAGTGCATAGTTGTGTGAAAGATTTTTACCGAAACCGAACCCCGGGTCGAGCAGCAATTTCTCTTTTGGGATGCCGGCACGTTCACAGCGTGCGATATGGTCAATAAAGAAGCGATTTACATCGGCAAAGACATCGTCGTACTTAGGCGCTTCCTGCATCGTTTTCGGCTGCCCCTGCATATGCATCAGGCACACCGGTAAACCGGTTTCTGCCGCCGCCTCCAGCGCGCCCGGCTCGGTCAGCGAGCGAATGTCATTGATGATGTGAGCACCCACTCTCGCCACTTCGCGAATCACTTCAGGCTTTGATGTATCGACAGAAATCCATACCTCAAAACGTTGCGCAATCGCCTCAACCACCGGCACCACGCGCGCCAACTCTTCGTCTACTGAAACATCCGCCGCCCCCGGACGCGTGGACTCCCCGCCAACATCAATGATGGTGGCACCCGCATTGATCATCAAATTCGCGTGCTTAACCGCCTCAATAAGCGTGTTGTGCGTACCGCCGTCGGAGAAGGAGTCAGGGGTAACATTCAGGATACCCATCACATGAGGATGTGAGAGTTCAAGATGCGAATCCTGGGCGAAAAGTTTCATGGCAAAAATCCCTGGTATCTATATGGTTTAGCGAAAAAGAAAAACCCCGGAGCAAGCTCCAGGGTTTGAAGTTAAGACAAACGCATCAACAGCAGTGACTTACTTGTCGCCCAACTGTTCTGACATGGTGTTACCCGGGTTTGGCGTACGCGGTTCATCGACCGGACGCGGTGCACGCGGGGTGCCATTGTTGTCAGAATTGTTGGAAGCGCCTGGGTCTTCCCAGCCCGCTGGCGGACGCACTTCGCGACGTGCCATCAGGTCGTCAATCTGCGGAGCATCGATGGTCTCATATTTCATGAGCGCATCTTTCATCGAATGCAGGATGTCCATATTGTCGTTCAGGATCTGACGTGCGCGAGCGTAGTTACGTTCGATCAGCGCTTTCACTTCCTGGTCGATGATACGTGCAGTTTCATCGGACATATGTTTGGCTTTCGCGACGGAACGGCCCAGGAATACTTCACCCTCTTCCTCTGCATACAGCAGCGGACCGAGTTTGTCGGAGAAGCCCCACTGAGTCACCATGTTACGCGCCAGGTTTGTCGCCACTTTAATATCGTTGGACGCACCGGTCGAAACATGTTCCACACCGTAGATAATCTCTTCCGCCAGACGACCACCGTACAGGGTCGAAATCTGGCTTTCCAGCTTCTGACGGCTGGCGCTGATTGCATCGCCTTCCGGCAGGAAGAACGTCACGCCCAGCGCACGACCGCGCGGAATAATCGTCACTTTATGCACCGGATCGTGTTCCGGTACCAGGCGACCAATAATCGCATGGCCTGCTTCGTGATATGCCGTGGACTCTTTCTGCGCTTCCGTCATCACCATGGAGCGACGTTCCGCACCCATCATGATTTTGTCTTTCGCTTTTTCGAACTCGACCATGGACACGACGCGCTTGTTGCCGCGAGCAGCAAACAGCGCCGCTTCGTTGACCAGGTTCGCCAGGTCCGCACCGGAGAAGCCCGGGGTACCACGCGCGATAATTGCCGCGTCGATATCAGGTGCCAGCGGTACGCGACGCATGTGAACTTTCAGAATCTGTTCACGGCCGCGAACATCCGGCAGACCGACCACAACCTGACGGTCGAAACGACCTGGACGCAGAAGCGCAGGGTCAAGAACGTCCGGACGGTTAGTTGCCGCGATAACGATGATACCTTCGTTACCTTCAAAGCCGTCCATCTCAACCAGCATCTGGTTCAGCGTCTGTTCACGTTCATCGTGACCGCCGCCCAGGCCTGCGCCACGCTGGCGGCCTACGGCATCGATTTCATCGATGAAGATAATGCACGGTGCTGCTTTCTTGGCCTGCTCGAACATGTCACGCACACGAGATGCACCGACACCCACGAACATTTCAACGAAGTCAGAACCTGAAATAGTAAAGAACGGCACCTTCGCTTCGCCTGCGATGGCTTTCGCCAGCAGGGTTTTACCGGTACCCGGAGGGCCAACCATAAGCACGCCTTTCGGGATCTTACCGCCCAGCTTCTGGAAACGGCTCGGCTCGCGCAGGTATTCAACCAGCTCGCCCACCTCTTCTTTCGCTTCGTCACAACCTGCAACGTCGGCAAAGGTGGTCTTGATCTGGTCTTCCGTTAGCATACGCGCCTTGCTCTTACCGAACGACATGGCACCTTTGCCACCGCCGCCCTGCATCTGACGCATAAAGAAGATCCAGACGCCAATAAGAAGCAGCATCGGGAACCAGGAGATGAAGATAGAAGCCAGCAGGCTTGGTTCTTCTGGCGGCTCACCAACCACTTTGACGTTTTTAGTCAGAAGGTTATCAAGCAGCTTAGGATCGTTCACCGGGATGTAGGTCGTGTAACGGTTACTATCTTTCTTGGTAACGTTGATCTCACGTCCGTTGATACGCGCTTCGCGAACCTGGTCCTGATTGACCTCCTGCAGGAAGGTAGAATAATCCACCTTGCGGCCATTCGACTCGCTGGGCCCAAAGCTCTGGAATACTGACATCAGCACAACGGCAATGACCAGCCAGAGTATTAGGTTTTTCGCCATGTCACTCAAGGGATTAACCTCATATTACAACTGTGTTAAAAACA
This sequence comes from Enterobacter cancerogenus, assembly GCF_019047785.1. NCBI lineage: Bacteria > Pseudomonadati > Pseudomonadota > Gammaproteobacteria > Enterobacterales > Enterobacteriaceae > Enterobacter > Enterobacter cancerogenus. The sequence continues at coordinate 3,286,709 of NZ_CP077290.1, read as the reverse complement.
GCGTCAGGATACTCTATATCCAGTGTCATTCAAACTTTCGTTTGAAATCCACCGGTTATCATTTTCGCCCGGTCGCTACAATATACACTTCTCGAGAACGAGCCCGGGAAGAGTCCGGCTTACGAACTTTGACCTTCGCAAACAGGGAGCGAATTTCCTTAAGATACTCCTCGAAACCTTCGCCCTGAAACACCTTCACAACAAAACTACCACCAGGCGCTAGTACATCACGACTCATTTCTAACGCTAGCTCCACCAGATACATGGCGCGGGGGATATCCACCGCCGGTGTTCCACACATATTTGGTGCCATATCAGACATGACAACCTGGACCTTACTGTCACCTACACGATCAAGTAACGCTTTCAGTACTAATTCATCACGAAAGTCGCCCTGAAGGAAGTCCACACCAACGATAGGATCCATTGGTAAAAGATCGCATGCGATGATTCGGCCCGTTCCGCCGATTTGCGTAACCGCATACTGAGACCATCCGCCAGGTGCTGCACCGAGATCGACAACCGTCATTCCCGGCTTAAAAAGTTTGTCACTTTGCTGTATTTCATCAAGTTTAAACCAGGCGCGGGAACGCAACCCCTTTTTCTGCGCCTGTTGAACATATTTATCGCTAAAGTGTTCCTGTAGCCAGCGGCTTGAGCTGGCAGAACGCTTTTTACCTGTCATTTAACATTTCCGTCCTGGTTCATCGTTGCTTGCCTGTGACGTAAATTTCTACGCAGCTATTTGGCGATATTAGGGAGATGGCGGTAGAATGAACCGTTTTCAATCCCAACGTAAGCAAAAATATACGATGAATCTGAGTACTAAACAAAAACAGCACCTTAAAGGTCTGGCACATCCGCTCAAGCCGGTAGTTATGCTTGGCAACAATGGTTTGACCGAAGGGGTGCTTGCCGAGATTGAACAAGCGCTGGAACACCACGAGCTGATCAAGGTGAAAATCGCCTCTGAAGACAGAGACACTAAAAACCTGATCGTGGAAGCCATCGTGCGCGAAACCGGCGCCTGTAATGTACAGGTCATCGGTAAAACGCTGGTGCTCTATCGCCCATCTAAAGAGCGTAAAATCTCGCTGCCACGCTAAGGATATCCTGAATCGAACACATTTTCTGTGTAAAACGAGGGATTTCTGTCAGCAGGTGAGCAAAATGCCACGCTACTTAAGTTGATAAAAGGCCGCTATGCGGCCTTTTTCTTATCTTTACAATGTATCAACATCTTATCGGAGATGCGAATTACAGGTATTCAACCTTAATAATTTCGTATTCCACTTCACCACCCGGAGTGCGGATGACGACAACATCGTCCTGCTCTTTGCCAATCAGACCGCGCGCAATCGGCGAGTTTACCGAGATGAGGTTCTGCTTAAAGTCAGCTTCGTCATCCCCAACGATGCGGTATTTCTGCTCTTCGTCGTTGTCCAGGTTCAGCACGGTAACGGTAGCGCCGAAAATCACGCGACCATTGTTTGGCATTTTGGTGATATCGATAACCTGCGCATTAGACAGCTTCGCTTCGATATCTTTAATACGGCCTTCGCAAAAGCCCTGCTGCTCACGCGCGGCGTGGTATTCAGCATTTTCTTTCAGGTCGCCGTGCTCACGCGCATCCGCGATAGCGGCAATGATTTCAGGGCGACGTACGGATTTAAGGAAATCCAGCTCTTCGCGCAGTTTTTCTGCGCCACGTAAGGTCATCGGAATAGCTTGCATTTGTTATACCTCTTGAACATTCCTGTTGGGAGCAGCGTCACCTGCTCCGGCCCCTGCGCCCATGTACATCCAACCATGAGCGGGCCAGAAGCAAAAAGAAAACCGACCCGGGAACAAAGTCCCAGGTCAGCAGCAATTTTTCAATTTGATACGCATTTTACCGCGAAGTTCACTATGGGTCATCGTTTACTTTGCAGTGCCATGCACCGTAGTATGACGGTTTGTTTTCGGGTTGTTAGCGCGAGACTATGCGATTTTCCAGATTTATCATCGGATTGACTACCAGTATCACGTTCACCGTTCAGGCCGCGAATGTTGATGAGTACATTAACCAGCTGCCCGCAGGGGCTAACCTTGCGCTGATGGTGCAGAAGGTTGGAGCACAGGCACCCGATATTGACTATCACAGTCAACAGATGGCGCTGCCTGCCAGTACCCAAAAGGTGATCACCGCCCTCGCCGCGCTGCTTCAGCTTGGTCCTGACTTCCGCTTTACCACCACCCTTGAGACCAAAGGTAACATCGACGGTGGCGAGCTGAAAGGCGATCTTATCGCCCGGTTCGGCGGCGACCCAACGTTCAAGCGCCAGGATATTCGCAACATGGTGGCGGTGCTGAAAAAATCTGGTGTGCAAAAGATCGATGGCAACGTACTGATCGACACCTCGATTTTTGCCAGCCATGATAAAGCCCCAGGCTGGCCGTGGAACGACATGACGCAGTGCTTTAGTGCCCCGCCAGCCGCGGCTATCGTTGACCGTAACTGTTTCTCCGTGTCGCTTTACAGCGCACCAAAGCCGAATGATTTAGCCTTTATTCGTGTCGCCTCTTACTACCCGGTCACGATGTTCAGCCAGGTGCGTACGCTGGCAAAAGGATCGCCGGATGCGCAGTACTGTGAGCTTGACGTCGTCCCGGGTGATTTAAACCGCTACACGCTCACCGGCTGCCTGACGCAGCGTGCCGACCCGCTGCCGCTGGCCTTTGCTATTCAGGATGGCGCGGGTTACGCAGGTGCCATTCTTAAAGACGAACTCAAACAGGCCGGAATTACCTATTCTGGCACCCTGCTGCGCCAGACGCAGGTTAATCAGTCGGGTAACGTCATCGCCAGCAAACAGTCCGCGCCGCTGCACGATCTGCTTAGGATTATGCTGAAAAAATCGGACAATATGATCGCGGATACGGTGTTCCGCATGATTGGCCATGCGCGTTTCGGCGTGCCGGGTACCTGGCGTGCGGGGTCTGACGCTGTACGGCAGATCCTGCGCCAGCAGGCGGGGATCGACCTTGGCAATACGATTGCCGTCGATGGTTCAGGGCTGTCACGCCATAACCTGATCTCCCCCGCGACCATGATGCAGGTGCTGCAGTACATTGCACAGCACGACACTGAACTAAACTTTATTACGATGCTGCCGCTTGCCGGGCACGATGGCTCCCTTCAGTACCGCGCCGGGCTTCATGCTGCGGGAGTGGATGGAAAGGTCTCGGCTAAAACAGGCTCGCTGCAGGGCGTGTATAACCTGGCAGGCTTTATCACGACCGCCAGTGGACAACGCATGGCGTTCGTACAGTATCTTTCCGGCTATGCCGTCGAACCAGCAGACCAGCGTAATCGTCGCATTCCTCTGGTGCGCTTCGAAAGCAGGCTATACAAAGACATTTATCAAAATAATTGACGATGACGGTGGCCTGTATAGCGTGCAGGCCACCGCTATACTTCATTTCCGCTCAGCCGTTCCTGCTACTGGCACAATTTTTATTTCAACCAGCCCTATACCTATCTTTCTGACGGGTGAGGTGAAACTTTGCCCTAATATGCTGCCTTCACGGCTTAGTATTGGCTCAGGCGGAGTAAGGGTGATCAAACGTGAGTACATATCCCCCGTGTAATGAAGGGTCACGCGAGTCGGATTTTCCCCGAATTTAGCGTATTGCGTCTGATCTCCGATGGTAATTGCTACCGGAGCATTGATATTTTTGCCATAGGCTTTCGCTTCAATTTCTACATCAAATTTCTGAGGAAAAGGCGATTTATATAACAGCATCACCATAGGAGAAGTAAGCGCATCCGACCAGCGCCCCCAGGGTTCTTGTCGACCAATCCCCATCATGTTTTCGATGAAATCAGGTCTGCCATCCAGACCAAATTTGAAAGTATCAGAGACATAACGAATATCTTCAGGATTCACTTTCAACAGCGCCTGCTCACGCTGATAGCGCGCGGTATTTGTCGGCGTATCATCAGTATTCACTTTGCCGTCATATTTCTTACCATCGATTTTTTTGACTACGATATTTCCACCAGCTCTCCCCTGAGTCACGCACCACGCTTCAGAAAGCACCAGACTGTTCATCCAGACGGTTCCTGGATGGAAACATTTATCTACCCATATAAATTTTTCGCCTTCGGATAAATACGCCAGCGATTGCCTTAATGAGATGTCTCGACTGTCATCATCTATGACAGGCAATACTTGATCCTTTTTGATATCAATGACTATCGGCAAGGGGTAGGTACGGCCGCTGAACGAAAATGTCTTTTCTCGAGTATTAACGGTAAAACGATCGATATGGTTTGGCGTCCCCCAGAGGTTACGTATGCTATCGCCCCATGCGTAAAGCTTATTCTTGAAGTCGGGTACGCTTTCCGCGAGAGATTTTTCGCTGGCGGAACTCCTTCCCAGACCTATTTTTGTTCCCCCACCCAACAGGTCAAGAACGGTCGCACCGTTATCCAGGGTAGTTCTGGGCTGCGCTTTTACACCAGGTTTCACCTGGGGTCCAAGGACGAAAAACAGATCCCGACGCTCGAGTTTGTTCAGATAGTCGACTGAAACCGCCGTGCTAGGCATAGCCAGATGATCTGATGAAAGAACAATAATCGTGTTACGGGCCCAGGGAGAGGATTGGATGCGTTCAACAAACCGGGCAATATCTTCCTGACTGCACAGCACAGCGCTTAACGCTTCAACCGAGCGCCCATCAATCTGGTAATTTTTCTTACTGCAACCGGGTGAAATATAGCCTTTAGGAGGATGCGTATCGACTGTCAGCGTGAACAGTGCGAAACGCTGGCCTGAGGAGGATAATTCGCTGAATTTTTCCCAGGCTTTATCCAGCACCACGTTGTCATAAAGCCCCCAGTTATTTTGCACGTCAAAATTATCCTGCAGGCCGGATTCAGTAAGACCCCATACATGCTTTATGCCGTGAACCTTAAAAAAAGCATCTTTATCAGCGAAGTGCAGGTTGGCGCCTTGATAAAAATACGTCTCATAACCTGATGCGCTGAGTATATCGCCAAGGCAATGACTTTCAGGATAAAAACTACTGGCTGTGTTTTGGCCATTAAACGCCGTGGGTTTAAATAATGGTAGCCCACATTGCGAAGCAACAATACCGGCGATGGTAAAATCGGTGGCTGGCATTTGTAATGTATCGGAAAAATCCATACTTTTTTCACGAAACTTATTCAAATCGGGCAGCAAGTCAGGAAACACGTCATTATTAAAATAAGTGCGTTCCAGACTTTCACCATAGATATAGACCAGATTGAATTTTGGCTTTTCTATCTGACTGATCTCATTAATAAAATACTCATTAAAATCAGATCCATCTATTTTTTCTGCCAGTAATGTATTTCTGCTAATTTGTGAAAATGCTGGTGATATCAGCAATGCAAGGACACTGCAGCACGTCGCTAAAAACGCGTAAGTCCAGCTTTGTTTTTTACCCGAGTCACCATGAAATAAGATTCTATGAATGACAATAATGGTTACAACACAAAACAGAATTGCTAATATTGATGGAAAAATGTAATCATTAATTTCACCGCCTTCCATGGTTGTCGTCAGCGTGTAAAGAACGGACTCGTTGACCCCATCACCGGTAAAGTACTGACACACGACCCAGAAACAATCCAGTAAGACAGAGACAACGGTCAGTACAAAAATGAATACTGAAATGTAAGCATTTTGTTGAGATTTATATCGGTAAACAGCCGTTGCACAGAAAATAAAGCATACAGAAAGCATTAATAAACTAAAAGATTCCATTCTATTACTCGTTAATTACTGGACGCTACTGACAATGACAGTTTATGAAAAAGATTATTAGTATATCTTTTGAGTCAAAGCCTCACTATTCATTTAAAATAAATTAGGATTTTATTAAGATTAAAGGCAGAATGCAGCAAGGCACGAGTCTTCCTTTCTGCCATAATCATGAAATTGAAAGGATAAAAGGCAGAACAAACTGAGATGAAACTCCTGATAGTTGAAGACGATCTGTTATTGCAGGAAGGGCTGGCGCTCGCGCTGGCCAATGAGGGCTATGCGCTCGATTGTGCCGCGACGGCAGCAGAAGCGGACGCCCTGATCCAGAGCGGCGAGTACAGCCTGGTGATCCTTGATTTGGGCCTGCCAGATAAAGACGGTGCCACACTGTTAAGCCAGTGGCGTCGCCGGGGCGTTGAAAACCCGGTGCTGATCCTCACGGCGCGCGATGCCATTGAAGACCGCATTAACGGCCTCGACTCGGGCGCTGATGACTATCTGGTAAAACCCTTTGCGCTGGCAGAGCTTCAGGCCCGCGTGCGGGCGCTTATCCGCCGCTATCAGGGGCACAGCGATAATCTACTGACCGACGGAGACATCACGCTCAATCTGCAAACCCAGCAGGTGCTGCGCCAGTCTCAGCCCGTTGAAGTCACGCCAAAAGAGTTCGCCCTCCTGACCCGCCTGATTATGCGCAGCGGGCAGACGGTGCACCGTGAAACGCTGCAGCAGGACATTTACTCCTGGCAGGACGATCCAGGTTCTAACACCCTTGAAGTTCACATTCATAACCTGCGGCGCAAGCTCGGCAAGGACAGAATTAAAACCGTGCGCGGCGTAGGCTATCGCCTTGAGAGTCAGAAATGAACAGCATGCGTCGGCGATTAATGGTGTTGCTGGCGGTTATCCTGTTATTTTTCCAGTTGATCAGCGTGATTTGGCTGTGGCATGAGAGCCGCGAGCAGATTGGCTTTCTGGTCAGTGAAACCCTGTCGGCGAAAGCGCGTAACAGCCACGTCGAAAAAGAGATCCGCGAGGCCATTGCTTCGCTGCTGGTCCCCTCGCTGGTCATGGTCGGCTTTACCCTTCTGTTTTCGTTCTGGGCAGTGACCTGGATAACCCGACCACTCAATAAGCTGCGCGTCAGCCTCGCCAACCGCTCGGCGGATAATCTCACCCCTCTGCCCATGTATTCTGATATGGAAGAGATTGGTGCGGTCACGACTTCATTAAATCAGCTGCTGGCGCGTCTGGATCACACTATTCAGCAGGAGCGCCTGTTCACCGCTGACGCGGCCCACGAACTGCGAACGCCGCTTGCCGGTATCCGGCTGCATCTGGAGCTGATGGCGCAATCCGGCTCACCTCAGGCGGCCCCGCTGATAAGCCGCATCGACCAGCTCATGCATACCGTAGAACAACTGCTGATGCTGGCCCGCGCCGGGCAGGCGATGGCCAGCGGGCATTACGATACCGTCAACTGGACCACAAACATCATTGCCCCGCTAAGCCTTGAGCATGAAGCCAAAGAGCACAAGGTGATATGGCCCGCTGACAGCGCGCTTACGGTGCAGGGAGACCCTGTCCTGCTGCGCCTGATGCTGAGGAACCTGCTGGAGAATGCCTCCCGCTACAGCCCTGTGGGGACGACCATTGAGGTGAAGCTCACCGAGCGGGACGGGGGAACGCAGGTCAGTGTGATTGATGAGGGGCCGGGCATCGACGAAGCGCATCGCCAGTCAATCACCGAACCGTTCAGACGTCTTGACCAGCGCTACGGTGGAAGCGGCCTGGGGCTGAGCATCGTGCAGCGTATCGTTCAGCTCCACCACGGGCAATTAACGCTGGAGAACGGCCCTCAAGGCGGCTTAATTGCCAGTTGCTGGCTGCCTTCGAGGTTAGGATAAAAAAAAGCCCCTTAACAGGGGCTTCTTGCAGGAATCAATGCTTGTAGATGAACTCGACGCCTTCTTCGTCATCTTCATCCCAGTCATCGTCCCAGTCTTCATCATCTTCTTCCGCTTCCTGCTCTTCGAGCTGCTGGCGGTGGTAGTCATCCCACATGAATTCGACTTTTTCTGGCTGTTTCACTTCTTCAGCCTGAACGATTGGGTTTTCGATGATAAAGTTCATCACATCCCAGCAGAGATCTTTCACGCCAATCTGGCTTGCCGCAGAGATCAGGTAGTATTTATCTTCCCAACCCATCGCTTCAGCAATGGCTTTCGCTTTGGCTTCAGCTTCCGCTTTGTCCATCAGGTCGATCTTGTTAAAGACCAGCCAGCGCGGCTTGCCTGCCAGTTTTTCGCTGTATTTTTCCAGCTCGCCAATAATGATACGGGCGTTATCCACCGGATCGGATTCATCAATAGGGTTAATATCGATGATATGCAGCAGGACACGGCAACGCTCAAGGTGCTTCAGGAAGCGAATCCCCAGACCCGCGCCCTCTGCCGCGCCTTCGATCAGGCCCGGAATATCCGCTACCACGAAGCTCTTTTCGTGGTCCATGCGGACAACGCCCAGGCTTGGTACCAGCGTGGTGAAGGGATAATCTGCCACTTTCGGCTTCGCGGCAGACACGGCACGAATGAAGGTTGATTTACCTGCATTTGGCATACCCAGCATACCCACGTCAGCCAGCAGCATCAGTTCAAGCTGCAGATCGCGCGTGTCACCCGGCGTACCCATGGTTTTCTGACGAGGAGCACGGTTCACGGAGGATTTAAAACGGCTGTTGCCCAGACCGTGCCATCCGCCTTTTGCCACCATCAGGCGCTGACCGTGTTTGGTCATGTCACCCATGGTTTCTCCGGTACCCTGATCGATAACGCGGGTCCCGACAGGCACTTTAATGACCACGTCTTTACCGCGTTTACCGGTACAGTCACGGCTCTGGCCGTTTTGACCACGTTCAGCGCGGAAAGATTTTTCGAAACGGTAGTCGATCAGCGTGTTGAGGTTTTCATCCGCCTCAAGCCACACGTCGCCGCCATCTCCGCCGTCGCCGCCGTCAGGGCCGCCACGTGGAATATATTTTTCACGGCGGAAGCTGACACAACCGTTACCGCCATCACCTGCAACGACCAGAATCGTCGCTTCATCAACAAACTTCATTTTACTTCTCCGTAAATCATTCGCCTGAGCGGGGGATCGTTACAACCGCTTCATTTTTGCGCCAGCGCCCCCAGAGACGATGACCAATGGCGGAATACATCGCGCCCGCAACCACGACAAACGCACCGAGATAGCCCAACAGGTTGAGCATCGGTCTGACGAAAACATCGGGCCAGGCCATTGATAACAAATCTGAAAATAACAGCGTAAACAGCGGAGTCAGCGTGATTAATGCGCTCACCTGCGCTGCCTGCCAGCGCGCCATTGCTTCGGCCAGCGCGCCATAACCGACCAGCGTGTTTAGCCCACAAAAAATGAGACACGCCAGCTGCCAGTCGCTCAGTTGGGTAATCACACCCGGTTTTGCTAACGGCAACAGTGCTATTGTACACAAAGTGTACAACAAAAGGAGGATCTGCTGTGAGGCCAGGCGGCGCAATAACACCTTTTGCGCGACGCCGTAACTCACCCAGACCGTTGCTGCACCCACGCCAAAAATCACACCCCAGGTGTAATCCGTCAGCCGGGTGAAAATCTCAATCAGGCTGGTGTTGAAGAACATCACCAGCCCGCAGAGCAACATACTCGCCCCCACAATCTGCGTCCCGCGCATCTTCTCTTTGAGGATGAAGACGCTGGCGACCATCATGCCCACCGGTGAAAGTTGACCAATCACCTGCGACGCCGTGGGGCTAAGATACTGCAGGGAAGAGCTGAACAGAATGAAGTTCCCGAACAGCCCGCCCGTCGCGATAGCCAGTAATACCAGCCAGCGCGGTTTACGGAAGAGGCGCAGCGGCGGAAGCTTGCCCTTGATCGCCAGAATGGCACCGAGGCCAATACTCGCCATCAAAAAGCGATAAAACACCACCGTCGGCGGCTCCATCACTTCCAGAACCTGCTTCATTGCAATTGGCAATGCACCCCAACACATCGCGGTGGTCAGCGCCAAAAGAATACCAATGCCGGCCTGCTGCTTCATGCCCGTTTTCCCTACAGAAAATTTTCCGGGTTTCCAATGTAAAAAGCCCCGCAACACGTTGCGGGGCTTTAATCCGTTACCGGACCGAGAAAACCTTACTCAGCAACGATGCTGATGTATTTACGGTTGTTCGGGCCTTTAACTTCAAATTTCACTTTACCGTCTGCTTTAGCAAACAGAGTGTGGTCACGACCGCAACCTACGTTGTTGCCAGCGTGGAATTTGGTACCACGTTGACGAACGATGATGCTACCCGCCAGAACGGATTCGCCACCGAAACGCTTAACGCCAAGGCGTTTAGCTTCTGAATCGCGACCGTTACGTGTGGAGCCGCCAGCCTTTTTATGTGCCATTTAAATCTCTCCTCAGGTCTTAGGCGCTGATGCCAGTAATTTTCACATCAGTGAACCACTGACGGTGGCCCTGCTGCTTACGGTAGTGCTTACGACGACGAAACTTAACGATTTTAACTTTCTCGCCACGACCGTGTGCAACAACTTCAGCTTTGATAACGCCGCCATCAACGAAAGGAACGCCGATTTTGACTTCTTCACCGTTTGCGATCATCAGAACTTCAGCGAATTCAACAGATTCGCCAGTTGCGATGTCCAGCTTTTCCAGGCGAACGGTCTGACCTTCGCTTACTCGGTGTTGTTTACCACCACTTTGGAAAACCGCGTACATATAAACTCCGCTTCCGCGCACATCCTCGTATGATTCAGAGTGCGCTATAAATATTCACAATAGGGCGCGAATATTACGCAAAACGCGAGCCTTTGACAAGTGCTACCATCAATAGATGAAGAAAAAAAACACAACACGTACGGTAACGTTTATCTGCGCCGTTTTTTCAGTACAATCAGCGATACTATTGATAAACCGAAACCCTTTGTGAACCCACATCCCGTGGGATAAACAGGATAAAAAGCCCGGCTTTTGCGATGAATTTAGATAAAATCAACGAGTTAACCGCGCAAGATATGGCGGGTGTGAATGCAGCAATCCTGGAACAACTCAACTCTGACGTTCAACTGATCAATCAGTTGGGCTATTACATCGTCAGCGGCGGCGGTAAACGCATTCGCCCGATGATTGCCATTCTGGCCGCAAGAGCCGTTGGCTATCAGGGAAATGCCCATGTGACAATCGCGGCGCTGATCGAGTTTATCCACACCGCCACGCTCCTTCATGATGACGTTGTGGATGAATCTGACATGCGTCGCGGCAAAGCCACGGCTAACGCCGCGTTTGGCAATGCGGCAAGCGTACTGGTGGGTGATTTTATCTATACCCGTGCTTTCCAGATGATGACCAGCCTCGGCTCGCTGAAGGTGCTGGAAGTGATGTCTGAAGCGGTGAACGTGATCGCCGAAGGCGAAGTGCTGCAGCTAATGAACGTCAACGATCCGGACATTACCGAAGAGAGCTACATGCGCGTGATTTACAGCAAGACCGCGCGTCTGTTTGAAGCAGCGGCTCAGTGTTCCGGTATCCTCGGCGGCTGCACCGACGTCCAGGAAAAAGGGCTTCAGGACTATGGCCGCTATCTTGGCACCGCGTTCCAGCTGATTGACGATCTACTGGACTACAGTGCCGATGGCGAGACGCTGGGCAAAAACGTCGGCGACGACCTGAACGAAGGCAAACCGACCCTGCCGCTGCTACACGCCATGCGCAACGGTACACCCGAGCAGGCAAAAATGATCCGTGAAGCGATCGAGCAGGGAAATGGTCGACATCTTCTGGAACCTGTCCTGGAAGCCATGGCGATCAGCGGTTCACTTGAATGGACGCGTCAGCGTGCCGAAGAAGAAGCCGATAAAGCCATTGCAGCACTTCAGGTGATCCCGGACAGCCCATGGCGCGATGCGCTTATTGGCCTTGCCCACATCGCCGTTCAACGCGATCGTTAATCCCCTTCCCCGGGCTCCCTGCCGCCGCGCAGGGAGCTTCCAGTACGTTCTTAAAAACTCCATTTTCACGTTAAATCATCGGTTTACAGGCCGCATGAATAAAGTCATGTCTTATTCTGAATATTGCTTCCAGTAACTCGAACTTTTTAGAACCGCTGTTCGAAGACGGTATAGTAACCCCGTCATTTCAGGAGAAATGGCATGGGTGAACATGAACACAAGGACAGCTTCAATGGATACGAAATTTATCGACTGGCATTCGGCTGATATTATTGCGGCACTTCGCAAAAAAGGGACATCTCTGGCTGCAGAGTCGCGTCGCAACGGGCTCAGTTCTTCCACACTGGCAAACGCACTGACACGACCATGGCCTAAGGGTGAATTGATTATCGCCACCGCGCTGGACACCCAGCCGTGGGTAATCTGGCCGTCACGCTACCACGATCCCGTTACCCATGAGTTTATCGACAGAACGCGCATGATGCGCCAGAAAAAAACGACATGAAGCGCTGTTGAGGTAACACGCGCATTTTGACAGGAACAGCAATCCCCCGACCATCTCTGGCAGGGGGCTGCCGGAACGATTACTCGCCCTTCACACGCTCGATATTAGCACCCAGTGCGCGCAGTTTATCTTCAATACGCTCATAGCCACGATCGATGTGGTAGATACGATCGACAACGGTAGTCCCTTCCGCAATACAACCTGCCAGCACCAGGCTTGCAGACGCACGCAGATCGGTTGCCATCACCTGCGCACCAGACAGTTTTTCAACGCCGTGGCAGATCACCGTATTGCTTTCGATTTCCGCATGCGCGCCCATACGGATCAGTTCCGGTACGTGCATAAAGCGGTTTTCAAAGATGGTCTCGGTAATAAAGCCCGTCCCTTCGGCCACCAGGTTCAGCAGGGTGAACTGCGCCTGCATATCGGTCGGGAAAGCCGGGTGCGGAGCGGTACGCACGTTGACCGCTTTAGGGCGATTGCCGTGCATGTCCAGGCTGATCCAGTCTTCACCAATTTCGATATCGGCGCCCGCATCACGCAGTTTCGCCAGCACGGCGTCCAGAGTATCTGGCTGTGCATTGCGGCAGGTGATTTTCCCGCCGGAAATCGCAGCGGCCACCAGGAAGGTACCGGTTTCGATACGGTCCGGCAGCACGCGGTACACGCCGCCGCCCAGGCGATCTACGCCCTCAATGGTGATGCGATCGGTGCCCTGACCTGAAATTTTCGCGCCCAGCGCCACGAGGAAGTTTGCGGTATCCACAATTTCCGGCTCGCGTGCGGCGTTTTCGATGATGGTGGTACCTTCCGCCAGCGTTGCCGCAGACATAATGGTCACCGTTGCGCCCACGCTCACTTTGTCCATGACGATGTGCGCGCCTTTCAGACGACCGTTCACGGACGCCTTAACGTAACCTTCTTCGAGCTTGATCTCTGCGCCCAGCTTCTCTAAGCCAAAGATGTGCAGATCGACCGGACGCGCGCCAATCGCGCAACCGCCCGGCAGGGAAACCTGTCCCTGACCAAAACGCGCCACCAGCGGACCAAGCGCCCAGATGGAGGCACGCATGGTTTTCACCAGATCATAGGGCGCGGAGAAGTTGTTAACCTGGCTGGCGTCGATCCAGACGGAACCATTGCGCTCCACCTTAGTACCCAGTTGAGCAAGCAACTTCATGGTCGTGTCGATATCTTTCAGCTTCGGTACGTTCTGGATCTCTACCGGCTCTTCGGCGAGCAGCGCCGCAAAGAGGATAGGCAGCGCGGCGTTTTTGGCGCCGGAAATAGTGACTTCGCCCTGGAGACGCGTTGGCCCCTGTACACGAAATTTGTCCATTGTTTGCTCTCTTATAAATTCAACCGTGCTGCGGGCTGTCGCCCTCAGCTTAGAAACCGTTTAGTTTGCGATCGCGTGCCCACTCTTGCGGGGTGAACGCTTTAATCGACAGGGCGTGGATGCGGTTGTCCGCAATGTATTCCATCAGCGGCGCATACACAGCCTGCTGTTTCTTCACACGACTCATACCGTCGAAGATCTCACCCACAGCAATAACCTGGAAGTGACTGCCATCGCCAGAGACGTGGGCTTCCTGAAGGGAGAGTGCATTCATCAGCACAGTCTGGATTTCATTATTTTCCATGGGGTCTTTATCATCTGATTGTGAAAACAAGCCCAACATCTTAGAGCAAAGTGGCGTTGTCTTAAACAAGCAAAAAGCCCCGACGGTGAAACTGTCGGGGCTTTCGGAAGTAACGCACTGAAAATGTTAGCGAGGTAAAACGTCGTCGGGCAAATTGTAGAGCTGCGCAAGGGTCACAACATTGTCGCTCGCGCCAGCAAGCCGGACTTGCGTTCCGTGCTTTTTCCCCACGGCGACAAGATGTGCCAGCATCGCAACACCGGCGGTATCCACGCGGGTGACGCTGTTCAAATCAACCAGCGTCACGCCCTTCATCGCGTCATCGCGCGCGTCCCAAAGCGGGTTGAGCAGGTCCTGGTCCAGCTCACCCTTAAGCTTCAACGTTTCACCTTCACGCGACCAGCTAAGTTGCTGCGTCATTACTTCTTCTCGTCCAGGGAAATTTTCTGACGAGAGATAGACTGAAGCTGTGCAGTCAGGCCATCAATGCCCTTGGTGCGCAGCAGATCACTCCACTCGTTCTGTTTAGTGGTGATCATGCTTACGCCTTCGGCGATCATGTCATAGGCCTGCCAGTTACCGGTCTGGCTGTTTTTACGCCACTGGAAATCCAGGCGAACCGGCGGACGGCCATTGGGATCGATGATAGTGACACGAATAGGTACAATCGTGGCATCACCCAGCGGCTGCTCCGGGGCGATCTGGTACGTCTGGCCGTGGTACATCGCCAGCGCCTGACCATATGCCTGCTTCAGGTATTCACGGAATGCGGCAAAGTAGGCTTCACGCTGCGCAGGGGTAGCATCTTTGTAATAGCGCCCCAGCACCAGCGCACCCGCGTATTTGATCTGCACGTACGGCAGCAGTTCCTGATCGACAACATCGCGAAGATAGTCAGGGTTGGCGCGAATTTTTGGCTGTTCGTTTTTAAGACGATCGAAGGTTTTCTTCGCGGCCTCATCCATCAGTTTGTACGGGTTGCTCTGATCCGCCGCGTGGGCTGCGGTAAGAGGGGCGATGACCAGCATGGCAACCATTAATAGTCGTTTAAACATGAATGACTTCTCCTGATATTAATTCGCTGCACCAGGCGTCGGTGCGACATTGGTAGGGTCCTCACTCTGCGCAGGGGCAGCGTCAGATTTTTTATCATCCCCTTTACTGTTGTAAAGGAATTGACCAATCATATCCTCCAGCACCATGGCGGATTTCGTATCCTGAATCACGCTGCCGTCTTTAAGGATAGTCGTTCCCAGCTCGGGATCTTCGAAACCAACGTTAAGTGCCAGATATTGTTCACCCAGCAGCCCCGAGGTACGAATGGAAAGCGAACTGGTATCGGGAATGTGGTTGTAACGCTCTTCGATATCCATCGCGACGCGCGGCAGATAGGTTTTCTCGTCAAGCGTGATATCCGCCACGCGGCCAATCACCACGCCACCGATGCGGATCGGTGAACGCGCTTTCAGGCCGCCGATGTTATCGAAGGTGGCATAAACACGGTAAGTCGGTTCAGTCCGGATAGAGGTGATATCCGCCGCTCGCAGGCAGATGAAGAGTGCTGCCAGAAGCGCCAGAAGCAGAAATACGCCGACCCAAATTTCATTTTTTCTCGTTTGCATGAACTCAATTCCCAAACATCAGTGCGGTGAGCACAAAATCCAGACCCAGTACGGCCAGCGACGAATGAACGACAGTACGTGTTGTCGCGCGGCTAATGCCCGCCGACGTAGGGATTGCGTCGTAACCATTGAACAACGCAATCCAGGTAACCGTAACGGCAAATACCAGGCTCTTAATCAGGCAGTTGATCAGATCCATCCGCAGGTCAATGGCGTCCTGCATCGCGGACCAGAAGAACCCGGCGTCGATCCCTTTCCAGTGCACGCCGACCAGCGAACCGCCCCAAATCCCGACGGCGACAAAAAGAATAGTCAGCAGCGGTAACGAAATGACTCCCGCCCAGAAGCGGGGAGAGATCACGCGGCGCAGCGGATCGACCGCCATCATCTCCATGCTGGAGAGCTGCTCGGTGGCGCGCATCAGGCCAATTTCGGCGGTTAATGCCGAGCCGGCACGTCCGGCAAACAGCAACGCGGCCACCACCGGCCCGAGCTCACGCAGCAGGGACAGGGCCACCAGCATCCCGAGGCTCGTTTCTGCACTGTAGGTCGTCAACACCAGGTAACCCTGCAGCCCAAGCACCATGCCGATAAACAGACCGGAAACGATGATGATAACCATCGACAGTACGCCGACGTTATAGAGCTGCCGCACCAGTAGCGGCGCATGCTTGCGGAATTCCGGTTTGCCGACCAGCGCGTTGAATAACATCAATCCGGCACGCCCGAACGTCCTGATGGTTTTTATGCCACGGTGTCCAAGAGCGGCCAACGCATTTAACAGCATGAGTGGCTTAACTCCCTATTCCCAGTAAATCGTCACGATAATCACCTGCCGGATAGTGGAACGGGACAGGCCCGTCCGCAATACCGTCGAGGAACTGCCGCACGCGCGGATCGCAATTTTCCTGCAGCGCCTGAGCGCTGCCGTGCGCGACGATCCTTTTGTCTGCCACTATGTAGGCGTAATCAGCAATGCTCAGCACTTCCGGCACGTCGTGTGACACCACGATGCAGGTTACACCGAGCGCGCTGTTTAACTCAGAAATTAACTTCACCAGCACGCCCATGGTAATGGGGTCCTGTCCGACAAACGGCTCGTCGAACATGATTAAATCAGGCTCTAAGGCGATAGCGCGCGCTAATGCGGCACGGCGGGCCATCCCACCAGACAGCTCCGACGGCATTAATTTGGCGGCTCCGCGAAGCCCAACGGCCTCAAGCTTCATCATCACCGTGCTTTTCAGCAACTCAGGCGGCAGGCTCGTATGCTCACGCAGCGGGTAGGCTACGTTATCAAAGACGTTCATATCGGTGAACAGCGCCCCGGACTGAAAAAGCATGCTCATCCGTTTGCGGACAGTATACAAACGCGAACGTGACATCGCCGGGACGTTTTCACCGTCGAAGAGGATTTCGCCGCCGTCAGGTGGAATTTGCCCACCGATCAACCGCAGCAGCGTCGTTTTACCGATCCCGGATGGCCCCATGATGGCAGTGATCTTGCCACGCGGGACGGTCAGGGAAATATCTTCAAATATCAATCGGTTGCCGCGAGAGAAACTGACGCCACGGACATCGACTAAATTCGCCATCGTTTGGCTCATTTATGGTTCCTTTCTTACCGTGCTTCACGTTTGCATGAAGCCTAAATCAGCCCTAAACCCCACATTTTTACAGAATATTAGCCGTGGAGGTTAGCGAAAGCTGGCATTTGTTTTACTTTTCCGGCGCATAAAGTCAAAATTAGGAATTCGTTACGCCTCAGACTGTATGCAGCGCCCACAATAATTTTTGCGCGGTGGACCGGTGAGTATACCTGAAGAAAGGACTTTTGATGCTTTTAGCAACAGCACTGTTAATTATTGGTTTACTTTTGGTGGTCTACAGTGCTGACCGTTTGGTGTTTGCCGCATCAATCCTGTGCCGGCTGTTGGGCGTCCCGCCTATCGTCATTGGGATGACGGTGGTCAGCGTCGGAACCTCTCTTCCGGAAATTATTGTTTCAGTCTCGGCATCGCTGCATGGCCAGGTTGATCTGGCGATTGGCACGGCGATTGGCTCAAACATCGTCAACATTTTACTCATTTTAGGCTTAGCCGCCCTGCTGCATCCATTTCGCGTACATTCTGATGTTCTGCGCCGCGAACTGCCGCTAATGTTAGTCGTAAGCCTGCTGGCTGGCTACGTGCTGCATGACGGCGTGTTGAGTATTGATGACGGCATTTTCCTGCTCGCGCTGGCCGCGATTTGGCTGCTGTATAGCGTTAAAATTGCCCGTAACGCCGAGAAACAAGGAAATGACACCCTCACGCGCGAGCATGTCGCTGAACTGCCGCGTGAGGGGACGCTACCCGTCGCCCTGCTGTGGCTGGGCGTCGCGCTGATCATCATGCCAATGGCCACGCGTATGGTGGTGGATAACGCGACCGTGCTGGCGAATTACTTCGCGATGAGCGAACTGACAATTGGCCTGACGGTGATCGCCATCGGGACCAGCTTGCCGGAACTCGCCACCGCCATTGCGGGCGCGCGTAAAGGCGAAGATGATATCGCGATAGGCAATATCATCGGCTCGAACATTTTCAATATCGCGATTGTCACGGGATTGCCGGCGCTGATCGCGCCGGGGCCGTTTAACCCGATGGTCTTCTCGCGCGATTACGGCGTGATGCTGCTGGTGAGCGTGATATTTGCCCTGCTCTGCTGGCGCAAGCAGCGACAGATTGGTAAAGGCGCAGGCGCGCTGCTGACGGGTGGTTTTATCGTATGGATGGCGATGCTGTACTGGCTTTCGCCTCTTCTCTCTGGGTAAACGGAAACGCATTATGTCGCAAATAGAATTGCAGCCGGGTTTTGACTTTCAGAAAGCAGGTAAAGACGTTCTGGAGATTGAACGTGAAGGCCTGGCGCAGTTAGATCAGTACATTAATCAGGATTTTAGTCTGGCCTGTGAGAAGATGTTCTACTGTGCCGGTAAAGTCGTGGTGATGGGTATGGGCAAATCCGGCCACATTGGGCGCAAAATGGCGGCGACTTTTGCCAGCACCGGCACCTCGTCCTTTTTTGTCCATCCTGGTGAAGCCGCACACGGCGACCTGGGTATGGTCACGCCGCAGGACGTCGTGATCGCCCTGTCGAACTCGGGCGAGTCCAACGAGATTTTAGCGCTGATCCCGGTTCTGAAGCGGCTGCAGGTGCCCCTGATTTGCATGACCAGCCGTCCGGAGAGCAGCATGGCGCGCGCCGCCGATATCCACCTGTGCGTGAAAGTACCGAAAGAAGCCTGCCCGCTGGGTCTGGCACCGACCTCCAGCACCACCGCGGCGTTAGTCATGGGCGACGCGCTTGCCGTTGCGCTACTGGAAGCACGCGGCTTTACGCCCGAAGATTTCGCCCTTTCTCATCCCGGAGGCGCGCTGGGGCGTAAGCTGCTGCTGCGGGTCAACGATATTATGCACACCGGCGACGAGATCCCTCACGTAAGCAAAGAGGCCTCGCTGCGCGATGCGTTACTGGAAATCACGCGAAAAAATCTGGGCATGACGGTTATCTGCGATGACCTGATGAAAATCCAGGGGATCTTCACCGATGGCGACTTGCGCCGCGTGTTTGATATGGGTGTGGATGTCCGCACGCTGGGCATTGCCGACGTCATGACGTCAGGCGGCATCCGCGTGCGTCCCGGCACGCTGGCGGTTGAAGTGCTCAACCTGATGCAGTCCCGTCATATTACCTCAGTGATGGTTGCCGATGGCGACCAACTGCTGGGTGTGGTACATATGCATGATCTGCTGCGCGCGGGCGTAGTGTAATGAAGGATAAGACAATGAGTAATGCGGGTGCATCCCTTGCAACCTGTTATGGCCCGGTCAGTACCCACATGATGGCAAAGGCGGAAAATATTCGCCTGTTGATCCTTGATGTGGACGGTGTGCTCTCCGACGGCCTGATTTATATGGGCAATAACGGCGAAGAGCTGAAAGCATTTAACGTACGCGACGGCTACGGCATTCGCTGTGCCCTCACGTCAGGCATTGAAGTTGCTATCATCACAGGACGGAAAGCTAAACTGGTAGAAGATCGCTGCGAAACGCTGGGGATTACCCATCTCTATCAGGGGCAGTCTGACAAAATGATGGCCTTCAGGGATTTACTGGGGAAACTGGCTGTCGCGCCGGAAAACGTTGCCTACGTGGGCGACGATTTGATTGACTGGCCGGTCATGTCAGAGGTGGGGCTGAGTATCGCCGTTGCCGACGCCCATCCGCTGCTTATTCCGCGCGCTGACTATGTTACTCACATTAACGGTGGCCGCGGTGCCGTACGTGAAGTCTGCGATCTGCTTCTGCTGGCGCAGGGCAAGCTTGATGAGGCCAAAGGGCAATCGATATGAGTAAAACCAGACGTTGGGTTATCATTCTGCTGACGCTTGTCGTACTGGTACTGATTGGCGTGAATCTCGCTGACCGTGACGATACGCAACCGGATACGGTCAACACAAGCGATCCAACCTACAAAAGCGATCACAGCGATACCGTGGTATATAGCCCGGAAGGTGCGCTGAACTATCGCCTGATTGCCCAGCACGTTGAATATTTCTCAGATGATGGGGTCTCGTGGTTTACCAAACCGGTGATGACCACTTTTGATACGGATAAAGTCCCGACGTGGTCAATCAAGTCTGACCGCGCAAAACTGACGAATGACCGTATGCTTTATCTGTATGGCCATGTTGAGGTCATCGCCCTGACCGCTGATGCTCAACTGCGCAGAATCACCACGGATAACGCCCAGATCAACCTGGTTACCCAGGACGTGACATCTCAGGATCTGGTCACATTGTACGGCACGACATTTAATTCCAGCGGTTTGAGAATGCGCGGGAACTTACGCAGCAAAAACGCCGAGCTGATTGAAAAGGTTAGAACCTCCTATGAAATTCAAAACAAACAAACTCAGCCTTAAAGTACTTATCGCCAGCGCACTGCTGGCCGCCAGTCTTCCCGCGCTCGCTGTGACTGGTGATACCGAACAGCCGATCCATATCGAGTCTGACGCCCAGTCGCTTGATATGCAGGGTAACGTCGTCACCTTTACGGGCAACGTCGTCATGACCCAGGGCACCATTAAAATTAACGCCGACAAAGTGGTGGTCACCCGCCCTGGCGGCGAGCAGGGTAAAGAGATCATTGATGGTTACGGCAACCCTGCCACCTTCTACCAGATGCAGGACAACGGCAAACCGGTAAAAGGCCGCGCCTCGCATATGCATTACGAGCTGGCGAAGGATCTGGTTATCCTGACCGGTAACGCCTATCTGGAACAGCTGGACAGCAACATTACCGGCGACAAGATCACCTACCTGGTGAAAGAGCAGAAAATGCAGGCCACCAGCGAGAAAGGGAAACGCGTCACCACCGTGCTTGTGCCTTCGCAGCTGCAGGACAAAGGCAAAGGCCAGGCCCCGGCACAGAAGAAGAGTAACTAATTCGTTATGGCAACATTAACTGCTAAAAACCTCGCGAAAGCGTATAAAGGCCGCCGCGTCGTCGAAGATGTCAGTCTGACCGTCAACTCCGGCGAAATTGTGGGCCTGCTTGGCCCTAACGGTGCAGGTAAAACCACCACCTTCTACATGGTGGTCGGTATTGTGCCGCGCGATGCAGGTAACATTATCATCGACGATGAAGACATCAGCCTGCTGCCGCTGCACGCGCGTGCACGCCGTGGTATCGGCTACCTGCCGCAGGAAGCGTCAATCTTCCGTCGCTTAAGCGTCTTCGATAACCTGATGGCCGTGCTGCAGATCCGTGACGATCTGACCAGCGAGCAGCGCACCGACCGTGCGAACGAGCTGATGGAAGAGTTCCACATTGAACATCTTCGCGACAGCCTCGGTCAGGCGCTCTCTGGCGGTGAACGTCGCCGCGTTGAGATTGCACGTGCGCTGGCCGCTAACCCGAAATTCATCCTGCTGGATGAACCTTTCGCGGGCGTTGACCCCATTTCCGTTATTGATATCAAACGCATTATTGAGCACCTGCGCGATAGCGGGCTTGGCGTACTTATCACTGACCATAACGTCCGTGAAACGCTGGCCGTCTGCGAACGCGCCTACATTGTTAGCCAGGGCCATCTGATTGCCCACGGTACGCCGCAGCAAATCCTCCAGGATGAGCATGTTAAGCGCGTGTACCTTGGGGAAGACTTCAGACTCTGATAGGGTAGAGGCAACGTAGCGCCGAACCGGAGAAAAATGCTCTGAATATGAAGCAAGGTTTGCAATTAAGGCTGAGCCAGCAACTGGCGATGACGCCGCAGCTCCAGCAGGCGATCCGTCTGCTGCAGCTGTCCACGTTAGAACTTCAGCAGGAGCTCCAGCAGGCGCTGGACAGCAATCCGTTGCTGGAGCAAACCGATCTTCATGACGAGGTAGACACCCAGCAAACGCAAGACGCAGAAATGCTCGACACCGTTGATGCGCTCGAACAAAAAGAGATGCCGGACGAGCTTCCGCTGGATGCCAGCTGGGATGAACTCTACACCGCCGGTACCCCTTCCGGAACGCGTGCAGACTACCAGGACGACGAGCTGCCGGTCTACCAGGGCGAAACCACCCAGTCTCTGCAGGATTACCTGATGTGGCAGGTGGAGCTTACGCCGTTCTCCGATACCGATCGCGCCATTGCGACCTCCATTGTCGATGCCGTGGATGACACAGGCTATCTGACCGTCACGCTGGACGACATTCTGGAAAGCATCGGCGACGAAGACGTTGAGCTGGAAGAAATTGAAGCCGTGTTAAAGCGCATCCAGCGCTTCGACCCGGTCGGTGTGGCGGCGAAAGATCTGCGCGACTGCCTGCTGATCCAGCTTTCGCAGTTCGCCAAAGAGACGCCGTGGATTGACGAAGCCCGCTTAATCATCAGCGATCATCTGGATCTGCTCGCCAACCATGATTTCCGTTCGCTGATGCGCGTCACGCGTCTGAAAGAAGAGGTGCTGAAAGAGGCGGTGAATTTAATTCAGTCCCTCGATCCGCGTCCCGGCCAGTCGATCCAGACCAGCGAACCGGAATACGTGATCCCTGACGTGCTGGTGCGAAAGCATAACGGTCGCTGGGTGGTTGAACTGAATTCAGATAGCATCCCTCGTTTGCAAATTAACCAGCAGTACGCCTCCATGTGCACCAGCGTTCGCAACGACTCCGACAATCAATATATTCGTAGCAACCTTCAGGAAGCGCGATGGTTGATCAAAAGTCTGGAGAGCCGAAATGATACGCTGCTGCGCGTAAGCCGCTGTATTGTCGAACAGCAGCAGGCGTTCTTCGAGCAGGGCGAAGAATTTATGAAGCCGATGGTGCTGGCAGATATCGCCCAGGCCGTCGAGATGCATGAATCAACCATTTCCCGCGTGACCACGCAGAAGTATCTGCACAGTCCGCGCGGTATTTTTGAGCTTAAGTATTTCTTCTCCAGCCATGTGAATACCGAAGGCGGCGGCGAAGCCTCGTCAACGGCAATCCGTGCACTGGTGAAGAAGTTGATCGCCGCGGAAAACCCCGCGAAGCCACTGAGCGACAGTAAGTTGACCACCCTTCTCTCCGATCAGGGTATTATGGTGGCTCGTCGTACCGTTGCGAAGTACCGAGAGTCTTTATCCATTCCGCCGTCTAACCAGCGTAAACAGCTGGTCTGACTCAACCGATAAGGAAGACACTATGCAGCTCAACATCACTGGACAAAACGTCGAAATTACTGAGGCCCTGCGCGATTTCCTGAACACGAAGTTCGCGAAATTAGAGCAGTATTTCGAAAGGATCAACCAGGTCTATATTGTGTTGAAAGTGGAGAAAGTGACTCATATCTCGGATGCCACCCTGCACGTAAACGGGGGTGAACTGCATGCGAGTGCGGAAGGGCAAGACATGTACGCGGCTATCGACGGCTTGATTGATAAGCTTGCACGACAGCTCAATAAACATAAAGATAAACTGAAACAACACTAATTGTCCGGGCAGTTAACGGGTGCAGGAAGGCCTGTTGTGAAACACAACAGGCCGTTTGTACAGTTAGCGCTTAGGTGAAATTATGATGAACAACGATTCCGCTCTTCAATTGAGCAATGTCCTGAACCAGGAATGTACCCGCAGTGGCGTTCACTGCCAGAGCAAGAAACGTGCGCTGGAGATTATCAGTGAGCTGGCCGCAAAGCAGTTGGGCCTGCCGCCGCAGCTGGTATTTGAAGCGATTCTGACCCGTGAAAAAATGGGCAGTACCGGTATCGGCAACGGCATCGCGATCCCGCACGGCAAGCTGGAAGAAGACACCCTGCGTGCCGTCGGCGTGTTTGTGCAGCTCGAAACGCCCATCGCGTTCGATGCCATTGATAATCAGCCGGTCGATCTCCTCTTCGCCCTGCTGGTGCCTGCCGATCAGACGAAAACCCATCTGCATACGCTGTCACTGGTTGCTAAGCGACTGGCCGATAAAACCATTTGCCGTCGACTGCGCTCAGCCCAAAGTGATGAGGAGCTGTATCAAATTATCACTGAAGCAGAAGGCAATCAGGATGATGCATAACCGGGAGATGGCCTTCACATCTGTTGCCCTGAGGAGAAACGGAACATGGTGTTGATGATCGTCAGCGGTCGTTCAGGGTCGGGGAAATCCGTCGCCCTGCGCGCGCTGGAAGATATGGGCTTTTACTGCGTAGATAACCTGCCGGTGGTGCTCTTGCCCGAGCTGGCTCAAACGCTCGCGGACAGGCAGATCTCGGCGGCAGTGAGTATCGACGTCCGCAACATGCCAGAGTCGCCGGAAGTGTTTGAGCAGGCGATGAGCAACCTGCCGGAGGCTTTCTCGCCTCAGCTGCTGTTCCTTGACGCCGACCGTAACACGCTGATCCGTCGCTACAGCGACACGCGTCGTTTGCACCCGCTCTCCAGTAAAAACCTCTCACTGGAAAGCGCCATCGATCAGGAGAGCGACCTGCTGGAGCCGCTGCGTTCCCGCGCCGACCTGATTGTCGACACCTCCGAAATGTCCGTCCACGAGCTGGCAGAGATGCTGCGTACCCGTCTACTGGGAAAACGCGAGCGTGAACTGACAATGGTGTTCGAATCCTTCGGCTTTAAGCACGGTATTCCGATCGATGCGGATTATGTCTTCGACGTGCGCTTCCTGCCGAACCCCCACTGGGATCCCAAACTGCGTCCTATGACCGGTCTGGATAAGCCCGTCGCGGCGTTCCTCGACAGACACACAGAAGTTCACAATTTTATCTACCAGACGCGAAGCTACCTTGAGCTATGGTTACCTATGCTGGAGACCAACAACCGTAGCTACCTGACGGTGGCGATTGGCTGTACCGGCGGTAAACATCGCTCGGTTTATATTGCCGAGCAGCTGGCCGATTACTTCCGCTCACGCGGCAAGAACGTTCAGTCCCGTCATCGCACGCTGGAAAAACGTAAAACATGACCGTAAAACAGACCGTTGAGATCACCAATAAGCTGGGTATGCACGCCCGTCCGGCGATGAAGCTGTTTGAACTGATGCAGGGCTTTGACGCAGAGGTGCTGCTGCGCAACGATGAGGGGACCGAGGCAGAAGCCAACAGCGTAATTGCGTTGCTGATGCTGGATTCTGCCAAAGGTCGTCAGATCGAGGTGGAGGCCACCGGTCCACAGGAAGAGGAAGCGCTGGCCGCGGTGATTGCCCTGTTTAACGCCGGGTTTGACGAAGACTAACCCTCAGCGCAAAGGCGGGTGGCGCGATGCTGCCCCGCCCTACATCAGCTTGTTACGCTCCATAAACCCTTCCCCACCCAGCTGGCGCATCTGACGCATGATCCACGCCTGACGGCTGCGCACATACCCTGTCGGCGCGTTTGCTTTAAAGCGGATCGGATTCGGCAGGACGGCAGCCAGCAGCGCCGCTTCAGACATACTTAACCGGCTTGCGGGCTTATTGAAATAACGTTGTGAAGCGGCCTCCACGCCAAACACGCCGTCACCGAATTCTGCGATATTGAGATAGACGGTCAAAATGCGCTTTTTGCTCCAGACCGTTTCAATGCCCAGCGTCAGCCCGGCCTCCAGCCCTTTTCTCACCCAACTACGGCCATCCCACAAAAAGAGATTTTTCGCGGTTTGCTGCGATATCGTCGATGCGCCGCGCACCCGGTTCTCATGGCGTTCGTTATGAGCAAGCGCCTTTTCGATCGCCGCCACGTCAAAACCCCAGTGCTCCGGGAATTTCTGATCTTCTGCCGCCATCACCGCCAGCCCCATCCACGGCGAAATCGACTCCGTGCTCACCCAGTCAGCGTGTGCAACGTAGCCAAAATCCCCGGTGAGCCAGGCACTCAGCTGCCGTTCGACCATGACGGCGGAGAAAGGCACCGGTACGATGCTGAACAGGGCAATCCCGCCGCCCCAGAATACCGCCAGCACCACCACGATGCGCATCAGGATGCGTTTCACCCATGCGCCTGCTCCCCATTTGCGCTTCATTCGCTCAGAACCAGCACCCGGTCCACCAGCTTATCAATGCCCGTGGCGGCCTCAGCGATACTCTGCGCCAGCATGTACGCGGGCGTGGTGATAATCTTGTTCTCTTCATCGACCACGATGTCGTCCACCGGGCAAGGAACATGTTCGCCCCCCATCTCTTCAATAAGGTCGGCCGTATCGATATCGGTCCCGATGGTCAGACGCAGCGGGAAATCAAAGATTTTCGGCAGCATCGCGGGCGCAATACAGATAAAGCCCAGCGGTTTACCCGCCGCATGCATTGCCCTGGCGAGGGAGCGTAAATCGGGATCGACATGGCACTCCGCCCCCTGGGCAGCAAAGGTGCTGAGATTTTTGGCCGCACCAAAGCCTCCCGGCACGATTAACGCGTCGAGCTGTGCCGCGTCTGCCTGCCCCAGCGGATGAATATCCCCGCGGGCGATGCGCGCCGCTTCAATCAGCACGTTACGGCTTTCCGCCATCGGTTCGCCGGTGAGATGATTGATCACATCCGCCTGGCTTTTATCCGGCGCGAAGCAGACCACCTCCGCGCCCTGGCGGGAGAGCGCCAGAAGGGTTAATACCGCTTCATGGATCTCCGACCCGTCGTAAACACCGCAGCCACTCAGCACGACACCTATTTTTTTCATCTTGAGGATCCTTCTTTGCAACGTACTGAAGCACATTAATAATTTTGATTAAAACGCTATGCTTCACACATTTCACTGATTCATGTAACAAATCATTTAAGATTTGCTATCTTATCTGCGTGCGGCCTAAATATTCAGGCGGCGTCCATGCGAAAACAACACAAAAAATCCGGCGCAGCCACGATTTCCCTGGTGTTGGCGCAGTATTCGCGCACCCCGGTTAAGCCGGGGTCATTTTTTTCTGGCGTCCACCCAGGCTTTCAGCACCGCCACATCGTTTTGCCACTCCTGTTTCATCTCTTCAACCCATTCAGCCACATTATCTTCCCAGGCAGGAAGATCCGGCGACTGGATCTGCTGGCCAAGCTGCTGCAGATGGCGCAGGCCGACCGAACCGGCGGCACCTTTGATTTTATGCCCTTCCTCGACAATGCCTTTTTGATCCCGCGCGGTCAGGTTGGACTCGAGCACGCTCAGATAGCCCGGCATCATTTTCTCAAATATGGCCAGGCCATCGGTAATCAGCTTAGGTCCGACCAAATCGATATACTGCTCCAGCATGGCAGTATCCAGTATCGTTTGGGCTTTCGCGCTATCAACAGACGTCATGGTGCTCTCCTCTTCATCTCGGGTATCCCAGAACTTCTTGATCATGGCGGTCAGGGCAGGCACCGCCAGCGGCTTGCTGAGCACATCATCCATACCGGCATCGAGGTACTCTTTTTTATCCTTCAGCACGTTCGCCGTCAGCGCAACCAGCGGCGGCAGATCTTCCGCCGCATAGGTGCGGGTCAGCTCGCGGGAGATATCCAGGCCGGTCATGTCCGGCAACTGGATATCCAGCAGAACGAGGTCATATTCCCCCGGTGTGAACATCTCCAGCGCGGCTTTACCGGTCATGGCGACGTCCACGCTGTTACCGAGTTTCTCCAGCACCGAGCGGGCGACAATCACGTTCAGCTCGATGTCTTCCACCAGCAGAACGTGCAGTGCCGGCAGCGGCATATCGTCACTTTCAAACGTGTCTTCAACCTCTTCGGCCACCGCTGGGGCATGGACCGTCAGGGTGAAGGTCGAGCCTTTACCCGGCTGGCTGGAGACGGTGATATCTCCTCCCATGCTCTTCGCCAGACGTTTTGAGACGGCCAGACCAATGCCGGTACCCGTCGCGGGCTTGCCGCCCTGGCTGTCTTTGACCTGATAATACATAGCAAAGATTTTATCCTGCTCCTCCTGCGGGATGCCGATCCCCGAGTCTTCTACCTCAAAGCGCAGCATATCCCCTTCTTCATTGCGAATACGCACCGCGACCCGGCCCCCGTGCGGGGTAAATTTCACCGCGTTGCTGATGAGGTTCCACAGGATCTGCCGCAGGCGTGTGCCGTCCGTCACCACTTTGTGCGGCAGCGGCAGGGTTGGCTCCATCACGAAGCTCAGCCCTTTTTGCTGCGCCTGAAGGCCGGAGAGGTTTTCCAGGTCTGCCAGGAAGCCGGTGAAGTCTACCGGCTGGTTATCGAGCTGCACCTTGCGGCGCTCCATCTTATCCATGTCGATAATATCGTTGAATATATTGCCCAGCGTAACCGCCGAAACGTGGATCGTTTTAAGGTATTTTTCCTGCTCAGCGGTCAGGTCGGTGTCGAGCAAGATACGGCTCAGCCCCACAATACCGTTGAGCGGCGTACGCAGCTCGTGGCTGATGGTGGAGATAAAGGTGGTCTTATCGCGGCTGGCGCGTTCCAGTGCGTCCTGATAGCGCTTACGCTCGGTGATATCGCGGCCAAAGCCCATCAGACCGTGACGTTTACCCACGCGGTCGTAGTACGGCACCTTGCGGATCTCAAAGCAGGCCTTACGCCCGTCCGGGTAGTCTAGCCACTGTTCGTAGGTCAGTGAGACGTTGTGGCGGAACACCTTTTCGTCGGTCTCCATCACCTTGGCGGCCGCCTCTTCGGAGTAAACATCCTGCGGCTTCAGGTTTACCAGCTGTTTTTCGCTTTTCCCGGTCAGCAGCTCCATCGCGCGGTTACAGCCGGAGAACTCTTTATCTTCGTTTCGGTAGAACACCAGATCTGGCGAGGCATCAAGGAAAGAGCGCAGGAAAGAGGATTGCTGCTCGAGCTGGATCTGCGTGACTTCGCGCTCCTTCATCTCAATTTTGAGCTGCTCAAGCGTGGTCTGACGCTCGGCTTCGGCCTTCTCGCGGTCAGTAATTTCCTGATTTAACTGGGCGATATTGTCTTTGAGCTGGACGTTGAGCTTAAGATCGCGCTCGCGCATCTCCTCCAGCTTATCAACCAGCTTTGACAGGCGCTGGCGAGACTCCTCCAGTTGTTCCACCACCACAGAGAGGAAATAGACCGCCCACGGCGTAATTAACAGGCCAAAGAAAATGGAGCGGATGACGTCGATGCTCTCGACCTGGCCATGCAGAACCATGGTCACGGCCATTTGCACCACAATTGCCAGGACGACCAGTGCCAAAGCCAGCAGCATGGAGAAACGCACCAGCCCGAGCTTCATCATCAGATCGACGTAATACTGGGCCAGCATTCGAATTTGCTTCATAGAGGATCCCTTCACGACGTTATCGCTCAATAATACTCAAATTCGCGGCGAGGCGTGGAAGGTTGTGAGAAAAAGTGCGGGGTGAAACAGGAGATTAGCCTCGCTCCCGGGGATCCGGGAGCGAGAAAGCCGCGTTATCAGGAGCGTCTTAGCAACATCCAGAGACTGATCAGCAAGAAGCTGGCGCTTGGCAGCAACGCACCGATAATGGGCGGGATGCCGTAAACCAGCGTCAGCGGACCAAAGATCTGGTCAAGCACGTAGAACACGAAGCCAAAGCTGATCCCGGTGACCACGCGCACGCCCATCGGCACGCTACGCAGCGGGCCGAAGATAAACGACAAGGCCATCAGCATCATTACCGCCACCGACAGCGGCTGGAAGATTTTGCTCCACATGTTGAGCTGATAGCGCCCGGCATCCTGGCCACTCGACTTCAGGTACTTGACGTAGTTATGCAGGCCGCTGATGGAGAGCGCATCAGGATCAAGCGCCACCACGCCCAGCTTGTCCGGCGTCAGGTCGGTTTTCCAGGTGCCAGTGACCGTCTGCGTACCGGTGATTTGCTTCGGATCGGTCAGGTTTGATTCATCCACCTGCGAAAGACGCCACTGTTTGTGCTCAGCGTCGAACTTCGCAGACGAGGCGTGACGAACCGACTGCAGGCGGCGCTCGTTGTTGAACGCATAAATGCTCACCCCGCCCAGCTCGTCGTCACCTTTCACACGTTCGATATAGACGAAGTTGTTGCCGTCTTTCGCCCACAGCCCCTGCTGCGTTGAAAGCAGCGAGCCGCCGTACATGGCCTGCGCACGATAGTTACGCGCCATCTGTTCGCCCTGCGGCGCGACCCATTCGCCAATCGCCATGGTCAGCAGCACCAGCGGAATCGCGGTTTTCATTACCGACAGCGCAACCTGCATACGGGTGAAGCCTGACGCCTGCATCACGACCAGCTCGCTGCGCTGTGCCAGCATCCCCAGCCCCAGTAGCGCCCCCAGCAGGGCCGCCATCGGGAAGAAGATCTGCACGTCTTTTGGCACGCTGAGCAAGGTATACATCCCCGCGCCCATCGCGTCATAGTTGCCCTGGCCGGCTTTTTTCAGCTGATCGACAAATTTGATAATGCCCGAGAGCGACACCAGCATGAAAAGCGTCATCATGATGGTGGTAAAAATCGTTCTACCGATATAGCGATCAAGAACGCCAAATGCCTGCATTAGATGGCTCCTTTACGCGTAAAACGGGCGCGGATCCTGCGCACAGGCACCGTATCCCATAAGTTAAGCCCCACTGCCAACAACAGATACAGACCATTGACCACCCAAGTCCAGATGGCCGGATCGATCTTACCTTTGCCACCGTTAGACTTAATCGAGGTTTGTAACAGGAAGAACACCAGGTAGAGCAGCATGGCGGGCAGCATGGAGAGCACGCGCCCCTGACGTGGGTTCACCACGCTCAGTGGCACCACCATCAGCGCCATCATAAACACCGTGAAGACCAGAGTGATACGCCAGTGCAGCTCAGCGCGCGCGCGGTCGCTGTCTGTGGCGATCAGGGTACGCATGTTCATCTGTTCGGTATCAGTGGGGTCGAGCGCAACGGTCTGATGACCGACAATCGCCTGATAGTTCTGGAAATCGGTAATGCGGAAGTCGCGCAGCATCGCCGTGCCTTCAAAACGTGTGCCTTTATTGAGCGTCACGACCTGAGAGCCATCTTTACGCTGCGACAGTTGGCCTGAGTCCGCCACCACCACGGAGGGGCGAGCGTTACCTTTTGGGCGCAGCTGAGCAAGGAAGACATCGTTAAACCGGTTGCCATTCACGCTTTCGATAAACAGCACAGAGTTGCCGTCGCTGGCCTGCTGGAACTGCCCTTGCGCTAACGCGGCGAGTCCCGGGTTGGCTTTCGCTTCGGCCAGCACCTCATCCTGATGCCGGGAGGAGGCGGGCCCCGCCCACATCACATTCACGGCAGCAATAATACCGGTGAACAGTGCCAGCACCATGGCTGCCTTAACCAGCACGGCTTTACTCAAGCCGCAGGCGTGCATCACCGTAATTTCACTTTCGGTATAGAGCTTACCGAGCGTCATCAGCAGGCCGAGGAAAAGGCTTAACGGCAGGATCAGCTGCGCCATTTCCGGCACGCCTAACCCCAGCAGGGAAAGCACCAGATTCGTTGGGATTTCGCCGTCAACCGCCGCGCCGAGGATCTTGACCAGCTTCTGACAGAAAAAGATCAGAAGAAGGATAAAGAGGATCGCCAGTTGGCTCTTCAGCGTCTCCCGCACCAGATATCTTATGATTATCACTTTAAATACGCCCGTAAAAACTCGTCTTTTGCAGGAATTTAGCTTGTTTCATGGCTTAAACGTCATTTATTCTCTTGAGTCGTCGAAATCATCGCTAAGATTAAAAAACCCGGCGGAATCGCGATACAGCTCATTACATGACGTGTCGAAACCGTAGTAACGTAAGATTAACACGAAGTCACCACAACCGCGGACATGAGTTACGAAAGGTTTCAATTCTATCCGTAGCAGCCGTCGTTGTCTTTAAGATTCAGGAGCGTAGTGCATGGAGTTCAGTGTAAAAAGCGGTAGCCCGGAGAAACAGCGGAGTGCCTGCATCGTTGTGGGCGTCTTTGAACCACGCCGACTCTCCCCCATCGCCGAACAACTCGATAAGATCAGTGACGGCTATATCAGCGCCCTGCTGCGCCGTGGCGAACTGGAAGGCAAACCTGGGCAGACGCTGTTGCTGCACCATGTTCCGAACGTACTGTCTGAACGTATTCTGCTGATTGGCTGCGGTAAAGAACGCGAGCTGGATGAGCGTCAGTATAAGCAGGTCATTCAAAAAACGATAAATACGCTGAATGATACCGGCTCGATGGAAGCCGTTTGCTTCCTGACCGAACTGCACGTTAAAGGCCGCAACACCTACTGGAAAGTACGCCAGGCCGTCGAGACCGCAAAAGAGAGCCTCTACAGCTTTGATCAGCTGAAGACCAACAAAAGCGAGCCGCGTCGCCCGCTGCGTAAAATGGTCTTTAACGTCCCTACCCGCCGCGAGCTGACCAGCGGCGAGCGCGCTATCCAGCACGGTCTGGCAATTGCCGCCGGGATCAAAGCCGCAAAAGATCTGGGTAATATGCCGCCAAACATCTGCAACGCTGCATATCTCGCCTCTCAGGCTCGCCAGCTGGCTGATGCTTACAGTAAAAACGTTATTACCCGCGTCATCGGCGAGCAGCAGATGAAAGAGCTGGGCATGCATTCATATCTGGCGGTCGGTAACGGCTCCCAGAATGAGTCCCTGATGTCGGTCATCGAATATAAAGGCAACCCGTCCGAGGACGCGCGTCCTGTGGTGCTGGTGGGTAAAGGCCTGACCTTTGACTCCGGCGGTATCTCCATCAAGCCTGCCGAAGGCATGGACGAGATGAAGTACGATATGTGCGGCGCGGCAGCGGTATACGGCGTCATGCGAATGGTCGCCGAGCTCCAGCTCCCGATTAACGTTATCGGCGTACTGGCAGGCTGTGAAAACATGCCTGGTGGCCGCGCCTATCGTCCGGGTGACGTGCTGACCACCATGTCCGGCCAGACCGTTGAAGTGCTAAACACCGACGCCGAAGGCCGTCTGGTGCTGTGCGACGTGCTGACCTATGTGGAACGCTTCGAACCTGAGGCGGTTATCGACGTGGCAACCCTGACCGGTGCCTGCGTCATCGCGCTGGGCCACCACATCACCGGCCTGATGTCGAACCATAACCCGTTGGCGCACGAGCTGATCGGGGCGTCCGAGCAGGCTGGCGACCGCGCATGGCGACTGCCACTGGCCGACGAGTTCCAGGATCAGCTGGAATCCAACTTTGCCGATATGGCGAACATTGGCGGCCGTCCTGGCGGAGCGATTACCGCAGGCTGTTTCCTGTCACGCTTCACCCGCAAGTACAACTGGGCGCACCTGGATATCGCAGGCACCGCGTGGCGCTCCGGTAAGGCCAAAGGCGCAACCGGTCGTCCGGTCGCGCTGCTGTCGCAGTTCCTGCTGAACCGCGCGGGTTTTAACGGCGACGAGTGATGTTAAACGCCGGGTGGCGGCTTCGCCTTACCCGGCCTACAACGTCGCTCAACCGTAGGCCGGGTAAGCGTAGCGCCACCCGGCTTTGCATTTAAATCCACGACAAGAAGCCCCATATATGAAGAATGCAACGTTCTACCTTCTGGACAATGACACACAACAGGACGGCCTCAGCGCCGTAGAACAACTGGTGTGTGACATTGCCGCAGAACGTTGGCGCGCAGGCAAACGCGTGTTGATTGCCTGTGAAGATGAGCAGCAGGCGATTCGCCTTGATGAAGCGCTGTGGGCACGCCCGCCGGAAAGTTTTGTCCCGCATAACTTATCGGGTGAAGGGCCACGCGGCGGTGCGCCGGTTGAAATTGCCTGGCCGCAAAAGCGCAACAGCAGCGCGCGCGATATTCTTATCAGCCTGCGGATAGACTTTGCAGATTTTGCCACCGCTTTCACAGAAGTGGTAGACTTTGTCCCTCACGAAGAATCTTTGAAACAACTGGCGCGCGAACGCTATAAAGCGTACCGCCTGGCCGGTTTTAACCTGAATACGGCAACCTGGAAATAATGGAAAAGACATATAACCCACGCGATATCGAACAGCCGCTTTACGAGCACTGGGAACAGCAGGGCTATTTCAAGCCTAACGGCGATGAAAGCAAAGAGTCCTTCTGCATCATGATCCCGCCGCCGAACGTCACCGGCAGTTTGCATATGGGTCATGCTTTCCAGCAAACCATCATGGACACCATGATCCGCTACCAGCGCATGCAGGGTAAAAACACCCTGTGGCAGGCGGGGACTGACCACGCGGGTATCGCGACCCAGATGGTGGTTGAACGTAAAATTGCCGCTGAAGAAGGTAAAACCCGCCACGACTACGGTCGCGACGCGTTCATCGACAAAATCTGGCAGTGGAAGGCAGAATCCGGCGGCACCATTACCCGCCAGATGCGTCGTCTCGGCAACTCCGTGGACTGGGAGCGCGAGCGCTTCACCATGGACGAAGGCCTCTCCAACGCCGTGAAAGAAGTGTTTGTCCGTCTGTATAAAGAGGACCTGATTTACCGTGGCAAACGCCTGGTGAACTGGGACCCGAAACTGCGCACCGCCATCTCTGACCTGGAAGTGGAAAACCGCGAGTCAAAAGGCTCGATGTGGCACATCCGCTATCCGCTGGCCGACGGCGCAAAAACCGCAGACGGTAAAGATTACCTGGTGGTCGCTACCACCCGTCCGGAAACCCTGCTGGGCGATACCGGCGTGGCCGTTAACCCGGAAGATCCACGTTACAAAGATCTGATCGGTAAATTCGTGGTCCTGCCGCTGGTTAACCGCCGTATTCCGATTGTGGGCGAC
This sequence comes from Enterobacter cancerogenus, assembly GCF_019047785.1. Taxonomy (NCBI): domain Bacteria; kingdom Pseudomonadati; phylum Pseudomonadota; class Gammaproteobacteria; order Enterobacterales; family Enterobacteriaceae; genus Enterobacter; species Enterobacter cancerogenus. Next base: position 3,251,942 of record NZ_CP077290.1, on the reverse strand, counting down.
GAACACGCCGACATGGAAAAAGGCACCGGCTGCGTGAAAATCACCCCGGCGCACGACTTCAACGACTACGAAGTGGGCCGTCGTCACGCCCTGCCGATGATCAACATCCTGACCTTCGACGGTGACATCCGCGAAAGCGCGCAGGTCTTTGACACGAAAGGCGAAGAGTCTGACGTTTACTCAAGCGATATCCCGGCCGAGTTCCAGAAGCTGGAGCGTTTTGCCGCGCGTAAAGCCATCGTCGCTGCCGTTGACGCGCTGGGCCTGCTGGAAGAGATCAAGCCTCACGATCTGACCGTGCCGTACGGCGACCGTGGCGGCGTGGTAATCGAACCTATGCTGACCGACCAGTGGTACGTGCGTGCCGACGTGCTGGCGAAACCGGCCGTTGAGGCGGTTGAGAATGGCGACATTCAGTTCGTGCCGAAGCAGTACGAAAACATGTACTTCTCCTGGATGCGTGACATTCAGGACTGGTGTATCTCCCGTCAGCTGTGGTGGGGCCACCGTATTCCGGCGTGGTATGACAACGACGGCAACGTCTACGTTGGCCGCACCGAAGACGAAGTGCGTCAGGAAAACAACCTGGGCGCTGACGTTGCCCTGCGTCAGGACGAAGACGTGCTGGATACCTGGTTCTCCTCCGCGCTCTGGACCTTCTCTACCCTCGGCTGGCCGGAAAATACCGACGCGCTGCGTCAGTTCCACCCAACCAGCGTGATGGTATCCGGCTTCGACATCATCTTCTTCTGGATCGCCCGCATGATCATGATGACCATGCACTTCATCAAAGATGAAAACGGCAAGCCGCAGGTTCCGTTCCATACCGTCTACATGACCGGCCTCATCCGTGACGACGAAGGCCAGAAGATGTCCAAATCCAAGGGTAACGTTATCGACCCGCTGGATATGGTCGACGGTATTTCGCTGGAAGAGCTGCTGGAAAAACGTACCGGCAACATGATGCAGCCGCAACTGGCCGAGAAGATCCGCAAGCGCACCGAGAAGCAGTTCCCGAACGGGATTGAGTCTCACGGTACCGATGCACTGCGTTTCACCCTGGCGGCGCTGGCCTCTACCGGCCGCGACATCAACTGGGACATGAAGCGTCTGGAAGGTTATCGCAACTTCTGTAACAAACTGTGGAACGCCAGCCGTTTCGTGCTAATGAATACCGAAGATCAGGATTGCGGCTTTAACGGCGGCGAAATGACGCTGTCGTTGGCTGACCGCTGGATCCTGGCGGAATTCAACCAGACGGTGAAAGCCTTCCGTGAGGCGCTGGACAGCTACCGCTTCGACATCGCGGCAGGCATCCTGTACGAATTCACCTGGAACCAGTTCTGTGACTGGTATCTGGAGCTGGCGAAGCCGGTGATGAACGGTGGATCCGAAGCCGAGCTGCGCGGCACGCGCAACACGCTGATCACCGTACTGGAAGGACTGCTGCGCCTGGCGCATCCGGTCATCCCGTTCATTACCGAAACCATCTGGCAGCGCGTGAAGCTGATTGCAGGCATTGATGCCGACACCATCATGCTGCAGCCGTTCCCGGAATTCGATGCTGCGCGCGTTGATGAAGCCGCCGCTGCCGATACCGAATGGCTGAAGCAGGCGATTGTTGCCGTGCGTAACGTTCGTGCAGAAATGAACATCGCCCCGAGCAAACCGCTGGAACTGCTGCTACGCGGCTGCAGCGAGGCTGCCGTTCGTCGCGTGAACGAAAACAGCACCTTCCTGAAAACCATGGCGCGTCTGGAAAGCATCACCGTGCTGCCTGCCGATGACAAAGGTCCGGTTTCTGTGACCAAAATCATCGACGGTGCGGAGCTGCTGATCCCGATGGCGGGTCTTATCGACAAAGACGCCGAGCTGGCGCGTCTGGCGAAGGAAGTGGCAAAAGTCGACGTGGAAATCGGCAAAATCGAAAGCAAACTGGCGAACGAAGGCTTTGTCGCCCGCGCGCCGGAAGCGGTCATCGCTAAAGAGCGTGAGCGTCTGGTTGCTTTCGCAGATGCGAAGACCAAACTGATTGAGCAGCAGGCGGTTATTGCAGCCCTGTAATGCTTTTACCCCTTACGCTTCAGGGCGTAAGGGGTTTCCTTCCTGAAAACTCCTCGCTTGCACTCCCCTTGCTCCAGTGCTATTAACAGCACCTGTGTGTCAATTTTTGTCATGAGTAATGCTATGAGCGTGATTGCCCCCGTCGCGACGACGATGCGTCGTATCACTGAACAGGACAACCCGGCTATCGCCGCCGTTATCCGCACCGTTTCCGCCGAATATGGCCTTACGGCCGATAAAGGCTACACCGTAGCCGACCCCAATCTTGACGAACTGTTCCAGCTTTACAGCCAGCCGGGCCACGCCTACTGGATCATTGAGCAGGCAGGCAAAGTCGTGGGCGGTGGCGGCGTGGCGCCTTTGACCTGCAGCGAGCCGGATATCTGTGAGCTGCAGAAGATGTACTTTCTGCCCACCATTCGCGGCCAGGGGCTGGCGAAAAAGCTGGCGCTGGTTGCGCTTGAACACGCCCGCGCAGAAGGCTTCACCCGCTGTTATCTTGAAACCACCGCGTTCCTCAAAGAGGCCATTGGCCTGTATGAACATCTGGGCTTCGAGCATATCGATGCGCCGCTGGGCTGCACCGGCCACGTTGATTGCGAAGTCAGAATGCTGAAAAGTCTGTAATTCCCGTTCCTGCCGCCTTCTGTTAAGCGGCTGTAAACTGAATGCTCTACACTCTCAGTTCACACCATAACGGGGGAAACACGATGTCGAAGATAAAAAGCTACGCCGCACCGCAAGCGGGTGCAGAACTTGAACTGTACGAGTACGATGCGGGCGAACTGAAAGCTGAAGACGTCGAGGTACAGGTGGATTATTGCGGGATCTGCCACTCGGATCTCTCCATGATCGACAACGAATGGGGCTTCTCGCAGTATCCGCTGGTCGCCGGTCACGAAGTGATTGGCCGCGTGGTCGCGCTCGGTACCGCCGCGCAGGATAAAGGGCTGAAGGTTGGCCAGCGTGTTGGCATCGGCTGGACCGCACGCAGCTGCGGTCACTGTGATGCCTGTATCAGCGGCAACCAGATCAACTGCCTTGAAGGCGCCGTGCCAACCATCGTGAACAGAGGCGGTTTCGCCGATAAACTGCGCGCCGACTGGCAATGGGTGATCCCGCTGCCGGACAGCATTGATATCGAATCCGCAGGCCCGCTGCTGTGCGGCGGTATTACGGTATTTAAACCGCTGCTGATGCACCACATCACCGCCACCAGCCGCGTGGGCGTGATTGGTATCGGCGGTCTGGGCCATATCGCCATCAAGCTGCTGCACGCCATGGGCTGCGAAGTGACGGCGTTCAGCTCTAACCCGTCAAAAGAGCAAGAAGTGCTGGCAATGGGCGCGGATAAAGTCGTAAACAGCCGCGATCCGCAGGCGCTGAACGCGCTGGCGGGCCAGTTTGATCTGATCATTAACACCGTCAACGTCGATCTCGACTGGCAGCCGTACTTTGAAGCGCTGGCCTACGGCGGCAACTTCCACACCGTTGGCGCGGTGATGAAGCCGTTACCTGTCCCTGCGTTTACGCTGATTGGCGGCGATCGCAGCGTTTCAGGCTCCGCCACCGGTACGCCTTTTGAACTGCGCAAGCTGATGAAGTTTGCCGGACGCACTAAAGTGGCGCCAACCACCGAGCTGTATCCGATGTCGAAAATCAACGAAGCCATTCAGCACGTGCGCGACGGCAAAGCCCGCTACCGCGTGGTATTGAAAGCGGATTTTTAATGTAAACAGGCCGGGTGGCGGCATCGCCCTACCCGGCCTACACCCGGTTTTGTAGGCCCGGTAAGCGTCGCGCCACCGGGCTTTTTCGCTACTGCGCCAGGGCTTTAAACACCTCCGCCACCGCTACCGCTCCCGGGTCCATCACGCCATCCAGATTCTCTTGATTAACATACGACGAGCGCCCCGCGCCGGCTTTCGCCATTTTGGCCGTTGCCTCCGCGCCCTGCTGTGCGGCCTGCGCCACGGCCTGAAGATCGCCTTTCAGCAACGCCTCCAGCGCCGGTTGCAGCGCGTCGATCAGGGTGCGATCGCCCAGATCCGCACCACCGTACTGCTTCATCTGCCCCAGGCCGCTCAGCAGCGCTTCCGGTAATGCCTGGCCTTCATCCAGCTTCTGCCCGGCAGCGGTAAAGAAGATCGACATCAATACGCCGCTCGATCCGCCCATCACCGTGGCAAGGCGCTCGCCCACCAGCGAGAGCAGGGTCGGCAGGTCGTTCAGCGGAAGTGTGTTCTCTTCCAGACGTTGCGCAATATCCCGGGCGCCCTGCGCAAAGGTGGAGCCGGTATCACCGTCGCCCACTTTTGCATCCAGCGCATTGAGGTGGTTCTCCAGCTGGATCAGCGTGCTCGTGACCGAGGAGACAGCCTTTCCGACCTGCGGGTTCGCTGACGGGGTATATTCCACGCGATCGTGAAGGGCGCTGTGCGCAACGGTACGCACTGGCGCAAACGCCACCGGTTTCTGCCAACCGAGCGTTTCAACGTCGGCATGCAGCGCTTTTTCGAACAGATCGTTGAGCTTGAGCAGCGTCAGCGAAAATCCCTTCATATCCAGCGCACTCACCAGCGGCGCGGGGCCAATCAGACAGTCGATGTTTTCTTTAAGGGCTGAATGCGCCAGCTCTTTGGTTAATTGCGCCATCTCCAGCGCCGAGACGCCGCCAAGGTTGTTAATGAGCACCGCAAAGCGCCCCTCGCCCGCCTTCGCGATAAGCGGCGTCACCAGCATCTCGATAATCGCTTTGCTGTTTTGCGTGTCGACAACGGACGCCCCCGGCTCACCGTGAATACCCAGCCCCAGCTCCACATGGCCTTGCTTAATGCGCCCCTCTTCATCATCATCGCTGCCCGGCAGGTTGCAGGTTTGCATCGCCACACCCAGGCTCCAGAGGTTATCGCAGGCCTGCTGCGCAATCTCCCGGACTTCACTCAGCGGTTTGCCCTGCTCCGCCGCATAGCCCGCAATTTTATGCACCAGCACCGTACCCGCAATGCCGCGCGGCTGTTTGTTATCCGGCAGGGCGATATCGTCCGCCACAATGACCATCTCAACGTTCAGCCCGTAGCGTTTCGCTTTCTCCGCCGCCAGGCCAAAGTTCAGCCTGTCACCGGTATAGTTTTTTACGATCAGCAAACAGCCCTGCTCACCCGTCACCGCCACAATGGCATTCAGCACGGCATCCACGCTCGGCGAAGCAAACACGTCGCCGCACACTGCCGCCGTTAACATCCCCTTGCCGACAAACCCGGCGTGTGCCGGTTCATGGCCTGAGCCTCCACCGGAGATCACCGCCACGCGGCTTTTGTCCCAGTCGCCGCGAGCCACTACGCGAATAGCCGGATCGATATCCAGTTTGACGAGGTTAGCGTGCGGAGCCGAAAGCAGTATGCCTTCAATAGCGTCGTTGACCAGCTGTTTGCGGTCATTAAAAAAGAATCTGGACATAGCTTCCCAAAATTTTGTTTAACGTATGAAAAAGCATAGTCTGCGCTGGATAATGCGCCGCAAAGTCAGGAATTTGCGCAGACAATTTGCCGTCGGGTTGCCTATACTCCACTCATGAAAATGAGAGGATGTGAATCATGAGTACACCGCTGCTAATCGCCCGGACGCTGGAAAAAGAGCTGTTTTTACTCCCCGCTATGACCAACCGACACGGTCTGATCACCGGCGCGACCGGGACGGGAAAAACCGTTACCCTGCAGAAGCTGGCAGAGTCGCTTTCAGAGGCGGGCGTACCGGTATTTATGGCCGATGTGAAAGGCGATCTCACCGGGGTGGCTCAGGAAGGGACGGCTTCAGAAAAGCTGCTCGAACGTCTGAAAAATATTGGCATCACTGACTGGACCCCGCACAGCAACCCGGTCGTGGTATGGGACATTTTCGGTGAGAAGGGGCATCCGGTGCGCGCCACCGTCTCCGATCTCGGTCCGTTGCTGCTGGCGCGTCTTCTCGATCTTAACGAGGTGCAAACCGGCGTCCTGAATATTATCTTCCGCATTGCGGACGATCAGGGGCTGCTGCTGCTTGATTTCAAAGATCTGCGCGCCATCACCCAGTATATCGGCGATAACGCCAAATCCTTCCAGAACCAGTACGGCAATATCAGCAGCGCCTCGGTGGGAGCCATCCAGCGCGGTTTGCTGACGCTGGAGCAACAGGGCGCCGAGCATTTCTTCGGTGAGCCGATGCTGGATATTAAAGACTGGATGCGTACCGACAGTCAGGGCAAAGGCATCATCAACATACTGAGTTCAGAAAAGCTCTATCAGATGCCGAAGCTCTATGCCGCCAGCCTGCTGTGGATGCTCTCTGAACTTTATGAGCAACTGCCTGAGGCAGGCGACCTTGATAAACCGAAGCTGGTGTTCTTCTTTGACGAAGCGCACCTGCTGTTCAACGATGCGCCGCAGGTGTTGCTGGATAAAATTGAGCAGGTGATCCGCCTGATCCGTTCAAAAGGCGTCGGCGTCTGGTTTGTTTCGCAAAACCCGTCGGACATCCCGGACAATGTTCTGGGGCAACTCGGCAACCGCGTACAGCATGCCTTACGCGCCTTTACGCCGAAGGATCAGAAGGCGGTCAAAGCCGCCGCGCAAACCATGCGCGCCAATCCGGCTTTTGATACCGAAGCGGCTATTCAGGCGTTGGGCACCGGTGAGGCATTGATTTCCTTCCTGGACGCGAAGGGTAGCCCGTCGGTGGTCGAGCGTGCCATGGTTATCGCCCCGTGCTCGCGTATGGGACCGGTCACCGATGATGAGCGTAACGGCCTGATTAACCATTCCCCCCTCTACGGCAAATACGAAGATGAGGTGGATCGGGAGTCCGCGTTCGAAATGCTGCAAAAAGGGGTACAGGCAACGGCAGAATCGCAGGGCGCGCCGCCCGCCAAAGGCCAGTCCGTGGCCGTGGACGACGGGATCCTGGGCGGCCTGAAGGACATTCTGTTTGGTACCACCGGGCCGCGCGGCGGCAAGCGCGACGGCGTGGTGCAGACGATGGCGAAAAGCGCAGCGCGTCAGGTCACCAATCAGATCATCCGCGGCATGCTGGGAAGCCTGTTAGGCGGCCGTCGTCGGTAGGCGGGGAACCCACGGTCTCCCCAGGGCAGAACCCTGTACACCGTGCTCTTGCAGGAAGCGGTCGATTTCCACCATCCCCGTCCAGCGGTTCTCGCACCACAGCGGTGCCAGCAGCGTTGGACGGCGGGCGCTGGCGGAAATGCGATGGTAGACAATTTCCGGCGGCGTATGGCGAATCATCTCCCCGGCGGTCACCGTATAGTCTTCAAGTTCGATACCGTTCAGGCGGCCTGCTTCCCAGGCTTTCGCCATAATGCTGCCTTTCACAATATGCAGTGGATGCAGCTTGATGCCGTCAACGCCGGTTTCGACCACTTTTTCAAGCGTCTCAAGCCCGTGCTGCTGCCCTTCCCCCGGCAAGCCGACAATCAGATGCGAGCAAACTTTTAGCCCACGCTCGCGCGCCAGACGGGTGGTGCGCTGATAGCAGGCAAAATCGTGTCCACGGTTGATGCGATGCAGGGTTTTATCGTGCGCGGTCTGCAATCCCAGCTCAAGCCAGATCTCGTAACCCTGTTCTTTATACTCGCTGAGCAAATCCAGCACCGCGTCCGGGACGCAATCCGGGCGTGTGCCCACACACAGCCCCACAATGTTGGCCTGACTGACCGCCTGCTGATACATCCCGCGCAGCACCTGCACCTCCGCCCATGTGCTGGTATACGCCTGAAAATAGGCCAGATATTGCTTCGCGCGGTTTACCCGGCTTGCCTGATGCGCAAGCTGTTCGGCAATGGATTTGTGCTGCTGGGCTTCGTCGGCAAACGAGGCCACGTTACAGAACGTGCAGCCACCACGCCCGATGGTTCCGTCGCGATTCGGGCAGCTAAAACCGCCGTGCAGCGTCAGCTTATGAACCTTTTGCCCGTAACGCTGCGAAAGATCCCCACCAAACATATTGACTAATTTCTGTAACTGCATAATCTGATAGACCGTCCCGGAGAAAGGGGACAAGCCTGCCATTTTTAGCCTCTGTCGGCGATGACCTGGATCAATCGCTCTGGACGGCCTTTACCCCTATGAATAAATAATCACTATAACTGCAGTTTCATTCAAACAAACCGTAATTACTTTTCCTTATGTTCTGATGGTTTTTTTCATTTATAGCGCCAACGCGTAAAAACAGTGACTTTATGCGGGTTTGCACCCCAGCCCAGATGATTATTCTGCTTTAAAACGGCTATTCAGCACGCTGCGGGGATAATAACGCTTTCATATAGTGAGTCAGATCACACTCCCTGCGCGCTTCCCGGAGCAAAGCGTGGTTGTAAAAATAGATAAATTATCTTTTTAAACAGAAAGTTATCTACCTCTTAGCACATTTTTGTATAAATAAGATTGCCATTTGACCTGTGTACCAATTCCCGATAAGTTGGAAATCCGCTGGAAGCTTTCTGGATGAGCAATCTGCTCATCATATTTATGCAGTAATTGAGATTCCCTCTGAAGCAAGTCCTCAAACTTGTTTACCTGCGCGAAAGGATGAAAAAGAGGGCGAATGCGAGGTGCGCGTATGAAACGCAATCCCCGTCGCCATGCTCTTTCTGTGCCTGTGCGCCACGGTAACGTTCAGAGAGAAGCCCGACGAGCCTGGGGAGGTTCACTGATATGTTGTACGATAAATCCCTTGAGAAGGATAACTGTGGTTTCGGCCTGATCGCCCACATAGAAGGCGAACCTAGCCACAAGGTAGTGCGTACTGCCATTCACGCACTGGCCCGTATGCAGCACCGTGGTGCCATCCTTGCCGATGGTAAAACCGGCGACGGTTGCGGTCTGCTGCTGCAAAAACCGGATCGTTTCTTCCGTATCGTGGCGGAAGAGCGCGGCTGGCGTTTAGCCAAAAACTACGCTGTCGGCATGCTGTTCCTGAATCAGGATCCTGAAAAAGCAGCCGCCTCACGCCGCATCGTTGAAGAAGAACTTCAGCGCGAAACCCTGTCGATTGTCGGCTGGCGCGATGTGCCAACCAATGAAGGGGTGCTCGGTGAAATTGCCCTCTCCTCGCTGCCTCGCATTGAACAAATTTTTGTCAACGCGCCTGCGGGCTGGCGTCCACGTGATATGGAACGCCGTCTATTTATCGCTCGCCGCCGCATTGAAAAACGTCTCCAGGACGATAAAGAGTTCTACGTCTGTAGCCTCTCCAACCTGGTGAACATCTATAAAGGTCTGTGTATGCCGGCTGACCTGCCACGCTTCTACCTGGACCTGGCGGACCTGCGTCTGGAATCGGCCATTTGCCTGTTCCACCAGCGCTTCTCCACCAACACCGTTCCACGCTGGCCGCTGGCTCAGCCGTTCCGCTATCTGGCACACAACGGCGAGATCAACACCATCACCGGTAACCGCCAGTGGGCGCGCGCCCGTACCTATAAATTCCAGACGCCGCTGATCCCCGATCTGCACGACGCCGCACCGTTCGTGAACGAAACCGGCTCGGACTCCAGCTCCATGGATAACATGCTTGAGCTGCTGCTGGCAGGCGGGATGGACATCGTTCGCGCCATGCGTCTGCTCGTGCCACCGGCCTGGCAGAACAACCCGGATATGGATCCGGAGCTGCGCGCGTTCTTTGACTTTAACTCCATGCACATGGAGCCGTGGGACGGCCCGGCGGGCATCGTCATGTCCGATGGCCGCTTTGCCGCCTGTAACCTGGACCGTAACGGCCTGCGTCCGGCGCGCTACGTTATCACCAAAGATAAGCTCATCACCTGCGCGTCTGAAGTCGGTATCTGGGATTACCAGCCTGACGAAGTGGTCGAGAAAGGCCGCGTTGGCCCGGGCGAACTGATGGTTATCGATACCCGTGGCGGGCGTATTTTGCACTCCGCCGAAACCGATAACGACCTGAAAAGCCGCCACCCGTACAAAGAGTGGATGGAGAAAAACGTCCGCCGTCTGGTGCCGTTCGAAGACCTGTCCGACGACGAAGTGGGCAGCCGCGAGATGGACGACGACACCCTCGCGAGCTTCCAGAAACAGTTTAACTACAGCGCGGAAGAGCTGGACTCGGTGATCCGCGTGCTCGGTGAAAACGGCCAGGAAGCGGTCGGCTCAATGGGCGATGACACCCCATTTGCCGTGCTCTCCAGCCAGCCGCGCATCATTTACGATTACTTCCGCCAGCAGTTTGCGCAGGTTACCAACCCGCCAATCGATCCGCTGCGTGAAGCGCACGTCATGTCGCTTGCCACCAGCATCGGTCGCGAGATGAACGTCTTCTGCGAAGCCGAAGGCCAGGCCCACCGTCTGACCTTTAAATCGCCGATCCTGCTCTACTCCGATTTCAAGCAGTTGACCACCATGAAAGAGGAGCACTATCGCGCCGACACGCTCGATATCACTTTCGACGTGACCGAAACGAGCCTCGAAGAGACGGTGAACGCGCTGTGTGATCAAGCCGAACAGATGGTGCGCAACGGCACCGTTCTGCTGGTGCTCTCTGACCGCAACATCGCCAAAAACCGTCTGCCTGTGCCTGCGCCGATGGCCGTAGGAGCGATCCAGACGCGTCTGGTGGATAAGAGCCTGCGCTGCGACGCCAACATCATTGTTGAAACCGCAAGCGCCCGCGATCCGCACCACTTTGCCGTGCTGTTAGGCTTTGGTGCGACGGCCATCTACCCTTACCTGGCCTACGAAACGCTGGCACGCCTGGTGGATACTCGCGCGATCGACAAAGACTACCGCGCCGTGATGCTGAACTACCGTAACGGCATCAACAAAGGCCTGTACAAAATCATGTCCAAAATGGGCATCTCGACCATTGCCTCTTACCGTTGCTCGAAGCTGTTTGAAGCGGTTGGCCTGCACGACGATGTGGCGAACCTGTGCTTCCAGGGCGTGATCAGCCGTATCGGCGGAGCCGGTTTTGCTGATTTCCAGCAGGATCTGGTGAACCTGTCGAAACGCGCCTGGCTGGCACGTAAGCCGCTGGATCAGGGCGGCCTGCTGAAATACGTTCACGGTGGCGAATACCACGCCTACAACCCGGACGTTGTGCGCACGCTGCAGCAGGCGGTGCAGAGCGGTGAATACCGTGATTATCAGCAGTACGCTGAGCTGGTGAATAACCGTCCGGCGGCGACGCTGCGCGATCTTATTGCCCTTAACCCGGGCGACGAGGCGGTTAGCATCGACGACGTGGAGCCAGCAACCGAGCTGTTCAAACGCTTCGATACCGCGGCGATGTCTATCGGCGCGCTCAGCCCGGAAGCCCATGAAGCCCTGGCGGAAGCCATGAACAGCATCGGCGGTAACTCGAACTCCGGCGAAGGCGGCGAAGATCCTGCCCGCTACGGAACCAATAAAGTGTCGCGTATTAAGCAGGTGGCATCCGGTCGCTTTGGCGTAACGCCTGCGTACCTGGTCAACGCCGACGTGATTCAGATTAAAGTCGCTCAGGGGGCTAAACCGGGCGAAGGCGGTCAGTTGCCGGGTGATAAAGTCACGCCGTACATCGCCAAACTGCGCTACTCGGTGCCGGGCGTGACGCTGATCTCCCCACCGCCGCACCACGATATCTACTCTATCGAGGACTTAGCGCAGCTGATTTTCGACCTGAAACAGGTTAACCCGAAGGCGATGATCTCCGTGAAGCTGGTTTCCGAACCGGGCGTCGGCACCATCGCCACCGGCGTGGCAAAAGCCTACGCAGACCTGATCACCATCGCCGGCTACGACGGCGGTACCGGCGCAAGCCCGCTCTCCTCTGTGAAATACGCGGGCTGTCCGTGGGAACTGGGCCTGGTGGAAACCCAGCAGGCGCTGGTGGCTAACGGCCTGCGCCACAAGATTCGCCTGCAGGTGGACGGGGGTCTGAAAACCGGCCTCGACATCATCAAGGCAGCGATTCTGGGTGCGGAAAGCTTTGGCTTCGGCACCGGCCCGATGGTGGCGCTGGGCTGTAAATACCTGCGTATTTGCCACCTCAACAACTGCGCAACCGGTGTGGCAACCCAGGACGAGAAGCTGCGTAAGAATCACTATCACGGTCTGCCGTTCAAAGTGACCAACTACTTTGATTTCATCGCCCGCGAGACCCGCGAGCTGATGGCGCAGCTGGGCGTGAAGCGTCTGGTGGATCTGATTGGCCGTACCGACCTGCTGAAAGAGCTGGAAGGGTTTACTGCCAAACAGCAGAAACTGGCGTTGGGCAAACTGCTTGAAACCGCGCAGCCGCACCCTGGCAAAGCGGTCTACTGCACCGAGAAAAACCCGCCGTTCGACAACGGCGTGCTGAATGCGCAGCTGTTGCAGCAGGCGAAGCCGTATGTGGATGATAAGCAGAGCAAAACGTTCTGGTTTGATATCCGCAACACCGACCGTTCCGTCGGTGCCTCGCTCTCGGGCTACATCGCGCAAACGCACGGCGACCAGGGTCTGGCATCCGATCCGATTACCGCGCATTTCAGCGGCACGGCGGGTCAGAGCTTTGGCGTGTGGAACGCGGGCGGCGTTGAGCTGTACTTAACCGGCGATGCCAACGACTACGTCGGCAAAGGCATGGCAGGCGGTCTGCTGGCGGTACGTCCGCCGGTCGGCTCCGCCTTCCGCAGCCACGAAGCCAGCATCATCGGTAACACCTGTCTGTACGGCGCAACCGGCGGTCGTCTGTTTGCAGCCGGTCGTGCAGGTGAGCGTTTTGCGGTGCGTAACTCCGGTGCCATCACCGTGGTGGAAGGCATCGGCGATAACGGCTGTGAATACATGACGGGCGGGATTGTTTGCGTCATGGGTAAAACCGGCGTTAACTTCGGCGCAGGCATGACGGGCGGGTTTGCTTACGTCCTGGACGAAGACGGCGAGTTCCGCAAACGCGTGAACCCGGAACTGGTGGAAGTGCTGGACGTTGATACCCTGGCAATCCACGAAGAACACCTGCGCGGTTTGATTACCGAACACGTGCAGCATACCGGTTCTTCGCGCGGCGAAGAGATCCTGGCGAACTGGCCAGCGTTCTCTGCGAAATTCGCGCTGGTTAAACCGAAGTCCAGCGATGTGAAAGCACTGTTGGGTCACCGTAGTCGTAGCGCAGCAGAGCTGCGTGTGCAGGCGCAGTAAGGGGTAGCAATGAGCCAGAACGTATACCAGTTTATCGACCTGCAGCGCGTTGATCCGCCAAAGAAACCGCTGAAGATCCGTAAAATTGAATTTGTAGAAATCTATGAGCCGTTTTCAGAAGGCCAGGCCAAAGCGCAGGCAGACCGCTGCCTGTCCTGCGGTAACCCTTACTGCGAATGGAAATGCCCGGTCCATAACTACATCCCAAACTGGCTGAAGCTCGCCAACGAAGGACGTATTTTTGAAGCCGCCGAGCTGTCTCACCAGACCAACACCCTGCCGGAAGTGTGTGGCCGCGTCTGCCCGCAGGACCGCCTGTGTGAAGGCTCCTGTACGCTGAACGACGAGTTTGGTGCGGTGACCATCGGTAACATCGAACGCTATATCAACGATAAAGCGTTCGAAATGGGCTGGCGTCCGGATATGACCGGCGTGCGTCAAACCGACAAACGCGTAGCCATCATTGGTGCAGGCCCGGCGGGCCTGGCCTGTGCGGACGTGTTGACCCGTAACGGCGTCAAAGCGGTGGTCTTCGACCGTCATCCAGAAATCGGCGGCCTGCTGACGTTCGGCATCCCGGCCTTCAAGCTGGAAAAAGAGGTCATGACCCGCCGCCGCGAAATCTTCACCGGCATGGGTATTGAGTTCAAACTGAACGTGGAAGTGGGCCGCGACGTGCAACTCGACGACCTGCTGAAGGATTACGATGCCGTGTTCCTCGGCGTAGGGACGTATCAGTCCATGCGCGGCGGGCTGGAAAATGAAGATGCGCCTGGCGTGTATGATGCGCTGCCGTTCCTGATTGCCAATACGAAGCAGATCATGGGTTACGGCGAAACGGCCGACGAGCCGTTCGTCAGCATGGAAGGCAAACGCGTGGTGGTGCTGGGCGGCGGTGATACCGCCATGGACTGTGTGCGAACCTCCATTCGTCAGAATGCGGCGCACGTTATCTGTGCCTATCGTCGTGACGAAGAGAACATGCCCGGCTCTAAGCGTGAAGTGAAAAACGCGCGTGAAGAGGGTGTGGAGTTCCAGTTCAACATCCAGCCTCTGGGCGTGGAAGTGAATGCCAACGGCAGAGTGAGCGGCGTGAAAATGGCGCGTACCGAGATGGGTGCGCCGGATGCGAAAGGCCGTCGCCGTGCAGAAATCGTGGCGGGCTCCGAGCATGTGATCCCGGCGGATGCGGTGGTGATGGCGTTCGGCTTCCGTCCACACAGCATGGAGTGGCTGGCGAAACACAGCGTTGAGCTGGATTCGCAGGGCCGCGTGATTGCTCCGGAAGGCAGCGACAATGCCTTCCAGACCAGCAACCCGAAAATCTTCGCCGGTGGCGATATCGTTCGCGGTTCCGACCTGGTGGTCACAGCGATTGCCGAAGGTCGTAAAGCGGCTGACGGGATCCTGAACTACCTGGAAGTGTAAAAGACGAGCCGGATGAGCACACGCCATCCGGCTTTTTTTACGCGGTTAACAGGCTGGCACGGACCTTCACAACGGCCTTTTTGATCTCCCCCGTCGAAGCCACCGCGCAGCCCGGCTTGTGCGGCTCTCCCGGCATAAAGACCACAAACATTCCCGGTTGCAGTACCAGCGATTGCTCCCCTTCAATGCGGCTACACAGCTGATAATCTTCACTGCTATGCCATTCCCCGCATTCGCGCGCGGCCCCCGCGACACCAAACAGGATACGTTCTTCACCCGCAAGCAGCAGCTGGATATCAATATACGCTTCGTGCAGCTCGGCCTGCTTCTGCTCCGGCCACTTGGTGGCAAACTGCATGACGTTCATAAAGATCTCCTCGCCCTGCAGCGCGTAATGGCCGGGCGCTTTCTCCTGCGGCCGCGCGGCAAGCGCCAGAGTTATGGCGTGCTGCAAGTGTGCGGATAACCCTGATGACGCCAGCGACGGTAACTCGCCCAATATCATAACGTGCCTCCCTGAGCCACAAGCGCGGCACCCAACAGCCCGGCATCGTGGCGATAATACGCCGCCCGAAGCGCGACCTGATAAACACCCGGCTGCTGAGACAGATATCCGGCAACCTGCGGTAAATACCCTTCCGCCAGCCCCACGCTGCCGCCTACCACCACGGTCTGACAGTCGGTGACGGCTTTGACGTCTGCAATGAGGGCGGCCAGCGTTCGCGCGGAGTGCGCCACCAGCTGACGGGCCTGAGGATCGCCCTGCGCCGCGCGGGCGAATATCGCTTTTGCATCCAGCCCGGCCAGTTCACCGTGCGCTGCCGCGGCAATTCCACGACCGGAGGCAATGGCCTCGACGCAGCCTCGTCGCCCGCAGCCGCACAGCGGCCCCGCCGGGTCGGCCTGAGTGTGCCCCAGATGGCCGGCCAGCCCACCGCGGCCCGTCTGGAGTTTGCCATTAAGCACCTCGCCACCGCCCACGCCGGTTGATACGGTCAGAAAGACCATATCGTCATTGTCGGGCAGCGCGCAGAACTCGGCCCATGCCGCGGCCTGCGCATCGTTGATTGCCGTTACGGGCAAATCGGTCATTGCAGAGAGAGACGCCACCAGCGGAAACTGCGCCAGCCCGCCCAGATTCGACGGGTTAATGGAGGTCAGAACGCCTTCGTGAATGATGCCCGTGGAGGCTACCGCCACCCGCACGGCCTGTGCCCTTAGCGGCGCGATCAGCGTGCGTAGCGCCTCCTGCAACGCCTGCGGCGTCTGGCTGGCGGGGGTTGCGCACTCACGGCGAGCGGTAATGCTGCGGCCCTCAACCCGCGCGGCGGCGAGCTTTGTCCCGCCGATATCAATGGCCAGGGTTGTCATGGCGCACCTCACGCATCGCGTCGTTAAACCACTGGCAGATATGCTCCAGCCGGGTGATCGCAGACCCTACGGTTACCGCCCACGCCCCATGCTGCATTGCCTGAGCGGCCAGTTCCGGGGAGTTATAGCGTCCTTCGGCGATAACCCGATAGCCAGCTTCGCTCAGGGCACGTACCAGCGCCAGATCAGGCTCGTCGGGCGTGTCCGGCGTCAGGTAGCCCGAGAGCGTCGAGCCGATAAATTCGGCCCCGAGCTGCTGGCAATAGCGTCCATCTTCAGGCGAGGAACAGTCGGCCATCGCCAGCCGCCCATGGTGGTGGATCCTTGCCACAATCGCCTCTCGAGTGGCGGGCCGCAGGCGATCGGTGCCGTCAAAGGCAATAATATCCGCCCCGGCGTGCGCCAGATCGTCCACATCCTCAAGACACGGCGTGATGCGTACCGGCGAATCGGGGAGATCGCGTTTGATGATGCCAATTACCGGAATTGAGAGCAGCGGTCGCGCGGCACGCAGGTTGGCAAGGCCCTCAATGCGAACGGCAATGGCATCGGCGTGTTCAGCGGCAAGCGCCATCGCCGCGACGATCTCAGGCTTGTCTAACGGGCTTCCCGGCACCGGCTGGCAGGAGACGATCAGCCCGCCCGTGACGTTTATTTTCTGGCTCAGGGTTTCAATCAACGACATCACATTATCCTTTATGTTTGATCGGGCCACGTTTGTCTGCACCCAACGGCACTGCGCCACTCAGCGGTTTACCGTCAATCGCGTCGTGTGTACGCAGGGCTTCCGGGCGGACCCAGCGCTGAACGCGTGAGGGCATGTCCAGACCGATGAGCAGGATCACCACGAACGTCAGGCCAAACGAGAGCGACCCCAATGCCGTGCCCAGCTCCATGTTTTGCGCCAGCAAGGCGCCAATCACTGGCGCAATGGCCCCGCCCAGCGCCCCGACGTTGTAGGTAAAGCCCAGCCCGGCGGCACGCTGGTCGGTATCGAAATAGCCGCCAATGAGCTTGGGTAAGATCCCGGAAATGCCCTGCCCCAGCATCTGCTGGAAAAAGAGTAGCAAGCCCAGTACCCAGACATTTGCGCCACCGATCGCAAAGACGGGGATGATCAGCAGCTGCGAGGCCATCAGGCTGTAGACGTACGCCTTGCGCGTGCCCAGCCAGTCTCCGAGGAAACCGCCCACGCAGCAGCCTACCGCTGCCCCAAACCCACTAAAGAACAGCACGCGCGCCACCGTTGACGGGTCATACCCCAGCTCGGTTTTAAGCCAGGTGGGCAACAGCGCCTGAATCGGCCATGAGTAGAGAAAAGCAAACAGCACCACCACCATCAGCGTGACGCCCGTAGGCCAGCGTTTGCCGCTACTTTGCACCATAAAGCTGATGAACACGATGGCGCACAGCAGGCCCAGGATCACCACAAGCCCCGCATTATTCAGCTCTCCGGCAAAGCAGAACCACAGCGCGGTACCGGCAAACACGGTCATCAGGATGTTAATCACGCGGTATGGGCCGCGATAGAGAATGTCGACCATGGTGCATACTGGCGCTTTACCTTCGTGCTTCGCCTTCCAGTCTTCCGCTTCCGGTATGTTTTTACGCAGCCAGAGAGCAAAAACGATAGGCAAAATGCCGATAAAGAACAGCGCGCGCCAGCCCCACACCGGCACGACCAGGCTGTAGACCTGAGCGGCTATCACCGCACCCACGGAAAATCCGGAGATCAGAAAACCGCTTGCCTTGTTGCGCAGCTGCGTCGGCCAGCTTTCAATCACGTAGGTTGCGCTGGAACCGTATTCCCCCGCCATCCCCATACCGATCACCATGCGGGCGATAAACAGGGTGACGTAGCCCGGCGCAAAACCGCAGGCCAGCGTGCCGCAGGAGAAGAGTACAATGCTGGTGATCATCGCCAGCTTGCGGCCATAGCGATCGCCCATTGCGCCCAGCAGCAGGCCACCGAACCAGCGTGAAATAAAGGCCGCCGATATCAGGCTTGCCGCTTCCACCGTGGTGAGGCCAAATTCACTTTTTATTTCCGTCAGAACTAAGGCTATTAATACAAAATCGAAGCCATCAAGCAGATATCCCAGCCAGGCGGCGGAGAACGCACGCCACTGGGGGCGGCTAAGATGGCGATACCACGGGATGCTTTGGGTAGACATACTCATTTGACTCTCCCGACGATTTCTCTGTCGTTGAGCCGGATGGCGGCTGCGCCTTATCCGGCCTACGTATCGCGTTTTTACAGGCCGGATAAACGAAACGCCATCCGGCAGTGCGTTAGCGTTTTTCCGCCATCAGTTGCTCTGCCAGGGCTTTAAGCGCCGGCACAAATTTTTCGTCTACCGGCGCAAACGGCTTGCGGCACAGCGGGACGGAGACCACATCCATATAGTGCAGCACCGTTTTCAGGCCGCGGAAAACGCCGGCCTTGATCAGCAGGTCGATGACCTTGTTGCATTCGCTTTGCAGACGCTGCGCGGTGGCGTTATCCCCCTCGCGTACCGCCCGGGCAATGGCCTGATAGCGCCAGCCCATGATGTTGTAGGTGCTGCCGATGCCGCCGTCAGCCCCTGCCAGCAGACCGGATGCAAAGATTTCGTCGTAGCCGTTGTAGAGCACCAGATCCGGATGCGCCCGGCGGATCTGCTCCATCTGGAAAAGATCCCCTGAGGTTTGCTTCAACGCCCCCACGCCCGGGAAAGTCACCAGCGTGTTGATCTGATCGAGCGTCAGTTTGACCCCGCTCAGCGCCGGAATGTTATAGACCACCATCGGCAAACCATCCGCAGAATCAATAATTGCACGGTAGTGATCGCAATGTTCCTCAAAGCTGAACGGATAGTAGAACGGCGTGACGGCGGACACAGCATCAAAGCCCTGGCGCGCCGCAGAGGCTGCGAGCTGCTGGCTTTCCGCTGTGCTCACGCAGCCGACGTGGGCGATCAAGGTGATTTTGCCCTTCGCCTCGTCCGCTACGATCGCCATCACCTGTTCTCGTTCGGAAAGGCTTTGTACAAAGGCCTCCCCTGTTGATCCGCCGACATAAAGCCCGTCGATTCCCTGCGCAATATTGAACTGCACCAGCCGGCGCAGGCTCTCTTCGTCCAGCATTTGCTGCTGGTTAAACGGGGTCAGGAGTGCGGCCATTACGCCGCGTAGTTGCATTGCCATAGTTACCTCAAGCGATCGTGTGTTTGTTATAACGACATACCTTTATACCTGTTATACCAGATCACTTATGCAGCAGTATCATAGAGAACGCGTATATTGCGATCTACTTCACTAAAGGATCGTGATTATTTGGCGCTGGAATGCTGGCCGAAAGCGTGCCAGGTGGCGGAAACGCTGTTGAGATGGGTTTGTAGCGCGCGATCGGCTTCATCAGGATCGCGTCGGCGGATCGCATCGACGATCGCAATGTGCTGACGGTAGCTGACTTCATTGTGCTGATACAGTTCGGCATCGGGCACCTGAGGACGGGCGGCAATCAGCCAGTCAAGCAGCGCAACGTGGATGGCATTAAAAATCGGGTTGCCGGGGATCTCGGCCAGCACGCGGTGGAAATCGACGTCGGATCGAATAAACAGCGCGTTGTCGTTGAGCGACTGGCTGTTAATGTCCAGCGCCCTGGTCAGGCGATCGATCTGATCGTCTGTGGCGTACTCTGCGGCATAGCGCACCAGGCTGGATTCAAAGAACAGGCGCAGCTGCTCGAAGTGGGCAATGCCGCCAGGCTGGGTCAGGAAATCTTTCGCCATCCCCGACAGCTCGCTGATTATGGTATCAGCCGAAGGGACGGTGACGCGGGCACGTTCGCCGTTGTTGATCTGCACCAGCCCTTTACGCTTCAGCGCCGCCAGCGCCTCACGCACCGAGGGGCGACCGACGTTGAAGAATTCCATCAGTTCACGCTCGGAGGGAAGCTGCTCGCCCTGGGCAAACTCTTGACGGCGGATCATCTGCTCCAGCTCTTCTTCCACCATGTCGGACAGCTTTTTACGCGCCAGCGGACGCCGACGCAGCATACGCCCCATCGTTTCGGATGACTTTTCAGCTTTGAGATCAATCGGTTTCATAGCAGTCCAGTGCCGGAGAAGGAAAACGCTTCATCATAACACAGGATATCTGAGGGCGCGAAACAGCGCCCTGCCGCCGGCAAGGGACGGCAGGACGTGGGAGGCGGGACTACTTCGTCAGCAGACTCCAGGTCAAATCACTCTCAAGGGACGTTTGATCGGTGACATGGCTAAAGGCGGCATCTTTTAACACCGGCGATAGCGTTACCTTAAAGCTCATCTGCCGTCCGGATGGGATCTGGTTATTTTCCACCGCGATAACCGCTTCATTGTTGTGCAGATAGAACGGCGAAGGGCTGCCGCTGACCGGCGTGAAGTTCAGCTGATCGACCGTCTTACCCACGGTATAGCTTTTACCATCAACGAACAGATCGGCAATTTTCACCGCAACACCGCCGGACTGGCCCAGCATAAAGCGCCCTTTTTCACCGGAAGCGCCCTGCACTAACACCGCCATCTTATGCGGCTCCGGGCAGAAGACGTTCACGTTCACGTCACGATCGGCCATTTTATGCCAGTCCTGCTGCGTGGCTTTGATATCCTCGCGGCGCATCGTGTGGTAGTCCACCACGGGCTGAGAGAGCGTGATTTGGCACTCATCGGCCCAGGCAAAAGACGACATGCCAACCATCATCAGTGCCGCCAGGCCGCCTAAACGTCGATTATTCATTGGCATACTCCATTAATTTCTTCGTAAAACGCCTCTTCATCACGCTTCTCAGGCAGGCTGTAGTTAATTTTGCACAGGCGATTGTTGTTGTCGTCTATGGCGTACAGCCCTGAAAGTTGCTCTGCGTCGTTGATAAAGACGTGGCCATCGTCCACGCTGGTCACGATGTAGTTGCCGCTGGCATCCTCAATCGTCAGCCCTTTTTTCAGCGCCTGCCCATTGCTCATCTTCACGCGCAGCATGACGCGTCGGCTGTTGAGCACCCTAAAGTCGACTTCGCTTACCGAGGCATGCCCTGCGGCAAGGTACTTGGTCCCGTTTGCCAGAGTCATGTTTTGCGGCAGCTTGTTCGCATCCACTTCGATACGTGAGTTTTGCCATTCATTCAGAGAAGGAATAACGGCCTGTCCCCAGGCATCGGTCCAGATGGTGCCCTGCGGTGAGGATATCTCTACCCCGCTTTTTTTCTCGCTCAACCGGGCGATAGCGAAGGTATCCCGGATGGCATATGGCGAGAAGGTCACGCCGTTTTTGTGCACCGCCACGCCGCCTGAAAGGGTAGCATTGTAGTTGCGTTGGTTATCACCGCTGGTGCCGCCTCCGACGCTGACCTGCGTGTAGTGCAGGTTGGTGTTGAGGTTGCCGTTAACGCTGTTCTGTTTAGAATCCTGGTCGCGGTCGGCGGAGATGTAGTAGTGGGTGTTATCCCCAATGGACCCGCTGTTAGACACGCCGTAGCTGGTGCTGTCTCCCTCTTTACGCATATAGGTGCTGACCGACTGGCCGCTACTCAGCGGAATGCTCACGTTGATGTACAGCAGATCGTTGTCCTGATCGTCATCAACGTTGCCTACCGCGCTCTGCCAGTTTGCCGTCACGGACGCGTATTTAAAGGTTTTGCCCCACGAGAGCAGCAGATAGCGCGAATCCTGATCGTCCCCGCCGCTCTGGTTGTAGGTAAACCCGGCGCTAATATTGCCAGCCGCGCCGGCAGAGACGTTGAGGCTACCGGTATAGGTGTTGTCATACCCCGTGTACTCATCGTCCATGGCATCGGACAGTTCGCGATATCCCCCACTGTAGTGGGTTGCACTGGCGGAAAATCCAACGTCTTCGCTCAGCCTGACATTACTTTCCAGCTCGGTTTTCAGGCCGTTATTGCTGTCTCCGAACGACGCTTTACTTGCCGCCGCGGTAGTCGACAACGTCCAGTCATCGGTAACGAGGAAATCTGTTTTTCCGCCCACTGCCTGGTAATCTTCCGCAGCCGCGGCGGAAGCAACCAGGTTCATCCACGGGAAAATACGCCATCCGTCGGACACGTTCATCACCAGCGGATCGCTGTATTCGCTATCAATATTTCTCACCTGCCCGACGGAAACGGTCAAACCCTGCGGCCGCGACAGGTTGCGCGCCTTCACGGCGGTGGCAGGCACAATAAAGCGGTTGATGGCACCATCCGCTTCAACCACGGACACATCAAGATTCACGTTGTTACGCGCGACGGGAACGTCATCAAGGGTGAAGGGACCGGCCGGTACCAGGGTGCTGAAAATCATCTGCCCGTTCTGGCGAATTTCAACGCGGGCCTGCGAAGAACGCGCGATACCGGAGACGCTCACGCCAGAGCCGCTCTGGGTGAGGCCGTCCGTCGGCATCAGTTGAATACCGGTAATGGGAACGCCGCTGAGTACGTTTGAGTTGGCGTTGATTTCGCCAATCTGCATCGTGAGCTTTTGCGGAACAAAGACATGCTCCGCATAGGTATAAATGCTATCCGCGCTTTTTTTGCCTTCATCATCCGTCAGGATGTAGTTGCTGCGCAGCGACCAGTCGAAGGCGTTAAAGCCCGCTTCCAGGTTTGCCTGGGAGTAGCGGCTGCTATCGCTATCACCGTATTCGTTCAGGGTGCTGAACAGCGTATAGTTCAGAAGCCCTGCGGTGCCGCCATGCTGAAAGTTTTTAATGTCCGAGGAGAGGCTGTTAACGGCTTCAGGCGGGAGATAAAGCTCAACGGCTTCCTGGTTCGGCAGGGCGTTGATGACCGCGCGGGGATAGTCGTCGTGGATATCAGGACAACTCTCCTTCGCCCCAATCGGAACGGGCATCAATCCCGCAAAATCGAGAAGATCGTTATCAAAACAAAGCTTGCCGTCCTGGTTAAACCGGACGGCAGCTACCCCGCGCTCCTGGCCGTTAACTTTTACGTTGACGGAGTGAGTGCCGGGTAAAAACCGGGGAGCTTCTGCAAAATACTTGTTTAAATCTGCATTTAAACCCAGCGTTTGCATGACGCCCATATCAAACATCACTTCCCTCGCCAGGACGGAAGTGGGTTCGAGGATAACCAGAGGTAGTGTGCCGCAAAGAATGGCGCGGACACAAATTGCAAGGCGGCTTCGTTTACTCACCGTCAACGTCCTGTTTTATTTGTTTAATTCCGAAATAAAGCTCGGTACTTCTACGCCATAGCGGCTTGCAGGGAAGAATTTGACGTTAGCGTCGCCGCTTGCCGATTTGTTTAACGAAGCGGACATCGTTTCGCCCGGCAAAATATAGGTTTTATCAAACGTCCCAATTGCCCCAGACGGCTGAAGTACGACTTTTTGTGCCAGTCGAACAACATATTTACTCGGGTTAGTTGCGGTAACGGTTGAACCCGTCGACGACCATTTCAAATATTTCCACGCATCCGTCACCACACCCAGTTTCGCAGGACGGATCAGTACCGGGATATCCTGACGGATATTGATCCCAATCTTTATTTTGTTATCGTCTTTTTTCGGTGGAATACCATCGAAGGTAACACGTTTATAATGTTCTACATCCAGGGGTTGTTTGCTCTGCAGAATAAAGCGCAACTGCTGTGTTTGACCCGGTTCAAGGCGAACCACAGGTTGCGTCACAATCAGCTTCAGGCCTTGGTCATCCGGCAGGTCAATAATATTTGTATAGAGTAGCGAGGGATGAGAATCGGTGTTCTTTATATTGATCGTTCCGCTATGTGTTGCCTCATCAATAATGAGCAAACTGGTCTCCGGAACCATCCCTTCCGCGTGCGCGGCAAAATTCATCGAAAATAATGCGGCAGCGATGAGTGTTTTAAGAACATCTGATTTTAAGCATTGCATCGTGTTATCTCCTTGATAGCAACAACTTCACATTCCATGTTGATCGCGCTAAGACAAAGAGAGTAAATGTATGCCATTTACTCTCTGCGTTAATTTAGCTGTCGTTTACGCTATAAAAAAATTACAGGTAACGCAGGCTGATGGTGATCTGACCGTCCAGATTAGTGTCATCGGTGATCGCCAGGGTAGACGTTTTGTCGATTGCCAGAGACGTTACCAGTGGGAAGGTAGCGGTCTGGAATGCCAGCGGGTCTACAGAGCCAGTGGTCGCAACGGTAAAGTCACGCAGGCTCTGCCCCTGAGCGGAACCGTTCGTGCTCTTAGTCCATGCACCGGAAGTGCCGGAACGAATGATTGGATCGACGGTAACGTTATCGGCTTTAACGCTGTCTGTTTTCACAAACAGAGAATAGGAACCGATGTTAACGTTACCGGCAGTTTTGCCGACACCAAAAGTCTGGTCGGTAGAAGTCAGGGCATCACCGTCGAAGCGTGCGTTTGCGACTTCCAGGTTGGCGTTGGTATCAGCACGATCGTCAACCATGTTCCAGGAGACGCGTGTTGCTGCAGCACAGTTGATAGTCAGATCGATATTTTTCTGACCCAACTGGTTGACGTTAGTTGGGCTCAGGCTACCCAGGTTAATAGTACCGTAGTCAACGGTACCACCATTGCTTAATACTGGCGTACATGCCGCATTGGTCAGTGTACCTCTAACCTTCAGTACCGCAGTTGGGTTTGCTGCGAAAGCAGAAGTGACACACAGGGAAAGCGCAGTAGCGAGAAGAACCTTTTTCACTTGTTAATCCTTAACATTGAATCATGAAATATTTTATACAGCTTTGATAAATTCAATTTATCTCTTTCTGTTTTAGGCATGCGTTAAAGCATGGTGTGATAATATATTTTTTATTAATAGATTCAATTTAGGAAATTTAACGACTCTCTTTAGTATTATAAGATCTATAAGCTATGATTATTAACTACGTGCTATTGGCGTAATTATTGCCGTTATCATTCACAGCACGAATGTTCATTCCTCCATCAACGCACTATTTACGCTACGCCTTCCCCTAATTACATCATTAATGATTTATTACATTAATATGTTATTTTTTAATGAATTGAGATAAGAGTATGGATAAAAAAAGGGTAACAAGACAGGTGACGATCTGCACGCCTCAGCAGGCTTACCCGTATGATTTTACGCCTTCATTCTGACGATAAAAGTCAGCGCAGGCTATGGGGATGTACTGCACACGCAGCCGCGGGCGTATCGATACATGCGGTTCAAGAATAGTTTCAATTCGACTACGTTTAAAAATTTTACTAACAATTTGTTTTAATGATATTTGTTTCCATAAATAAAAAATCCAGTTGGCTATTAGCCAACTGGATTATCAGTACAACGTCATTTGTACTATTTAACCACGCGTAAGGCCGGGCGACCACCGCGCGGTGGCGGATCGTCATCGGGATCGTTATCGTCGCTATCATCAGGCTTATCACCCTCGATAACTGACATCACCGTCTCGTTTTCCGACGCGCCTTCTTCATCATTGAGGCTGGCGACATCTTCATCATAAGCCGTTTCCGGCTCGAACATGGTCCCCGCGCCGTTTTCACGCGCATAAATAGCCAGCACTGCAGCCAGCGGAACGGAAACCACGCGTGGCACACCGCCGAAGCGCGCATTAAAACGCACTTCATCGTTAGCCAGTTCAAGGTTGCCTACCGCACGCGGCGCAATGTTCAGCACGATCTGCCCGTCACGCGCATACTCCATCGGAACCTGCACGCCTGGCAACGTCACATCCACAACCAGGTGCGGCGTGAGCTGGTTGTCCAGCAGCCATTCATAGAAGGCGCGCAGCAGATACGGACGGCGTGGTGAAAGTTGTGACATTTCCACAGTCATTAGCCTCGGCCGAGACGCATTTCACGTTCCGGTTCAGTTAAAGATGCCAGGAATGAGTCGCGCTCAAAGACGCGCGTCATGTAGCCTTTCAGTTCTTTCGCGCCCGGACCGCTGAACTCGACGCCCAGGGTTGGCAAACGCCAGAGCAGCGGCGCCAGGTAGCAATCCACCAGGCTAAATTCGTCACTCAGGAAGAAAGGTTTCTGACCAAAGACAGGTGCGATAGCCAGCAGTTCTTCACGCAGTTGCTTACGTGCAGCATCGGCTTCAGAAGAGGAACCGTTGACGATAACGTTCATCAGCGTGTACCAGTCTTTTTCGATGCGCTGCATGTACAGGCGGCTTTCACCACGAGCAACAGGGTAAACAGGCATCAGCGGCGGATGCGGGAAACGCTCATCCAGGTATTCCATAATGATACGGGATTCCCACAGGGTCAGCTCGCGATCCACCAGCGTCGGTACGCTTTGGCTCGGGTTGAGATCGATCAGATCCTGAGGCGGGTTATCCTTTTCCACATGCTCGATCTCAAAACTGACACCCTTCTCGGCCAGCACGATACGAACCTGATGGCTATAAATGTCAGTAGGACCAGAAAACAGCGTCATTACCGAACGTTTGTTGGCAGCGACAGCCATGAAAACCTCCAGGTATATTCAGAATTTTACTGCTACTGGCCCAACGAGGCCAGCCAGATGAAGTATCGCCCATCCCAGAGAAGACACACTGTTCAAGAATCGAACAAAAACCGAGTATTCACTGATATTTGGGCAGAAAATTGGATGATAGTTTACCAGATTTTGATGGCTTTGTGGTGAGGGGATTCTGGAAATGTGGAAAAAGAGAAGATATATGCCTTGATGCTGTGGATAACCTACGCATTATCCATAAAAAAAACCCGCCGAAGCGGGTTTTTCGCCAATCGTTCTGCGTGAGCAGAAAAGGATTAACGTTTGGAGAACTGTGGACGACGACGTGCTTTACGCAGACCCACTTTCTTACGTTCAACCTGACGCGCGTCACGAGTAACGAAGCCAGCTTTACGCAGTTCAGAACGCAGGGATTCGTCGTACTCCATCAGAGCGCGGGTGATACCGTGACGGATCGCACCTGCCTGACCGGAGATACCACCACCTTTAACGGTGATGTACAGATCCAGTTTTTCTACCATATCAACCAGTTCCAGCGGCTGGCGAACTACCATGCGGGCAGTTTCACGACCGAAGTACTGTTCCAGAGAACGTTGGTTGATTACGATTTTACCACTGCCCGGTTTGATGAACACGCGAGCTGCGGAACTTTTGCGGCGACCAGTGCCGTAGTATTGATTTTCAGCCATTGCCTATAATCCCGATTAGATGTCAAGAACTTGCGGTTGCTGTGCCGCGTGGTTGTGCTCGTTGCCTGCGTAAACTTTCAGTTTACGGAACATAGCACGACCCAGCGGGCCTTTTGGCAGCATGCCTTTAACCGCGATTTCAATCACACGCTCAGGACGGCGAGCAATCATCTCTTCAAAGGTCGCTTCTTTGATACCACCGATGTGGCCGGTGTGATGGTAATACACTTTGTCAGTACGCTTGTTGCCGGTAACAGCAACTTTGTCAGCGTTCAGAACGATGATGTAATCACCGGTATCAACGTGCGGAGTGTATTCCGCTTTATGCTTACCGCGCAGGCGACGAGCCAGTTCAGTAGCCAGACGGCCCAGAGTTTTACCGGTCGCGTCAACAACATACCAGTCGCGTTGTACGGTTTCTGGTTTAGCTGTAAAAGTTTTCATTAAAAGCTTACCCAAATAAATAAGTTACACGTTGGTGAACACCCAAACGTTTAGTCAGTTGAGGTTCACACGACAGAGTCCGGCAAACCTACCCCTTCGAATAGCACATGCCGACACATAGAAAGTTTCGGGAAAAAAACCTTCTCGTAACGTGGGGTCGCAAGATTATAGAGAAGTTGAGGTCAAAGATCGACCCCTAAATGTGATTCGGAGTGGGTTTTTCGGGGGGGGATTTGTGCGGTCTGGTGCCCTCACCCCCAGCCCCTCTCCCACAGGGAGAGGGTAGCGTAATAAAGCCGATGCCCTTACCCCCAGCCCCTCTCCACAGGGAGAGGGTGGCGTAATAAAGCCGATGCCCTCACCTCCAGCCCCTGTCCCACGGTGAGAGGGGGGATTTATGGCATATGCTCGCGCTTGAGGTACTCTTCGCTCTGCATCTCCTGCAGGCGCGACAGACAGCGCTGGAACTCAAACTTCAGGCGTTCGCCCTGATAGATCTCATATAAAGGCACGGCCGCGCTGACCACCAGCTTGACGTGCCGTTCATAAAACTCATCGACCAGCGCAATGAAGCGGCGCGCCTCGCTCTCCATCAGCTGCGTCATCACCGGCACATCAAACAGCATCACGGTATGGAAGAGGCGCGATAACGCAATGTAATCATGCTGGCTGCGGGCATCAACGCAGAGCGTGGCAAAGGAAACGGCCAGGGTTTGATTCTCTACGCCCAGCGTTTGTAACGGGCGATGGTTTATTTCCAGCACCGGCGCATTCTCACGTTTTGCCCCGGCCAGCGCCTGCCAAAGTTTATCCATCTGGCTCGTGGTCTGCGCGTCCAGCGGCGAAAGCCACAGGTGCGCCTGGGTTAACGTGCGCAGACGATAATCGACGCCCGCATCGACGTTCATCACGTCACAGTGCTGTTTGATGGCATCAATGGCTGGCAGGAAACGCGGGCGCTGCAGCCCGTTGTGGTACAACTCATCCGGTGGAATATTCGAGGTTGCCACCAGCGTGATCCCCCGCGCAAACAGGGCCTTCATCAGGCCGCCCAGCAGCATGGCGTCGGTGATATCGGAGACAAAAAATTCGTCAAAGCAAAGCACGTCCGTTTCGGCCTTAAAGCGATCGGCAACAATCTCCAGCGGATCGCTTTTGCCCTGTAGTTCCGTCAGCTCTTCGTGCACCCGCAGCATAAAACGGTGGAAGTGCAAACGCTGCTTACGCGTCCCCGGCAGGCTCTGGTAGAACATGTCCATTAACCAGGTTTTGCCCCGTCCTACGCCGCCCCACATATATAAGCCGCGAACCGGTGCATCAGCCTGAGGCGTTTTTTTGCCCAGCAACCGGCCAAAGGCCGCTTTCAACCCGCCGCCCTGCGCCGTTTCTTCGGGTTTGTGCGTCAGCGCCTGATAAATCTTATTGAGGCGGTTGACCGCTTCACGCTGTACGTTATCTGGCTGGTGTGAGCCCGTATCCAGGGCCTGTTGATATCGCGATGAGGGGGAAAGGCTTTGCATAATCTTATTGTTATTCCTTCGGTTAATACTCACCAGCAGGCGTGACTGATGAAAAAAAGGCCGCTCTACACTACGCGATGATACGTCAAGATTCCACTTCTGCGGAAATAGCGGTTATAGTGGCATAATCAGGCACAGGCAGGAGCCGAGCCAACACCCTACGGAACAACAAGACAACGGGAGAAGTTCATGACCTGGGAATACGCGCTAATTGGGTTAGTCGTCGGCATTATCATTGGTGCTGTGGCCATGCGTTTCGGTAATCGGAAATTGCGTCAGCAGCAGTCACTGCAGTACGAACTGGAAAAGAACAAAGCCGAGCTGGAAGAGTATCGTGAAGAGCTGGTGAGCCATTTTGCGCGTAGCGCGGAGTTGCTGGATAACATGGCAACCGACTATCGCCAGCTGTATCAGCACATGGCAAAAAGCTCCAGCAGCCTGCTGCCGGAAATGACCGCGGAAACCAACCCGTTCCGCAACCGCCTGGCTGACTCCGAAGCGGGTAACGATCAGGCGCCGGTTCAGATGCCTCGTGACTACTCAGACGGCGCATCCGGCCTGCTGCGCGGTGGCGCAAAACGCGATTAATCGCACAACCTTAATAAATTTTACGGGCGCCTCGGTTGCGCCCGTCCTTTCTTCTCGTCCCCAGCTATTATTTAGTCTAACGCCTCATTGTTCAGTGGATTAAAATTCAATAACATCAATATGTTTTTGGGCCGTTCTTCTTTCATTCCAGGATACGAGAGTCAGCATCGATGAAGAAAAAAAACCAGCTGTTAAGCGCTATCGCGTTAAGTGTCGGGTTATCGCTCTCGGCATCCTTCCCGGCTACCGCAACGCTGCCTGCACAGGTTCCCGGCCAGACGGCCATTCCTAGCCTCGCGCCGATGCTGGAAAAAGTCTTGCCCGCCGTGGTCAGCGTGAAAGTTGAAGGCACCGCGCTGCAAAGCCAGCGCGTCCCTGAAGAGCTGAAGAAATTCTTTGGCGACGAAGCCCCCGACCAGCAGGCACAGCCGTTTGAAGGCCTTGGCTCAGGGGTTATCATTGATGCGGCCAAAGGCTATATCCTGACCAATAACCACGTCATCAGCCAGGCGGATAAAATCAGCGTCCAGCTTAATGACGGACGGGAGTTTGATGCCAAACTGATTGGCGGAGACGACCAGAGCGATATTGCGCTGGTCCAGATACAAAATCCGAGCAAGCTGACCCAGATTGCTATTGCCGACTCCGACAAACTGCGCGTGGGTGATTTTGCCGTCGCGGTGGGTAACCCGTTCGGTTTAGGCCAGACCGCTACCTCCGGCATTGTCTCTGCGCTTGGGCGTAGCGGCCTGAATCTGGAAGGGCTGGAAAACTTTATCCAGACCGACGCCTCCATCAACCGGGGGAACTCCGGCGGCGCGCTGCTTAACCTCAACGGCGAGCTCATCGGCATTAACACCGCTATCCTCGCCCCGAGCGGCGGCAGCGTCGGGATTGGCTTTGCCATTCCCAGCAATATGGCCAAAACCCTCTCTCAGCAGCTGATTCAGTTTGGCGAAGTCAAACGTGGCCTGCTGGGGATCAAGGGCATGGAGATGAGCGCGGATATCGCCAAAGCGTTTAACCTTAACGTGCAGCGCGGGGCGTTTGTCAGCGAAGTGCTCGCCAACTCCGGCTCGGCCAAAGCAGGGGTGAAATCCGGTGATGTGATTGTCAGCCTGAACGATAAGCCGCTCAGCAGCTTCGCCGAGCTGCGTTCGCGCATCGCGACCACCGAGCCGGGGGCCAAAGTGAAGCTGGGCCTGATCCGCGATGGCAAGCCGATGGACGTGGAAGTGACGCTCGACAAGAGCACCTCCTCCTCCGCCAGCGCAGAGCTTATTGCGCCAGCCTTGCAAGGGGCGACGCTGAGCGATGGCCAGCTTAAAGACGGCACCAAAGGCATTACCGTCGATACGGTCGAGAAGAGCAGCCCAGCTGCCCAGGCGGGGTTACACCAGGAGGACGTGATCATCGGTGTTAACCGCAATCGCGTGCAGTCCATTGCGGAAATGCGCAAGATCCTGGAAAGCAAACCGGCCGTCGTTGCCCTGCAGATTGTTCGTGGCAACGATACGATCTACATTTTACTGCGTTAAGCATTTGCGACTCCGGACATCGCCGTCGCGTGTGATGTCCGGATAACTCATGTTATGCTGCAAACCGTTCCTTTATTACCGACGCGCGCATCATGCTTTTAAAGCTCACTCGTTCGATTGTCATTGGTTTACTTGTCGCTGGCCTGCTGCTAGTGGCGATGCCGTCTTTACGCCAGTTCAACAAACTGACGGCCCCTCAGTTCGACAGCACGGATGACACGCCTGCCACCTACAATCAGGCCGTTCGCCGTGCCGCGCCCGCCGTGGTGAATGTCTATAATCGCGGGCTTAACTCCTCAAGCCATAATCAGCTGGAGATCCGCACGCTCGGCTCCGGCGTCATTATGGATGAACGTGGCTACATCATTACTAACAAACACGTCATCAATGATGCTGACCAGATCATCGTCGCCTTGCAGGATGGCCGCGTGTTTGAGGCGCTTCTGGTCGGTTCTGACAGCCTGACCGATCTGGCCGTTCTGAAAATCAACGCCACGGGCGGTCTGCCGACTATTCCGATTAACCGCAAACGCACCCCGCACATCGGTGATGTGGTGCTGGCCATCGGTAACCCCTATAACCTGGGGCAAACCATCACCCAGGGGATTATTAGCGCCACCGGGCGAATCGGCCTGAACCCGTCAGGACGGCAGAACTTCCTTCAAACCGACGCATCAATCAACCACGGAAACTCCGGCGGCGCGCTGGTAAATTCGCTGGGCGAGCTGATGGGGATCAACACCCTTTCGTTCGATAAGAGCAACGACGGTGAAACGCCGGAAGGCATCGGTTTTGCCATTCCCTTCCAGCTGGCCACAAAGATTATGGACAAGCTGATCCGCGATGGCCGGGTGATCCGTGGCTATATCGGCATCGGCGGACGTGAAATTGCGCCAATGCACTCGCAGGGCGGCGGTATCGATCCGATCCAGGGTATCGTGGTGAACGAAGTCTCTCCGGGCGGCCCGGCGGCCAACGCGGGGATTCAGGTGAACGACGTTATCGTATCGGTTAACGGTGTCCCGGCCGTTTCCGCGCTGGAAACCATGGACCAGGTGGCTGAGATCCGCCCAGGCTCCATCATCCCTGTCGAAGTCATGCGTAACGATAAGAAGCTGACCATTCAGGTAACGATTCAGGAATACCCGGCGACGAACTGACAGCCATAAAAAAACCGAAGCCTGTGCTTCGGTTTTTTTTGCCGGGTGGCGCTCACGCTTTCCCGGCCTACAGCAGAAGAATATGTTTTACTTGTTAACGAACTCTTCGCCCAGGGTGATATCTTTCTTCAGCGTGTCCAGCATGCCTTCCATCGCGTGTTGTTCAAACGCGCTCAGCGTGCCAATAGACTTACGCTCTTCGATACCGTTTTTGCCCAGCAGCAGCGGCTGAGAGAAGAAGCGAGCGTGTTCGCCGTCGCCTTCAACGTAAGCGCATTCCACAACGTCTTTCTCGCCCTGCAGCGCACGCACCAGAGACAGACCGAAACGCGCCGCCGCCTGGCCCATAGAGAGCGTTGCCGATCCGCCACCCGCCTTCGCTTCGACCACTTCGGTACCCGCGTTCTGAATGCGTTTGGTCAGGTCAGCCACTTCCTGCTCGGTGAAGCTCACGCCCGGGATCTGCGACAGCAGAGGTAGAATGGTCACGCCAGAGTGGCCGCCAATAACAGGAACCTCAATCTCCGCAGGCTGTTTGCCTTTCAGCTCAGCCACGAAGGTATTGGAACGGATAATGTCCAGAGTAGTGACGCCGAACAGTTTGTTCTTATCGTAAACACCGGCTTTCTTCAGCACTTCGGCGGCGATAGCAACCGTGGTGTTCACCGGGTTGGTGATAATGCCGATGCACGCTTTCGGGCAGGTTTCAGCGATCTGCTGCACCAGGTTTTTCACGATGCCCGCGTTCACGTTGAACAGGTCTGAGCGATCCATACCTGGTTTACGCGCTACGCCTGCGGAGATCAGCACGACGTCTGCACCCTGCAGAGCAGGACGCGCATCTTCACCGGAGAAGCCTTTGATTTTCACAGCTGTCGGGATGTGGCTCAGATCGACCGCCACACCAGGGGTGACAGGAGCAATATCGTACAGGGAGAGTTCTGAGCCGGAAGGCAGTTGGGTTTTCAGTAGTAGGGCAAGCGCCTGGCCGATACCACCAGCAGCGCCGAGGACTGCGACTTTCATCCTAAACTCCTTATTATGGTTAACTTTAGTATCTGTAAATCCGTTGCGGGGACCATAATTCAGCAGGTAAATAATTACAATTTTCGTCGCTAAATATTTTGAGGTCACACGCCTTTATTGCCAGAATGCCATCCGGGCAACAGCGGCAACGATTTAAGAGGGGTTAACAATACACCCTGCCCCGCCATCAAAACAACATCATTTTGATAACATTTAATTTACTTTTAAGCTTATTTGCGTGGCGTGAGCCAGGCATGTTTTCTGATAACTAAACCTGATAAAATCACTCCCTTTTCATAACATTATTTCAGCCAGGCCCCTGGCAGATTGTTTGCATAAAAATTCATCCACATGCATAATAATGTTGTTTCTACCGTCATATTTCGGGTGACTTATGCGAAGCTCGTCTAAGCAAGAAGAGTTAGTAAGGGCGTTCAAAGCGCTGCTTAAAGAAGAGAAATTCAGTTCTCAGGGAGAAATTGTTCACGCGCTACAGGAACAAGGCTTCGACAACATCAACCAGTCGAAAGTCTCCCGCATGTTAACCAAATTTGGGGCGGTGCGTACGCGTAACGCCAAAATGGAGATGGTCTATTGCCTGCCGGCTGAACTTGGCGTGCCGACAACCTCCAGCCCGCTGAAGAATCTGGTACTGGATATCGACTATAACGATGCCGTGGTGGTTATCCACACCAGCCCGGGCGCGGCGCAGTTAATTGCGCGTCTGCTGGACTCCCTCGGCAAAGCGGAAGGTATTCTCGGCACCATCGCCGGTGACGACACTATCTTTACTACCCCGGCAAACGGCTTCTCGGTTAAAGACCTTTACGAAGCTATTCTGGTGCTGTTCGAACAAGAACTGTAATCCCCTCTCCCCGTGGCCCGTCTGCGGGGATTGTTCTGCTCCTCATGTATTTCCCCCTGCTTTCCACTGCGCTTACTTTAGCAAATAGTGCTTTTTACCTCCCATTAACATTCATCCAGTGAATATCACCGCCCAAGATCGCACGAAAAATCAAAGCGCCATATCTCTATGATTTTCTTATAAATAAAAACGCAACATGGCTAATAAGTAACCAATTTTATGCATTTTGGTTATAAAAATGAGTCTTATTAACGCGTAATTACACGCGAAACCATTAGTCTGGTATTAATTTTTTCCGTTATTAGTGTATACTTGATTTTGTGATGAGGGTCACGAAATGAAGACCCCAGTAAAAAATTCGACGAGGTAAAGAATCATGAAAATCAAAACAACTGTAGCAGCACTTAGCGTTCTCTCTGTCCTGTCATTCGGTGCTTTCGCAGCCGATTCCATCAACGCCGATCAGGCGCAATCCCGTCAGGCGATTGGTACGGTCTCCGTTGGTGCAGTGGGGACTTCCCCAATGGACATGCATGAGATGCTGAACAAGAAAGCGGAAGAACAAGGTGCATCATCTTACCGTGTCATCGAAGCACGTTCAGGCGATCACTGGCACGCTACCGCAGAGCTGTACAAATAAGTTTTAGTAACAGAAGACGAATTACCCCTCAACGGCACCAGGCATAAAAATAGCAGTTCAACCCTTCTCGCCGTTGAGCAAATAATTTCAGGAGTAAAGACTATGAAAACCAAATTAATCATCGCAACCCTTGGCTTAGCATCCGTTCTCTCTTTCGGCGCGAGCGCAGCCGTTCAGCAGGTCAATGCGGAGCAGGCACAAAATCTGCAGTCCATGGGTAGCGTATCCGTAACATCTATTACCGGCTCGCCGATGGATATCCGTCACGATCTGGCAGCAAAAGCTGAAAAAGCGGGCGCCAGCAGCTACCGCGTCACCGAACTGAATCAGGGTGACCACTGGCACGCCACGGCTGAACTGTATAAATAAACCCTCGTCGTATCTCATCATACGACTTGCCCCTGACCTCCCGGTCAGGGGCTTTTTTATTACTGCCGCGCGTTGAAACGCAGCTGCCCTTCCAGCTCCTCTTCGGCTTCATCAAACAGAAGCACCAGCGCGCCAAAACGTCGGCGCAGCTTGTCAGGCAAATGGATAAATTCTATCTCAAACGGTAACGGTAGCTGATTACCGGTGACCACATCCCACAGCGTATCAAGATCGGTAACGCTTCCCTGTTCCAGCCCAAACACCCGACTAAATTCACGATAGAAGTCTTCCTGACTGTCGATCTCGTCAAAATCAAAGGTATAAATTTTCATTGCCAGCCACCCGATCCAGGCGGGCGGCAAACGCCGCCCTGACTATTATAATCCCCCGATATGCAGGGTTTTGACTTCCAGAAACTCTTCCAGCCCCAGTACGGAACCTTCCCGGCCCAGCCCGGACTCTTTCACGCCGCCGAACGGTCCCAGCTCCGTAGAGACTGCACACTCGTTGATGCCAATCATCCCGCTCTCAATCGCCTGCGAGACGCGGAACACGCGCGACAAATTCTGGGTATAGAAGTATGCCGCCAGCCCGTAAGGGGTATTGTTGGCGCGCATAATAACTTCATCTTCTGAGGTAAAGCGGAAGCAGGCCGCCACCGGGCCAAACGTCTCCTCTTCCGCCAGCTTCATGCCTTCATGGCAATCCCCCAGCACGGTTGGCATCCAGAAGTTGCCGCCCAACTCATGGGGTTTACCACCGGCCAGCACGGTCGCGCCTTTCGCAATGGCATCTTCAACGTGCTCTTGTACTTTCTTCACCGCCGATGGTTCGATCAGCGGACCGACAACCACCCCCTCGTCGAGGCCGTTGCCGACCTTCAGCGCCTTCACCGCGTCGGCCAGCTGATTAACAAACTTGTCATAGACCGTTTCCTGGATGTAGAAACGGTTTACGCTGACGCACACCTGACCGGCATTGCGGAATTTGTTGGCGATAGCGCCTTTCACCGCGGCATCGATATCCGCATCTTCAAAAACGATATACGGGGCATTTCCCCCCAGCTCCATCGAGACTTTTTTCATGGTCTCGGCCGCGTTACGCACCAGCGTTTTGCCCACGGCGGTAGAACCGGTAAACGAGATTTTCCGCACGTCATGACTGGCCATAATGGCATCGCTGATTTCAGATGTGCTCCCAGCCACGGCGTTCAGCACGCCATCCGGCACGCCCGCCTGCTTCGCCAGGGTAAGCAGCGCGAAGGCGCTCAGGGGCGTGTTATTGGCGGGCTTGATCACGCCGGTGCAACCTGCGGCCAGCGCCGGGCCGAGTTTGCGCGTCAGCATCGCCATAGGAAAGTTCCACGGCGTGATGGCGGCAACCACGCCAATGGGTTCGCGGGTCGCCAGAATGCGGGAGCCGGGTTTGATCGGTGGGATGATTTCACCGTTTGCGCGCTTCGCCTGTTCGGCAAACCACTGAATGAAGCTGGCGGCATACTCTACCTCGCCTTCGGCTTCCTTCAACGGCTTACCCTGCTCGGTAGTCATCAGCCGCCCGAGCCAGCTTTTGTTCTCAATAATCAGTTCATACCAGCGATAGAGGATCGCCGAGCGCTCTTTCGCGGTTTTGGCACGCCATGCGGGAAACGCTTTTGTCGCCGCCGCAATCGCCTCTTCGGTTTCGGCTTTGCCTGCTTTCGCCACGCGGGTGATCACTTCACCGGTGGCCGGATTCAGCACCTCAAAGGTGGTGTCGAGCGTTTTCCAGATGCCGTTAACCAGATAGCCGTTCTGAAAAAGGATGTGGTCCTGGAGAGCCTGGGTAGTCATGTGTCCTCCCTGTCTGAATGTAAGAGCCTGCAGAAATAAGTATAGCCATAAAAAAACCGACGCTTCTGGCGTCGGCTTTTTACGTAGTCAGCTATTGGTTAGTGCGTTTTGATATCGATGCAGCATGTACACCAGACGCCCAACCGGCTCGGTCACCTGCGGCGGCGCGTCCCAGTACCGCAGCTTCTCCTGGTAGATATCCAGCTCCTCAAGCAGCTGGTTAAAGTAACGCCGACGTTTGTCGTCACTGGTCGCCGAGAGCACATGATCGGCGGTGTGACGAAGCTGACGGTGGAAGCTGGAGAGATCGTCATTGATGGGCACCGGCGCATTACGCAGACGCTGGTGCGCGATGATCATGGTTAACGCCAGGCGGAACTTGGCAACGTCGCCCGGGAATTTATTCAGCAGTAAAAACAGCTGCTGATAGAGCGCAGGCAGATGGTTCTGTTTACGGCGCGCGGTGTTGGTGGTCAACGACGATACGGCCGCCGAAACGAACTGGTTTAACAGCACGCGACCGGTGCGCGCCTGCGAATTATCCCGCACCAGCAGGATCACCATCATCGCCAGGAAACAGCCCACCAGTTGACCTAACGCGCTGTCGAGGAACTGGCTGAAGTGGAACGTCATCGGGTTATCCAGCACGAGGATATTGATGGTGCTCGCCAGCGCCCCCAGCGATCCCAGGCGACGTTTCTGCACTTCGATACCGATAAAGAACGCCATGACCGCAAGGCTGATACAGAGCAACAGCATGCTCTGCTGCGTCGAGGGTAAAATTACCAGGAAATAGAAAGCCCCAAGCGGCAGAGCGGCTATCGTGCCGTACAGGAAGTCGATAGCGACCATGCGCGGGTTCGGCAGACGCATCGCCAGTGAGGTAACAACGGCGATCATCACCATCGCCCCGCTGCCGGAGGTCCAGCCGGTCCACAGCCAGAACAGCGTACCGAGCATACAGGCCAGCGTGGTGCGCCAGAAGTTCACCATCGCGTGGTGGCGTTCCGCCGACTCGGCTTTGATCACCACTTCACCCTGCAGCACCTCTTCTTCTGCGGCACTGATTTTGGCATTCCCGATGACGCCGCGCTTGAGCAAGAGGTAGCGCGTTGCCGCCCCGACCCAGGTGTAAATGGTCACTGGCGTATCGCGCTCGCCGGTCCAGGCGATGACGCGACGCATGCGTTTGAGCTGCTTATGCACGTCCTGCACCGTTTCAACCGGCTCGGCGAAGAGTTCGCGGAAGGTGTCGGTCACGACTTCAGGACGGGTATTTTGGATCAGGTAGGTTTCACACGCCTGGGTTATCAGCGTTAAGGCCACGGTGTTGATCGCCTTAAGACGACGGTTTGCCCGGGACCAGCGGGAAGACTCCATATTCAGGTTGCTGCGCATCCCTTCCAGCGCGGTGGTGCGCCGTACCAGGCCACCCCAGGCGTTATCAACCTCTTCGCTGTCGCCATGCTTAATGCACAACTGCATCAGTTTGTACTGGTCGACAATTAACGCATCCAGTTCGCGATCCACTTCCTGCTTGATGGAACGTGGCGAAAACAGCAGGTCGGCCACGATGGCGCAAACAATACCGATGACAATTTCACTGCAGCGTTCGACGGCAAACTGTGGGGCAAGCAGCGGCTCTGCCTGAATGGTGATGATGATAATCAGCGCGGTATAACCCGAAAGTCCCCAGGCGTAGGAGTTCTCTACTTTTACCAGCGAGGAGACCCAGGTACAGAAGCCCGCCCAGATGCAGCACACCATCAGCATCAGCAGCGGCGTGCGGATCATCAGAATAATAATGGTAAGCGCCGCGATACAGCCGATAAACGTCCCGACGATACGCAACATCCCGCGGTAGCGAATGGCGCCCGAGTAGGGTTCACCACCCGCCGCAAAGGCCGGCCCCGCCGCGACAATCGCCGCCGTCAGCACCGCCCAGCGGGGCGTTTCGAGCTGAAAATGAAAGCCGACAAACAGCGCCAGCACGATGGCGCACGCCAGCTTCACGGCGAAGCGGAGGTGCTGGCTGGCGATGGAAAAGATACCCATAGCGATTAACCAAACTCGCGCAGGCGGTGGGCGATTTTACGGAAGAGAGAGTCCTGGCTGGCGTCGCGGTCTTTTTCGCCGGTGATCACCACGGTGGCCGTGGTGCCTGCAGGCCAGAGATTGCCCTGCTGTTCATCCAGGTGAATACGTACCGGTACACGCTGCGCCAGACGGACCCACTCAAGGTTGGAGTCCACGGTCGCCATCCCTTTGGTGTCATTGCTGCTGCTGGAGTTGGTGACGCCTGCGGCCACGCTGTCGACCGTGCCTTTAAAGACGCGGTTGCTGCCAAGCGGCGTGATTTCCGCGCGGTAACCCGGACGCACGCCTTCCAGCTTCGTCTCTTCCATATAGGCCAGAACGTAGAAGGAGTTCTGTTTCACCAGCGCCACCGCGGTGGAGCCACGGGTGATAAACTCCCCGGCGTAGACGTTCAGGTTGGTGACCCAGCCGTCAGACGGCGCGCGGATCACCGTACGCTCCAGATCGAGCCGGGCGAGATCGCGCGTCGCTTGCGCCTTCGCAAGCTGGTGAAGCACGGTTTGCAGCACGTTGTTGGACTGGTCGATCTCTTCGCGGGACATGGCCTGCACGCCAAGTCGGTTACGGCGGCCCGCCTCACGACGTTTCTCGGAAGCCAGCGCCTGATAATAGGCCACGTCCGCTTCCGCCTCTTCTAATGCTTTCTGGTAGCGAGGCTGATCGATAGTGAACAGAACCTGATCTTTCTTCACCAGTTGGTTATCGTGGACGTTAACCGCGGTAATCAGCCCGGCGACGTCGGGCGCTATCGCCACAACATCCGCGCTGAAACGCGCGTCACGCGTCCACGGTGATTCGGTGTAATAAACCCAGGCGCGAAAGATCGCGATGAACGCCAGGACAACCAGCGCCATGGTAATGGCAGTGCGGGAGATTTTTCTTGTTAGCGTTTTCACATCAACCTCAAACAAACATGCGCGATATCAGATAGAACAGGCAGCAATACAGCGCCGTATTAAACAGTGCAGGGTGCCAGACAAAATCATAGATCCCGGTTGGGACCAGCACCTTGCGCACCAGCCAGAAAATCGCCAGTGACAAAAGAAGCTCAAAGAATATCGGTGGGAACGACAAACCGAACACCACGATAACGGGAAACAGACTCATGTTGACCTTGATTAGAGAGAGTGCAGGCTACGGTATTTTTCAGCGTGCGCCGCCGCAGGAGAGCAAGAAAAGCCGGGCGAGAGTGGCGACGCCGTTATGTAATTAATAATATATTAACGTAACTGTTATGCTGTTATCTATAATATGTGATCTAAATCACTTTTAAGCCAGAGTGAACAATGGAACGTTTAAAACGCATGTCGGTGTTTGCCAAAGTGGTTGAACTGGGCTCCTTTACCGCCGCCGCCAGGCAGCTGCAAATGAGCGTCTCGTCCATCAGCCAGACGGTGTCAAAACTGGAAGATGAACTTCAGGTCAAGCTGCTCAACCGCAGCACCCGGAGCATCGGGTTAACCGAAGCGGGCAAAATTTACTACCAGGGCTGCCGCCGGATGCTGCATGAAGTGCAGGATGTCCACGAGCAGCTTTACGCTTTTAACAACACGCCTATCGGTACGCTGCGCATCGGTTGTTCTTCAACTATGGCACAAAATGTCCTCGCTGCCATGACGGCGGATATGCTCAAAGAGTATCCGGGCTTAACTGTAAATCTGGTGACTGGCATACCTGCGCCGGATTTGATCGCAGACGGGCTGGATGTAGTGATCCGCGTCGGCGCACTGCAGGATTCCAGCCTCTTCTCCCGCCGCCTGGGCAGCATGCCGATGGTGGTCTGCGCCTCAAAAAGCTATCTGGCACAGTACGGCGTTCCGGAAAAGCCTGCCGACCTGACGAACCACTCCTGGCTGGAATACAGCGTGCGCCCGGATAACGAGTTTGAACTGATTGCCCCGGAAGGGCTTTCCACGAAGCTACTGCCCGTGGGGCGTTTCGTGACAAACGATCCGATGACCATCTCACGATGGCTGGTGGCGGGTGCCGGCATCGCCTACGTCCCGTTGATGTGGGTGATCAACGAGATCAACAGCGGCGAGCTGGAGATTCTATTCCCGCGCTACCAGTCCGATCCCCGTCCGGTCTACGCGCTGTATACCGAAAAAGATAAGTTGCCGCTGAAGGTGCAGGTCTGTATTAACTATCTGACCGAGTATTTTGTGGACGTGGCGGAACTGTTTCAGGGAATGCGGGGAAGACGTAAAGAGTAGGTTCACCGACCCTCTCCCGCGTGGGGAGAGGGTCAGGGTGCGGGGGAATTACGCGGTGCCGCCCACCGTTAAGCTGTCGACCTTCAGGGTAGGTTGCCCCACGCCAACCGGCAGGCTCTGGCCTTCTTTGCCACACACGCCCACGCCGTTATCGAGCTTCAGATCGTTACCGACCATGGAAATCTGCTGCATAGCTTCAATACCGGAGCCAATCAGGGTCGCGCCCTTCACCGCTTTGGTCACTTTGCCCTTCTCAATCAGATAAGCTTCTGAGGTCGAGAAGACAAACTTACCGGAGGTAATATCCACCTGACCGCCGCCAAAGTTTGGCGCGAAGATACCGTAATCAACGGATTCGATAATCTCCTGCGGCGTGGATTGCCCCGGCAGCATATAGGTGTTGGTCATGCGCGGCATCGGCAGGTGCGCGTAAGATTCGCGTCGACCATTACCCGTAGGTGCCACGCCCATCAGACGCGCGTTGAGCTTGTCCTGCATGTAACCTTTCAGTACGCCGTTTTCAATCAGCACGTTGTACTGGCCCGGCGTTCCTTCGTCGTCGATAGCCACAGAGCCACGACGGTCAACCATAGTACCGTCATCAACCACGGTGCACAGTTCGGAGGAGACGAGCTGCCCCATCTGGCCGCTAAACACCGACGTACCGCGACGGTTGAAGTCGCCTTCCAGACCGTGGCCTACCGCTTCGTGCAGCAGTACGCCCGGCCAGCCAGCACCCAGCACGACCGGGAAGGTCCCCGCCGGTGCAGCTACCGCAGAAAGATTCACCATTGCCATGCGCACGGCCTCTTTGGCCCACGCATCGGCACGGGCTTCACCGTCAACGTCACCCAGGAACCAGTCATAGCCAAAACGACCGCCGCCGCCGCTGGAGCCGCGTTCACGCTTGCCATCGTCTTCCACCTGCACGCTAATCGAGAGACGGACCAGAGGACGGACGTCGGCAGCCAGCGTACCGTCGGTTGCTGCGACGAGAATCAGCTCGTATACACCGCTCAGGCTGGCAGAAACTTCCTGCACGCGTTTGTCCGCGGCGCGGGCCACTTTGTCCACGCGGCGCAGAATATCCAGTTTCTCTTCACGGCTCATGCTCTGCAGCGGATCGATGCTGGTATAGAGTGCAGAATGCTGAATTTCACCCAACGTTTTCACACGGCCATCGCCGGTATCGCGCACGATAGTACGCGCGGCCTGCGCGCTCTGCTCAAGTGCCGCAAGGCTAATCTGGTCGGCATAGGCAAAGCCGGTTTTCTCGCCGCTGACGGCGCGCACACCAACGCCCTGGTCAATGTTATAAGAGCCATCTTTGATGATGCTGTCTTCTAAAACCCAGGATTCGTGATAGCTCGACTGGAAATAGAGATCGCCGTAGTCGAGACGGCGTTCGGTCAGTTGACCAAGAATGGAGAACAGGTCCTGATGGCTCAGGCCGTTCGCTGCGAGCAAATGTTCACTTACCAGGTTCAGACTCATCGTATTGCTACTCGTTCGTTGCCGCTTGGGCGGTAAAAAATTCATATTTATTGAGAGTGAGGCAATTACCCGCCCACGTCAAATCATTGCTGTGCATCTTTGCGCGGCTGGCGCAGCACCTCATTAATCTGCGGTTTATCGATCGGGCCGGTAATGCGGTAGCGCAGAATGGAGACCTTGCTCCACAGCGGCCCCAGTACCTTACTGGCGGCAAACACCGCCGCGCCGACAATCGGGTTCACCACAAAGGCCGCCGCGACGCCCACGGTGGCGGAGATTTCCGGCGCAACCACGGCTTCCATATCCAGTTCGCGGCGCACGAGGTTTACCGACCCTTTCATTGCAATGTCTGCTTCGAGACCATCCACCAGCGTATCGTCAGTGTGCATCACACCGTCCTTGATCCACGCCGTGCTGCGAATGGAGTCATAGTAGAAACCTTCGCTGAAGGTGTCGCTGAAATCGAAGCGCAGCTTACGCAGCAGGGCATCGAAGCTCAGCAGGCGCAAAATCTGTCCGGCGTGGCCGGTGCTCACGTCCGCAATTTCGCCCTTACCGAAGCGGGTTTTCAGGATGCCGTTCAGAGAGGCCTCGTCTGGCGTCCACGGTGCCGCGCGCCAGTGCAGGTCGTAGTTAACATCAAACGACGAACCGCGAAGCGGCGTGCTGATGCCAAAGAAGTTGGCGGCGGCATCCAGCTTATTGCCTTTGATATCGCCCTTCAGCGAGGTGCGCTGCCCGCCAGGATTGTTCACCCACTCGCCCTGCGCCGTCAGGCGGCCAAAGCCGGTATCCACCAGGCCGCCGGTCAAACTCAGCGTATTCCCGCGGATAGCGAAATCACCGTCGATGCGGCCATATTTTTGTCCCCACAGCCAGCACTCCGCGCAGCGCAGCTGCAGATCGGGCCAGCCGCTGAAATCCACGCGAGAAGCATTGATCAGCGGCGGCGTGCTCGCAGACGGCTCTTTTGCCTTCGCTGTGGCAGGGTTGTAATAAAGGTAACGGATCGCCGCCTGCCAGGGGGCGTGATCTCGCATAGTCAGGGTGCCGTTAATCTCCCGTCCCTGCGCCTCAACCTTCGTACCGTTTGCCGCAGGTTGCGAAACGATGCTGAGGTTATTCCACGTTTGCCCGCCCAGCGTTAGCGCTGGCGTGCGCGCAGTGATGGTCTGCGGGATCTGCACGACATCGTTCGCGTTTTGTCCAACGCCTTTCTGGAACAGGGCCAGCCATTCAGCGCCGTCCAGAGGAGGCAGGTTCAGCTCAACGCCCGCCTGCTCAGGCAGCGGAGGCGTGCTTCGGCTGTCCGTCGTCCATATGGCTCTGTCGAGCGTCAGCTTGCGGTTAAGCAGCCAGCGGCTGTTAAAGTGGTTTGTCCCACCCGCGCTGCCGGTTAAGTCAAAGCTGTTGAGGCCACCCGCCACGTTGATTTTCATCGGCAGCGGCTGCCCGGCTTTTTTGTCCAGCGGGGCAGGCAGTTGGCTGCTGATGTTTTTCAGATCGCCGGTGATATCTACGTTATACCGCGCCCCGGCGTGATAAGGCAGCTCGATACCGACCTTGCCACGCCAGTCAACCGCGCCGCCGACCGCACTTTCGATCTGCCGGGGCAGCACGCCCATGCGCGATGGCTGCCAGCTGGCATTCATGTTGACCGCCACCTGGTAGGCTTTTTCACCCTCGGTGGTGGAAAAATCGATATTGATCGGTTGGTTAAACCAGGTGGCGTTGAGCGGCTCGCTCTTGAGGTTGCCGTTTACAAAGCTGAACTGCCCGTTGAGGTTGGTCAGCGTGCTGTTCAGCGGCTTGATAAAGAGGCTGTTGTTCTGGAGCCGGACGTCACCTTTAGCGGTCGTCATTTCGCCATCAAGCGGGATGTCCAGATGTAAGCGAGCATTCACATCGCCATCCAGCTGCAGCTGATCGAGCGTTGCCGCCAG
Source organism: Enterobacter cancerogenus (assembly GCF_019047785.1). Taxonomy (NCBI): domain Bacteria; kingdom Pseudomonadati; phylum Pseudomonadota; class Gammaproteobacteria; order Enterobacterales; family Enterobacteriaceae; genus Enterobacter; species Enterobacter cancerogenus. The sequence continues at coordinate 3,207,033 of NZ_CP077290.1, read as the reverse complement.
CGATTCCTTTAGCGGCGTCCCGTCAAAGTAGGGGCCAACCGCCTTTCCGGGCCCCTTGATGTCCGCATCAATGAGCAGCTTCTCTTTGGAGTAATCCGGGATGTTTGCCGTCAGGTTACTGGCGGTCACACCGCCCAGCGCCACGCTGTCCGTCTTCATCCACAGCCCGTCATTGAGGAAGTTCAGTTCGATATTGAGGTTTTGCAGCGCAGGCCAGTCCGGCTGGAAGGCAAAGGTCGCGTTGTGTAACGGCACCAGCACCTGGAACTGCCCTTCGTTGTGTTTGTACGGGAAGAGATGCGGATTGCCGCCATAAACCAGCGTGGCATTATCTGCCTGACCGCCCTGGATCGCACCGCTGAGGTAGTCCACCAGCGCTTTGCCCATCAGATTTTCCGGGAAATAACGCCAGGCCTGCGCGCCATCGTCGGTGCTGATCCCCGCCAGAATACCCAGCCATGGCTCTTCACCTTTAGGCTGCAAATAGCGGAAATCACCGCGCGCATGCACCGCTTTGGCTTTTACATCGATCTGGCGGCCATCCAGCTGAAAGCCTTTATCGTTGTGCAGCCAGTTGAGAACGGCGGAGCCTTTTTCAATCTCAAGCGGAGCACGGAAAACTGTTTCATACGGCATTTTGGCATCGCGCATTTCTGCCGTCAGCCTGCCGTCTTCCACGCTGCCTTCCAGCTTACCGCTAAAATGTTCTGCGCCCGGCAAGAGCTTCCACTGTTTCCAGGCAAGACCGGTCCAGGACGCGAGAAATCGGGTTTTCTCTGTTGCCTGCAGCGGAATGTCCAGCGCCAGCGCGTCTACCGTTCCCGTTGGCTGTGTTGCCAGCCAGATATCACCAAGTTCCGGAGAGAGCTTCGTCGCCATTGAGCGCAGCCCTTCTATCGCCTCCAGATCGAGATTGCTGGCACGAATGCGCAGCTCATCGCTGCGTTTACTGTTCGTGCCGCCCACATCCTGCTCCGGCATCCAGGCGAGCGTCAGCGCGCCGCGCGGCCAGGGCTTGCTGTCCATGGTGATACGCGTATCGGGAATGGCAAATTGCCAGCCCCCTTTCACCTGGGTCACATGCGCGGTGAGGTTATCAACGGAGAGCTGATGCGGTTGTTTTTCATCTTTCCAGCTTGCGCCCCCCTGCTTCAGCCAGATATCCCCGCTGGCAAATTCACCTTTCGTCAGGGTCATCCAGCCTTCCAGGCTAAAACGGGCGGTTTCGAGCTGCATATTTTGCTGGATCCAGTCGCCCAGCCACGGCTTGACATCCACATCGTCAGCCTGCAGCCACACTTTGCCGTTGTTTAACAAGCCGTCGTCATCACGCAGATCCATTCGCACCTGCATAACACCGTGCTGCCCGTTAAGGCTCGAGAGGCTCACCTGCCCTTCGGCGCGGTGACGATCTTTGCCATTGAGCCAGGTCAGCTGGGGGATCGCCAGCGACGATCGCTGGCCGGAAAGCGTAATGAAGCTCACCTCACTGTCACGCAGATCGAAGTGATCGAACTGGCGCAGGAAAAGATCGCTAAACCGGTTGGTCTCAAGCCCCTTGCTGGAGCCATCGCTGCTGATCGGCGTGTTGGTCAGGAACCTAAGTTGGTAAAAGGTGAGATCGCGGAACTGCCAGCGCAGGTGCAGCAAACTTTGCCAGACGTCCAGCGCCAGGGTGACACGTTTAATTTTGAGGTAGCCGCCGTCTTTCAGGCTGGCATTGATATCCCGCACGTCCAGCGTCGGGCCAAAGTTCTGCCAGCTGGCGCTGATCTGGCTGACATCCACCGGCACCCCGGTGGAGGATTCGATTTTCGCCAGCAACTGCGGACGCCAGCTGTCCAGATGCGGTAAAACGAGACGCAGCCCGCTCACGAGCAACGCGACAATCACGACGAGCGTTGCCCCTGTAAGCAGTAAAATCCCCGGCAATCGCCTCACGCGTCTCTCCTTGTCAGCCTTTATTCTCGCAGCGCATCGCGCCTTACATCATGACTACGTCAAATTGTTCCTGATTGTAGAGCGGTTCAATTTGCACTTTGACCTGCTTGCCGACAAAAATTTCCACTTCTGCCAGCGCGTGGGACTCTTCGCCTTTGAGCGCTTCCGCCACCGAAGGGGAAGCATAGACCAGAAAACGGTCGGAGTCGTAGGCGTGATGAACGCGGACAATTTCACGCATGATTTCGTAGCAGACGGTCTCCACCGTCTTTACCGTGCCGCGTCCATGACAGGTAGGACACTCGTTACACAGCACATGTTCCACGCTTTCACGGGTCCGTTTCCGGGTCATTTCCACCAGACCCAGCTGCGAGAAGCCGTTGATGCTGGTTTTTACGCGGTCTTTGCTCAGCGCCTGCTCCAGGGAATGCAGCACGCGGCGGCGGTGATCCTCATTATTCATATCGATAAAGTCGATGATGATAATGCCGCCCAGATTGCGCAGACGAAGCTGGCGGGCAATGGCCTGCGTCGCTTCGATGTTGGTGTTGAAGATGGTGTCATCCAGGTTGCGATGGCCGACAAACGCCCCGGTGTTGATGTCAACGGTGGTCATGGCTTCGGTCTGATCGATGATCAGATAGCCGCCGGACTTCAGCTCCACCTTACGCTCAAGCGCGCGCTGGATTTCGTTTTCGACGTCAAAGAGATCGAAAATCGGCTGACGCCCGGTGTAGTGCTCCAGCAGGCCCGGCATTTCAGGGATGTATTCGGCGGTAAACTCCAGCAGCGCTTCGTAGGTCAGGCGGGAGTCCACGCGAATGCGGTCGAGCTGCGCATCGGCGAAATCACGCAGTACGCGCTGGGCAAGCGCCAGCTCACCGTAAAGCTGATAACGGGTCTGGTTGCGTTTTTTACGCTCCATCACCTTGGTCCAGACACGCTTAAGATAGGCCGCATCGGAGGCCAGATCCTCTTCGCTGATCCCTTCCGCTGCGGTACGGATGATAAACCCACCCTGCTCGTCGCAGTAGGCGCTGACCACCTTTTTCAGGCGCTCGCGCTCGCTTTCGCTCTCAATACGCTGCGACACCCCGACGTGCGAGGCACCCGGCATAAAGACCAGATAGCGGGAAGGTAAGGTGATGTCGGTGGTCAAACGCGCGCCTTTGGTGCCGAGCGGATCTTTCACCACCTGCACCATCAGGTCCTGGCCCTGGCGCACCAGCTCAGAAATATCGCGTACGGCAAACTGCTTCTGCTCTTCGCCCGCCACGCACTCGGTGTGCGGCATGATGTCGGAGGCGTGCAGAAACGCGGCCTTATCGAGTCCAATATCTACAAAAGCCGCCTGCATACCCGGCAGTACGCGACTGACCCGACCTTTGTAGATATTGCCTACTATTCCGCGTCGCGCCTCACGCTCAATGTGAATTTCCTGAAGAATGCCACCATCAATGTAGGCCACACGGGTTTCCGAGGGCGTTACGTTTACCAACAATTCAGCCGTCATAATTATCCCTTCCCTCACGCAGTGAGTTAAAATTGCTCAGCAACTCATACGTTTCCACCAGCGGTAAGCCGACTACGGCGTGATAGCTGCCATTAATCTTCCTGACAAAACAGCCACCCAACCCTTGAATACCGTATGCACCTGCTTTATCCATCGGTTCACCGCTCGCGATATAGGCGGCGATCTCGTCATCGGTAAGCACTCTGAACGTGACGTCCGTCACCACCAGGCAATCCAGCACATCCTGACTGTCGGCCAGTGCGACCGCCGTCATGACCTGATGCGTTTGCCCGGACATGTTGCGCAGCATGCGCGCCGCATGGTCCGCGTCGTGCGGTTTCTCAAGCACTTCACCGTTCAGGATGACGATGGTATCGGCACCCAACACCGGAAGATCGTGCGGCACTTGCGCCACGCCAGCCTGCGCTTTTTCTCGCGCCAGGCGGCAAACGTACTGCTGAGCGCTTTCGCCCTCTGCACGTTTCTCTTCGATACCCGTAACGATGCGCTCGAAGGAGATGCCCAGCTGCGTGAGCAACTCCTGACGACGCGGTGAACCAGAAGCAAGATAGACAGACGTCATAGAAACCTTTTATTGCACGGCAAACTGCTGGCGAATTTTACGCATCAGCAGGAACAGCCATGGCCAGAGCACACCGTTTACTACACTACTCCAGAACACTTCCGGTCGGAAAGAGACGTTGATCACTAAAAACTCTGCCCAGAAAACAACAACATCCGCAGCGAGCGACAGCAACATCACCACCAGCGCCTGTTGCCAGAGCGCGAGATTACGAAAAAGCTGGAATTTAAGCGCGACGAGATACGCGATAATGCTCATGGATAAGGCTCGCACGCCAAGCGTAGAGCCGCTAATGAGATCCAGTATGGCACCCATCACAAAACCCGTGCCGACATTTACGCGGTGCGGCAGGGCCAGGATCCAGTAGAGCAGAATGAGCAATACCCAGTTAGGCCGGAAAACGAGGATGTCGTCCGGCCAGGGCATAATCTGCAACAGCAGTGCGATAAGAAATGAGAGCCAGATAACCCAGCGTCCCTGGCTACGATAGCTTGCCACTACTGCCCTCCCGACGAGCGCTGAGGCGGTGGCGGTGCGTCCGGCAGCGGCTGCGTTAAGCCCGTTGCAGGAGCCGGGACGGGCGCAGGCGGCCCCATCGAATCCGGCGAAGGGAGAACCTGCGGCATCATCTGCATGAGACGCTCATTCGCCACACGGTGCACCTCTTCCGGCGTCATCGGATTTGATCCGTTACGATCGGCCCCCCACAGCAGCAGCAGATAGCGCAGACGCTGTAACCCGGCCGTTGGACGCGCCTGAATCACGGTGTAGGCACGTTGCGTATCAAGCCTCACGGAGGAGACCACCGCAACCGGATAGCCCTCAGGGAAACGACCGCCGAGACCTGACGTCACCAGCACGTCGCCCACACGGATATCCGTATTGGCTGGCAGATGTTCAAGCTGCAGATCGTCCGTGCAGCCGTTACCGGCCGCGATCACGCGGATATCATTACGCAGCACCTGAATCGGCAGCGCATGGGTAGCATCACAAATCAGCAGCACGCGGCTGGTCAGTTTAGCAACCGCCACCACCTGGCCGACAACGCCCTTATCGCTGATGACCGGCTGACCTTCATAGACGCCGTTAACGCTACCTTTATCGATAACAACCTGATCGCTGTAAGGATCGTTGACGGTTGAGATCACCTGGGTGACCATTTTCTGCTCATCCTGACGCAGCGGCGAGCCAAGCAGTTCACGCAGTCGCGCGTTTTCCTGCTTATATTGACCCAGCATTAACAGCTCGCTGTTTTTCAGCAGCAGTTCCTGACGTAACGCCCGGTTTTCGAGTTCGAGTTGGTCACGCGAAGACAGCGTTTGCGAAACGGAGTCGAGTAATTCACGGGGACCATTTGATATAAAGTAGAAAGGACTGACGGCGGTATCCATGTACGTTCTGATCTGGCTGAACGTACCGAGGCGGCTATCGGCAATAATGACCCCAAGCGCAACCAGCACCGCCAGGATAAGGCGAAACTGTAGCGATGGGCCACGGCTAAAAATTGGCTTCATAGGCTATGCGTCTTCTCGCGTCAGAGAGAAAGGGTAGCCATTTGCTACCCTTTCACACCCGACTACTCTTCGCTGAACAAGTCGCCGCCGTGCATGTCGATCATTTCCAGCGCCTTGCCACCACCACGGGCGACGCAAGTCAGTGGATCTTCTGCAACTACGACAGGAATACCTGTCTCTTCCATCAACAGGCGGTCGAGGTTACGCAGCAGCGCACCACCACCGGTCAGCACCATACCGCGCTCGGAGATATCAGACGCCAGTTCTGGTGGGCACTGTTCCAGCGCAACCATCACCGCGCTCACGATACCGGTCAGCGGCTCTTGCAGCGCTTCGAGGATTTCGTTGGAGTTCAGGGTAAAGCCGCGTGGAACGCCTTCTGCCAGGTTACGACCGCGCACTTCGATCTCACGCACTTCATCGCCTGGGTAAGCAGAACCGATTTCGTGTTTGATACGTTCTGCGGTGGCTTCACCGATCAGGGAACCGTAGTTACGGCGCACATAATTAATAATGGCTTCGTCGAAACGGTCGCCACCGATACGCACGGAAGAGGAGTACACCACACCGTTCAGGGAGATCACGGCCACTTCAGTGGTACCGCCACCGATATCCACAACCATGGAACCGGTCGCTTCAGAAACCGGCAGGCCTGCACCGATAGCTGCCGCCATAGGTTCTTCAATCAGGAACACTTCACGCGCGCCTGCACCCTGAGCGGATTCACGGATTGCGCGACGTTCTACCTGGGTTGCGCCAACCGGCACACACACCAGAACACGCGGGCTTGGACGCATGAAGCTGTTGCTGTGAACCTGCTTGATAAAGTGCTGAAGCATTTTTTCAGTCACGAAGAAGTCAGCAATAACGCCGTCTTTCATTGGGCGGATCGCGGCGATGTTGCCTGGGGTACGGCCCAGCATTTGCTTCGCATCATGACCGACTGCAGCGACGCTTTTTGGCGAGCCGGCACGATCCTGACGAATGGCCACAACGGAAGGCTCATTCAGTACGATGCCTTGTCCTTTTACATAAATAAGGGTATTCGCGGTACCCAGGTCAATGGACAGGTCATTTGAAAACATGCCACGAAATTTTTTCAACATACTAAGGGATAATCCTGAAAGCTGGGGCGGAATACAAAATCCGCTTACTTTACCAACCACACGTAGCAGCGACAAGGCGCAAAAATCGTCAGCTACGGTGAAAATTAGTGCAGTACGTTTCCTTTGTTACAAATTCATCCCCTGAATCCCTCAGGGCTGAGTAAACAGTAGCGTCCTCACTTGCATTTGTAACCCGTTAAAGGTCGTTCACTGGCTTCTGCTCGTCATACTCAAAGCTACAGGCGCGATATTCTACGTGAAAACTGATTAAACGGCAGGTCAAACAGAGTATCTTTGCAAATATTTTTTCACATTGGTGTCAAGCGGCTGAGAGGCGGCAAAAAAATCACCCTGACCACCTGCAACCCCGCGCTCTGTCAACATCTGCCATTCACCCCGCGAGCGCACGCCAGCGGCAAATACCTGTGTTTGTGTTCCCTTACACGCTTCCACCAGGCTCTGTACCAGCAGCTGGTTTTCCGTGCGTTTTTCAATATTCCTTACCAGCCCCGGATGCAGCTTCAGTAGCTCGGCACCCAGCTCCTTGATCCAGCTGGTACTGACCAGCGTCAGGCCCGCCTGCGTCACCGCGACGCGAGCACCAAGCGCATTGATTAACCGTACCACAGGACGTAACCGGCTGATGTGTTGACCTACATCTGCCTCTGCAAGTTCAAAAATAATGCGTTTACGTTGCGATTTTTCGCATTGCATTAACGTATCGCGTAGCCAGCGCTGGAAACGCGGGCGAATCAGTGACTCAACGGTGACCTGTAATGCCAGGTTTTCCTCGGGCCAGAACGACAGGAACGGGATCAGGCGGGAGATTTGCTGGCGGTCGTACTCTTCGGACAGGCCAAACTGCAGCACCATCGGCAGGTATTCGGCGGAGATGACCTCTTCCGTGCCGTCAAAAATACGGCACATCAGCTCGCGATGATGAACCAGGCCATTTTTCATAACCGCCGGTTTTTGGTATATGCGCGGCCCGCCGCGACTTAACATCTGCTCGATCAGCGTACGCCAGCGCACGTTGCCGCGCCCTTTTTCCGGCAGCGAATCATCATAAATCGCCCAGCCGTTCGCCCCCTGCAGGACCGCATTGCGGGTTGCCGCTTCCGCATGTTCCATCACCTGTTCGGTTGCCTGCCCGCCGCGCCATGCGCAGATGCCGATGTGCACCATATCGTCTCTGTCGAACAACTTGCTTTGCGGCAAGGCATCGACGGCTTTCAGCAGTTGGCTGGCAATACTCTCTGACTCTTTCAGCGTGCGATGGGGAAGCAACACGGCAAAATCACTGCGGTGATAGCGCGCCAGAAGCGAACCCGGGTAGCGCATAATAAAGGTTGAGAGCAGGTTGATGAGCGTAAAGAGATTCTCTTCCGCCACGCGGCGGCCCCAAGTATCGCGCAGCAGATCGAAATCAGGCAGGCGGATCATCATCACCACCCCGTGCGCCCCTACCTTTTCGGCATCATCCAGCAGCGTGGCCAGCTGATTATCAAAGAAGAGACGGTTATTCAAGCCCGTTTTGTTATCCTGCGCGGCGTAGGAGCGGATCAAGGTATCCATGCGGCTACGCTGATCGCTGGCGAACTGAATTTCAGACAGCAGCACGTCCAGCGCGCTGCTGGTGCGTGTCGGCCATTCATAGACCGAACCGCGCACCTGCGGACCACGTTCGCCGTTCAGTATTCGTACCGAACGGTTCTCCAGCAGCTCCTGGCCCGAGAGCTGACGACGCAGCCAGCGCACGGCGAGAAAAATCAACACCACGATAAAGCCAACGGCCATGGTCAGCGGTGCGGTGGTCATCAACGAGCGGAAGTAATTGGACATCGGGTCCAGGTAGACCATCCTGATGGTCATGCCGGGATGTTTGAGCGAATTAACCGCGACCTCCCGGTACTGATTCACCGTGCCGGCAGGCCGATAGCTTGTTTGTCGGGCATGGCTAAAAACCGTTTTTTTGCCCTGGGTGATATCGATCTGAACAATATCTACCGGCACCATCAGCTCGTCCAGCTCGCGCGACAGCGCCGGGAGCGAGGTGGTAATCAGACGGGTATCAATGACCGATGCCACCGACTGAACGCGATTGACCAGCTTATCCTGAATGGCATTGTAAAAGCTCAGGGAACAGCCAATCAGCGTGACGAAGATGGTGAGCCCCGTCAGCAGCGTGATAAACGCTGAAAATTTTGTGGTTAATCGCATCCTTGAGATTACTCCGTGGGTTGATGGAATAGCGAGTAAGCGCTAACTTGCATTTGAGATGCGACATACTACCAAACCTGGCCTATCTGGCAATTTATTGCGTTAAATCGGCATAACGTTTCATTGTGCGAGTATAGTCTTAAGGAATTATTTTCCAATCATCTGAGTCGTAAGGAACCAGTATGCAGGCTTTGATTTTAGAACAGCAGGACGGTAAAACCCTTGCCTCGGTGCAAGCCATTGAAGAGGGCCGTCTGCCCGAAGGCGACGTCACCGTGGACATTGACTGGTCCAGCCTGAACTATAAGGATGCGCTGGCGATTACCGGCAAAGGTAAAATCATCCGAAATTTCCCGATGGTGCCAGGAATTGATTTTGCGGGCCATGTGCACACCAGCGAAGATCCGCGCTTCCACGCCGGGCAGCAGGTGCTGCTCACCGGCTGGGGCGTGGGTGAAAACCACTGGGGCGGCCTGGCTTCTCAGGCGCGCGTGAAGGGCGACTGGCTGGTACCGATGCCGGCGGGGTTAGATGGCCGTAAAGCGATGATCGTAGGGACAGCCGGCTTTACCGCTATGCTGTGCGTGATGGCGCTGGAGGACGCCGGGATCCGCCCGGAATCTGGCGAAATTGTCGTGACCGGCGCGAGCGGTGGCGTGGGTAGCACCGCCGTTGCCCTGCTGCATAAGCTGGGTTATCAGGTTGTGGCCGTCTCTGGCCGTGAGAGTACGCATGACTATCTGCGTCAGCTGGGGGCGAGCCGCATTCTTGGCCGGGAAGAGTTTGCCGAAACCCGTCCGCTGGAAAAACAGCTTTGGGCAGGCGCAGTTGATACCGTAGGTGACAAAGTGCTCGCGAAAGTCCTGGCGCAGATGAACTACGGCGGCTGCGTGGCTGCCTGCGGTCTGGCGGGCGGTTTTGCCCTGCCAACCACCGTGATGCCGTTTATTCTGCGTAACGTGCGCCTGCAAGGGGTCGATTCTGTGATGACGCCTGCAGCCCGTCGCGCTGAAGCCTGGGAGCGTCTGGTGCGTGATCTGCCGGAGTCCTTCTTTACCCAAAGTGCCACCGAAATTTCCCTCAGCCAGGCACCTGACTATGCCAATAAGATCATGGACAACCAGTTCCATGGCCGCGCGCTGGTGAAAATAGCCTAATCTTCAAATTTTCGTGACATATTCGCGCTAACCGCTCTCCTCCGTCATGCTTACAAAAACGCATGACGGAGGATGCCATGAAAAACCGAAAGCTGACGGAAGCCGACGTAACGTCTGAATCTGTCTTTATGTTACAGCGCCGCCAGATCCTGAAAATGCTTGGCATCAGCGCGACCGCCTTAACGCTTACCCCTGCGGCCCACGCCGACCTGCTCGACTGGTTTAAGGGTAACGACCGCCCCAAAGCGCCCTCCGGTGCGCCCCTCACCTTTACGAAACCCGCACAATGGCAAAATAAACTGGCGCTGACGCCAGAAGATAAAGTCACGGGCTATAACAACTTCTATGAATTTGGCCTTGATAAGGCCGATCCTGCGGCCAACGCAGGCAGCATGAAAACCGATCCCTGGACGCTGAAAATTGACGGCGAGGTTGCCAAACCGCTGACGCTGGATCACCACGACCTCACCACCCGTTTTCCGCTGGAGGAGCGCATCTACCGGATGCGCTGCGTGGAGGCCTGGTCCATGGTGGTTCCCTGGGTTGGCTTCCCGCTGCATAAGCTGCTGGCGATGGTTGAGCCCACCAGCAACGCGAAGTACGTCGCGTTCCAGACGCGGTATGCGCCAGACGAGATGCCGGGTCAAAAGGATCGCTTTATCGGCGGCGGGCTTGAATACCCCTATGTGGAAGGGTTGCGCCTCGACGAAGCCATGCATCCGCTTACGCTGCTGACCGTGGGCGTTTACGGCAAAGCGCTGCCGCCGCAGAACGGGGCACCCATTCGCCTGACCGTGCCGTGGAAGTACGGCTTTAAAGGGATTAAGTCCATTGTCAGCATCAAACTCACCCGCGAGCGCCCCCCCACCACCTGGAACCTGGCGGCACCGGGCGAATACGGCTTTTTTGCGAACGTGAACCCGCATGTGGATCACCCGCGCTGGTCGCAGGCCACCGAACGGTTTATTGGGTCGGGCGGTGCGCTGGACGTTAAACGCCAGCCGACGCTGCTGTTTAACGGCTACGCGGATGAGGTGGCGTCGCTGTACCGTGGGCTGAATTTACGGGAGAATTTCTAGTGCGCTTAACCGCAAAGCAGATCGTCTGGCTGAAGGTGCTGCTGCACCTGGCCGGTTTGCTTCCTTTTATCTGGCTGTTCTGGGCGGTGAATGCAGGCGCGTTCAGCGCCGACCCAGCGAAGGATATCCAGCACTTTACGGGTAGGATGGCTCTGAAATTTTTACTGGCGACCTTGCTGGTCTCACCGCTGGCGCGTTACGCTAAACAGCCATTATTGATACGCACCCGTCGTCTGTTAGGGCTATGGTGTTTTGCCTGGGCGACGATCCATCTCACCAGCTATGCGCTGCTTGAGCTGGGGATTAACAATTTGTCGCTACTGGGCCGCGAACTGGTGACGCGCCCCTACCTGACGCTGGGCATTGTGAGCTGGCTGATTTTGCTGGCGCTGACGCTCACCTCCACGCAGTATGCCCAGCGAAAACTGGGCCGACGGTGGCAGTATTTGCACAACGTCGTCTATCTGGTTGCGATCCTCGCCCCCATTCATTACCTGTGGTCGGTGAAAATTCTCTCGCCGCAGCCCATCCTCTATGCGCTCCTGGCGCTGGGCCTGCTGGCGTGGCGTTATAAGAAGTTCCGCCAGTGGTTGCGATAGTGCGCGAAACTGTGCGTTTTCCCGCAGAATACTTATCATCCGTGAATCTTTTTGGGTTTGCGGTTGATAATCTTCCCTGATAAGACCAGTATTTAGCTGCCAAATGCTACGAAATCGTTATAATGTGCGACTTTGGTTTTCCTGACAGGGGTTTTAGGCCTCTGAAAAGGTGACAATCGCGCATCGAAGGTATATTTTGTTTTTTACCCGAGATTCGCAGGAGATAGCGGCACAATGGCTGATAAATTTCAAATCTTAGTCCTTAACGGACCGAACCTGAACATGCTCGGAACCCGTGAGCCAGAGAAGTATGGCACGCTAACATTGAGTGAAATTGTTAACCGTCTGGGTACGGAAGCAGCGTCATTAGATGTGGATTTGGATCATTTTCAGTCAAATGCGGAGTACGCAATCATCGACCGTATTCATCAGGCTAAAGACAATGTGGACTATATCCTGATCAATCCGGCCGCGTTTACGCACACCAGTGTTGCTATCCGCGACGCACTGCTTGCGGTGAGTATCCCGTTTATCGAGATCCACCTGAGTAACGTGCATGCCCGAGAACCGTTCCGCCACCATTCCTACCTGTCGGATATCGCCGCTGGTGTTATCTGTGGACTGGGTGCAGACGGTTATTCATACGCTTTACAGACAGCGGTAAAACGCCTGTCACAATCACACTAAACAAGAGTACGGAACCCACTCATGGATATTCGTAAGATTAAAAAACTGATCGAGCTGGTTGAAGAATCAGGCATCTCCGAACTGGAAATTTCTGAAGGCGAAGAGTCTGTACGCATCAGCCGTGCAGCCCCAGCCGCTAGCTTCCCGGTAATGCAGCAGGCTTATGCAGCACCGATGATGCAGCAGCAGCCTGCGCTTGCCGCAGCCGTTGCGCCAGCAGCAGACGCTGCACCTGCCGCAGCCGCAGAAATCAGTGGTCACATCGTACGTTCCCCAATGGTTGGGACTTTCTACCGCACCCCGAGCCCGGACGCGAAAGCGTTCATCGAAGTGGGTCAGAAAGTCAATGCAGGCGATACCCTGTGCATCGTCGAAGCCATGAAAATGATGAACCAGATCGAAGCTGACAAGTCAGGTACTGTGAAAGCGATTCTGGTCGAAAGTGGTCAGCCGGTAGAATTTGACGAGCCGCTGGTCGTCATCGAGTAACGAGGCGAACATGCTGGATAAAATTGTTATCGCCAACCGTGGCGAGATTGCACTGCGTATTCTTCGTGCCTGTAAAGAACTGGGCATCAAGACCGTGGCCGTGCACTCAAGCGCGGATCGCGATTTAAAACACGTATTGCTGGCGGATGAGACGGTCTGTATTGGCCCGGCTCCGTCCGTAAAAAGCTATCTGAACATCCCGGCTATCATCAGCGCCGCTGAAATCACCGGCGCGGTGGCAATTCATCCGGGTTACGGCTTCCTCTCAGAGAATGCCAACTTTGCCGAGCAGGTTGAACGCTCTGGCTTTATCTTCATCGGCCCGAAAGCCGACACCATTCGCCTGATGGGCGACAAAGTGTCTGCGATCACCGCAATGAAGAAAGCCGGTGTTCCAACTGTACCAGGCTCCGACGGCCCTCTGGGCGACGATATGGATGTTAACCGTGCCCATGCGAAACGCATTGGCTACCCGGTGATCATCAAGGCGTCCGGCGGCGGCGGCGGTCGTGGTATGCGCGTTGTGCGCAGCGATGCAGAACTGGCCCAGTCCATTGCCATGACAAAAGCGGAAGCGAAAGCGGCTTTCAGCAATGACATGGTTTACATGGAAAAGTACCTGGAAAACCCACGCCACATCGAAATTCAGGTGTTGGCTGACGGTCAGGGTAACGCCATCTATCTGGCAGAACGCGACTGCTCCATGCAGCGTCGTCACCAGAAAGTGGTCGAAGAAGCGCCAGCTCCGGGCATTACTCCGGAACTGCGTCGCTACATCGGCGAGCGTTGCTCCAAGGCCTGTGTGGATATCGGCTATCGCGGCGCAGGTACTTTCGAGTTCCTGTTCGAAAACGGCGAGTTCTACTTCATTGAGATGAACACCCGTATTCAGGTTGAACACCCGGTTACCGAAATGATCACCGGTGTTGACCTGATAAAAGAGCAGCTGCGTATCGCTGCCGGCCAGCCTCTGTCCATCAAACAGGACGAAGTTGTGGTCAAAGGCCATGCGGTAGAATGCCGTATCAACGCCGAAGACCCGAACACCTTCCTGCCAAGCCCGGGTAAAATTACGCGTTTCCACGCGCCGGGTGGCTTTGGTGTGCGCTGGGAGTCTCATATTTACGCCGGTTACACCGTACCGCCGTACTATGACTCAATGATCGGTAAACTCATCTGCTACGGCGAGAACCGTGACGTGGCGATTGCCCGCATGAAGAACGCCCTGCAGGAGCTGATCATCGACGGTATCAAAACCAACGTTGATCTGCAGATGCGCATCATGAGCGACGAGCACTTCCAGAATGGTGGAACTAACATCCACTATCTGGAGAAGAAACTCGGTCTGAACGAGAAGTAAGTTTGCAGCAACGCGAAAAGGCCGGTGAATCCGGCCTTTTTTTATTTCTGGGGGGAGCCATGCCCCATCATGTACAATCCCCGCTTTCTTCATCCACAAGGGACAAAAAATGGACAAGCGTTTTGTTCAGGCCCATAAAGAAGCGCGCTGGGCGCTGTGGCTGACCCTTCTCTATCTCGCCGCTTGGTTGGTAACTGCTTACTTACCTGATTCGTCTATCGGCATTACCGGCCTGCCTCACTGGTTTGAGATGGCGTGTCTTCTGGTGCCGCTGGTCTTTATCCTGCTGTGCTGGGCAATGGTGAAATTCATTTATCGCGATATTCCGCTGGAGGACGATGATGCAGCCTGAAGTCATTCTGCCGCTTATCGCTTACCTGTTAGTGGTGTTTGGTTTGTCCGTTTATGCGATGCGTAAAAGGAGCACCGGCACCTTCCTGAATGAGTATTTTCTCGGTAGCCGCTCGATGGGCGGCGTTGTGCTGGCCATGACGCTTACCGCCACCTATATCAGCGCCAGCTCGTTTATCGGGGGTCCCGGTGCCGCCTATAAATACGGGTTAGGCTGGGTGCTGCTGGCGATGATCCAGTTGCCTGCCGTCTGGCTCTCTTTGGGTATTCTCGGCAAAAAATTTGCCATTCTGGCTCGTCGCTATAACGCCGTGACGCTCAACGATATGCTGTTTGCGCGCTATCAGAGCCGTCTGCTGGTGTGGCTCGCAAGCCTGAGCCTGCTGGTCGCCTTTATTGGTGCGATGACGGTACAGTTTATCGGCGGCGCGCGTTTGCTGGAGACGGCAGCGGGGATCCCCTATGAGACCGGCCTTATCATCTTCGGGGTGAGTATTGCGCTGTACACCGCCTTTGGCGGGTTCCGTGCCAGCGTGCTGAACGATACGATGCAGGGGATGGTGATGCTTATTGGCACTATCGTTCTGCTGGTGGGGATTGTTCATGCGGCAGGCGGCCTGAGCCATGCCGTGGAAACCCTGGAAGCGATCGACCCGAAACTGGTCTCGCCGCAGGGCGCGGACGATATCCTCTCCCCAACGTTTATGACCTCGTTCTGGGTGCTGGTGTGCTTTGGGGTGATTGGCCTGCCGCATACCGCAGTGCGATGCATCTCTTATAAAGACAGCAAAGCGGTGCACAGAGGCATCATCATCGGCACCATCGTTGTGGCGATCCTGATGTTTGGTATGCACCTGGCAGGCGCGTTAGGCCGCGCGGTGATCCCGGACCTGACGGTCCCCGATTTGGTGATCCCAACGCTGATGGTCAAAGTGCTTCCGCCCTTTGCTGCCGGGATATTCCTCGCCGCGCCTATGGCCGCCATTATGTCGACGATCAATGCTCAGCTCCTGCAAAGTTCCGCTACGATCGTTAAAGACCTCTATCTGAACCTGCGCCCGGAGCAGGTCGAAAACGAGCGACGCCTGAAGCGGATGTCAGCCGTGATTACGCTGCTGTTAGGGGCGTTGTTGTTGCTGGCCGCCTGGCGTCCGCCGGAAATGATCATCTGGCTCAACCTGCTCGCGTTCGGTGGGCTTGAGGCGGTCTTCCTGTGGCCGCTGGTGCTGGGGCTTTACTGGGAGCGGGCCAATGCCGCAGGCGCGCTGAGCGCTATGATTGTTGGCGGCGTGCTGTACGCCGTTCTTGCGACGTTTAATATTCAGTATCTGGGCTTCCATCCGATTGTGCCTTCGTTACTGTTAAGCTTACTGGCGTTTGTGGTAGGGAACCGTTTTGGTCAACCCGTCCCACAGCCCGCTGTGATTTCTACTGATAAATAAAGAGTTTTGCCATGCCGTGGATCCAACTGAAACTGAATACAACCGGCGCGAATGCCGAAGAGCTGAGCGATGCGCTGATGGAGGCCGGCTCGGTTTCCATCACCTTCCAGGACACGCATGATACGCCGGTTTTCGAGCCGCTTCCGGGTGAAACCCGCCTGTGGGGCGACACCGACGTTATCGGCCTGTTCGATGCCGAAACCGACATGAACGAGGTCGTCGCGATTCTGGAAAACCACCCGCTTCTGGGCGCAGGCTTTGTCCATAAGATCGAGCAGATCGAAGACAAAGACTGGGAACGCGAGTGGATGGATAACTTCCATCCAATGCAGTTCGGTAAACGCCTGTGGATCTGCCCGAGCTGGCGCGACGTTCCCGATGAAAACGCGGTGAACGTTATGCTTGATCCGGGTCTGGCATTTGGTACAGGCACGCACCCTACTACGTCGCTATGCCTGCAGTGGCTGGACGGACTGGATCTGGAAGGCAAGACCGTGATCGACTTTGGCTGCGGCTCGGGGATCCTCGCGATTGCCGCGCTGAAGCTGGGCGCAGCGAAAGCGATCGGGATCGACATCGATCCCCAGGCTATCCAGGCCAGCCGCGATAACGCTGAACGTAACGGCGTCTCCGACCGTCTGGAGCTGTACCTGCCAGACGCGCAGCCAGAAGCGATGAAAGCCGACGTCGTCGTCGCGAACATTCTGGCAGGCCCTTTGCGCGAGCTAGCCCCGTTAATCAGCGTGCTGCCCGTTGAAGGCGGTCTGCTGGGTCTTTCCGGCATCCTCGCCAGCCAGGCCGACAGCGTCTGCGAAGCCTATGCCGATCTCTTTACGCTCGATCCGGTGGTTGAGAAAGAAGAGTGGTGCCGTATTACTGGCCGTAAAAAGTGATCTTTTGGCGTGGTCATCTGACCACGCCTTTCCTCTCTGATATTGCTCCCGCCTCCTGGTTTTCTCCGGTAAAATACCCTTACAAATCATGCGTTAATTAAATGATTTGAACTATAAAATTCACCGGAAGAATATTATGAAACACATCACTGGCAAGGCAGCGCTGCTGGCGCTGAGCATCATTTCCGCTTCAGCGTATGCATCACACTGGAGCTATGAAGGCGAAGGCGCTCCGGAGCACTGGGGCGAACTGGATGAGGCGTATAAAACCTGTCAAAGCGGTATGAATCAGTCCCCGATTAACATTGATTCCACACTTAAGGCCCACCTCACCCCGTTACAAACGCACTACACCGAGGGTCCCATCACGCTGACGAACAACGGGCACACCATTCAGGCTGGAGAAAAAGCGGACACGCGCGACAGCATTACCCTGGATAAACAGACCTGGTCTCTTCAGCAATTCCATTTCCATGCGCCGAGTGAAAACACGATCCATGGCAAAAACTATGCGATGGAAATGCACCTGGTGCACAAGAATGCTGAAGGCGAACTGGTCGTGGTTGCGGTAATGTTTGATAAGGGCGCGCCGAACGCTGAGCTGGAAAAGCTGTGGAAAGTGATGCCTGAACATGCGGAGCAAAATGCGACGATTAATCAGAACCTTAATCTGAATAACCTTCTGCCGAAAGACAAAACCTACTGGCGTTTTAGCGGTTCGCTTACCACTCCTCCGTGTTCCGAAGGCGTTATCTGGGTTGTCCTTAAACATCCTTTGACGCTCTCTGCTGAACAACTGGAGAAATTCACCCATACCATGCACCACGATAATAACCGCTCGGTACAGTCACTCCATGGCCGTGTCGTCGTGGAGTAATGTGCATTTTTCGCACTAAGATCATGTTCTAAAATGCGACGCAGATCGCATTGAAGCGGGATAAACTGCTGCTAAAAACAGCAGATTATCCCGCTAAACCGATTCATTTATTCAGAAACGATGAGAAGTTACGGGAAATTGTAAGCGCCTATAAAATAAGCGTTAGCGCATAACTCAATGATTTAAATAGTGAATAAATCTCATCACCACGTCAGGCCGCTGATTCCTTGATCTACAACAGAGGATTGTTCAAAGTTTGGCCTTTCATCTCGTGCAAAAAATGCGTAATATACGCCGCCTTGCAGTCACAGTATGGTCATTTCTTAACTCATGCGCATCGGACACCACCAGCTCAGAAATCGCCTGATCGCAGCCCCTATGGCAGGTATTACCGACCGGCCGTTCAGGACGCTGTGCTACGAGATGGGAGCCGGATTAACCGTTTCCGAGATGATGTCGTCTAACCCGCAGGTTTGGGAAAGCGATAAGTCCCGTCTACGGATGGTGCACGTTGATGAGCCAGGTATTCGCACCGTGCAAATTGCCGGAAGCGTGCCTGAAGAGATGGCAGATGCCGCGCGTATTAACGTGGAAAGTGGTGCCCAGATTATTGATATCAATATGGGGTGCCCGGCCAAAAAGGTGAATCGCAAGCTTGCAGGCTCAGCCCTTCTGCAATACCCCGACCAGGTCAAAGCGATCCTGACGGCGGTTGTCAGCGCAGTGGACGTTCCTGTTACGTTAAAGATTCGCACGGGTTGGTCGCCGGAACACCGTAACTGTGTAGAGATTGCCCAACTGGCCGAAGATTGTGGCATTCAGGCTCTGACCATACACGGACGCACTCGCGCCTGCTTGTTCAATGGTTACGCTGAATACGACAGCATTCGGGCAGTTAAGCAGAAAGTTTCCATTCCGATTATCGCGAATGGTGACATTACTGACCCGCTTAAAGCCAGAGCTGTGCTCGACTATACGGGAGCTGATGCTCTGATGATAGGACGTGCAGCTCAGGGAAGACCCTGGATCTTTCGGGAAATCCAGCATTATCTGGACACTGGAGAGCTGCTTGCTCCACTGCCTCTGGCAGAGGTTAAGCGCTTGCTTTGTTCGCACGTTCGGGAATTGCATGACTTTTACGGCCAGGCAAAAGGGTACCGAATTGCGCGTAAACACGTTTCCTGGTATCTCCAGGAGCACGCTCCAAATGACCAGTTTCGGCGCACATTCAACGCCATAGAGGATGCCAGCGTACAGCTGGAGGCGTTGGAGGCATACTTCGAAAATTTTGCGTAATGAAATAAAGAGCTGACAGAACTATGTTCGAACAACGCGTAAATTCTGACGTACTGACCGTTTCTACCGTTAACTCTCAGGATCAGGTAACTCAAAAGCCCCTGCGTGACTCGGTTAAACAGGCACTGAAGAACTATTTTGCTCAACTGAACGGTCAGGATGTTAATGACCTGTATGAGCTGGTACTGGCTGAAGTTGAACAGCCACTGTTGGACATGGTGATGCAATACACCCGCGGTAACCAAACCCGCGCAGCCCTGATGATGGGTATCAACCGTGGTACCCTTCGTAAGAAGCTGAAAAAATACGGCATGAACTAATTTCGATTAGCGAAATGCTTGTTTAAAAAGGCGCTACTCGGCATGGGGAAGCGCCTTTTTTATCGCCTGTTGTTCTCGTCCGTCAACGCTTTGTAAACCTTCATCTCCCCCCCCTTTTAAACGCCCGCGTTTCGTGTATATTTCCACCACCTTACAGGCTCTTTTCGTCCGGAATGACACAATGATTCGTAAATACTGGTGGCTGGTTGTCTTTGCTGTCTCAGTTTTCCTTTTCGATGCCCTGCTGATGCAGTGGATTGAACTGTTAAGTACTGAAACCGACAAGTGCCGTAATATGAATTCCGTCAATCCGCTGAAACTTGTGAACTGTTCCGAACTCGACTAACTGCCTGACGTCGTTCAAAAACCCTGTTATTACCTACTAAAAACAGGGCCTTAAATCCCTTTTAGTCATTATCTGACGATGATAATGTCTCAGCCCTTCTTAACTGCCCTTGTTAAATCTCTCATTACGAGTGAACAACCATGCTGGTTAGCCAATACAACCAAATCCTTGTCGTCATCTCCTTCGTCGTTGCTATCCTGGCCGCCTACACCGCGCTGAATATGGCTGCGCGCGTTGCCGGGAGTCAGGGCGTGGCGTCCCGCGTCTGGCTGGCCGGTGGCGGCATTTCAATGGGTATTGGCATTTGGGCCATGCACTTTATTGGCATGCTGGCGATGGACCTCTCCATGAGCATGAGCTATAGCATCACGCTGACGGTGCTCTCGATGATCATCGCCATCGGCTCGTCGCTCTTTGCCCTGTGGCTCGTCAGTTGCGATCGGCTTCGTTTACGCCGGCTCCTGCCTGGCGCACTGGTCATGGGGACGGGTATCGTCGCCATGCATTACACCGGCATGGCGGCCCTGGAAGTCACGCCCGGCATCGTCTGGGATAAAGTATGGGTGGCGGTTTCCGTGGCGATCGCCCTCGCCGCCTCCCTGGTCGCCCTGTGGCTGACGTTTCGTTTGCGTCATGATGCCGCGCAGGTTGCGCTGATGAGGCTGGGCGCCGCCATCACCATGGGGGTCGCCATTGCCGGTATGCATTACGCGGGCATGAAGGCGGCGCAGTTCCCGGCGTCGACCATGCTTCACCACCATGGCATTAACGGCAGTTGGCTGGCGGTACTGGTGAGCGTCATTGCGCTCTCCATTTTGGGGATCACCCTGCTGGTCTCGATACTCGATGCACGGCTTCAGGCACGCACGTCTCTGCTGGCCTCCTCCCTGGCGGAAGCCAACCGCGAGCTGGCCCAGCTGGCACTTCAGGATACGCTGACCCGCCTGCCAAACCGGCTCCTGCTTGAGGACCGACTCGGCCAGGCCATCAGTAAAGCCGATCGGGAAGGCCGCCATTTCGCGCTCATGTTTATGGACCTCGACGGGTTTAAAACGGTGAATGATGCCTATGGTCATGACGTGGGCGATAAGCTGCTGGTGGCGGTCACACAGCGCCTGCTGCAGCCCCTGAAGGGACAGTACACGCTTGCCCGTATTGGCGGGGATGAGTTTGTGCTTCTCGCCGAGACTGACGGGCCAGACGATGCCGCCTCGTTGGCCAGCGCCCTGGTTCGCGCCATTGATAGCCCGTTCGCCCTGGAGCCTTACGAACTGGTGGTGACGCTCAGCATCGGCATTGCGCTCTATCCTCACGACGGTAAAACAGATCGCGAGCTGATGTTTAACGCCGATGCGGCGATGTATCACACCAAGCATATGGGGCGAAATGGCTATCACTTCTTCCAGCCGTCGATGAACACCCTGGCGCAGACCCATTTGCAGCTGATGAACGACCTGTGGATGGCCGTGGATCGTGCCGAGCTGCGCCTGCTGTATCAGCCAAAATTCCACGCGCCCGCCGGGCCTGTTTTGGGTTTTGAGGCGCTGCTGCGCTGGCAGCACCCCACGCAGGGGTTACTGACGCCGGACCTTTTCCTGCCTCTGGCGGAGAAAACAGGGCTGATCGTTCCGATTGGCAACTGGGTTATCGATGAAGCCTGCCGGCAGCTGCGCCAGTGGCATCTTCAGGGGCATAACGATTGGTCGATGGCGGTGAATCTGTCAACGCTGCAGTTCGAACAGCCTTCGCTGGTGCAGACGGTGCTCGACTGTCTGGCGCGCCATAACGTGCCGCCGGAGATGTTGATCCTTGAAGTGACGGAAACCACCGCGATGAGCGACCCTGATGAAAGCGTGCGGGTGCTGACGGAGCTTACTGACGCGGGCGTGAAGGCGTCGATTGACGATTTTGGTACTGGCTATTCCAGCCTGCTCTATCTCAAAAAGCTCCCGGCCTGCGAGTTGAAAATTGACCGCGCCTTTGTGAAGGAACTGAGTGGAGAGAGCGAAGACGCCACCATCGTCTCGGCCATTGTGGCGCTGGCAAAAACGCTGAATCTGAAAGTGGTGGCGGAAGGTGTTGAAACCGAAGCCCAGCAGGCATTTTTAACGCAACTCGGCTGCAATACGCTGCAGGGTTATCTCCTGGGGAAACCTGTTACCGCACAAGCCGTTGAAGCGCTTTGCCAGAGCGGGACGTTATCACCTTCACATACCTCATCATGACGCCGTATTGTATGCCACTGACGGCACTCGCGTGATGTGCAGCGTCGTCAAAATATTATCCACCAGCGCGGGTGCCTGTTGATAAAGATTGAAACGGGTACTGTTCATTAACCAGTTTTTAATTATTCCGCTAAAGAAACCATGAAAAACGATCAGGACCAGATCAATATTTACCTGCGGAGAGATAACTTTTCTGGCGATACACTTTTCCAGCGTCGCGCGTAGATGCTCATCATTAAAGCCGATACGCCGTCTAATTTCACACTCTGAAATCATATCGTTATTAAATTCACATTTATGATACAGAATTTGTAACAGGGCGCACTGGCGTGGCTCCCGGGCAATATATTGCAGCGCCGCGATAAATTGTTCGCGAAGCATCCTTAAAGGGTCGTCATTTTCCGTGAACGGCAGGCGTTCGCGAATAATGTCGCGCAAGGGAAGTTGTTGCTCCCAGATAGCGTTGAATATTTCTGATTTACTGGAAAAATGCCAGTAGATCGCCCCGCGCGTCACCTGCGCGGCGTCCGCAATGTCGGTGAGGGTTGTGTTGGTGACGCCACGCGTGGCGAACTGTTCGATGGCAGCTTCAATCAACTGTTGTCGGGTTTTCTGTGCATCTTCTTTCTTTTTTCGCGCCATAAACTGCTACTCATTGCTCTCAGGATGAATGCACTACGAGGAAAAGTGGGATTGTCGTGTAAACAAAATTATTCCCTATAACGAGAAATAAGTTTGCACAAAAAAAGTCAATGGCATTCATTTATAATTATGGCAAATACATAATCACAATTAAATTCACGTAATTTATGAATGTAGTTTAACTACATCCTCCATTATCTAACTAAATTGCCAGAAGTTTATTCATAAAAGCACCTGGTCAGATTCCGATTTTTAACTCGCACGACCTGGCGTCGCACTTATAAATTAAAAAACATTATCTTTCCTCACTATTATACGCAGCTACATTTTTATTTTTTGCCCCCTACCCTGTTCACCGATTCACGACAAATATCGGTAAACGGGTATTTAAAGGAACCGTAATGACCAATCATTTCAGACTCTTACCTTTATCCGGTTTCATTGTCTGCGCCGCGCTGCTCGCCGGATGTGATGGGCAGGATAATGTACAGCAGCATGCGCAGCCGCCACAGGTTAGCGTTCACATCGTTAAAAGCGCCCCGCTGGCGGTCACCACAGAGTTACCGGGCAGAACGGATGCTTTTCGCGTTGCGGAGGTTCGTCCTCAGGTGAGTGGAATCATTCTGCGTCGTAATTTTACTGAAGGCAGTGATGTCAAAGCGGGCCAGTCTCTTTATCAAATCGACCCTGCCACCTACCAGGCAGCTTACGACAGCGCAAAAGGCGATCTGGTAAAAGCGCAGGCGGCGGCGAATATTGCTCATCTGACGGTGAAGCGTTATGTCCCCCTGGTCGGTACGCAGTACGTCAGCAAGCAAGAGTACGATCAGGCCGTGGCAAACGCGCAACAGGCCGATGCCAGCGTCGTGGCAGCAAAAGCCGGTATGGAAAGCGCACGTATCAATCTTGCGTATACCAAAGTCACTTCTCCTATTGACGGTCGTATTGGTAAATCCAGCGTCACCGAAGGCGCGCTCGTCACGAACGGGCAGTCTACTGCGCTGGCGACGGTGCAACAGCTCGACCCGATTTATGTCGACGTTACCCAGTCCAGCGGCGAATTTATGCGTCTGAAACAGACGAGCCTGCAGAAAGGCGAAAATGCCAGCTCGGTTGAACTGATCATGGAAAATGGTCAACCCTATCCGCTGAAAGGCACGCTTCAGTTCTCCGATGTCACCGTCGATGAAAGCACCGGATCTATCACCCTGCGAGCGCTGTTCCCGAACCCACAGCACATGCTTTTACCCGGCATGTTTGTGCGCGCCCGCATAGATGAAGGTACGCAACCGGATGCCATTCTGGTTCCGCAGCAGGGCGTCACCCGTACGCCACGCGGCGATGCAACCGTGCTGGTCGTGAACGACAAAAATCAGGTTGAAACACGTACGATCGTTGCGCCACAGGCCATTGGCGATCGCTGGCTGGTAACGAAAGGGCTGAAAAATGGGGAGCGCGTGATCGTTAGCGGCCTGCAGAAAGTCCGTCCTGGCGTCACCGTTGTGGCAACACCTGATACCGCCGCTACTCCTGCCAGTTAAGGGAAGACTTCATGGCTAATTTCTTTATTCAGCGGCCAGTTTTCGCCTGGGTGCTCGCCATTATTTTGATGATTGCGGGCGGCCTCGCCATTTTAAAACTGCCCGTCGCACAATATCCAACCATTGCTCCCCCTGCGGTCGCCGTCACGGCGACGTACCCGGGTGCGGATGCGCAGACGGTTCAGGATACCGTCACCCAGGTTATCGAGCAGAACATGAACGGCATCGATAACCTGATGTACATGTCGTCCACCAGCGATTCCGCAGGTAATGTGACCATTACCCTGACGTTCCAGTCGGGGACCGACCCTGACATTGCTCAGGTTCAGGTTCAAAACAAACTTCAGCTGGCGATGCCGCTGCTCCCACAAGAAGTACAGCAGCAAGGGATCGGCGTAGAAAAATCCAGCAGTAGCTTCCTGCTGGTGGCGGGATTTGTTTCTGATAATAAAAGTCTGAGCCAGGATGATATCTCTGACTATGTCGCCTCGAACGTGAAAGATGCAATTAGCCGGACCTCAGGGGTTGGCGATGTTCAGCTGTTTGGTGCGCAGTACGCGATGCGTATCTGGCTCGACAGTAACGCCATGAACAAATACCAGCTTACCCCTCTGGATGTGATTAACCAGTTAAAGACGCAGAACAACCAGATTGCAGCGGGTCAGTTAGGCGGTACACCGTCTATACCCGGACAGCAGTTAAACGCCTCAATTATTGCTCAAACGCGTTTGAAATCGCCGGAAGAGTTTGGTCGGGTCACGCTGAAGGTCAACCCGGATGGCTCAATGGTGCATCTGAAGGATGTTGCCCGAATTGAGCTGGGCGGCGAAAACTACAACATGGTCACCAAGATTAATGGCCAGGCGGCAACCGGCCTTGGGATCAAACTGGCTACCGGTGCAAACGCGCTGGATACAGCTGCCGCCATTAAGAGCAAGCTGGCGCAGCTGCAACCCTTCTTTCCACAGGGCCTGAGAGTCGTTTATCCGTACGACACCACACCTTTCGTGAAGATCTCTATTCACGAAGTGGTGAAAACGCTGTTTGAAGCGATCATTCTCGTTTTCCTGGTGATGTATCTGTTCCTGCAAAATCTGCGGGCAACGCTGATCCCGACAATTGCCGTGCCGGTCGTGCTGCTTGGCACCTTCGCCATCCTGGCGGCGTTTGGTTTCTCCATAAACACCCTGACGATGTTTGGGATGGTGCTGGCGATAGGCTTGCTGGTGGATGATGCCATCGTGGTCGTCGAGAACGTCGAGCGCGTCATGGTTGAAGACAAACTGCCGCCCAAAGAGGCGACGCAGAAGTCGATGGAACAGATCCAGGGCGCACTGGTCGGCATCGCCATGGTTCTTTCGGCGGTCTTTATTCCGATGGCCTTCTTTGGCGGCTCGACCGGCGCCATCTACCGCCAGTTCTCACTGACTATCGTCTCTGCCATGGCGCTCTCGGTGCTGGTTGCGCTGATTTTAACGCCTGCGCTGTGCGCCACACTGCTTAAACCCGTTTCCGGCGATCACCACGAGAAGAAAGGGGGGTTCTTTGGCTGGTTTAACGCGCTGTTTGACAGGAGCGTGGATCATTACAGTAACAGCGTGAGCGGGATCTTACGCAAAACCGGGCGTTATCTGCTGGTCTATCTCATTATCGTCGGCGGCATGGCGGTGCTGTTCCTGCGCCTGCCGACCTCGTTCCTGCCCGAAGAGGATCAGGGGGTGTTCATGACGATGGTGCAGCTGCCAGCCGGTGCTACGCAGATGCGCACCCAGAAGGTGCTGGATCAGGTTCAGGATTACTATCTGACGAAAGAGAAAGCGAACGTTGAATCTGTCTTCACGGTAAACGGGTTCAGCTTTAGCGGCCAGGGCCAAAACTCAGGCATCGCGTTTGTCAGCCTCAAGCCCTGGGAAGAACGTCCGGGTAAGGAAAATGGCGTAGGTGCAATTGTGAGCCGCGCAACGAAAGCCTTCAGCCAAATCAAAGATGGCCTGGTCTTCCCGTTCAACCTACCCGCTATTATTGAGCTGGGTACCGCGACTGGCTTCGACTTTGAATTGATAGATCAGGCAAACCTGGGACATACGCAACTTACGCAGGCACGTAATCAGCTGCTTGGTATGGTAAGAGAGCATCCTGACCTGCTGGTTCGCGTGCGTCCTAACGGCCTGGAAGATACGCCTCAGTTCAAGCTGGATGTCGATCAGGAGAAAGCCCAAGCCTTAGGCGTAAGCGTTTCTGATGTAAACCAGACCGTCTCAACGGCGTTGGGTGGCACCTATGTAAACGACTTTATCGACCATGGACGCGTGAAAAAAGTGTACGTTCAGGCCGATGCCCGTTTCCGTATGTTGCCTGGCGACATTAACAGCCTGTATGTCCGTAGCGCGAACGGTGAAATGGTCCCCTTCTCGGCCTTTAGCAGCTCACACTGGGTGTACGGTTCGCCACGTCTGGAGCGCTTCAATGGGATGCCATCAATGGAGATCCTTGGTGAGTCCGCACCGGGAAAAAGTACCGGTGAAGCAATGGCGTTAATGGAAAGCCTGGCCTCAAAACTGCCTGCTGGTATCGGCTATGACTGGACGGGGATGTCTTACCAGGAACGACTTTCCGGTAACCAGGCACCGGCGTTATACGCCATTTCACTGATCGTGGTGTTCTTATGCCTGGCCGCTCTTTATGAAAGCTGGTCTATTCCGTTCTCGGTCATGCTGGTTGTGCCGTTAGGCGTCATCGGTGCGCTTCTTGCCGCATCGATGCGCGGGCTGAACAACGATGTTTACTTCCAGGTGGGCCTGCTCACAACCATCGGTTTGGCGGCCAAGAACGCCATATTGATCGTTGAATTTGCTAAAGATCTCATGGATAAAGAGGGTAAAGGCATTATCGAAGCGACGCTTGAGGCCTCGCGAATGCGCTTGCGCCCTATCCTGATGACGTCTCTGGCATTTATTCTCGGCGTCATGCCGCTGGTCATTAGCAGTGGTGCAGGCAGCGGTGCGCAAAACGCCGTCGGCACGGGCGTAATGGGAGGGATGCTTTCAGCGACCCTGCTGGCCATCTTCTTCGTGCCCGTCTTCTTTGTGGTGGTGCGGCGACGTTTCACGAAACATAAAGATTAATGAATGACTGAAAAGGCACCTCTGGTGCCTTTTTTAATTCCCGCGAGAATAACGTTTCATGTGCTCCACACTTTCTCCATTAATTACTTTTAGCGTCCGTTTTTCTCCATGATTTTTACAAACCACATAATTTGAGATTATTCCCCATGCGGGATGGGCTTATAGCAGTGGTAAAATAGGTGCTAATTCGTTAATTGCCGCTCTGGCTTTAAGGCGAATGTGAGAAAACACTGAGGTAACATCATGAAAAGATTCATTTCCGTTGCACTTCTCGCTGCGCTGCTTGCTGGTTGCGCACACGATTCTCCATGTGTACCGGTATACGACGATCAGGGCCGACTGGTTCATACCAATACCTGCATGAAAGGCACCACCCAGGATAACTGGGAAACTGCAGGTGCCATTGCCGGTGGCGCTGCCGCTATCGCAGGTCTGACGCTGGGCATCGTCGCCCTGACCAAATAAAAACGTCTTTGAAAGCGCGGCTCAGTCCGCGCTTTTGCTTCCCTTCTTCCTGAACGTAAAAAGGTTAATGTTAAATTCAGGGAAAACCGTCATTCAAAAACCCGTCACATCTTTTTTTGTATCGTCTATTTAATTTCATTTTTCTTCGTGATTATTTTCACATATTAATTACATTCAATACCCTGCCAATATTCACGTCAGAAACTATCTTTCGTTTAAACATGCGCTTAAATAAACTTTTGCTCCAATTTGTGGCGCAGGTTGGAATTTCGCACCATTCCAGAGCATTCGATTTATTTAACCCTGTCTACACTCAGCATTGTGCGCCCTGTTCTCGTTTATTTTATCGGGCGTAAACCTGGCATTACGTTTGCTTTATAAACGTCGGCCACATCCACAGACAGGTCAAAGCGTTTCAAAACGCCTTTATAACGATAATTTCGCCACACAGGATGCATTATGAAAAAGACGATGATAGCCAGCCTGGCCGCAGCGGGCGTGTTGTTTGCTGTTGCCAGCCAGGCCCATGCGGGTACGACGCTGGATGCCGTTAAAAAGAAAGGTTTTGTACAATGTGGGATCAGCGACGGTTTGCCTGGCTTCTCTTATGCCGATGCAAACGGCAAATTTACCGGCATCGACGTTGATGTCTGCCGTGGCGTTGCCGCTGCGGTTTTCGGTGATGACAGCAAAGTGAAATATACCCCGCTTACGGCAAAAGAACGTTTCACGGCGTTGCAGTCAGGCGAAGTGGATATGCTGTCGCGTAATACCACCTGGACATCTTCACGTGATGCCGGTATGGGCATGTCATTCACCGGTGTAACCTATTACGACGGTATCGGGTTCCTCACCCACAATAAAGCTGGCCTGAAAAGTGCCAAAGAGCTGGACGGCGCAACTGTATGTATTCAGGCGGGAACGGACACTGAGCTTAACGTCGCAGATTACTTCAAAGCAAATAGCATGAAGTACACCCCGGTCACCTTTGACCGCTCAGATGAGTCAGCGAAAGCGCTGGAATCAGGACGTTGCGATACGCTTGCGTCGGACCAGTCGCAGCTGTATGCCCTGCGAATTAAGCTGAGTAATCCGGCTGAATGGATTGTCCTTCCTGAGGTTATTTCTAAAGAACCTCTCGGCCCCGTCGTTCGCCGTGGTGATGAAGACTGGTTCTCCATCGTGCGCTGGACGCTGTTCGCCATGTTGAATGCAGAGGAGATGGGCGTCACCTCGAAAAACGTCGATGAGAAAGCTGCAAATCCATCGACACCGGATATGTCACACCTGCTGGGCAAAGAGGGCGATTTCGGCAAAGACCTGAAGCTTGATAACAAATGGGCTTACCACATCGTTAAACAGGTCGGGAATTATGGCGAAATTTTCGAGCGCAACGTGGGTTCTGAAAGTCCGCTGAAGATAAAACGCGGCCAGAACAATCTCTGGAACAACGGCGGCATTCAGTACGCCCCACCTGTACGTTAAGCATCGGCTGTAACGGGCACTGCGCTCGCGGTGCCCACTCCGGAGACATGGTTACCGAGGTTTTTTTATGCCCCATCGCCGCTCTGCCATAAAAGGATCGCTATCCTTTTCTCATCCCGCGGTCCGCGCCTGGCTATTTCAGATTATTGCTGTTATCGCGGTTGTCGTCATCGCCGCTTATATAATTCATAACACCGTGACCAATCTGAATAATCGCGGTATTACATCCGGCTTTGCATTCCTGGATCGCAGCGCGGGTTTTGGAATTGTTCAGCATCTTATCGATTACCAGGAAGGTGATACCTACGGGCGCGTGTTTGTGGTTGGTCTGCTGAATACGCTACTGGTCTCGGCTCTGTGCATCGTTTTCGCGTCGCTGCTTGGGTTCTTCATTGGCCTGGCGCGGCTTTCCGATAACTGGTTGTTGAGGAAACTGTCGACCTTTTACATTGAGACGTTCCGCAATATCCCGCCCTTGTTGCAGATCTTTTTCTGGTATTTCGCTGTCCTGCGCAACCTCCCGGGGCCGCGCCAGGCCGTAGACGCTTTCGACCTGCTTTTTCTCAGCAACCGGGGGCTCTACATCCCTTCCCCTCAGGTTGCTGAGGGGATATACGCCTTTGTTATCGCTATTGCACTTGCGCTTGTCATCTCTGGCGGTCTGTTTCGCTATAACCGGAAACACCAGGTTAAAACCGGACAACTTCGTAAGACATGGCCATTCGCGCTAGCGTTGATTGTTGTCCTGCCATGGGCTGCCCGGAGTCTGTTTGGCGCCGCGCTGCACTGGGATGTTCCCCACCTGCGCGGGTTTAATTTCCAGGGTGGTATGGTTTTAATCCCGGAGCTGGCCGCCCTGACGCTGGCGCTGTCTATTTATACCTCAGCGTTTATTGCTGAGATCATTCGAGCAGGGATCCAGGCCGTACCCTATGGACAACACGAGGCCGCACGCTCTCTGGGCTTGCCAAATACGGTGACGCTGCGTCAGGTCATTATTCCTCAGGCTCTACGGGTCATCATTCCGCCACTGACCAGTCAGTATCTGAATATTGTGAAAAACTCGTCGCTGGCGGCCGCGATTGGCTATCCGGATATGGTGTCGCTGTTCGCCGGAACCGTGCTTAATCAGACCGGCCAGGCGATTGAAACCATCGCCATCACCATGTCTGTCTACCTGATCATCAGCCTGAGCATTTCGTTGTTGATGAACCTCTACAACCGCCGCATCGCGCTGGTTGAGCGCTAAGGAACGATGATGAGTAAAGCGATACTGTCACACTCTGCGCGCCCATCCCTCTCTCCGGGCGGACGCTATGTTACCTGGGCACGTAAGAATCTGTTTTCCAGCTGGGGTAACTCGCTTCTGACGGTGGTTTGCCTGTGGCTGATGTGGGAATTACTTCCTCCGCTGCTGAACTGGGCCTTATTACAGGCAAACTGGACGGGCACGACTCGCGAAGACTGTACTAAAGCGGGAGCATGCTGGGTATTTATTCACCAGCGATTTGGCCAGTTCATGTATGGGTTATACCCTCATGAACAGCGCTGGCGGATCAATCTGGCGCTGGCGATCGGGTTGCTCTCCATCGCCGTTATGTTCTGGAAAAAAGTCCCTCACCGTGGACGCTATATCGCCTGCTGGGCGGTTGTGTATCCCCTTGTCGTATGGGTGCTGCTGTACGGTGGTTTTCTGGGGCTGGAACGCGTCGAAACCCGCCAGTGGGGCGGCCTGACGCTGACGTTGATCATTGCTTCCGTTGGGATTGCCGGCGCGTTGCCGTGGGGGATTTTGCTCGCACTGGGACGGCGCTCCACCATGCCGGTGGTGCGCGTGCTCTCCGTTATTTTTATTGAATTCTGGCGCGGCGTGCCGCTCATCACCGTTCTGTTTATGTCATCAGTCATGCTGCCGCTGTTTATGGCGGAGGGCACCACCATAGACAAGCTGATCCGTGCCCTGGTCGGGGTCATTCTCTTCCAGTCCGCCTATGTGGCTGAAGTGGTTCGTGGCGGGCTTCAGGCGCTGCCTAAAGGACAGTACGAAGCCGCAGAATCCCTGGCGCTGGGTTACTGGAAAACGCAGGGGCTGGTGATCCTCCCCCAGGCGCTCAAGCTGGTTATTCCCGGGTTGGTCAACACGATCATCGCCCTTTTTAAAGATACCAGCCTGGTGATCATCATCGGGTTGTTCGATCTCTTTAGCAGCGTGCAGCAAGCCACCGTTGATCCCGCCTGGCTCGGGATGTCCACGGAAGGGTATGTCTTTGCCGCGCTGATCTACTGGATCTTCTGTTTTAGCATGTCGCGCTATAGCCAACATCTGGAAAAGCGCTTTAACACCGGGCGTACACCGCACTGAGGAAATGATGAGCCAAATAACGATGACCCCCGCCGACGCGATGATTACGCTGGAAAACGTCAATAAATGGTACGGGCAGTTTCACGTATTAAAAGACATTAACCTGAAGGTAAAACAGGGGGAAAGGATCGTCCTGTGCGGTCCTTCTGGATCGGGAAAATCAACGACAATCCGTTGTATTAACCATCTTGAAGAGCATCAGCAGGGGCGGATTGTGGTGGATGGTATTGAGCTGAATGAAGATATCCGCAATATCGAACGCGTTCGCCAGGAAGTGGGGATGGTGTTTCAGCACTTTAATCTGTTCCCGCACCTGACCGTTTTGCAGAACTGCACGCTGGCACCTATTTGGGTTCAAAAGATGCCGAAAAAAGAGGCTGAAGCGCTGGCGATGCACTACCTGGAACGCGTGCGCATTGCAGAACATGCTCATAAATTCCCGGGACAGATCTCCGGTGGTCAGCAGCAACGCGTCGCTATCGCGCGGTCGCTGTGCATGAAGCCGAAAATCATGCTGTTTGATGAGCCAACGTCCGCTCTCGATCCAGAAATGGTCAAGGAGGTGCTGGATACCATGATCGGGCTGGCGCAATCGGGGATGACCATGCTGTGCGTGACGCATGAGATGGGATTTGCGAGAACCGTAGCTGACAGGGTGATCTTTATGGATCGCGGTGAAATTGTTGAGCAGGCTCCGCCAGATGAGTTCTTTGCTCATCCTAAGTCAGAGCGTACACGGGCATTTTTATCTCAGGTGATCCATTAAGTGTTTTGTGCCCGGAAGCGCTACGCTTACCGGGCCTGCAGATTCATACGGCCCCAAACGCAAAAAGGCCATCCTTCCGGATGGCCTCTTCACTTATTTGATGTCTGGCAGTTCCCTACTCTCACATGGGGAGACCCCACACTACCATCGGCGCTACGGCGTTTCACTTCTGAGTTCGGCATGGGGTCAGGTGGGACCACCGCGCTAAAGCCGCCAGACAAATTCTTTTACTTCTTGCCGAACTTTAACCTAAGTATAAAGTGGTGCTGATACCCAGAGTCGAACTGGGGACCTCACCCTTACCAAGGGTGCGCTCTACCAACTGAGCCATATCAGCACGCTAAATTTGATGCCTGGCAGTTCCCTACTCTCACATGGGGAGACCCCACACTACCATCGGCGCTACGGCGTTTCACTTCTGAGTTCGGCATGGGGTCAGGTGGGACCACCGCGCTAAAGCCGCCAGGCAAATTCTGTTAATCTGTATCAGAGCTGAAATTTGATTGTCTGTCTCTTCGCCGAAACAGCTTCGGCGTTGTAAGGTTAAGCCTCACGGTTCATTAGTATCGGTTAGCTCAACGCATCGCTGCGCTTACACACCCGACCTATCAACGTCGTCGTCTTCAACGTTCCTTCAGGAGACTTAAAGTCTCAGGGAGAACTCATCTCGGGGCAAGTTTCGTGCTTAGATGCTTTCAGCACTTATCTCTTCCGCATTTAGCTACCGGGCAGTGCCATTGGCATGACAACCCGAACACCAGTGATGCGTCCACTCCGGTCCTCTCGTACTAGGAGCAGCCCCCCTCAATTCTCCAGCGCCCACGGCAGATAGGGACCGAACTGTCTCACGACGTTCTAAACCCAGCTCGCGTACCACTTTAAATGGCGAACAGCCATACCCTTGGGACCTACTTCAGCCCCAGGATGTGATGAGCCGACATCGAGGTGCCAAACACCGCCGTCGATATGAACTCTTGGGCGGTATCAGCCTGTTATCCCCGGAGTACCTTTTATCCGTTGAGCGATGGCCCTTCCATTCAGAACCACCGGATCACTATGACCTGCTTTCGCACCTGCTCGAGCCGTCACTCTCGCAGTCAAGCTAGCTTATGCCATTGCACTAACCTCCTGATGTCCGACCAGGATTAGCTAACCTTCGTGCTCCTCCGTTACTCTTTGGGAGGAGACCGCCCCAGTCAAACTACCCACCAGACACTGTCCGCAACCCGGATTACGGGTCCACGTTAGAACACCAGCCATTAAAGGGTGGTATTTCAAGGACGGCTCCACGCAGACTGGCGTCCACGCTTCAAAGCCTCCCACCTATCCTACACATCAAGGACCAGTGTTCAGTGTCAAGCTATAGTAAAGGTTCACGGGGTCTTTCCGTCTTGCCGCGGGTACACTGCATCTTCACAGCGAGTTCAATTTCACTGAGTCTCGGGTGGAGACAGCCTGGCCATCATTACGCCATTCGTGCAGGTCGGAACTTACCCGACAAGGAATTTCGCTACCTTAGGACCGTTATAGTTACGGCCGCCGTTTACCGGGGCTTCGATCAAGAGCTTCGCGTTGCCGCTAACCCCATCAATTAACCTTCCGGCACCGGGCAGGCGTCACACCGTATACGTCCACTTTCGTGTTTGCACAGTGCTGTGTTTTTAATAAACAGTTGCAGCCAGCTGGTATCTTCGACTGATTTCAGCTCCACCCGCAGGGGCTTCACCTACATATCAGCGTGCCTTCTCCCGAAGTTACGGCACCATTTTGCCTAGTTCCTTCACCCGAGTTCTCTCAAGCGCCTTGGTATTCTCTACCTGACCACCTGTGTCGGTTTGGGGTACGATTTCGTGTTACCTGATGCTTAGAGGCTTTTCCTGGAAGCAGGGCATTTGTTACTTCAGCACCGTAGTGCCTCGTCATCACACCTCAGCGTTAAAAGGTACCGGATTTACCTGGAACCTCCGCCTACATGCTTAAACCGGGACAACCGTCGCCCGGCTAACATAGCCTTCTCCGTCCCCCCTTCGCAGTAACACCAAGTACAGGAATATTAACCTGTTTCCCATCGACTACGCCTTTCGGCCTCGCCTTAGGGGTCGACTCACCCTGCCCCGATTAACGTTGGACAGGAACCCTTGGTCTTCCGGCGAGCGGGCTTTTCACCCGCTTTATCGTTACTTATGTCAGCATTCGCACTTCTGATACCTCCAGCATGCCTCACAGCACACCTTCAACGGCTTACAGAACGCTCCCCTACCCAACAACGCATAAGCGTCGCTGCCGCAGCTTCGGTGCATGGTTTAGCCCCGTTACATCTTCCGCGCAGGCCGACTCGACCAGTGAGCTATTACGCTTTCTTTAAATGATGGCTGCTTCTAAGCCAACATCCTGGCTGTCTGTGCCTTCCCACATCGTTTCCCACTTAACCATGACTTTGGGACCTTAGCTGGCGGTCTGGGTTGTTTCCCTCTTCACGACGGACGTTAGCACCCGCCGTGTGTCTCCCGTGATAACATTCTTCGGTATTCGTAGTTTGCATCGGGTTGGTAAGCCGGGATGGCCCCCTAGCCGAAACAGTGCTCTACCCCCGAAGATGAGTTCACGAGGCGCTACCTAAATAGCTTTCGGGGAGAACCAGCTATCTCCCGGTTTGATTGGCCTTTCACCCCCAGCCACAGGTCATCCGCTAATTTTTCAACATTAGTCGGTTCGGTCCTCCAGTTAGTGTTACCCAACCTTCAACCTGCCCATGGCTAGATCACCGGGTTTCGGGTCTATACCCTGCAACTTAACGCCCAGTTAAGACTCGGTTTCCCTTCGGCTCCCCTATACGGTTAACCTTGCTACAGAATATAAGTCGCTGACCCATTATACAAAAGGTACGCAGTCACCCCATAAAGAGGCTCCCACTGCTTGTACGTACACGGTTTCAGGTTCTTTTTCACTCCCCTCGCCGGGGTTCTTTTCGCCTTTCCCTCACGGTACTGGTTCACTATCGGTCAGTCAGGAGTATTTAGCCTTGGAGGATGGTCCCCCCATATTCAGACAGGATACCACGTGTCCCGCCCTACTCTTCGAGTTCACAGCATGTGTGCTTTCGTGTACGGGACTATCACCCTGTACCGTCGGACTTTCCAGACCGTTCCACTAACACACAAGCTGATTCAGACTCCGGGCTGCTCCCCGTTCGCTCGCCGCTACTGGGGGAATCTCGGTTGATTTCTTTTCCTCGGGGTACTTAGATGTTTCAGTTCCCCCGGTTCGCCTCGTTAACCTATGTATTCAGTTAACGATAGTGCAACGGATTGCACTGGGTTTCCCCATTCGGACATCGACGGGTCAAAGGTTCATATCACCTCGCCGTCGCTTTTCGCAGATTAGCACGTCCTTCATCGCCTCTGACTGCCAGGGCATCCACCGTGTACGCTTAGTCGCTTAACCTCACAACCCGAAGATGTTTCACTTCTGATTGCGAAAATTTGAGAGACTC
Organism: Enterobacter cancerogenus; assembly: GCF_019047785.1. NCBI lineage: Bacteria > Pseudomonadati > Pseudomonadota > Gammaproteobacteria > Enterobacterales > Enterobacteriaceae > Enterobacter > Enterobacter cancerogenus. The sequence continues at coordinate 3,171,156 of NZ_CP077290.1, read as the reverse complement.
GAACACACATTAACTGTGTGTCGTTTCAATTTTCAGCTTGATCCAGATTTTTAAAGAGCAAATATCTCAAACGTCACCCGAAGATGAGTTTTGAGATACTGAGGCAGGTGACTTTCACTCACGAACCAGCAAGTGGCGTCCCCTAGGGGATTCGAACCCCTGTTACCGCCGTGAAAGGGCGGTGTCCTGGGCCTCTAGACGAAGGGGACGTGTCAGTCTCAATCGCAAGACGCCTTGCTATTTACTTTTCATCAGACAATCTGTGTGAGCACTACAAAGGCAGGTTCTTTAAGGTAAGGAGGTGATCCAACCGCAGGTTCCCCTACGGTTACCTTGTTACGACTTCACCCCAGTCATGAATCACAAAGTGGTAAGCGCCCTCCCGGAGGTTAAGCTACCTACTTCTTTTGCAACCCACTCCCATGGTGTGACGGGCGGTGTGTACAAGGCCCGGGAACGTATTCACCGTAGCATTCTGATCTACGATTACTAGCGATTCCGACTTCATGGAGTCGAGTTGCAGACTCCAATCCGGACTACGACGCACTTTATGAGGTCCGCTTGCTCTCGCGAGGTCGCTTCTCTTTGTATGCGCCATTGTAGCACGTGTGTAGCCCTACTCGTAAGGGCCATGATGACTTGACGTCATCCCCACCTTCCTCCAGTTTATCACTGGCAGTCTCCTTTGAGTTCCCGGCCGGACCGCTGGCAACAAAGGATAAGGGTTGCGCTCGTTGCGGGACTTAACCCAACATTTCACAACACGAGCTGACGACAGCCATGCAGCACCTGTCTCAGAGTTCCCGAAGGCACCAAAGCATCTCTGCTAAGTTCTCTGGATGTCAAGAGTAGGTAAGGTTCTTCGCGTTGCATCGAATTAAACCACATGCTCCACCGCTTGTGCGGGCCCCCGTCAATTCATTTGAGTTTTAACCTTGCGGCCGTACTCCCCAGGCGGTCGACTTAACGCGTTAGCTCCGGAAGCCACGCCTCAAGGGCACAACCTCCAAGTCGACATCGTTTACGGCGTGGACTACCAGGGTATCTAATCCTGTTTGCTCCCCACGCTTTCGCACCTGAGCGTCAGTCTTTGTCCAGGGGGCCGCCTTCGCCACCGGTATTCCTCCAGATCTCTACGCATTTCACCGCTACACCTGGAATTCTACCCCCCTCTACAAGACTCTAGCCTGCCAGTTTCGAATGCAGTTCCCAGGTTGAGCCCGGGGATTTCACATCCGACTTGACAGACCGCCTGCGTGCGCTTTACGCCCAGTAATTCCGATTAACGCTTGCACCCTCCGTATTACCGCGGCTGCTGGCACGGAGTTAGCCGGTGCTTCTTCTGCGGGTAACGTCAATCGACAAGGTTATTAACCTTATCGCCTTCCTCCCCGCTGAAAGTACTTTACAACCCGAAGGCCTTCTTCATACACGCGGCATGGCTGCATCAGGCTTGCGCCCATTGTGCAATATTCCCCACTGCTGCCTCCCGTAGGAGTCTGGACCGTGTCTCAGTTCCAGTGTGGCTGGTCATCCTCTCAGACCAGCTAGGGATCGTCGCCTAGGTGAGCCGTTACCCCACCTACTAGCTAATCCCATCTGGGCACATCTGATGGCAAGAGGCCCGAAGGTCCCCCTCTTTGGTCTTGCGACGTTATGCGGTATTAGCTACCGTTTCCAGTAGTTATCCCCCTCCATCAGGCAGTTTCCCAGACATTACTCACCCGTCCGCCACTCGTCACCCGAGAGCAAGCTCTCTGTGCTACCGTTCGACTTGCATGTGTTAGGCCTGCCGCCAGCGTTCAATCTGAGCCATGATCAAACTCTTCAATTTAAGTTTGATGCTCGTGAATTAAACTTCGTAATGAATTACGTATGTTCACTCAGAGACTTGGTATTCATTTATTGTCCGAAGACATTAAGAATCCATGTCACTTTGAGTGCCCACACAGATTGTCTGATAAATTGTTAAAGAGCAGTTGCGACGCGCTTTAGCGCTCTGTCGCGAGGTGGCGTATATTACGCTTTCCTCTTTCAGAGTCAACCCTGAATCTCAGGATTTTTTCTCTTCAACCGACCGGTTGTTGTGTGAAGTGATTCACATCCGCCGTGTCGATGGAGGCGCATTATAGGGATCCCATTTTTTAGCACAAGTATTTTTTGGATCTTTTTTACTGACTGCTGATTTTCCGCGCTTTTCGCTGAAATCCCATCCGATCTGACTAAATATTGACGCATTTTGTCTTGCCTCGACCCTACAATGCGATCAAAGTCTTCTTATATAACGCTCATCTGTCGAGGTAGATATGTCTGCAGCATTACGTCCCTATAAAGATCTGGTCCCTCAAACAGGCGATCGCGTGATGATCGATCCCAGCAGCGTGGTCATTGGCGATGTTCGAATGGCAGACGATGTCAGTGTGTGGCCGCTCGTCGCGATCAGGGGGGACGTCAACTATGTAGCAATTGGCGCACGGACCAATATTCAGGACGGCAGCGTCCTGCATGTCACTCACAAATCGTCCTACAACCCGCAGGGCAATCCGCTTATTATCGGCGAGGATGTTACCGTAGGTCATAAAGTCATGCTTCACGGCTGCACGATTGGAAACCGGGTTCTGGTAGGGATGGGGTCGATTTTGCTCGATGGCGTCATCGTAGAAGATGACGTAATGATTGGCGCCGGGAGTCTTGTTCCGCAAAATAAACGCCTGGAAAGCGGCTATCTCTATTTAGGCAGCCCGGTAAAACAGATCCGCCCCTTAAAAGAGGCGGAAATTGAAGGGCTGAAGTACTCGGCCAACAACTACGTTAAATGGAAAAATGACTATCTGGATCAGGACAACCAAATCCAGCCCTGATCGTCCTCCATCTGATCGCGAATTAAATCGCTGGCTTCCTCTTCAAGATCCCAGCGATTTTCGCAGAATATTTCAAGCGGCGCGGAGCCACCAAAGCGACGACGTAGCGTTTCCCCGCTAATAGCACAGGTAAGCTGCATGCCGTGTACCAGCACCGGGAAACATACCGCCTGCTTCTCTTCATCCCAAATTTCCCGGTCCGGAAAGTGGATCGCCTGGTTCACGCCATCAGTTCCCGTTTCAACGTTTCAATCACCGGCTCAACCTCAGGCAACACGCCATGCCAGAGAAGTACAGCATGCGCAGCTTGTCCCACCAGCATACCCAGACCATCCGCCATATGTTTTGCGCCATGTTTTTCGCACCACGCCAGGAAAGGCGTTTTTCCCTTCTGATAATACATGTCATATAAATAGAGATGACTGCTTATCAGCGACGCAGGGATCGCGGGGACTTCACCGCCAATGCCGCTGGACGTCGCATTAATGACGAGATCGAACTCCCGATCGGCAAGATCGTTAAGGTCTACCGCACTCACGCTGCTGGTGTGTGCAAATAACGCTGCCAGCGCTTCCGCTCTGGAGAAGGTTCTGTTGGTAATGGTTACAGCACAATCCAGCGAAAGCAGAGGAAGCAGCACGCCCCGTGAAGCCCCACCCGCGCCAATCAGCAGAACCCGAAAGCCGGGTTTAATAAATGACAGTCTTTCGAGATCGCTGAGTAAGCCGATCCCGTCGGTGTTATCACCCAGAAGGCGTCCATCCTCAAGCCGTTTGAGGGTATTCACCGCGCCCGCAAGAGACGCACGCTCGGTGAGTTCATCCGCGCGTTCGAACGCCTCTTCCTTAAAAGGCACGGTCACATTCGCACCTTTACCGCCCGCCGAGAAAAAGGCGTCCAAAGCAGGCACAAATGCATCTACGGGAGCCAACACACGGCCATAGGGATGATCTATCTGAAGTTGCTCAGCAAATTGCTGATGGATCAACGGTGATTTACTGTGCGCTATCGGATTACCAAAAACAGCGTAGGTTTCCATCATGTTACCCCTGTCGAAAACGTTCGCCGGTTAAGGCATCGCGAATTTCAGACGGATTCAGGCGACCGCCCGTTTCGCCGATCGCGACCGGAAAATCATTCCCGAACTGAGCCAGCACTTCTTCGGTTGTGCGACAAGGAGGCAATCCCGTCAGGTTGGCGCTGGTAGAGACCAGGGGTTTACCAAACGCCAGACACAGTTCCACCACCAGCGGATGGTCAGTTACGCGAACGGCGAGGGAATCAAAGCGCCCGGTCAACCAGCGCGGCGTGGTTGGCTGTGCCGGGAAAACGAAGGTCACTGGCCCAGGCCAGGCCGAGAAGATCGTCTCACGCTGCGCCGGGGTCAGCATGGAATCATCTATATAAGGTTTAAGCTGCTCATAGTTAGCAGCAATTAAAATCAGCCCTTTTTCAACGGGTCTCTGCTTGAGTGCAAGTAAACGACTGACGGCCTTCTCACTGTCGGGGTCACAACCGACACCAAAGACAGCCTCTGTCGGATAAGCGATGACTTCTTCATTTTTCAGGACGTCCACCGCATGCGCAATGGAGCCTGTTGGCAGGTTATTATTCACTGGTTTGATCCGCCGAAACCGGCTTTCCACATTGTTTACTGGCGCAGAAGTGTTTCAAGCCTTGCGCCGTTTTCTTCTCTATAAGTAGCGGATAATTGCAATGAGGGCAGACCCCCGCTACCGGTTTGAAATTGATAACGAACTGGCATTCAGGATAGCGATCGCATGAATGGAAGGTCTTACCAAAACGAGAACGACGCTGCACCAGCTGCCCGCGTTGACACTGTGGGCAGGCAATCGCCGTTTCATCGGGCTTATCAATTTGTTCTGTATGTCCACATTCAGGGTATCGGCTGCATCCGATAAACATCCCGAAACGCCCCTGTCTCAGCGCCAATTCGCTGCCGCAAAGTGGGCACAATTGCCCCTCCAGAACTTTGACGATATGTCCGTCCGCCTGGCTTTTCAGGGGACGGACATAATCACATTCCGGATAGTGTGAACAACCGAGAAACGGACCGTGTTTCCCGGACCGAATGACAAGTTCAGCCCCGCACTGTGGACAGGGCTCATTTTTATGCACCGTGAACAGTGCTGATTTGGCCATAACAACTCTTGGTGCTGCACATAGAATTTAGTGCAGCATACCTTCATTCACTTCAAAGAGTAATTCTTCCATTTGCTGATAGGCATTTTCACAGCCCGGAATATTGAACAGAACCATCAGGATGACCCACTTGAGATCGTCCAGTTCAAATTCTGCCGTATCCAGCGCCATCACGCGCTCTATCACCATTTCTCGCGTTTCGAGGTTTAGCACCTGAATCTGCTCAAGGAATAAAATGAATCCCCGGCAGCTTGCATCCAGCCTTTCACACTCTTCAGCTGTATAGATGCGTACAGAAAGTGGGTCCGAAGCCAACTGCATCGGCTCGGCCAGACCTTCCTGATAATCAGCCAGTTTCTCCAGCCACATCAACGCATTATAAATATCTTCCCGCTCAAATCCTGCATCGGTAAGATCCCGTGTCAATTTGTCCTGATCCACTCGCATTTCTGCTTCGTTATGGATGTAAGTCTCAAACAAATACATCAGTACGTCGAACATGGCTTGCCCTCCTTAATCGGACATAGCCGCCGGGTACAGCTGCGATCCATCCTGCTAACTCCAGTTCGAGTAGCTGTGCTACCGTAACTGGCACAGGTTGGCCGGCACGTTCAGCGACAACGTCAACAGGTGTTACCTCATCTCCTACGTTAGCCAGGAGCTTGGGAAATGGCAATGCCACCGCCTGCTGATCTGATGAATTATGTCTCTTTTCGGGTTCCTCTGGCAGCCACTGCAAACCGTGTTGCACATTTTGCAGAATGTCTTCAATACAGGTAACAGGCGTTGCGCCTTGCTTGATGAGCCAGTGTGGGCCTTCGCAACCGGGATTACCAACAGGGCCGGGTAGCGCAAACACTTCTCGCCCCTGCTCCAGAGCGCACCTTGCCGTAACAAGCGAACCACTGCGTATTGCCGCTTCGACGACCAGGACGCCCTGGCTCAACCCGCTGATAATCCGATTACGGCGAGGAAAATTACCGGGCCTGGGCTGCGTCGATAAAGAGAACTCCGACACTATCGCCCCGCCCGACTCAACCAGCCGCTCAGCCAGATGATGATGCCGTCGCGGGTACACGCTAAAAAGCCCGTTGCCTAACACCGCCACGCTGCGGCCACCTGCTGCAAGAGCTGCGTGATGAGCAACGCCATCGATACCGCACGCCAACCCGCTGGTTATCGTAAAACCGCACTGCGCCAGCGACTCGCACAGGATCTTTCCCCATCGCTCACCATACCATGAGGGGGCACGACTCCCGACAACCGCCAGTTGAAGGGTTGTGAGCACATCCAGGCTTCCTTTCACAAACAGCGCGCCGGGATAATCAGGAAAGGTTCGCAACAAAGGGGGATAGAGAGGATGATGGGCAGTCAGCAAATGATGCCCCGGCTGCTCTAACCATTTAAGGCTTGATTCCAGCTCGCATTCACTCAGCGCAACGAATTTTTCGGCGCGCTTTGCTGACAGCCCCGCCTCCCTTGCTGAGCCAGTATCGATAACGGTCTGGCGCGAGAGTTTTTCTGCGATATCCAGCATCTCTTCGCCACCCAATGAACCGATGCTGATAAGCCGTAACCATATCTCTGTAGATGTCATCCTTTCCCCTGCCACACGCCGTCTCCGCAATCATTGCGATTGGTCACAGATGCTGTCAATCGAAGGGGGATTTGTCTAGAATAGAGTTATTAATCTTATCAACTCCTGAACACGACTCTGGAAATTTATGGCAGTTTTGCAAGTGTTACATATTCCGGACGAGCGCCTTCGCATCGTCGCTGAACCGGTTAAAGAAGTGAATGCAGAAATTCAGCGTATCGTCGATGATATGTTCGATACCATGTACGCCGAAGAGGGCATTGGCCTTGCGGCAACGCAGGTAGACATTCACAAGCGTATTATCGTGATTGACGTTTCTGAAAATCGCGACGGCCGCCTGGTGCTGATTAACCCTGAACTGCTGGAAAAGAGTGGCGAAACGGGCATTGAGGAAGGCTGCCTGTCTATTCCAGAACAACGTGCTTTGGTCCCACGCGCCGAGAAAGTAAAAATTCGCGCACTCGATCGTGAAGGCAAGCCGTTCGAGCTGGAAGCAGACGACCTGCTGGCAATTTGTATTCAGCACGAGATGGATCATCTGGTCGGTAAACTGTTTATCGATTACCTCTCCCCACTGAAACAGCAGCGTATTCGTCAGAAAGTCGAGAAACTGGATCGTATGCGCTCTCGCGCGTAATATCCCCCCGGATACAAGGATCAACGTGTCTAAAACACTACGCATTATCTTCGCGGGAACGCCTGATTTTGCAGCGCGTCATCTGGACGCGCTGTTATCTTCTGGTCACAACGTTGTTGGCGTCTTCACCCAACCGGATCGTCCAGCAGGTCGTGGTAAAAAGCTCATGCCAGGCCCGGTGAAAGCCCTGGCCGAAGAACATGGCCTCCCGGTTTTCCAGCCCGCCTCTTTACGTCCTGAAGAGAACCAGCAGCTGGTCGCTGACCTGAATGCCGATGTGATGGTCGTCGTGGCTTACGGTTTAATTCTGCCTAAAGCTGTGCTTGATATGCCGCGTCTCGGGTGCATCAACGTACACGGTTCACTGCTGCCACGCTGGCGCGGTGCGGCGCCGATTCAGCGTTCGCTATGGGCGGGTGATGCAGAAACCGGTGTGACCATCATGAAGATGGACGTAGGTTTAGACACCGGTGACATGTTGTATAAACTGTCGTGCCCTATTACCCCAGAAGATACCAGCGCCACGCTGTACGATAAGCTGGCAGAGTTGGGTCCACAGGGCCTCATCAAGACCCTGGAGCAGCTTGCTGAAGGCACCGCAAAGCCTGAAGTTCAGGATGAAGCGCTGGTGACTTACGCCGAAAAACTCAGCAAAGATGAAGCTCTGCTTGACTGGGCGCTTCCTGCGGCTCAGCTAGAGCGTTGCATACGCGCCTTCAACCCCTGGCCAATGAGCTGGATGGTCATTGACGATCAGCCGGTGAAAGTCTGGAAGGCCTCGGTGATAGAGAGCCATGTGCAGGCCGCTCCGGGGACGATCGTTGAGGCAAATAAACAGGGTATCCAGGTCGCCACGGCAGAGGGCATTTTGAATCTTGAGTCACTGCAGCCGGCTGGCAAGAAAGCGATGAGTGTGCAGGATCTGCTCAATTCCCGGCGTGAATGGTTTATCCCTGGCAATCGTCTTGCCTGAGCAAATTAATTCTTAAGGCCCGGAGTTTCCGGGCATTTTTATTTCTACGGTTATGAAAAAACAAAATTTACGCAGTATGGCGGCACAGGCCGTTGAAAAAGTTATTGAGCAGGGCCAGTCACTGAGCAATGTCCTGCCACCGCTGCAACAAAAAGTCTCTGATAAAGATAAGGCGCTGCTGCAGGAGCTGTGCTTTGGTGTGCTTCGCACGTTGTCTCAGCTTGAATGGATGATTAGCCAACTGATGGCACGCCCCATGACCGGCAAACAGCGTAGCGTGCATTATTTGATTATGGTGGGATTCTATCAGCTCCTGCATACCCGCATTCCCCCTCATGCTGCGCTTGCCGAAACGGTGGAAGGCGCCATTGCGATTAAGCGTCCTCAGCTTAAAGGATTGATTAACGGGGTACTGCGCCAGTTCCAGCGACAGCAGGAGGAACTTGTAGCTGAGTTCGCCCAGACTGAGAAGCGTTTCCTTCATCCTGACTGGCTGCTGAACCGCCTGAAAAAAGCCTATCCAACGCAGTGGCAAACCATTGCAGAGGCCAATAATCAACGCCCTCCAATGTGGCTTCGCGTGAACCGCACTCATCATAAGCGCGATGAGTGGCTGGCGTTGCTGGAAGAGTCAGGAATGAGCGGATTCATCCACGAAGCTTACCCGGATGCCGTGCGTTTAGCCTCCCCTGCCCCGGTAAACGCCTTGCCTGGGTTTGAAGAGGGCTGGGTGACCGTACAGGATGCTTCTGCACAAGGCTGCATGACCTGGCTTGAACCAAAAAACGGTGAGAAGATCCTCGATCTCTGTGCTGCACCCGGCGGCAAAACAACGCATATTCTGGAAGTTGCGCCGCAGGCCGACGTTCTCGCCGTTGACGTCGATGAGCAGCGCCTGTCACGCGTCTATGACAACCTGAAGCGTTTAGGCATGAAGGCCCAGGTTAAGCAAGGCGATGGCAGAACACCCGCAGACTGGTGTGGCAACACGCAGTTCGATCGCATTTTGCTTGATGCTCCCTGCTCTGCAACGGGCGTTATCCGTCGTCATCCCGACATTAAATGGCTGCGCCGCGATCGTGACATCAAGGAACTGGCTCAACTGCAGTCCGGCATCCTCGATGCTATCTGGCCGCACCTGAAAGCTGGCGGAACCCTGGTATATGCAACCTGCTCCGTACTTCCCGAGGAAAACAGTCAGCAGATTGCCGCCTTCCTTAAACGTACGCCTGACGCAGCGCTGCATGATACGGGCACGCCTGAACAGCCGGGACAGCAGAACCTGCCTGGCGCTGAAGAGGGTGATGGCTTCTTTTACGCTAAGCTAATCAAAGAGTGATGTTGAGAACAGGTCACGAAATATGAAGATTATCATTCTGGGTGCAGGACAGGTTGGCGGGACGCTGGCGGAAAATCTTGTCGGCGAAAATAACGACATCACCATTGTCGATACAAACGGCGAACGCCTGCGCGTTTTACAGGACAAATTTGACCTGCGCGTTGTGCAAGGACACGGTTCACATCCCCGCGTCCTGCGTGAGGCGGGTGCTGACGATGCCGACATGCTGGTTGCCGTAACCAGTTCTGACGAAACCAATATGGTTGCATGCCAGGTGGCCTATTCGCTTTTCAACACGCCAAACCGAATCGCCCGCATACGTTCTCCGGACTATGTGCGGGATGCAGAAAAGCTGTTTAATTCAGAAGCGGTACCTATCGATCATCTTATCGCGCCGGAACAGCTGGTTATCGACAGCATTTATCGCCTGATCGAATACCCGGGCGCTTTGCAGGTGGTCAACTTTGCCGAAGGTAAAGTCAGTCTTGCCGTTGTTAAGGCTTATTACGGTGGCCCGCTGATAGGCAATGCGCTGTCCACGATGCGCGAGCACATGCCACATATTGATACGCGTGTCGCCGCCATTTTCCGTCACGACCGGCCAATCCGTCCGCAAGGCTCTACGATTGTTGAAGCGGGCGATGAAGTCTTCTTTATCGCGGCATCACAACATATCCGCGCGGTGATGAGTGAGCTTCAGCGTCTTGAAAAACCCTATAAGCGCATCATGCTGGTCGGCGGTGGCAACATCGGTGCAGGACTTGCCCGACGTCTTGAGAAAGATTACAGCGTAAAACTGATCGAGCGCGATCAACAGCGCGCCTCCGAACTCGCGGAAAAATTACAAAATACGATCGTATTTTTCGGCGATGCATCGGATCAGGAGTTGCTGGCGGAAGAGCATATCGATCAAGTTGATCTGTTCATTGCGGTGACCAACGACGATGAAGCGAACATTATGTCCGCTATGCTCGCGAAACGTATGGGGGCCAAAAAGGTGATGGTGCTTATTCAGCGCCGTGCCTACGTTGACCTTGTACAGGGCAGCGTCATTGATATCGCGATTTCTCCACAGCAGGCGACGATTTCCGCCCTGCTGAGCCATGTGCGTAAAGCTGATATCGTGGGTGTTTCATCACTTCGTCGTGGGGTGGCTGAAGCCATTGAGGCCGTCGCGCATGGCGATGAAACTACCTCACGCGTTGTCGGCCGTTCCATCGATGAAATTAAGCTCCCACCGGGAACAATCATCGGTGCCGTAGTCCGTGGAAATGACGTCATGATCGCCAATGATAATTTACGTATCGAACAAGGCGACCATGTAATTATGTTCCTTACGGATAAGAAATTTATTACCGACGTTGAACGGTTATTCCAGCCAAGCCCATTCTTCCTTTGATATCAGGGGGTTCATTATTGAGCCCCTCATTTAACCCTCTCATCTCTAAGCCTTTTATTTTTCATAGCGAATATTTATCACCAATGGCAAATGGCTAATCATTTGTTAAACTTATAGGCGTCAGGTGGTTCAAGGAGAAAATAATGAGTTTTATTAAAGAATTTCGCGAATTTGCGATGCGCGGGAATGTGGTGGATTTGGCGGTGGGTGTCATTATTGGTGCGGCGTTCGGTAAGATCGTTTCATCTTTAGTTGCCGACATTATTATGCCACCTTTAGGGTTGCTGATCGGCGGCATCGATTTTAAACAGTTTGCCGTTACGCTTCGCGAGGCTCAGGGAGATATTCCTGCCGTCGTAATGCACTACGGCGTGTTCATCCAGAATGTGTTTGATTTTGTGATTGTGGCGTTCGCCATTTTTATGGCCATCAAGCTCATCAACAGGCTTAACCGTAAAAAAGAAGAACCTACAGCTGCGCCTGCAGCACCGTCCAAAGAAGAAGTGTTGCTGAGTGAAATCCGTGATTTGTTAAAAGAGCAGAATAACCGCTCTTAATCAGCACCAAAAAGCCGGAAGGCCAGTGGTAAATAAGCGAATCGCTTGCTTGCCACTGGCCTCCCAGTTACCTCGTTTTGCATGTTTATCTTTACGCAGATAGCTCCCTTTTCCTTTTTTACCCTTCTCAACACGCTGCCTGAAAAGCGGATCGTGAAGCAGTGCCTCAATGGCGTTATCCTTAATTTGTCCTTTGGTATGCTGATAGCGGCTCATAATCTCTCCTGAGCATGGTTAATGACGACGGGAGTCTAGTCCCGGACTGGCTAAAAATCAACATCCCTGCGGCTCCCCAGTAGCCCCTTGCTCGAGCGTTTCCAGAATGGAACAATACACGCTGCTGTGCGCGGTACCGCAGCACGCATCATTCAGCCGTTGCAGTGAACGCTGCATGGTCTGCAACTCCTGAATACGTGCTTCAACCTCATCCAGCCTTGCCTGGACAATACTTTTAGATTCCTGACAGGTGTGATGTTCAGGATCGATGCGGATCGATAACAGTTCGCGGATCGATTCCAGCGAAAATCCGAGCTGACGCGCGTACCGAATAAAGCGCAAACGCTGGAGATCGTTATCCGTATAGAGACGGAACCCCCCCTCAGTTCGCACTTCATGATCTATCATCTGCTGCTTCTCGTAATAGCGGACAGTGTCCGGCGTTACGTTTGCGAGCCTGGCAAGTTCACCAATACGATACATGCTTATTCCTCGTCTAATTTTTGCCTGATACTTTCGTAATAGTCACCCTGCAAAAAGTCGGTGCTCATTCCCGCCTGCCGTAGTCTGAGCCCGATTACTCTCAATCGGCGACTTATTTCCTGATGCCGCGGATCGTCCTTACGAATGCCCTTGAGCAGGTCAGTCAGTTCGACAGCTTCTTTGCGCTGTTCCAGTTCGGGAGGTAAACAGCCTGCGTTTTTCAGTAATCGGTATCCGGCTCGCAGATCGGCAGGAATGTGCGAATCATCATCCAGCACTAAGGGCGTGCCGCTACCCGGGAGATTATCGAATTCACCTTTTCGTTGGGCATCGCAGATATGGCGTTCTGCCCATTGGTCCAGCAACCACATGTTGAACTCCACGCAGTGGACATAAAAGATACAGGTATAGCAGAGAAGTGGGGATCCTGCGGATATAAAAAAACCCGCCGAGGCGGGTTTTTTTACGTTACTACAGATTACTCTGCAGCAGCTTCTGCTTTAGATTCTGAACGATCAACCAGCTCGATGTAAGCCATCGGCGCGTTGTCGCCTGCACGGAAGCCACACTTCAGAATACGAGTGTAACCACCGGCACGGCTCGCGAAACGCGGGCCCAGTTCGTTAAACAGTTTTGCCACGATCTCGTTATCACGAGTACGGGCGAATGCCAGACGACGATTAGCAACGCTGTCAGTCTTGGCAAGAGTAATCAGCGGCTCAACTACGCGACGCAGCTCTTTCGCTTTAGGCAGGGTCGTCTTGATGATCTCATGACGAACCAGTGAACCTGCCATGTTGCGGAACATAGCCTGGCGATGGCTGCTGTTGCGGTTCAGTTGACGACCACTCTTACGATGGCGCATGACCTTATCCTTCTCAGTAAAACCTTAACCTGTGATCCGGTTACTCGTCAGCAATGCTTGCCGGTGGCCAGTTTTCCAGGCGCATGCCCAGAGACAGACCACGTGAAGCCAGCACGTCTTTAATCTCGGTAAGAGATTTTTTACCCAGGTTTGGCGTTTTCAGCAACTCAACCTCGGTACGCTGTACCAGATCACCGATATAGTGGATAGCTTCTGCCTTGAGGCAGTTAGCAGAGCGGACAGTCAACTCGAGATCGTCAACAGGGCGCAGCAGGATCGGATCGAATTCTGGTTTCTCTTCTTTCACTTCCGGCTGACGTACATCACGTAAGTCAACGAAAGCTTCCAGTTGTTCTGCCAGGATGGTTGCCGCACGACGAATCGCCTCTTCAGGATCGATTGTGCCGTTGGTTTCCATTTCGATGACCAGCTTGTCCAGGTCGGTACGCTGTTCTACACGCGCTGCTTCAACATTGTAGGCAATACGCTCTACAGGGCTGTAGCATGCGTCGACCAGCAGACGGCCGATTGGGCGCTCATCTTCTTCCGAATGAATTCGGGCAGAAGCCGGCACATAACCACGACCGCGCTGAACTTTGATACGCATGCTAATCGCTGCGTTCTCATCGGTCAGGTGGCAGATCACGTGCTGCGGCTTGACGATTTCAACATCACCGTCGTGGGTGATGTCGGCTGCAGTCACAGGGCCAATGCCAGATTTATTCAGAGTAAGAATAACTTCATCTTTACCCTGAACTCTCACCGCCAGCCCTTTCAGGTTGAGCAGGATTTCAAGGATATCTTCCTGAACGCCTTCTTTGGTGCTGTACTCATGAAGTACACCATCAATCTCAACCTCGGTCACCGCGCAACCCGGCATCGATGAGAGCAGAATACGGCGCAGTGCGTTACCCAGAGTATGGCCAAAGCCACGCTCTAAAGGCTCAAGGGTCACCTTGGCGTGCGTCGAACTCACTTGCTCGATATCTACCAGGCGCGGTTTTAGAAACTCTGTCACAGAACCCTGCATTGTGTCCTCTCTTTGGTACTAAGCTTTACTTGGAGTAAAGCTCGACGATCAGGTGTTCGTTAATGTCCGCAGACAGATCAGAACGTTCCGGCTGACGCTTGAACGTACCTTCCATCTTGCCAGCATCAACTTCCAGCCAGGTTGGCTTTTCACGCTGCTCAGCCAGCTCCAGAGCGGCCTTCACGCGAGATTGCTTTTTCGCTTTCTCACGAATGCTAACAACGTCATTCGCTTTAACCTGATAAGAAGCGATGTTAACAACACGACCGTTTACCATGATTGCTTTATGGCTAACCAGCTGGCGTGATTCAGCACGAGTCGCGCCGAAGCCCATACGGTATACAACGTTGTCCAGACGACCTTCCAGCAGGGCCAGCAGGTTTTCACCTGTGTTGCCTTTCAGACGTGCTGCTTCTTTATAGTAGTTACGGAACTGACGCTCCAGCACACCGTACATACGGCGAACTTTTTGCTTTTCACGCAACTGCACACCATAGTCAGACAGACGCGGTTTACGCGCACCGTGCTGGCCAGGAGCTTGTTCAATTTTACACTTGGTATCGATCGCGCGAACGCCAGACTTAAGGAATAAGTCGGTGCCCTCACGACGGCTCAGCTTGAGCTTAGGACCCAAATATCTTGCCATTTTCTATCTCCAACTAACCTAAAAAACGAGCGTTATACGCGACGTTTTTTCGGCGGACGACAACCGTTATGAGGGATCGGAGTCACATCAGTAATATTCGTGATGCGGAAACCAGCGGCGTTCAGAGCGCGAACAGTAGATTCACGACCCGGACCCGGACCTTTAACCATAACTTCCAGATTCTTGATGCCGTATTCTTTTACGGCTTCAGCGCAACGCTCTGCTGCAACCTGAGCTGCGAACGGAGTGGATTTGCGAGAACCACGGAAACCGGAACCACCGGCTGTTGCCCAACCCAATGCGTTACCCTGACGATCAGTAATAGTAACGATGGTGTTGTTGAAAGAAGCATGGATATGAGCCACGCCGTCAGAGACTTGTTTTCTTACACGTTTACGTGCACGAACTGGTGCCTTTGCCATTATTCAATCACCCCGATTATTTCTTGATCGGTTTGCGCGGACCCTTACGGGTACGTGCGTTGGTCTTAGTACGCTGACCGCGCACTGGCAGACCACGACGATGACGCAAACCGCGATAGCAACCAAGATCCATCAGGCGCTTGATGCTCATGCTGATTTCACGGCGCAGATCACCTTCAACGACAAATTTGGCAACTTCGTCACGCAGCGTGTCGATTTGTTCTTCAGACAGCTCACTGATCTTAACATCTTCAGCGATACCCGCTGCAGCCAGAATGGCTTTGGAACGGGTCTTGCCGACGCCGTAGATCGAAGTTAATGCGATCACAGCATGTTTCTGATCAGGAATGTTAATGCCTGCTATACGGGCCACTATGCACTCCTACTATTTAATATGTACGCACCATGCTGAAAAGCCCGTTTTCAGGATACTCAAATGGAAACGTACAGACATACAAAAGATTGGCTGGCTAATCTAGCCAGCTCAACCCAACTTTGCAAGAAAAATATGCGAAATAATCAGCCTTGGCGCTGTTTATGCTTCGGCTCGGCACTGCAAATCACACGGATGACACCATCACGCTTAACGATTTTGCAGTTACGGCATAATTTCTTGACGGAAGCACGAACTTTCATTTTTACTCTCCGTAACTTCTCAGGCGACCAATTAGCGGCCGTAGCCTTTCAGGTTCGCCTTCTTCAATGCAGACTCATACTGACTGGACATCATCAGAGTTTGCACTTGAGCCATAAAGTCCATAATCACGACAACAACGATAAGCAACGAGGTCCCACCGAAGTAGAACGGCACTTTCATTGCATCACGCATGAACTCCGGGATCAGGCAGATAAAAGTAATATAAAGCGCACCAACCAAAGTCAGGCGAGTCATTACTTTATCGATATACTTCGCCGTTTGCTCTCCCGGACGAATTCCTGGTACAAATGCACCGGACTTCTTCAGGTTATCTGCTGTTTCACGCGGGTTGAAGACCAACGCCGTGTAGAAGAAACAGAAGAAGATGATCGCAGACGCATAGAGTAACACATAAAGTGGTTGCCCAGGCTGCAAATACAGCGAAATTGTTGTCAGCCAGTTCCAACCAGTACCGCCCCCGAACCATGACGCGATGGTCGCCGGGAACAGAATAATACTGGAAGCGAAGATAGCCGGGATAACCCCCGCCATATTCACTTTCAGCGGTAAATGTGTGCTCTGTGCAGCATAGACACGACGACCCTGTTGACGTTTAGCGTAGTTCACCACAATGCGGCGTTGACCACGTTCCACGAAGACAACAAAGAACGTCACTGCAAATACTAATACTGCAACCAACAGCAACAGGAGGAAGTGCAGGTCGCCTTGACGCGCTTGCTCGATAGTGTGGGCGATGGCCGGCGGGAGACCCGCAACGATACCGGCGAAGATAATGATCGAGATACCGTTACCGATACCACGCTCAGTAATCTGTTCGCCGAGCCACATCAGGAACATCGTTCCTGTGACCAGACTTACAACAGCGGTGAAATAGAATGCAAAGCCTGGGTTTAACACCAGACCCTGCATACCAGGCATATTCGGAAGACCGGTAGCAATACCGATCGACTGGAATATTGCCAGCACCAGAGTACCGTAGCGGGTGTACTGACTAATCTTACGACGTCCAGACTCCCCTTCTTTCTTCAACTCTGCCAGGGCCGGATGAACGACCGTCAGCAGCTGGATAATAATCGATGCCGAAATATACGGCATGATACCCAGAGCAAAGATAGAAGCACGGCTGAGAGCACCACCAGAGAACATGTTAAACATTTCAATGATGGTGCCTCGCTGTTGCTCAAGCAGTTTGGCAAGTACAGCGGCATCGATACCAGGGATCGGAATAAAAGAGCCAATACGGAACACAATCAGCGCGCCGATAACAAACAGCAGTCTGCGTTTCAGCTCGCCAAATCCACCTTTGGCACTTTGAAAATCTAATCCCGGTTGCTTAGCCATCTGCTACTTATTCCTCAATTTTACCGCCAGCAGCTTCGATAGCAGCACGAGCACCTTTAGTAACACGCAGGCCACGAACAGTTACCGGAGTAGAAACTTCACCAGCCAGGATCACTTTCGCGAACTCGATCTGGATACCGATAATGTTTGCTGCTTTCAGCGTGTTCAGGTCTACAACGCCGCCTTCAACTTTCGCCAGGTCAGACAGACGGATTTCCGCTGTGATCGCTGCTTTGCGAGAGGTGAAGCCGAACTTCGGCAGACGACGGTACAGTGGCATCTGACCACCCTCGAAACCGCGACGTACGCCACCGCCAGAACGAGAGTTCTGACCTTTGTGACCACGACCACCGGTTTTACCGAGGCCAGAACCGATACCACGACCCAGGCGTTTACCCGCCTTTTTAGAGCCTTCGGCCGGAGACAGAGTATTTAAACGCATCTCTTACTCCTCAACTTTAACCATGAAGTAAACCGCGTTGACCATACCACGAACAGCGGGAGTATCCTCGCGCTCAACGGTATGTCCAATACGACGCAGACCCAGGCCAAGCAGCGTTGCCTTGTGTTTCGGCAGACGACCGATTGCACTGCGGGTTTGAGTGATTTTAATAGTCTTTGCCATGGTCAATTACCCCAGAATTTCTTCAACGGATTTACCACGCTTGGCAGCGACCATTTCTGGAGAATTCATATTTTCCAGGCCATCAATAGTTGCACGAACCACGTTGATCGGGTTGGTGGAACCATATGCTTTAGCCAGAACGTTATGAACTCCAGCAACTTCCAGAACGGCGCGCATTGCACCACCGGCGATGATACCGGTACCTTCTGAAGCTGGCTGCATGAATACACGAGAACCCGTGTGAACACCTTTAACCGGGTGTTGCAGGGTGCCGTTGTTCAGCGCGACGTTAATCATATTGCGACGGGCTTTTTCCATCGCTTTCTGGATCGCTGCTGGAACTTCACGCGCTTTACCGTAACCAAAACCAACGCGACCGTTACCATCACCAACTACAGTCAGAGCTGTGAAGGAGAAAATACGACCACCTTTAACGGTTTTAGATACGCGGTTAACCGCGATCAGCTTTTCCTGCAGTTCGCCAGCCTGTTTTTCGATGTGAGCCATCTTACACCTCTACCTTAGAACTGAAGGCCAGCTTCACGGGCAGCATCTGCCAGTGCCTGGACACGACCATGATATTGGAACCCGGAACGGTCAAAGGAAACATTGCTGATGCCTTTTTCCAGAGCGCGTTCTGCAACAGCTTTACCTACAGCTGCAGCGGCGTCTTTGTTACCGGTGTACTTCAATTGTTCTGAGATAGCTTTTTCTACAGTAGAAGCAGCTACCAGAACTTCAGAACCGTTCGGTGCAATTACCTGTGCGTAAATATGACGCGGGGTACGATGTACCACCAGGCGAGTTGCACCCAGCTCTTTGAGCTTGCGGCGTGCGCGGGTCGCACGACGGATACGAGCAGATTTCTTATCCATAGTGTTACCTTACTTCTTCTTAGCCTCTTTGGTACGCACGACTTCGTCGGCGTAACGAACACCCTTGCCTTTATAAGGCTCAGGACGACGGTAGGCGCGCAGATCTGCTGCAACCTGACCGATCAGCTGTTTATCAGCGCCTTTCAGCACGATTTCAGTTTGAGTCGGACATTCTGCAGTGATACCGGCCGGCAGCGGATGCTCAACAGGGTGTGAGAAGCCCAGAGACAGGCCTACTGCATTCCCTTTGATCGCTGCACGATAACCTACACCAACCAGCTGAAGCTTTTTAGTGAAGCCTTCGGTAACACCAACAACCATTGAGTTCAGCAGGGCACGCGCGGTACCAGCCTGAGCCCATCCATCCACGAAACCATCACGTGGACCGAAGGTCAGAGCGTTATCTGCATGTTTAACTTCAACAGCATTGTTGAGGGTACGAGTCAGCTCGCCGTTTTTACCTTTGATCGTAATAACCTGACCGTCGATTTTTACATCAACGCCGGCAGGAATAACGACCGGTGCTTTAGCAACACGAGACATTCTTTCCTCCGATTAGGCTACGTAGCAGATAATTTCGCCACCAAGACCAGCCTGGCGCGCTGCACGATCAGTCATAACACCTTTAGAGGTAGAAACAACCGCGATACCCAGACCAGCCATAACTTTAGGCAGCTCATCTTTTTTCTTATAGATGCGCAGGCCTGGGCGGCTGACACGCTGAATGCTTTCTACAACAGCTTTACCCTGGAAATACTTGAGAGTAAGTTCCAGTTCCGGCTTGGTGTCGCCTTCAACTTTAAAATCTTCGATAAAACCTTCTTCCTTCAGCACGTTGGCAATTGCCACTTTCAGCTTGGCGGAAGGCATGGTGACCGCAACTTTGTTCGCGGCCTGACCGTTACGGATACGGGTCAGCATATCCGCGATCGGATCTTGCATGCTCATCTGTCTTTACTCCCGTGATTCAATTGGTAATTACCAGCTAGCCTTTTTCAAGCCTGGTACTTCACCGCGCATGGCGGCTTCACGCAGTTTGATACGGCTCAACCCAAACTTGCCCACATAACCATGTGGACGACCTGTTTGACGACAGCGGTTACGCTGACGAGACGGGCTGGAATCACGCGGCAGAGACTGCAGCTTGAGAACCGCATTCCAACGATCTTCGTCGGAAGCGTTCACATCAGAAATGATCGCTTTCAGTTCAGCGCGTTTAGCGAAGAATTTATCAGCTAAAGCTACGCGTTTTACTTCGCGTGCTTTCATTGATTGCTTAGCCATTCAGTAACCCTACCTTACTTGCGGAACGGGAAGTCAAAGGCAGCCAGCAGAGCACGGCCTTCTTCATCAGATTTCGCAGTAGTGGTAATGGTAATATCCAAACCACGCACGCGGTCGACTTTATCGTAGTCGATTTCTGGGAAGATGATCTGCTCACGGACACCCATGCTGTAGTTACCACGACCGTCGAAAGACTTAGCGGACAAGCCACGGAAGTCACGGATACGTGGAACAGCAATAGTGATCAGGCGCTCAAAGAACTCCCACATGCGTTCGCCACGCAGAGTTACTTTACAGCCGATCGGATAGCCCTGACGGATTTTGAAGCCTGCAACAGATTTGCGTGCTTTGGTGATCAGCGGTTTTTGACCGGAGATTGCTGTCAGGTCAGCTGCTGCGTTATCCAGCAGTTTCTTGTCAGCGATCGCTTCACCAACACCCATGTTCAGGGTGATCTTCTCGACCCGAGGGACTTGCATGACAGAATTGTAGTTAAACTCAGTCATGAGTTTGTTAACTACTTCGTCTTTGTAGTAATCATGCAGTTTCGCCATCGTACTACTCCAAATTACTTGATAGTTTCACTTGTAGATTTGAAGAAACGGACTTTTTTGCCGTCTTCGAATCTAAAGCCTACACGGTCAGCCTTGCCGGTAGCCGCATTGAAGAGAGCAACGTTAGAAACCTGAATAGCAGCTTCTTTTTCAACGATGCCACCTGGTTGGTTCAGGGCCGGAACCGGCTTCTGATGTTTCTTAACCAGGTTGATACCTTCAACGACGAGTTTGCCGGAAGACAGAACATTTTTTACTTTACCGCGTTTACCTTTATCTTTACCGGTTAACACGATAACTTCGTCATCACGACGGATTTTCGCTGCCATGATTCGCTCCTTAGAGTACTTCTGGTGCCAGAGAGATAATTTTCATGAACTTTTCAGTACGAAGTTCACGAGTTACCGGCCCAAAGATACGCGTGCCGATAGGCTGCTCGCTGTTATTGTTCAAAATAACGCATGCATTACCATCGAAGCGAATGACAGAACCGTCAGGGCGACGAACACCCTTCTTGGTGCGCACCACTACCGCCTTCAGCACATCACCTTTTTTGACCTTACCACGTGGAATTGCTTCCTTGATGGTGATCTTGATGATGTCGCCTACGCCTGCGTAGCGACGGTGCGAGCCACCCAGAACCTTGATACACATTACGCGACGTGCACCGGAGTTGTCGGCGACGGTCAGCATAGTCTGTTCTTGGATCATTTTAGTGCTCCGCTAATGTCAACTACTACCTGAGACTCTAAAATCAGAGCCGTTAAAAAGCCCCATATCGAGGGCGCGGCATTATAACACCGCTTCTGCAATATGGGTAGAAAAAATAAACGGCTCATCGCTGAGCCGTTTATTCGTATTGAGAATGCGTACTCTATTACAGAACCGCTTTCTCTACAACGCGAACCAGCGTCCAGGACTTAGTCTTGGACAGTGGACGGCATTCACGGATTTCAACCTTGTCGCCGATACCACATTCGTTGTTCTCGTCATGTACGTGCAGTTTGGTCGTACGTTTGATGAATTTACCGTAGATCGGGTGTTTCACGAAACGTTCGATAGCAACAACCATGGATTTCTCCATTTTGTCGCTAACAACACGACCTTGCAGAGTACGGATTTTATCGGTCATTACGCACCCGCCTTCTGAGTCAGTAAAGTCTTAACGCGTGCAACATTGCGACGCACTTGCTTCAGCAGGTGAGTCTGTTGCAGCTGGCCACTTGCAGCCTGCATACGCAGGTTGAACTGCTCACGCAGCAGGTTCAGCAGCTCAGCGTTCAGCTCTTCAACGCTTTTTTCACGCAGCTCTTTTGCTTTCATTACATCACCGTCTTAGTTACAAAGGTGGTTTTGATAGGCAGTTTCGCTGCTGCCAGGCCGAAGGCTTCACGGGCCAGCTCTTCCGGAACACCGTCCATTTCATAAAGGACTTTGCCCGGTTGGATCAAGGCAACCCAGTACTCCACGTTACCTTTACCTTTACCCATACGAACTTCCAGTGGCTTCTCGGTGATCGGTTTATCCGGGAATACACGGATCCAGATCTTACCTTGACGCTTAACTGCACGGGTCATTGCACGACGTGCTGCTTCGATCTGACGTGCAGTCAGACGACCACGGCCAACAGCTTTCAGACCGAAAGTGCCGAAGCTAACATCCGTACCCTGCGCCAGACCACGGTTGCGGCCTTTGTGCACTTTACGGAATTTTGTACGCTTTGGTTGTAACATCAGCGACGCTCCTTATTTACGGCCTTTACGCTGCTGCTTTTTAGGTTGAGCAGCCGGTTTTTCCGGTTGTTCAACAGCAGCCATACCACCCAGGATCTCACCTTTGAAGATCCATACCTTAACGCCGATTACACCGTAAGTGGTGTGCGCTTCAGAGGTGTTGTAGTCGATGTCAGCACGCAGAGTGTGCAGCGGTACGCGACCTTCGCGGTACCATTCGGTACGTGCGATTTCCGCGCCGCCCAGACGGCCGCTAACTTCAACTTTGATACCTTTAGCGCCCAGACGCATTGCGTTCTGTACAGCACGCTTCATAGCACGACGGAACATAACACGACGTTCCAGCTGTGAAGTGATGCTGTCAGCAACCAATTTAGCGTCCAGTTCAGGCTTACGAACTTCAGCGATATTGATCTGTGCAGGAACGCCAGCGATATCCGCTACGACCTTGCGCAGTTTTTCTACGTCTTCGCCTTTCTTACCGATTACGATGCCAGGGCGAGCAGTGTGAATAGTCACACGGATGCTCTTAGCTGGACGCTCGATAACGATACGAGATACAGACGCTTTAGCCAGTTCCTTAGTCAGGTACTGACGTACTTTAAAATCGCTGTCCAGGTTGTCAGCGAATTCTTTGGTGTTCGCAAACCAGGTAGAGTTCCATGGTTTTACAATACCCAGGCGAATACCATTAGGATGTACTTTCTGACCCATTGCTAGTCTCCAGAGTCTCAGCGATCGGACACAACCACAGTAATGTGGCTGGTGCGCTTCAGGATGCGATCTGCACGACCTTTCGCACGCGGCATAATGCGCTTCATGCTTGGGCCTTCATCTACGAAAATTTTCGCGACTTTCAGATCGTCGATGTCAGCGCCATCGTTGTGTTCAGCGTTAGCAATGGCAGATTCCAGTACTTTCTTGACCAATACCGCAGCTTTCTTGTTGGTATAGGTCAGGATGTCCAGGGCCTGCGACACTTTCTTACCGCGAATCAGGTCAGCAACAAGGCGAACCTTCTGTGCAGAAGAACGAGCATGGCGATGTTGAGCTAAAGTTTCCATCTCTTCCTCCTACCTTATTTCTTCTTCGCTTTTTTATCAGCAGCGTGGCCGCGATAAGTACGAGTCGGTGCGAATTCACCCAGTTTGTGACCAACCATTTCGTCGGTAACAAAGACTGGAACGTGCTGACGACCATTATGGACAGCGATGGTCAAACCGATCATGTTAGGAAAGATCGTTGAACGACGGGACCAAGTGCGCAGGGGCTTCTTGTCTCCGCTTTCCACCGCTTTCTCTACCTTCTTCAGCAAGTGCAGGTCAATAAAAGGACCTTTCTTGAGAGAACGTGGCATGGCTTATCCTCTAAAATTATTTGCTACGGCGACGTACGATAAATTTATCAGTACGCTTGTTGCTGCGGGTCTTCTTACCTTTGGTCTGAACGCCCCACGGAGATACCGGGTGCTTACCAAAGTTACGACCTTCACCACCACCATGTGGGTGATCGACTGGGTTCATCGCAGTACCGCGAACGGTAGGACGAACACCACGCCAGCGTGCAGCACCTGCTTTACCCAGAACGCGCAGCATATGCTCAGCATTGCCAACTTCGCCCAGAGTAGCGCGGCAGTCTGCTTCGACTTTACGCATTTCACCAGAACGCAGACGCAGGGTGACATAAGCACCATCACGCGCAACGATCTGAACGTAAGTACCAGCGGAACGTGCCAGCTGACCGCCTTTACCTGGTTTCATTTCTACGTTATGAACGGTAGAACCAACCGGGATATTGCGCATCGGCAGGGTGTTACCTGCTTTGATTGCAGCATCAACGCCAGACTGAATCTGGTCGCCAGCTTTCAGGCCTTTAGGGGCCAGGATGTAACGGCGTTCGCCATCTTTGTACAGAACCAGCGCGATGTTCGCGGAACGGTTCGGATCGTACTCAAGACGCTCAACAACTGCTGGGATACCGTCTTTGTTGCGTTTAAAGTCAACAATACGATAAGCCTGCTTGTGGCCACCACCGATGTGACGAGTGGTGATACGGCCATTGTTGTTACGACCACCGGATTTGCTGTTTTTTTCCAGCAACGGAGCAAAAGGCTTGCCCTTGTGCAGCTCAGGGTTAACCACTTTAACTACGTGGCGACGACCCGGAGATGTCGGTTTACATTTAACAACTGCCATTGTATTACTCCTCCGACTTACTCAGCGCCGCCAACGAAGTCCAGGTTCTGGCCTTCCTTCAGGGTGACGTAAGCTTTTTTCCAGTCGCTACGACGACCGATACGCTGTCCGTGACGTTTAACTTTCCCTTTAACAACCAGGGTGTTAACGACTTCGACTTCGACTTCAAACAGTTTCTGCACAGCAGCTTTGATCTCTGCTTTGGTCGCGTCTTTAGCAACTTTGAGAACGATGGTGTTAGTTTTTTCCATCGCAGTAGACGCTTTTTCAGAAACGTGCGGTGCGCGAAGCACCTTCAGCAGACGTTCTTCACGAATCATGCCAGCATCTCCTCAACTTGCTTAACAGCATCAGCAGTCATTACGACTTTGTCGAAGGCGATCAGGCTAACCGGGTCGATACCAGTTGCATCGCGTACGTCAACCTTGTGCAGGTTGCGCGCAGCCAGGAACAGGTTCTCGTCCAGCTCACCGGTGATGATCAGCACATCTTCCAGAGCCATGTCTTTCAGTTTCTGTGCCAGCAGCTTAGTTTTAGGCGCTTCAACAGAGAATGATTCGACAACGATCAGACGATCCTGACGTACCAGTTCGGACAGAATGCTTTTCAGCGCGCCGCGGTACATCTTTTTGTTAACTTTTTGACTGTGGTCCTGAGGACGCGCAGCGAAGGTCACGCCACCTGAACGCCAGATCGGGCTCTTGATAGAACCTGAACGCGCACGGCCGGTACCTTTCTGGCGCCACGGCTTTTTGCCGGAACCAGTTACTTCAGCACGAGTCTTCTGAGCACGAGTACCCTGACGAGCACCAGCTGCATAAGCAACTACAACCTGGTGAACCAGCGCTTCGTTGAAATCACGACCGAAGGTAGTTTCGGAAACAGTCAGCGCGCTCTGCGCGTCTTTCAATACTAATTCCATTGCTATCCCCTTACGCCTTCACAGCTGGTTTAACGATCAGGTCGCTACCGGTTGCACCCGGAACTGCACCTTTAACCAGCAGCAGGTTGCGCTCAGCGTCAACACGTACTACGTCCAGGCTCTGAACGGTTACACGTTCGTTACCCAGCTGACCTGCCATTTTCTTGCCTTTGAACACTTTGCCCGGAGTCTGGTTCTGACCGATAGAACCCGGAACGCGGTGAGACAAGGAGTTACCGTGAGTAGCGTCCTGGGTACGGAAGTTCCAGCGCTTAACGGTACCAGCAAAACCTTTACCTTTAGAGGTACCGGTTACGTCAACTTTTTTAACGTCAGCAAACAGCTCAACGCTAATATCCTGACCTACGGTGAACTCTTCGCCTTCAGCAAGACGGAATTCCCACAGACCACGGCCAGCTTCAACGCCAGCTTTAGCGAAGTGACCCGCTTCTGGTTTGGTTACACGGTTAGCTTTTTTAGCACCAGTGGTCACCTGAACAGCGCGGTAGCCATCGTTAGCCAGATCTTTAACCTGAGTAACGCGGTTTGCTTCAACTTCGATTACGGTTACTGGGATTGAAACGCCATCTTCAGTGAAGATGCGGGTCATGCCCACTTTTTTACCGACTAAACCAATCATTGTATCAACCTCTCAATCGCTCGATGACCTGATTAACCCAGGCTGATCTGCACGTCTACACCGGCAGCCAGATCCAGACGCATCAGAGCATCAACGGTTTTCTCAGTTGGCTCAACGATGTCAACCAGACGCTTGTGAGTGCGGATTTCGTACTGATCACGCGCGTCTTTGTTAACGTGCGGAGAGATCAGAACGGTAAAGCGCTCTTTGCGGGTCGGCAGCGGGATCGGACCACGGACTTGCGCACCAGTGCGCTTAGCAGTCTCGACGATTTCCGCGGTTGATTGATCGATCAGACGATGATCAAACGCTTTAAGGCGGATACGGATTCTTTGGTTCTGCATGAGACCAGAGCTCCAATTATTTTATAAACGAAAATGATTACTCCTCAAACCCATTACGATTGATGGGAGAGTGTAACCGTTCTTACGTAGCTCCCCAATTGGGAGCATTGTTGAGCAACAAAATGAGTCACTCCGGTTCTGATTGAACCCGCCGTCAATTACGACAAGCCCGCGCATTATACGTAAATATGCGCAAGACGCAAGTGTCGTTTAGAAAATAAGCGCCAGAGAGTCATTATGCTCAGCCCCTCGCAAACTTTCTGGCAACGCCTCGCTTTTCAACTCTTTCCTTGAAGCCGCCACGCAGGACTCCATTTTTCAATTTGCTAGCCGTCAACGTTGTGAGGAAGATGCGCAAAACCTCTTTTCAAGGATGATGACATGCTGACTGCCCTGCCCTTTCTCCTCATCTATTTATTGCTTGCGGCTTTACTGGTACGCGAAGATGTTCGCTCCGGGTTACTACCGGACCGCTACGTGTGCCCGCTCCTCTGGACAGGACTGCTTTTCCAGCTTTGCCTTCACCCGCAGTTTCTCCCCAGCGCAGTGGCTGGCGCGATGGCAGGCTATCTGGGTTTCGCGGCAATTTACTGGGGGTATCGACTGGTTTGTCATCGCGAGGGGTTGGGCTATGGCGACGTAAAATACCTGGCAGCGCTAGGTGCATGGCATGGCTGGTGCATTTTGCCCCTTCTGGCACTCGTTGCAGCGCTGATGGCGCTCCTTTATCTTCTTATTCTCTCTTTATGGCATCCTGAAAAAGAGCCATTAAAAAACCCACTGCCTTTTGGACCATTTCTGGCAGCAGCGGGTTTATGCGTCGGCTGGCAAAGTCTGATTAACTTTCCACTTTGATCTGCGACTGAAGATAGTTCGGCAGGCCTATTTTGCTAATCAGATCCAGCTCGGTTTCAAGCCAGTCGATGTGGCCTTCTTCATCGGCAAGAATCTGAATCATCATGTCGCGGCTAACGTAATCATGGACGCTATCGGCATAGGCGATAGCTTCACGCAGGTCTTTCGCCCCTTCAAGCTCAAGATTCAGATCGGAACGGAGCATCTCCTCGACGTCTTCGCCGATGCCCAGTTTGCCGAGATCCTGCAGGTTAGGAATGCCTTCAAGGAATAAAATACGCTCGATGTACTTATCGGCGTGTTTCATCTCATCGATGGATTCGTGGTATTCAACATCGTTGAGGCGCGTCAGGCCCCAGTTTTTGAACATTCTTGCATGAAGAAAATACTGGTTGATTGCGACAAGCTCATTTCCCAATAATTTATTGAGATAACTTATGATTTTAACATCACCTTTCATTATATAGTCCCTCCGCTTCCACTCATTGAAGCGTAGAACGGGCTACAGGGATGTCAAAAAAAAGAGAGGCGCTCAGGCAATCTCTTTGAATTCTGGGATCTGCATCAGTTCATCCTGCATGATCTCACGGGCAGCACGAACGCACTTACCGCATTGATTTCCCACTGGAACAAACTTGCGCAGCTGCTGGAAGGATTGTGGCTGAAATTGACGAACGGCCTGACGAATTTTTTTATCACTCACACCATTACAAAGACAAACGTACATACACACTCCCGTTCAAAATATGCGCAAAGTGTAAGTGAGAATGGTTATGATTACAATAGCACAAGCCGCAGGATACGCGTCGGGAGAGTACAAAAAATGCGAAAATTTGTGACAGCACTAAATCGCAGAAAACAAAAAAGGACGCCGAAGCGTCCTTTTTAATTCAGGGATAATTAATTAGCCCAGAACTTTAGCAACAACGCCCGCGCCAACGGTACGGCCGCCTTCACGGATTGCGAAACGCAGACCGTCGTCCATCGCGATTGGGTGGATCAGCGTCACAACCATCTTGATGTTGTCGCCTGGCATTACCATCTCTACGCCTTCTGGCAGTTCGATGGTACCGGTCACGTCAGTTGTACGGAAGTAGAACTGTGGACGGTAGCCTTTGAAGAACGGAGTATGACGGCCGCCTTCGTCTTTGGACAGGATGTACACTTCAGATTCGAACTTGGTGTGTGGCTTGATTGAGCCTGGCTTCGCCAGAACCTGACCACGTTCGATTTCTTCACGTTTGATACCACGCAGCAGAACACCAACGTTCTCACCAGCACGGCCTTCGTCCAGCAGTTTGCGGAACATTTCAACGCCAGTACAGGTAGACTTAGCAGTCTCTTTGATACCAACGATTTCAACTTCTTCACCAACTTTGATGATACCGCGCTCTACACGACCGGTAACAACGGTACCACGACCGGAGATGGAGAATACGTCTTCGATTGGCAGCAGGAATGGCTTGTCAATCGCACGCTCTGGTTCTGGGATGTAAGAATCCAGGAAGCCAGCCAGTTCGATGATTTTCTCTTCCCACTCTGCTTCGCCTTCCAGCGCTTTCAGCGCGGAACCACGAACGATTGGGGTGTCGTCGCCTGGGAAATCGTACTGAGACAGCAGTTCACGAACTTCCATCTCTACCAGTTCCAGCAGCTCTTCGTCATCAACCATGTCGCACTTGTTCAGGAACACGATGATGAAAGGAACGCCTACCTGACGACCCAGCAGGATGTGCTCACGAGTCTGAGGCATTGGGCCGTCAGTCGCAGCAACAACCAGGATCGCGCCGTCCATCTGCGCAGCACCGGTGATCATGTTTTTAACATAGTCGGCGTGGCCTGGGCAGTCTACGTGTGCGTAGTGGCGAGTCGGGGTGTCATATTCAACGTGGGACGTGTTGATGGTGATACCACGCGCTTTTTCTTCTGGTGCGTTATCGATCTGGTCGAATGCACGAGCAGCACCGCCGTAGGTTTTAGCCAGTACGGTAGTGATTGCAGCGGTCAGGGTAGTTTTACCATGGTCAACGTGGCCGATAGTACCAACGTTGACGTGCGGTTTTGTACGTTCAAATTTTTCTTTAGACACGGCTATATTCCTTACTATAGTGCTCTCCCCTTCGGAGAGAGCACGGGACTTAGGTTTTAATCCTGTGGATTACTTACCACGGGCTTCGATAACGGCCTGAGCAACGTTGTTAGGCGCATCATCATACTTCAGGAATTCCATGGTGTATGATGCACGACCTTTGGTCAGAGAACGCAGCTGAGTTGCATATCCGAACATTTCAGACAGCGGAACTTCAGCGTGGATCTTAACGCCAGTTACTTCGGATTCCTGACCGCGCAGCATACCGCGACGACGGCTCAAGTCACCGATAACGTCACCGGTGTTCTCTTCAGGAGTCTCTACTTCAACCTTCATGATTGGCTCAAGCAGAACTGGTTTCGCTTTCTTAAAGCCTTCTTTAAAGGCAATAGACGCAGCCAGTTTAAACGCCAGTTCAGAGGAGTCAACGTCGTGGTAAGAACCGAAGTGCAGACGAACACCCATGTCAACAACCGGGTAACCAGCCAGAGGACCAGCTTTCAGCTGCTCCTGGATGCCTTTATCAACGGCAGGGATGTATTCACCAGGAATTACACCACCTTTGATGTCGTTGATGAACTCGTAACCTTTAGGGTTAGAGCCCGGCTCCAGTGGGTACATGTCGATCACAACGTGACCGTACTGACCGCGACCACCAGACTGCTTAGCGTGTTTACCTTCAACATCGGTAACTTTAGAGCGAATCGCTTCACGGTAAGCTACCTGAGGTTTACCCACGTTCGCTTCAACGTTGAATTCACGCTTCATACGGTCAACGATGATGTCCAGGTGCAGTTCACCCATACCAGCGATGATGGTCTGGTTAGATTCTTCATCAGTCCATACGCGGAATGATGGGTCTTCTTTAGCCAGACGGCCCAGAGCCAGACCCATTTTTTCCTGGTCAGCTTTGGTTTTTGGTTCAACGGCGATAGAGATTACCGGCTCTGGGAATTCCATACGCTCCAGAATGATCGGGTGATCCGGGTTACACAGTGTGTCACCAGTAGTCACGTCTTTCAGACCGATTGCTGCAGCGATGTCGCCCGCACGAACTTCTTTGATCTCTTCACGTTTGTTAGCGTGCATCTGTACGATACGGCCAAAACGTTCACGCGCCGCTTTCACGGAGTTCAGGATGGTGTCACCGGAGTTAACCACACCAGAGTAAACGCGGAAGAAGGTCAGGTTACCCACGAATGGGTCGGTAGCAATTTTGAACGCCAGTGCAGAGAACGGCTCGTCATCACTTGCGTGACGCTCAGCCGGAGTATCTTTACCGTCGTCCAGGATGCCGTTGATCGCAGGAACGTCAACCGGGGATGGCAGGTAATCAATTACCGCATCCAGCATCGCCTGAACACCTTTGTTCTTGAACGCAGAACCACAGGTTACCAGGATGATTTCGTTGTTCAGAACGCGCTGACGCAGAGCTTGCTTGATCTCTTCTTCAGTCAGTTCTTCACCACCCAGGTATTTTTCCATCAGCTCTTCAGAAGCTTCCGCTGCGGACTCGATCAGGTTCTGGTGCCATTCGTCAGCCAGGTCCTGCATGTCTGCTGGGATATCTTCGTAAGTGAAGGTAACGCCTGCGTCTTCTTCGTTCCAGTTGATGGCTTTCATTTTCACCAGGTCGATAACGCCGGTGAAAGCTTCTTCAGCACCAATTGCCAGCTGCAGCGGAACAGGGTTCGCGCCCAGACGGGTTTTGATCTGACCAACAACTTTCAGGAAGTTAGCACCCATACGGTCCATTTTGTTAACGAACGCGATGCGTGGAACTTTATATTTGTTCGCCTGACGCCATACGGTTTCAGACTGTGGCTGAACACCACCAACTGCGCAATAAACCATTACTGCGCCGTCAAGAACACGCATGGAACGTTCTACTTCGATGGTGAAGTCAACGTGCCCTGGGGTGTCGATGATGTTTACGCGATGCGGTTCGTACTGCTTAGCCATACCTGACCAGAATGCAGTAGTCGCTGCGGAGGTGATAGTAATACCACGCTCCTGCTCCTGTTCCATCCAGTCCATGGTGGCTGCGCCGTCATGAACTTCACCGATTTTATGGTTTACACCGGTGTAGAACAGAATACGTTCGGTAGTAGTGGTTTTACCGGCGTCGATGTGCGCACTGATACCGATGTTACGGTAGCGTGCGATGGGTGTTGTACGAGCCATTTGATTCCTCGTTTATATCTTTAGGCGTTCAGTTAAGTAACCCAGAGCGGGCGGCTTCTCTGAAGCGCCCGCCTGGTGACTATGACTCCGAAGGGATTACCAACGGTAGTGTGCGAACGCCTTGTTGGCTTCTGCCATACGGTGAACGTCTTCACGTTTCTTAACTGCAGTACCTTTGTTGTCTGCAGCATCAGAAAGTTCGTTCGCCAGACGCAGAGCCATGGATTTATCACCGCGTTTACGAGCAGCTTCAACGATCCAACGCATTGCCAGAGCATTACGACGAACCGGACGAACTTCAACTGGAACCTGGTAAGTAGAACCACCAACGCGGCGAGACTTAACTTCTACAGTCGGGCGCACGTTGTCGAGAGCGACTTCGAAAGCTTCCAGTTCATTTTTACCAGAACGCTGAGCCAGGGTCTCAAGCGCGCTGTATACGATTGCTTCTGCAGTAGATTTTTTACCATCTACCATCAGGATATTTACAAATTTTGCCAGCAGTTCTGATCCGAACTTCGGATCTGGAAGAATTTTACGCTGACCAATGACGCGACGACGTGGCATGGGAATACTCCGTTGTTAATTCAGGATTGTCCAAAACTCTACGAGTTTAGTTTGACATTAAGATAAATCAGTTTGGCCTTACTTAACGGAGAACCATTAAGCCTTAGGACGCTTCACGCCGTACTTGGAGCGAGCCTGCTTACGGTCTTTAACACCAGAGCAGTCAAGCGCACCACGAACGGTGTGGTAACGAACACCCGGAAGGTCTTTAACACGACCGCCACGGATCAGGATCACGGAGTGCTCCTGCAGGTTGTGACCTTCACCACCGATGTAGGAAGTCACTTCAAAACCGTTAGTCAAACGCACACGGCATACTTTACGCAGTGCGGAGTTTGGTTTCTTAGGAGTGGTGGTATATACACGAGTACATACGCCACGTTTCTGCGGGCAGGCTTCCAGCGCAGGCACGTTGCTTTTTGCAACTTTGCGAGCGCGTGGTTTGCGTACCAGCTGGTTAACTGTTGCCATTAAATAGCTCCTGGTTTTAGCTTTTGCTTCGTAAACACGTAATAAATCGACCTCATACAATATGAGGACGCGAAATTTTAGGGCCACGTCGAAAAGGTGTCAAGAAATATACAGCGATCTCAAATCACCAGTTCATTTGACTGGCATGCTTCACAGTAAGATTGACGAAATCAGTATAGCCAACCACGTCAATTTTGGCTGAAATTTGACCAGTAAGACCTCGCGCGTCCAGATCGTCTTTAAGCGCAGAGAGGGATATGGGGGCATTGCTGAGAATTTCAACGAAGCGACTGCCGTCGAGCGCTGCGATGACCCCATCCTGTATCAGCAGGAGATCATCACCTTCGCGCAGCATGCTCAGTAGCGCGTCGATATCACATTGCCAGGGTGAATGACTCAGGGTATGGAGCATGACGGCCTCAGAAAGTCAGAACAGTATCATAGTGAGAAAGGTGGTCGCGCAGCGCACCGGATGGCAGGATCGTCGCATCCAGCACAAAAGGCGTCTTATCATTGAGCCCGCGAGCGGCTAATGAATCCGCGCACACATAATATGTATCAATGTCGTAGAGCGGCAGCACCTTAAAGGTCGCGATGTAATCGCGCGCGAGGATAGCCTGCGGGTGTTGGCCTGCCAGCAGCTGGAAAACCCCGTCGCCCAAAAAGAACACGCCGATATCTTCCGTTAAGGCTGACGTCGCCAGTAACGCGTCCAGCCCTTCTCTGCCTGACGTGCTCCCGTGGGGCGCCGAGGTAAATACAAAAGCGACACGTTTCATCAGAATTGCACCACTCTGTCGCAGGTCAGCGCAGCCTGCGCCAACGCGCCCAGGCCACTGAGAGAAAATCCAGGCTGCAGGTTCGCGCCAGGTAACTCAAGACGTTCGGCTTCTGCGGCATCGGTAATGCCGCGGCGCAGCGCGGCGGCCACGCAGATGTGCAGCTCAACGCCCTGCGTTTCATTTAACGCCTGCCAGGCACGCACCAGGTCAAACTCATCATTCGCCGGCGACGTAAACCGGTTGGCGTTATAGACCCCTTCCCGATAGAAAAAGACGCTCGCCAGCTCGTGCCCGGCTTCAATGAGCGCATGGGCGAACTGCAACGCGCTGCTGGCCTGCTGGGTGCCGTATGCCGGGCCTGTCACCATTAACGCAAAACGCATTACTTATCTTGCCCTGCGAAATCACCGCTTTTGAACTGACGGATGTACAGATAAACGGTGTGCTTAGAGATATTCAGACGGTCGGCCACCTGGTTAATGGCATCTTTGATATCAAAAATCCCTTTCTCGTAGAGATTCAGCACGATCTGACGATTCTTGGCGTTGTTGGAGACGTTGCGATCGGCATTCACTTCTTCGATAGTGAACTCCAGCGTCTGGGTCACAAGATCTTCAACCGATGAGGCAAAGTTCACGGACGAGCCAACGTCTGGTGTCTCCGGCGGAACGAAGGTGCTCATAATTTGCGAGAACGGCACATCAAGGTTCATGTTGATGCACAGCAGCCCGATAACGCGGTGCTCGCGGTTGCGAATGGCGATGGTTTCAGATTTCATCAACACGCCGCTTTTGGCGCGGGTGAAATAGCATTTAGAGACGCTGCTGTCCGCGCCGGTCATATCATGCAGCATACGCAAAGCAAGGTCGGTGATGGGCGAACCAATTTTACGGCCGGTATGTTCACCGTTCGCAATACGGATGGCGGAACACTTCAAATCTTGCAAGGAGTGCAAAACGATTTCGCAGTGGGACCCAATGAGCATCGCTAACCCGTCCACCACCGCTTCGTAGGATTTCAGAATATCGAAGTCGGTCTGATCGAAAGGACGTTGATCCAGCAAATCAAGCTCACTGGTTTCGTTGGTTAAAAGCGACCTGGACATGAAAAAAACACTCCTTTTCAGGAGCCTGTCGTTACGTTGTCAGGGCAGGCTCATTATCTACACGGACAACTAAATTAATACAGCGTGTATAACGCTTTCCAGTGTTAATTATCTCTGCCCCACAATAAAAAAACCGCCGCCTTAAAGGCGGCGGCGTTTATCGCATTACTTCTTCGCGTCTGCTGCTGCTTTTTGGTCAGCTGCAGCGTCTGGTTTCGCATCCGCTTTCGGAGCCGGTTTGATGTCCAGCAGCTCTACATCAAAGACCAGCGTAGAGTTGGCAGGGATACCCGGAACGCCCGTTTTGCCGTAAGCCAGATCCGGTGGAATGA
This sequence comes from Enterobacter cancerogenus, assembly GCF_019047785.1. Taxonomy (NCBI): domain Bacteria; kingdom Pseudomonadati; phylum Pseudomonadota; class Gammaproteobacteria; order Enterobacterales; family Enterobacteriaceae; genus Enterobacter; species Enterobacter cancerogenus. The sequence goes on along the minus strand of NZ_CP077290.1, from coordinate 3,136,412 downwards.
CCAGCTTGATTTTGCCGCCTTTCTTGATGTTCTTCAGGCCTTCAGTCCAGCCAGGGATAACACCATCCAGACGGAAGGAGAGCGGTTCACCACGGGTATAGGAGTTATCGAACTCTTTACCATCGGTCAGCGTACCTTTGTAGTTAACCACTACGGTATCGCTGTCTTTCGGAGACGCGCCGGTACCTTCTTTCTCTACTTTATAGACCAGGCCGGTAGAGGAGGTTTTTACGCCTTTTTCTTTAGCAAAGGCATCGCGGTAGGCTTTACCTTTTGCTTCGTTATCTTTCGCATCTGCTTCCATTTTGGTCTGAGCTGCGCCTTTCACGCGTGCTTCAAACGCCTGCAGAGTTTGCTCGATTTCCTGGTCAGACAGTTTGCTCTTGTTGGCAAACGCATCCTGAACACCCGCGATCAGCTGAGTTTTGTCCAGTTTGATGCCCAGTTTTTCTTGCTCTTTCAGAGAGTTTTCCATGTAACGACCCAGAGACGCGCCGAGTGCATAGGCGGATTTCTGGTCGTCATTTTTAAACGCCGCTTTGCTGTCTGCAGTCGCAGCAGGCTTCGCAGCAGTATCAGCAGCGAAAGACAGCGGTGCGTTCAGCGCAACTGCCATCGTGGTCGCCAGCAGCGTAACTTTAAACAGTGATTTCATCCATATCTCCAGGGCCTGGGGACTCTCACCCCAGCATTAAACGTAAATGAGTGACGTACTATAAATCGTTGCGGAAGAAATCTACAGACAGACACTTCCAATTCTCGCCTCTTTTCAGACTATTTTTGTTTAAATAAGTTTCTTGCCAAGGGGATGGATACTGTACTTAAGGATAAACTCAGTTAAACTTCGCCGCCGCTGGCCCACGAAAGCGTTAGATATAAACGAGGTGAATGATGAAGGACACAATGATTGAAGCGAGACTGGCTGAACTGGAAAGCCGCCTGGCTTTTCAGGACATCACCATCGAAGAGCTTAACCAGACGGTGACTGCGCACGAACTGGAAATGGCAAAACTCAGGGACCTGATGCGACTGCTCACTGAAAAGGTGAAGGCCACGCAGTCATCGCACATTGCCTCTCAGTCTGAAGAGACGCCCCCACCTCATTATTGAGGCGTAAAAAAAGCGGGATAACAATCCCGCTTTTTTATTTTCCGCGTATCGGAATTAATGGCAGCCGCAGCCACCATTGCCGCCGCAACCACCTTTACCGTGCTCGTGACCATGGTCGTGATCGTGGCCGTGACCACCGCAGCAGCCGTCATGACCGTGATCGTGGTCATGGTCGTGACCGTTCGCACCGTGAACGTGGCCATGAGCCAGTTCTTCTTCGGTTGCTTCACGGATCGCAACAACTTCAACGTTGAACTTCAGGTTCTGGCCAGCCAGCATGTGGTTGCCGTCAACCACAACGTGGTCGTCTTCAACTTCAGTGATCTCAACCGGTACTGGACCCTGGTCAGTTTCAGCCAGGAAGCGCATGCCAACCTGCAGCTCGTCAACGCCCATGAACACGTCTTTAGGAACGCGCTGAACCAGGTTGTCGTCGTACTGGCCGTAAGCGTCGTTTGCGCCAACAGCAACGTCAAATTTATCGCCAACTTCATGACCTTCCAGCGCGGTTTCCAGGCCGGAGATCAGGGAACCGTGACCATGCAGGTAGTCCAGCGGCGCACTCACCGGAGACTCATCAACCAACACACCGTCTTCTGTACGTACCTGATAGGCCAGGCTGACCACCAGGTCTTTTGCTACTTTCATGATATCTCCTGAGCGTGGGAAAATTACTGGCGCAGATTGTAGCGGAAATCTGCACCCGTGTACCCTTTAGCTTAAAAAAACTCAGGGCATATCGCTAGTCCGGATGAAAAATGCCGATCACTTGCTCTTCTTTGCGAACGTGATCGCGGGCCTCTTTGTCAGCCTCGCGCATCTGATGGCCGCACTTAACACACTCAACAATATCGATATTATTTTCACGCCACATGGCCAGCGTATCTTGCGCCTGGCAGGATGGGCATTTTGCGCCCGCGATAAAGCGTTTACGTACAGCCATCTTTCGTTACCCTTTATTCAAATTCATCCCAGCCGTCGAGCTGGCGTCGTTCCTGCTGCATCTCGCGCTGAAAAATTTCTTCCAGCTCGCGACGCGCTTCCCGCACGCGGGAGATCTGCGCCGTATCTGAATGCACCGGCATCAGCTCGCGCAGCATGCGCATATCAAGCCTGCGGAAGTGCATCTGTGCGCGCTGGGCCTGGTGAGGATGCATCCCCAGCGACACCAGCGCTTTACGCCCCAACTCCAGGGCGCTTGAGAAGGTTTCGCGGGAGAAGTGTTTCACACCCGCCTGCAAAAGTTCGTGAGCTTCCACACGTCCGCGCGCACGCGCCAGAATGTGCAGGTGCGGGAAATGCTGCTGGCACAGTTCCACCAGCTTCATCGTGTCTTCCGGATCGTTACAGGTGATAACGATCGATTCCGCCGCTTCCGCACCGGCGGAGCGCAGCAGTTCAAGCTGCGTGGCATCGCCGTAGTAAACCTTATAGCCATATTTTCGCATCAGATTCACCGCGCTGATATCCCGCTCCAGTACGGTGATACGCTTTTTGTTGGCCATTAACAGGCGGCCAATCACCTGCCCGAAGCGACCAAAACCCACGATAATCACCTGCGGTTTATCGTCCTCCACCCACGGGGTTTCCGCTTCGTCGTCCACCGGGTTCAGTCGGCGCGACAGCAGTTTATCCACCAGCTTCATCAGCAGCGGTGTGGTCATCATCGACAGCGTCACCGTCACCAGCAGCAGCGCCATCTGGTCGTCTTTAAACAGCTTCTGCGACGATGCCGTCGAGAACAGCACAAACGCGAATTCACCGCCCTGGCTCAGCACGCTGGCGAACTGCATTCTCTCCGAACTGCGCAGCCCGTAAATGCGCGCCAGCACATACAGCACCAGCGTTTTCACCGCCACCAGCACGGCCACGCTCATTATCACCCACAGCAGATGGGTATAGAGCACGCCAAGGTTGAGCGCCATGCCCACCGAAATAAAGAACAGCCCTAACAGCAGGCCTTTGAATGGATCGATGGCCGTTTCCAGCTCGTGGCGGTACTCGCTTTCCGCCAGAAGCACGCCTGCGATAAATGTCCCGAGCGCCATCGACAGCCCCAGCGCATCCATAAACAGCGCCGAGCCAAGTACCAGCAGCAGCGTCGCGGCGGTAAATACCTCGCGCACGCCGGAGGCGGCAATAAACCGAAACACCGGGCGTAATAAAAAGCGTCCACCAATCAACATGCCCGCAAAGGCGAGCACCTTCATGGAGATTTTGACCCAGTCGAAACTGTCATCACCCGATCCCGCGAGCAGCGGCACCAGCGCCAGTGCCGGGATAACCGCCAAGTCCTGGAACAGCAGCACCGAAAAGCCCAGTTGGCCTGCTTCGTTGCGGTTCATGCCTTTATCGCGCATCAGCTGCAGTGCCATCGCGGTGGAGGACATCGCCAGCCCGATCCCGCCAATGACGGCGGCCTGCCACGAAAAGTCCGTCAGCATTAGCAGCACGGCAAGTATCGCGGCGCTGCATAACACCTGCGCGGCCCCCACGCCGAAGATCGAGCGCCGAAGCTGCCACAGCTTGGACGGGTTCAGCTCAAGGCCGATGATGAACATCAGGAACACCACGCCCAGCTCGGAGAAGTGGAGGATTTCATCCACGTCGCTGATGAATCCCAGCCCCCAGGGGCCGATGGCGATACCCGCCAGCAGATAGCCCAGCACCGCACCGATGCCGATCCGGGCAGCCAGCGGCACGGCAACGACCGCCGCAAATAAAAAGAGCACGCCGGCTAACAGTAAATTGGAACCTTCCATCAGCGTCCTCCCGCCTGAATCGGCGATGCCAGCCAGTCGCCATACGCTTTGGCATGGCTCGCCAGCGCCTTCGGATCCTGACGTCGCGCCCAGTAGACAATAATTGGGCTCAGCCAGTGCATACGGCACATCGCTGCCGTCAGCTCAAACGGGCGCAGGATATCGCTCATCGGATAGCGGTTGAGACCATCGTGACGGTAGGCGCTTTCCGGCTCCCCGGTGGTAATCACGCTACGCCAGTACTTTCCCGCCAGCTGGTTGCCCCCTACCCCACTTGAAAAGCCCCGGCTGAGCACGCGGTCCAGCCACTCTTTCAGCAGCGCCGGGCAGCTATAGGTATAAAGCGGATGCTGGAACACGATAACGTCATGCTGACGCAGCAGTTCCTGCTCGTGGGGAATATCAATAAAGAAATCAGGATAGTGCGCGTAGAGATCGTGCACTGTTACGTTGCTGAGCTGTGTCGCCGGCTTAAGCAGCACCCGGTTCGCCACCGAGTCCTGAGATTCCGGATGGGCATACAGCAGCAGCACTTTGGCTGTCTGAGACATCATTCCCCTCCCGGTCCTGTTTCTGTTTTTGTGTATCGTTGTTGTTTTGGGCTACCATGGCGGCCCGGTGCGGCGGCAAATGGTCCACACCTTACATTATCATAATGACAAATTAACATAGTCGGAACATACGGCGCTTCTATGATTGTTTTCTCCTCGTTACAAATTCGTCGCGGCGTGCGCGTCCTGCTGGACAACGCCACTGCCACCATTAACCCTGGCCAGAAGGTCGGGCTGGTCGGCAAAAACGGCTGCGGTAAATCCACCCTGCTGGCGCTGCTGAAAAACGAGATTAGCGCTGACGGCGGGAACTTTACCTACCCCGGAAACTGGCAACTCGCCTGGGTTAACCAGGAGACGCCCGCGCTGAGCGAACCGGCGCTCGACTATGTGATTGACGGCGACCGCGAATACCGCAAGCTGGAAGCGGAGCTCAATGCCGCAAACGAGCGCAACGACGGCCACGCCATCGCCACCGTTCACGGCAAGCTGGACGCCATCGACGCGTGGACCATCCGCTCCCGCGCCTCCAGCCTGCTGCACGGCCTCGGCTTTAGCAACGACCAGCTCGAACGCCCGGTGAGCGACTTCTCCGGCGGCTGGCGTATGCGCCTTAACCTGGCGCAGGCGCTGATTTGCCGCTCTGATTTACTGCTGCTTGATGAACCGACCAACCACCTCGATCTCGATGCGGTTATTTGGCTGGAGAAGTGGCTCAAGAGCTATCAGGGCACTCTGATTCTGATTTCCCACGACCGCGACTTCCTCGATCCGGTGGTGGATAAAATTATCCATATCGAACAGCAAACGATGTTCGAATACACCGGCAACTACAGCTCCTTCGAGCGCCAGCGCGCAACGCGTCTTGCCCAGCAACAATCGATGTATGAAAGCCAGCAGCAGCGCGTGGCGCACCTGCAGAGCTTTGTCGACCGTTTCAAAGCGAAAGCTTCGAAGGCCAAGCAGGCGCAAAGCCGCATTAAGATGCTGGAACGCATGGAGATGATTGCGCCTGCGCACGTCGATAACCCGTTCCACTTCAGCTTCCGCGCGCCGGAGAGCCTGCCTAACCCGCTGCTGAAGATGGAAAAGGTCAGCGCAGGCTACGGCGAGCGTACGATTCTCGACTCTATCAAGCTCAACCTGGTGCCGGGTTCACGTATTGGTCTGCTGGGGCGTAACGGTGCCGGTAAATCAACGCTGATCAAACTGCTGGCGGGCGAGCTTAACCCGGTCAGCGGCGAAATCGGTCTGGCGAAAGGCATTAAGCTTGGCTACTTCGCCCAGCACCAGCTGGAATTTTTACGCGCGGATGAATCGCCGATTCAGCACCTGGCGCGGCTGGCACCGCAGGAGATGGAGCAGAAGCTGCGCGACTACCTCGGCGGGTTTGGTTTCCAGGGTGATAAAGTCACCGAGAATACCGAGCGCTTCTCCGGGGGTGAAAAAGCCCGTCTGGTGCTGGCGCTGATCGTCTGGCAGCGTCCGAACCTGCTGCTGCTCGATGAACCGACCAACCACTTGGATCTCGACATGCGTCAGGCGCTGACCGAAGCGCTGATTGAGTTCGAAGGCGCGCTGGTGGTTGTCTCGCATGATCGTCACCTGATCCGCTCCACCACGGACGATCTCTATCTGGTGCACGACGGCAAGGTCGAACCGTTCGACGGTGACCTGGAAGACTATCAGCAGTGGCTGACGGACGTGCAGAAGCAGGAAAACCAGCCGGACGAGTCGGCAAAAGACAACGCCAACAGCGCGCAGGCGCGTAAAGACCAGAAGCGCCGGGAAGCGGAACTGCGCACCCAGACGCAACCGCTGCGTAAAGAGATCGCGCGCCTGGAAAAAGAGATGGAAAAGCTCAACGCCACGCTTGCGGCCGTTGAAGAGAAGCTGGGCGACAGCGAGCTGTACGATCAGAGCCGCAAGGCCGAGCTGACGGACTGCCTGCAAACCCAGGCCAAAACCAAATCCAGCCTCGAAGCGTGTGAGATGGCGTGGCTGGACGCCCAGGAACAGCTGGAAGCGATGCTACAGGCCGACTAAACCGCCGGGAGGAGTATGAGTTTCGATACCACGAGCGACATTACATTTCGCAAGCTCAGCATCTTCATGACGTTCATGGAGAAGGGCAATATCGCGCGTACCGCCGAAACTCTGGGCCTCAGCGGCGTCAGCGTGCACCGCGCGCTACACACCCTGGAAGAGAACGTGCGCTGCCCGCTCTTCACCCATAAGGGGCGCAACCTGATTGCGCTCCCCTCCGCCTGGACGCTGCTGGAGTATTGCCAGGAGGTGATGCAGGTCATGGCGCGCGGCGTGGAAGAGTCCCGTAAAATTGCCGGTATAGGTCAGGGGCGGCTGCGCGTCGGCACGCTTTATTCGCTAACGCTGGAGACCGTACCGCGCCTGATCATGGGCATGAAGCTGCGCCGTCCGGATCTGGAGATGGACCTGACGATGGGCTCCAACGAAACGTTGCTGCACATGCTGGACGAAGGCTCGCTGGACGCCATTTTAATCTCCATTTCCGAAAGCGATATCGATCGTAACAGTCTTGAAGTGCTTCCCCTGTTCCACGACGATATTTTCCTTGCCGCACCCGCGTCTGCGTCCCTCAACACCGGCGAGCTGGCCGACCTGCGTGATTATAAAGATCAGAAATTCGTCGCGCTGGCAGAAGGGTTCGCCACCTACGCCGGGTTCCAGGAAGCGTTCCACATCGCCGGATTCGAGCCGGAAATCGTCACGCGCGTGAACGACATTTTCTCTATGTTGAGCCTGGTGCAGGCGGGGGTCGGTTTTACGCTGATGCCGGGGAGGATGAAGAAAGTGTATGAGAACTCGGTTCAGCTACTGAAGCTGGCGCAGCCGTATCAGATGCAGCAGTTGATCGCCATCGTCTTTGCCCGCAACCGCGAGCAGGATCCCAGCCTGCGCGCACTAGCCGCCGAAGGACGGATGTATGCGCGAAGCCTCACAACAGATACCTCGGCCCCGTAGGCCTGGTGCATTCCCCCTGTTCCAGGGTTCACTAAAGCTGAACGCCACATTTGACTTATCATCCGTTATCTCTGAATATCCACAAAAATAACATGTCTTTAAGCAGGAACAGGATGTTCACACTCTACATGAAATGGGATGCTGGCTGTGATTTAGCACCGGCTGATATTCAGTTCATCCTTACGCCACGCGATGCACTGGAAATGGCGAGCGTATTTTACGAACTGGATTATCTAAAATATGCCCCTCAAACCCGTTTTCAACATTTCGCCATCCCCAAACGTCGTGACGGCGTATACCACCGCTTCGCGGCGCAACCATACAAACGCAAGCACCACACGGAATACGACGGCCTTTATGATGAAGTAAAATGGAATCTTGAGCAGGGCTGGATGGTTGGCGTAAACACCGCAGAGAAGTGGGACCGTTTCCGCAACCCCTTCTTCTTCGATGACGACGGTAATCTGGTTTATGACTGTTTCATGGACAGCTATAGCGACAGTTTCCAGCGGGAAGTACAAAATATTTACGAACATTGCCTGAACGCACACCCGGGACGAAAACCCGCTCCGACCATTAAACAGCATGATTCCGATGCTCCCATACAGCACGCACAAGCCACCAAAACCATCAACAGCAAAGCAGCCGGACGATTACTGGCGGCAGGTGGAATCTACAACGGCAACATTGAAGGCTTTAGGCAAACAGCGGAACAACTTGGTGGTGATGCACCAGCAGGTTACGATCAAGTGATGGAAAACAAAGGTATTATCATGGCCGGCGCTTCTGTTGCCGCTGGCTTTGGCCTGGGTCGGTTAGGAACAATAAGTGGATTATCAAACTACAGCAAAATACCGTCGTTTGCATCGCCATATGCCAATGGATTCACAACCGAATCAGGAGCATTAATCAATGCCGAACACGCCGTTGTAGATTACAGAAAACTATCAACTTACTCTTTAGATGTTACCCATCCAATTGGGGGGCATAAGGCGAGAGTATTTCAGTCGGCGCTGGGTTATAACCCGACAAATTCAGATGTGTTAGCCAGTAGAATCCGCGAGGGCATATTAACCACCCCAGCTAAAGTTTTGGAAGCAAACCAGTACGGGCAGCGAATGGCTGTAGACATGCCGATATTAGGCATTAACGGTGAGACGGTGATAGTGCGCAGCGGTTGGATTTATGAACCTGATGCCGTCGTTCCACGCATGACGACGATTTTTGTTAAGTGAGATACAGATTATGAGAAGAGAAGAATTTGAAGTGGTAGTGTTAGCGGAAGATTTGCCGGAGGAAGGGTTAACCAAAGGTATGCTGGGTGCCATAGTATTGATACATGAAAAACCCCATCTGGCTTATATGGTTGAATTTGTTGATGATGATGGGCGAACTATTGCGATGCCTTCACTGTTACCCAGTCAGGTGGCAGATTATATCCAACCGAAGTGAGAGGCAGGAACAATTGGGGAAGTGCTCAACAGAAACTGAACGCCACGTTTGACTTATCATCCGTTATCTCTGAATATCCACACTTATAACATGGCTTAAACCAGGAACAGGATGTTTACACTCAACAGGAATTGGGATGCTGAATATCATTTGGCGGCGGATAGTATTGACAACTGCAACATTTAGGATTCAGACAAACAGTAAAAAGATTAAAGGGCTATATGGGAAAATAAAAAACAATCTTGATGACGCAGGAACAAATATTTTTGAAAACCTAACGCTGATACAAAGTTCGCCCTATCATTACACGCTTTCAAAGGCCCAGGGCACGATAACTAAAGTTCTTCCCTATAATGAAAGCGCAAAAGTGTTATGGCCTGCTCCAAAAGATGTAATTTATCCCGCTGGCATTAAGGAGAAGAAATGAAGAATACCGATGAATTGTTAGACATATTCAAGGCCCTAATGACTGCTGATAACTACCCGATAGCCAATCCTGTCAATCCTGCCGTAATGGCAGATCTCATGCGCAATGCTCCACCCGCCGAATGGGGTCGTCAGAAAAGAACGGTTTACGAGGATATACAACGCCTGATGGTTACCCGATCTGACTACCTGAATATGTTCAACATTATGGATGGTCTGGAGTATAACGGACTGACTTTATATAACGTAGTTCAGGCAGAAAATGGTGTGCCATTATGGTCAAATATCTACATCCGCAACGTTGATACACGCACCGATGAAATCTATCTTGATCAGAATCTCACTGATAAGGTGCTCATTGGTGAGGATGGTATATCCGTTATTGTCTACAGTTTCGCTGATGACTGCTTTCAGATCCGTGATAAAGTCTCAACGGATTATGTAATAGAATCACATAACCAATTTCACGAATTGTTATCCGCACTAATTGATACGGTGAATTAATATGCGTCAAATCTCAACCTGGCAGTTTACACAAAAAACGACAAGTAGTCGTGCGTGAACCGTGGAGAATACCTGGTGTTAAAATACTGAGTAGTGGGGGTTTAAAATGATAAATGAAATAAAGAAAACGTTAACCAATATTATTAGCGTACTGCGCTCAAACAATGAGAATGCATGGGCCAAAACCTTTGAGGCTCTTGGTAGTGAACTTGACGTCGACTGTGAAACTTCAATATTCGCATTAAAAAAAGTTTATGGTGGAATGGGATCATTTAACGATATTGTTCTTCACAAAAATGGGCTACCGCTCCGTAAAGAGAATAACGAGCTGGAAGATTTGCGTCATAGGTTTTACCAGCAACTTGAGCAGGCAATCGATTTAATAAAAAAAGGGTGTTTACCCTAACACTCGTCATCAGCGTCGCTGACGCATGCTCAGGGAGATTTCCACCCTGAGCTATAAGTGCCTATCGTACCTTACGTTTTTCGAAAGCGCCGCCGGGCAAAACTCACCGCTGGAGCCGCCCCGCCAAATGTACCGCTACCTCAACCCCGCTGCGTTCCAGCGATATAGACTCCCCTTCCCACGCCGCCTGGCGCGTTAAGCAGGTCAAAATACCGCCGGGCGGCATCTCAATAGCCAGTCGCGCGTCGCGTTCGTTGGCGGAAATGACTGCCTCCTGCCAGCGCACGGTGCGGGCCATATTCATCGCCAGATCGTCGGCGATCTTCTCCGGCTGCCACAGCACGCGGCCGGTGCTGCCGCTAAGATACGCTAAGCGTGGGCGAGAGAGCGTCACTTTTTCAAACGCCGCCACAAGCTTCTGCGCCGGCTCCGCCAGCAGCGCGCAGTGCGATGGTACGCTGACCGCCAGTCGTTTGGCCTTGCTCGCCCCTTTCGCCAGCGCGCGCTCGGCTACCTGCGCCATCCCGTCATCACGTCCGGCGATCACAATCTGCGTTTCGGCGTTCAGGTTCGCAATATAGGTTCCGGTGCCTTCGATAAGCTGTTCCACCTGCGGCAGGGTCAAGCCCATAATCGCCGTCAGGCCATAGCCGTGCGGATACGCCTGCTCCATTAAATCGCCACGCAGCGCGACCAGCCTAAGCGCATCGGTGAAATCCAGCGCGCCCGCGATAACCGCCGCCGGGTATGCGCCAATGGACAGCCCGCTGACGATATCCGGCGTTACGCCGCGTCGCTCAAGCTCGCGCGCCCAGGCGACACCGGCTATCAGCAGCGAAAGCTGCACCGCGCGGGTATGGGATAACGAAGCAGCGCTATCCAGCGTATCAACCTCCGCCCCCAACACCTCGCGCGCCTGAGCCAGCTCGGTACCCGGCAGGTTTTGCAGCATGCCTTCATGCTGCGTGCCCTGCCCCGGAAAAGTAAACAGTATTTTCATCACGCCTCCCTGTGCCACGGGTCCGTCACCAGACGCGGCCCGCGGCGGGTTTTCAGCAGCGTTTTGCCGTCGCGCAGCCACTCCGCCAGCGCAAAGCCGCCCTCGGGCGTATCCACCTGCGTATCAGCCCGGCACAGCGCGCGGCTAAGCTGGGCCTGCCAGGCGGCAAACGCATCGGGGGAGAGAGGCTGCGGAGCGCGGATCAGCAGGTCGAGATCGCTGTCGGCATGGATAACCGGAATGCCGGTTGCCAGCGCGTAGCCGGTGCTGCCGGTAATGCCCCACGACCACGGCCACGGCTGCTGGGAAAGTTGCAGCGCCACCTGAACCGGCGGCTGCGTCACAAACGGCGAGCGCAGCAGATCGGCCGTTACGCTCAGTGATTCGGGCGTAACCACGCGCGTCACGCGTTCTGGCTTCACCCATCCGGCCGCCCGCTGGTCGCGGCGCAATCCGCGCACGCCAACGGGAATACGGCCTTCGCTATCAACATCACGCCGCACCACTACCGGCAGGCCGGTATGCCAGGCCGCCTCCACCCAGGATTCGGTGATGCCTTCCAGCGCGTCACGCGCGGTAAGCCAGATGAGGTCGTGGGGGCGTAATGTTGTGGTCATGATTACATTCCTGAAGTCAGCGAGATAAACAGCGGCAGCGACAGGATACACAGTACGGAGCTTAACAGCAGCACGGCTTCCGCATCCGGTGACTGCACGCCAAAGCGGTTACCGAACACCACGCCGAAGAAGCCCGCGGACAGCGCAATCATCAGGATAGCGGTGATCGCCACAGAACCGTGCAGACCGAAGATTAAGACGATACCCCAGGCAATCGCAGGCTGGATCAGCAGCTTGGCGATGGTGGAGGTGATCACCATGGTGTTGATCTGCAGCTTACGAGCAGAGAGGATCACCCCGGTCAGGAACAGCGCAGCTGCGGTGGCGGACAGCCCCAGCGGTTTAATCGCCGCGAGAACCAGTTCCGGCATTTTGATGCCGATAGCGGAGAGGATCACCCCCAGCAGCGGGCCCATAACGATCGGTTTTTTAATCGAGCGCCACATCAGCACCGGCAGCATGGAGAGGGTTGAGCCGGAGTTATTCCCTTCGGCGCGCGCTTTTTCACGCTCAAGGATCAGCAGGCAGAACGGCGTCATCAGTACGGAGCCGCAGGCGATGGAGACCGCCACGGAGAGCGAGGTAGAAGAACTTTCACCCAGCACGCTGCCCAGGATTGGCAGGCCGAGCGCCGCATAGTTCGGCAGGGCGACGGTCAGCGTCAGCACGGCCGCATCCTGCGGAGATTTTTTAAAGACTTTGGTGGCGAGGAAGTAGATGGCCGCATAGGTTATCCACATCGCCAGAGTCAGCACCAGAATCAGCGGCGACTGGGCCACGATGCCGGTCCACGGCGTTTGCACGGTGGCGCTAAACAGCGCGGCAGGCAGTGCAAAATCCATGACGAAAATATTAAGCAGGGAAACATTTTTGTTATCGACCATCTTTGCCTTACCGGCCCAGAATCCCAGCAGCATGATGACGAAAATCGGTGCAAGAGCATGAACAATTACGTAAGTCATAAATCACCTGTAGTAAAAAAGTTATAGCACTGGCGCGATGTTTATTATTTTCAGGATGCAGCCTCCCGCGTGGGCGCAACGTACGCCCACGGGGTTGTGCATCTGGCAGGTCTCTTTTTACTTACCAGCTGGCCCGCATGCGTTCGCGAACGAGTGCCGAGCTGCGGCGGTTGTCAGCGCCTAAGCGGTTTTTCAGGGTGGCGTCCTGACGCGCGTCGTTGATGGCCTGTTGCAGCGTGGTTTTCACCTGCGCCAGATCGTTATCGGTTGGGGCATCCGGGTTGCTGATGTCCAGCAGGCTGGAAAGCAGCCCCAGCGTGGCGTAGTTGCTGATGTCATACGCCATCGGCGGAATGGTGGCCGCCAGTTTTTCCAGCGCCTCCACGGTACGCAGGGTGATACGCGCCGCAGATTCTTTACCCATCGCGTGGATCAGCACGCCCTTGTCGTTGAAGGCGATCAGGCGGTTAGCCTGGTAGCCGTGCGCCAGAAACGCGCCGGACATCGCTTTGCCGACAATCAGGCCAATCACCGGATGACCGGCCAGACGCGCGTTAGCGTAGGCCGCAGCGGCACCGGCCAGCGCCTGGTGAATACCAAACGCCTCTTCACGACGACCATAGGCCTGACTTGGGACGTCAATCACTGCCACAATCGGGCGTTTAACGGCTTTATCGGCATCGGCGGCAACGGTTTCGCTGACCACTTTTGCCAGCGTCCAGCCTTCAAGCAGGCCCACTTCGCCCTGCGCGGCACGCGGATAGTGGTTGTTGTCATCCGGGACGACGGCGACAAAACGCACCGTTTCACCGTTAAGCTCACCGTCTGCGGCCTGCACGGACGGGCAAAGTCCTTCCAGACGTTTGGCGTTCGGGGCGAGGGTTTCCAGCCAGAGTTCGCCACGGCTCATTGAATTACTCATCATTTCACCTCCCGGGCAAAAAGCGCTTTAATCTGTTCGGCATCGGCCTGTTTGCGGGTGTCGAAATTGGTCAGACGGTTCAGGTAATCGTCGTAGTTATCGGTGCGGTGTTTCGCCGGCACGCCTTTCGCAATCGCGTCGTTCATTGCCGCTTTCACCGCGTTCACGCCGTCACCCACCAGCGCATCCACCAGGCCGCTTTCATAGCGCACTTCGCCGCCGGTCATGCTCCAGATAAACGGACGGTCGCGGGAGTCGTACTCTTCAATCCCCGCTTCCTGTTCGATAACCTGCGGGCCGTTCAGGCCAAGACGCGCTTCGCGGGTCACAATCAGGTAGCTGCACAGCGCTGCGGCGATGGACATCCCGCCGAAGCAGCCCACGGTCCCGGCCACAATGCCGATCACCGGCGTGTAGCGACGCAGATCGACAATCGCGGCGTGGATATCGGCAATCGCCGCCAGGCCCAGGTTGGCTTCCTGCAAGCGCACGCCGCCGGTTTCGAGGCACAGCACCGCCTGAGTCGGGATACCGTTGCGGTTATCTTCCGCCGCCAACTCCAGCGCCGCCGCCATTTTGGCACCGGACACTTCGCCCATACTGCCGCCCTGGAACGCGCCTTCGATGGCAACTACCACGGCAGGCTGACCGTTGATGGTCCCTTTCGCTACCACCATGCCGTCGTCGGCCTGCGGCACAATCCCCTGCGGCCCCAGCCACGGAGAAATAATGCCTTCAAACGGATCCAGCAGTTCACGGTAGCTGCCGTCATCCAGCAGCGCCTGCGCACGCTGGCGTGCTTTTAGTTCGATAAAGCTGCTGTCATCACGCATGGCTCACCCCCTCAAAAACCTGTTCGATACGAATGCGCGCCACGCCCGGCGTCGCGCCGAAGTCGTGAATGGTCAGTTTGCCTGCGGGCAGGCTGCTGACGGTTTGCAGGCGCGTAAACAGGGCTTCCCAGCGACCGCGGCTGTTGTCGACGGAAGTGGTGATATCAATGGTTAACGTCTGGCCCGGTTCGGCGGCGAAAAGCACCTCCATATCCCCGGAACCGACAACCCCTGCCAGCGCTTTACCGCTTAACGCGCGGCTGGCGGGCATGGTTAATGTGATTTTTTCCATAACATCCTCTTAATGCTTTGAATAAGGCGTTTCGACGCGGTCGAGAAACAGCGTGGCGGCAAGCAGGTCGGCAGCGCCGCCCGGTGAGGCGTTGAGTGCCAGCATCTGACGATCTAACGTTGCCAGCGCCAGTTGGCCTGCGGGCGTGGCACATCCTCCGGCGTTCAGCACGGCGCGGGCGCCGTCCTGCATGGCGTCCAGCCCCTCCATTCCGGCGCGCGACAGCACGCAGGTATCGGTAAGCGACGTCATGATGGCCATCAGCGCGTCGAGCCTCGCCTGCGCTTCGCTGCTGCCGTTAAGTCGGCTCAGACGAAGCTGCGGCAGCGCACGCTGCATGATGTGCGGAAACGCCTGCTGCGCCTCTTCACGCGCGCCCGGCACGCGATAGCGATGCGTGGCGCGTAGCCCTTTGCTGAACACTTTCGGTGCGGCGTCATCCGGCAGTTTTGCCAGCCGGGCGGCGGTGTCTGCGACGGTTTGCGCAGAGGCGTCGCCGCCCTGCATCGCCACCGCGCTGACCAGTAATCCCAGCGCCCAAATCGCACCCCGGTGGGTATTGACCCCGCCGGTTGCATTCATCATCTGCTGCTCGCCTTCGCGGCCAAGCCGCCCGACGGTTTGCCTGAGCGCAACGTCAGCCGGACGCTGCCAGCTTTGCTGCGCCAGCGCCTGAAACGTAGGGGTCAGGCTGTGCGCGGAGCGCTCCATCAGCGCCAGCGTAAGATCGTGGTGCGCGCCGTTCCCCCGACTGTCCACCAGACCGGGTTTCGGGCTTAATCGTGCTTCGTCAATCAGACACTGCGTGGCGGTTCGCGCCAGCCATTCGGCACCGCCTTCAACCTGAATCTGGGGCAGAAGTTTCATTACCAGCTCCGGAATTTCGCAGGTGGGTTATACAGACCGCCGGACCACTCAACGAGGTCAGACACGCTGCCCGCCGCCAGCAGTGAGCGGGTGGCATCAGTGCGGCGAATGCCCATATCTTCCGGGTAAACCACTTTTCCGCTCTGGCGAAGTTCTGCGACGCGTTTGGCGTCTACGCCCAGACCGATATCGGTGATCCCCGCCACGGCGGCAACCATCGCCCGACGCTCTTCCAGATCTTTGGCGCGGTAGAGGTAAGCAATCCCCTCTTCGGTCAGGACGTGGGTCACGTCATCGCCGTAAATCATTACCGGTGCCAGCGGCATCCCGGAGGCTTTCGCCACGTCGACGGCATCCAGTTTCTCCACAAAGGTCGGCTTCACGCCTGCCTGGAAGGTTTCCACCATCTGCACGACCAGTTTTTTACCGCGCTGCAGTGGGTCAGGCTCGGTGATCATGTTCAGCCAGGCCGGTGTGGCGTGGCGACGACCGTGCGGATCGTGGCCCATGTTTGGCGCGCCGCCGAAGCCGGAAAGACGCCCGCGGGTCACGGTTGAGGAGTTAGCGTAGCCGTCCACCTGGAGGGTGGAGCCAATAAACATATCCACCGCATACTGGCCTGCCAGCTGGCAGAAAGCGCGGTTGGAACGCATGGAGCCGTCGGCACCGGTAAAGAAGATGTCCGGACGGGCGCGGATGTACTCTTCCATCCCCAGCTCGCCGCCGAAGCAGTGCACGCTTTCCACCCAGCCGCTTTCAATCGCCGGGATCAACGTTGGATGCGGGTTCAGGGTCCAGTGCTTACAGATTTTGCCCTTCAGGCCGAGCTGTTCGCCGTAGGTCGGCAGCAGCAGCTCAATCGCTGCGGTGTTAAAGCCGATCCCGTGGTTGAGGGACTGCACCTGATGTTCCGCGTAGATGCCCTTAATCGCCATCATCGCCATCAGGATGTGTTCCTGTTTGATCAGGCGCGGGTCGCGGGTGAACAGCGGTTCAATAAAGAACGGCTTGTCGGCCACTACCACGTAGTCGATCCAGGAGCCTGGAATATCCACGCGCGGCAGATCGCATTCGTCGTCCACCAGCTCGTTCACCTGTGCGATGACGATCCCGTCGTGGAACGCGGCGGCTTCAACCAGCGCCGGGGTATCTTCGGTGCTCGCCCCGGTATACAGGTTGCCTTTGCGGTCCGCTTTGAAACCGGCGATGAGCGCAACGTTCGGAGAAAGATCGACATACAGGCGTGAATAGAGCTCGATGTAGGTGTGAATGGCGCCGATTTCGAGCTGGCCGTCTTCCAGCAGCTGCGAAATACGCAGGCTCTGGGTGCCGGAGAAAGAGAAGTCCAGCTTGCGGGCGATGCCTTTTTCAAAGATATCCAGATGTTCGCTGCGACCGACGCTTGGCATGATCATATGCAGGTCATGCACAATTTGCGGGTTGACGTCGGCGAGGGAGCGGGAAAGGAAATCGGCCTGTTTCTGGTTGTTACCTTCCAGAACGACTTTGTCGCCAGGCGCGATCAGTTTTTCCAGCATGGCGACGATATCGCCGGTGGGTAGTACCTTGCCCTGCACCGGTACGGATGCCAGACGGCGCGCTTTTTCCGTGCGTCGTGTGTTCCATTGCCGGGTAGGTGTTTGCCCAGATAACATTATTAACCTCCTGATTCAGCACATCATTCTGATTGCTTAACGTTGAGTAAAGTGTGCGCTCTGGTGAGAAAGGCATCAATTAAGCGTAGAGCGTAATCATTAGCCTGAGAGTAATAATCTCAGTAAAGAAATGTGATCGGGATCAGTTCATGTTTCGGAAAAACGGGCTAAACGGGGTACAATTCGGAAGATATCGTAAATAACAGACAATAATTAGCATCGCCGTTATGACCCAAATAATCCCGTCCGACTTTGAGATAGCCGCTGAAGAACGCGCCGAATTCGTGCCTATGCGCGGCGTGGCGAACCCTCATCTGCAAACCATGCTGCCGCGCCTGATCCGTCGCAAGGTGCAGTTCACCCCACACTGGCAACGGCTCGATTTGCCGGACGGCGACTTTCTGGATCTGGCCTGGAGCGAAGATCCCGATCAGGCGCGCCACAAGCCGCGCCTGGTGGTATTTCATGGTCTGGAAGGCAGCCTGCACAGCCCTTACGCGCACGGGTTAATCCAGGCGGCAAAAGCACGCGGCTGGCTCGGTGTGGTGATGCACTTTCGCGGATGCAGCGGCGAGCCAAACCGTCAGAAACGCATTTATCACTCCGGTGAGACCGAAGACGGCACCTGGTTTTTACACTGGCTGCGCGACAGTTTCGGCACCGTGCCGACGGCCGCCGTCGGGTATTCGCTGGGCGGTAACATGCTGGCCTGCCTGCTGGCGAAAGAGAGCGACGCGGTTCCGCTGGACGCCGCCGTCATCGTCTCCGCGCCGTTTATGCTGGAGCAGTGCAGCTACCATATGGAAAAAGGCTTTTCCCGGGTCTATCAGCGCTATCTGCTTAACCTGCTGAAGGCCAACGCCGCCCGTAAGCTGAAGGCCTACCCGGACACGCTGCCTATCAGCCTGCAGCAACTCAAGCGGGTGAAGCGTCTGCGGGAGTTTGATGATCTGATTACCTCAAAAATTCACGGCTTTGCCGACGCGATTGACTATTATCGTCAGTGCAGCGCCATGCCGCTGCTGAATCAAATTACAAAGCCGACGCTGATTATTCACGCGAAGGACGATCCGTTTATGGATCACCACTCCATTCCGTCGCCCGGGCATTTACCGGCAAACGTGCAGTATCAGCTCACCGAGTACGGCGGGCACGTCGGCTTTGTCGGCGGCACGCTGCGTCGGCCAAAAATGTGGCTTGAGACGCGCATTCCTGACTGGTTAACGACTTATCTGGACGGTATAAAATGATTATTCCCTGGCAGGATCTCTCTCCCGAAACGCTCGATAATCTGATTGAAAGCTTTGTATTGCGGGAAGGCACCGATTATGGTGAACATGAACGTTCGCTTGAACAAAAGGTCAGCGATGTGAAACGCCAGCTGAAAAGCGGCGACGTGGTGCTGGTGTGGTCCGAACTGCATGAGACGGTCAATATCATGCCCCGCAACGCGTTTCACGGCTGACCGCTAAACCTTTTCAGTCAGGGAGTTGCTATGTCTGCCAGACATCCGGTTATTGCCGTCACGGGTTCGAGCGGTGCGGGAACCACCACCACCAGCCTCGCCTTTCGCAAGATTTTCGCCCAGCTCAATCTCCGGGCAGCTGAGGTAGAGGGCGACAGCTTTCACCGCTATACGCGTCCGGAAATGGACATGGCCATCCGCAAGGCGCGCGATTTGGGGAAACACATTAGCTACTTCGGCCCGGAGGCGAATGACTTCGGCCTGCTGGAGCAGACCTTTGCGGAATATGGCTTGAGCGGTAAAGGGCAATCCCGTAAATATCTTCATACCTATGACGAAGCCGTACCCTGGAACCAGGTGCCGGGCACCTTTACGCCCTGGCAGCCGCTGCCGGAACCCACCGACGTGTTGTTTTATGAAGGGCTGCATGGCGGCGTGGTCACGCCACAGCACGACGTGGCGCGCCATGTTGACCTGCTGGTGGGCGTGGTGCCGATTGTTAACCTGGAGTGGATCCAGAAGCTGACGCGCGACATCAGCGAACGTGGTCATTCGCGCGAGGCGGTGATGGACTCGGTGGTGCGCTCGATGGAAGATTACATTAACTTCCTGACGCCGCAGTTCTCCCGCACCCATATCAACTTCCAGCGCGTGCCGACGGTAGACACCTCCAACCCGTTCGCCGCCAAAACCATTCCGTCGCTGGACGAGAGCTTTGTGGTCATCCATTTCCGCAATCTGGACGGGATTGACTACCCGTGGCTGCTGGCGATGCTGCAGGGGTCGTTTATTTCACATATCAATACGTTGGTGGTGCCGGGCGGAAAAATGGGGCTGGCGATGGAGTTAATCATGACGCCGCTGGTGCAGCGGTTGATGGAAGGCAAGCAGATCGCGTGAGTTGTTTTGCCCGGTGGCGCTGCGCTCCGGGCCTACGATCGTGCTTTTGTAGGGCGGGTCAGCGAAGCGCCACCCGCCAAAAGATTAGGCCTCAATCACTTCATACGAATGGGTAATATTCACCGCTTTCTCAAGCATTAACGCCACAGAGCAGTACTTCTCCGCAGACAGGTCAACCGCGCGCGACACCGCCGCGTCTTTCAGGTCTTTACCCGTGACAATAAAGTGCAGATTGATATGCGTGAACAGGCGTGGCGCCTCTTCGCGGCGTTCAGACGTGAGCTTCACTTCGCAATCGGTCACGTCGTGACGGCCTTTTTGCAGGATCGACACCACGTCGATAGCGCTGCATCCCCCCGCCGCCATCAGCACCATTTCCATAGGGCTTGGGGCTTTATCGCCGGAGTTACCGTCCATCAAAATTTGGTGGCCTGATGCAGACTCGCCCAGGAACGTCAGCCCTTCTACCCACTTTACACGCGCTTGCATATTCATTAACTCCAACGTTGCATTTTTGGTGACAGAGTACGCGCGCGTTACATTTCACGCAACGGAAGGCGACCTGCATCATGCTGAAGCGAGACACCAGGAGACACGCGTCAAAAGCTATGCTAAAACACTCAGGATGCTACAGTAATACATTGACGTTACACATGTATGCAGAGGACATCAAACTTTACTGGCTGCGAAACGTTACGACAGCCGACTTCCCAGGGTATGGGTAAGAATTCGATTGCAACCCCAGAGTCAGGATGCGATTTATGGCTCTGGTGACAGCTTATAACAGAGGATAACAGCGCATGGTGCTTGGCAAACCGCAAACAGACCCGACTCTCGAATGGTTCTTGTCTCATTGCCACATTCATAAGTACCCATCGAAGAGCACGCTGATTCACCAGGGTGAAAAAGCGGAAACGTTGTATTACATCGTCAAAGGCTCGGTGGCAGTGCTGATCAAAGATGAAGAAGGGAAAGAGATGATCCTTTCTTATCTGAACCAGGGCGATTTCATCGGTGAACTGGGCCTGTTTGAAGAGGGCCAGGAACGTAGCGCCTGGGTTCGTGCGAAAACCGCATGTGAAGTGGCTGAAATTTCTTACAAGAAGTTCCGTCAGCTGATTCAGGTAAACCCTGACATCCTGATGCGTCTCTCTTCCCAGATGGCTCGCCGTCTGCAGGTGACGTCTGAGAAAGTGGGCAACCTTGCCTTCCTCGACGTTACCGGCCGTATCGCGCAGACCCTGCTGAACCTGGCTAAACAGCCGGACGCGATGACCCACCCTGACGGCATGCAAATTAAAATTACCCGCCAGGAAATTGGTCAGATCGTTGGTTGCTCCCGTGAAACAGTGGGCCGTATCCTGAAAATGCTGGAAGACCAGAACCTGATCTCTGCCCACGGTAAAACCATCGTGGTCTACGGAACCCGTTAATTACGGTCAAACGGCGTGCCACCGCAAGGTGACACGCCGTTTTTGTCTCTACTCCCCATGTGGCGCAGGCTGATCTATCACCCGGAAGTTAACTACGCACTGCGGCAAACGCTGGTGTTGTGCCTTCCTGTGGCCGTGGGCCTGATCCTCGGTCATCTCCAGCAGGGTCTGCTGTTTTCCCTTGTGCCTGCCTGCTGCAACATTGCGGGCCTCGACACGCCGCATAAGCGCTTTTTCAAACGCCTGATCGTTGGCGGCTGCCTGTTTGCAGGCTGTAGCCTCGCGGTGCAGCTTCTGCTGGCCCGGGATATTCCGCTGCCGCTCATTCTGACCGTGCTGGCAATGACGCTCGGCGTGACTGCTGAAATCAGCTCGCTGCACGCCCGACTGCTGCCCGCCTCACTGATTGCCGCCATCTTTACGCTGAGCCTGGCGGGCAATATGCCGGTGTGGGAGCCGCTGCTAATCTACGCCCTCGGCACGCTGTGGTACGGCGTATTCAACTGGTTTTGGTTCTGGCTGTGGCGGGAACAGCCGCTGCGCGAATCCCTGAGCCTGCTCTACGTGCAGTTGGCGGAGTACTGCGAGGCCAAATACACCCTGCTGACCCAGCACACCGATCCGGAAAAATCACTGCCGCCGCTGCTGACGCGACAGCAAAAGGTGGTGGATCTGATTGGCCAGTGTTACCAGCAGCTGCATATGCTTGCCGCCAATAAAAACCATGATTACAAGCGGCTGCTGCGCATCTTCCAGGTGGGGCTGGATCTGCAGGAGCACATCTCGGTCAGCCTGCATCACCCGCAAGAGGTGCAAAAGCTGGTCGAGCGTAGCCATGCCGAAGCGGTGATCCGCTGGAACGCTCAGACGGTGTCCGCGCGCCTGCGGGTGCTGGCGGACGACATTCTTTATCACCGCTACCCCACGCGCTTTAACATGGATAAGCCCCTCGGCGCGCTGGAGAAGATTGCCCGCCAGCACCCGGATAACCCGGTCGGGCAGTTCGCCGCCTGGCACTTCAGCCGCATCGCGCGCGTCCTGCGCACCCAGCGTCCGCTCTACCCACGCGACCTGATGGCCGATAAACAAAAACGGCTCCCGCTGCTGCCCGCCCTTAAAAGCTACCTGTCGCTGAAATCCCCGGCGCTGCGTAACGCCGCGCGCATCAGCGTGATGCTGAGCATCGCCAGCCTGATGGGGATGGCGCTGCACCTGCCGAAGCCATACTGGATCTTAATGACCGTGCTGTTTGTTACCCAAAACGGCTACGGCGCCACGCGGGTGCGCATCCTGCACCGGGCGGGCGGCACGATTGCCGGGCTGGTCATTGCCGGGGTCACCCTGCACTTCCACGTGCCGGAGGGATATACGCTGGCGGGAATGCTGGCGATTACGCTGGTGAGCTACCTGATTATCCGCAAAAGCTACGGCTGGGCGATGGTTGGCTTTACGGTCACGGCGGTATATACCCTGCAGTTGCTCACGCTCAACGGCGAGCAGTTCATCATCGCCCGGCTGGTTGATACGCTGATTGGCTGCCTGATTGCGTTTGGCGGCATGGTCTGGCTGTGGCCGCAGTGGCAGAGCGGGCTGCTCAGGCAAAACGCCCACGACGCGCTGGAGGCAGACCAGGAGGCTATCAGGTTGATCCTCAGCGACGACCCGCAGCCCTCGCCGCTGGCCTATCAGCGCATGAAGGTCAACCAGGCGCACAACGCCCTGTTTAACTCGCTCAACCAGGCGATGCAGGAGCCAGGCTTTAACTCGCACTATCTGGCAGACATGAAACTGTGGGTGACGCACAGCCAGTTTATCGTCGAGCACATCAATGCGATGACGACCCTCGCGCGCGAGCACACGATGCTGACCCCGGATCTGGCGCAGCGCTATTTGCAGTCGTGCGAAATTGCGCTGCAGCGGTGCCAGCAGCGTCTGGAGTATGACTCACCGGGTGAGTCGGGGGATTCGAACATTCTCGAAGCGCCGGAAACATTAACCCACGGGCCGATGAGCACCCTGGAGCAGCATTTGCAGCGCGTGTTAGGGCATCTGAACACCATGCACACCATTTCGTCGGTGGCATGGCGTCAGCGACCGCATCATGGGATCTGGTTAACGCGCGTACTGAAACGCACGCCGTACTGATTATGTCGGGTGGCGCTACGCTTACCCGACCTACAAGACCTGAACACCGTACCTGCCATTTTGTCGGGTGGCGCTACGCTTACCCGACCTACAAGACCTGAACACCGTACCTGCCATTTTGTCGGGTGGCGCTACGCTTACCCGACCTACAAGATCTAAACACCGAGCCTGCCGTTTTGTCGGGTGGCGCTGCGCTTACCCGACCTACAAGACCTGAACACCGTGCATGCCGTTTTGTCGGGTGGCGCTACGCTTACCCGACCTACAAGACCTGAACGCCGTGCATGCCGTTTTGTCGGGTGGCGCTACGCTTACCCGACCTACAAGACCTGAACACCGTGCCTGCCATTTTGTCGGGTGGCGCTGCGCTTACCCGACCTACGGTTTTGTAGGCCCGTGCAAGCGCAGCGCCGCCGGGCAATGAGGTTATCCCCGGACTATTTTACCGACCGCCGCGGCAAACCGGGTTAACCCGTCTTCAATATCCTTATCTTCCACCACCAGCGACGGCGCAAAGCGCATCACGTCCGGCCCGGCGTTGAGCACCATTACCCCTTCGTGCGCGGCGGCGTGCAGGAAATCACGGGCGCGGCCTTTGTATTGCGGCTTCAGCTCGGCGCCAATCAACAGCCCCATCCCGCGGATCTCGCTGAAGACATCAAACTGTTCGTCAATCTGCTGAAGGTGCTTCACAAACTGCTCGCGTTTCGCGTTCACGCCGTTGAGAACCGTCGGCGTGTTGATGATATCGAACGCCGCACCGGCAATCGCGCAGGCCAGCGGGTTGCCGCCGTAGGTGGAACCGTGGGAGCCGACGTGGAACGCGGAAGCGATATCCTGGGTGGTCAGCACCGCACTGATCGGGAAGCCGCCGCCGAGCGCCTTGGCGCTGGTCAGGATATCCGGCGTGACGCCGTAGTGCATGTAGGCAAACAGATCCCCGGTGCGTCCCATGCCGCATTGCACCTCATCAAACACCAGCAGCGCCTTGTGCTCGTCGCACAGCGCGCGCAGCCCTTTCAGAAATTCCGGCGTGGCCGCCGTCACGCCGCCTTCGCCCTGAATCGGTTCCACCACCACCGCGCAGGTGTGGTCGTCCATCACCGCCTTCACCGCATGCAGATCGTTGAACGGCACGTGGATAATATCGGCAGGTTTCGGGCCGAAGCCGTCGGAATACTTCGGCTGGCCGCCAACGGACACGGTAAACAGCGAGCGACCGTGAAAGGCGTTATGGAAGGCGATGATTTTGGTTTTATACGGGCTGTGGCGCGTTGACGCATAATAGCGCGCCAGCTTGAACGCGGTTTCGTTGGCTTCAGTGCCGGAGTTCATGAACAGCACGCGCTCGGCAAAGGTAGCGTCGATGATCTTGCGCCCCAGGCGCAGCGCAGGCTCGTTGGTGAAGACGTTGCTGGTGTGCCACAGGGTTTCGCCCTGAGTTTTCAGGGCGTCTACCAGCGCAGGATGGCAATGGCCCAGCGCCGTCACCGCAATCCCGCCCGCGAAATCCACATACTCTTTGCCCTGCTGATCCCACACGCGGCTGCCTTTCCCTTTTACCGGGATAAACTCGGCCGGTGCATAAACCGGCAGGATCACTTCGTCGAATGTTGCGCGGGTAATTGCGGATTGTTCAGTTGCCATGTCATGCCCATCCATTTTATGTCACAGTGATTGTGAAAATATAATCACAAAATATGCATAAAAAATCACAACAAGGCAATAGATAATCAGCGATGGAGGAAATTGCCCAGCAGCGGGTGTCCCTGTTCGCTGAGAATGCTCTCGGGGTGGAACTGCACGCCTTCGAGATCCCATTCGCGATGGCGGATCCCCATAATTTCCTGCGTCTCGCTCCAGGCGGTGACCTCAAAGCAGTCGGGCAGCGTCGGCGGGTCAATTACTAAAGAGTGATAGCGGGTAACGGTTAACGGGTTATTCAGCCCGGAAAACACGCCAGCGCCTGCGTGGGTGACGGGCGAGGTTTTGCCGTGCATCACTTTTGCGGCACGCACGATGGTTGCCCCAAAGGCCTGGGCGATCGCCTGATGGCCGAGACAAACGCCCAGAATTGGCAGTTTGCCCGCGTAGTGGCGGATCGCGTCCAGAGAGATGCCGGACTCCGACGGCGTGCACGGCCCCGGCGAGATCACTATTTTCTGCGGGGCCAGCACGTCAATCTCAGCCAGGGTGATGTCGTCGTTACGGCGGACAACCACCTCTGCACCCAGTTCGCAAAAATACTGGTAAAGGTTCCAGGTGAAGGAATCGTAGTTATCAATCAGCAGGATCATGGCGGCTCCGGAAAAAAATGCCGCCCTATTCTACTCAGTTTCCCGCGCTTCGCTCACTACTTTGGCAAAGATGGCGTTAAGCGCCGTGAGATCGCCCATCGCGCCGTTCTGGTTGGCGGTGGCCCAGTCGTCCGGGTCGATGCCTTCCCAGCTCAGCTGATAGCCCGCGTGGAGCGCCAGCTGCTCAAAGAAGATGCGCTGCGCGATGCCGTTACCGATGCGGAACGGATGCAGAACGTTAATCTCGCAGTAGTAATGGCTGAGACGAGCGATAAATTCGTCTTTCTCCAGCCCCGCCAGATAGCCCTCCTCTTCGAGATCCTGCATCAGCGCGTTGCCCTCTTTCTCGATATAGGCAAAGTGGCAGAAGCGGGTATCGCCCTGATAAATATCGACTTCGCGGATATCCCCCGCCCACTCGAAAATATCCTGGTAAAGATGGCGATGAATAGCGCACAGGTGCGGAAGCCCCGGCGCGGACGGCCCCAACGGTAGCGTGGCCGCACGCAGCGCGGTGATTTCGTACGCCGCTTGCGCCAGTCGGTCCGCCTGCCGCATGTTAAGACGGTTGCGCATGACGTTCAGGCCGGGGTAGAGATACGGGTCGCGGTCGTCACCGATTTTATCGCTCATAGTGCCTCCTGAGTTCATCAAGGCGGCGCTGGGCATCCTCGGCGTTTAGCGTGACAAGGGGACTTTCGACGCCTTCAAGGCGGCGGCTGGCCTGAAAATTAACGTTGCGCTGCTGTTCCCAGAGTCGGGACTTTTGCCTGTCGGTGAGTTTTTTCACTTAACGCCTCCCTGAATATGTCCGTTTGCCACAAGTATAAGCAGCAAAACGCGCTTTCGCAGGGAGGGCTAAACAACACGGGCAGGGATGCCCGTGTTAAAGAGGATTACGGCAGAACTTTTGCGGAGAGGATAACAACCGGCTTGGTCGGCACATTCTGGTACGGACCGACGTCATGGGTTGGCACCTGAGAAATCTTGTCAGCCACGTCCATGCCTTTCACAATTTTACCAAACACGGCGTACCCGAAGTCGCGCTGGCCGTGGTCGAGGAAGGCGTTATCGGCGACGTTCAGGAAGAACTGGCTGGTCGCGCTGTCTTTATCCGCGGTACGCGCCATCGAGATAGTGCCGCGCTTGTTCAGCAGGCCGTTGTCCGCTTCGTTCTTGATGGGCGGATTAGGTTTCTTTTGCTGCATCTGCTCGTTAAAGCCACCGCCCTGCACCATAAAGCCCGGGATCACGCGGTGGAACGTGGTGTTGTTATAGAAACCGCTGTTCACGTAGTCGAGGAAGTTTTTCACAGAGACAGGAGCTTTCTGGCTGTTCAGTTCCAGCTCAATATTGCCGGCGGAGGTGGTCAGCAGGACGTGAGGGTCTCCTTTGGCTGCCAGCGCAGCAGGGGAAACGGCAGAAAGAGCAAACACAGCTGCAACAGCCGCCAGTGTTGATTTGAGCATGAGAATTCCTTAACAAAGCGCAGTAGAGAAAGCGAATGGCTTGATTCTAAAGAGCAGTATGAACGGAGACCAGCCTTTTACCTAATTTTACGAATTTGAAACAGTTGTAACCGCGCAAACGATTGGCTTTCACGCCCGTTAACGTGACTTAGATCACATTAAATCGTGCAATAACCTGCAAATTAATCCTTAAAGATAGGAATAGATCACTTTCGCGACTAAAATCTGCCCGCTCAAACGCAGTCAATGCGTTTTACTTTACTTTGAACAGGCCAGACATGACTAACAGCAATCGCATCAAGCTCACATGGATCAGCTTCTTCTCCTACGCCCTGACCGGCGCGTTGGTGATCGTCACCGGGATGGTGATGGGAAATATCGCAGACTATTTCCAGCTGCCCGTTTCCAGCATGAGTAACACCTTCACCTTCCTCAACGCGGGGATCCTGATCTCCATCTTCCTTAACGCCTGGCTGATGGAAATCGTGCCGCTGAAAACGCAGCTGCGCTTTGGCTTTGTGCTGATGGTCGCCGCCGTGGCTGGCCTGATGCTTAGCCACAGCATTGCCCTGTTCTCTGCCGCCATGTTCGTGCTGGGGCTGGTGAGCGGTATTACCATGTCCATCGGTACGTTCCTGATTACCCATATGTATGAAGGCCGCCAGCGCGGCGCGCGTCTGCTGTTTACCGACTCCTTCTTCAGCATGGCCGGGATGATTTTCCCGATGGTTGCCGCCTGGCTGCTGGCCCGCAGCATTGAATGGTACTGGGTGTACGCCTGTATCGGCCTGGTCTATGTGGCGATCTTTATCCTGACCTTCGGCTGTGAATTCCCGGTTCTGGGCAAAAAGTCGCAAGATACCGCTGAGCCGGTTGCGAAAGAGAAATGGGGGATCGGCGTGCTGTTCCTCTCTATCGCCGCGCTGTGCTACATCCTCGGCCAGCTGGGCTTTATCTCCTGGGTGCCGGAATACGCCAAAGGCCTGGGCATGAGCCTGAACGACGCGGGCAAGCTGGTGAGCGATTTCTGGATGTCTTACATGTTTGGCATGTGGGCGTTTAGCTTCATTCTGCGCTTCTTCGATCTGCAGCGCATTTTGACCGTGCTGGCTGGCCTGGCTACCGTGCTGATGTATCTGTTCATCAACGGCTCGCCTGAGCATATGCCGTGGTTCATCCTGACACTCGGCTTCTTCTCCAGCGCCATTTACACCTCAATCATCACGCTGGGATCGCTGCAGACCAAAGTGGCCTCGCCGAAGCTGGTTAACTTTGTGCTGACCTGCGGCACCATCGGTACCATGCTGACCTTCGTGGTCACCGGCCCGATTGTGGCCCACAGCGGCCCACTGGCGGCGCTGCACACCGCAAACGGTCTGTATGCCGTGGTGTTCATCATGTGCTTCGTTCTGGGCTTCGTGACCCGCCACCGCCAGCATAATACGGCGGCAGCGTAACAGGTTTCCCTACGCCCCTTTGCGCCCGGCAAAGGGGCTATTCTTCGTAAAGAACAGCTCCTCTCCTCCGTTATCCATCTGGATCCACGTCTGCGCCAGCTGCGTTGACGCAATCACCCTGCCCTGACGAATCGACCAGCGCACCGGCACCTGGCAGCGCACCGCCTCAAACCCGCTCTCTGCGGGCAGAATAATCAGGTTCGCCGGATTCCCCTTCTCGATACCGTAGCCGTTCAGCCCAAAGGTTCGGGCGCTATTGTGGGTGATCAGGTTCAGGCCGCTGTCGATTTGTGAATATCCCATCATCTGACACACGTGTAGCCCCATATGCAGCACCTGGAGCATATTACCGGTGCCGAGCGGGTACCACGGGTCAAAGACATCGTCATGGCCGAAGCAGACGTTGATCCCCGCTTCCTGTAGCTCTTTCACGCGCGTGATGCCGCGTCGTTTCGGGTAGTCGTCAAAACGCCCCTGCAAATGGATGTTCACCAGCGGGTTAGCCACAAAGTTTATGCCTGACATCTTCAGCAGGCGGAACAGCCTTGACGTGTATGCGCCGTTGTAGGAGTGCATGGCCGTGGTATGGCTGGCCGTCACGCGCGGGCCAATGCCTGCCTCATAGGCCAGGGTTGCCACCGTCTCCACAAACCGGGACTGCTCATCGTCGATCTCGTCGCAGTGGATATCGAGCGGACGGTCATATTTCTTTGCCAGCTCAAAGGCGATGTGCAGCGACTGTACGCCGTACTCGCGGGTGAATTCGAAATGGGGAATGGCCCCGACCACATCAGCCCCGAGCCTTAACGCCTCTTCCAGGAGTGCCGCACCGTTCGGGTAAGAGAGTATCCCTTCTTGCGGAAACGCGACTATTTGCAGCGTGATCCACGGCGCGACTTCCTGCCTGACCTCCAGCATCGCCCTGAGGGCCGTCAGCGACGGGTCGGAGACATCGACGTGGGTACGCACAAACTGAATACCGTTGGCGATCTGCCATTTAAGCGTTTTCCACGCCCGCGCTTTGACATCCTCATGGCTGAGCAGCGCTTTACGTTCGGCCCAGCGCTCTATTCCCTCAAACAGCGTGCCGGACTCATTCCAGGCAGGCTCCCCCGCCGTCTGGGTGGTATCAAGGTGGATATGCGGCTCAATAAAGGGAGGTATGGCCAGGCCGCCGCGCCCGTTTAATATCTCATGGCTTTCATCATGGGAGCCGTCCATCGGCATGATGTCACCGAACCGACCTTCTTCGATGGCGATTTGCCACAGCCCTTCCCGACCCGGTAAACGGACATTCTGAACCAGCCATAGTGGTGTCGTTGACATACCTTTCCCCCGAAAAACGCTGCTGAAATTTAGGAGTACAAAAATTTACGGAATAGTACCCATTTTTGTACATAAAACCGACGACCGTGAAAAGCCTGCGATTTCCATAACTTATAAAAAACCTGACAAATCAGCGATCTACCCACTAGGTGGTAGGTTAAGGCGTATTTGATTTGCATCAATAAGTGCCCCTGCTGAATCGTTAAGGTAGGCAGTAATAGAAAAGAAATCGAGGCAAAAATGAGCAAAGTCAGACTCGCTATCATCGGTAACGGCATGGTCGGTCACCGCTTTATTGAGGATCTACTCGATAAAGCTGACGCTGACCGTTTCGACATTACCGTGTTCTGTGAAGAACCCCGCAAGGCGTACGACCGTGTGCACTTGTCTTCCTACTTCTCCCATCATACCGCCGAAGAGCTCTCTCTGGTGCGTGAAGGTTTCTACGAGAAGCATGGCGTGAAAGTGCTGGTGGGCGAACGCGCTATCACCATCAACCGTCAGGAAAAAGTGATCCACTCCAGCGCCGGACGCACGGTTTTTTACGACAAGCTGATTATGGCGACTGGCTCGTATCCGTGGATCCCGCCAATCAAAGGCTCGGAAACACAGGATTGCTTCGTTTACCGTACCATTGAAGACCTCAAGGCTATCGAAGCCTGCGCGCGTCGCAGCAAACGCGGTGCGGTCGTTGGCGGCGGTCTGCTCGGCCTTGAAGCCGCGGGCGCGCTGAAAAACCTCGGCGTTGAAACCCACGTCATCGAATTTGCCCCGATGCTGATGGCAGAACAGCTGGACCACATGGGTGGTGACCAGCTGCGCCGTAAAATCGAAAGTATGGGTGTGAAGGTTCACACCAGCAAAAACACCAAAGAGATCGTTCAGGAAGGGACCGAAGCGCGCAAAACCATGCGCTTTGCCGACGGCAGCGAGCTGGAAGTGGACTTTATCGTCTTCTCCACCGGTATTCGCCCGCGCGACAAAATGGCGACCCAGTGTGGTCTGGCCGTGGCACAGCGCGGCGGGATCATGATCAACGACTCCTGCCAGACTTCTGACCCGGATATTTACGCCATCGGCGAATGCGCCAGCTGGAATAACCGCGTGTATGGCCTGGTCGCACCTGGCTACAAAATGGCGCAGGTCGCCGTTGACCATATCCTCGGTAATGAAAACGCCTTCGAAGGCGCAGACATGAGCGCCAAGCTGAAGCTGCTGGGTGTGGACGTGGGCGGTATCGGCGATGCGCACGGCCGCACCCCGAACTCCCGCAGCTATGTGTACCTCGACGAAAGCAAAGAGGTCTACAAACGCCTGATCGTAAGCCAGGACAACAAAACCCTGCTCGGCGCGGTGCTGGTGGGTGACACCAGCGATTACGGTAACCTGCTGCAGCTGGTGCTGAACGCCATTGAACTGCCGGAAAACCCGGACGCGCTGATCCTCCCGGCTCACGCCTCCAGCGGTAAGCCGTCCATCGGCGTGGATAAACTCCCGGACAGCGCGCAGATTTGCTCCTGCTTCGACGTCACCAAAGGCATGCTGGTTGCAGCCATCAACAAGGGCTGCCACACCGTCGCCGCGCTGAAAGCTGAAACCAAAGCCGGTACCGGCTGCGGCGGCTGTATTCCACTGGTGACGCAGGTTCTGAACGCAGAGCTGGCGAAACAGGGTATCGAAGTAAATAACAACCTATGCGAGCACTTCGCTTACTCTCGCCAGGAGATTTATCACCTGATCCGCGTGGAAGGCATTAAGTCCTTCGACGAGCTGCTGGCAAAACACGGCCAGGGTTACGGCTGTGAAGTGTGTAAACCGACCGTCGGTTCCCTGCTGGCCTCCTGCTGGAACGAATACGTTCTGAAGCCGGAACATACTCCGCTGCAGGACACCAACGACAACTTCCTGGCGAACATCCAGAAAGACGGCACCTACTCGGTGATCCCACGTTCAGCCGGGGGCGAAATTACACCGGAAGGGCTGGTCGCCGTGGGCCGTATCGCCCGCGAATTCAACCTCTACACCAAAATCACCGGCTCTCAGCGTATTGGCCTGTTCGGTGTGCAGAAAGACGACCTGCCGGAAATCTGGCGTCAGCTGATTGAAGCGGGCTTCGAAACCGGTCACGCGTATGCTAAAGCGCTGCGTATGGCGAAAACCTGCGTGGGCAGCACCTGGTGCCGCTACGGCGTGGGCGACAGCGTGGGCTTCGGCGTGGAACTGGAAAACCGCTATAAAGGTATTCGTACCCCGCACAAAATGAAATTCGGCGTCTCCGGCTGTACCCGTGAATGTGCGGAAGCGCAGGGTAAAGACGTAGGTATCATCGCCACAGAGAAAGGCTGGAACCTGTACGTCTGCGGTAACGGCGGGATGAAACCTCGTCATGCGGACCTGCTGGCAGCGGATCTCGACCACGACACGCTGATTAAGTACCTCGATCGCTTCATGATGTTCTACATCCGCACTGCCGACAAGCTGACCCGTACCGCCTCCTGGCTGGACAATCTGGAAGGTGGCATCGACTACCTGAAGTCGGTCATCATCGACGACAAGCTGGGCCTGAACGACCATCTGGAAGAAGAGATGGCGCGCCTGCGCGAAGCGGTGATCTGCGAGTGGACCGAAACCGTGAATACCCCGGCGGCGCAGACGCGCTTCAGACACTTTATCAACAGCACCCAGCGCGATCCGAACGTACAGGTCGTTCCTGAGCGTGAACAGCATCGTCCGGCAACGCCGTACGAACGTATTCCGGTGACTCTGGTGGAGGAAAACGCATGAGCCAGTGGGTAAATATCTGCAGCATTAACGACATTCTGCCAGCAACCGGCGTCTGTGCGCTGTTAGGTCACGAGCAGGTCGCCATTTTCCGTCCTCGCCACGATGAACAGGTTTTTGCCATCAGCAATATTGACCCGTTCTTTGAGGCCAGCGTCCTGTCCCGCGGTATCATCGCGGAACATCAGGGCGAACTGTGGGTCGCCAGCCCGTTGAAAAAGCAGCGCTTCAACTTAAAAGATGGACGCTGCATGGAAGATGAGAGCCATTCTGTGAAGCACTACGACGCCCGCGTGAAGGACGGCATGGTGCAGCTAAGAGCCTAACCTCCAGCCTTTTCAATAGGAAAGGCTTATGACCCCTTATGGGTAACGGCAGGAAAAACCGTATGTTCTGTACGATCCCTGCTGTTATCCTGACCTCAAATTCTCCTCCTCCCCTGAATGCTGCGAGGTAATGTCGTGGATCACCTGCCGATTTTCTGTCAATTACGCCATCGCGACTGCCTGCTTGTCGGCGGCGGTGACGTGGCCGAGCGCAAAGCGCGCCTGCTGTTAGAGGCCGGTGCCCGGCTGACCGTCAACGCCCTCGCCTTTGCGCCGCAGTTCGACGTCTGGGCGCAAGAAGGCATGCTCACCCTTGTCGAGGGCGAGTTCGACGAATCCCTGCTTGATACCTGCTGGCTCACCATTGCCGCAACCGACGATGACGCCGTTAACCAGCGCGTCAGTGATGCCTGCGAAACGCGTCGAATTTTCTGTAACGTGGTGGATGCGCCGAAAGAAGCCAGCTTTATCATGCCGTCGATCATTGACCGTTCCCCGCTGATGGTGGCCGTGTCGTCCGGTGGCACCTCCCCGGTTTTAGCGCGTCTGCTGCGTGAAAAGCTCGAGTCGATTCTGCCCCAGCATCTCGGCCAGGTGGCGCAATATGCAGGCCAGCTGCGCGCCCGCGTGAAGAAAACCTTCGCGACCGTAGGCGAGCGCCGCCGTTTCTGGGAAAAGTTCTTTGTGAATGACAGGCTGGCGCAGTCGCTGGCTAATCAGGATCGCCAGGCCGTTGAAGAGACCACTGAAACGCTGCTTGCCGAGCCGCTGGATCATCGCGGTGAAGTGGTGTTGGTAGGCGCAGGGCCGGGCGATGCAGGCTTGCTGACGCTCAAGGGTTTGCAGCAGATCCAGCAGGCGGACATTGTGGTGTACGACCGTCTGGTCTCGGATGACATCATGAACCTGGTGCGCCGCGACGCCGATCGCGTGTTTGTCGGCAAACGCGCGGGCTACCACTGCGTACCTCAGGAAGAGATTAACCAGATCCTGCTGCGCGAGGCGCAAAAAGGCAAACGCGTGGTGCGTCTTAAGGGCGGCGATCCGTTTATCTTTGGCCGCGGCGGCGAGGAGCTGGAAACGTTGTGCAACGCGGGCATTCCGTTCTCCGTGGTGCCGGGCATTACGGCAGCATCGGGCTGTTCGGCCTATTCCGGTATTCCCCTGACCCACCGTGACTACGCCCAGAGCGTGCGGCTGGTGACAGGCCATCTGAAGACCGGCAGCGAGCTGGACTGGCACAACCTGGCCGCAGAGAAACAGACGCTGGTGTTCTATATGGGCCTGAATCAGGCCGCGACCATTCAGGCCAAACTGCTGGAGCATGGCATGGATGAAGACATGTCCGTGGCGCTGGTGGAAAATGGCACCTCCACGAAGCAGCGCGTGGTGAATGGCGTCCTGACGCAGCTTGGCGAGCTGGCGCAGCAGGTTGAAAGCCCGGCGCTGATTATCGTTGGTCGGGTGGTTGAGCTACGCGACAAGCTGAACTGGTTCTCAAATCACTGACGCACACTCCCCCTTTACTGAGTAGTCCTTAACCGGACTACTCCCCTCTTACCGCTATCGATAACATACCGCCCGCAAAATGGAACTTTTCCATTTATTCCCTCGTTTCACTTCAATTTATCGTTTTTGAGCACAAGGAATAAGTATGTTTAAGCTGGCAAAGGCCGCCGTTCTGGTAGGCATGTTATCGACGCTGACCGCCTGCACAGGTCACGTTCAAAATACCAAAAATAACTGCAGCTATGATTACCTGCTGCACCCGGCGATCTCTATTTCCAAGATCATCGGTGGCTGTGGCCCGGCGGCACAGCAGTAAGCATTTTTCAGGCGTAAAAAAACCGGGAATTTCCCGGTTTTTTTGTTTGGATCCCGGCACGACAGGATTAAGGCTTACCTACAAATCCAATCGCCTGATACACCGCTTTCAGCGTCTCTGACGCGCGCGCGCTGGCTTTTTCCGCGCCATCCTTCATCACCTTCTGCAGGAAGGCTTCATCGTTGCGGTAGCGGTTATAGCGCTCCTGCAGCTCGGTCAGCATGCCGGAGACCGCGTCCGCCACTTCGCCTTTCAGGTGGCCGTACATCTTGCCTTCGAAGTGCTTCTCCAGTTCAGGGATGCTTTGACCGGTCACGCCGGAGAGAATATCCAGCAGGTTAGACACGCCCGCTTTGTTCTGCACGTCGTAGCGCACAACAGGTGGCTCGTCGGAGTCGGTCACCGCACGCTTGAGCTTTTTCACCACCGATTTTGGATCTTCCAGCAGGCCGATAACGTTGTTGCGGTTATCGTCAGACTTGGACATCTTCTTGGTTGGCTCCAGCAGCGACATCACGCGCGCGCCGGATTTCGGAATAAACGGCTCTGGCACTTTGAACACGTCGCCATAAAGCGCGTTGAAGCGCTGGGCGATATCGCGGCTCAGCTCCAGGTGCTGCTTCTGGTCTTCACCTACCGGAACCTGATTGGTCTGATACAGCAGAATGTCGGCCGCCATCAGTACCGGATAGTCAAACAGGCCGGCGTTGATGTTTTCAGAATAGCGGGCAGATTTGTCCTTGAACTGCGTCATACGGCTCAGTTCGCCGAAATAGGTGTAACAGTTCAGCGCCCAGCCCAGCTGCGCGTGCTCCGGCACGTGAGACTGCACGAAGATGGTGCTTTTCTCCGGATCGATACCGCATGCCAGATAGAGTGCCAGCGTATCCAGCGTGGCTTTGCGCAGCTTCTCAGGATCCTGACGCGCCGTGATGGCATGGAGATCCACGATGCAATAGATGCAATGGTAGTCATCCTGCATGCTCACCCACTGACGTAACGCACCCATGTAGTTACCAATGGTCAATTCACCGGACGGCTGTGCGCCGCTAAAAACGATGGGCTTAGTCATTTTTCAATTCCTGATGTTCACTGTGCGAAAGCCCGAGTGCGGGCAATAAATCTTTGAAACGATCGAATACAACGTCCGGCTCACTCAGCGTAATCGCCTCACCGTAGTTGTAGCCATAGGTTAATCCGACGCACGGACAGCCTGCCGCTTTGGCGGCCAGAATATCATTGCGCGAATCACCGACAAAGAGCAGCTCCGCAGGTGTTAAGGATAATTTTCCTGCCACCAGCAAAAGCGGTTCCGGATGCGGTTTTTTGTTCTGCACGTCATCGCCGCCGACAATTACCGAGAAATACTTCGCGATATCCAGCGCCTCAAGCAGAGGTGCGACAAACGGCGTAGGCTTGTTGGTTACCAGCCCCAGCGGAATGCCTTTAGCATGCAGCACACTCAGCGTTTCCGCGACGTCCGGGAACAGGAAGCTGCCCTCTTCGACGGTCTCTTCGTAGAAACGATCGAACAGTTTGCGCAGAATACGCTGCTGCTCTTCCTGCGGAATATCAGTGTGATCGACGCTCGGTTTACCCTGTGCGGAACGCTGTGACGCACGCTCCTGGCGCGCCCAGATCAGGGCGCGTTCCATCAGCACGTCTGCGCCGTTGCCAATCCACGTCACAACGCGATCTTCGCCCGCAACGGGTAATTCAAGGGCATACAGCGCCCGATCAACCGCGCTGCTTAAGCCCGGCGCGCTGTCGACCAGCGTGCCGTCGAGGTCAAATGCTACACCCCGGGTTGCCTGCAATTTATCCATGACTTACCTTCGCCAGTTCACTGCGCATTTCATCAATGACTTTTTTGTAATCCGGCTGGTCGAAGATGGCCGAGCCTGCAACGAACATATCCGCACCCGCCGCCGCGATTTCACCGATATTATTCACCTTCACGCCACCGTCCACTTCCAGGCGAATGTCATAGCCCGACTCATCAATACGGCGGCGCACTTCACGCAGCTTGTCGAGCGTGTGCGGAATGAACGACTGACCGCCGAAACCCGGGTTAACGGACATCAGCAAAATCACGTCCAGCTTGTCCATTACATGGTCGAGATAGCTCAGCGGCGTGGCCGGGTTAAACACCAGACCGGCTTTACAGCCGTTCTCTTTAATGAGCTGGAGCGTGCGGTCAACGTGTTCAGAGGCTTCAGGGTGGAACGTAATGATGCTGGCACCCGCGGCCGCGAAATCAGGCACGATGCGGTCGACCGGCTTTACCATCAGATGCACGTCAATCGGCGCGGTAATGCCGTAGTTGCGCAGCGCCTTAAGCACCATCGGGCCGATGGTCAGATTGGGAACGTAGTGGTTATCCATAACGTCGAAATGGACGACATCCGCGCCGGCCGCAAGGGCGCTGGCGGTATCTTCACCCAGGCGGGCAAAATCGGCCGACAGAATTGAGGGAGCAATCAAAAACTGTTTCATCCGCTTCTCCTTGAAATGTGTTTACCGGCGGGCAAAACGGCTCAGGGTCGATACAGAGCCAGGAGTTCGTCCACCTTTTTACGCGTGCCGCCATTGCTGCTAATGCTGCGCCGCACCTTAACCTGAAAATGTTTCGCGGCTTTGTACCATTCGCGCGTATCAGGCGTGTCGTGATTCGAAATTAACACCGGAATTCTTTTGCTGACCAGTTTTTCCGCCATCTCCGCCAGACGAGCCTGTTCAGCCGGGCTGAAGCTGTTGGTGTGATAGGCGGTGAAGTTTGCGGTGGCAGACAGCGGCGCATAAGGCGGATCGCAATAGACCACCGAATTGACGTCAGCGCGATCCATACACTCCTCATAAGAGAGGCAGTGGAACTCCGCGTTCTGCGCTTTTTCAGCAAAGTGGTACAACTCAGCCTGCGGGAAATAAGGACGCTTATAGCGGCCAAACGGCACGTTGAATTCACCACGAAGATTATACCGGCACAGGCCGTTGTAGCCATGACGGTTGAGATAGAGGAACAACAGGGCGCGACGGAACGGCTCCTGACACTGGTTAAACTCAGCGCGGAACTGGTAGTAGACATCCGGGTTGTTGTTTTCAGGCGTAAACAGTTTACGCGCCTCATCCACGTACTCGTCGGTACGCAGTTTTACGATGTTATAGAGACTGATCAGGTCGCTGTTGATATCCGCCAGGATATAACGCGAAAAATCGGTATTCAGGAA
This sequence comes from Enterobacter cancerogenus, assembly GCF_019047785.1. NCBI lineage: Bacteria > Pseudomonadati > Pseudomonadota > Gammaproteobacteria > Enterobacterales > Enterobacteriaceae > Enterobacter > Enterobacter cancerogenus. The sequence continues at coordinate 3,098,399 of NZ_CP077290.1, read as the reverse complement.
CACCGATCCCGCCCCCACAAAGGGCTCGATAAGACACTCGCCTTTTGGCAGGTGTTTTTTAATATCGTCGAGCAGGGGGTATTTCCCCCCTGCCCATTTCAGAAAAGCGCGATTTTTTTTCATGCTGACTAACTGGTTACACCTTCTCCGGCTGTGGAGAAAGCTCCGACAGCATCCTGCGCTTTAAACATTACTTCAGATCGGCCTGGACCTGATGAATTGGCTTCGCCCATGGGTTTTTCGCCTGAACATCGGCTGGCAGTGATGCAACGGCACGTTTCGCTTCATCTTTCGATGCGTAAACACCGCTCACCAGGACATACCATGGCTGGCCATTACGGGTCGTCTGATAAACCACGTAGTTTTTCAGATTTGATTTTTTCGCCCAACCGTTGAGGTTGTCGTAGTTCGACGAGCTGCTCAGCTGCAGGGTGTAATTGCTGGAAGGCGCAGATTTCAGAGAACCCACATTACCCGCCGTTTTACCCGATGCACCCGTAGACGCTGTCGCAGCCGGTGCGGCTGTCGCCGCAGGTGCCGTGGTCGTCGCCGTCGCTTTCGGTGCAGTCTGCGTCACTGGCGCTTTTGCCGGTTCGCTTGCCGCTGCCGTTTCTGTGCGTTTTGGCTGAGCCGGTGCCTTCACTTCAGGCGCTTTTGCAACGGTCTGAGGCTTAGTTTCACGTTTTGGCTCAATCACCGCCTGCTTACGTTCCTGACGCGGCGCGGTCTGCGTTTGCGTATGCGTCTGCGTCTGGCGCGGTTTGGTTTCCGTCGCCGCAGTCTGCTGCTGAGCATTACCGCCGCGAACAGGTGCAACGGTCGCAGGCTCGGTTGGCAGCGTAGAGTTAACCACTACGTTGTTCACCTGCTCCTGATTCTGAGGTTGCGTCAGCGCATTATTCAGGTCGCCCTGAACCTCAACACGCTGCTGGCCTTCCGGCGCAATGACCGTCTGGCCCTGAGTCGGCGTCGAAGAGACCGGCGGCAGAGAGACATCCTGCGGATTACCCGCAGTCTGCTCGGCAGACGTCGTGCCCGGAGCAGGCTGCGCGCCATTGGCCTGATCGGCAGCATCATTGCCTGAAAGGTTGATGCTCTTCTCAGTGGACGCGGTTTGCTCGCCTGAGTGGGTAGACGGTGATTTTAGCGCGGAGCCGATGCCGATAATCAGCAGCAAGAGCACCAGTACGCCAAGTCCCATCATGATGTACTGACGGGAAGCGGGTTTTGCCGCCGCCGCTTTTTTACGTTTACGCGGGCGACGCTCTACAGGCTCTTCGTCCATTGAATCTTCTTCAGACTCGTAATCTTCTTCTTCTCGCTCATCGCGTGCGTTGCGGCTGCGCGAAGGACGACGATCGTCTGCATCCAGATCGACATCGTCAAAATTGATCTGCGGCTCGTTATCACGTTCTGAAGATTGACGAGAACGACCAGTACGACGATCGCTGGGATCGGGTTTCAGCTCGTCTTCTGGTTTGAATTCATCCATTTAACACCCCACTCAAAGGCTTATGCCAACGTCTTTGCATTTCACCTGAAGCTAAACGACCACCTGTTACGGCGGCCTGACCTTTCTAGTTGTTAGGCCTGCTGGCAATCAGCCACAGCGCCAAGAACCACGTCGTGCGACACTCCGCCGCGTACTTCACTCTTCCCTATTGCAAGCGGGAGTACAAGACGCATCTCGCCTGCCAATACTTTTTTATCGCGCATCATGTGGGGTAAATACGCCTGTGCAGACATCTCCTGCGGACCGGTTACCGGTAAGCCTGCGCGTTCAAGCAGTGCGATGATACGCGCCGTCTCTTCCGGTTTGAACTGGCCCAGACGTTCAGATGCCCGCGCGGCCATCACCATTCCGGCAGCCACCGCTTCGCCGTGAAGCCAGTTGCCATAGCCCATTTCGGCTTCAATGGCGTGACCAAACGTATGCCCCAGATTCAGTAAAGCACGTAAGCCGGTTTCACGCTCGTCTGCTGCCACCACTTCTGCTTTCAGCTCACAACAACGGCGGATACAGTACGCCAGTGCCTGCCCGTCAAGGCGTAGCAAGGCGTCCATATTCTCTTCCAGCCAGTTAAAGAACTCGCCATCAAGAATAATGCCGTATTTGATCACTTCTGCAAGGCCAGACGCCAGTTCACGTGCAGGCAGCGTTTTCAGACAGTCGAGATCCACCACCACCGAGGCCGGCTGGTAAAACGCACCGATCATGTTTTTGCCGAGCGGATGGTTAACGGCCGTTTTGCCGCCAACGGAGGAGTCGACCTGAGACAATAACGTGGTGGGGATCTGAATAAAGCGCACGCCACGCTGATAGCTGGCGGCCGCAAACCCCGTAAGATCACCGACAACACCGCCGCCCAGGGCAAGCAGTGTGGTGTCGCGACCGTGCGGTTTTTGCAGTAATGCGGTAAAGACGGTATCGAGCACCGCCAGGCTTTTATACTGCTCGCCATCGGGCAGAATCACACTGTCGACCTTTACGCCCGCCTGCTCAAGCAGGTGACGCACACGGTCGAGATAAAGCGGAGCCAGCGTCTCATTGGTGACCAGCATCGCCTGATCACCCGCTTTCAGTGGCAAGAAGGAAGCTGGGTCGTTAAACAAACCAGCCGCGATGGTGATAGGGTAACTACGTTCCCCGAGAGTAACTGTAATCCTCTCCATGACGCGACATCCACCTTAAATGCTTTTACCCGCAGGCGAGTGTATATAAAGCCAGAATCAGTTGCTTTCCAGCATATTAATAATCTGGTTTGCAACCACTTTAGCGCTCTGATCGTCAGTACGAATGGTAACATCCGCAATCTCTTCGTACAGAGGATTGCGCTCACCGGCCAGGGCTTCCAGAACTTCGCGTGGCGGCGTTTCAACCTGCAGCAACGGGCGCTTTTTATCGCGCTGCGTACGTGCCAGCTGTTTTTCGATGGTCGTCTCAAGATAGACCACAACGCCACGGGCGGAGAGACGGTTACGGGTTTCGCGAGATTTCACAGAGCCGCCGCCAGTCGCCAGCACGATGCCCTGTTTTTCCGTGAGTTCGTTGATCACTTTTTCTTCTCGGTCACGGAAACCTTCTTCGCCTTCTACATCGAAGACCCAGCCCACATCCGCTCCGGTTCGTTTCTCAATCTCTTGATCAGAATCGTAGAATTCCATATTGAGTTGTTGAGCTAACTGACGCCCAATAGTGCTTTTGCCGGCACCCATAGGCCCAACCAGAAAGATATTGCGTTTCTCTGCCATTTTTTCGGTACTACTAAGACTATTCGTTAATGGTAATCCCCGCTTCGAAGACACCCAGCGTAGCGGGACATGAACTGAAACCTCATATGCAATAGAGCGAGAGTCAGACTAAAAATTATCTCAATACTCCGGCTTGTTTGGCAACTGATTAAATCACCGTTCCAAACGCATAAGGTAATAAGACGTAAGTCCGATTCAAATCGGTACTCCTTGTATGCTAATTCATGCCCCACGTCAAACATCTGCAACAATCTGTATGCAAAATCATTGCGGGGATCGTCGCCCATCAGTGAATGCCAACCAGCCGTGGCGTAATAAACACCACCAGCTCCCGCCGCTCGTTATCCTTCCCGTCATGGCGAAAAAGTTGTCCAAGCCAGGGGATGCGCCCCAGCCCCGGCACGCTATCGCTGCCGGTTTTATTTTTTTGCGAGAAAATGCCGCCCAGCGCCAGGGTTTCACCGCTTTTGACCTCAACCTGAGTTTCAATCTCCTGTTTATCGATAGCCAGCGTTTCGCCATCAGCCTGCTGCAGCACTTGCCCTGGCATATTTTCGCTGATGTGTAATTTCAGCCGCACGCGTCCTCCCGGCAGCACCACCGGCGTGACCTCCATCCCGAGCACCGCCTCTTTAAACTCCACCGACGTTGCCCCGCTTTCACCGCTGGAAACCTGATAGGGGATCTCACTGCCCTGCTTGATGCTGGCTGGCTGCATGTGCGACGCGAGCAGGCGTGGGCTGGCGATAATATCGACCTGCTGTTTCTGCTCGAGTGCCGACAGCTCCAGATCCAAAAGCCTGCCGTCGATGCGCCCGATATTAAACCCCACGTGCGTCGTGGCGTTGGCAACCGACAGGTCCGCGCCCAGCGCCGTCACCTGCCCGACCCGCCCCGCCTCTGACGCCTCAGCAAGGTTCCACTTCACGCCCAGCTCGCGAAGGCTTTTTTCATTGATGGTCACAATGTGTGCCGCCAGTTCCACCTGGTCGATCGGCAGGTCCATCTGCTCGGCCCAGCGCACGAGCGTATCCAGTACCGTCTGGTTATCCCTTACCAGCAAGCGGTTGGTTCGCTTGTCCACGGAAAGGCTGCCCTTCGGGCTGAGCAGCTTTTCCGCGGCTTTCTGTAGCTCCCCGGCATCCGCATAGGAAAAAGAGATGCCGTGAGAGACCAGCGGCGCGTCGAGCTGTCTCTGGGCCTGCTCTTGCGCCTTACGCGTTTGCTGTGCCTGCTGCCAGGCTGCCGTATGGACATACAAAATCCCGCCCTCCTCCCGCAGGACAAGCCCGGCGCTATTCACCACGGTTTGCAGCGCCTTGCGCCAGGGGACGCGCGTTAAGCTGAGCGAAAGCGAGCCATTTACATCAGGCGACACCACCAGATTGCGGTTCTCCTGCGTCGCTAGCGCCTGCAGCACCTGAACCACAGGAACCTCATCCACCACCAGCGTGACCGGTTTTGGCTCAGCGGCCCACAGCGACGCGCTGAGGGCCATTAACAGCAGGGCTGTCCTTATCTTCATGCTTTTTCGTTCCTTCTCGTTGCCATGTCCATTGCCGAGGGTCACACGTTTCGCCAACCTCAACAGTCAGCTGCTGTTCATCCATTGCCATCACGCGCCATCCGGGAAGCAATCGCTGATCCTGCTTCACACGATGCCAGCGCTGTTGTCCGTCCTGCATAAAACCCACGTCGTTCACCTTTCCCTGATAGCGCCATTGCGGCAGTTGCCCGGTAAGACAGGTGTCTGCCGGGGGCTGGAACGGATCGCGCATGCCCGTGAGGCACACCAGCGAGGCGACAATCATTAACCGCATGCTATGCCCCATGTTGCAGCTCCATCCGCAGGCGCAACCGGCCTGATTCGGCCATTATCACGAAGGTGCCGATCCTGACGTTGCACTGTTCCAGCTGCGCAAAGATGCCGGGGATCGCCGCCCAGTCGGCATCAAGCTCCAGCTCCCCGCCGTGCGAAAGGGGCTTCCAGTGGACCAGCCGGGTGCCGTTGGCCTGAAAATCCAGCGGTGAAAATGACCTGACCACAGGGGCAACCAGCTTCTCTGTTTCGGTCGGGATTTTTCTCACAGCAGCCCACAGCGAGGCGTTGGTACGCCCCGCGACACTCACCTGATGTTGTGCTTCGGCGATCTGTTCCGCCACTGGCCGCAGCAACGCGGCCCAGCCGATCGCCACAAGCGCAGTACTGCACAGCCCCCAGCAGAGCACACGCAACCACGCAGGGCTTGTACACCAGCGTTCAACCAGCCTCTCCACGCGCTACCCCTGATGTTTCAGCTGAAAGGTAAACGCCCAGCGGCCCTGCTTATCCTGCTGCAACGCCCCCACGGTGCCGGGGCTAAACCCGTCCACGCGCCCGAGCGCATCCCGCATCGCCGTCAGGGCCGGAGCCGTAGTGGCATAACCGGTCAGCACCAGCCCCGGCGGCTGATAGCGCAGCTCCGTGAGCCACGCCTGCTCCGGGATCTGCGCCGACAGCGAGGTCAGTGCCGGTCGCCACGCCACCCGGGGCGCGGCTTCCGGTACCGCCGTGCGTTTTTGCGCAGCCTGCCACGCCAGCTGGCGGGCTTTCAGCGTCTGTTCAACCGCGTGTATACCCGCCCATTCACTTTGCCACGCGCGCAGGGCCAGGAGCTTATCCACCCGCAGGGCTGACAATGCCGTCAGGATCATCACCAGCGAGCCCGTAAACATCACGCCCCATAAGCGCAGGCAGCGCGTCCGGCGATACTGTCGCCAGGGTAAAAGGTTTGCCGGGATCATGCGGGCACCTCACTCATCGCCAGCGCCAGGGCGACGGTAAAATCCGCACCGTTTTCGGGTAAGGGGGGCTGGCAGCGCGTTAGCGTTTCCCAGGGATCGCGCGTCGCATCAAAGAGCGCGATATCCGATGCAGAAAGCGCCAGCAGCGCCGCCAGCCCGGAGATGTCGGCCGCGTCATCAATCGGACGTCGTCCCCACTGGTGGCGCATCGCCCACAGCCACTGGCTTTCATCCCGCCAGGCCACGCACGAAGCGGGGGCCACCGCCGGGAGAAAGTTTGCCAGCGCGCCCGCATCGGGCGTAATGGCCACCAGGCGCAGCTGTAGCGCCTTCGCCAGCGCCAGGAGCGTTGCCACCTCTTTGTTTTGTGCCGCCGTGACATGCCAGGTGCTGCTGAAAGTGTCCTGAGAATAATCGAAGCACAGCGCGTCGGCTGGCATCTCCAGCTCGCGCGACAGGGCAGAGCTAACCCAGGAGACCTGCTCGCTGTCGCAAAGCGTCAGGGTGGGCCGGGGAAACGACCGTTGCAGCGTTCGCGTTGCGGGAAAGGCGAGAAAAACCCGGTGGTAATGCGGTAACGTTCGCCGCCAGTCGCGCAGCGCGTCAATCAGCTGGTCAGGCTTGTGAATTTTGCCCTCGCTGATGATGCCTTGCGCCAGTGGAACGGCCCACCAGCGCCGTAAACGCCAGGCCGTTTTCTCGCGCACCAGTGCAACAATCATCACCTTATCTTGTTGAATATGAACGCCCGTTTGCCATGTATTGAAAGCCATGCTTCACGATCTCCTTATCGCCCGTCAGGTTGACGGCTATATCAATGAATCAGGCTTGCCTTTATACTACCGCGCGATTGTTTAGAAACTGCCCAAGTGAAACCAAATGGGAAATCTCCGGTGAAGTTCGTAAAGTATTTATTGATCCTTGCAGTCTGTTGCATTCTGCTGGGAGCAGGCTCGATTTATGGTTTGTACAAATTTATTGAGCCGCAGCTGCCTGATGTCGCCACGCTTCGCGATGTGCGTCTCCAGATCCCAATGCAGGTCTATAGCGCCGATGGCGAGCTCATGGCGCAATATGGCGAAAAACGCCGTATCCCGTTGACCTTAAACCAAATTCCGCCCGTCATGGTGAAGGCCTTTATTGCCACCGAGGACAGCCGTTTTTACGAGCACCACGGTGTCGATCCGGTGGGGATTTTCCGCGCCGCCAGCGTCGCGCTGTTCTCCGGCCATGCGTCGCAGGGGGCGAGTACCATTACGCAGCAGTTGGCGCGTAACTTCTTCCTCAGCCCTGAAAAGACGCTGATGCGTAAGATTAAAGAGGTGTTCCTCGCCATCCGCATTGAGCAACTGCTGAGCAAAGATGAGATCCTTGAGCTTTACCTCAACAAGATCTATCTGGGCTACCGCGCCTATGGCGTGGGGGCGGCGGCGCAGGTCTATTTCGGTAAGCCTATCGAGCAGCTTACCTTAAGCGAAATGGCGACTATCGCGGGCCTGCCGAAAGCGCCTTCAACGTTTAACCCGCTGTACTCGCTGGAACGTGCCACGGCGCGTCGTAACGTTGTGTTGTCGCGTATGTTGAGCGAAGGCTATATCAGCCAGAACGAGTATGACCAGGCGCGCAGCGATGCTATCGATGCCAACTACCATGCCCCGGAGATCGCGTTTTCCGCGCCGTATCTCACGGAAATGGTTCGCCAGGAAATGGTCAGGCGTTACGGTGAGAAAGCCTATGAAGATGGCTATCGCGTTTACACCACGGTGACCCGCAAAGGTCAGCAGGCGGGGCAGCAGGCGGTGCGTAACAACGTGATGGATTATGACATGCGCCACGGCTATCGCGGTCCGTCGAACGTGCTGTGGAAAGTGGGCGAAAGCGCATGGGACAGCAAAAAAATCACCGACTCGCTGAAATCGCTGCCGACCTACGGCCCGCTGCTGCCTGCGGTTGTTACCCAGGCCGATCCGCAGGAAGCGGTGGCCATGCTGGCCGACGGTACCTCGGTATCGCTGCGCATGGAGGGCATTCGCTGGGCACGACCGTACCGGTCTGACACCCTGCAGGGGCCAACGCCACGTAAAGTGACCGACGCCGTCCAGACGGGTCAGCAGATCTGGGTTCGCCAGGTGGGTGATGCCTGGTGGCTGGCGCAGGTGCCGGACGTGAACTCCGCGCTGGTGTCAATCAATCCTCAAAACGGTGCGGTGATCGCCCTGGTCGGCGGGTTTGATTTCAACCAGAGCAAGTTTAACCGTGCCACCCAGGCACTGCGTCAGGTTGGCTCGAACATCAAGCCGTTCCTCTACACCGCGGCGATGGATAAAGGCCTGACGCTCGCCAGCATCCTCAACGACGTGCCGATTTCCCGCTGGGATGCCGGGGCCGGTTCCGACTGGCAGCCGAAAAACTCGCCAGCGCAGTATGCAGGCCCTATTCGCCTGCGTCAGGGGCTGGGACAGTCGAAAAACGTGGTGATGGTACGCGCGATGCGCGCGATGGGCGTTGATTATGCCGCAGAGTATCTGCAGCGTTTCGGCTTCCCGGCGCAGAACATCGTTCACACCGAATCGCTGGCGCTGGGTTCAGCCTCGTTTACCCCACTGCAGGTTGCGCGCGGGTACTCGGTGATGGCAAACGGCGGGTTCCTGATCGATCCGTATTTCATCAGTAAAATTGAGAACGACCAGGGCGGCGTTCTGTTCGAAGCCAAACCGAAAATCGCCTGTGCCGAGTGCGATATTCCGGTGATTTACGGCGATACGCCGAAGTCGAACGTGCTTGAGAACAAGGATATGGAAGATGTGGCTATCTCTCAGGAGCAGCAGAATTCAACCGTACCGCAGCCGCAGTTGGAGCAGGCCAACCAGGCGCTGGTCGCGCAAACCGGCGCGCCTGAGTATGCGCCGCACGTGATCAACACTCCGCTCTCATTCCTGATTAAGAGCGCGCTGAACACCAACATCTTCGGTGAGCCAGGCTGGCAGGGCACCGGCTGGCGTGCAGGGCGCGATTTGCAGCGCCACGACATCGGCGGGAAAACGGGGACCACCAACAGCTCGAAAGACGCGTGGTTCTCCGGTTACGGCCCGGGCGTGGTGACTTCCGTCTGGATTGGCTTTGACGATCACCGTCGCGATTTGGGCCGCACCACCGCTTCCGGCGCGATCAAAGATCAGATCTCCGGTTATGAGGGCGGCGCAAAAAGCGCTCAGCCAGCCTGGGATGCGTTCATGAAATCCGTTCTGGAAGGAGTGCCGGAGCAGCCGCTGACGCCACCACCTGGCATAGTGACGGTCAATATTGACCGCAGCACCGGGCAGCTGGCGAACGGGGGCAACAGTCGTGCAGAGTATTTCATCGAAGGCACCCAGCCAACCACGCAGGCGGTGCATGAGGTGGGTACAGAGCTGATTGATAACGGCGAGACGCACGAGCTGTTTTAAAAAATAAAATGCCCGATAAAAATCGGGCATAACATCGCAGGCCGGGTAAGGCGACGCCGCCACCCGGCTTTTTTATGGGCTACAGCCGCCCCTGTCCTTTCAGCCATTCCCGCACCAGGAACAGCGCGCTCACGTTACGCGCTTCGGTAAAGTCCGGCTCTTCCAGCAGATCCATCAGATGCGCCAGCGGCCAGCGAACCTGCGGCAACGGCTCAGGCTCGTCCCCTTCCAGCCATTCTGGGTAGAGGTCTTCCGCCACCACAATGTTCATTTTGCTGGAAAAGTAGGACGGTGCCATGCTCAGTTTTTTGAGGAACGACAGCGCGTTTGCGCCAAAACCCGCCTCTTCTTTTAGCTCGCGGTTTGCCGCTTCAAACACCGACTCGCCCGGGTCAATCAGCCCTTTCGGGAACCCAAGCTCATAGGATTCCGTTCCCACAGCGTATTCGTGGATCAAAATCAGATGATCGTCAACGATGGGAATGATCATCACCGCTTCGCGCGATGACGGGCGCATACGTTCATAAACGCGACGCACACCGTTGCTGAACTCCAGGTCCACGCTTTCGACATTAAACAGACGCGATTTCGCGACCGTTTCAACGTGCAGAATGGTGGGTTTTTGTAGTGGTTTGCTCATCTTGATGGGTCTTTGCTGTGTGATCTGGCTTTATTGTGCGATATGCCGCACGGTTTCGGCAATGTCAATTGTTCTTTATTTACATTCTTGCAACGTAAAAGGATGTAGTTCTCAATTCAAAAGAAAAGTCAAGAGGTTGAAATGTTTCCAGGAATTTGCTGATATCGCGCCATGGCAGGCTTTGCTATCATCATCGATCACTGGGATGCGCTTCAAAATGCTCAAGTTCGACTCCTTACTTGCCGATAGCCAACCACAGACTCTGTTTCATTTTTAAAGGTGCAACTGACTACACCTGTAAGAAAATTAAGTAAGATGGGGAAAGCATGAGCACCATTTTGATTTTTCTCGCTGCTATGCTGGCCGGCGCAATGATTGCAGGGTGGCTATACAGGCGTCGCGTACATCGCCGATATCGGCTGCCCTTCCTGAACGCTTTTGCTGGCGCGACCACGCGTAAGCTGTCGCCAGAAGAACGCAGCGCAGTTGAACAATACCTTGAAACGCTTAATCGCTCTCAGCAGTCGCCCGGGCCGACGGGGGCGACTGCCGCGCCGGTATCGCTCAACCTGAACGCGCAAAGCGACACGGTGCTGTGCGTGACGCGTTCCATTACCCGCTATGGCATCACTACCGACGATCCCAATAAATGGCGCTACTACCTCGACTCGGTTGAGGTGCATCTGCCGCCTTTCTGGGAGCAGTACATCAACGATGAGAACAGCGTAGAGCTGATCCATACCGACGCCCTTCCGCTAGTGATTACGCTTAACGGCCACACCCTGAGCGAATACGTTCAGGAAGCGCCGCGCTTTGCGCTGGAGCGTGCAAGCTCCACGCAGGCCTCGATTCGGGGTGAAGAGACCGAGCAGATTGAGCTGCTGAACATCCGTCAGGAGACGCATGAAGAGTACGCCCTGAGCCGCCCGGATGGCATCCGCGAAGCGGTGCTGATCGTGGTCGCGTTCCTGCTGTTTTTCTTCTGCCTGCTCACGCCCGACGTGTTCGTGCCATGGCTCGCCGGGGGGGCTATCCTGCTGCTGGCCGCCGGGTTATGGGGCCTGTATGCCCCTCCCGCGAAAACTTCGCTGCGTGAAATCCACTGCCTGCGCGGAACGCCAAAGCGCTGGGGGTTGTTCGGCGAGAACGATCAGGAACATCTCAACAATATCTCGCTTGGCATTATCGATCTGATCTACCCACGCCACTGGCAACCGTGGATCGTCCAGGATTTAGGCCATAAAACGGATATTGATATCTATCTCGACCGCCACGTTGTGCGCCAGGGGCGGTATCTCTCCCTGCATGATGAAGTGAAAAACTTCCCGCTTCAGCACTGGTTGCGTAGCACGGTTATCGCCGGGGGGGCCGCACTGGTCTTCGCGATGCTGCTGCTTTTCGTTCCGCTGGATATGCCGATCAAATTCACCCTGTCGTGGTTTAAAGGGGCGCAAACCGTCGAAGCCACCAGCGTTAAACAGTTGGACGACGCGGGCGTGCGCGTAGGCGATACGCTGCGTCTGAAGGGCACAGGCATGTGTAATATCCATGCGCCGGGCGCGTGGAACACCCGTCAGAATTCACCGTTTATGCCGTTCGACTGTTCGCAAATTATCTGGAACGACGCGCCTCCCCTGCCGTTACCGGAATCGGATATCGTCACCAAAGCCAATGCGCTCACCCAGACGGTCAACCGCCAGCTTCATCCCAAACCGGATGATGATTCTCGCGTCAGCCCGGCGCTGCGCTCGGCAATTCAAAAATCCGGCATGGTACTGCTCGATGACTTCGGTGAAATCGTGCTGAAGACAGAGGATTTGTGTTCCGCTCAGGACGAGTGCGTACGCCTCAAAAACGCCCTCGTGAACCTGGGTAACAGCAAAGACTGGGATGCCCTGGTGAAACGCGCCGAAGCGGGACGGCTGGATGGCGTCAACGTGCTGCTGCGCCCGGTCAGCGCCGAGTCGCTGGACAACCTGGTGGCAACGTCCACCGCGCCGTTCGTGATGCGCGAAACCACTCGTGCGGCGCAGGCACTAAACAGCCCGGCACCGGGCGGCTTTGTTATCGCCAGCGATGAGGGCAGCGACCTGGTCGACCAGCCTTATCCTCAGGTCTCTCTTTACGACTACCCTGCTCAGGAACAGTGGGGTGAGTTCCAGCGGCTGGCGCAGATGCTGATGCAAACGCCGTTCACCGCAGAAGGGATCGTGACGGGGATTTATACCGATGCCAACGGCACGCGTCATATCGGCCTGCACCGCATGCCGGATAGCGCCGGGTTATGGCGTTACATTGGCACCTCCCTGCTGATGCTCACGATGCTGGTGTGCATTATTTGCAACGGCTATCTGGCGGTACGCCGCTATCAGCGCTCGCGTTCGCGTCTGGCCGACATCCAGCAATATTATGAAAACTGCCTTAATCCTCAGCTTATCTCCGCCCCCGAGAGCCTGATCGGATAACGTCACCGCGCGACAAGATGTGCTACCCTGTCGCGCACGTTTCTTCTGGCTGGAGTTTCCCTTATGCATCTTGATATCGCCTGGCAGGACGTCGATACCGTCCTGCTGGATATGGACGGCACGCTGCTCGATCTCGCCTTTGATAACTACTTCTGGCAAAAGCTGGTGCCGGAAACCTATGGCGAGCAGCAGGGTATCTCCGCCGCAGAAGCGCAGGAATTCATTCGTTCGCAATATAGCGCGGTGCAGCATACGCTAAACTGGTACTGTCTTGATTACTGGAGCGAGCGCCTCGGCCTGGATATTTGCGCCATGACGACGACGCAGGGGCCGCGCGCCGTCTTGCGTGAAGACACGGTGCCGTTCCTGGATGCCCTGAAAGCAAGCGGCAAGCGCCGTATTTTGCTGACCAACGCGCATCCTCATAACCTGGCCGTGAAGCTGGAACACACCGGTCTTGCTGCGCACCTTGATTTATTACTTTCCACCCACACATTTGGTTATCCGAAAGAGGATCAGCGTTTGTGGCATGCGGTAGCGGAAGAGACCGGTTTACAGCCGGAGCGAACCCTGTTCATTGATGACAGTGAGCCGATTCTGGATGCGGCCGCCACGTTCGGGATCCGCTACTGCCTGGGCGTGACCAATCCTGATTCTGGCCTGGCCGAGAAAAGCTACGTGCGGCATCCGGGGCTGAACGATTATCGCCGGATGATCCCCTCACTCACCGTGAAGGAGACGCCATGAAAGAAAAGCCCGTTGATGGGGTAAGACTGGATAAATGGCTGTGGGCTGCCCGTTTTTATAAAACGCGAGCCCTTGCCCGTGAAATGGTTGACGGCGGCAAAGTGCATTACAACGGCCAGCGCAGCAAACCGAGCAAGCTGGTTGAACTGAATGCCACCCTGACGCTTCGCCAGGGCAACGATGAAAAAACGGTGGTGGTGAAAGCCATCACCGAGCAGCGGCGCCCCGCAACCGAAGCCGTTTTGCTTTATGAAGAGACGGCAGAAAGCATTGAGAAGCGCGAGAAAACCGCGCTGGCGCGCAAAATGAACGCGCTGACGATGCCACACCCGGACCGGCGACCGGATAAGAAAGAGCGCCGCGATCTGATGAAATTTAAACACGGTGAGAGCGAATAACCTCACCTGCACGAGAGATGAAAATGGCCCAACACGACCAATTACACCGCTATCTGTTTGAACAATTCGCCGTGCGCGGCGAGCTGGTCACCGTATCCGAAACCTGGAAACAGATTCTGGAAAACCACAACTACCCGCTGCCGGTGAAAAACCTGTTGGGCGAACTGCTGGTTGCCACCAGCCTGCTGACCGCCACGCTGAAATTCGCAGGCGATATCACCGTGCAGCTGCAGGGCGATGGCCCGATGACGCTGGCGGTGATCAACGGCAACAACCAGCAGCAGATGCGCGGCGTGGCGCGCGTTCAGGGCGACGTACCTGAAAACGCAGACCTCAAAACGCTGGTGGGTAATGGCTACCTGGTCATCACCATTTCACCAGAAGAAGGCGAGCGCTATCAGGGCGTTGTCGGCCTGGAAGGCGATACCCTGGCCGCCTGTCTGGAAGATTACTTCATGCGTTCTGAACAGCTGCCTACCCGTCTGTTCATCCGCACCGGTGAAGTGGACGGCCAGCCGGCGGCTGGCGGTATGCTGCTGCAGGTTCTGCCTGCTCAGGACGCGCAGACCAACGATTTCGAGCACCTGGCGACGCTGACGGAAACCATCAAAGCGGAGGAGCTGTTTACCCTGTCAGCGACCGACGTGCTGTGGCGTCTGTATCACGAAGAAGAAGTGACGGTTTACGATCCGCAGGCGGTTGAGTTTAAGTGCACCTGCTCCCGCGAACGTTGTGCGGGCGCGCTGAAAACCCTGCCAGATGAAGAGATCGACAGCATCATGGCGGAAGACGGCGAAATCGACATGCACTGTGACTACTGCGGCACGCATTACGTGTTCAATTCGATGGATATTGCGGAAATCCGCAATAACGCCTCTCCGGCGGATCCGCAGGTTCACTAAGCTCTGAGTCTGTTGCCCGACGGCGCTATGCTTGCACGGGCCTACAAATAATTGTGCAATCTCTTGATATGATTGCTCATTGTAGGCCGGGTAAGCGTAGCGCCACCCGGCAAGACCCGGCAAGAAAGTGCGTTAGCGCCACTGCGCGTTGTTGTAACTGTCGTAACTCATGTCGACACGCTCCCCGAAAATCTCAATATCCGCCCAGGGTTTCACGATAGATTTCACCCTCCCCTGCCGTAATGCGCGGTCGAGTTCTTCTCTGGTCAATGCCTCCGGCATTTTCCACGCATCTCCGGCTATCCTCCAGCCCGTGTCTGTTTGTGTGTAAGCCGCGATAGTGCGATCGGTGAATTGATACAGTACCGCTTCCGGTTTGCCGTCTCCGTTGAGATCGAGCGACATGAGCAAACAGTTACCCTGGGCGCTATCACAGCTCTCAAAGCGATACTGATTGCTGAGCATGGCTTGCCATAATCCTTTGTCAGGACGGGCCATTCCCGGCGCGAGCTGGACCTGCTTTTCCAGCATCGCGGCGGTCATTTTCTCCGCCCCGCCACGGTTTCCAGAGAGAAGACCATTAAGCTCGCGCTGGCGCTTAGGGTTTGAAATAAACTGCGGATCGTTTTGCAGCATTTCCAGCGCCTCTCGTCCCTTACGCCCGCTGTGGCTGAGCATATACAGGCTTATCTGATCTGCCGAGATCCGCCCTTCCTTGTAGCGCGCCATATGGCTGTTCACGCTAATGCGCCACGGGTCGAGCACGGGGGTGTGGATCAACATCAGAAAGAGCAGTGAGAGCAACCCTGTCGCTGGCGTGACGTACGCCTGGAGCCTCTGCGATTCACGACGGTAGAAAAGGACGCTGACGCAAAAACCGACCGCCCACACCAGCGCCACCATAGTGACCAACGTGCCGTACAGGCGATCGGGCGACCAGCCGTACTGTGAAATGCGCAGCCAGAGTGCCCATGCGGCCAGAACGGGATAAACCGGCACAACGATCACCGCCAGGCGAACCAAAGCGTTCAGTGCAGAGTAGTAAGGCAACGTGCGGCGCTGCGGATGCCAGACGACCGTCACCAGAAGCAGCAACAGTAACGCCAGCGTCGTGAGCAGGCCCGCTGCGGAGATGCGGGTTGAAATGGTATCCAGGCCCACGAAAGGCAATGCGCCGATAAAGAGCAACGCCAGCGCCGCCGTCAACGGCAGCAGGCCGGTGGCGATAAGCGTGAGCAGATGCTGCAATGCGGCGATGAGCCGCACCTGCACACGGGCCAGCACGGCCGCACTCGCCGAAACGATGCCGAATGAGAGGCTAATAAACCAGGCCGTATCAAAGAAAAGCCGTTCGAAAAATGCGATGCCGATGAGCTTAAAGAGTTCAGCCCACAGGAAAAGCACCAGCCAGAACAGGCCGTTAGAGACAAAAACGATGGCTATCGTCAGCGCGTTCTGCCAGTTTCTGGCATAGAAATCGCTGTAAAAGGCCCCTTCTGGCGCAAGACGCCGTTGGATCCAGGGCAGGATAAACAGCGTCATCAGCAGGAGATGAAAGCCAAAAAAGAGCAGCGTCTCCCTCACGTCCCACTGCCCAAGCCCCGACAAGGACCCTTTAAGCCAGGCTCCCATGCCCGCCACGACAGCGCCGAGCCCCCCTAACGCCAGCCATAAAAAACGGGCGTTGAGCGACGTGACCGAAAGCGCCAGCGTGGTGGTCATCACCACCGTGGCGGGTATCAGGCACAGCAGCCACAGCGTGTTGGACGGCAAGCTGGCATAGTCGATGTACCAGGTCACCGCGTAGCACAGCGCTCCCTGCAATGCGCCGGCAAGTACCACGGCACCACGCGCCGGGAGCGACAGCGTCTCACTGTTTTCCATTTCTCATCCCTTTTTCACGAAAAGCGTATTGTTTCAGGACAGGCGCCCTCAACATAGTCAGAAATCTGCACTGCCGCAGGCGATGTGAATCGTTTTTAGCACTGTAACTCTTACGTAATTTTCCAACATGTATGCGATTACATTCACATTCTCTCCGTTAAAATCACCAGCATTTAACCTTTTAGGAACATTTTCCCCACCCAAAAAGCGATTCCTGCGATAATCCGCCTGCCCTGTGACTGGAGTCGCAGCGTTTTCCGTTAGCAAGGGTTTTGTCCAGATACGTAAATCTATGAGCCCCGTCGCGGTTAACAACCCCAGAAAAACCCTACAATTTCAGGCAGTACATATTGGCTAAGGAGCAGTGATATGCGTGTTACTGGTTTAACCCCGCAAGATCTCAAGGCTTATGGTATTCACGACGTCCAGGAAGTCGTCTACAACCCCGATTACGATACGTTGTATCAGGAAGAGCTCAATCCAGCACTGGAAGGATACGAGCGAGGTGTGTTGACGAACCTTGGTGCTATCGCCGTCGATACCGGTATTTTTACCGGTCGTTCGCCGAAAGATAAGTATATCGTCCGAGACGAAACCACCCGCGATACGCTGTGGTGGGCTGATAAAGGCAAAGGGAAGAACGATAACAAACCGCTCTCCCCGGAAACCTGGCAGCATCTGAAAGGGCTCGTCACCCATCAACTTTCCGGCAAGCGTCTGTTTATTGTCGATGCTTTCTGCGGCGCGAACGCCGACACCCGTCTCTCCGTGCGTTTTATCACCGAAGTGGCCTGGCAGGCGCATTTCGTGAAGAACATGTTTATTCGCCCAACCGACGAAGAGCTGCACGATTTCACCCCTGACTTCATCGTGATGAACGGCGCGAAATGCACTAACCCACAGTGGAAAGAGCAGGGCCTGAACTCCGAAAACTTCATCGCCTTCAACCTGACCGAGCGCATCCAGCTGATCGGCGGGACCTGGTACGGCGGCGAAATGAAGAAAGGGATGTTCTCGGTGATGAACTACCTGCTGCCGCTGCGCGGTATTGCCTCAATGCACTGCTCGGCAAACGTTGGGGAGAAAGGCGATGTGGCGGTATTCTTCGGCCTGTCCGGCACCGGTAAAACCACCCTCTCCACCGATCCGAAACGCCGCCTGATTGGCGACGACGAACACGGTTGGGATGATGACGGCGTGTTTAACTTTGAAGGCGGCTGCTACGCGAAGACCATTCGCCTGTCTGAAGAGGCGGAGCCGGATATTTACCACGCCATCCGTCGCGATGCGCTGCTGGAAAACGTCACCGTGCGTGCCGATGGCTCCATCGACTTCGACGACGCCTCGAAAACCGAGAACACCCGCGTCTCTTACCCGATCTATCACATCGACAATATCGTTAAGCCGGTGTCAAAAGCGGGTCACGCGACGAAGGTGATTTTCCTGACGGCTGATGCGTTCGGCGTGTTGCCGCCAGTTTCTCGCCTGACGGCCAGCCAGACGCAGTACCACTTCCTCTCCGGCTTTACCGCTAAACTGGCGGGGACCGAGCGTGGCGTAACGGAGCCAACGCCAACCTTCTCCGCCTGCTTCGGCGCGGCGTTCCTGTCGCTGCACCCGACACAGTACGCTGAAGTGCTGGTGAAACGCATGCAGGCCGTCGGCGCGCAGGCGTATCTGGTGAACACCGGCTGGAACGGCACCGGCAAACGTATCTCTATCAAAGATACCCGCGCCATTATCGACGCCATTCTGGATGGTTCGCTGGATAACGCCGAAACCTTCACGCTGCCGATGTTTGATCTGGCGATCCCGACGGAGTTGCCGGGCGTGGAGACGCGTATTCTCGACCCGCGCAATACCTACGGCTCACCGGAGCAGTGGCGTGAGAAGGCGGAATCGCTGGCGAAGCTGTTTATTGAGAACTTTGAGAAGTATACCGACACCCCGGCGGGCGTTGCGCTGGTGAGTGCGGGACCAAAGCTGTAACCCATCTCCCTCTCCCCGTGGGAGAGGGCCAGGGTGAGGGCATCAGACCGCAGAGGTCGTATTTTTGTCGGGTGGCGGCATCGCCTTACCCGACCTACAAAAAAAGGGTGGCAGATGCCACCCTTTTTTAACTCTCTTTCACCTGCCCACGCGTTACCGGCACCGGTAGCCAGGCGCGAATGCTCAAACCGCCCCGCTCGCTGGTGCCAATCTCCAGCAACCCGTTATGGTTATCGACAATACGCTGCACAATCGCGAGGCCTAAACCCGTTCCGCTGGTACTGCGCGCACTGTCGCCGCGTACAAACGGCTGGAACAGGTGTTTACGCTGCTCAGGCTTAATGCCCGGACCATCGTCTTCCACCTGGAACCACGCGCGGTTAAGTTCTGAGCCGCTGCTGACCTTGATCCACCCGTTGCCGTATCGCGCCGCGTTAACCACCATATTGGCGACCGCACGCTTGATAGAGAGAGGATGCATACGCACCTGAATCTCGCCCGCCTGGAGGTCGGTATCAATTTCACGCTCGTAACCGCTCTCGGCGGCCACCACTTCACCCAGTACTGCGTTCAGGTCGGCCATTTCCATTGGCATCTCCTGCCCGGTGCGCAGGTAGTCAATGAACTGCTCGATAATGGCATTACACTCTTCGATGTCCTTGTTGATGGACTCGGCGAGATACCCGTCCTGCTCGCCCATCATCTCGGTTGCCAGACGAATACGCGTCAACGGAGTACGCAGGTCATGGCTCACACCCGCCATCAGCAGCGTGCGGTCGTCCGCCAGCTGCTTCACGCCTGCCGCCATGTGGTTAAAGGCGCGCGTCACCGAACGCACCTCCGACGCACCATACTCGCGCAGCGGCGGTGGAATAATCCCTTTACCGACCTGCAGCGCCGCGTGCTCCAGGTCGACCAGCGGTCGGTTCTGTATACGGATAAACAGCCACGCGCCCCCTATCGCCAGCAGCATGATCGCAAGGGTATAGCGGAACAGCGGAGAGAAGTCGCCCTGATGGATTTCAGTCAGCGGGACGCGCACCCAGATGTTGGGTGACAGCCAGGTTTTCAGCCAGACGACGGGCGAGCTTTTGTTGACCTCAACGCGCACTTCGGTTGGGCCACCCAGCTGCTGCGCCATTTGCTGGCTGAGGAATTCATAGTGCTGCGCCCAGCGCAGACCCGCGTCTTCCGCCGCCTCATTCGAGTAAAGCGAAATACCCAGTTCACGGTAGATTTCACGGCGAAACGCCGGAGGGACAACTAACTGCGTGCCGTCCTCCAGCTGCAGTTTATCGGTCATCAGCATACGGACTTCGTACGCCAGAACCTTATTAAACTGCTGGAGGCTCGGCAGGATCGCAAAGTTCAGCACCACCAGGTAGGTTGTCACCAGGCTGACAAACAGCAAGGTGACAATCAGGAGCAGAGTGCGGGCAAACGAGCTTCGCGGTGAGAAGCGCATTCGCCTCATGCTTTAGCGCCGTCCGGGACAAAGACGTAGCCCAGACCCCATACGGTCTGAATGTAACGAGGATGCGCCGGATCTTCTTCCACCATGCGGCGCAGACGGGAGATCTGCACGTCGATGGAACGTTCCATTGCGGAGTATTCGCGGCCACGCGCCAGGTTCATCAGCTTATCGCGGGAGAGCGGCTCACGCGGGTGGCTCACCAGCGCTTTCAGGACGGCAAACTCACCGCTGGTCAGCGGCATTGGCTCGTCTTCACGGAACATCTCGCGGGTACCGAGGTTCAGCTTAAACTTGCCGAAGGCGATAACCGCCTCTTCCTGCGACGGTGCGCCAGGCAGTTCGTTCGCCTGACGGCGCAGCACGGCGCGGATACGGGCCAGCAGCTCGCGCGGGTTGAACGGTTTTGGAATGTAGTCGTCAGCGCCGATCTCCAGGCCCACGATACGGTCAACTTCTTCGCCCTTCGCCGTCACCATGATGATCGGCATCGGGTTGCTCTGGCTACGCAGGCGGCGGCAAATAGAGAGGCCGTCTTCGCCCGGCAGCATCAGGTCGAGGACCATCAGGTGGAAGGATTCGCGAGTCAGCAGACGGTCCATCTGCTCGGCGTTCGCCACGCTACGAACCTGGAAGCCCTGCTCGGTCAGATAACGTTCGAGCAGCGCGCGCAGGCGCATGTCGTCATCCACGACCAGAATTTTATAGTTCTCTTGCATTATGTGTACTCCCAAAGGTTCGGATCGTTTAATAACAGCGTATTCTAAAAAAGTGCACGTATTCGACCAGCGAATTCTGGTATAAATTCTAGTCGAAATTGTTACAAAGCATATTTAACAGCAGCTTATCTGCACACATCATCACATAACCCCTTATTTACACTGTCTGTTATTTTATGTGATACGTAATGTGCGAAAGGTTTGCAACGATGTCGAGTCAGAAGGTCACACCATGAAAACGCCCCTGATCACCCGCGAAGGGTACGAGAAGCTCAAAAAAGAGATGGATTACCTGTGGCGCGAAGAGCGTCCGGAAGTGACCAAAAAAGTCACCTGGGCTGCGAGCCTGGGCGATCGCAGCGAAAATGCTGACTACCAGTACAACAAAAAGCGGCTGCGCGAAATCGACCGCCGCGTACGCTACCTGACGAAATGCCTCGAACACCTCAAAATCGTCGATTACTCCCCGCAGCAGGAGGGCAAAGTGTTCTTTGGCGCGTGGGTGGAAATAGAGAATGACGACGGCGATACCCTGCGTTTTCGGATTGTCGGCTACGATGAAATTTTTGGTCGTAAGGATTACATCTCCATCGATTCCCCCATGGCCCGCGCCCTGCTGAAAAAGGAAGTGGGCGATTTAGCCGTTGTCCAGACCCCTGGCGGGGAAGCGAGCTGGTACGTGAACGAAATCGAGTACGTTAAATAGTCCGAGAGCGCCCTCCGCGGCTGGCATTTTTTCGTGTCAGCCCGTATAACTATCCCCTGATTTTTCGACCCAACAGATGATAAAGCCATGATGAAAGAGTCGCTCTGCCGCATTATTGCGGGTGATATTCAGGCCAGAGCCGAACAGGTAGAAGCTGCCGTTCGCCTGCTTGATGAAGGGAACACCGTGCCGTTTATTGCACGTTATCGTAAGGAAGTCACCGGTGGTCTGGATGACACACAGCTGCGTAATCTGGAGACCCGCCTGGGCTACCTGCGCGAGCTGGAAGACCGACGTCAGGCCATCCTGAAATCCATCGGCGAGCAGGGCAAACTGACCAGCGATCTGGAAAAAGCCATTAACGGCACCCTCAGCAAAACCGAATTAGAAGATCTCTATCTACCGTACAAACCGAAGCGCCGCACGCGCGGGCAGATTGCGATCGAAGCAGGTCTTGAGCCGCTGGCCGATCTGCTGTGGAACGACCCCTCTCACGATCCGGACACCGAAGCCGCGAAATTTATCGACGCCGATAAAGGCGTGGCGGACACCAAGGCTGCGCTCGATGGCGCACGCTATATTCTGATGGAGCGCTTCTCTGAAGACGCGGCGCTGCTCGCCAAAGTGCGTGATTATCTGTGGAAGAATGCCCACATCGTCTCGACCGTTGTCAGCGGTAAAGAGGAGGAAGGCGCGAAGTTTCGCGACTACTTCGACCATCACGAACCGATTTCTACCGCGCCGTCGCACCGCGCGCTGGCCATGTTCCGCGGCCGCAACGAAGGCGTATTGCAGCTCTCCCTGAATGCCGACCCTCAGTTCGACGAGCCGCCAAAAGAGAGCCACTGCGAGCAGATCATCATCGACCACCTCGGCCTGCGCCTGAACAACGCCCCGGCAGATGCCTGGCGTAAAGGCGTGGTGAGCTGGACGTGGCGCATTAAGGTGCTGATGCACCTCGAAACCGAGCTGATGGGTACCGTGCGCGAGCGTGCGGAAGACGAGGCGATCAACGTCTTTGCCCGTAACCTGCACGACCTGCTGATGGCCGCGCCGGCGGGCCTGCGCGCGACCATGGGCCTCGATCCGGGCCTGCGTACCGGCGTGAAAGTGGCGGTGGTTGACGGGACCGGCAAGCTGGTCGCGACCGACACCATCTATCCGCATACCGGCCAGGCAGCCAAAGCGGCTGTTGCGGTAGCGGCGCTTTGCGAGAAGTACAACGTTGAGCTGGTTGCCATCGGTAACGGCACCGCGTCACGCGAAACCGAGCGTTTCTACCTGGATGTACAGAAGCAGTTCCCGAAAGTCACGGCGCAGAAGGTCATCGTCAGCGAAGCGGGCGCGTCCGTTTATTCCGCGTCCGAACTGGCGGCGCAGGAGTTCCCGGATCTCGACGTTTCACTGCGCGGTGCCGTCTCAATTGCCCGCCGTCTGCAGGATCCGCTGGCGGAGCTGGTGAAGATAGACCCGAAATCCATCGGCGTGGGCCAGTATCAACACGACGTGAGCCAGACGCAGCTGGCACGCAAGCTGGATGCGGTAGTAGAAGACTGTGTTAACGCCGTCGGCGTAGACCTCAACACCGCTTCCGTTCCCCTGCTGACGCGCGTAGCGGGCTTAACCCGCATGATGGCGCAGAACATTGTGGCCTGGCGCGACGAGAACGGTCAGTTCAAGAACCGCCAGCAGCTCCTGAAGGTGAGCCGTCTGGGGCCGAAAGCCTTTGAGCAGTGCGCGGGCTTCCTGCGTATCAACCATGGCGACAACCCGCTGGATGCGTCCACCGTTCACCCGGAAGCCTATCCTGTCGTGGAACGTATTCTGGCGGCCACCCAGCAGGCGCTGAAAGATCTGATGGGCGATAACAGCGCGCTGCGTAATCTGAAAGCGGTCGATTTCACCGACGAACAGTTCGGCGTGCCGACCGTGACGGACATCATCAAAGAGCTGGAAAAGCCGGGCCGCGATCCGCGTCCTGAGTTTAAAACCGCCACCTTTGCTGACGGCGTCGAAACCATGAACGACCTGCTGCCGGGCATGGTGCTGGAAGGCGCAGTGACTAACGTCACCAACTTTGGTGCGTTTGTCGATATCGGTGTGCATCAGGATGGCCTGGTCCATATCTCCTCCCTCGCCGACAAGTTCGTGGAAGATCCGCACACCGTGGTCAAAGCGGGCGACATCGTGAAGGTGAAGGTGCTGGAAGTGGATCTGCAGCGCAAGCGTATCGCCCTGACCATGCGTCTGGACGAGCAACCTGGCGAAACCAACGCGCGCCGTGGCAGCAACGGCGGTGGCCGCGAACAGCAGCGCCCGGCGACCAAAGCGGCAAAACCACGCGGACGCGAGGCACAACCGGCTGGCAACAGCGCGATGATGGATGCGCTGGCGGCGGCAATGGGTAAGAAGCGCTAAGTGACTAAACGCCCGGTGGCGCGACGTTTACCGGGCATGAGTTTTTGTAGGCCGGGCAAACGCAGTGCCGCCCGGCATACAGATCGCAGAAAATTAAATAATTAAGTCCTCACTCATTTATCAAAAATATGAAACCGGTTGTATATCCGTATATACACCACTATTTATCACATCTTTAACAAATAACCCTTTTGCGCTTCATTTCTTAAAATCACTAATATTGAGCAAGGTCAAACTGGCGCGAAATTAATTGCGCCGACAACATCCCGTCACATTTTTATTATTGCTGATAAAAACTATTCTCATTATCATCCTGTAGTAGATTATTTAACCTTCCGTGGAATCAGGCATTATGCAATTTACACCAGACAGTGCATGGAAAATTACCGGTTTTACCCGTGAAATTAGCCCGGCCTATCGGCAGAAGCTGCTGTCGTTGGGCATGCTCCCCGGCTCGTCATTCCAGGTCGTACGCGTTGCGCCCCTGGGCGATCCCGTTCATATCGAAACCCGACGCGTCAATCTGGTATTGCGTAAAAAAGACCTCGCATTAATTGAAGTCGAATCCTTATCCCGATAACACGCCAGCGGTTTCAGTGAGTCTATTACAATGAAAAAATTAACTATTGGCTTAATTGGCAATCCTAATTCCGGCAAGACAACCTTATTTAACCAGCTTACCGGCGCACGTCAGCGCGTGGGGAACTGGGCAGGCGTAACGGTAGAACGAAAAGAGGGTCAATTCACGACCACGGATAATCAGGTAACGTTAGTTGACCTGCCCGGCACCTATTCGTTAACCACCATCTCTTCGCAAACCTCGCTCGATGAGCAGATCGCCTGCCACTATATTTTGAGCGGCGATGCAGACTTACTGATTAACGTCGTGGACGCCTCCAACCTGGAGCGTAACCTCTACCTGACGCTGCAGCTGCTTGAGCTGGGCATTCCCTGCATCGTCGCGCTCAACATGCTCGACATTGCGGAAAAGCAGAATCTGCGTATTGATATCGACGCGCTCTCCGCCCGTCTGGGCTGCCCGGTGGTGCCGCTGGTTTCGACCCGCGCTCGCGGCATTGATGCCCTGAAGCTGGCGATTGACCGTCATACCGGAAACAGCGACGTTGAGCTGGTGCATTACGCCCGGCCGCTGCTGCGCGAAGCCAGCGCCCTGGCACAGGCAATGGACGGCACCCTGCCCGCCCGCCAGCGCCAGTGGCTCGGCCTGCAGATGCTGGAAGGCGATATTTACAGCCGCGCCTATGCAGGCAACGCGGCGGATAAGCTGGACGTTGCGCTGGCGCGTCTCAACGACGAACTCGACGACCCGGCTCTGCATATCGCGGATGCGCGCTATCAGGCCATCGCGGCCATTTGCGACGTGGTCAGCAACGCGTTAACGGCAGAACCGAGCCGCTTTACCGCCGCGATTGATAAAATTGTCCTCAATCGTTTCCTCGGCCTGCCCGTTTTCCTGCTCGTGATGTACCTCATGTTCCTGCTCGCCATTAACATCGGCGGTGCGTTACAGCCTATTTTCGACGCCGGATCGGTTGCGATCTTCGTGCACGGCATTCAGTGGCTGGGTTACACCCTGCACTTCCCGGAATGGCTGACCATCTTCCTCGCCCAGGGCCTGGGCGGCGGTATCAATACCGTTCTGCCGCTGGTGCCGCAGATTGGCATGATGTACCTGTTCCTCTCCTTCCTTGAGGACTCCGGCTACATGGCCCGCGCCGCGTTCGTGATGGACCGCCTGATGCAGGCGCTGGGCCTGCCGGGTAAATCCTTCGTACCGCTGATTGTCGGCTTCGGCTGCAACGTCCCGTCGGTGATGGGCGCGCGCACGCTCGATGCCCCACGTGAACGTCTGATGACCATCATGATGGCGCCGTTTATGTCCTGCGGCGCACGACTGGCTATCTTTGCGGTCTTTGCGGCGGCCTTTTTTGGCCAGCAGGGTGCGCTGGCGGTCTTCTCGCTGTACGTGCTGGGCATCGTGATGGCGATCCTGACCGGCCTGATGCTCAAACACACCATCATGCGCGGTGAAGCGTCGCCGTTTGTGATGGAACTGCCGGTTTACCACGTGCCGCATCTTAAGAGCCTGGTGATCCAGACCTGGCAGCGCCTGAAAGGCTTCGTACTGCGTGCCGGTAAAGTTATCGTGATTGTCAGTATTTTCCTGAGCGCGTTGAACAGTTTTACCCTGAGCGGACAAGCGGCAGATAACATCAACGACTCCGCGCTGGCCTCCGTCAGCCGCGTCATCACACCGGTGTTCAAACCGATTGGCGTGCATGAAGATAACTGGCAGGCGACCGTGGGCCTGTTCACCGGGGCGATGGCAAAAGAGGTGGTTGTGGGTACGCTCAACACCCTCTACACCGCTGAAAACATTCAGGAGCAGGAGTTTAACCCGGCAGAGTTTCACCTCGGTGACGAGTTGCTCGGCGCGGTGGATGAGACCTGGCAGAGCCTGAAAGACACCTTTAGCCTGAGCGTTCTGGCAAACCCCATCGAAGCCAGTAAAGGCGACGGCGAAATGGCCACCGGTGCCATGGGCGTGATGAGCGAGAAGTTTGGCAGCGCGTCAGCGGCCTACAGCTACCTGATCTTCGTGCTGCTGTACATTCCGTGCATCTCCGTGATGGGGGCGATTGCCCGTGAATCCAGCCGCGGCTGGATGGGCTTCTCCGTACTGTGGGGGCTTAACATCGCCTACTCGCTGTCGACGGTGTTTTATCAGGCGGCTAACTTCAGCCAGCATCCGCGCTACAGCCTGGTCTGCATTCTGGCGGTGATCCTGTTCAACGTGGTCGTGATCGGCCTGCTGCGTCGGGCGCGTAGCCGCGTTGACGTTAACCTGCTGGCGACCCGTAAAACCCCCGCTACCTGCTGCAACAGCCCGGCTGGCGACTGTCATTAAGAGGTGAACACCATGGCATCGTTAATTCAGGTTCGGGATTTACTGGCATTACAGGGACGGATGGAGGCAAAACAGCTGAGCATCAACCTGCATACGCCGCAACCGATGATCGATGCCATGCTGGAAAGGCTCGAAGCCATGGGGAAAGCCGTGCGTATTCAGGAAGAGCCGAACGATTGCCTGTCGGGCAGTTGCAAAAGCTGTCCTGAAGGAAAGGCCTGCCTCAGGGAGTGGTGGGCGCTGCGTTAAGCGAGAGCCGGGCGTAACTGCCCGGCTCTGTTGTATTACTTAAAGACTTCAGCCGTAGCATGCACGTTTTTGGTGTCTTTCTGCGCGCTGGTAATCACGTAGTATTTTCCGCCCAGCTCATCCGCTTTTTTGGACAGCTCGCGCTTCGCATCCATCGGTGCTGTGGTGTCAGACGTGGTGATCTCCCCCACCTTGGTCAGATTCATCTCTTTGACCTTATCTTTTTGCAGCTCTTCTGCCGCAAACACGCCAAATGACAGAGACCCAATAACCAGAGAAGTGACAATACCTGTAACAAGTTTCATAACCCGACTCTCCTTAGGATTGTTGTTTTGATTATCGTAGGCAAAACAACCGCAACGACACCTTGAGTATTGTTGCGGTGCGGCATTTTTGCCAGGCGGGTGAGAAATCAGTCAGGCCACACGTTGACGTAGCGCAACGAGCGCAGACACGATCTCCTCAGGATGAGAGATAAACGGCGCATGGGCGGCTTTCGCCACTACCAGCGATTCACTTTCCGGCCAAATCGCATCAAGCAGAGGAACAACTTTGCGCGGCACCAGGCCATCAAGATAGCCGTAGATCCTCAGGTGCGGCAGCGCCAGTGAGGCAAGCGGTTCACGCAGATCGACCGTTCTCAGGATTTCCAGCCCGCCGTTGAGGACCGCCACGTCCGGCATCGGCAGAGCGAGCACGGTCTGTTTCAGCGTACGCGCATCCTGACGCGCCGTTTCCGTGCCCATCGTCTGTAGCGCCAGAAAACGCTCCACCGTGCGCTGGAAATCAGCGCTCAACTGCTGCTGGAACCCGGCCAACACCTCCGGTTTGATCCCCGGCCATGCATCATGCGCGCTGAAACAGGGCGACGAGGCCACGGTGACCAGCGCCTGCACGCGTTCGGGATGGGTAAGCGCAATCTGGCTCGCCACCAGCCCGCCCAGGCTCCAGCCCAGCCAGATGGCGTTTTGCGGCGCCGCGTCCAGGACCTCGTTTGCCATCTCAGCAAGCGTCATCGCACCATAGCCGCTGCTGCGGCCATAGCCGGGCAAATCCACCAGATGCAGTGTAAAATGCGAGGCCAGTTCCTCACTTACGCAACGCCACACTTCGGCGTTCAGTCCCCATCCGTGCAGCAGCACAAGATGACAATTTCCCGTCCCAACGGTCTGCCACCACAGCGTCTTCATCAGCTATCGTTCTCTTTTTGACATGGAGGTTGTCTATGCTAACAGCGCCCGGCTTGTGCTGGCTATGCCGAATGCCGCTTACGCTGAGCGGATGGGGCATCTGTTCTGTCTGTACGCGCTCGCTGCAAGGGCGTATCAGCGGCTGCCCGCAATGTGGTTTACCGGCGACTAGCCCGCAGCTCCCGTGCGGCCGCTGCCTGAAAAAACCGCCGCCGTGGTGTGCCCTGGTGGCAGTAGACCACTACGTTCCGCCCCTGAGCGGTCTGATTCATTCCCTGAAGTTTTCCAGTCAGAGTTCGCTGGCGCGCCCCCTCGCCCGTCTGCTGCTGCTGGCGCTTTTACAGGCGCGACGCACGCGCCAGCTACCAGGCGTGGACATGATCATGAACGTGCCCCTGTATCGCCGTCGCCACTGGCGGCGAGGCTACAACCAAAGCGACCTGCTTTGCCGTCCGCTCGCCCACTGGCTCGGGTGTCGTTACCCTTCCTCAGCATTAACGCGCGTTCAGGCCACCGCGACCCAGCACCGGCTCAACGCGCGGCTGCGCAAACGAAACCTGAAAAATGCCTTTCGCCTTGAATTGCCGGTCAACGGCCTCCATATCGCGCTGGTGGATGATGTCGTCACCACGGGCAGCACCGTCGCCGAACTTTCACGGCTGCTTTTGCAAAGCGGCGCCGCGTCGGTTCAGGTATGGTGTCTGTGCCGTACCTTGTAGCCCTTCTTCAATGGGCGTATGATTATACCCAGGTAATTTAGTCAACTATTAGGCCAAAGCTATGATCCGTATTTCCGATTCTGCACAAGCGCACTTTGCCAAACTGCTGGCAAATCAGGAAGAAGGGACGCAGATCCGCGTGTTTGTGATCAATCCAGGCACTCCGAATGCAGAATGTGGTGTCTCTTATTGTCCACCGGACGCCGTGGAAGCAACCGACACTGCCCTTAAATTTGAGCAGCTCACGGCCTATGTCGATGAGCTGAGCGCGCCGTATCTTGAGGATGCGGAGATTGATTTTGTCACAGACCAGCTGGGTTCCCAGCTGACCCTGAAAGCACCGAACGCGAAAATGCGTAAAGTGTCTGACGATGCTCCGCTGATGGAACGCGTGGAGTACATGTTGCAGTCCCAGATTAACCCACAGCTGGCCGGCCACGGTGGTCGCGTCACCCTGATGGAAATCACCGAAGATGGCCTGGCTATTCTTCAGTTCGGCGGCGGCTGTAACGGCTGTTCTATGGTTGACGTGACGCTGAAAGAAGGGATCGAGAAGCAGCTGCTGAACGAGTTTCCTGAGCTGAAAGGCGTGCGTGACCTGACCGAACACCAGCGCGGCGAGCACTCTTACTACTAAGCCGTCTGCCTTTGCCCGGTGGCGCTGCGCTTACCGGGCCTACAGTGACGCTGCACATTTTGATTCGTAAGCCGGGTAAGGCGAAGCCGCCGCCCGGCTTTTGTTTGCCCGCCTCTCCCCTCTGTATATGTTGACCTGCGTCTCATTATTTAAATTTTGCCTGCCTGGGTGATTCTCAATCACGTCATGTTACCCGTATCATTCCTGCGGACACTAAACATACCCATAACAGCCGACTAAACTTAATCGTTTCACAGGCGACCGTATTAGTGCCGTTAACGCTCTGTTCCCAGTTGGGACAATCGGAATTTGTCGTTGAAACAATGACGTTACCCATAACAATTCAAAGGCCAGGTAAATCATGCCATTAGTCATCGTCGCTATCGGTGTTGTGTTATTACTGCTCTTGATGATCCGTTTCAAACTGAACGGATTTATCGCTCTGGTTCTGGTGGCACTTGCAGTCGGTCTGATGCAAGGCATGCCGCTGGTAAAAGTTATCAGCTCAATTAAAGCCGGCGTCGGCGGCACGCTCGGCAGCCTGGCGTTGATCATGGGCTTTGGTGCCATGCTCGGCAAAATGCTGGCGGACTGCGGTGGCGCGCAGCGTATTGCCACCACGCTGATTGCCAAATTCGGCAAACAGCACATTCAGTGGGCGGTGGTATTAACCGGTTTTACCGTCGGTTTCGCGCTGTTCTATGAGGTGGGCTTCGTCCTGATGTTGCCATTGGTGTTCACCATCGCGGCGGCGGCCAACATCCCATTACTGTTCGTCGGTGTGCCAATGGCGGCTGCGCTGTCCGTGACCCACGGCTTCCTGCCTCCGCACCCGGGCCCAACCGCTATCGCGACCATCTTCCACGCCGATATGGGTAAAACCCTGCTGTTCGGTACCATCCTGGCGATCCCGACCGTGATTCTGGCCGGTCCGGTATTTGCCCGCTTCCTGAAAGGCATTGATAAGCCGATCCCGGAAGGTCTCTACAGCGCCAAAACCTTCACCGAAGAGGAGATGCCTGGCTTTGGCGTCAGCGTCTGGACCTCGCTGGTGCCGGTGATCCTGATGGCGATGCGCGCGATTGCCGAGATGGTTCTGCCGAAAGGTCACGCGTTCCTGAGCGTGGCGGAGTTCCTGGGCGACCCGGTCATGGCGACGCTGATTGCCGTTCTGATTGCGATGTTCACCTTCGGCCTGAACCGTGGCCGTTCAATGGACCAGATCAACGACACGCTGACCTCGTCCATCAAAATCATCGCCATGATGCTGCTGATCATCGGCGGTGGCGGTGCGTTCAAGCAGGTTCTGGTGGACAGCGGCGTGGACAAATACATTGCGTCCATGATGCATGCCACCAACCTGTCCCCGCTGTTTATGGCATGGTTTATCGCAGCCGTTTTGCGTATCGCGCTGGGTTCCGCAACCGTTGCGGCCATCACGGCCGGTGGCATCGTGGCACCGCTGATCGCCACCACGGGCGTCAGCCCGGAGCTGATGGTTATCGCGGTAGGTTCCGGCAGCGTGATTTTCTCCCACGTCAACGATCCGGGCTTCTGGCTGTTCAAGGAGTACTTCAACCTGACGATCGGTGAAACCATCAAGTCCTGGTCCATGCTGGAAACCATTATCTCCGTGTGCGGCCTGGTCGGGGTTCTGCTGCTGAATATGGCTATCTGATGTAAAAAAGCCGGGTGGCGCTAACGCTTACCCGGCCTACATTCTATTCCCTCTCCCTTTGGGAGAGGGTTAGGGTGAGGGAAAAATCACCGCTTCTTAGTTAACGCTCTTCTGCGCTTATCCAGATCTTTAATCAGCCTGTTCACCCCGTCATCAGTAAACATCGCTTCCAGACCCACGGACAGCTTGCGCCGCCAGTTCTTGTACTGATAGCTGGTGCCCGGGATGTTTACCGGCTCCGCCATATCAATCCAGTCCTCCGGCTGTAGACCCAGCAACGCGCTGTTGCTGTCGGCAATATAGCGCTGTAACCCGCGGTTGAGCGTGGACGTCATCGCCATCAGCGATGCCT
Source organism: Enterobacter cancerogenus (assembly GCF_019047785.1). Classification (NCBI taxonomy): domain Bacteria; kingdom Pseudomonadati; phylum Pseudomonadota; class Gammaproteobacteria; order Enterobacterales; family Enterobacteriaceae; genus Enterobacter; species Enterobacter cancerogenus. Next base: position 3,066,824 of record NZ_CP077290.1, on the reverse strand, counting down.
TATGCCCGGCGCGTTTCGGCAGACAGCCGTGCTTGTGCAGCGCATCCAGCAGCCCCTGTTTCGCCAGCTCGCGATCCTGGTACAGACCGCGTAAAACCACCTCATCTGGATACAGCCCCAGCGTTTTGCCGAGCGTCAGGTCGCCGCTTTCCCAGTAGCCACGAAGCGTAGGAAGGTCATGCGTCGTCGCGACTGCCATTGATTGTTCCGGGTACGCTTTCGGCGCGCGGAAGGTTTTCTCATGGTCGCTCTCAAAATAAAGCACTTTGTAGGAATACACGCCGCTGTCACGCAGCTTGCTGACGATTTCCACCGGCACGGTACCGAGATCTTCGCCGATCACCATACACTGATGACGTTTACTCTCCAGCGCCAGGATCGACAACAGATCGTCCACCGGGTACTGCACGTATGCCCCGTGATCGGCCGTTTCACCATACGGGATCCACCACAGGCGCAGCACCGACATAACATGGTCAATGCGCAGCGCGCCGCAGTTCTGCATATTCGCGCGCAGCAGATCGATGAACGGCTGGTAGGCGCGAGCGGCCATGACGTGCGGATCCATCGGCGGCAGACCCCAGTTCTGGCCCAGCGGGCCGAGGATGTCCGGCGGCGCGCCCACGGAGGCTTTCAGGCAGTAAAGCTCGCGGTCGCACCAGGTTTCCGCCCCGCCCTCTGCCACGCCAACCGCCAGATCACGGTACAGGCCAATCGGCATGTTATAGCCCTGGCTCACCTGCCAGCAGGCGGCAAACTGGCTGTACGCCAGCCACTGCAGCCAGAGGTAAAAATCCACTTCGTCGGCATATTTTTTACAGAAGGCTTTTACTTCTGGGGTATCCACCCGTTGATACGCCTTCGGCCATACCGGCCAGCCCCAGCGCATCTCGTCTTCCTTCACCTGGTAGGCGTGCAGCGCATCGAACGCCGCCTGCCAGTAAAGGCTCTCGCCCTCCCGGTCTACAAACTGACGGAAAGCGGCCATCTGCTCGTCATCGCGCTTCGCAAACCCCTTCCACGCCAGGCGCAGCGCGGCCATTTTCAGCGAGGTGACGGCAGAGTAGTCCACCCACTCGGCGTCGCGTGCCTGCTTCAGCATCTGCTGCGTGGTCTCCAGCCTCCACCACGCCTGCGCCTCTTTGCTGTTTTTGAAATCATCCAACGCGTTAACGTCGATATAAATGACGTTTAGCCAGCGACGCGAAGACGGGCTGTACGGGCTGGCGCTTTCCGGGTTCGCCGGATAGAGCGCGTGGATTGGGTTGAGGCCGATAAACGCCCCGCCGCGCTCACCCACTGACGAGAGCATCTTTTTCAAATCGCCGAAGTCGCCGATGCCCCAGTTACTGTCGGAGCGCAGCGTGTAGAGCTGTACGCAGGCACCCCACAGCTTTTTGCCCTCCACCAGCGCCTGCGGCTCATAGCAGCGCTTCGGCGCAACGATCACCCGGCAGGCGAACGGCTTGTCATTCTGGGTGAGCGTTAACGTGTGGTAGCCCTCCGGCAGTTTTGCCGGAAGGGTAAAGCGTTTGCCGCCGGTGGCGTGGCCTGTGTGCGCCTGCCCCGCTTCGGTAGTGAGCTGCCAGCTAAACTCGCCGCGCCCCTCCACCGTCAGCGACATTTTTTTGCCCGCGGTAAAAACCTTGACGTTCGGCACCGGGGAGGCCGACGCTTTCGCGCCGGTGTTGTGCATGGCATCCAGCAAACGTCTTTTGGTTTCAGCGCCAATAGACTGTGGTTTGCCGTGAGCATTAATGTAACTGAGGCTTATCCCCGCCGCCTGCGCGGCGCTATCCAGACGTTTACTCTCCATCGCGCTTCCTTAGCGTTTTGCCTGCCAGATACGAGCCTGATAGTCACGGATTGAGCGGTCAGAGCTGAACATGCCGCAGCGGGCGGTATTCAGGATACACGCGCGGGTCCAGGCCTCCTGGTCGCGGTACAGCACATCGACCTGCTTTTGCGCATCCACGTAGGCCGTGAAGTCCGCCATCACCAGGTACGGGTCGCCGCCCTGTTTGCCCATGCTGTGCAGCATCTGGTCGAACGCGTGCTTGTCGCCGTCGCTGTATTTACCGCTCTCCAGCTCTTTCAGTACCGCATCCAGCACTTTGTCTTTTTTACGCCACTTCACCGGGTCGTAGCCTTTGGCTTTGATGGCTTTCACTTCTTCAACAGTATGGCCGAAGATAAAGATGTTCTCTTCCCCAACCTTCTCGGCGATTTCGACGTTCGCACCGTCCAGGGTGCCGACGGTCAGCGCGCCGTTCAGCGCGAGCTTCATGTTGCCCGTACCGGAGGCTTCTTTACCCGCCGTTGAGATCTGCTCAGAGATATCCGCCGCCGGGATCAGCATTTCCGCCGCCGAGACGCAGTAGTCCGGCAGGAACACCACCTTCAGCTTGTCGCCCACCTTCGGATCGTTGTTGATCGCCGCCGCAACCTTATTAATGGCGAGGATGATGTTTTTCGCCAGATAGTAGCCCGGCGCGGCTTTCGCACCGAACAGGAACACGCGCGGCACGCGGTCGGCCTGCGGATTCTCGCGGATCTCCTTGTACAGCGCCAGAATGTGCAGCAGGTTCAGGTGCTGGCGCTTGTACTCGTGCAGGCGCTTAATCTGGATATCAAAAATAGCGTTCGGGTTGATCTCAATTCCGGTGCGCATCTTCACAAACGCCGCCAGGCGAACTTTGTTCTCCCGCTTGATGGCGCGGTACTGCTCGCGGAATTTGGCGTTGTCGGCCTGTTTTTCCAGACTGATGAGCTGGTCCAGATCGTTGGCCCACTCTTTCTTCAGCGTCTTGTCCAGCAGGCCCGCCAGCAGCGGGTTGCACTGCTTGATCCAGCGGCGCGGTGTGATGCCGTTGGTCACGTTGTGGAATTTGGTCGGCCACAGCTGGTGGTATTCCGGGAACAGATCTTTCACCACCAGGTCGGAGTGCAGCGCCGCCACGCCGTTGACCGCAAAGCCGCTCACCACGCACATGTTCGCCATGCGCACCTGTTTGTCATACACCACGGCCAGCTTCGCCCAGACGGCGTTATCACCCGGCCAGGTTTTCTCCACCAGCGTTTTAAACTGGTCGTTAATCGTGTTGATGATCTGCATGTGGCGCGGCAGCAGGGTTTTCACCAGCTTCTCATCCCAGCACTCCAGCGCTTCCGGCATCAGGGTGTGGTTGGTGTAGGCAAAGGTGCGGCTGGTAATCGCCCAGGCGTCATCCCAGCTCAGCTGATGCTCGTCGATCAGCACGCGCAGCAGCTCAGGGATCGCAATCGTCGGGTGCGTGTCGTTGAGCTGAATCACTTCGAAGTCCGGCAACTGTGCCAGCTTACGGCCCGCCAGATGATGACGGCGCAGAATATCCGCCACGGAGCAGGCGCACTGGAAGTACTGCTGCATCAGGCGCAGCTTTTTACCCGCCAGATGGTTGTCGTTCGGGTAGAGCACTTTAGTCAGTTTTTCGGCGTCGATGCCCTGCTGCTCGGCACGCAGGAAATCGCCGTCGTTGAATTTGGTCAGGTTGAACGGATGCGCGTGCTTCGCCTGCCACAGGCGCAGCGGCTGAGAGACGCCGTTACGGTAACCGAGCACCGGCAGGTCCCAGGCTTCACCGGTAAGAGTAAACGCTGGCTCCCAGAGGCCTTGCTTCGAGACTTTCCCGCCAATGCCCACCTGCACATCCAGCTGCGCGTTATGGCGGAACCACGGATAGGTGTTGCGATGCCAGTCATCCGGCGCTTCCATCTGATGCCCGTCGGCGAACGACTGACGGAACAGGCCGTACTGATAGTTCAGGCCATAACCAATGGCCGACTGGCCGACGGTCGCCATGGAGTCGAGGAAGCAGGCCGCCAGACGCCCCAAACCGCCGTTGCCCAGCGCCGGGTCGGTCTCTTCTTCCAGCAGGTCGGTCAGGTTAACGTCGTGCTCTTTCAGCACATCGCCCACCTCCTGATACCAGCCGAGGTTAAGAAGGTTGTTGCCGGTGAGGCGCCCAATCAGGAATTCCATCGAAATATAGTTCACGTGACGCTGGCCTTTAACGGGCTTCGCCACCGGCTGAGCATCCAGTTGCTCTGCGAGCGCACCGCTCACCGCCTGCCACCACTGGTGGGGCGTCATTTCGTTTGCAGCATGAAGGCCAAAACGCTGCCACTGACGCGTCAGGGCAGCCTGAAATTGAGCTTTGTTGAAGGTAGGCTGTGACATAGGGAATCGGCATCCTGTAGAGAGAAAATTAACCACTGGCGCTAGTGTGCCTGGCTCATTACGCCACTTCCTCCTCCCGTAAAGGATTAGCCAGGGAGGAGTAGCGGGGATGAGCAGAAAAGTGTGATCGAGGCCACTTTGCGCGCCAGGCGGCAGTGTGCGTTGAAGGCGAGAAGATAACCGGGAAGAGTGTCAAAAAAATGAAATGCCGTTTCGTAAGAAATTAATTCACGTCGAAATGATTACTTACAGAGAATACGCTTTTTGCAATTAAGGGGTTTCTCAGAGAAGTATTACGCCTGCTGAACATTACCCAAACTTAATTAACGCGGGCGTGATTATCCCGTTATGAAACCCGTTTCAGCGTAAGCGCATGTCATGCAAACAATCCAGCATCCATGCGGCATGTGGGCCATTTTTAAAAAGTTCCGCCGCCTGCCGGAATGTTTTGTGACACAGTGCAAATTCAGAGGCACAAAACCCAGACATAACTTGCAATAGTTCTTCTATTCACCGACCTTATATCTATTAATTACGAAGCGCAAAAAAAATAAATTTCTCGTTCCCCACAGTGAAGTGAAAACTATGTTGATTCCGTCCAAATTAAGTCGCCCGGTTCGCCTCGACCACACGGTGGTCCGCGAGCGTCTGCTGGCTAAACTTTCCGGCGCGCATAATTTCCGACTGGCGCTGGTGACGAGCCCTGCAGGTTATGGAAAGACAACGCTCATTTCACAGTGGGCGGCGGGCAAAAGCGATCTCGGCTGGTACTCCCTTGATGAGGGCGATAACCAGCAGGAGCGTTTTGCCAGTTATTTAATTGCTGCCCTTCAGCAGGCCACCAACGGCCACTGCGTAGCCAGCGAAGTGATGGTGCAAAAACGCCAGTACGCCAGCCTGTCTTCCCTTTTCTCACAGCTCTTTATTGAACTGGCCGAATGGCATCGTCCGCTGTACGTGGTGATTGATGATTACCATCTGATCACCAACCCGGTTATTCATGAGTCGATGCGCTTTTTCCTGCGCCATCAGCCGGAAAATCTCACCCTGGTGGTGCTGTCGCGCAATTTACCGCAGCTCGGCATCGCAAACCTGCGCGTGCGCGATCAGCTTCTCGAGGTGGGCAGCCAGCAGCTGGCCTTTACCCATCAGGAAGCCAAACAGTTCTTTGACTGCCGCCTGACCTCCCCGATTGAAGCCTCCGAGAGCAGCCGTCTGTGCGATGACGTTGCCGGCTGGGCGACCGCCCTGCAGCTCATTGCCCTCTCTGCGCGACAAAATAACAGCCCGACGCATCAGTCCGCGCGTCGTCTGGCGGGCATCAATGCCAGCCATCTGTCGGATTATCTGGTGGACGAGGTGCTGGACAGCGTTGATCCCTCTACCCGTAACTTCCTGCTCAAAAGCTCCCTGCTGCGCTCCATGAACGACGCGCTGATTATGCGCGTCACCGGCACGGAAAACGGCCAGCTTCAGCTCGAAGAGATTGAACGTCAGGGACTCTTTCTGACGCGGATGGACGATCCCGGCGAATGGTTCAGCTATCACCCGCTGTTTGGCAGCTTCCTGCGCCAGCGCTGCCAGTGGGAGCTGGCCGCCGAACTGCCGCAGATCCACCGCGCCGCCGCCGAGAGCTGGATGGCTCAGGGCTTCCCAAGCGAGGCGATCCACCATGCGCTGGCCGCCGGTGATGCCAACATGCTGCGCGATATTCTGCTCAACCATGCGTGGGGGCTGTTTAACCACAGCGAACTGACGCTGCTTGAAGAGTCGTTAAAAGCGCTGCCGTGGGAAAGCCTGCTGGAAAACCCGCGTCTGGTGCTGCTGCAGGCCTGGCTGATGCAGAGCCAGCATCGCTACAGCGAAGTGAATACGCTGCTGGCGCGCGCCGAGCAGGAGATGGAAAGCGAGATGGACGCCACCCTGCACGGCGAGTTCAACGCGCTGCGCGCCCAGGTGGCTATCAACGATGGCGACCCGGAAGAGGCCGAACGTCTGGCGATGGTCGCGCTGGACGAACTGCCGCTGGCGAACTTCTACAGCCGCATTGTGGCGACCTCGGTACACGGGGAAGTGCTGCACTGCAAGGGCGACCTGACGCGCTCGCTGTCACTGATGCAGCAAACCGAACAGATGGCGCGCCGCCATGACGTGTGGCATTACGCGCTGTGGAGCCTGATCCAGCAAAGCGAGATTTTATTCGCGCAGGGGTTCCTGCAGGCCGCCTGGGAGAACCAGGAAAAAGCCTTCCAGCTTATTCGTGAGCAGCATCTGGAACAGCTGCCGATGCACGAGTTCCTGCTGCGCATTCGCGCTCAGCTGCTGTGGGCGTGGTCGCGTCTGGACGAGGCAGAAAGCGCCGCGCGTCAGGGCGTGAACGTGCTATCCAGCTTCCAGCCGCAGCAGCAGCTGCAATGCCTGGCGCTGCTGGTGCAATGCTCGCTGGCGCGCGGGGATTTGGACAATGCGCGCAACCATCTTAACCGCCTGGAAAACCTGCTCGGCAACGGCCAGTACCACAGCGACTGGGTTTCCAACGCCGATAAGGTCCGGGTGATTTACTGGCAGATGACCGGCGACAAAAAATCCGCCGCCAACTGGCTGCGCCACACGCCGAAACCTGAATTTGCTAATAACCACTTCCTGCAAAGCCAGTGGCGAAACATTGCCCGCGTGCAGATCCTGCTCGGTGAATTTGAGCCTGCCGAAATTGTGCTGGAAGAGTTGAACGAAAACGCCCGCAGCCTGCGCCTGATGAGCGATCTGAACCGTAACCTGCTGCTGCTCAACCAGCTTTACTGGCAGGCGGGTCGCAAAAACGACGCGCAGCGCGTGCTGCTGGAAGCGCTGCAGCTGGCTAACCGCACCGGGTTTATCAGCCACTTTGTGATTGAGGGTGAAGTGATGGCGCAACAGCTGCGCCAGCTGATTCAGCTCAACACGCTGCCGGAGCTGGACCAGCACCGCGCCCAGCGCATTCTGCGTGAGATTAATCAGCATCATCGGCACAAGTTCGCCCATTTTGACGAGAATTTCGTCGAACGTTTGCTGAACCACCCTGAAGTGCCGGAACTTATCCGCACCAGTCCGCTCACCCAGCGTGAATGGCAGGTGCTGGGGCTGATCTATTCAGGGTACAGCAATGAGCAGATTGCCGGCGAGCTGGCCGTAGCGGCGACGACCATTAAGACGCACATCCGTAATCTGTATCAGAAGCTCGGCGTGGCGCATCGTCAGGATGCGGTGCAGCATGCGCAGCAGCTGCTGAAGATGATGGGGTACGGTGTGTAAGCCTCTGCGGTCTGATGCCCTCACCCCGACCCTCTCCCACAGGGAGAGGGAGAAAGACCGATCAACACAACTCTAACTGCAAATTATTATCTTTAATCACCTGCAACACGCCCGCCGGGGGCATCACGTCGGTGTAAAGCGCGTTGACCATGCTGATGCTGCCCATATTCACCATCGCGTTTCGGCCAAACTTGGAGTGGTCCGCCACCAGCATCACGTGGCGTGAATTCTCAATGATCGCACGCTTGGTGCGAACTTCGTGGTAATCAAACTCCAGCAGCGAGCCGTCGCTGTCGATACCGCTGATCCCCAGAATGCCGAAATCGAGGCGGAACTGAGAGATGAAATCGAGCGTCGCTTCGCCGATGATCCCGCCATCGCGGCTGCGCAGTTCGCCACCCGCAAGAATGATGCGGAAATCATCTTTCTGCATCAGGGTATTGGCGACGTTCAGGTTGTTGGTGACCACGCGCAGGTTCTCGTGTTGCAGCAGCGCGTGCGCAACCGCCTCTGGCGTGGTACCGATATCAATAAACAGCGTCGCGCCGTTGGGGATCTGGCTGGCGACCTTACGCGCAATGCGCTCTTTCTCCGCCGTTTGTGTCGCCTTACGGTCGTGCCAGGAGGTGTTCACCGAGCTGGACGGCAGCGCCGCCCCACCGTGATGGCGCAGAATACGGCTTTGATCGGCCAGGTCGTTTAAATCGCGACGAATGGTTTGCGGGCTGACGGCAAACTGCTCCACCAGCTCTTCGGTACTGACGTATCCCTGTTTTTTTACCAGTTCGATAATGGCGTCATGACGCTGCGTTTGTTTCATGAAATATCCCTGGAATTATGTTCGTTTTCGCGCATGGAGCGTGTCGGCGAAGGCCATCGCTAGCCCGACGGCCAGACCGGTGACGTGGGCACCGTTGGCAATGGACATACCAAACAGATCAAACCATCCGGCAATAAGCCATATTAACGCAAAGGCGATTAATCCGCGCTGCAGATAGATGCCGCTGTCCGGATCGCGCTCGCCCCTGAGCCAGACGTACCCCATCAGGGCGTAGACCACGCCGGACAGGCCGCCGAACCATGGCCCGCTGAATTTATGCTGCACATAGCCGCTCAGCAGGGCGCTAATCACGGTAAGCACAATCAGCTTGCCGCTGCCCAGTCGCTTCTCAACGATACCGCCGAGGTACCACCACCACAGCAGGTTGAAGAGAATATGCATCACCGAGAAGTGCATCAGCGTGTGGGTGAAGTAACGCCAGACGTCAAACTGCAGGGAGGGATCGTACGGCCACGCCAGCGCAAGCATCACGGGCTGGTCGCCGACCACGTTCATAATGATAAAGACCAGAATACAGGCCGCCATCAGCAGCAGCGTAAACGGCCCGGCGCGTTCGCGCAGCGTGGCGATAAAAGGAAAACGACGGTATTGCAGCCCGCTTCCCGTCTGGCCGGACTGCCAGCTCGCGGCGAGGTAGCGCGGGTCGGCGGGATTCTCAAGGAAACGCGCCAGCTCCTCGTTGACGCGTGCGGCCTGGCTTTCGTCGGCGAGCCAGACGTCGGTTTGCGTATGCTGCTGAAGGGTAAGGATAACGCCCTGCGTCGCCATATAGTCGACAAACGCCTGGGCGACGCGCGGGTTGGTAAAGGAGGTGATCATCAACATGGGCGGCGGTCGCTTATTTCCACACAAAAGAGGACAGTATAGCGAGATCAGCGCTCAAACGCGTACTCAACTTCTGCCGGGAAATGGCGATGCCAGGCATCGAAGCCGCCATCAACGCTGTACACCGCATCGTAACCCTGCTGAAGCAGGTACTGCGCCGCGCCTTTGCTGCTGTTGCCGTGGTAGCACATCACCATCACCGGCGTTTCGAAGTCGTTATCGCGCATAAACGCGCCCAGCGTGTCGTTGGTGAGGTGGAACGCGCCCGGCGTATGGCCCATCGCAAAGCTCTGCGGATCGCGGATGTCCACCAGCACCGCTTTTCCCTGGTGCATCTTCTGGTGGGCTTCTTCTACGTTAATACATTCAAACTGATCCATGGTGTTCTCTTTATGTTGTTCAGGTTGGGTGCGCTCTGATGCCCTCACCCCAGCCCTCTCCCACAGGGAGAGGGAGAAAAGTTGGCCGCACTATTTTACCCCGTAGTGTACGTCCTGGCGGCGGGTAAACGCCATTATGTTATCCATATCACTCTAAATTGTTTTTTTGATGTTACCAAAGGCGCGTTCCTTTGCTATTATGAGCGATATCGAACATTTCTGAGCTTTAACGAAAGTGCATGAGGGTGTTATGGAAACCAAAGATCTGATTGTGATAGGCGGGGGCATCAACGGTGCCGGTATTGCGGTTGATGCCGCAGGACGCGGTTTATCCGTGCTGATGCTGGAAGCTAACGATCTCGCCTGCGCGACGTCGTCCGCCAGCTCCAAACTGATTCATGGCGGCCTGCGCTACCTGGAACACTACGAATTCCGTCTGGTCAGTGAAGCCTTAGCTGAACGCGAAGTGCTGCTGAAGATGGCGCCGCATCTGGCGATCCCGATGCGCTTTCGTCTGCCGCATCGCCCGCATCTGCGCCCGGCGTGGATGATCCGCATCGGCCTGTTTATGTACGATCATCTCGGCAAACGCACCAGCCTGCCGGGATCGAACGGCTTGCGTTTTGGCTCAGAATCGGTCCTGAAACCTGAAATCGTGCGCGGATTCGAATATTCCGACTGCTGGGTGGACGATGCGCGTCTGGTGCTGGCCAATGCGCAAATGGTCGAGAAGAAAGGTGGCGAGGTGAAAACCCGCACCCGCGCTACCGCGGCCCGCCGTGAAAACGGCCTGTGGATTGTGGAAGCGGAAGACGCGGATACCGGCGAGAAATTCAGCTGGAAAGCGCGCGGCCTGGTGAACGCCACCGGTCCGTGGGTGAAACAGTTCTTTGATGACGGTATGCACCTGCCTTCGCCTTACGGTATCCGCCTGATTAAAGGCAGCCACATCGTTGTGCCGCGCGTCCATACGCAGAAGCAGGCGTATATCCTGCAGAACGAAGACAAGCGCATCGTGTTTGTGATCCCGTGGATGGATGAGTTCTCCATCATCGGCACCACCGACGTGGAGTACAAAGGCGATCCGAAACACGTCGAGATCGACGAGAGCGAAGTGAACTACCTGCTGAAGGTGTATAACGCGCACTTTAAGAAACAGCTGGCGCGTGATGACGTGGTCTGGACCTACTCCGGCGTGCGTCCGCTGTGCGATGACGAATCCGATTCGCCGCAGGCCATCACCCGCGATTACACGCTCGATATTCATGACGTGGACGGCCAGGCTCCGCTGCTGTCGGTCTTTGGCGGCAAGCTCACCACCTACCGCAAGCTGGCCGAGCACGCGCTGGAAAAACTGGCCCCGTACTATAAAGGCATCGGCCCGGCATGGACCAAAGAGGCGGTACTGCCCGGCGGTGATATTGGCGATAACCGCGATGATTTCGCGGCGAAGCTGCGCCGTCGCTATCCGTTCATTACCGAAGGCATGGCGCGCCACTACGCCCGTACGTATGGCAGCAATACCGACCTGATCCTCGGTGACGCGAAAACGCTGGCGGATCTGGGCGAGCATTTCGGCCATGAGCTGTACGAAGCCGAGCTGCGCTATCTGGTGGAGCACGAATGGGTGCGCCGTCTGGAAGATGCCATCTGGCGTCGTACCAAAGAAGGGATGTGGCTTAACGCCGAGGAGCAGTCGCGCGTGGCGCAGTGGCTGGCACAACATGCGGGAAAGCGTGAGTTGTCACTCGCGTCCTGAGGGTAAAAAGAATGCCCGGTGGCGCTGCGCTTACCGGGCCTACAGGATCGAGTAGGCCGGGTAAGGCGGAGCCGCCACCCGGCTTTGTTTTACAACCGCACCGGATCAATATGCCAGATGGTGTCGGCATACTCCTTGATGGTTCTGTCCGACGAGAAATATCCCATGTTGGCGATGTTATGCATCGCGGCGCTGGTCCACTTCTCCTGCTGACGATACAGATCGTCCACTTTATCCTGGCAATCCACGTAGCTGCGGTAATCCGCCAGCACCTGATAGTGGTCGCCGAAGTTAATCAGCGAATCCACCAGGTCACGGTAGCGGCCCGGCTCGTCAGGGTTAAAGAGACCGGTCGCGATTTGCGTCAGCACCTGGCGCAGCTCCTCGTCCTGCTCGTAATACTCACGCGGCTGGTAGCCTTGCCTGCGCAGCGCCTCCACCTCTTCCGTGGTGTTACCGAAGATAAAGATATTCTCCGCGCCCACATGCTCCAGCATCTCGACGTTGGCACCGTCCAGCGTGCCGATGGTCAGCGCGCCGTTCAGGGCAAACTTCATGTTACTGGTCCCGGAAGCCTCCGTTCCCGCCGTGGAAATCTGCTCGGAGAGATCCGCCGCCGGAATGATCATCTGCGCCAGGCTCACGCTGTAGTTGGGGATAAAGACCACCTTCAGCTTGTCGCCAATGACCGGATCGGTGTTGATCACCTTCGCCACATCATTGATAAGATGAATAATGTGCTTCGCCATGTAATACGCCGACGCGGCTTTACCGGCGAAGATTTTCACGCGCGGCACCCAGTCGGCGGTGGGATCCGCCTTGATGCGGTTGTAGTGGGTGATGACGTGCAGCACGTTCATCAGCTGACGTTTGTATTCGTGGATACGCTTGATTTGAACGTCGAACAGCGCCTTCGGATTAGCCACAACGTTCAGGTGCATAGCCAGCCAGACCGACAGACGCTTCTTGTTCAGCAGCTTCGCTTCGCGCACCGCTTTGTTCACCGTCGGAAAATCGATGTGCTGCTCTAACTCGCTCAGCTGGCTCAAATCGGTGCGCCAGGTGCGGCCAATGTTCTGGTCCAGCACGCCGGATAACGGATGGTTCGCCAGCGCCAGCCAGCGCCGCGGCGTTACGCCGTTGGTCACGTTGCAGAAGCGCGTCGGGAAGATTTTGGCAAAATCAGCAAACAGCGACTGCACCATCAGGTTCGAGTGCAGCTCGGACACCCCGTTGACCTTGTGGCTGATCACCACCGCCAGCCAGGCCATGCGCACGCGGCGACCGTTGGACTCATCGATGATCGACGCGCGGCTCAGCAGGCCGGTGTCGTTCGGATACTGCTCCTGCAACGTCTTCAGGAAGTAGTCGTTAATCTCGAAGATGATCTGCAGATGGCGCGGCAGGATTTTACCGAGCATGTCCACCGGCCAGGTCTCCAGCGCTTCGCTCATCAGCGTATGGTTGGTGTAGGAGAACACCTGGCAGGTCACCTCGAACGCCTCGTCCCAGCTGAACTTATGTTCGTCAATCAGCAGACGCATCAGCTCAGGAATCGACAGCACCGGATGGGTGTCGTTGAGGTGAATCGCGATTTTATCCGCAAGGTTGGCGTAGGTTTTGTGCAGCTGATGGTGACGGCTGAGGATGTCCTGGATCGTCGAAGAAACGAGGAAATATTCCTGACGCAGGCGCAGCTCACGCCCCGAGTAGGTTGAGTCGTCCGGATAGAGCACGCGGGACACGTTCTCGGAGTGGTTTTTATCTTCCACTGCTGCGAAGTAGTCGCCCTGGTTGAACTTACCGAGGTTGATCTCGCTACTCGCCTGGGCGCTCCACAGGCGCAGCGTGTTGGTGGCATCGGTATCGTAGCCGGGGATGATCTGGTCATAGGCCACGGCGAGGATCTCTTCGGTTTCGACCCAGCGGGAGCGTTTACCCTCCTGCTGAATACGTCCGCCGAAGCGCACCTTGTAGCGCGTGTTGTGGCGTTTGAACTCCCACGGGTTGCCGTACTCCAGCCAGTAGTCCGGGGACTCCTTCTGACGCCCGTCAACGATGTTCTGTTTGAACATCCCGTAGTCATAGCGAATGCCGTAGCCGCGCCCCGGCAGCGCCAGGGTCGCCAGCGAGTCGAGGAAGCAGGCGGCAAGGCGCCCCAGGCCGCCGTTGCCGAGGCCGGGGTCGTTCTCTTCGTCGATCAGCTCTTCCAGGTCCAGCCCCATCTCTTCGAGCGCGTTTTTCACGTCTTCATAGATACCGAGCGACAGCAGCGCGTTAGACAGGGTACGGCCAATCAAAAATTCCATCGACAGGTAGTAAACCTGCCGCGTTTCCTGCGAAAGCTGAGCGCGGTTGGAGCGCAGCCAGCGTTCGACCATGCGGTCACGCACGGCAAACAGCGTGGCGTTCAGCCACTCGTGTTTGTTGGCGATAACCGGATCTTTCCCGATGGTGAACATCAGCTTATAGGCGATGGAGTGCTTTAACGCCTCAACGCTGAGTGTCGGTGAAGAGTAGCTAAAAGGAGCGTTCATATCTGTCACTTCGCCTCGTTACATCAAGCGTTTATAAAGGTCGCGGTATGACTGCGCCGCCACGTGCCAGCTAAAGTCCATGGACATCGCCTGACGTTGCACATAGCGCCACAGGGATGGCCGGGACCACAAGACGAACGCACGTCGAATGGCGCGCAGCAGCGACCAGGCATTACTGTCTTCAAACACAAACCCGCTGGCGATGCCGTCCGCCAGGTTCTCCAGAGAGCTGTCGGAAACCGTGTCCGCCAGCCCGCCGGTGCGACGCACCAGCGGCAGCGTGCCGTATTTCAGGCCATAGAGCTGCGTCAGGCCGCAAGGCTCGAAGCGGCTCGGCACCAGAATAACGTCCGCGCCGCCCATGATGCGGTGTGAGAACGCTTCGTGATAGCCAATCTGCACGCCCACCTGACCGGGGTGTTCCGCCGCAGCGGCCAGGAAGCCCTCCTGCAGAACCGGATCGCCCGCGCCGAGCAGCGCCAGCTGGCCGCCCTGCTCCAGCAGCCCCGGCAGCGCTTCCAGCACCAGATCCAGCCCTTTCTGGCTGGTCAGGCGGCTTACCACCGCAAACAGCGGCACTTTGTCGTTAACCTTCAGCCCCATCGCGATTTGCAGCTGGCGCTTGTTCTCCGCCTTGTCTTCCACCGAATCGCGGTTGTAGCGGGACGTCAGCAGCAGGTCGGTTTCCGGGCTCCAGATCTTCTCATCAACGCCGTTGAGAATGCCCGAAAGACGGCCCTCACGGTGGCGTTGGCTCAGCAAGCCTTCCAGGCCATAGCCAAACTGCGCCTCGGTGATTTCTCGGGCATAGGTTGGGCTTACCGCCGTAATGTGGTCGGCGTAGTACACGCCCGCCTTCAGGAAGGAGATCTGCCCGTTAAACTCCAGACCGTGCATGTTATAGAACGACCATGGCAGATCGATGTCATCCATATGTTGGGCATAGTACATGCCCTGATACGCCAGGTTATGGACGGTAAACACCGATTTCGCCGGACGTCCACGCGCCGCCAGATATGCAGGCGCGAGACCGGCATGCCAGTCGTGGGCGTGAACCACGTCCGGACGCCAGAACGGATCCAGCCCCGTCGCCATCTCCGCCCCGACCCAGCCGAGCAGCGCAAAGCGCAGCACGTTGTCGGTATAGGCGAACAGGTTGGTATCGTGATACGGGCTACCCGGTCTGTCATACAGATGCGGGGCGTCAATCATGTAGATCCCGACGCCGTTGTAGTGACCGAAGAGCAACGTGATGCGCCCGGCGAAGGTGTCGCGTCGCGTCACCACCTGAGCATCAGGGATCCCCCGTCGAATATCCGGGAAGGCAGGCAACAACACGCGAGCATCCGTTCCCACAGCAATCTGCGCTGCAGGTAACGCCCCAAGGACATCTGCCAACCCACCGGTTTTCAGCAGCGGGAACATCTCAGAACAGACATGTAAAACCTGCATTAGCGCTCCTGTTTGATCTGCAGTTTTCGCAGCATTTCGCGTGTGACCAACACGATCCCTTCTTCTGAGCGGTAGAACCGACGTGCATCTTCTTCCGCGTTTTCGCCTATCACCATGCCTTCGGGAATAACGCAGGCACGGTCAATAACACAGCGACGCAGGCGACATGAGCGCCCGACCCAGACATCCGGCAGCAGCACCGCCGAGTCAATATTACAGAACGAGTTCACGCGCACGCGCGGGAACAGCACCGACTGCACCACGACCGAGCCGGAGATAATGCACCCGCCAGAGACCAGCGAGTTCAGCGTCATCCCGTGGCTGCCGGAACGGTCCTGCACAAACTTCGCCGGCGGCAGGGATTCCATATGGGTACGGATCGGCCAGTTTTGGTCGTACATATCCAGCTCTGGCGTAACGGAAGCCAGATCCAGGTTCGCTTTCCAGTAGGCCTCTAAGGTTCCGACGTCGCGCCAGTACGGCTCGGAATTCGGGTCGGATTGCACGCAGGAGAGCGGGAAAGGATGCGCAAAGGCCATGCCAGCCCTGGTGATTTTCGGGATGATGTCTTTGCCGAAGTCGTGGCTCGAGTTTTCGTCATTGTCGTCTTCCTCCAGCAGCTCGTAGAGGTAGTCGGCATCAAAGATATAAATCCCCATGCTGGCGAGCGATTTGGTGTCGTCTCCCGGCATGGTCGGCGGATTCGCCGGTTTTTCAACAAAGTCGATGATCTTATCGTCAGCATCCACGTGCATCACGCCAAACGCCGTCGCCTCGGCAACGGGCACCGGCAGACACGCCACGGTGCAACGCGCCCCTTTTTCGACGTGGTCGATCAGCATGTGGGAGTAGTCTTGCTTGTAGATATGGTCCCCGGCGAGGATCACGATGTACTCCGCGCCGTAGCGGCGGATAATATCAAGGTTTTGCGTGACCGCATCCGCCGTGCCGCGATACCAGTTTTCACCGTGAACGCGCTGCTGCGCCGGAAGCAGATCGACAAACTCGTTCATCTCTTCGCTGAAGAAAGACCAGCCGCGCTGAATATGCTGCACCAGGGTGTGGGACTGGTACTGCGTGATCACGCCAATGCGGCGGATCCCGGAGTTAAGGCAGTTGGAGAGCGCAAAATCGATAATACGGAACTTACCACCAAAGTGAACGGCCGGTTTGGCGCGCTTGATGGTCAAATCTTTGAGACGTGTACCACGCCCACCCGCGAGTATCAGGGCAACCGTTTTTAAGGGGAGCTGGCGTGCCAACATCAACGGATCGTTCTTCTCTAATCTAACCATGACTAACTCCTTTTTTATCATCTTGGAATACGCACACTCCATGTGCAGGCCCGTGCCAGACAGCCATAACTACCGGATTGTCCGCTCCGGCAAAGGGGGGAATGGCGCGCCACTCTCCGTCAGGTAAAACAATCTCTGCGACGTCGTCCGTCGCGTTCAGCGCAATAAGCCATCTATCCGAAAGCAGGATTTGCAGGCGTGCTGCGCCGTGTTGCCACTCTTGTGCGCTTAAGGGCTGCGCATTCTGATTGAGCCAGCGAACGTTCCCGTCGCCCTCTTCCCACCAGCGGTCGGCGGTCAGGGCGGGGATCTGCTGGCGAAGGTGGATCAGCGCAGCGGTAAAATGGGTTAAGCCGCTGTTCGCTTCACGCCAGTCAAGCCAGGTTAAGGCGTTGTCCTGGCAGTAGGCATTGTTGTTACCGTGCTGGCTGTGACCGTGTTCATCACCCGCCAGCAGCATCGGCGTGCCCTGCGACAACAACAGCGTTGTCAGCAGCGCATGAACGCTGTCGCGTCGCCGCTCGATAACGTCAAGGCTACCGCCTAATCCTTCTATACCATGGTTAAAGCTATGGTTATTGTTAGTGCCATCGCGATTCTCTTCGCCGTTTGCCTCATTGTGTTTCTGATTGAAACAAACGCAGTCGCGCAGCGTAAAACCGTCGTGCGCCGTCACCAGGTTAATGGTGGCGGAGGGCAATTTGCCGTCGCGACGAAAGAGATCGCTTGAACCTGCAAACCGTCCGGCAAATTCACCGAGCGACAGATTTCGCTCCAGCCAGAAACGCCGTGCGGCATCGCGATAATGATCGTTCCACTCGGCAAACAGCGGCGGGAAATTGCCAACCTGATAGCCGCCCTCACCGATATCCCACGGCTCGGCAATCAGCTTCACCGTTGAGAGCACCGGACAGTTTCTGATGGCCTCAAACAGCGGCGCCTGCGGGCTGAACGCCGGCGTGCGCCCCATGACGGGGGCCAGGTCGAAACGGAAACCGTCGACGTGGAACGTCTCCACCCAGTACTTCAGGCATTCGTGCGCGAAATGCATTACCGCCGGATGGCTGAGGTTCAGGGTGTTACCGCAGCCGGTCCAGTTTTCGTAATCGCCATCGTCCCTGATCCAATAATAGCTACGGTTATCAATTCCGCGCAGGGAGAGCGTCGGGCCGTCGAGATCGCTCTCGGCGCTGTGGTTCAACACCACGTCCAGAATTACCTCAATGCCTGCCCGATGCAGCGCTTTCACCGCATCGCGAAATTCATCCCGTGCCTTTGCCGGATCGGCGGCATAGCGTGGGTCAAGCGCGAACATCGCCAGCGGGTTGTAGCCCCAGTAGTTGCTCAGCCCAAGGCGCTGCAGGCGCGGCTCGCTGGCGAAATGCGCCACCGGCAGCAGCTCCAGCGCAGTGATCCCAAGATGCTTCAGATAGCCAATCATCTCGGGATGGGCGAGCGCGCGGTAGGTGCCGCGGATCTCTTTGGGGATCGACGGATGCAGGTACGTCAGGCCTTTGACGTGGGCTTCGTAAATTACGGTGTTGCCCCACGGCGTACGTGGCGGCGCATCGTCTTCCCAGTCGTAGAGATCGTTAACCACCACGCTTTTGGGCGCGATCGGCGCGCTGTCGCGATGGTCGGGCTCGTCATAGCCGACGTGGAATATCGGGTCATCCTTAAACTCGCCGTCCACGCGGTGCGCACAGGGGTCAATCAGCAGCTTCGACGGGTTAAACCAGTGCCCCTGCGACGGGTCCCAGGGGCCATGCACGCGAAAACCGTAGTGCATACCGGCCCGTCCACCGGCCAGATAGCCGTGCCAGATATCGCCGGTGCGCGACGGCAGGTCGTAGCGGTGTTCGTTACCTTCACCGTCAAACAGGCAGAGTTCGACCCGCTCGGCGTGCGCAGAAAAGAGGGTGAAATTCACGCCCTTTACTTCGACGCTCGCGCCGAGCGGTTCGGGTTTACCTGCCGTGAGCTGCGTCATTCCCCCTCCCGGACCAGCCAGATGGTGGAGAGCGGCGGCAGCGTCAGGCTCAGCGAGTTCGGACGCCCGTGGCTTTCATGTTCATCGCTCTGCACCAGGCCGCCGTTTCCGGCGTTGCTGCCGTGATAGTGCATCGAGTCGGTGTTGAGGATTTCTCGCCATTTACCCGGCTGATTAATACCGAAGCGATAATGCTCGCGCGGCACCGGCGTGAAGTTGCTGGCGACGATGATTTCGTTGCCCGCCTTGTCGCGGCGCACGAAGACGAACACCGAGCGTTCGTGGTCGTCCACCACCAGCCATTCGAAACCGTACGGATCGAAGTCCAGCTCGTGCAGCGCCTTGTGGTGGCGGTAGGTCAGGTTGAGATCGCGCACCAGACGCTGAACGCCGTGGTGCCAGTTATCCCCGCCCTCCAGCAGATGCCAGTCCAGGCTGGTGTCGTGGTTCCACTCGCGGCCCTGCGCAAATTCGTTGCCCATGAACAGCAGCTTTTTACCGGGGAAGGCAAACAGCCAGCCGTAGTAGGCGCGCAGGTTGGCAAACTTCTGCCACGCGTCGCCCGGCATACGGTCGAGAATCGATTTTTTGCCGTGAACGACCTCATCGTGCGACAGGGGCAGCATGAAGTTTTCGGTGTAGTTGTAGAGCAGCCCGAAGGTGAGTTTATCGTGATGATGCTGACGGTAGATCGGGTCAAGCTTCATGTAGTCGAGCGTGTCGTGCATCCAGCCCAGGTTCCACTTGTACCAGAAGCCGAGGCCGCCCATCGACGGCGGACGGGAGACGCCGGGAAAATCGGTGGACTCTTCCGCCATGGTGACGGCCCCTTCAACCTGCTCGCCAAGAATGCGGTTGGTATTGCGCAGAAACTCAATGGCTTCGAGGTTCTCGCGCCCGCCGAATTCGTTCGGGATCCACTCGCCCTCTTTGCGGCTGTAGTCGCGATAGATCATCGACGCGACCGCATCGACGCGCAGGGCATCAATGCCGAAACGCTCGATCCAGTACAGGGCGTTGCCCACCAGGAAGTTGGTCACTTCGCGGCGACCATAGTTGTAGATAAGCGTGTTCCAGTCCTGGTGATAGCCTTCGCGCGGGTCGCTGTGCTCGTACAGCTTTGTGCCGTCGAAATCCGACAAACTGAATTCATCAGACGGGAAATGGCCCGGAACCCAATCGAGGATCACGTTCAGCCCGGCGGCGTGCGCGGCATTGATGAAATAGCGGAAGTCATCCCGCGTGCCGAAGCGGCGGGTCGGCGCATACAGCCCGGTAGGCTGGTAGCCCCAGCTGCCGTCGAACGGGTGCTCGTTAATCGGCAGCAGTTCCAGGTGGGTGAAGCCCATCCATTTGGCGTAAGGCACCAGCTGATCCGCCAGTTCGCGGTAGCTGAGCCAGAAGTTGTTATCGGTGTGGCGTCGCCAGGAGCCAAGATGCACTTCGTAGACCGATATAGGCGCATCAAAGCGGTTCGCCTGCTTGCGCTCTTCGCTTTGCACGATTTTTTCCGGCAGGCCGCAAATCATCGAGGCGGTGTCCGGGCGCATCTGCGCTTCGAAGGCGTACGGGTCGGCTTTAATGCGCAGCTTGCCGTTCGCGTCGATCAACTCAAATTTATAGAGCTGACCGTTGTGCGCACCGGGGATAAACAGCTCCCAGATGCCCGTTTCACGGCGCAGGCGCATCGGATGGCGACGACCATCCCAGTAGTTGAACTGCCCGACGACGGAGACGCGCTGAGCGTTAGGCGCCCAGACGGCAAACCGCGTGCCGGTGATGCCATCCATCGTGTCGGCGTGCGCGCCCAGCGTTTCATACGGACGCAGGTGGGTGCCTTCTGACAGCAGCCAGGCGTCCATCTCTTTGAGCAGCGGCCCAAAGCTGTAGGGATCGTCAATCAGGTTTTGCTGGCCGTGCCAGATGACGGCAAGCTGATAGCGAAAAGGGTTTTTACGGCGGGGCATCACCCCGGAGAAGAAACCGCGCGAGTCGAGACACTCCAGTTTCCCCACCTTGCGGCCGGTTTTGGGTTCAATCACCCATACTTCGGTGGCGTCTGGCAGCAGTGCACGGACTTCCAGTCCTGCCTCTGTACGGTGCATCCCCAGCACAGAAAAGGGGTCCGCAAAATGACCCGCAATAAGCGCATTAATCACGTCTCTCGAAATACGATCGGACATGGTGTTCATCCTGTTTTTTTTATGTCGCCCTTTTTACGCGCTCCGGGACGACTTTTGATGTGACCTTGAACGGTGCAGCACATCCTCTCTGCTCCGCCCTACCCTCAGGTGAGAAATAAATCTTCCTTAAAGCATAGCCAACGACGTGGTTCCTCCAGATAAAAAATAAGACATTGGCGTATTACTCCCTGTAGTACGCAAAAAAAAGGGGTGAAAATCACCCCTTGTAGTTAACAAATTATTACGCCAGCTGGCGCAACATGCGGCGTAGCGGCTCGGCGGCGCCCCACAAGAGCTGGTCTCCCACGGTGAACGCGGAGAGGAACTCCGGCCCCATGTTGAGCTTACGCAGACGGCCAACCGGCGTGGTGAGCGTGCCGGTGACGGCCGCCGGGGTCAGTTCGCGCATGGTGATGTCGCGATCGTTTGGCACCACTTTCGCCCACGGATTGTGCGCGGCCAGCAGTTCTTCCACGGTTGGAATGGACACATCTTTTTTCAGTTTAAGGGTGAATGCCTGGCTGTGGCAGCGCAGCGCGCCAACGCGCACGCACAGACCATCGACCGGGATCGCCGACGCGGTGTTGAGGATTTTGTTGGTTTCGGCCTGGCCTTTCCACTCTTCGCGGCTCTGGCCGTTATCCAGCTGTTTGTCAATCCACGGGATCAGGCTGCCCGCCAGCGGAACGCCGAAGTTATCAACCGGCAGGTCGCCGCTGCGGCTCAGCTGAGTGACTTTACGCTCGATATCCAGAATGGCCGATGCCGGGTCTGCCAGCTCGCCTGCGACGTGCTGATGCAGCTGGCCCATCTGCGCCAGCAGTTCACGCATATGACGCGCACCGCCGCCGGAGGCCGCCTGGTAGGTCGCCACGGACACCCACTCCACCAGGTCTTCTGCGAACAGGCCGCCCAGGGACATCAGCATCAGGCTGACGGTACAGTTACCGCCGACAAAGGTTTTCACGCCGTTGTTCAGGCCGCGCGTAATGACATCCTGGTTAACCGGATCGAGAATAATAATGGCGTCATCTTCCATACGCAGTGACGAGGCCGCGTCAATCCAGTAACCCTGCCAGCCGCTTTCACGCAGCTTTGGATAGATTTCGTTGGTATAATCGCCGCCCTGGCACGTGACAATAAT
This sequence comes from Enterobacter cancerogenus, assembly GCF_019047785.1. Lineage (NCBI taxonomy): Bacteria > Pseudomonadati > Pseudomonadota > Gammaproteobacteria > Enterobacterales > Enterobacteriaceae > Enterobacter > Enterobacter cancerogenus. The sequence goes on along the minus strand of NZ_CP077290.1, from coordinate 3,044,908 downwards.
GTCGAGCGCCTTCAGCGCTTCCAGGTCGTAAGCATCCTGCAACGTGCCTGTGGTACCCCCAAAGGACGGTGCAGCCTGGCCGAGCTGGGAAGTGGAGAAGAAGACCGGGCGAATGGCGTCGAAATCGCGCTCTTCCACCATGCGTTGCATGAGTACAGAGCCGACCATACCGCGCCAACCGATAAAACCAACGTTTTTCATAGCTATTATTTCCTGCTGAGGGTGTGTGCTGTTTGTGCAAACCAGTATTCAACTGGGATATGCTTCACATTACAAAATGCTGCCAAAGTCGCAAGCGAAATTAATCGATGATAGCCCTGCAATCAGAAAAGCAGCTAATCATGAGAATAACCATATAAACATTCAGGGATAACGCACCATGAGCGAAATCATTTCCGCCGCGGTTTTATTAATCTTAATTATGGATCCACTCGGCAACCTGCCCATCTTCATGTCGGTGCTGAAACACACCGAGCCGAAGCGTCGCCGGGCGATCATGATCCGCGAGCTGCTTATCGCGCTGCTGGTGATGTTTATCTTCCTGTTCGCCGGAGAAAAGATCCTCGCCTTCCTGAATTTACGCGCCGAAACGGTCTCGATTTCCGGCGGGATTATTCTGTTCCTGATCGCCATTAAGATGATTTTCCCCAGCGCCGAAGGCAGCAGCAGCGGCCTGCCAGCAGGTGAGGAGCCGTTTATCGTACCGCTCGCCATCCCGCTGGTGGCCGGACCGACAATTCTGGCCACGCTGATGCTGCTGTCGCATCAATATCCAAATCAGATGAGCCACCTGGTGATTGCCCTGCTGATCGCATGGGGCGGGACGTTCATCATCCTGCTTCAGTCGTCACTGTTCCTGCGCCTGCTGGGTGAGAAAGGGGTGAACGCCCTCGAACGCCTGATGGGGCTGATTCTGGTAATGATGGCAACACAGATGTTCCTGGACGGAATTCGGGCGTGGATGAAAGGTTAGGATGTTTGCTCCCTCTCCCTGTGGGAGAGGGGTGGGGTGAGGGCATCAGGCCGCACCATCAAAAATAATCCTTCGTTTTGCGAGCCGCCTTCCAGAGCCTCTCTTGCCACCCACTCGGCAAAGCAGTATCTTCTTGCCGCGCCTGCAAAATCAGGCGTCAGGGTTGGTCCCCTGTAATCCTCATCCGTGATAAAACGCTTTTTTATCGCGTGGCCAGTTACACCTCACTGGTGGGCTGGACGGTGGCGCCGTAAGGCGCGCCGGTAGCTGATGAGGCCGGTAGGACCAACGCCGTTCAGTCCGCCACCCGTGAGGTTGGTCCCTCCTGTGGCGGTCTCTTCAACTCATCAGAGGCAGTCATATAACTACTATCCCTGGCTTTTCTCACGCTTTATTCACCACCCCATTCGATCACACCACCGATTTCACCGCGCTGGCAGACAACTGCGAGCGATTCGTAGACGTACTGGTTGAATGTGAAAATCTGGCACATAAGATGGCGCTATGCGGACGGCTTTCCGCCTGCCTCGCCCTGCTCCAGTCCACGCTGCTTGAACCTGTTCCGGAACATTTAAAAGCAAGCCTGACGGTGGATGACCTACCGCTGGATATGCCGGTCTTCGAACCGGAAGTGGATCAGTTGGGGCGATACTGCCAACTGTTAACGCAATTGCTGTTGGCTCGCTCGCTATTGGGGAGTGATGAAAGGGTCGCAGGAGATTTGTTGCAGGATTTAGTGGGATTTTACAGTGATACGCTGAAAGCGCCGCGCTGGCTACGTACGATGGAAGGTACCGTGCCGCTGTAAAAAAGCCGGGTGGCGCTAGCGCTTACCCGGCCTATGATTCAGGGTTTTGTAGGTTGGGTAAGGCGAAGCCGCCACCCGACAAAAATACGACCTCTGCGGCTTGATGCCCTCACCCCGCCCCTCTCCCACAGGGAGAGGGAGAAAACAAACGTCAGCTCAACAACGAAAACGCAATCATCCCGACAATCGCGCCCGTGGTGCCGAGGATGGTTTCCATCAGCGTCCAGGTCTTGAGGGTTTGCGCTTCGGTCGCGCCGGTAAATTTACCGAACAGCCAGAAGCCGGCGTCGTTAACGTGAGACACCACGATAGACCCGCCCGCGATACAGATAGAGAGCGCCGCCATCTGCGCGCCAGAGTAGTTCAGCTGTTCAATCACCGGCATCACCAGACCTACCGCCGTTAAGCACGCCACGGTCGCAGAGCCCTGGATGATACGTACCGCAGCCGCCAGCACGAAGCAGGTCACTGCAATCGGCAGACCCATGCCCGTCAGCGCTTCGCCGAGCGCCGGGCCGACGCCGGAATCCACCAGCACCTGCTTGAACACCCCGCCTGCGCCGATCACCAGCAGGATAATCCCCGCAGGTTGCAGCGCCGCGCCGCAGACCTCCATCACCCTGTCTTTCGGCATGCCCTGACGCATCGCCAGACCGTAAATTGCCACCAGACACGCTACCAGGATCGCGGTGAAGGGGTGACCGATAAACTCAAACCACTCGTAGGAGGTAGAGCCTTCCGGCACGAAACGTGCGGCGATGGTTTTCAGGCCAACCAGCACCAGCGGGAGCAGGATCAGCGACAGGCTGAAGCCGAAGGACGGCATTTTGCCTTCGCCAAGGTGCGGCTCGGTGATGTCATCCGGAATGTGCAGCTCAACGTAGCGGCTGATGAAGTTACCCCACAGCGGCCCGGCGATAATCATCCCCGGGATGGCCGCGCACAGGCCGATCAGGATCATCCAGCCGAAGTCGGCGTGCATCTGGGAAGCCAGCAGCATTGGCGCAGGTCCCGGGAGCAGAAACGCCGCCGCTGCCGCCACGCCCGCAAACAGCGGAATGACCAGCTTCACGAGGTTAGTGCCGGTGTGGCGCGCCATCGAGAACGCTACGCTTATCAGCAGCACAACGGCTACCTCAAAAAACAGCGGCAGCGCGCAAATCAGGCCCGCCAGGCCAATCGCATAGTGCGCGCGGTTGTGGCCGAAGGATTTCAGCATTTTGACGGCAATCTGGTCGACCGCGCCCGTCTCGTGCAAAATCTTGCCGAACATCGCGCCCAACGCCACCACAATCGCCAGGAAGCCCAGCGTGCCGCCCATCCCTTTTTCCATCGTCGCGGCGATTTTATCGAGCGGCATACCGGAAAAGAGACCGGCGCCAATAGACACCACCATCAAAGCAACAAAGGCGTGCATACGCGCCTTCATCACCAAAAACAGCAGCAGCAATACCGAGCCTACGGCTGTCAAAACAAGCGTTAATGTACTCAAAACTTACTGCCTTTTAGTAATAACCTCGATGGTGCTGGCGACAACACCGTCAAGCGGTTGATCGATATCAACCACCAATACGTCCTGCTCGTCCGCACCCGGCTCCTGCAACGCCTCGAACTGCGTTACCAGCATCTGGGTCTTAAAGAAGTGGCCTTTACGCGCTTTCAGACGGTTTTCAATCACCTCGAAATCGCCCTTCAGATAGATGAAAGAAAGGTTCGGGTTGCCGTCACGCAGCAGGTCACGATAGGTTTTTTTCAGGGCGGAGCAGACAATTAAAGACACTTTGTTGGTGCGCTGCATGGCAAAAGCGGCGTCGTTCAGCGCCTGCAGCCACGGTTTGCGATCGTCGTCGTTCAGCGGCTCGCCTGAGGCCATTTTCATGATGTTGCTGCGCGGATGGAGGAAGTCGCCATCAAGAAACGCCGCATGGAGTTGATGCGCCACTTCGCTGGCCACGGCTGATTTACCGCTACCGGAAACGCCCATCAGGACGTAAACGTGGTGATCATGATTAGTCGTGCTCAAAGGGTGTCCCTCAGTCAATTGTTACGGGTAACAGTTATCGGTAACATTGTCCTGCCGGGACTTTAGAGAAGCAATATCCAAACGTGCGCGAAGTAAATAAGTGTGAGCTACTTCAAATTTGTCAGCTTAAATAGATCCACCCGGTGACAAGGTGAAACCTAAATCTAACATTTTAGGGGTAACCACCTCGCCACGAATGCGCGCCAGCAGGCGTTCTGCACCAATACGGCCCATGCGCTCACGCGGCGTCAGGACACTGGCCAGACGCGGCTCCATCACCTGCCCGATATCGTGGCCGTGGAAACCGGCAATCGCCATATCACGCGGGATGGAAAGGCCCAGACGCTGACACTCGAACGCCGCCCCAACCGCAAGGTCATCGTTGGTGCAGAATATACCGTCCAGTTGCGGATACTCACGTCGCGCCTGACGCATCAGCTCAATGCCCGAGGTGTAGGAGGACGACTGCTCCACCATCACGCTGTACGGGGTTAAACCGGCGTCGAGCATCGCCTGCTCGTATCCCTTCTGTTTGATGATAGTACGTTCATCCAGACGCGCCCCCAGGTACGCCACGTGGCGATGTCCGCGCGCAATGATGGCGGCGGTCATCTGGCGAGCCGCTTCGAAGTTATCAAAGCCGACGGCAATGTCGAGACACGGCGACTGGCTGTCCATCAGCTCCACCACCGGAATACCGGCCACTTCAATCATTTTGAGGGTCCGCGGGGTGTGAGTACGTTCCGTTAAAATCAGGCCGTCGATGTTCCAGGAAAGCATCGATTCAAGACGTTCTTCTTCCAGTTCAGGCTTGTACCCATAGTGGGCGAGCATGGTCTGATAACCGAACGCATCGGTTACGCTTTCGATACCGCGCAGCACTTCGGCAAAGACCTGGTTGGTCAGGGAAGGAAGCAGGACACCCACCGCACGGCTGGTAGCATTGGAGAGAATATCGGGTGCGCGGTTGGGGATATAACCCAGTTCATCAAGGGCAGCGGCAATCTTGCCACGCAACGCCACGGAAACCTGTTCCGGGTTACGTAGAAAACGGCTGACCGTCATTTTGGTCACACCAACGCGATCGGCGACATCCTGAAGTACGGGGCGTTTCTTTTTCATCGTCCTGAGAAATCTTGAAGTGAGAGATTTTCTCAGTTTATCACGGACAAAGCTCAACCTTCCCCGATTAAAGGGAAGGTTGAGAAATTATTTATACTGGCGGCAGGTCGAAAAGCAGAATTTCGCTTTCGCCGTCGGCGTGAACGGAGATCGCCTGCTCGTCCCAGATGGCCAGGCCATCCGCCGTTGTCGCTTTGGTGCCGTTAATGGTGACGTCACCTTTCACCACCTGGATCCACACGCGGCGGTTAGCGGCAATCTGATGGACGGACTGCTCGTCTTTCGCCAGCGCCCAGCGGTACAGTTCCATATCCTGGTGCACCTTCAGGGAACCTTCACGCGCATCCGGAGAGAGCACCAGCTGTTTGCCCTGTTTAGCGTCGAAGCGGCGCTGCTCGTAGCGCGGCGTGATGCCGGTTTCTTCTGGAATGATCCAGATTTGATACAGGTGCAGTTTTTCCGTTTTGCTCGGGTTGTATTCCGAGTGACGCACACCGGTACCCGCACTCATGATCTGGAACTCACCGGCCGGAACCTGCTCTTCGTTACCCATGCTGTCTTTGTGCGCTACGGCACCTTCGAGCACATAGGTCAGGATTTCCATGTCTTTATGCGGGTGGGTACCGAAGCCCTGGCCTGCGTCAATCACGTCGTCGTTGATCACGCGCAGTGCCGAGAAGCCCATGAAATTCGGATCGTAATAGTCAGCAAACGAGAATGAATGCCATGAGTCCAGCCAGCCATGATTCGCGTGACCACGTTCGTTTGCTTTGCGTAAGTAGATCATTGTTTTCACCCTCAGTTCGTTTCGATGGAGTAAGTGTGGACGCAAACGGTCTGGGATCATAGAGGGTGAAAATTGACTCCTCTGTACAAAATATTTGAACGAGTCCAGAGGAGCCTTTTCAGCTTATTTCGCGAGGGTTACCGTGGCAGGTGATGCCTGCTCAAAGGCGCGTTCCAGGATCTCCAGGTTCGTGAGTACGTCAGATTCCTTGACGTAATTCGGCGCGCCGTTTGTGAGAGTGTCATACAGCGCATCGTAGACCCGGCCATAGTCGCCTGATTCCGGGGCCCACGCTTCCCGGACCGTCACGCCGTCGTCGTTGACGTACTCGAGCACGCCCACGGAATCATCCGCCGCAAAGCCCGGCTCACCCGGCATGATATTGGCCTTCAGGCTGGTCTCCTGCTGGTCAATACCGTATTTGATAAACGAGCCTTTGGTGCCATGAATGATAAATTTCGGGTAGTCGATTTTCACCAGATGGCTGGTTTTGACGATGGCCTTGAGATCGCCAAAGAACAGCTGCGCTTCAAAGGTGTCGTCCGGGTTGGCCTTATTGCGCAGGCTGCGGATGTCATAAGCCACATGATCCGGGCGACCAAACAGGGAGATTACCTGGTCCATGGTATGCACGCCCAGGCCATAGAAAGAGCCATCCTGCGGCAGGCCGGGTTTGGTTTCCGCAACCGGGCGGTAGTAGTCAAAGTGGCTTTCGATTTCGACAATCTCGCCGAGCTTGCCGCTTTCAATCGCTTTTTTGGCGGTGAGGAAGCAGCTGTCAAAGCGGCGGTTTTGATACGGCGTGACGGTCAGCCCTTTGCTTTTCGCCAGCGCGAACAGTTCTTTTGCTTCCGCAATCGTCGGGGTAAAGGGTTTTTCCACCAGCACGTTTTTGCCCGCCTCCAGCGCGCGTTTCGCGTAGTCGAAATGGCTGTCGGCATGGGTACAGACGATCACCAGTTGGACCTGCGGATCCGTTAACACCTCATCAAGATCGCTGGTGAAATGAATGTGGGAATACTGAGGCGACTGCTCTTCCGGCTTCGCGCTGCGGCGATAGATGTGCGCCACGTGCCAGGTGTCTTTACGATTGAGAACATACGGAAGGTGATAGCGAGTGGTGCTTTTTCCAAATCCAATAAATGCGCAATGTAGTGTCATGGCTCAGTCCTTTTGGAAGGTTATTGAGTGCAACCATAGCGCAAGTTTTGCCCTCACCCCAGCCCTCTCCCACGGGGAGAGGGGGAAAAAGACAAAAAAAAGCCAGCGAGACGCTGGCTAAAGTAATACTGGAAGCAATGTGAGCAATGTCGTGCTTTCAGGTTCCCGTAGCGGTCTTCCTGAATGCAGAGCAATAATAATCATTCTCATTCGCACTTGTCCAACACTTTTTGCAAAAAATAGCGATTGACTCAAATTTTAAAGTCATTGATGTTGGAAGGGACTTTTAACCCCCCTGAGGAACAAGGAATGAGTGAGATAGTGATACGCCACGCTGAACAGAAAGATATCGACGCGATTCGTCAGATTCACGCCCAGCCGGAGGTGTACCACAATACCCTACAGGTTCCTCATCCTTCGCTCGAAATGTGGCAGATGCGGCTAGGCGACCAGCAGGGTATTAAGCAGCTGGTTGCCTGCATTGACGATATCGTGGTCGGGCATCTCACCATTGATGTCGCCCAGCGCCCTCGCCGAAGCCACGTCGCCGATTTTGGTATTTGTGTGGGCGCAAAGTGGCACAACCGCGGCGTAGCCAGCGCGCTGATGCGCACCATGATCGACATGTGTGACAACTGGCTTCGCGTTGACCGCATCGAACTAACGGTGTTTGTGGATAACGAACCGGCGATAGCCGTGTACAAAAAGTACGGGTTCGAGATTGAAGGTACCGGCAAGCGCTACGCCCTGCGCAACGGCGAGTATGTGGATGCGTATTATATGGCGCGGATGAAGTAGCTTGTTGCCGGGTGGCGGCTTCGCCTTACCCGGCCTACGTTCGTGCCGTTGTAGGCCCGGTAAGCGCAGCGCCACCGGGCAACACAATCAATACCCCGCCGTCAAATCATCCACCGACCGCGGGTCCGATGCGCCGAACAGCGCGCCGTCCGGCCCGACCATAATGCTTTGCGTACTGCCCATCGCCTCTTTTACCGCCACCTTCTGCCCGCGTTGTTCCAGCAGTTTGAGAGTGTCCGGGCTAAAGCCCTTCTCAACGCGCAGCTCGTCCGGCAGCCACTGATGATGGAAACGCGGCGCATTGGTTGCTTCGGCGACGTTCATCCCAAAATCGATGCTGTTGACCACCATCTGCAGTACGGTGGTGATAATACGGCTCCCGCCCGGGCTACCGGTCACCAGCCAGGTTTTGCCGTCTTTCACCACAATGGTCGGTGACATAGACGACAGCGGACGCTTCTTCGGCCCGACGGCGTTGGCATCGCCGCCCACCAGTCCGTAGACGTTCGGCACGCCCGGTTTGGCAGAGAAGTCATCCATTTCGTTGTTCAGCAATATGCCGCTGTTCCCCGCCACAATGCCGGTGCCGAACGTGGTGTTAAGCGTGTAGGTCACCGCCACGGCGTTACCGTCTTTATCCACCACCGAGAAGTGGGTAGTCTGATTGCTTTCATACGGGGCCAGCTTGCCGGGGCGGATTTCGCTCGACGGTTTAGCCTTATTAATGTCGATCTCATCGGCAATGGATTTGGCATAGGCTTTGTTAGTCAGCGCCTGCCACGGTACCTTCACGAAGTCCGGATCGCCGAGGTATTCCGAACGGTCGGCGTAGGCGCGTTTTTCCGCCTCGGCCATCACCTGCATGGCATCTGCGCTGCCGAAGCCGAACTTGTGCATATCGAAGTTTTCAAGAATGTTGAGGATCTGCACGATGTGAATACCGCCGGAGGACGGCGGCGGCATGGAGAAGATCTCATAGCCGCGATAGGTGCCGCTAATCGGCTCGCGTTCAACCGCTTTATACTCCGCCAGGTCCGCTTTGGTGATAAGCCCACCGTTCTTTTGCATCTCGTCGGCTATCTGGTCGGCAATCGCCCCTTTGTAGAAGGCATCCGGGCCGTTTTCCGCAATCAGCTCCAGGCTTTTTGCGAGGTTCGTCTGCACCAGTTTGTCGCCCTTCTTCAGCGGCTCGCCGTCCTTCCAGAAGATGGCTTTGCTGTTTTCGTGATGGGGGATCACTTCGCTGCCGTAAGTTTTGAGATCGTCGGCCAGGGCGTCGTTTACCTCAAAGCCGTCACGCGCCAGCGCAATCGCAGGCTGCACGACTTTGTTCAGCGGCAGCGTGCCGTATTTTTCCAGCGCCAGCGAGAAGCCCGCCACGGTGCCGGGCGTGCCGGTTGCCAGGTGCGAGGTCAGGGACTTTTTACCGTCCGGGTTACCCTGCTCGTCGAGGAACATATCCCGGGAGGCCTGATTCGGGGCCATTTCACGGAAGTCGATAGCGGTGGTTTTGCCGACTTTCGTGCGCAGCATCATAAACCCGCCGCCGCCCAGGTTACCCGCCTGCGGATGCGTCACCGCCAGCGCGTAGCCCACCGCAACCGCCGCATCTACCGCGTTACCGCCCTGCTTGAGAATATCGACGCCCACCTGCGTCGCCAGCGCATCCACGGAAGCCACCATGCCGTGGGTTGCCCGCACGGGATGAAAAACATCTTCCTCGACGCCATAGGAGACGGGCGGAGCCGCCGGTGGGTTGGCCGCCACGCTAAACGTGCCGCCAGCCATCAGCGCAGCGATCGCTACCCAGCGCAAAAACGTTGGTTTCATCATTATTGTTCTCCAGGTGAAGGGGTCCATATTCCCCGCTTAAGCCTGGTTCACAACTCTTAAAAAATCATCGTTCTGGCGGAATCAGAGTAAACTTAAGAGAAGCCTCAAAAGGAGGAGACAACCATGAAACGCTTACTGATTCTGACAGCGCTACTGCCATTCGCCGCGCTCGCACAGCCACTGAATACCCTGAACAACCCGAACCAGCAGGGCTACGTTATTCCGAGCCAGCAGCGTATGCAGACGGAAATGATGAGCCAACAGCAGCAGCAAAAAGGGATGCTCAATCAGCAGCTGCGTACCCAGACCCAGATGCAGCAGCAAAATCTGCAAAACCAGATGAATACCAATACCCAGCGAATTCAGCAGGGCCAGGTACGCGAGCAGCCGCTGCAAAACAACAGCGGCGGCATGTTGGGCGGGGGAAATACCCTGAGCAGCGGCCAGCAGCACATGCTAACGCCGCAGTCGAACGGCAGTATGCTTAATAATCCGCAGAACTAAAGTTCGGGCCTATCCGGTCGATCGCATCGGTGCAGATGCTGTCCACGCCCCAGCGCAGCAGTTCGGCTGCACGCTGGGGCGTGTTGACGGTGTAGACCAGGATATGCAGCCCGGCCTGTTTCAGCTCTCTGACCCGCGCCTCATTCAGCAGCCTGTGATTGAGATGAATTGACACGCAGCCGAGACGGGTGGTGAGCTCACGCCAGTCGTTACGCCACGTATCCAGCAGCAGGCCGCGCGGCAGCTCCGGCACGGCGGCCTGGGCAGCCTCAAGCGCGTCGATATCAAATGACGACAGCAGCGGCGCGGTCATCCCTTCCCACAGTTCACGCGCGGCCAGCGCGATCGCTTTGCCTGTCAGCGGCCCGGTGCCGGTGGTCGGTTTAATTTCGATGTTAGCCATCATCCTGTGCGTCCGGCAGCGGTCCGCCACGTCCGCCAGGCGCGGTAGCGGCTCCCCCCTGAAGTCGCTGCTGAACCAGCTTCCGGCGTCCACCTTCAGCAGGTCTTGCCACGGCAGATCGCCCGCCACGCCCCAGCCGTTGCTGGTGCGCTCGAGGTTGTCGTCGTGCAGCAGGAAGATTTCGCCGTCTTTCGACAGTTTGGCGTCAAACTCGATCATCGTATGGCCGAAACGCGCACCGGTGTCGATGGCCGCCAGGGTGTTTTCGGGTGCCAGTTTGCCGCCGCCACGGTGGGCGACGATGTGGGGATAAGGCCAGTTACTCATATACGTTGTCCTGTTTCACCGTCAAATATGTGCAGGTGATTTTCCGGCAGATGCAGCCACAGCGTGCTGCCTGCTTTCGGGCGCTCCTGATGTGCCAGACGCACCACCAGCTTTTGCTCGCCCCAGCGTCCGTGCGCCAGGTTGTCGGCGCCCAGCATCTCCAGCGTGTCCATGACCAGCGGCACGCCACCCTCCGCCTGAGAGCTTAACCCAATGTGCTCCGGGCGGATACCGAGCGTCATTTTACGCCCGGCGTAGCCACGATAGTACCAGTTGACTGGCAATGCCATCCCGCTGTCCAGCTCGAAGTGGGTTCCCGCACTGCTGATGCGCCCGTCCAGCAGGTTCATCGCCGGGCTGCCGATAAAGCTCGCCACAAAGCGGGTGGCGGGCTTTTCATAGACCTCCACCGGGGTGCCAATTTGCTCGGCAACGCCTTTGTTCATCACCATCACGCGCTGGGCGAGGGTCATCGCCTCGACCTGATCGTGGGTCACGTACAAAGAGGTGGTTTTCAGGCGGCGATGGAGCTGCTGCAGCTCCAGGCGCATCTGCACGCGCAGTTTAGCGTCGAGATTGGAGAGCGGTTCATCAAACAGGAACACCGCCGGATCGCGCACGATGGCGCGCCCCATCGCTACGCGCTGACGCTGGCCGCCGGACAGCTCGCGCGGGCGGCGTTTCAGCAGGCCGTCCAGCTCCAGAATGCGCGCCGCCTCTCTCACGCGCTCCGCGATGTGACCTTTGCCCATGCCGCGAATTTTCAGCCCCCAGGCCATGTTCTCTTCCACGCTCATGTGCGGATAGAGCGCGTAGTTCTGAAACACCATCGCGATGCCTCTGTCCTTCGGCTCCTTCTCGGTCACGCGCTGGCGGTCGATCCAGATATCGCCGGAGGTCACGCGCTCAAGCCCCGCCACCATGCGCAGCAGCGTTGATTTACCGCAGCCGGAGGGGCCGACCATCACGATAAACTCCCCATCCGCCACGTCGAGGGTCAGCGGTTGAATGACCTGGGTTTTGTTATCCCAGCTTTTGGAAACTGCCTGAAGTTTAAGTCCTGCCATCTTATTTCTCACTGTCTACTAAGCCACGCACAAACGCGCGCTGCATGGCTAAAACGATTACGACCGGGGGGATTAAGGTGAGCAGCATCGCCGCCATCACCTGGTTCCAGAGGGTGGTGCCTTCGCCGGTGGCGATCATGCCTTTGATACCCGCCACGGCGGTGCCGAGATTGACGTCCTGGATAATCAGCAGCGGCCACAGGTACTGGTTCCAGCCGTAGATAAAGGTGATCACGAACAGCGCCGCGAGGTTGGTTTTGGACAGCGGCAGCACAATGTCGCGGAAAAAGCGCATCGGCGAGGCGCCGTCGATACGCGCCGCTTCAATCAGCTCGTCCGGCAGGGTCATAAAGAACTGGCGGAACAGGAAAGTGGCGGTCGCCGAGGCCATCAGCGGCAGGGTTAAGCCCGCGTAGTTGTCCAGCATGTTGAGGTTGGCGATCACTTCCACCGTCGGGAAGATACGCACCTCCACCGGCAGCATCAGGGTGATGAAGATCATCCAGAAGAACAGGTTACGCAGCGGAAAACGGAACCAGACGATGGCGAAGGCCGAGAGCATCGACACGGTGATTTTGCCCACCGTAATGCCAAACGCCATGATGAAGCTGTTGAGCATCATCAGCCAGAACGGCGCGCTATTGGCACCCACGCCCTGGGTCCAGATGGTTTTCATGTTCTCGAAAAGATGCCCGCCAGGGATCAGCGTCATCGGCGTGTCGAACACCGCTTTGGTGTCCAGCGTGGCGGCGACAAAGGCCACGTACAGCGGGAACAGGATGACGATGATCCCTAAAATCAGCATGGTATGGCTGAAAATCGTCAGCCCGCGACGGTTCTCAATCATTGGTAGCGCACCTTACTTTCGACATAGCGGAACTGCACCACCGTGAGGAGGATAACGAGGAACATCAGCACCACCGACTGGGCGGCAGAGGCCGAAAGGTCCAGACCGGCAAAGCCCTCACGGTAGATTTTGTAGATAAGCGTGGTGGTGGCCTGCACCGGGCCGCCTGCTGTGGCGGCGTCGATCACCGGGAAGGTGTCGAAGAAGGCGTAGACCAGGTTGACCACCAGCAGGAAGAAACTCACCGGGGCGATCAGCGGCAGCGAAAGCGTAAAGAAGCGGCGAACCGGGCCAGCGCCGTCGATTGCCGCAGCCTCCACCAGCGAGCGCGGAATGGACTGTAGCGCGGCGAAGAAGAACAGGAAGTTGTAGCTGATCTGCTTCCACACCGAGGCGAAGACCACCAGGAACATCGCCTGACCGCTGTTCTGCGCGTGGTTCCAGTCATAACCGAACTCCGCCAGGAAGTGGGTAATCAGCCCGCGCCCGGGATTAAACAGGAAGATCCACAGCACGGCAGCCACGGCAGGCGCGACGGCGTAGGGCAGCAGCATCAAGGTTTGATACAGGCGACTGCCGCGCACTACGTAATCCACCAGCGCGGCGAAGAACAGCGAGGCGACCAGCCCGCTGACCGTGACCAGCGCGCTGAACTTCATCGTCGTCCAGAAAGAGTCGAGGTAATAGCTGTCGTGAAGCAGCGCGGTAAAGTTGTCCAGCCCGACAAACTGGCTGGACAGCCCGAACGGGTCGACGCTTTGCACCGAGTACCACAGCGCTTCGCCCGCAGGCCAGATAAAGAAGATAACGGTGATGATCAGCTGCGGCGCAACCAGCAGATAGGGCAGCCAGCGGGAGCGGAACACCGGACGGGATGAGGACATAGGTTAGCTCAGCGTTAGGTGGCCCCTCACCCCGGCCCTCTCCCAAAGGGAGAGGGAGTATGAGTTCCCTCTCCCTTTGGGAGAGGGTTAGGGTGAGGGTAAAAGGATTAAGACTTCGTCGACTGCTCAAAGCGGCGCAGCAGCTGATTACCGCGCTCAACCGCGGAGTCCAGCGCCTGCTGTGGGGTTTTCTTCCCGGTCCACACGCTTTCCAGCTCTTCATCCACGATGGTACGGATCTGCGGCATGTTGCCCAGACGCAGGCCTTTGGTGAACGGCAACGGCGGCTTGTTCAGCATCTGGCGCGTCGCGATATCCGCGCCCGGGTTCTTGCTGTAGAAGCCCTGCTCGCGGGTCAGGTCATAGGCGGCTTTGGTGATCGGCAGGTAGCCGGTCTTCTGGTGCCATTCGGCGGCGTTTTCCGGCTTCGCCAGGAAGTCGAGGAACTCGGCGACGCCCTTGTAGGTGCCGTTGTCTTTGCCCTGCATCACCCACAGGCTCGCCCCGCCGATGATGGCGTTCTGCGGCGCACCCTTCACGTCGGCGTCGTAAGGCATCATGCCCACGCCGTAGTTGAATTTGGCGTAGTGACGGATGTCCGCCAGCGAGCCGGAGGAGGCGGTGGTAATGGCGCAGTCGCCGTTGTAGAACTTCTCGGTGGATTCATCTTTACGGCCAAAGTAGCTGAAGTCGCCCTTCTTGTTCAGATCGGCAAGCAGCGCGATGTGTTTCACCTGCTCCGGCTTGTTGAACTCCAGCACCGCGTCGGTGCCGTCGAAGCCGTTGTTTTTGGTGGCGACCGGCAGGCCGTGCCAGGCGCTGAAGTTTTCAATCTGGATCCAGCCCTGCCAGCCGCTGGCGTAGCCGCACTTCATCCCTGCGGCTTTCAGCTTCGCGGTGTACTCGGCGAGATCCTGCCAGGTTTTTGGCGGCTGCTCCGGGTCTAAACCGGCTTTCCTGAAGGCATCTTTGTTGTAGTACAGCACCGGGGTGGAGCTGTTAAACGGCTGCGACAGCAGGTGGCCGGTTTTGGAGTCGGTGTAGTAACCAGAAACCGTCGGCACGAAGCGGGATTCGTCAAAGTTAATGCCTGCGTCTTTGAACACTTCGTAGACCGGCTTAATCGCTTTGGAGGCCATCATGGTGGCGGTGCCCACTTCATACACCTGCAGCAGCGCCGGTGCGTTACCGGTGCGGAATGCCGCAATGCCCGCGCTCAGGCTCTGCTCGTAGTTGCCTTTGTACACCGGCACAATTTTGTAATCCGGATGGGTGTCGTTGAAACGCTGCGCCAGGGAGTCAACCTCTTTACCCAGCTCCCCTTCCATGGAATGCCAGAACGGAATGGTGGTAACGGCCATTGCGTTCGTCGCAAAAGCCAGTCCAATTGCCAGACCCAAAGCTGTGTATCGTAACGATGTCATTGTCATCTCTCTTATTGTGCCGGATGCGCGATATCACGCGTTTTATGCTCGCGAGGTAACATGACATGCTCGAATGACAGAAAAATAACTTTTTGTTTACAGAAAGATGACAACAACGCGTCAGCGGGATGATGGTTGTGTGAAGGGGATCGGTGCGGTTTGATGCCCTCACCCCGGCCCTCTCCCACGGGGAGAGGGAGAAAATCGATCGGTTCCCTCTCCCTTGGGGGAGAGGGTTAGGGTGAGGGGAAAATGCGATTAACCGCCTAAATACGCACTCCGCACCGCTTCGTTCGCCAGCAGCGCGTCGCCGGTATCGGACAGCACCACGCGACCGTTCTCCAGCACGTAGCCACGGTCGGCGAGCTTCAGCGCCTGGTTGGCGTTCTGCTCGACGAGGAAGATGGTCATCCCCTCTTTGCGCAGCTGCTCGATGGTGTCGAAAATCTGCTGGATAATGATCGGCGCAAGGCCGAGCGAAGGTTCGTCAAGCAACAGCAAACGCGGCTGGCTCATCAGCGCGCGACCAATCGCCAGCATCTGCTGTTCACCGCCGGACATGGTGCCTGCACGCTGCACGCGGCGCTCCCACAGGCGCGGGAAGAGTTCGTATACCCATTTGATGCGGGTCTGGAACTGGTCGCGGTGGGCGAAGAAACCGCCCATCGCCAGGTTCTCTTCCACCGTCATGCGCGAGAAGACGCGACGCCCTTCCGGGACAATCGCCACCGCTTCGCGCATGATTTTGGCGGTCTGCCAGTCGGTAATGTCTTTGCCGTCAAACACAATTCGCCCGCTGCTGGCGCGCGGGTCGCCGCACAGGGTGCCGAGCAGCGTGGTTTTACCCGCGCCGTTGGCCCCAATCAGGGTGACGATTTCGCCCTGATTAATGTGCAGGCTGACGTCGTGCAGCGCCTGGATCTTGCCGTAGTGCGCGTTGACCTTATCGAACGTTAACATCGCTTTTTCCATCTTATGCCTCACCCAGGTATGCACGGATCACGTCCGGGTTGTTGCGGATCTCTTCCGGCGTCCCGTTTGCCAGCGGCGTGCCCTGGTTTACCACGTAGATACGGTCAGAAATGCCCATCACCAGCTTCATATCGTGTTCGATAAGCAGGATGGTGGTGTCGTGACGATCGCGCAGCTCGGCGATCAGCTCGTCCAGCTCTTTGGTCTCTTTCGGGTTGAGGCCCGCCGCCGGTTCGTCGAGCATCAGGATTTCCGGCTGCGTCACCATGCAGCGCACAATCTCCAGACGACGCTGGTCGCCGTAGGCCAGGTTGCTGGCCTGACGGTTGGCGTGCTGCAGCAGGCCGATGCGGTCGAGCCAGGTGGCGGCGCGGTCCAGCGCTTCTTCCTGCGCGCGGCGGAAGGCCGGGGTTTTCAGCAGGCCGGAGAAGATGCCGGTTTTAAGCTGCTGATGTTGCGCCACCAGCAGGTTCTCAATCACCGTCATTTCGCGGAACAGGCGCACGTGCTGGAAGGTACGCACCACGCCCATGCGGGCAATCTGCTGGCCCGGCAGGCCTTCAAGGTGCTGGTCGCGCAGCATGATGGTGCCGCCCGTCGGCTTGTAGAAGCCCGTCAGGCAGTTAAAGACCGTGGTTTTCCCCGCGCCGTTTGGGCCAATCAGGGAGACAATCTCTTTCTTGTGCAGGTCCAGTGATACGTTGTTAACCGCCAGCAGGCCGCCAAAACGCATCATCAGGCCGTTAACCGATAATAATGGCTGACTCATGGCTGCTCTCCTTTCACTTCCGCCTCTTTAAGCTTTAACTGCGGACGGGTCATCGGCAGCAGGCCCTGCGGACGCCAGATCATCATTAGCACCATCAAACCACCCAGCATCAACATGCTGTATTCGTTAAAGTCGCGCATCAGCTCGCGGGAAACCACCAGCAGGATGGCCGCGAGGATAACGGCGAACTGCGAGCCCATCCCGCCAAGCACCACAATCGCCAGTACGAAGGCAGATTCGGCAAAGGTGAAGGATTCCGGGCTGACGAAGCCCTGGCGCGCGGCAAACAGCGTTCCGGCAAAGCCCGCAAACGCGGCGCTGATGGTGAACGCGGTCAGCTTGATGCGGGTCGGGTTCAGGCCCAGCGAGCGGCAGGCGATCTCATCTTCGCGCAGCGCTTCCCACGCACGGCCCAGCGGCATGCGCAGCAGACGGTTAATCACAAACAGAGTGATGACGACCAGCAGCAACGCCACCAGATAGAGCCAAATCACACGGTCGGACGGATCGTACTTAATGCCAAAGAAGTTGCTGAAGGTGTCCCAGCCGCCTTCGCGGGCGGTGCGGCTGAACTCCAGGCCGAAGAAAGTCGGTTTCGGGATCTGGCTAATGCCGTTCGGGCCGCCGGTCACTTCGGTATTGTTGAGCAGCAGAATACGGACGATTTCACCGAAGCCTAAGGTCACAATCGCCAGATAGTCGCCGCGCAGGCGCAGGACCGGGAAGCCAAGCAGGAAGCCCGCAGCGGCAGAAACCAGCCCAGCCAGCGGCAGACAGGTCCAGAAGCCGAGGCCGTAATAGTGGTTCAGCAGCGCAAAGGTGTAAGCACCGATGGCGTAGAAGCCGCCGTAGCCCAGCACCAGCAGGCCGGACAGACCCACCACCACGTTCAGGCCGAGGCCTAAAATCACGTAGATCATGGTCAGGGTGGCGATATCCACCGTCCCGCGGGATACCACGAACGGCCACGCCACGGCGGCCACCAGCAGCGCCACGAGGAACAGCTTCTGTTTCACGGTTGAACCATCAATCGCCGGCAGCACGAATTTTGGCCCCGAGACGTTTTTCAGCGTCTTCTGGAACAGCGGACGCAGCAGCTGGAACAGGAACACCACGGCGGTGCCGATAAACACCCACTGCCAGCGGATATCTGGCGCGGTGTCGACCACAAGCTTAGTGCCATCCAGCTCCAGCTGGACGCCCATAAACACGCCCGCCAGCACGAAGAACATGGCGGCAGAGAGCAGCGCCATCGCGAAATGCATCGGTTTCATACTTTCTCTACCTCCGGACGGCCCAGAATACCGGTAGGCATGACCAGCAGAACCAGAATCAGCAGGGCAAACGACACCACGTCTTTATATTCTGTACTCAGGTACGCCGAGGAGAGCGCTTCGGCTACGCCCAGGATCAGGCCGCCGATCATCGCGCCCGGGATACTGCCGATGCCGCCCAGTACCGCTGCGGTGAAGGCTTTCATCCCGGCCATAAAGCCGATGTAGGGGTTAATCACGCCGTAGAACTGGCCGAGCAGGACACCTGCCACCGCCGCCATCGCCGCGCCGATCACGAAGGTCAGGGCGATTACGCGGTCGGTGTTGATGCCGAGCAGGCTCGCCATCTTGAGGTCTTCCGCGCAGGCGCGGCAGGCGCGTCCCATGCGGGAGTAGCGGATGAACACGGTCAGAGCAAGCATCGCCAGGAAGGTGACGACCCAGATAACCAGCTGCATGGTGGTGATTGACGCCGAGAAGTTCTCGCTCGCCCCTACAATCCACTGGCCGTTAAACAGGCTTGGCAGCGCCACGTCGCGCGAGCCTTCGGTCAGGCTGACGTAGTTTTGCAGGAAGATAGACATACCAATTGCCGAGATCAGCGCAATCAGGCGCTTGGAGCTACGCACGGGCCGATAGGCTACACGCTCGATGCTCCAGCCGTAGGCGCTGGCGATAACAATCGCACCGACAAACCCGGCGGCGACCAGCAGCCAGCTGCTGTCGATACCCATCATCATCAGGGCGGCGATAATCATGAAGGAGACATAGCTGCCGATCATGTAGACCTCGCCATGGGCGAAGTTGATCATGCCGATAATGCCGTAAACCATGGTGTAGCCGATGGCGATCAGGGCGTAGGTGCTGCCCAGCGTGACGCCGTTAAACATCTGCTGTAAGAAATAGAGAAACTGCTCAGACATAACGTAACCTTTCTCAACCCGCCCGCATTGCGCGGGCGGTGGGATTATTATTTGGCTGCCGTGGAAGATCCGTCGGCGTGCCACTTGAAGACACCAAATTCAAATCCCTTCAGATCGCCTTTCTCATCCCAGTTCAGCGGCCCAATCACGGTGTTTGCCCCGTGTGCTTTTAAATCTTTAACCAGATCCAACGGCTCTTTGCTGCCGGTGCGATCCATTGCCGTTGCCAGCGACTGCACGGCGGCATAGGTGATCCACACGTATGGACCGCTCGGATCTTTCTTCTGCGCCTTGAGCGCGTCGACGATAGCCTTGTTAGCCGGGTCCTGGTCATAGCGTTTTGGCATCGTCACCAGCATGCCTTCCGCCGCGTCACCCGCGATGTTAGACAGCGAGGCATTGCCCACGCCTTCCGGGCCCATGAACTGGGTTTTCAGGCCGGTCGCACGCGCCTGGCGCAGCATCTGGCCCATTTCCGGGTAGTAGCCGCCGTAATAGACGAAATCGATATTTTCTTTCTGCAGACGGGCAATCAGCGCCGAGAAATCTTTCTCACCGGCGGTGATACCGTCGAAGAAGACGATATTCGCGCCGCCTTTTTTCAGGCCGTCCTGCACGGAACGCGCCAGGCCTTCGCCGTACTGCTGCTTGTCATGGATGATGGCAATACGCTGCGGCTTGACCGTATCGAGAATGTATTTTGCCGCGGTCGGCCCCTGAGAGGAGTCCAGACCCGCAGTACGCATGATGTGCGCGTAACCGCGCTGGGTCAGCTCCGGGTTAGTCGCGCCAGGGGTAATCATCAGAATGCCTTCATCTTCATAGATGTCGGACGCCGGCTGGGTGGACGATGAGCACAGGTGACCAATCACGTACTGAATACCGTCGTTCACAATTTTGTTGGCGACCGCTACGGCCTGTTTGGGATCGCAGGCGTCGTCATACTCTACGCCGACCAGCTTGTCGCCCTTGATGCCACCGCTGGCGTTGATGTCTTTAATGGCCTGGCGCGCGCCGTTGAACTCCATATCGCCCCACTGGGCAACCGGACCGGACATCGCGCCGACCACGGCGACTTTAATATCTTCCGCCATCGCGCTTTGCGACATTGCCAGTGCAACCATTCCCGCGATTAATGCTTTCGCGTTCCTTTTCATCTGTGAATCCCCATTCGTGACGTGATGTTTATATTTTGTTTTATTATGGTTAAAAAGCATTCTGTACTTTTAATGAACAACGCTATTTTTACCAGTGCCTTTAATGGTTTAGCGCAGTTTTTTAGCAAAAACCAGACTAAAATCTCTATTTTTCAGGCGATTAAGCAAAGATAATATTCTGAAATCAGGCAGAGATAAACAAATAAAAGCGCGGTTTGCAGCATAAAATAACGGTACAAAGCGCCGAATAAATCACTACCTTTCAGGTTAAAATTCTGCTTATTTTTCGATCCATACGTTTTCAGACTGGACATTGCGCAGCCAAAAAACTAATCACCTGGTTAATCGGGGAAAAAGAGAAAGCCTCGGGGCGGATAAAGTGAGTACACTGCCCTTACTTTTTTTGATGTGGACAAGCAGCTAATGAAACTGACTATCGTTCGTCTGGTGACCTTTAGCGACCAGGATCATATCGACCTGGGCAAAATCTGGCCGGAATACTCCCCTTCTTCGCTGGACGTTGATGAGAATCACCGTATTTACGCCGCGCGTTTTAACGAGCGCCTGCTGGCCGCCGTACGCGTAACGCTGAGCGGCACCCAGGGCGCGCTGGACTCTTTACGCGTGCGTGACGTCACCCGCCGTCGCGGCGTGGGGCAATATTTGATTGAAGAGGTGATGCGCGATAACCCGAGCGTAGACGCATGGTGGATGGCCGATGTGGGCGTGGAAGACCGCGGCGTAATGGCGGCATTTATGCAGGCGTTAGGATTTACGGCGCAGACGAACGGGTGGGAGAAGCGTTAAATTTGTGCGGGCTGGTGCCCTCACCCCGGCCCTCTCCCACGGGGAGAGGGAGAACACCGAATTATCCCCTCTCCCAAAGGGGAGGAAAAACACCGAACTATCCCCTCTCCCAAAGGGGAGGAAAAACACCGAACTATCCCCTCTCCCAAAGGGGAGGAAAAACACCGAACTATCCCCTCTCCCAAAGGGGAGGAAAAACACCGAACTATCCCCTCTCCCAAAGGGGAGGAAAAACACCGAACTATCCCCTCTCCCTGTGGGAGAGGGTTAGGGTGAGGGCATCAATCCGCACCCGTATTATTTAGCGTCGGTCGCCGTACCGTTGGCATGCCAGTCAAACACACCGAACTCAAAGCCTTTCAGGTCGCCCTTCTCATCCCAGGACAACGGTCCCATCACGGTTTCCACGGAGTTGGCTTTCAGCCAGGTGGCAATCTCCGCCGGATCGGCTGACTGGTTCAGGCCCGCCTGCAGAGACTGCAGCGCCGCGTAGGTGGTCCAGACGAACGCGCCGCTTGGGTCCTGTTTCTTCGCCTTGATCGCATCCACAATCGGTTTGTTGGCAGGCACCTGGTCGTAGTTCTTCGGTTTGGTGACCAGCAAGCCTTCGGCAGATTCACCGGCAATGTTAGACAGTGACACGTTCGCCACGCCTTCCGGCCCCATAAACTGGGTTTTCAGACCCGCTGCGCGCGCCTGGCGCAGGATCTGGCCCATTTCCGGGTGATAGCCACCGTAGTACACAAAGTCGATATTCTCTTTCTTCAGGCGCGCCACCAGCGTGGAGAAGTCTTTCTCACCGGCGGTGATGCCGTCGAAGAACACCACGTCAGCCTTCGCTTTCTTCAGGTTATCCTGCACGGAACGCGCAAGACCTTCACCGTACTGCTGTTTGTCATGCACAATCGCGATGCGCTTTGGCTTCACTTTATCAACGATGTATTTTGCCGCCGTTGGACCCTGATCGGAATCCAGGCCGGTGGTGCGCAGGATCAGCTTATAGCCGCGCGCGGTCAGCTCTGGTGCCGTCGCCGCCGGGGTGATCATCAGAATGCCTTCGTCTTCGTATATATCAGACGCTGGCTGAGTAGAAGAAGAACACAGGTGGCCGATAACATATTTGATGCCGTCGTTTACCACTTTGTTCGCCACCGCAACCGCTTGTTTCGGGTCACAGGCATCATCATATTTTACGATCTGCAGTTTTTCGCCCTTGATACCGCCCTTAGCATTAATGTCTGCAACCGCCTGCTCTGCGCCCGTAAATTCCTGGTCGCCGTACTGGGCTACCGGGCCGGACATCGCGCCGACTACCGCGACTTTAATATCGGCCTGCGCCATGGCGCTGAATGCCAACGCCATACATCCTGCCAGTAATGCTTTACCCTTCATGTTCATCCTGAGAATCCCCATTATTATGGTTATTACGATTATTGTGATGTTGTTGTGTAGCGCTTTATTTCGTTTATAGGCGTACTGACCGCGCTTTTTCAGCATACTCTGCTAAAACATACCGCATTTTTATGATTTTGGAATAGCTAATTTGACATGTCACTGTGCTAAGCCCGGCAGCCTGTTGCGCCGGGCTTTTGGCTTTATCGTGTCAGCGAGGCGGAAATAATATCCAGCGCTTTACGGAACTGCGCTTCCGGGATGGTCAGCGGATAGAGGAAACGAATCACGTTGCCGTACACGCCGCAGCTCAGGAGCAGCAGCCCCTCCTGCAGGGCGCGATCCTGTACCTCGCGGGTGAATTCCGGCGACGGCTGTCCGGTCTGCGGATCGATAAATTCCACCGCCACCATCGATCCTTGCGCGCGGATATCGGCGATGTACGGACACCCGTCTTTCGCTTTATTCAGCACTTCAACCAGATGATGTCCCAGGTGCGCCGCCCGCGTGCAGAGATCTTCTTCGTCAATCACGTCCAGCACCGCATGCGCCGCCGCAATCGCCAGCGGATTACCCGCATAGGTGCCGCCCAGGCCGCCTGGCGCGGGTGCGTCCATCACCTCTGCGCGGCCAGAGACCGCCGAGAGCGGCATGCCGCCCGCCAGGCTTTTCGCCATGGTGATCAGGTCCGGCTTCACGCAGTGGTTTTCCATTGAGAATAGTTTGCCGGTACGCGCAAAGCCGGTTTGCACCTCATCGGCAATCAGCAGAATGCCGTGGGTGTCGCACAGGGTGCGCAGAGCCTGCATAAAATCGGCGGGGGCGACGTTAAACCCGCCCTCCCCCTGCACAGGTTCAAGGATAATAGCGGCCACCTGGTCAGGGGCGATATCCGCTTTAAAGAGGCGTTCAACGCTTTTGATCGCCTCCTGGGAACTCACGCCGCGCAGGTGATCGGGAAACTGCGCGTGATAGACCGAGCCGGGGAACGGGCCGAAGCCGAGTTTGTAGGGGGCGACTTTGCCGGTCAGCGCCATGGTCATAAAGGTGCGGCCATGAAATGCACCGCCAAAGGTAATCAGGCCGGGGCGACGGGTCCAGGCGCGCGCGATTTTGACGGCGTTCTCCACCGCTTCCGCTCCGGTAGAGAAGAAAGCCGTTTTGGCCGGGCCGTCTATCGGCACGCGGGCGTTGATGCGTTCAGCCAGAGCGACATAGCCTTCGTATGGAACAATCTGGTAGGCAGTATGGGTAAAGGCGTGGAGTTGTTTTTCGATAGCGGCGATAACGGCAGGATGGCGATGGCCGGTATTCAGCACCGCGATCCCGGCGGCGAAATCAATGTACTCATTGCCTTCGACGTCCCACACCGTGGCGTTTTCGGCTTTATCGGCATAGAAGTTACACATCACCCCAATGCCGCGCGGCGTGGCCTGCAAGCGCCGGTCATTCAGTTCTTTGTTGTTCACCTTATCCCCCCGAAGATCGCATGTGTAGCGCATCAGTAAGTGTTTGCCAGGGGGTAAAATTTCGCCAGAGCAGGCGTTAAAAAAACAGAACCCCCGGATTCACATCCAGGGGCTTTTATCCTTCATATTTCAAGCCGCAGGTACGTTGGCTGCTCTCGTTCACCCGAATCACTTACTCATGTAAGCTCATCGGGATTCACTCATTTGCCGCCTTCCTGCAGCCTGAACTATTTCGGCTAAACGGGGACTTCGCAGAAATTACGCTTCGATAGCGGCGCGAAGTTTTTTCATGGCGTTCTTTTCAAGCTGACGCACACGTTCAGCGGACACGCCGTAGCGGTCGGCCAGTTCCTGCAGCGTGGACTTGTTGTCTTCGTCCAGCCAGCGGGCGCGGATAATGTCCTGGCTACGCTCGTCGAGACCTTCCATCGCAAAGCTCAGCTTGTTCGCGGCCTGATCTTCCCAGTTGTCCTCTTCAATGCCGTCGGCAAAGTTAGAGGTCTTATCCTGCAGATACAGAACCGGTGCCATCGGCTGGCTGTCAGAGGCGTCATCGTCGGAAGACATGTCAAAGGTCATGTCCTGCGCGGCCATACGGGATTCCATCTCGCGGACGTCTTTGCTGGATACGCCCAGTTCGCGCGCCACCATTTCCACTTCATCCTGATTGAACCAGCCCAGACGCTGCTTGGTTTTACGCAGGTTGAAGAACAGTTTGCGTTGCGCTTTCGTCGTGGCGACTTTCACAATACGCCAGTTACGCAGAACGTATTCGTGAATTTCAGCTTTGATCCAGTGCACGGCGAAGGAGACCAGTCGCACACCCACTTCCGGGTTAAAGCGACGTACAGCCTTCATCAGGCCGATGTTACCTTCCTGAATCAGATCCGCCTGCGGCAGGCCGTAGCCCGCATAATTACGAGCAACGTGAACAACAAAGCGCAGGTGAGACAGGATCAGCGTCTTAGCTGCTTCCAGATCGCCCTGGTAATGCAGCTTTTCAGCAAGCTCCTTTTCTTCCTCAGCCGTCAACATCGGCCAGGTGTTCGCAGCCCGGATGTAAGACTCCAGGTTACCAACAGGGGCTAAAGCTAAAGTTTGCATTTCTTTGGTCATTCATTCCTCTCAATTCAATTTCTTCTGGCTCAGGTTATCCCCATCAGGCAACAACCATGCCAAAGCATTTGAGCAACGAGAATAGCATTCACTCTTTTATCAGACAGTGATTTTATCCACAAGTTCCCAGTGCAACAGTGAATAAATTACGCACAAAATGTGACATGAAGATGATAAAGCGGGGAAGCGCAAACAGGGACGCTTTCCCTGCAGAGCGAACATCTCAGTGCAGGGAAAGATTATATCACGCTTTTATTAGTCGGGAGTAAAGTGACGTAAATGTTGCACCGTTGCCAGCCATGCGGCAATCCAGCCGATCATCGAGCAGACCAGCAACAATAACAGGCACTCGTCGAACCCTAAGCCACTGATATCAAACTTGGTGCCGAAAACCTGCGCCACGTCAGTAACGGCGGACGAGAGCCGCATCACCAAAATTTCTGACAATATCAGTGAAAGAAATGCGCCGGAAAAACCGAGCAACGCGCCGCCGTAAAGGAACGGACGCAGGATGAATCCATCCGTCGCACCAATCAGTTTCTGCACGTTGATGGTGTCGCGGCGGGCGAAGATGCTCAGACGTACGCTGTTACCAATGACGAGGAATACCGCCGCCACCATCAGTACGCCGATCATCGCCGAGACACGTCCCACAAGCCCGGTCAGCGCGGCCAGACGCGCAAACCAGCTGTCGTCCATGCGCACTTCATCAATGCCGTTGATACGGGTGATGCGGTCGCGCAACGTGTTGAGCGAATCGGTGCCCTGGAAATCGAGCTTCGGGATCACCACCGCCACGGCGGGCAGCGGGTTCTCTTCCAGCATATCCAGCGCGCCACCAAACCCGGACCAGTTACGGAACTCGCCCAGCGCCTCGTCGCGCGACAGATAGTTGACCTTCTCCACGCCCGGTTCGGCCTGGATCTGCCCGACCACCTGCGCCGCCGCGTTATCGTCGAGCGCTTTGTCCAGATAGACGGTGATCTGCGGCGACGGATAATACTGTGACGCCGCCTGATTAACGTTTTTATAGACCATGTAGCAAACGCTCGGCAGCGTCAGGGAGATGGCAATCACCATCACCGTCAGGAACGTCGCCAGCGGTTTGCTTTTCAGGTCCTGCACTGCGCCGTGGAAGGCGTAGCGCACCTGCTCGTTAAAGACGTTGGTCTTGCGGGAGTTCGGCTTCGGCGCGGCTTTTGCACGCTTTGGCGCATGACGATTACCGTCCCCACCGCCCTGCGGCTTGCGGAAGCGGTCAAACCGGTTCCCGAACTGCCGAATCTGGTTCATTGCATCACGCTTATTCACCGTGGCCTCCGTGCAAATGCCCGTCGCTCAGGGTCAGCATGCGGTACGAACGGCGGGAGATCAGCCCGATATCGTGCGTCGCCATCAGTACCGTTACCCCCACGCGGTTAAACTCTTCGAACAGACGTAAAATCCCTTCGGACAGGGCATCGTCCAGGTTCCCGGTCGGTTCATCCGCCAGCAGCACCGCCGGTTTGTTCACCACCGCACGGGCAATGCCCACGCGCTGCTGTTCACCGCCGGAAAGCTGGATCGGGAAGTTCTTCGCTTTGTCCAGCAGCCCGACCTTATCCAGCGCCGCAGAGACGCGGCGGCGGATATCGTCATAGCTGGCACCGGCAATAATCAGCGGGATAGCGACGTTGTCAAACACGGTGCGATCCATCAGCAGGTGGTGATCCTGGAAAATCATGCCGATCTGACGCCGCAGGAACGGCACCTCACGGTTTTTCAGGCGGCTGATGTCGTGGCCGCTGAAAAAGATTTTCCCGGCGCTGGGCCGTTCGATCCCACAGATAAGCTTGAGCAGGGTACTTTTCCCCGCGCCGGAATGGCCGGTCAGGAATGCCATCTCGCCCGGCTGCAGGTGAAATGTCACCCCCTGCAGCGCTTGTCTCCCACCGAGATAGGCCTTGCTGACGTGTTCAAAGCGAATCATTGTTAGTCCTCTCGGGCAAATAATGCCTCAATAAAGTCGTCCGCCTTAAACGGACGCAAATCCTCAATACGCTCGCCCACACCGATGTAACGGATAGGAATGCCGAACTGGTCGGCCACGGAGAAGATCACGCCGCCCTTGGCGGTACCGTCCAGTTTGGTCAGCGTGATACCCGTCAGCCCTACCGCTTCATGGAACAGCTTCGCCTGGCTGACGGCGTTCTGCCCGGTGCTGGCGTCGATAGTCAGCATAATTTCATGCGGCGCATCTTCGTCCAGCTTCTTCATGACGCGAACGATTTTCTTCAGCTCTTCCATCAGGTGCGATTTGTTCTGCAAACGTCCGGCGGTATCGGCAATCAGGACATCCACGTTACGCGCTTTCGCCGCCTGAATGGCGTCAAAGATAACGGATGCGGAGTCCGCGCCGGTGTGCTGGGCAATCACCGGAATGTCGTTGCGCTGGCCCCAGACCTGCAGCTGCTCCACCGCTGCCGCACGGAAGGTATCACCCGCCGCCAGCATCACCGATTTGCCCTGCTGCTCGAACTGGCGCGCCAGCTTGCCGATGGTGGTGGTTTTACCCACACCGTTCACACCCACCATCAGAATAACAAATGGCGTTTTGCCTTCAATATTAAGCGGTTCGTCAACTTTTGCGAGGATTTCACCCATCTCATCTTTCAACAGACCGTACAGCGCTTCGGCATCGCGCAGCTGTTTGCGGCTCGCGCCCTCTGTCAGGTTGGTGATGATTTTGCGGGTGGTTTCCACGCCGACGTCGGCGATCAGCAGCTGTTCTTCCAGCTCTTCAAAGAGATCATCGTCGATCTTTTTGCCGCGGAACAGACTGATAAATCCGGAACCTAAGTTCTCTTTGGTTTTAAGCAGGCTGCGCTTCAGGCGCGCGAAGAAACCTTCTTTGGTCGGTTTTTCCTGCTCCTGAACGATCGCCTCTTCGGCCTGCGCTTGCTCTTCCACTGGCACGACGATAACCGCTTCTTCTGCGGCCTGTGCCGCCAGCGCCTGGGCTTCCAGCTCTTCGTCGGTGAGTTCAGGCTCAAGTGCCGCGTCTTCTTCCACCGCGTCGATGATGTCGACGGTTTCCGCTTCGGCCTGCCACTCTTCCGGTGAAATCTCTTCGGCTTTCACCTCTTCCGGCAACGGCAGCGCTTCGTGCTCAATGGCCGCCGCAGGCGTTTCGACAACCTCTGCAACCTCTACAACGTTTGCAACCTGTTCAATCACCACCGGTTCCGGCTTTTCACTCTCCTGAACCTGCTCAGTGACGTCGACGACCTCTTCAGCAAAGGAGTCAATCTCTTCTTTGCTGTGTGCAGGCTGCTCCGCTTCAATGACCGCGGCGGTTTCTACAGGCGTTTCAGGCTGTGACGGCTCCTCAACCTGCTGTTGTTCTTCGGTTTTCTGTTCTGTCTCTTGCTCTTTTTCACCGAAGCCCAGCCAGGAAAAGAAGCCACGTTTTTTTTGTTTTGCCATCTGCGACTACACTCCTCGCGGCGCTATATACATGGAAGCTAAAAAAATGATGAAATAGTCTAACACTTTACTTAATTGACATCACCGCCCGCAATCGCAGGCGAATTGTTAACAGAGCTTTCCTGAAATGAAGAAACCCAACCGCGCCCCGGCCGGTCAAATTCGCATTATCGGCGGCCAGTGGCGAGGCCGGAAATTACCGGTGCCGGACAGCCCCGGTTTACGCCCCACGACGGACCGCGTGCGCGAGACGTTGTTTAACTGGCTTGCCCCGTCAATGGTAGACGCCCACTGCCTGGATTGCTTCGCCGGAAGCGGGGCGTTAGGGCTGGAAGCGCTGTCGCGTTATGCCGCCAGCGCCACCCTGCTGGAGATGGAGCGCAACGTGGCGCAGACGCTGCAGCAAAATCTGGCTACGCTAAAAGCAAAGAATGCGAAGGTGGTAAACACCAATACCCTGAGCTTCCTCGCGCAACAGGGCACGCCGCATAACGTGGTCTTCGTTGATCCGCCGTTCCGCAAAGGGCTGCTGGAAGAGACGTTATCCCTGCTGGAACAAAACGGCTGGCTGGCGGATGACGCGCTGATTTACGTCGAGAGCGAAGTGGAAAACGGTTTGCCTCCGGTGCCGGTTCACTGGGATCTGCACCGCGAAAAAGTGGCCGGTCAGGTCGCTTACCGTCTGTATCATCGTCAGGCACAAGGAGAATCCGATGCCGGTACTGATTAATCTGGGGCGCTTACTGATGCTGGGCGTCTGGGCGTTTTTGATCCTCAACCTGGTGCACCCTTTCCCGCGGCCAATGAATATCTTTGTTAACGTCGCGCTGATCTTCACCGCCTTCATGCACGCCCTGCAGATGGTGATGCTGAAAAACGGCCTGCCGAAAGATGGGCCGCAGATGACCGGCTGGCAGCAGTTGCGCGTGTTTATCTTTGGCGTATTTGAACTGCTGGTGTGGATGAAGACGTTTAAGGCGCAGGCGAAGAAGTAAGGTGCGGCCTGATGCCCTCACCCTCACCCTAACCCTCTCCCACAGGGAGAGGGGACATTGACTCCCTCTCCCAAGGGGAGAGGGCCGGGGTGAGGGAAAAATTACAGCTCCGGTTCAAACCCTTCAAACCGCGATCCTTTGTAGCTCAACACCCCTTTCTCCCCCACGGTCAGCTGATGATACTGCTGCGCTTCCAGGCGGAACGTCACCTCCAGCCCGCCGCTTTCCGGCCTGAAGCTCGCCTCATAGCGCATAGGGGTTCCGGCAGGCGTGACCTGCTGCTGGCGTGAACGCCGGTCGTTGATCGCTTTTTCGCGTTTATTGCTCACCACCACGCGTTTTTGCAGCAGCGGCGCGGCATCGTTATCGGCCTTTTCGCGGCGCTGCTGCACGAAGCGAAACGAGGCGGCAACGACGATAATGGCGACCACAATAATCAAAAACAGCGGCATCTTACTCACACTAATACTCCATCAGATAATGCGGAATTCAGGATACCTTGCCTTTCCCGGCATTGCCAAACGCCTCTGCGCGTCACTACACTGAATCAGAAACTGAGAATTCAGCCTTAACAGATACAGGGAGTTAATATGCTTTGGTCATTTATCGCCGTCTGTTTGTCCGCATGGCTCTTTGTCGATGCGTCGTACCGTGGCCCCGCCTGGCAGCGCTGGTTGTTTAAACCCGTCACGCTGCTGCTCCTGCTGCTGTTGGCCTGGCAAGCGCCTATGTTTAACGCCATCAGCTATCTGGTGCTCGCCGGGCTGTGCGCCTCGTTGATTGGTGATGCCTTAACCCTGCTGCCGCGCCAGCGCCTGCTGTATGCCGTGGGGGCGTTCTTCCTGTCGCATCTGCTCTACACCATTTATTTTGCCAGCCAGATGACGCTCTCCTTCTTCTGGCCGCTGCCGCTGGTGCTGCTGGCAATCGGCGCGCTGCTGATCGCCGTGATCTGGACGCGCCTGGAAGAGATGCGTTTGCCGGTCTGCACCTTTATTGCCATGACGCTGGTGATGGTGTGGCTGGCGGGCGAGCTGTGGTTCTTCCGTCCGACGTCGCAGGCCATGTCCGCCTTCTTCGGCGCAGCCCTGCTGCTGCTCGGGAATATCGTCTGGCTGGGTAGCCACTATCGCCGCCGTTTCCGCGCGGATAACGCGATTGCTGCCGCCTGTTACTTTGCCGGACACTTCCTGATTGTGCGGTCGCTGTACATCTAAATAATGCTTGACTCTGGAGTCGACTCCAGAGTGCATACTCCGGTTAATGAGAAAATTATCATTCGCCGGAGGCTGCTATGTCTGCTCCTGAATCGTCAAAAAAAGTTCCCCAATTCTCTGCACTTAAGCTCAGCCCGGTACCGCCGAAGGACGACTGCTGCTGCGAGTCCGGGTGTGAGGCGCAAAACGACGCGCTTCCCGACACCGGCAGCCGCTACAGCTGGGTCGTTAACGGCATGGACTGCGCCGCCTGCGCGCGCAAGGTAGAAAACGCGGTTAAACAGGTGCCGGGCGTCAGCCACGTTCAGGTGCTGTTCACCACCGAAAAGCTGCTGGTCAGCGCCGACCGCGACGTCAGCAAACAGGTTGAAACCGCCGTCAGCCAGGCAGGCTATTCCCTGCGCAGCGAATCCGCCCCGGTCGAAAAAACCTCTCTCCTGCGGGAAAACCTGCCGCTGTTAACGCTCGTCATCATGATGGCGGTGAGCTGGGGTCTGGAGCAGATTAACCATCCGTTTGGCAACCTGGCCTTTATCGCCACCACGCTCGTTGGGCTGTTCCCGATTGCCCGTCAGGCGCTGCGCCTGATGAAAAGCGGCAGCTGGTTCGCCATCGAAACATTGATGAGCGTGGCGGCGATTGGCGCGCTGTTCATCGGCGCGACGGCGGAAGCGGCGATGGTGCTACTGCTGTTCTTAATCGGCGAGCGCCTTGAAGGATGGGCCGCGAGCCGGGCACGCAAAGGGGTCAGCGCGCTGATGGCGCTCAAACCCGAAACCGCCATTCGCGTGGTGAACGACAGTCGTGAAACGGTGGCGATCGCTACCCTGCGTCCTGGCGACGTGATTGAAGTGGCGGCGGGCGGGCGTTTACCTGCCGATGCCGCGCTGCTTACCGCCACTGCAAGCTTTGACGAAAGCGCGCTGACCGGCGAGTCCATTCCGGTTGAGCGCGAAGCGGGTGAGAAAGTGCCTGCCGGTGCCACCAGCGTCGATCGTCTGGTGCAGTTGAACGTGCTCTCCGAACCGGGCGACAGCGCCATCGACCGCATTCTTAAGCTGATTGAAGAGGCCGAAGAGCGCCGCGCGCCGGTCGAACGCTTTATCGACCGTTTTAGCCGGATTTACACCCCTGCCATCATGCTGGTAGCCCTGCTGGTCACTGTCGTGCCGCCGCTGTTTTTTGGCGCGCCGTGGGAGGGCTGGATTTATAAAGGCCTGACGCTGCTGCTGATCGGCTGCCCGTGCGCGCTGGTGATCTCCACCCCGGCGGCGATCACCTCGGGGCTGGCTGCGGCGGCCCGTCGCGGGGCGCTGATTAAGGGCGGCGCGGCGCTGGAGCAGCTGAGCCAGGTGCAACACATCGCTTTTGATAAGACCGGCACGCTGACCGTCGGGAAGCCACAGGTTACCGGCCTGTACCCGCAGGATATGAGTGAAAACGCTCTCCTGACGCTGGCCGCCGCCGTCGAGCAAGGCTCCACCCACCCGCTGGCGCAGGCAATCGTGCGCGAAGCGCAGTCTCGCGGGCTGACGATTCCGCCGGCAACCGCGCAGCGCGCGCTGGCAGGCTCGGGTATTGAGGCCGAGGTTGAGGGCAAAAAAGTGCTTATCGTCGCGGCGGATAAATCCCCGGCGACCGGGTTAAGCCCGCAGATCCAGACGCTGGAACAGGCCGGGCAGACGGTTGTCGTCGTGGTGCTGGAGGGCGTGGTGAAAGGCATGCTCGCCCTGCGCGATACCCTGCGCGACGATGCGAAAGAGGCGGTTGCAGCCCTGCATACGCTGGGCGTGCAGGGTGTGATCCTGACCGGTGATAACCCGCGCGCGGCAGCGGCGATTGCCGGTGAGCTGGGCCTCGAATTTAAAGCCGGGTTACTGCCTGCGGATAAGGTGCGTGCCGTGACGGAATTAAACGCGCACACCCCGCTGGCGATGGTCGGCGACGGAATTAACGATGCTCCGGCAATGAAAGCCTCAACCATCGGGATCGCCATGGGCAGCGGCACCGACGTGGCGCTGGAGACCGCCGACGCGGCGCTGACCCACAACCGCCTGACCGGGCTGGCGCAGATGATTGATCTCGCGCGGGCAACGCGATCCAATATTCGCCAGAACATCGGCATTGCGCTGGGGCTGAAGGGGATATTCCTGGTGACCACGCTGCTCGGCATCACCGGGCTGTGGCTGGCGGTGCTGGCGGATACCGGGGCGACGGTGCTGGTGACGGCGAACGCGCTGCGGTTATTACGTCGACAATAAAATCGTTATCGAACCGTTGGCCGGGTAAGGCATCGCCGCTACCCGGTCATGGATTGGGTTAGGGTGCGGCCTGATGCTCCACCCCAACCCTCTCCCACGTTGAAAGGGAGAAGAGCGGCGTCACTGCATCCCTAATACCCCCGGCAGCCACAGTGAAATTGCCGGGATGTACGTTACCATCCCCAGCACCACCAGCAGCATGCCGTAAAACGGCAGCATCGCCTTCACCACGGTTTCGATTCGCTGCTTGCTTACCGCACTCGCCACAAACAGCACCGACCCGACCGGCGGGGTAATCAGCCCGATCCCGAGGTTCACCATCATGATCATCCCGAAATGCACCGGGTCGATCCCCAGCGAATTGGTCACCGGCAGCAGCACCGGCGTCAGGATCAGGATAATCGGCGCCATGTCCATCAATGTGCCAATCAGCAGCAGCATGACGTTGAGGTACATCAGGATCACGTACTTGTTATCAGAGAGCGAGGTGAAAAACTCGGTGATGCGCGTCGGCAGCTGCATGTAGGTCATCACCGCGCCAAACGCCGCGGCAAAGCCAATCAAAATCATGACGATAGTGACCGTTTTCACCGTGCGGCACATCAGCTTCGGCAATTCGTTCCACTTGTAGTCGCGGTAGATAAACATGGTGACGAAGAACGCCCACAGACAGGCGACGGCGGCGGATTCCGTGGCGGTAAATATCCCGGACAATATCCCGCCGAGAATAATGACCACCGTCATCAGCCCCCACAGGGCATCCAGCATGATCTTCAGCGCCTGCATAAACGGGATTTTGTCCCCCTTCGGATAACCACGCTTGCGGGCAAAGCATAAGCACAGCACCATCAGGCTGACGCCCAGCAGCAGCCCCGGCAGCACGCCCGCGATAAACAGCGTGGCGATGGAGACCGTGCCGCCCGCCGCCAGGGAGTAAATCACCGAGTTATGGCTGGGCGGGATCAAAATCGCCTGCACCGAGCCGCTGGCGGTGACGGCCGCCGCGTACTCCCGTGGATAGCCTTTCTTCTCCATCTCCGGGATCATCACGCTACCGATGGAGGCCGTATCCGCTACCGACGAACCGGAAATGGCGCCGAAGAACGTCGAGGCCACGATATTCACCAGCGACAGCCCGCCGCGGATGAAGCCGACAAACACGTAGGCAAAGTTGACCAGCCGCCGGGCGATGCCCCCTTCCGCCATGATCGCCCCGGCGAGGATAAAGAACGGGATCGCCAGCAGGGTAAACTTGTTCACCCCGCTGGTGATTTGGATCATCAGCGCTTCCAGCGGCAGATCAATCCACAGCGCGCCCGCCACGGCGCTAAGCCCGACGGCAAACGCCACCGGCATCCCCAGAGCCAGCAAAATGGCGAGGGTGAATAACAATACGAATGCATCCATGGTTCACCCCTTAACTGTGGTTGCCGATCAGCACGACGGGACGGTGTTCCTGCGAGCCAAACAGCAGGCGTTCAACGACAAACAGGATCAGAATGGCCGAGCCGACCGGCAGCGGCAGATAGCTTTCGCCGGAGGTCAGGAGCGGGAATTCCGCGACGGGCTGCTCCCAAAGCTCGACGCACAGCCAGTAGCTGTACCAGCACATGAGGCCGGAAATCAGCAGCATCAGCAGGTCCACCACCCGCGCGCACAGCCTTTGCAGTGCCGCGGGCAGCCGGTCGGTCAGCATATTCACCGCGATATGCGATCCGGCGCGGTACCCTACCGCCGCGCCGATAAAGGTGAAGGTCACCATGCAAATAATGGCTATCGGCTCCGGCCAGGATTCGCCGCGGTTGAGCACGTAGCGCGAGAAGATGCCAATCGGGATCACGATCGTCATCACCAGCAGCGAGATACCCGCCACGGTCATGGCGAGCAGGTACAGACGGTCCATCCACTTCAGGTAGAGTTCGGACATACGCGCTCCGGGTTACTGGGCGTCAGCGATGGCTTTCATCAGATCCTGATGCTTGTCGCCATACTGGGCGCGCACCGGCTCTGTGGCTTTGATAAACACCGTTTTGTCGATGTCGTGAAACGCCACGCCGCCCGCCTTCATTTTGTCCAGCGCCTGCTGGTTATAGGCGTTCCAGAGCTTGCGCTGCTCGAACTGCGCCTCACGGGCCAGGGTCAGGATTTTTTGCTGCTGGTCGGCGTTGAGCTTGTCCCATTTCACCTTCGAGTAGAGCACCATTTCCGGGGTGATAAAGTGCCCGCTCAGGGTGTAGTTTTTCGCAATCGGCATGTAGTTATGGGCGATAAAGGTCGGCGGGTTGTTTTCCGCGCCGTCGATGACGCCGGTCTGCATACCGCTGTAGACCTCGCTCACGCCCATGGCCACCGCGTTGGCCCCCATATCTTTCAGGGTCGCCAGCGCCACAGGGCTGCCCTGTACGCGGATTTTTTTGCCGCTCAGATCTTCAGGTTTGACGATGGGCTCTTTGGTGATCAGGTTGCGGGTGCCGGAATCCATCCAGCCAAGGAACACCAGTCGGGATTTGGGGTTTGCAGTGAGTTTGTCGCCGATTTGCTTGCCAATCTCCCCGTCGATCACCTTGTGCATATGATCTTCATCGCGAAAGATGTAGGGGAGCGTAAAAACTTCGATGTCCGGCAGGATGGCCGCAACGGGAGCCATAGAGACGCGGATCATATCGATCGCCCCCATTTGCGCCTGCTCAATCATCTGCTTTTCATCACCGAGCACGCCGCCGGGGAAGACCTTAATCTCCAGCTCGCCGTTGGTTTGTTGTTTAAGCTTTTCGCCCATGTGTTGCACAGCGACCACATTCGGGTAGCCTTCGGGGTGAACGTCTGCGGCTTTGATGGTTTGCGCAGAAACCGGGCAGGCCATAACAGACAGACACAGCGCGGCCAGTAACGGCTTGAGGGTCGTTTTCATCGAGTCAGCTCCAGGGTAGTGAGGTAAGCGTTAAAACGGTGTTTTATTTTT
Organism: Enterobacter cancerogenus; assembly: GCF_019047785.1. Taxonomy (NCBI): domain Bacteria; kingdom Pseudomonadati; phylum Pseudomonadota; class Gammaproteobacteria; order Enterobacterales; family Enterobacteriaceae; genus Enterobacter; species Enterobacter cancerogenus. The sequence continues at coordinate 3,009,168 of NZ_CP077290.1, read as the reverse complement.
AGACGCTTAAAAATTAGACTACGGCTGGAAAGGCGGAGGTGAAGCGCCTCACAAAAGTGCGAAATAATGAAACGACGGTTTAAAATAGTGCTCGCCCTCTCACTGTGCGAGAGGGCCGGGGGGTTATCCCTTACGAAGCAGATACCGATATGGCAGGGCCTGGGTTTCCTGCGCCACCAGTTCGTGCTCCATGAAGGTACAAAAACCGGGGATATCGCGGGTGGTGGCCGGGTCATCGGCGATGATCAGCAGCGTTTCGCCGGTCTGCATGTTGCGTACGGTTTTGCGCACCATCATGACAGGTTCCGGGCAGCGGAGGCCCTGGGCATCAAGGGTATGGTCTGGGCTGGCGAACAGGTCGGTCATAATCTTCTCAAGGCTAAAAAAACGGCTGTAGTTTACGCCCCGCTGCCCGCATTGCAAACAGGTTAACGATTGCGTGAAAATTAGCCATTGCAAAGTCCTGTCAAAGCAGTATGATGCGGCGGTTTTTATTGGGTTCCCTCACCCCAACGTTCAAAAAGGTCACAATATGACGCAGTTTTCTCAATCGCAGCGCGTAAAAGCGTTGTTCTGGCTTTCGCTTTTTCATCTGGTGGTGATCACCTCCAGCAACTATCTGGTGCAGCTCCCTATCTCCATTTTTGGTTTCCATACCACCTGGGGCGCGTTCAGCTTTCCGTTTATTTTTCTCGCCACCGATTTAACCGTGCGGATCTTTGGCGCACCGCTGGCACGCCGCATTATTTTCGCGGTTATGCTTCCGGCGTTGTTCATTTCGTACGTTATCTCCTCCCTGTTTTACATGGGAAGCTGGCAGGGCGTTGAGGCGCTGACGCACTTCAACCTGTTTGTCGCGCGTATCGCCGCCGCCAGCTTTATGGCCTACGCCCTGGGGCAGATCCTCGACGTGCACGTCTTTAACCGCTTGCGTCAGAACCACCGCTGGTGGATGGCCCCTACCGCGTCGACGCTGTTCGGCAACGTTAGCGACACGCTGGCCTTCTTCTTCATCGCCTTCTGGCGCAGCCCGGACGCGTTCATGGCCGCGCACTGGATGGAGATCGCCCTGGTGGACTACTGCTTCAAAGTGCTGATCAGCATTGTGTTCTTCCTGCCGATGTACGGCGTGCTGTTGAATATGCTGTTGAAAAGGCTGGCAGATAAATCTGAAATCTCCGCATTGCAGGCAGGTTAAGGGTTCGCTTTATCAGTTGTGATAAGATGAACGAATGAGCCGCTATGGCCGTTTATCGAAAGGAAGAAGTCAATGCGCAATCTGGTTAAATATGTCGGGATTGGCCTGCTGGTTGTGGGTCTTGCAGCCTGTGATAACAGCGACACGAAAACGCCTGCTCAGGGCGCGTCCGCAGAAAGCAACGCCACCGGTCAGCCGGTGAGCCTGCTGGACGGCAAACTCAGTTTCTCTCTGCCCGCGGATATGACCGATCAGAGCGGCAAGCTGGGTACCCAGGCGAACAACATGCACGTCTATTCCGATGCCACCGGGCAGAAAGCCGTGATTGTGATTGTGGGCGACGACACCAGCGAAGATCTGGCCGTGCTGTCTAAACGTCTGGAAGACCAGCAGCGCAGCCGCGACCCGCAGCTCCAGGTTGTGACCAACAAGTCTATCGACCTGAAAGGCCACACGCTGCAGCAGCTGGACAGCATCATCTCGGCGAAAGGCCAGACCGCCTACTCGTCTGTGGTGCTCGGCAAGGTAGATAACAAACTGCTGACCATCCAGATCACCCTGCCAGCGGACGACCAGCAGAAAGCGCAGACCGCCGCAGAAAACATCATCAATACCCTCGTGATCCAGTAAGTTTCACGAAGAGGACGTGGCCTCCGGTGCCTGCACCGGGGGCCATTTTTTTAGCCGCCACGTCAGCAGCAGCGCGACAGCCACCAGCCCCGCTGCCGCCAGATAGATCACCGGCACCCCCGCCCACGCCATCACCAGTCCGGCCAGCGGCCCGGTAATGCCAAGAGACATATCCATAAACACCGTGTAGGTTGCCAGCGCTGCCCCCTGGTTTTGCTGCGGCACCGCCTTCACCGCCACCACGCCCAGCGCGGGGAAGACCAGCGAGAAGCCCGCGCCTGCGAGGAAAACGCCCACTTTCGCCACCCACGGTGCGCTGGCGAACCCGGTCAACAGCAGCCCGATAAACTCCACCGCAAAGCAGATCATCGCCACGTTCAGCCCGCCCAGGCGGTTAATGCCGTTCGGGAAGAGTAAGCGTGTGCCCACAAACGCACAGCTGAACAGGGTGAGCGCAAAGGCCGCGCCGTCCCAGCCTTTAGCGTCGTAGAACAGGGTGATAAAGGTGGCGATGACGCCGAATCCCGCCGAGGCCAGCGCAAGCGCCATCCCGTACGGCCACACGCGCCCCAGCACCGCGCGAAACGGCAGCGGCTTGCCTTTGCTGGCCTTCACCTTCGGGCGCGGCAGCGCGAGCACAATCGCCAGCAGCGCCACCGCCATGATGGTTATCGCCAGACCATACAGCCCGCCCCAGGCGTAGCACACCACGCCCAGCGGCGCGCCGATCGCCATCGCGCCATAGGTCACAATCCCGTTCCAGGAGATAACGCGCCCGATATGCGGTGCGCCGACCACGCCAACGCCCCACAGCGTCGAGCCGGTGCCCGCCAGGCTTTGCCCGATGCCTAAAATGACGCGCCCCAGGCAGAGCAGCACCAGGCTCACCAGCGGCAGATGGCTGGTGGTGGCCGCCAGAAAATAGCTCAGCCCGCTTAAAAAGCAGCCGCACAGCCCCACCACAACAATGCTTTTTGGCCCAAACAGATCGGCATAACGCCCGGCATGCGGACGGCTCATCAGCGTGGCGAAATATTGCAGGCTAATCACCAGCCCCGCCCAGAAGGCGCTGAACCCCATCACCTCATGGACGTAGCCCGGCAGAACCGCCAGCGGCAGGCCAATGGTCAGATAGCTGGCGAAATTGAAAATAACAACAGAAACAATGCGCAGATTGAGGCGCAATCCGCTTAGCGCCGGTTCGGCGGCAGGTTCGGGCATGACGGTCTACCAGAGTTTTGCAACAGTGTTTCACTATTACCATGACGGGATAAGAAAATCAGCAGCGACTTTCAGATTATCGACCCAGACGAAGCGCCTGCGCCGCACTACACTTAGCGTGCAACCACATTAAGGAAAACCCATGTTAACCACCCAGCCCGACAAAGCGGGTTTACATATTCTCCTCAAACTCGCCTGTCTGGTGGTGATCCTTGCGGGGATCCACGCGGCCGCCGATATTCTTGTCCAGCTCCTGCTGGCGCTCTTTTTTGCCATCGTTCTCAACCCGCTGGTGACGTGGTTTTTACGCCGGGGAGTCAGTCGCCCGCTCGCCATCACCATTGTGGTGATTGTGATGCTGATTGTCCTGACAGCCCTGTTTGGCGTGCTTGCCGCGTCGCTAAGTGAATTCTCCACCATGCTGCCGCAATACAACAAAGAGCTGACGCGCAAGCTGGTCGACCTGCAACGAATGATGCCGTTTATCAACCTGCATATCTCGCCGGAACGGATGCTGCGCCGGATGGATTCCGAGAAGGTAATGACCTACGCCACCACGCTGATGACCGGCCTGTCCGGCGCGATGGCCAGCATTTTGCTGCTGGTCATGACGGTGGTATTCATGCTCTTTGAAGTCCGCCATGTTCCCTACAAACTGCGCTTTGCGCTGAATAACCCGCAGATCCACATCGCTGGCCTGCACCGCGCGTTAAAAGGCGTCTCTAAATATCTGGCGCTGAAAACCTTGCTGAGTCTCTGGACCGGGGTGATCGTCTGGCTGGGGCTGGTGTTGCTGGACGTGCAGTTCGCGTTGATGTGGGGCGTGCTGGCGTTTCTGCTGAACTACGTGCCCAACATTGGCGCGGTGCTCTCCGCCGTGCCGCCCATGATCCAGGCATTTTTATTTAATGGCTTTTATGAATGTATGCTGGTCGGGGCGCTGTTCCTGGCGGTGCACATGGTGCTGGGCAATATCCTGGAGCCGCGCATGATGGGCCACCGGCTGGGCATGTCGACGATGGTGGTGTTTTTGTCGTTGCTGGTCTGGGGATGGCTGCTGGGGCCGGTCGGGATGCTGCTGTCGGTACCGCTTACCAGCGTGTGTAAAATCTGGATGGAGACCACCAACGGCGGCAGTAAACTGGCGATACTGCTCGGACCAGGGCGGCCAAAAAGTCGATTGCCGGGGTAATCCGCTTCCCGGTTAGCTATTGTGAGCAGCAATAGATTATAGTAATGGTTTCGCCGCGCAACTGTGCGGATATCTCTGTTTCGACTGAAGGCCAGACCTCTTATGTACCAGGTTTTTCTGGGAAAAATCTCCTCGCTCAGTACCGATAACTGGGCCGAAGCCCTTACCCGTTATGCCCCTGAGGGCGCACAGCGCGCCCGCTGGCTGGCGGGCCGCGGGCTGCTCTCGCGCCTGTTTGCGCCAGAGCCGTTGCCGGAGATTATCTACAGTGAACAGGGAAAACCGGGCTTTGCCGACCACTACCCGCTGTGGTTCAGCGTCAGCCACTGTGAGGATGATATTGCCCTGATCGTCAGCGATGAAGGTGACGTGGGCTGTTCGCTGGAACATATTCGTGCGCAGGATAACTGGCGGACGCTCGCCAACGCCGTGTTCAGCAGTGCCGAACATGCCGAACTGGAAAATGAAGCGCCGGATAACCAGCTTGCGGCGTTCTGGCGCATCTGGACGCGAAAAGGTGCCATCGTTAAACAGCGCGGCGCGCACTCGTGGCAGATTGTCAGCATCGACAGCGCCGCCCACGCGCTGCATTCGGTCAGCCAGTGTCAGATTGCGTCGCTGAGTCTTGCCGTCTGCACCGCCACCCCTTTTGCGCTTACCGCGGCGGCGGTCCATTCTGTTAACAACGCGTCGGGCGAAAAATTGTCAGCACACCCGCAATAATCAACCCGACGCCGGCCAGCCCGTGCCAGGAAAAGGGTTCGTCCCAGCCGGGGAGCACAATGGCTGCGCCCCACACCAGCACATAGCTGAGGCTCAGCAGGGCATAGGCTTTGCTGAGCGCCAGACGGTGCAGCGCCAGATACCAGCAGCCCATTGATACCACATAGCCCATCAGGCCCAGCACCAGCAAACCGGTGCCCGGGGCACGGTGCCAGAGCGCCGGCATAAATACCGCGAGATCGCTGACGGGAGGCAAGGCCACCATCGCCGCGCGCAGCAGCAGCTGCGCCGCGCTGACCAGAATCACGCTGCATAATGCCCATAACACGCCCTTCACAGGCTTCCTCCCAGCACAATAATCCCGACGATAATCAAGCCCACGCCCAGCCAGTGGCGCGGCGAAATGTGCTCACGCCAGAGGGTTTTCGCCGCCAGCGTCACCCAGACAAAATTGAGGCTCAGCATCGGGTAGGCAATCCCGACCGGCAGATGCTGTAACACCACCAGCCAGACCAGCATCCCGCTGCCCAGAGCCAGCAGCGCAAGACCCAGCCAGAGCGCACGGTGCGCGCCGCGCCGCCCGGTTGTTGCCGGACGGGTCGCCTGTTTCTGGCAAAGCTGGCCTGCGCAGCTCAGCAGGCTTGCCAGTATCAGCCCGATCCAGGTCATCATTGCGGGAAATACTGCAAATAAGCCAGGCGGCCCTGAACGTACAGGCTGTCCGGTTCAGGCAGCTTCGCGCGAACAAGATCGTCATTTTTAGACAGCAGAAGCACCAGCGACACCGGCCCCTGCTGGCGATGCTCCTCCAGCCACTGGGCGATCGCCTCGTTGCTCACGAAGCGCCCCTGTGCGTCGGGGTAGTTCAGACCGTAGCGGAGTTCCCCTGCCTGACCGTAAAGAATGATGTCGTTACGCTTAAGCTCCCAGGCCAGTCCCGACGCCACGCCCACGTTGTTTGCAAGCACGAACCTGCTCTCCTGCAGCGGCACGCGCACGGTCTCGATCAGCGACTGAGGCTGCTTTGAATCCTCCACCTTGCTGGGGACGGCGAACCCAACCAGCAGCGCCAGCCCGGCCGGACAGAGCGCCGCCAGCCACCAGCGCCGCGGGCTATCGCGCAGGGTGTACATGCCCACCGCTGCCCAGACGAGGAACGCCATGACCGCACAGAAAATTTTATACAGCTCAACGGGCGCCCAGACGGGATGTGCAGTCAGCCCCCACGGTGACACCACCAGCGCGGCCACCACGCCAAGCGAGCCGAACGCCAGGTTAATGCCCGCGTTGACGCGCAGCACCCGGACGCTTTTTTCCGCCACGGTGCAGGCATAGCGTGCCATCAGGATCGCCAGAGGCGCAAAGCACGGCAGAATGTAGGTCGGCAGCTTGCCTTTAGCGATGCTGAAGAACAGCAGCGGCATCACCACCCAGCCCAGTAAATACCACCCCTGCCCCACCTCTTGCCTGTCGCGCCAGCCCAGACGCAGCGCGCCGGGCAGCAGCGCCAGCCACGGCAGGCTACCGGCAATCAGGAACGGCAGGTAATACCAGAACGGCGCTTTATGCTGGGCATCGCTCTGCGCAAAGCGCTGGATATGTTCCACCCAGAAGAAGTAGCGCCAGAAGTCAGGTTCACGGTGCGCAATCGCCAGCCCCCAGGGCAGGACAATCAGCACACAGCTCAGAACGGCGAGCCAGCCAAACAGCAGCACCTCTTTCCAGCGTTTTTGCACAATCACCCACGGCAGCACGCCGATGACCGGTACCGCCAGGGCGAGAAAGCCCTTGGTCATCACGCCCATGCCGCAGGCCAGCCCCAGCAGCAGATAGCCCGCCGCTTTCCCGCCGGGGCTTTTTGCCTGCGCGGCCAGCCAGAAGCTGCACATCGCGGCCACCAGCCAGAGGGTAATCATCGGGTCCAGCACGGCATAGGTCCCGATACCGTAGACCAGCAGCAGGGTTAAAAAAATCACGCCGGATAACAAGGCGACGCGCTTATCGCGCCAGAGATGCCAGGCCAGCCACATCACCAGCAGCGACGTCAGCCCGGTGGAGAAAATCGATCCGGCGCGAACGGCAAAGTTGCCGTCGCCAAACAGCCACTGCCCGATGCTGTTGATCCAGTATCCGGCAATCGGTTTTTCGAAGTAGCGAAGCCCCAGAAAATGCGGCACCACCCAGTCGCCCGAGGCCAGCATTTCGCGGCTGATTTCCGCGTAGCGCGTTTCGTCTGGCTGCCACAGCAGGCGCAGATCGACCGGAATGAGGTAGTAAACGATAAACAGGGCAAGAAGTGCTGCGCCATAACGGGCTGTTTTCATAGTCCCGAACTCACGGTTTGTTGATAGCCAAGCCAGCCTTCCCGGCCAGCCATTTCACGACGAACGATTTTGCCGGGCGGCAGGCTCTGGAGGTCGTCCGGTAACAGCGCGCTCAGCGGGCAAAACTGAATGCCCTCCCGCGCCGCCATCGTCAGGAGCGCATCAAAATCCTGCTGATACGCAATGCCTTCGACCTCGGCGTGGATGGTGTAGACCGGCGTCCCGGCATCGCGATGCATGGCGTCCAGAATGAAGCGATTAAAGCCGTCGGCACTGACCTCGCGCCCGACCACCTCGTCCCAGGTGGGAAGCGTGACCGGGATTTGCACGGTGCCGAAGCGGTTCTCGCCTAACAGCGGCAAAAACGGCCCGGTGCCCCGGCAGTCGCTGTTGTAGTGAAAGGCGAACGGCTCTTTGGCTTTCACCACCCGCTGATCGGCCCGCCACCCGGCCACCGCCGAGCAGCGAACAGGCTGGCCGGTAATCGCTTCCAGCTCCAGCATGCCGCGATCCACCTCGCGCGTCAGACGCGGTATGTCCCAGACCCCGGCCCACGCCTGCCAGGCGTGGTGATCCCAGGCGTGAAGCCCCACCTCATGATCGCGCGCGGCGTCGCGGATAACCGCTTCATTGCCTGCCCCGATACGTCTGCCGGGCCAGGCGGTGCCGGCCAGTAAAATATCCCAGCCGTAGAGAGAGGCCGCGCGCGAACGCAGCATTTTGAACAGAAAGGCCGGTTTAACCAGGCGCCACAGGTGACGCCCCATGTTGTCTGGCCCGACGCTGAAGAAAAAGCTGGCCTGCACGCCGTGCTTGTTCAACAGCGCCAGCAGCCGTGGCACACCGTCACGCGTGCCGCGAAAGGTGTCGACATCAATGCGTAAACCGACTTTTTTCATGAGGCCTGTTCCGATAGCTCCACGGTGCGCAGGAAGAAATCGAGCGTTTCATCAATGGTTTGTTCCATCTGAATGGTCGGCGTCCAGTTCAGACAACGCTTCGCATTGCGGATGCTGGGCTTGCGGTGCTCAACGTCCTGATAGCCTTTGCCGTAATAGCTGCTGCTTTCCACTTCGCGGAAGCCTGCAAACGGCGGGAAGCGATCGCGCAGCGGGTGGCGCTCAAAGCTCGCCAGCAGCATCTCGGCCAGCTCACGAATGCTCGCTTCGTTATCCGGATTACCGATGTTGATGATCTCGCCGTTGCAGCGGTTATCTTTGTTTTCAATGATGCGGAACAGCGCCTCGATGCCGTCGCTGATATCGGTGAAGCAGCGCTTCTGCTTACCGCCTTCAATCAGCTTGATAGGCGACCCTTCCACCAGGTTAAGGATCAGCTGGGTGATGGCGCGCGAGCTGCCGATGCGCGCCGCGTTGAGGTTGTCCAGCCGCGGCCCCATCCAGTTAAACGGACGGAACAGGGTAAAGCGCAGCCCCGCTTTTTCGCCGTAGGCCCAGATCACGCGGTCCAGCAGCTGTTTGGACACCGAGTAGATCCAGCGCTGCTTGTTGATCGGCCCGACCACCAGGTTAGAGGTGTCTTCGTCGAAGTTGTTGTCGGTGCACATGCCGTACACTTCCGAGGTCGACGGGAAGATGATGCGTTTATCGTATTTCACGCAGTCGCGGATAATCTTCAGGTTTTCTTCGAAGTCCAGCTCGAACACGCGCAGCGGGTTACGGGTGTACTCGATCGGGGTCGCAATCGCCACCAGCGGCAGCACCACGTCGCATTTCTTAATGTGATATTCGATCCACTCGGAGTGGATACTGATATCCCCCTCGACGAAGTGAAAACGCGGGTTGTCGAGGAAGCGGCCGATCGCATCGGATCCAATGTCCAGACCGTAGATCTCGTAGTTGTCGTCCCTGAGCAGGCGCTCGGTCAGGTGGTTGCCGATAAACCCGTTCACCCCAAGGATTAACACGCGCGTGCGGCGCTTAATAGCGACAACCGGCGCGCTGGTGATCAGTGCCCCGGCAACCAGACCGAGAGACTGCGCCAGCTGCGCGCCCTGCACGTACAGGCCGCTGTCGGTTTGCCCGGTGACGATCTCCAGCGCCTGCTCGCCGCAGCTGATGATCAGCGGCGAGGCGGAGACAACAGTGCCCGGCCTGGCGGCAGGAATATCGTCACGCACCCGGGATTTCCAGACGATAAATTTGCTGACCCCGGCGAAGCTGTACGCCCCCGGCCACGGGTCGGTCACGGCGCGCACCAGGTTGTGCAGCTGTCGCGCCGGTTTATGCCAGTCCAGTCGCCCGTCTTCCGGCGTGCGGCGGCCAAAGCAGCTGGCCTTGCTCTCGTCCTGGGCGATTTCGCTGAAGGAGCCGTTCAGAAGCGTCGGCAACGTATCACGCAACAGCGTTTGCGCCGCAGCACAGAGCTTATGATGGAGTTCCAGGGCGGTATCGTCAGGGCCGATGGCCACACGCTGCTGCGCGACGATCGCCCCGGCATCGGCGCGGTTGACCATGCGGTGCAGGGTTACGCCGGTTTCCGTTTCGCCGTTAACCAGCACCCAGTTCAGCGGTGCGCGGCCGCGATAGGCAGGCAGCAGGGAGCCGTGAAGATTAAACGCCCCGTTTGTCGCCACGCTCAGGATCTCGTCGCACAGCAGGCTGCGGTAGTAGAACGAGAAGATCATCTCCGGGGCGATCTTGCGGATGCGATCAACCCACAGCGGATGGTTTACGTCATCCGGGGCGTAAACCGGGATGCCGCGCTCGGCCGCAATACGTGCCACCGACCCGAAGAAGGTGTTTTCACCGACGGTATCCGGATGCGTAAAAATGGCAGCAATGTCATAGCCTGCTTCCAGCAGGGCCAGTGTGCCCGTGCACCCCATATCGTGATAGGCAAAGACGACAGCTTTCATGGGTGTTTTTCCTCTTGAGACGCTTTGTGTTCCTGACGGACAACACGTTGAATAAAGTAGCGCGGACGCGCGCGAACATCGTTGTAGATTCGGCCGATATACTCACCCAGCAGCCCCATACCGATAAACTGGGCGCCGATGAACGTGAACAGCACGGCAAATAGCATAAAGACCCCTTCCGCCGCCCACTGCGGGCCAAAGACCAGACGCAGAACGACCAGCAACACGGAAAGCGCAAACCCGGCGAGCGCGATCACGCTGCCGAAGACGCTCAGCAGACGCAGCGGCGTGGTGGTCAGGCAGGTGATCAGGTCGTACATCAGGTTGATCAGCCGCATGAAGCTGTACTTCGACTCCCCGTGCTCGCGCTCGGCGTGCAGCACCGGGATCTCCGTGGCCTTACGGGCAAAGGTGTTCGCCAGAATGGGAATGAACGTGCTGCGCTCGTGGCAGTGCAGCATGGCGTCGACAATATGGCGGCGATAGGCGCGCAGCATGCAGCCGTAATCGCCCATCGCCTTGCCGGTGGTGCGCTGGATCAGGCGGTTGATGGTGCGTGACGCCAGCTTGCGGAAAAGACTGTCCTGGCGGTTCTGCCGCACGGTGCCAACCACGTCATAACCTTCATCGGCTTTGGCAACCAGGCGCGGGATCTCCTCCGGCGGGTTTTGCAGGTCGGCATCCAGAGTGATGACCAGATCGCCCGTCACGTGGCTGAAGCCGGCCATGATCGCCGAGTGCTGGCCGTAGTTACGGTTCAGCAGCACGGCGACAATGTGGCTCCCCGGCTCGTTCGCGGCGTCGGTGAGCATGTGGGCGGAGTCGTCGCTGCTGCCGTCATCCACCAGCAAAATTTCGTATGCCTTGCCCAGCGTCTCGCAGGCAGCCGTGGTGCGGCGCAGAAGCTCAGGCAGGCTCTCCTGTTCGTTGTAGACCGGGATCACCACGGAAACTTTCTGTACGGTCGGGGCGCTGAACATATCAATGTCCTGCAAGCTGATGGAGCGCGGTAATGACGCGGGTTGTGTCGTCATGGGTCATGTCCGGGAAAAGAGGAAGGGAACAAATGCGCGCGCTATTCCATTCGGCGTTCGGCAGTGAGACATCCGGGAAACGCTCGCGGTAGTATTTTTGCGTGTGTGCCGCGCGAAAGTGCAGGCCGGTGCCAATGCCCTTCTCTTTCAGCGCGGCCATCAGGCCATCGCGGGATATCCCACAGCGCGCTTCATCCACGCGAATGATAAACAGGTGCCACGCATGCAAGTGCGGCCACGCCGGAATGCGCAGCGGCTGGAAGGGCGTATCAGAGAGTTCATGCAGGTAGCGGTCGGCAATGTCGCGGCGACGCCGGTTGGCCTCTCCGAGCTTGCCCAGCTGCACCAGCGCCAGCGCGGCGTTGATATCCGCCAGGTTGTATTTGAAGCCGGGGGTAATGACCTCCGCCTGCGGCGCGCGGCCATGGGTCTGCCGGTCATAGGCATCCACGCCCAGGCCGTGAAACTTCAGGCTGCGGATGTTCTGCGCCAGCTGTTCATCGTCCGTGACCACCAGCCCGCCCTCGGCGCAGGTCATGTTTTTGATGGCGTGGAAGGAGAAGATCGCCGTGCCCTGATGGCCGACGTGCTGGCTTTTGTAGTAGGTTCCTGCGGCGTGTGCGGCGTCTTCCACCACCGGAATACCGTGGCGTTCAGCGATGGCACGGATCCCGTCGATATCACACGGCGCGCCGGCATAATGGACCGGCACAATCGCTTTGGTGCGGGGCGTTATCGCCGCCTCGACCGCCTGCGGCGTGACCATCAGCGTATCCCGGTCGACATCGATCATCACTGGCGTCGCGCCCAGCAGAACGATCATGTTCAGCGTCGACACCCAGGTCAGGGAAGGGGTGATCACCTCGTCGCCGGGGCCAATGCCCAGCGCCATCAGCGTAACGTGCATCCCGGCGGTGGCGGAGCTGACGGCAATAGCGTGGCGGTTGCCCGTCAGCGTGCAAAATGCCTCTTCAAGCGCCTGGTTTTTGGGGCCTGTGGTGATCCAGCCAGAGGTTAATACCTCCTGCAGCGCCGCTAATTCCTCCGGCCCCATCGACGGGCGGGAAAAAGGCAAGAAATCACTCATCTTTAATTTCCTTGAGATGTGAAAAGCTTTTTTTGGATATTAACCAAAAGCCGGTCCGTTTATTTCAACGAACCATAAACTCATCTCAAGGTAATGCTGATTTCTTAGGAAAAAATTAAGAAAGGAGTTATTTAAAGGCGGGAATTCAATTTAAACCATTAGTAAACAATAAGTTAGTATTAAGATGAATTATTTAATTTGTGCGCTGCGTTAACATTTGAAAATATTTTCCTAAACCGAAGGTCAACCAATAAAAGAAAATCCCGGCCATTTGAATAAATAACAAATGCGCCGGGAACTTTTCATTTACGTTAATTGTCGCGCTTAGTTTAAATTAGCGGGAAAGTTTTCTGGCAGCTCGCTGGCTGCGCAGGCAATAACGCTGTCATCATTTGGACCACAGTCTCGCACAAAGGTGATGGTCGCAAATTCATCGATAACCTCTGTCGGATAGGCCGGGCCGGCATCGCGATAGGCATTCATCTCTGGAATGTGATCGTTCTGGAAGCAGACGGTTTTTTCCGGATTATTCATCACCCAGCGTGGGAAGAAGATGGTGCCGTGGAACAATTTGTCGCCCAGGTTCGCAATCAGGCTGACGTCGGTACCGGTAGGTTCGGTCCAGGAGATTTTGTAGATGCTTTCCCCAACACGAACGATATACGCCTGCTGATCTTTAACCCAGCGGTTGCCCACCAGACCGCTGTGGATACGGTAGTCGAGGGTATTTTCGTTTTTGACGTAAATTTCGTAGTTCCAGCCGTTATCGTAGGTATAGACCAGGTGTTTACCCACAAAGCCGCTTAAGTCGTGTTTGTCGAAGTTGCTCATAATGTGTCTCCTTTGTTTTGATGAACGTATCGTACCCCTTCAAAAATCAAATGAATAACGCTATGTTTGAATCAAATTAATTCAAAATTTAGATGATTTATGCACAAGACAACGCTTGAACAGTGGTCATTACTGGAAAAAGTGGTGGAAGCCGGCAGCTTTGCCAAAGCGGCAGAGCTGACAAACCGCAGCCAGTCATCCGTAAGCTACAACCTCTCTTTACTGCAGGAGCGCATCGGCGTGGCGCTGCTGGTGGCGGAAGGGAGACGGGCCGTATTGACGCCCGCCGGGGAGCAGCTGCTGAGCCAGGTGAAACCCCTGCTTAAAGGCTTTACCTACCTGGAGACGCGCGCGGCCACCCTGCGTAGCGGGATGCGCACCCGCATCGACTTAATGGTAGACAGTATTTTCCCCCGCCGCCGCCTGTTTGCCATTTTGCGTCAGTTCCAGCAGCGCTATCCGCACACGCAGGTCCGGCTGACCGAGGTGCTGGAAAACGCCAGCATTGACGTGGCCGCCAGTGAAGCCGACATCATGGTGTTAACCCGGCGTCAGGACATCACCGGGCTGGGCGAATGGCTGATGAACATCGATTTTGTCGCCGTTGCCCATCGTGACCATCCGCTATTTACCCTCGACGCACCGCTTAACGATGACATGCTGCGCCCGTGGCCGCTGATCCAGATTGCCGATAGCCACACGGCGGCGCGGGACACGGGCGGCTCCTGGACCTTCTCCACTATCGATGCCGCCATCGAAGCGGTGATTTCACAGGTGGGCTACGGCTGGCTGCCGGAGGAGCGCATCCAGACCCAGCTTGAACAGGGGGTGCTTAAAACGCTGCCGCTTAGCCACGGCGTGCGTCGCGCCACGCCGCTGCATCTGATTGTGAAACGCACGCTCACGCCGCTGGACGAGCAGGTCGAGACGCTGCTGCGCCTTTTTAGCCCGGCTCCGTAAATTGCACCTGCTACGCTTTATGGTCTGAATGTTGATAACGATAAGGAGCCGATAATGAAAATCGATTTTGCGGGGAAAGTGGCGCTGGTCACCGCCTCAACGGGTGGAATTGGGTTTGCCATCGCCAGGGGGCTGGCTGAAAGCGGCGCAGAGGTGATCGTTAACGGCCGGAGCACTGAGTCGGTCAACCAGGGAATTCAGGCGCTCCAGCAGGTGGTGCCGGGCGTACAGGTTCGCGCGGCGATTGCCGACCTCAGCACGCAGGAGGGCGTCGATAGCCTTCTGAAGGTGGCCCCGAGCGTCGATATTCTGGTGAATAACGCGGGCATTTACGGGCCGCAGGATTTTTATTCCACCGACGACGAGACCTGGGAACGCTACTGGCAAACCAATGTGATGTCCGGCGTGCGCCTTGCGCGTGCCCTGCTGCCGGGCATGGTGCAGAAAGGCTGGGGCCGCGTGGTGTTTATCTCATCGGAATCCGCCCGCAATATTCCGGCAGACATGATCCACTATGGCGTAACCAAAACGGCGCAGCTCTCGCTGGCGCGCGGGCTGGCAAAATTTGTTGCGGGAAGCGGCGTGACGGTAAACAGCGTTCTGCCCGGCCCGACGATGTCGGACGGCTTTGCCGCCATGATGAAAGACGAAATGGAAAAAACGGGCAAATCGCTGGAGCAGCTGGCAAAAGAGTTCGTGATGGCGAACCGCCCCAGCTCGGTTATCCAGCGGGCAGCAACGGTTGAGGAAGTCGCCAGTATGGTGATTTACGTCTGTTCAGAGCAGGCCTCCGCCACCTCCGGCGCCGCGTTGCGCGTGGATGGTGGCGTGGTGGATGACATCCTCTAAAGCCGTCAGGACAGGCTGCCCGCCACCCGGCGGGCGGTAATGTAGCGATCCTGCCAGTAGTTGTCGGTCAGGGTGGAAACTGTCACCCCCTGGCTGCTTGAGGCGTGAATAAACTGGCTGTTGCCAATGTATACCCCAACGTGTCGGCGGTGCGGCCCGGTCTGGAAGAAAACCAGATCGCCGGCTTTCAGGCGGTATTGCGCCACCTGCACGCCACGCTGGATCTGTTCCCCGGTCGTGCGCGGCAGCGTGAGATGCGCCGCGTCGCTGAACAGATGCTGCATCAGTGCCGAGCAATCCACCCCGCGATGCGTCGTGCCCCCCCACCGATACTGTGTCCCTTTCCATTTCTGGTATTGATCGATAATTCGGGAACGTAGCGGCCCTGACGCCTGATGAACCAGCGCCGCACGGGCGGATGACGCCGCAAACGGGCTGTGCGGCAAGAGCATTGACGCAGGCAACTGAAAACTGAAGGCCGAAAACGAAGCAAAGGTTAACGAGAGTACTGAAATAAGATGTTTAAAATTCATAACCAAAAGCAGCAGTGAGTGATTTTTTCCTTACGCGTGGAGGCCAACGACCCCCTGAAAATATCTTTCGATGCGGCGATAATATAGACGGCTCACTTTTTACCCAATGTTTATCGGATCCAATTTCGGACAGGCTTGCCATGTCGCAAGATCGAGAAAAAAAGGCGTGTGGTTTACGGACTGTGGCGTTAAAACAGGTAAACTAATGAGCAGAATGTGTATTTCAGTTAAGACGTATTTATGACCAATATGATTGCCGACGAGGCCGTAGCCAAGTCCAGCGTCCTCTCAGTCTTTGACTTTGATGGAACATTGACGCACCACGACAGCTTTATCCCCTTCCTGCGTTTCGCGTTTGGCAAGCGTTACTTCGCGGGCCGCCTGGTACGGATGGCGCTTCCTACGCTTCACTGTGTACGCCGCAGGTTAACGCGTGATGAGCTGAAAGAGGTGCTCATCAGGACGTTCCTGACGGGGGTGGATGAGCGCTGGTTACGCCAGCAGGCGGAAGCGTTTTGCGAAAAATACTGGAACAAGCTGATGCGCCCGGAAGGGGTGATGGCCGTGGCAGCAGAGGTCAATTCGGGTGCGGAAGTGACCATTTGCTCGGCGTCTCCGGCCCTGGTGCTGCAGCCGTGGGCGGACAAGCTCGGCATTAAGTTGATTGGTACTCAGCTTGAAGTGAAAGACGGCAAGCTGACCGGGCGGATCACCGGGCATAACTGCCGCTGTGCGCAGAAGGTCGCGCGCCTGGAAAAAGTGTATGGCAACCTGAGCGACTACCACCTGCGAGCCTGGGGCGATACCCGTGGCGACCACGAACTGCTGGCGGCCGCCCAGGACCCGCACTGGCGGCATTTCCATCACCCGCGCAAGCGTCGCAATTCGCCGATCAAGTAATCTTTGACGCCGGGTGGCGGCTGCGCCTTACCCGGCCTACGTTAGCATCGCAGGCCGGGTAAGCAAACATCAGGCTTCACGTTTTCCCGGGAACATCACGCTCGCAATAATCCCCAGCGCCAGCACGCCCAATACCACGAACAGGCTGGCCGTCGCGCCAATGCTGTAGCCGTGGTGCCAGAAGTGGTCGGTAGCATTCAGCCCCAGCTTAAACGCCACAAAGAACAGCAGCAGGACAACCGCTTTCTCCAGATGAACCAGGTACTGCTTCAGCGCCTCGAGCACGAAGTAGAGCGTACGCAGGCCCAGAATGGCGAACATCATCGCGCTGTAGATAATCAGCGGCTCACGACTCACGGCGATGATCGCCGGAACGGAGTCAAACGCGAACATCACGTCGGACAACTCTACCACCGCCACGCAGAGCAGCAGCGGCGTGGCGTAGCGCTTCGCCTTTTTCACGCGCCCGACCATGACGTCGCGGTTTTCCGGTTTTTCCAGCTCCGCATCCACCTCTTTCTGCGTCAGGATAAATTTGTTGCTGCTGATTTTCGGCCAGACCGGATAAAAACGCTTCACCAGCCGATAGGCCAGATGGCCGGAGTAGTCCTCGACCTCATCGCTATCTTCGTTGCGTCTGAGCATCATGACCGCCGTCCAGCCGACAACCAGCGCGAAAATCACCTCTACGTATGGCCCCAAGCTCAGCAGGCTGGTGCCGATGGCAACGAAGATCCCGCGGAACACAATCGCCCCCAGCACGCCCCAGTAGAGCACGCGGTGACGGTATTTATCCGGCACGCCGAACCAGGCAAAAATCGCCATCATCACAAACAGGTTATCGACGGAGAGCACCTCTTCCAGCGCGTAACCGGTCAGGAACAGGCTCGCCATCTCCGCACCGTGATGCACATACAGGAACCCGGCGAACGCCATCGCCATCATGACCCAGAAGATGGACCACATCGCGGCGCTTTTCAGTGAGACAGGTTTATCGTGACGGTGCATAAAGAGGTCGATAAACATCGCCCCAACGGCCATCACCACAAAGACAACAACGGTTTCCGTTGGGAAACCGAGATGAGCAGAGGACATACGTCTTTCCTTAAAAAAATTATTCAGCGGCCAGCGCCTGCGCGCAGGCCCAGGCACTTGACCATGCCCACTGGAAGTTATAGCCACCCAGCCAGCCGGTGACATCCACCACTTCGCCGATAAAGTAGAGGCCCTTCACGTCACGCGCCTCCATGGTGCGGGACGATAACCCGTCCGTATCCACGCCGCCAAGCGTCACTTCTGCCGTGCGGTAGCCTTCGGTACCGTTAGGCTGAACGCGCCAGTGGGTCAGCGTGTCGACCAGCGCCTGCTGCTCGCGGCCATTAAGCTGCTTGAGCGACACATCCGGGATTTGCCCCAAAAGCTGCAGGCACTCGACCAGACGCTTCGGTAGCTGCATCGCCAGGGTGTTTTTCAGGCTCTGGTTCGGATGCGCGGCGCGCTGCTCGCTGAGGAAGCTGTCGAGATCGCAGTCCGGCAGCAGATTGACGGTCACGAACTCACCCGGCTGCCAGTAGCTGGAGATCTGCAACACCGCCGGGCCTGATAACCCGCGATGGGTAAAGAGTAGATTCTCGCGGAACATCGTGCCGTTTTCTGCGGTAACAATCGAAGGCACCGAGACGCCAGACAGCGTCTGAAGTTGCTCCAGCAAGGGTTTATGCAGGGTGAACGGAACCAGCCCGGCGCGCGTGGGCAGCACCTTCAGGCCGAACTGCTCAGCCACCTTGTAGCCAAACGGCGATGCGCCCAGACCGGGCATCGACAGGCCGCCGCTGGCGATCACCAGATTGTCAGCGCTAACCGTTTCACCGTTGAGCTGCAGCGTATAGCCCTGCTCGTCACGGGACACCGCCAGCACCTCGGTGCGCAGACGCGTCACCACGCCGCCCTTCTCACACTCGGCTACCAGCATATCGACAATCTGCTGCGCAGAGTCATCGCAGAACAGCTGTCCCAGCGTCTTTTCGTGCCAGGCGATGCCGTGCTTGCCCACCAGGTCGATAAAATCCCACTGGGTGTACCGCGCCAGCGCCGATTTGCAAAAATGACGGTTTTGGCTCAGATAGGCCGCGGGTTCAACGTACAGGTTGGTAAAGTTGCAGCGCCCGCCGCCCGACATCAGGATCTTACGGCCTGGTTTTTTACCGTTATCCAGCAGCAACACGCGACGACCCGCCTGTCCGGCCATTGCCGCACAAAACATACCCGCCGCACCGGCGCCAATTACCACGGCATCAAACCTTTCCACGTCTAAATCCTCATCGTTAACTGCCGCGGATTGTAAAGTTTCCTATGTGGTCACACCAGCGTAAAAAGATATTACAAAGCCATTCCATTGAAATTTAACGAATAACCTTTCTGGCACATTTCTCAAAACAGGTGGTATGTCAAAAAAAGTCTATATTTCACTTTGCCCGTTGCGCATTTGTCCTGGATAATGCGCCGCGTTCATGTCCTCCAAAATGGCGTAACGTCCTATGCTACATTTGTTTGCTGGCCTGGATTTACATACCGGGCTTTTACTCTTGCTTGCTCTGGTTTTTGTACTGTTTTACGAAGCGATCAACGGCTTCCACGACACTGCAAACGCAGTAGCAACGGTTATCTACACTCGCGCAATGCGATCGCAACTGGCGGTTGTTATGGCGGCGGTATTTAACTTTTTTGGTGTCCTCCTGGGCGGACTGAGCGTTGCGTATGCCATCGTGCACATGCTGCCAACGGATCTGCTTCTTAACGTTAGTTCTGGCCATGGTCTTGCCATGGTGTTCTCAATGCTGCTTGCTGCAATTATCTGGAACCTCGGTACCTGGTATTTCGGCCTGCCTGCATCCAGTTCTCACACCCTCATCGGCGCGATTATCGGTATCGGGTTAACCAATGCCCTGATGACCGGTACCTCCGTCGTTGATGCGTTGAATATCCCGAAAGTACTGGGGATTTTTGCCTCGCTGATCGTTTCCCCGATTGTCGGTCTGGTGGTTGCGGGGGGATTAATTTTCATCCTGCGTCGCTACTGGAGCAACACGAAGAAGCGCGCACGTATCCACCTGACGCCAGCAGAGCGTGAAAAGAAAGACGGCAAGAAAAAGCCGCCGTTCTGGACGCGTATTGCCCTGATCATTTCCGCTATCGGCGTGGCGTTTTCACACGGTGCGAACGACGGTCAGAAAGGCATTGGTCTGGTGATGCTGGTCCTGATTGGCGTGGCCCCGGCAGGTTTCGTGGTGAACATGAATGCCTCCGGCTACGAAATCACCCGTACCCGTGATGCGGTCAACAACGTTGAAGTTTACTTCCAGCAGCACCCACAGCTGTTGAAGAAAGCGACTGGCGTTGACCAGCTGATCCCTTCTCCGGAAGCGGGCGCAACCACGGCACCTGGCGAGTTCCACTGCCATCCGGCAAACGCAATTAACGCGCTGGAACGTGCAAAAGTTATGCTGGGCGATATCGAAAGTTACGACAAACTGCCGGTTGAACAACGTGGTCAGCTGCGCCGTATCATGCTCTGCATCTCCGACATCACCGATAAAGTGGCGAAGCTGCCGGAAGTAAATGCTGACGACCAGCGTCTGCTGAAGAAACTGAAAGGCGATATGCTCAGCACCATCGAGTACGCGCCAATCTGGATCATCATGGCTGTCGCGCTGGCGCTGGGTATCGGTACGATGATTGGCTGGCGTCGTGTGGCGACCACCATCGGTGAGAAGATCGGTAAGAAAGGCATGACCTATGCGCAGGGGATGTCCGCGCAGATGACGGCGGCAGTTTCTATCGGTCTGGCAAGCTACACCGGTATGCCGGTTTCAACCACCCACGTACTCTCCTCGTCCGTGGCAGGTACCATGATTGTTGACGGCGGCGGTCTGCAGCGCAAAACCGTGACCAACATTCTGATGGCCTGGGTATTCACCCTGCCGGCCTCTATCCTGCTGTCCGGCGGTTTGTACTGGCTTTCCCTCAAGCTGCTGTAATCGGCTAAGAGCGACAAAAAGCGGGTCAGGAAACTGACCCGCTTTTTTTAAGCTTACGGTGACGAAGCGAGAGAAAATAGATGTCAAAGAGAAAAAGATAAGTTCATTCACAAAACTAATTAATCTGATCGTTGATATTTTTGGCACTTAACTTGTTTAGTGCGATAACGTCTATCTTCCAGATAAGCCAATTTTTATCGTTTAATACCCTTAATAAATAACAGTGGACAAACCCATTCCCCACGCAAATATATAGTCACATCAATCGCTTTAATTTGAATCTCTCGAAGCTTGAGCGTACATTATTAAAACCACACCATCTGGATGGCTTTAATATGCAAGCATCTGATTATTTGAAGATGAGGTTTCAGAGCGACAGGCAACTGGCTATTTATGCGCAGCAAGGCGTTGCAGGGACAGCGAGGGCACTAAAGGGGATCGGTTCTGATATCTACTCAGGAATGGAGCGTGTTAGCTGGTATTCATCATGCTTTATCCCCAGATTTTACGATGTGTGTGATGAGCTTATCTCAGAAGAAAAGAGAATGTATCTTTCTATAGTGTCTATTTACCGTTATCGAAATGTAATAGCACACATGCTCTTTCTTTATTTTGAACGTGTAATAACAGATTCTGACACTGGCAATAAACAAAATCGCGTTCGCAAGACAGATTCAACAGTCGCGGGGCTTATTAACACTATTCCGACAAGCAAGGCTGCGCGATTAGCAATAGCGCTGGCGCTCGCCACATCCCTTTCACAAACCGAGCTCCTCTCTGAGATGGTCGCTGAACGACTTGCACGCCGCGTACCTCATGTTGTCATGGCACTTCAGCTGATGGGCACGGACCAGAAGTGCGCTCTTGCTGCTCGTCGCTTGAAAACAATAGACCCCAACTATTACGCCATCCTCTATGCTGCCCAACTTGAGATGCTTTATTACTTTTTAGAGCCCTTCCTGTCAGAGATCATAAAGAAGGTGCAGATGGGATTCTATAGGGATTTCGATGCGATTTATAACGACTTAAAGGACAAATAATATGTTTAAGAGTCTGCTATCCATCCTGTTTACGGATATATTATTCCCCATTTATATTTTTGCATGCGCCTCTTTGTTCCTGTGGTTGATGCCTGATCACTGGGTAGTACTCACATTCATTGCTATCGTCGTATTTATTATTGTTCACCCGATAATTTTTGGCCGCTTCGATAAGTACGACTGAACGTTATAAAAAGGAGTTTTCATGTCAAATCCGGCTTATTTGTTTCTCACAGATGAAAATGGTTCTCCTATGGTTGGACCTTGCCTTGTGTCAGGGCGTGTAGGTGCCATTGAACTCAAATCATTCACTCATAATGTCAGTATCCCCGTCGATGGAAATACCGGAAAATTGACGGGCACGCGAATCCACATGCCTGTCATGTTCCAGAAGGAATTTGACCGTGTAACGCCGATTTTATTCCGGGCGTTAAGTACGGGGAGGACGCTCCAGTCAGCCACCATAAAGATGTATCAGATTAACGAGGCGGGTTTTGAGCAGGAGTATTTTAATATCCTTTTGGAAGGTGTAAAAATAACGTCAATCACACCCGATCTGTTTCCGGGCGCAAGCACCGGTACACACCTTGAAACGGTTCTCATACGCTATGAGAAAATCACATGGAAGCATTGCGACGGAAACGTCATCTACAGTGACGCCTGGAATGAACGCGCCACGTACTAAAATGGGACTGACAAAAAATCCCCTCTTGTAGTGTTTACAGTGAAGACGCAGTCAACTGATATTGGTGAGGTCAGTATCCTCTGCGAGCAGGCAAAAGCCTCCGGGCTCTGTTTTACGATGACACCCAGAATCACATGAACAAAGGCGAGGCTTACCTCGCCTTTTTTAGGCTCAGTGCCAAATCATCAGTGCAACCATACTCACTACAACCAGGCCGCACAGGGCGCTGGTCAGAATGAACTGACGACGCAGGCGTTCGCAGCGACGGATAAATTCGTCATCATGATGGTCGCGATAGCGCTGGTAATAGATATACCCCACCAGACGCATCTGTTTGCTGGGCTGTCCATGCGAGGTGAAGAATCCTCCCCCGTCCACATACTGATAAAGCAACGGATCGCAACCACGAAGTACCACTAATAGCGCACGTAACGATGAGAAGTAGCGCGCCATATTCACTATGCAAACCACGCATAACGCCCAAAACAATGCGACGGTGCTAATCATACATCCTCCCCGGCGCCCGCCCACGAAGAAAGCCTTCTGAGCTACCGCACCCCAATGCCCTGACAGACAGTTCAGTGAAAGAATGACTAAAAGTCGATCCGGTTCGCGTTTTAATATCCGAACGGCTCATTAAATAGTGTAGGAGATCCGTTAATTTTTTTGCCACAAGGTTAATCGTTATCAACACCAAAGCTTGATAATTTTGTTTAACTGGGCCGTAATGAAGGCATCAGACGACGGCTTTCTCTTTTAGTCATCGATAACTTAAGGAAGGAGTAACACTATGGCTTACAAACACATTCTCATCGCGGTAGACCTCTCACCTGAGAGCAAAGTGCTGGTTGATAAAGCGGTATCCATGGCACGCCCTTACAACGCGAAAGTTTCCCTGATTCACGTTGACGTGAATTACTCCGATCTCTATACCGGCCTGATTGACGTGAATCTCGGTGATATGCAAAAACGCATCTCCGAAGAGACACACCATGCCCTGAGCGAGCTGTCCACCAACGCAGGTTACCCTATCACCGAAACCTTAAGCGGTAGCGGCGATCTGGGCCAGGTGCTGGTTGATGCGATTAAGAAATACGATATGGACCTGGTGGTATGCGGTCATCACCAGGACTTCTGGAGCAAGCTGATGTCCTCCGCGCGCCAGCTGATCAACACCGTTCACGTGGATATGTTGATTGTTCCACTGCGTGACGAAGAAGACGAGTAAATGCATAACGCCCGGTGGCGCTCACGCTTACCGGGCCTACAAGCGGCATTGAACGTAGGCCGGGTAAGGCGCAGCCGCCACCCGGCTTTTTTACTCCGGCGTACCGGAATAAATATCGAACCGGTGGCCTTTCGTGGTCACCGCGTTGGTGGTCGCGACATCCGCCAGCGGCGGCGCGTAGTCCGGGCGTTTTACCACCACACGCTTTGTCGCCAGCAGACGAGCAGGCGCCAGCAGGCCATCCGCATCCAAATCCGGCCCCACCAGCGACTGAAACACCCGCATCTCTTTCTTCACCAGCGCACTTTTCTGCTTATGCGGGAACATGGGGTCAAGATAGACCACCTGCGGGCGTGGCGTGATGTCGGTGAGCGCCGTCAGGCTTGAGGCGTGGATCAGCTGCAGGCGCTCCTGCAGCCACGGACCAATCTCCGGGTCGGCATAACCGCGCGCCAGGCCATCGTCCAGAAGCGCGGCCACCACCGGATTGCGTTCCAGCATCCGCACGCGGCACCCGACCGAGGCCAGCACAAAGGCGTCGCGCCCCAGTCCCGCCGTGGCATCCACCACGTCCGGCAGATAACTGCCCTTAATGCCGACCGCTTTCGCCACCGCCTCGCCGCGACCGCCGCCAAATTTGCGTCGGTGCGCCATTGCCCCGCCGACAAAATCGACAAAAATCCCGCCGAGCTTCGGCTCGTCGCGCTTACGCAGTTCAAGATGCGCGGGCGTCATCACCAGCGCCATCAGGTTCTCTTCATCGTGCTCCAGCCTCCAGCGGGCCGCCAGAACAGATAAGGCGCCGTCTCCGGCGCCTGATTCATCTACTAAGCAGATCTTCACGTAACAATCAGCCTTTGATCCCGTAATGCTCCAGCATGGCATCCAGCTTCGGCTCACGGCCACGGAAGCGTTTGAACAGCGCCATCGGCTCTTCAGACCCGCCGCGCGTCAGGATGTTATCGAGGAACGACTGACCGGTTTCGCGGTTGAAAATGCCTTCCTCTTCGAAGCGAGAGTATGCGTCTGCAGCCAGCACGTCAGCCCACAGGTAACTGTAGTAACCCGCCGCGTAGCCGCCCGCAAAGATGTGGCTGAACGCGTGCGGGAAGCGGCCCCAGGTTGGCCCCGGAATAACGGCGACCTGTTTCTTAATTTCGGCCAGCGTTTCAAGGATTTTCGCCCCTTGCTCCGGGCTGAACTCGGCGTGCAGGCGGAAGTCGAACAGGCCGAACTCCAGCTGGCGCAGAATAAACATTGCCGCCTGGTAGTTTTTCGCCGCCAGCATTTTATCCAGCAGTTCTTTTGGCAGCGGTTCGCCGGTCTCATAGTGGCCGGAGATAAACGCCAGCGCGTCCGGCTCCCAGCACCAGTTTTCCATAAACTGGCTCGGCAGCTCGACCGCATCCCACGGTACACCGCTGATACCGGCAACGCCCGCGGTTTCGATGCGGGTCAGCATGTGGTGCAGACCGTGGCCGAACTCGTGGAACAGGGTGATCACTTCGTCGTGGGTAAACAGCGCAGGTTTGCCGCTCACCGGACGGTTGAAGTTACAGGTCAGGTAGGCAACCGGCTTTTGCAGAGTACCGTCCGCTTTACGCATCTGGCCCACGCAGTCATCCATCCACGCCCCGCCGCGCTTGTTCTCACGCGCGTAAAGGTCCAGGTAGAAACTGCCGCGCAGTTCGTTTTTCTCGTCATACAGTTCGAAGAAACGCACGTCCGGATGCCAGACGTCGATATCTTTACGCTCTTTGGCGGTGATGCCGTAGATGCGTTGCACCACTTCGAACAGGCCGTTTACGGCTTTGTTTTCCGGGAAGTACGGGCGCAGCTGCTCGTCGCTGATGCTGTAAAGGTGCTGTTTCTGTTTTTCACTGTAGTAAGCGATGTCCCACGGCTGCAGTTCGTCTACGCCAAACTCGGCCCTCGCGAAGGCGCGCAACTGGGCCAGCTCTTTCTCACCCTGTGGACGGGCGCGTTTCGCGAGATCCGTCAGGAAGTCGAGCACCTGCTGCGGGTTCTCCGCCATTTTGGTCGCGAGGGACTTGTCGGCATAGTTTTCAAAGCCCAGCAGCTGCGCCAGCTCGTGACGCAGGGCGAGGATCTCGGCCATGACCGGGCTGTTGTCCCATTTGCCCGCGTTTGGCCCCTGGTCGGACGCGCGGGTGCTGTAGGCGCGGTACATCTCTTCACGCAACGCCTGGTTGTCGCAGTAGGTCATCACCGGCAGATAGCTCGGGATATCCAGCGTCAGCAGGAAACCGTCCTGCTCTTTGGCTTCGGCCTGTGCTTTCGCCGCCGCCAGCGCGCTTTCCGGCATCCCCGCAAGCTCGGCTTCGTCGGTAATTAGCTTCGTCCAGCCCATGGTGGCGTCGAGCACGTTGTTGCTGTACTGGTTGCCCAGCTCGGACAGACGCGCGGCGATTTCGCCGTAGCGCTTCTGCTTCTCTTTTGGCAGGCCAATCCCGGATAGCTCGAAATCACGCAGCGCGTTATCAACCGATTTTTTCTGCGCGGTATTGAGCGATGCGTAATGATCGCCGTCGCGCAGGTCGCGGTACGCTTTGTACAGTCCTTCGTGCTGACCAACCCAGGTGCTGTACTCCGAGAGCAGCGGCAGGGTTTGTTCATAGGCTTCGCGCAGTTCCGGGCTGTTTTTCACCGAGTTCAGGTGGCTGACCGGGGAGAAAATACGTCCCAGCACGTCGTCCACTTCGGCCAGCGGCTGACACAGATTTTCCCAGGTGTACGGCGCGCCCTGCGCTACCACGCTCTCTACCGCCGCGCGGCAGTTTTCCAGCGATTGGGTAACGGCTGGAACCACATGCTCGGGCAGAATTTTAGAAAACGGTGGCAACGAAAAAGGCGTCAGTAATGGATTGGTCATAAACGCTGTCCTGTTGAAATGAGTGAATGAAGCGCGCATCCGGCGCTGTGCATATTGTTTGTGTAATGGGGATAAGTGTAGAGGATTTCAATGCCAGCCGTAGCGGAAAAGCGCCCGGTGACGCTGCGCTTCGCGGGCCTGCGGGTAATCTGTTCCGATCTGCTGTAAACTGTGGCAAATCGTCATTTTCAGCGGAATATCACTATCCATGCTCAGTTATCGCCACAGCTTTCACGCAGGCAACCACGCCGACGTTCTTAAACATACCGTTCAGAGCCTGATCATCGAGTCGCTCAAAGAGAAAGATAAGCCGTTTCTCTATCTGGACACCCACGCCGGCGCGGGCCGTTATCAGCTGAGCGGCGAGCACGCCGAGCGTACCGGTGAATATCTGGAAGGCATTGCCCGCGTCTGGCAGCAGGACGATTTGCCCGCCGAGCTGGAGCCATACATCGGCGTGGTGAATCACTTCAACCGCAGCGGCCAGCTGCGTTACTACCCGGGTTCACCGCTGATTGCCCGCCAGCTGCTGCGCGAGCAGGACAGCATTCAACTGACCGAGCTGCACCCGAGCGACTTCCCGCTGCTGCGCGCTGAATTTCAGAAAGATAACCGCGCCCGCGTCGATAAAGCCGATGGCTACCAGCAGCTGAAAGCCAAATTGCCACCGGTTTCGCGCCGTGGTCTGGTGCTGATCGACCCGCCGTACGAAATTAAAACCGACTATCAGGCGGTGGTGACCGGCATTCACGAAGGCTATAAACGCTTTGCGACCGGCACCTACGCCCTGTGGTACCCGGTGGTGCTGCGCGCGCAAATCAAGCGCATGATTAAAGATCTGGAAGCTACCGGCATCCGCAAAATCCTGCAGATTGAGCTGGCGGTGCGCCCGGACAGCGACCAGCGCGGCATGACCGCCTCCGGCATGATTGTAATTAACCCGCCGTGGAAGCTCGAAGCGCAAATGAACAACGTGCTGCCCTGGCTGCACAAAACGCTGGTGCCCGCGGGTACAGGCCACGCCACCGTCAGCTGGATCGTGCCTGAGTAATCGCAGTCATTGGTGGAACCAATTGATTTCAGGTATACAATCGCGGCAATTCACGATTAAGGATAAAAGCTATGACTAAGCATTATGACTACATCGCAATCGGCGGCGGCAGCGGCGGCATCGCCTCGATCAACCGTGCGGCCATGTACGGCCAGAAGTGTGCGCTGATTGAAGCCAAAGCGCTGGGCGGCACCTGCGTGAACGTGGGCTGTGTACCGAAAAAAGTGATGTGGCATGCGGCGCAAATCCGTGAAGCTATCCATATGTATGGCCCGGACTACGGCTTCGATACCACCCTCAATAGCTTTGACTGGGACAAGCTGATCGCCAGCCGTACCGCTTACATCGACCGGATCCATACCTCGTACGATAACGTGCTGGGCAAGAACAACGTCGACGTGATCCGCGGTTTCGCCCGTTTCGTCGATGCGAAAACGATCGAAGTGAACGGCGAGACGATCACCGCCGATCATATCCTGATCGCCACCGGCGGCCGTCCGAGCCACCCGGACATTCCGGGCGCGGAATACGGCATTGATTCTGACGGCTTCTTCGAGCTGCCTGCCCTGCCAAAACGCGTTGCGGTGGTCGGCGCGGGGTATATCGCGGTTGAGCTGGCGGGCGTGATCAACGGCCTGGGCGCTGAAGCGCATCTGTTCGTCCGTAAACACGCGCCGCTGCGCAGCTTTGACCCGCTGATCGTCGAAACGCTGGTGGAAGTGATGAACGCCGAAGGTCCAGCGCTGCATACCCATGCCATACCGAAAGCCGTGGTGAAAAATGACGACGGCAGCCTGACCCTGACGCTGGAAGACGGCCGCAGCCAGACCGTGGACTGCCTGATCTGGGCGATTGGTCGCGAACCGGCGAACGATACCTTTAACCTGGCGGTTACCGGCGTGAAAACCGATGAAAAAGGTTACATCGTCGTCGATAAATTCCAGAACACCAGCGTACCGGGCATTTATGCGGTAGGCGACAACACCGGTGCGGTTGAACTGACGCCGGTTGCCGTGGCAGCAGGCCGCCGTCTCTCCGAGCGTCTGTTTAACAACAAGCCGGACGAGCATCTGGACTACAGCAACATCCCGACCGTGGTCTTCAGCCACCCGCCAATTGGCACCGTGGGCTTAACCGAACCGCAGGCGCGCGAGCAGTATGGCGATGACCAGGTGAAAGTGTATAAATCGTCCTTTACGGCGATGTACACCGCCGTTACCTCTCACCGTCAACCGTGCCGCATGAAGCTGGTCTGCGTTGGCGCGGACGAGAAGATTGTCGGTATTCACGGCATTGGCTTTGGTATGGACGAGATCCTGCAGGGCTTTGCGGTGGCGCTGAAAATGGGCGCAACGAAGAAAGATTTCGACAACACCGTGGCAATCCACCCGACGGCAGCGGAAGAGTTTGTCACCATGCGCTGATCGGACTTTACCGCGACAAAAACCGGCCCGCGGGCCGGTTTTTTTATGCCTGTGCCGAGTAAACCCAGCGGGTGTACAAACGGTAACAAATTTAACCGCGACGCGCGGTGGAATTAACTAATCTTAGAAGGCGCTACGCGCTTGCCTGTTACTACGGATAAAGATTAGAGATATGAAAATGCACGTTAAGATCACCGCCAAACTGATGGCCAAAATGCACCTCGTCCTCGCCCTGGTATGGGCGATACTGACTATTCCGACCCTGCTGTGGTGGAAAAACAGTATTCTGTGGGTCTCATTAATGAGTATTTATGCCATCGTTATTTCCCATCTGGCCGCGTATAGCGCCGCCCATGCGGAAAAAGCCGCCAGCAAGGCGATGGAAAAAAGTGAAGGTGCCAACCAGAAAGCACATCAAGCCGCTACCAGCCTTTCAGGCGATGCGCGACAGGCGCATTAAGCCCTGTATGAAAGCGTAAAAAACGCTGAGAATAGCGCTGGCGACAAGGGCATTTACCGTGAGCGCGGAATACTGAATGCTCTGAATTTTATTCCTGCCCTGTTCCCGAAAATTCACCATTAACGATTTATTAATCAATGAGATATTGAATTTTCAGCGTATTGACAACCGTTATGAAAGCGTGATCAACCGCACACTTCGCACCGCATTAACCGAAGCGAATGTCTACGCTTAAAAGATGACCGGGAAAAACCCGTATTTGTTACGACAAAAACCGGAGGTCCTGAACACCATGTTCAACCAGAAACTACAGATTGTTGAGGATATCGAGTTCGACATTGCAGAAGAGCTGCGCTACGAAACCGATCCCTGTGAGTTAAAACTGGATGAGATGATCGAGGCAGAGCCGGAACCGGAAATGATTGAAGGGCTGCCGGCGTCCGATGCCCTGACGCCCGCAGACCGCTACCTTGAACTGTTTGAACACGTCCAGTCGTCGCGACTGTTTGCGGACAGCAAAACCTTCCCTGACTGCGCGCCCAAAATGGATCCGCTGGATATTCTGATCCGCTACCGTAAGGTGCGTCGCCATCGTGATTTTGACCTGGCGCGGTTCGTGGAAAATCATTTCTGGATGCCGGAGGACTACAGCAAAGAGTATATTTCGGACCCCGGCCTGTCCCTGAAAGAGCACATTGATAACCTGTGGCCGGTGCTGACGCGCGAGCCGCAGGATCACATTCCCTGGTCATCGCTGCTGGCGCTGCCCCAGGCCTATATCGTGCCCGGCGGACGCTTCAGCGAGACCTACTACTGGGACTCCTATTTCTCCATGCTGGGTCTGGCGGAGAGTGGCCGTAACGACCTGCTGAAATGCATGGCGGATAACTTCGCCTGGCTGATTGAACGTTACGGGCATATTCCCAACGGCAACCGTACCTACTACCTCAGCCGCTCTCAGCCACCGGTGTTTGCGCTGATGGTGGAGCTGTTCGAAGAGGATGGCGTGCGCGGTGCAAAGCGTTATCTTGATCACCTGAAAATGGAATATGCCTTCTGGATGGACGGCGCGGAGTCGCTGCTGCTCAACCAGGCCTATCGCAGCGCGGTGCGTATGCCGGACGGCTCGTTGCTGAACCGCTACTGGGACGACCGTGACACGCCGCGTGACGAATCCTGGATTGAGGATGTGGAAACGGCCCGTCATTCTGGCCGTCCGCCGAATGAAGTCTATCGTGACCTGCGCGCGGGCGCGGCCTCCGGCTGGGACTACTCCTCCCGCTGGCTGCGGGATCCGGGTCGGCTTGCCAGCATCCGGACCACCCAGTTTATCCCGATCGATTTGAACGCTTTCCTGTTCAAACTGGAAAGCGCGATCGCCAATATTTCGGCATCGAAAGGGGATAAAGAGACCGCCGAACAGTTCCGCCAGAAGGCCAGCGACCGCCGTGCCGCGGTGAACCGCTATCTGTGGGATGAAGAAAACGGCTGTTATCGCGATTACGACTGGCGACGCGAGGAGATGGCGCTGTTCTCTGCGGCAAGCATTGTGCCGCTTTACGTCGGGATGGCCACGCACGAGCAGGCCGAGCGGCTGTCGGACACGGTGAAAGCGCGCCTGCTGACTCCGGGCGGCATTATGGCAACCGAGTATGAGACCGGCGAGCAGTGGGATAAGCCGAATGGCTGGGCACCGCTGCAGTGGATGGCGATCCAGGGCTTCAAACAGTACGGCAATGATTCGCTGGGCGATGAGATTGCGTGGAGCTGGCTGCAGACGGTCAACGTCTTCTACAAAACGCATCACAAGATGATTGAGAAGTACCACATCGCCAGCAGCACCCCGCGCGAAGGTGGCGGGGGGGAATATCCTCTGCAGGACGGATTCGGCTGGACCAACGGCGTGGTGCGCCGATTGATTGGGTTGTACGGAGAGCCGTGAGTGGGGTGCGGTCTGATGCCCTCACCCCGGCCCTCTCCCACTGGGAGAGGGAGAAAACTAGCGAATCACATCATAAATGGCGGTCTGAATAGACTGCCATTTTTTCGTTGTCGCATCCGGTTGTGCCAGCGCCCGGCGCTTCGCCATGTCCGCGTCGTGCTGCTGGCGCTTCACCACCGCCGGGACGGTGCAGAACGCTTTTAAAAATTGCTTACGCATTGATGTCAGTGGTTCACCGTTCGACATAGCGTGGCTAAGCGTGTTGATAAAGCGGCGGCACGGCTTCTGCTCGACCATCTGCGGGTGATAGCGCAGCAACAGCTCCAGCACGTCATCATAATCCGCTGACAGCGCCTGCTCTGTCCACGACACCTTCCAGTCCATCCCGCCCTGCAGGAACAGCAGCGCAACGCGGGTATCGTTACGGTTGATGGCGGAACGGAAGTTACTCTCGTCCCAGGTGACGCCCATCCGCGTCAGCGTCTCGCGCGAGGACGGGGTTTCGCGCATTTCCTGCGGCGGGGACGGCTCAGCGGCGCGTGCCGTGGCCTGCTGAGGTTTGCTGCTGGTGACCAGCCAAAATCCTCCGACGACAATGGCTATCACCATCACCCCCACGGCGCCCCACAGCGCGCCCGAGATAAGCTGCTCGCGCTGTTCAGGCGAACGCGGCGCGCGCTGGGTCGGTTTTTCAATGGTATCGCGCACTTCAAAGAGATCGCCGCCGGTGATACGGTCCATCTTCTGCGCATTTTCCCAGAAGGCATGCAGCCCGGCGGCATCCACCGCCATCAGCCCTGCCGGGTTGATACGGGTTCTCCCCTCTTCAAACGCGCGCTGTACGGGGCGGGTAATCTGGGAATAGTAGTTATCCAGCAGCTGAATTTGCGCCGGGCTCAGCGCCTGCTGTACCGTAATGTTATTGCGGATTTGCCGAATATCTTCGAGGAAGGTTTGCAGGGTTTTACGCGGCTCGACCAGCAAGGTCAGCATCATCGGGTCGTTAAACAATGACGCGTAATAGCGGCTAAATTCGCGTTTATCCACCAGCATTTGCGCCAGTTCGCTGAACATCATGCCGCTCAGGACGTCGTTAATTTCCCCCATTTTCAGCCAGCGGCGCACGCGGTCGGCGTTGAACAGGGTTTTAAGATGATTGTTCAGCCGGGTCGGATCGGGCCACGCCTGCTGGATCAGCCCTTTAATCATCAGCTCAATCGCCCGAACCTGCTTGTGCGCCTGCTGCTGTTGCAGCTCGCTACCGGGCATCAGGTCGGTACTGTAGGTCAGCAGCGGCTGTTGCAGGCGCAGGTGCTCCAGCGTGGTGACGAAGCGCATCGCGGCAATCAGCTGATTTTCGCTGACGTCCTGACCGCTTTCGTACTGCGGAACGCGCTGCTGCAGAAGGCGCAGCTGGAGCGTAAATTCCGACATTTCAGCGTCGTTCAGGTTGAGCTGCTTCGCCACGCCCGTCCATCCCCCCTGGGCCAGGCGGGCGCTGTCCAGCAGCTCAAGGAACCAGCGCGGATCTTTACCTTCAGAGACATGCACATTCAGGAGAAGTAATATTTCCACCGACGCCTGACGAATAACCGCCAGGCAGTGTTCAAACTGCTCACGAATATGATGTGATGTGCTGAGTGTCATTATTTTCCTTGAGAGGCAACGAATACACCAAAGTGGACCATGCGCAGGTCGTTTTTCTTTTTATTTATACGACGTTATAAACATACCTGACTTTTTGTTGAAATAAAGTGACAACTCTATAATCCTGATAAATGTCTCCGGAGAAGCCCCATGGTTGGTTTTACCACATCACGCCTCACCTGCTCGCCGCTGCAGGAACAGGACTGGCCCTTTTTTCTGGCCCTGCAGCAGCACCCGGACGTGATGCGTTTTATCGCAGAAGCGCGCCCGGAGGCGGAGATCCGCGTCGCATTTGATTCCCGACTCACCCCGTGGGAACCCGGCAGCCCGCACTGGCTCTGTCTGGTGGTGCGTGATACCGCCACCCAGACGCCGCTGGGGGTGACGGGATACATTCATCGTGAAGATGATTGTGCCGAAGTGGGCTTTCTGTTCGCCCCGTTAGCGCAGGGGAAAGGCTACGGATATGAGTCGCTGGTGGCGCTGCGGGATTTCGCCTTCGATGAGGGGAAAATTCGTCGGCTGACGGCGACCGTGACGGCGGGCAACCTGGCCTCGCGGGGGCTGCTTGAAAAGGCGGGTTTCCGGCTGGAAGGTGAGCTGCGCGAGAGCTATCAGCTGGCCGGACGCTGGCATAACGACTGGCTGTTCGGTCTGCTGAAAAAGGACGTTCTCGCCAGCCATCGGTGATCCACAGCCATTTGGCGGATATGTCCTGTACATCGTTTCCTCTACAGTAGCGTCAGAAAGAGGAAACGTATATGAATGGTTACTCGCTTCAAATATCGCTTGCTGCCGTAGAGTTAATTAAAAAACAGCAGGGACTTTCCCTTGAGAAGTATCGGGATGCACAGGGTGTGTGGGTCATTGGATATGGTCACGTTATTCGCGCGTGGGAACGTTTTGACATCATCATCACGCCCGACGATGCAGACATGCTGCTGGAGAACGACCTTCGCATATGCGAGGCGCTGCTAAGGGAAAATATCACCCGGCCTTTGACCCAGCGGCAGCACGATACGCTGGTGGCATGGATATTTAGCCTGGGTGATACCCCCCTTTCAGAAACGGCGCTGCATCAGGCCGTCATGCGGGTGTAGATCATCGCTGCCTGGGTACGGTTTTTGACGTCCAGCCGACGAAAAACCGTCTCCAGATGGGCTTTTACCGTCGCGGCGCTAATGTTCAGCGAGCGTCCAATTTCTTTATTCGACTCCCCGGCGGCCAGCAGCTTGAGCACGTCGTGCTGGCGGTCGCTCAGAGCAGACAGCTCCTGCTGCGGCTGTGGCTGAAGCCACTCTCCCGGCATGCATGCCATCCCGGCACAGACCGAACCCAGCGCGGCGCTGAAGATTTCCGGGCGGGCGTTGCGGGGAACGATCGCCATGACGTTGCGCTTCATCAACTGCTCGACCCATCGCGGATCTTTCCTGGATAACACCATAACGACCCGCGCCCCCGGAAAGCGGTACACGATCTCCTCAAGCAGGGCCATGCCGTCATCCTGAATGATGTTGCCATCAATCATGACAATCGCGGAAGGTGATGCAGACAAAAGTGTCCAAAATTCATCAGCCTGACGGGTACCTGTGATATTTAATTCCGGAATTAACTGCTGCAGACTGTTCATCGCTCCATGAATAAATATTGACTGCCTGTCAAACATGATTACTCGCATTGTTTTCCTCCCTCTGAGAAACGCGAGGGGGGATTCTAGCGGGGAGGAATTTAAGATAAAACTCAATGAACGGCCAGGTTACAAATCACCGGCCGTTCGTAAAATCTGCCGCGAATTCGACACATCTGTCTTAAGGATTTTCTTAAGTCCGTTGGATTTTCGCTTACAGGAACATCCCGCCCGACACTTCGATCCGTTGCGCGTTCATCCAGCCCAGCCTGTCGCTGAGCAGCGCCACGATGGCATTGCCAATGTCGTCCGGCAGGCCCACGCGCCCCAGCGCCGTTTGCGCGGCCAACTGCTGATTAAGCCCGGCGTTGTCGCGCACGCGTCCGCCGCCAAAATCGGTTTCAATCGCGCCGGGGGCGATGATATTGACGGCGATACCGCGCGCGCCCAACTCTTTCGCCTGATAGCGGGTTAATACCTCCATCGCCCCCTTCATGGCCGCATAGGTGCCGGAACCGGGCTGGGTGAAACGGGCCAGCCCGCTCGACACGTTCAGGATCCGCCCGCCGTCGTTCATCATTGGCAGCAGGCGTTGGGTGAGGAAGAACGGGCCTTTAAAATGGATGTTCAGCGCCTCATCAAACTGCGCTTCCGTCGTCTCGGTATAGGGAGCGTACAGGCCCGTCCCCGCGTTGTTTACTAAATAATCAAACCTGTCGCGCTGCCATACGGTCTGGAGGATCTCCTGCATGCGTTGAGCGAAGCCCTCAAAACTGGCAATATCGCCGACGTTAAGTTGCAATGCTGCCGCTTTACCGCCGTTGGCTTCAATTTCATGCACGACGTCCAGCGCTTCCTGCTGGCTGCTGTTCCACGTCAGGATAATGCCCACGCCCTCGGCGGCCAGCTTTAACACCGCGTTTTTACCCAGTCCACGGCTCCCGCCGGTCACTAATGCAATACGTTCGTTCATAAGAAACCTCGTTTCGGTTGTTATAGAGATTGAGTAAGAGCTTATTAGGTGATAGAAAATCAATAAAGAGAGCAAAAAACGCTTCACTGTTTCAGTTTGAATAACAATGAGCCGCGCCTATGGATAAAATTCACGCAATGCAGCTTTTCCTCCGCGTCGCTGAACTGGAGAGTTTTTCCCATGCGGCAGAGACGCTGAGCCTGCCGAAGGGGAGCGTTTCCCGGCAAATTCAGGCGCTGGAAAACCAGCTGGGCACGCAGCTGTTGCACCGCACCACGCGGCGCGTGAGCCTGACGCAGGACGGCATGGTCTATTACGAGCGGGCAAAAGATCTGCTCACCAATCTCGACGAACTGGACGGCATGTTCCAACACGACCCCTCAAGCATCAGCGGGCGCCTGCGCGTGGATATGCCGGTCGGCGTTGCTCGAAATTTAGTCATCCCGAAACTGCCGGCTTTTTTGCAGCAGTATCCCGGTATTGAACTGGAGCTGAGCAGCAGCGACCGCCTGGTGGATGTGATTCGGGAAGGATTCGACTGCGTGGTTCGCGTGGGTGCGCTAAAGGACTCCGGGCTTATCGCCCGCCCGCTCGGCAAACTGTCGGTGATTAACTGCGCCAGCCCGGACTATCTGACGCGTTTCGGCTATCCTGAGACGCTGGACGACCTGGCCTCGCATGCGGTCATCCACTACTCTGCGACGCTAGGCACGCGGCCGCAGGGGTTTGAGTTCTACAACGGCAGCACCACGCAGTGGGTTAAAACGGGCGGAGTACTGACGGTTAACAGCACGGAGACGTACCAGGCCGCCTGCATTGCCGGGCTGGGTATTATTCAGGTGCCTCGCGTCGGGGTGCGTGATGCGCTGCGTGCCAGGAAGCTCACGGAGATCCTTCCCCAGTATCGCGCTGAGCCAATGCCCGTTTCACTGATTTATCCCCATCGCCGCAACCTCTCCCGCCGGGTGCATCTGTTCATGGAATGGCTCACTGAACTCACAAAAGCTTACGTGGACTAGCCGCAAGCTATAATTCAATAACATCCAGCCAAACGAAAAAGGAAAATGCGCGTGACGCCGGAAAATAACCCGCAACGACCCACTCAAGAATTAGATTACGATCCCATCAAAAAGATGGACACCCAACCGGAGGAGGAGAAAACGCCGGACAAACCCAACTCGGCGCTCGCGGCGGTGACCAGCACAGCGGAAAAAATTCAGCGCCGTCCGATGATTGCGCATCTCATCCGCGCCGCCGAACGCTTCAACGACCGTATGGGGAACCAGTTTGGCGCGGCTATAACCTACTTCTCCTTCCTGTCGATGATCCCGATCCTGATGGTCTCTTTTGCCGCCGCCGGTTTTGTGCTGGCATCGCATCCGACGCTTTTGCAGGACATCTTCAATAAAATTTTGACCAACGTCAGCGACCAGACGCTCGCCACCACGCTCAAAAGCACCATCAATACCGCCGTGCAGCAGCGTACCACCGTCGGGATCGTCGGCCTGCTGATTGCGCTCTACTCGGGCGTGAACTGG
Source organism: Enterobacter cancerogenus (assembly GCF_019047785.1). NCBI lineage: Bacteria > Pseudomonadati > Pseudomonadota > Gammaproteobacteria > Enterobacterales > Enterobacteriaceae > Enterobacter > Enterobacter cancerogenus. Next base: position 2,972,263 of record NZ_CP077290.1, on the reverse strand, counting down.
ATGGGCAACCTGCGCGAAGCCATCCGCGCGCAGTCGCGCGATGTGTGGGAGCGCACGCCGCAGGATCAGGAGAAAATCTGGGTAAAATATTTCCGCGATTTTATCTCGCTGATAGGCCTGCTGGTGGCGCTGGTGGTGACCCTTTCCATCACCTCCGTCGCAGGGTCGGCGCAGCAGATGATTATCTCCGCACTCTACCTGGATTACATCGACTGGCTGAAGCCCGCCTGGCGCGGCATCGGGCTTGCGATCTCCATCTTTGCTAACTACCTGCTGTTCTTCTGGATCTTCTGGCGATTGCCGCGCCACCGCCCGCGCAAGAAGGCGCTGATCCGCGGGACATTCATTGCGGCAGTAGGTTTTGAGGTGATCAAAATCGTGATGACCTACACCCTGCCTTCGCTGGTCAAATCGCCGTCCGGCGCGGCGTTTGGTTCGGTGCTGGGGCTGATGGCGTTCTTCTACTTCTTTGCCCGTCTGACGCTGTTCTGCGCCGCATGGATTGCCACCGCAGAGTACAAAGATGACCCACGCATGCCGGGCAAAACGCACCGCTAAACAGCGTATCGGGCTGAAATGTCAGCCCGATTCATCATTTCAGCATATAAATCCAGTCCGTAACTTTTATTTAACCAAAAACCAGTTTTATCCGCTGATATTTAAAAACTGTGAAGCATTTCATGGAAGGGATTTTGCTGGTCTGAATATTATCCGCTTTTTGTTGATTTTATCGCCAGCACGCGAGTTTGTTACAGATTGAAATGTCGCTTTTGCTATGCCTAATATGGCCGTTCGTTCGTCCAAAAATAAGAAAATATTATGCAAGCAACAGCCACCACACTCGACTCCGAAGCGGAACAGGTTCCGTTAAACTCGCGCAATAAAGTCGTCGTCGCCTCGCTGATTGGCACCGCCATTGAGTTCTTCGACTTTTACATTTACGCCACCGCGGCGGTTATTGTCTTCCCGCATATCTTCTTCCCGCAGGGCGACCCGACGGCAGCCACGCTCCAGTCTCTGGCAACCTTCGCCATCGCCTTCGTGGCGCGTCCGATTGGCTCGGCGCTGTTTGGACACTTTGGCGACCGCGTGGGTCGCAAGGTCACGCTGGTGGCTTCGCTGCTGACGATGGGCATCTCCACCGTGGCGATTGGCCTGCTGCCGACTTATGAAACCATCGGCATTCTGGCACCGGTCCTGCTGGCACTGGCGCGTTTTGGTCAGGGGTTGGGCCTCGGGGGTGAATGGGGTGGCGCGGCGCTGCTGGCGACCGAGAACGCCCCGGCGCACAAGCGCGCGCTGTATGGCTCCTTCCCGCAGCTGGGCGCGCCGATTGGTTTCTTCTTTGCCAACGGCACCTTCCTGCTGCTCTCGTGGCTGCTGACGGACGAACAGTTCATGAGCTGGGGCTGGCGTATTCCGTTTATCTTCTCGGCGGTGCTGGTGCTGATTGGCCTGTACGTGCGGGTCTCCCTGCACGAGACGCCGGTCTTCGCCAAAGTGGCCGCGGCTAAAAAACAGGTGAAAGTACCGCTGGGTACGCTGCTGACCAAACACGTCCGCGTGACCGTACTCGGCACTTTTATCATGCTGGCGACCTATACGCTGTTCTACATCATGACCGTTTACTCCATGACCTACAGCACCGCCGCTGCGCCAGTTGGCCTGGGGCTGCCGCGTAATGAAGTGCTGTGGATGCTGATGATGGCGGTCATTGGTTTTGGCGTGATGGTGCCGGTTGCGGGCCTGCTGGCCGACAAGTTTGGCCGTCGCGCGAGCATGATTGTGATCACCTCGCTGATTATTCTGTTTGCCCTGTTTGTCTTCCCGCCGCTGCTGAGTTCAGGCAGCCCTGCGCTGGTGATGGCCTATCTGCTGATTGGCCTGAGCCTGATGGGGCTGACCTTTGGCCCAATGGGCGCGCTGCTGCCAGAGCTGTTCCCGACCGAAGTGCGTTACACCGGTGCCTCGTTCTCCTATAACGTCTCGTCGATTCTGGGGGCATCCGTTGCGCCGTATATCGCGACCTGGCTGCAGGCGAATTATGGTCTGTTCTATGTCGGGGTCTATCTGGCGGCCATGGCGGCGCTGACGCTGATAGCGCTGCTGCTGACGCATGAGACGAAGCATCAGTCGTTATAAACGTAAAAAGGCAACGCAAGTTGCCTTTTTTAGTGTTTGCTCCCTCTCCCTGTGGGAGAGGGGGTTGTTACTTCTTCATCTGCGACAGTATCGCCCGACACTGGTTTGCATCCCCTTCTGACGGCGAGATCAACGCCAGCAGCGCCGCGGCAGGCGTCACCAGCGTGGCGAGCGCTGCGGCAACCGCACCGCGAGCAATCAGCGGCCCGGCTTTCACCCCCGCCTGCGGGTTTTTAAAGGTGCCGCGCACGTACAGCGGTGAACGCAGGGTGATGATACGGAACCCTTTACTCTCTGGATTGATGGTCAAATCCAGCTGCTCAGAGGCCATGCTGGCCGTACCGGTCACGTTAATCACCGCATTCTCGGTGTCGAAGGCAAAGATCTGCGGACGCGCCACGCCGTTCACCAGGTCCAGATTCGCCGCCGCGCAGTTCACACGCACCTCATCGTCGCCAAAAATTTGCCCGATGATGAAGTTACCGACGTTCAGCCCGAGGATCTCCATCAGGTTGCGGCTGACCAGCCCGTCGTTCATCAGCAGTTTCAGGTTACCGTTACTGCTGCCCAGCAGCGCGGCAACGGAGTTCCCCACGCCGCGGATATCGGCGTCACCGTTCATCTCACCCAGGGTTTTCTGCATCAACTCGACGTTTGGCATCAGCTCTTTCAGCTTCAGCCGGCGCGCCTGAATATCCGCCCGCCCCTGCATCGGCTTTTTATCGCCTTCAAGATGGATGTTCGATGAGATGGTCCCGCCCGCCAGGCCGAACTTCAGCGGCTGCAGGCGCAGATCGGCATTTTTGAGGATGATGTGGGTGGAGAGATTGCTTATCGGCAGGGTGCTGCCGTGCTCGATTTTTTTGCCCTTGAAGCGCACGTCCGCGTCCATCACATCCCACTTATCGGTTTCGAAGCGGTCGTACGGCAGGACTTTGCCCGCAGGCTGAAGATCTTTCTTCACCTCTTTAGATTTCGTGCCTTTGCCGGAATCGACGCCAATCAGCGGCCCCAGATCGGCCAGACGCAGCTGGCGGGATTCCATATCGCCCTCGAGTTTCGGGCGCGGTTTGCCGGTGGTGTAGGTGAGAGAACCGTGAATATCGCTGTCACCGATGCGGCCATTGAAGTCGCGGTAATCGAAGACCGACGATTTCTCGGTGTCGATTTTCGCCACCAGGTGCCCGTCGGTTTCAAACGGTGGGGTATCCGGCAGCAGCACGCCGGTGAGGTCATACAGTTCGCCCAGGGAATCGCCAGCGAACTTCAGCTGTAGGTCGACGCCGCCCATCTTCATGGGGTCGTTAACCGTTCCGACGAACGCCACGCGCGTATTCCCGGAGCGGAAGTCTGCCTGTACCGGGAACGGTGTGCCTTCACTGCGCAACGCCAGCATCCCGCCGATTTTCCCTTTACCCGTCAGCGGCTGGCCGTTGTAGCGCCCTTTCGCGGTCAGGCCAAAGACGTAATCGCCCGCCTTCGTCTTGTCCCCTTTTGCTTTGCTGCCCGTCACTTCGCTAAACGGCAGCGGTTTGCCCAGCGGATCGACCAGGATCTCCACGTCCGCTTTGCTGACCTTATCATCGATGGCGATCCGCCCGCGATCGAAGAGAATATTATCAAGGCGGAAAGACCACGCCGACGGTTGAGCATTGGGATCTTTTTCCTCGCTGCTGGCGAGGTTGAACGTCCAGTTATTGTTTTTTTCAGAGAGACGGATCAGGCGCGCATCAGGCTGCTGAAGCTTGATCCACGGCAGATACACCGTTTTGGTCAGGAGCGCTAGCGGCGCCAGGGTGGCTTCTACACGGGGCAAATGAACCATGGTGACCTCCGGAATATCCGGTGGGTTACCCAGGATAATGTCATCCGCATGAACGTGCGGCCAGGGAACCCAGCTTCGCCAGCCGGTTTCCTCTTTCTGGCGTTCCCACACCACGCCCAGATCGCCGCGTATTGCGAAGGGGCGATTCAGCTCGGTTGAGACTTTCTGGTTGATGGTCGGTTTGAGGCGGTTCCAGTCGAACGTGGCGATAATGATGATTGCGACCACGATCAACAACAAGAAAATCCCTGCTGTCCAGGCGATAACCCTGGTTGTTTTTGTCATTTTAGTCCCCTTTCCTGAATGACCTTGCCTCTAAAACTATAGAACAGACAAAGGGAAAGGGTCGGATCAGAGGTGGGTAATCACGTTTTCCAGGGTATCCATCGGGACCGGGCGAGAGAGGAAATAGCCTTGCGCTGCGGCAGCCGGGGAATTTTGCACGTCGCGCCACTCTTCCAGCGTCTCAACACCTTCGACAATTACGCCCTGGCAGTAGCGGTTCATCAGCTGCAGGAGAAGCGTAAACAGGTTTCGCCCTTCCGGCGTCTGGCGCAGCATGATAAAGAGGTCGCGCGCGACTTTGATGTAGTCATAACGCACTTCGCTCAGCGCAGAAAAGTTTGCCATGCCGGTGCCGAAATCATCCAGCCACAGCGGGCCAAATTCACACATTGAGGCAAACGAGGAGTCCTGCGGCAGACGGACGTGCTCCACCAGCTCGAAGCGCATCCACGGCAGGCGGGCAATCAGCTCCTGCAGCGTCTTATTCTGGCGCAGCGCCATCAGGGTGGGGCCATCCACGTTCACCGATGCCAGGATGCCGTGGCGCTCGAAGAAAGCCTGCTTCGTTGCCAGCATTTCCAGCTGCTCTTCCAGCACGTCGATGCGCTGGCGCACGGCCACCTCCGCAAAATAGCGGTCCGGCGCGATACGTTGCGACGGATTTGAGGGGTGCGTGACCACCGTCAAAATCTCAATCGCCATCAGGCGTCCATCGGTGCGGTAGATGGGCTGATAGGTGTATGTTCGCTCACATTGCAGCCAGTAGCGATGCTCCTGCAAGTTCTCGATACTTGCCTCAGGCGTAGTGCTCAGCCGCTGGATAACCTGCTCTGACTTCATTTCAGATGTCCTGTTGTATGGGATGGCTTTTCTGGACTCGTCACTGAGTTATCGGCGCGGCCATTGAGAACTTTATGTTCAGCGCACCGGGAAGATGAAATTAAGATGACAGAAATTCCAAGGAACACGCGCTGGCTCATAAAAATTAATGGAACGACGTTTTAATATAGTTGACCACATAATCCACTCAGCGCACACTGCTGGTAAATACTCTGTTCAGGTTCACGACTATGTCCAAAAAAATTGCCGTGATTGGCGAATGCATGATTGAGCTGTCACAAAAAGGAGCGGATGTTAGCCGCGGTTTTGGTGGCGATACCTTAAACACTGCCGTCTATATTGCCCGTCAGGCTGCTGCAGACGCGCTCAGCGTTAACTACGTTACCGCCCTGGGCACGGACAGCTTCAGCCAGCAAATGCTGGACGCCTGGCAGAGTGAAAATGTTGATACTGCGCTCATCCAGCGCATGGAAAACCGCCTGCCGGGGCTGTACTACATCGAAACCGACAGCACCGGCGAGCGCACGTTCTATTACTGGCGCAACGAAGCGGCGGCGAAATTCTGGCTGGAGAGCGATGCCGCAGCCGCCATCTGCGAAGATCTGGCCACCTTTGATTATCTCTACCTGAGCGGCATCAGCCTGGCCATCCTCAGCCCCACCAGCAGGGAAAAGCTGTTTTCCCTGCTGCACGAATGCCGTGCCAACGGCGGAAAAGTGATTTTCGATAACAACTATCGCCCTCGCCTGTGGGCCAGCCGCGAAGAGACGCAGCAGGTCTACCAGCAGATGCTGGCATGCACCGATATCGCCTTCCTGACACTGGATGACGAAGATGCCCTGTGGGGCGAAAAACCTGTCGACGAGGTGATTGCCCGCACGCATGCCGCAGGCGTGAACGAAGTGGTGATTAAACGTGGCGCGGACGCGTGCCTGGTCTCCGTGGCGGGTGACGCCGTGGTTGAGGTGCCGGCAGTGAAATTAGATAAAGAGAAAGTGATCGACACCACCGCCGCGGGAGATTCATTTAGCGCGGGGTATCTGGCGGTACGTCTGACGGGCGGTACGCCGGAAGCGGCTGCCCGGCGCGGACACCTGACGGCAAGCACGGTGATTCAGTATCGTGGCGCCATCATTCCACGCGAGGCGATGCCTGCATAACAACGGTGCGGGCGAATGCCCGCACCCTTTCCTTCTGCTGCGTTACTGCCCTTGCGGGATGTCGGTAGCATCCTGATGGAGATCGTCGGCTGGCACAGGCTGTGCGGTCGGGGCCACAGGGGCCATAATGCCATTCCAGGTCGCCTGCAACTCCTTCATGTCATACTCCGGCTCGCCTTTCGGCTGCATCAGAATTAACGCCATATCCTGCGATAGCTGCTGGCGCAGATCCTGGTTCAACATATCGACGGTAAGCCCGCTGAGGAAGTCCTGACGCAGCTTCTGGTACTGCTCCGGCGCGATATCCACCACCTGGTTTTGCAGCGAGCGAATACGCTGGCTGATCAGGATGTCGGTATCCGCGCGGGCGTAGGTGGCAAACAGCTTCTGCAGCTCAAGGGATTTCTGCGCGACCAGAGCGTTGAACTCCTCTTCCGGCAGCCCATCTTTGCGCACTTTCTCCAGTTCCTTCGCCACCACGGCCAGATTGGCGTTCAGCTTGTCACCCGGTGATTCGACGTTGATGGCGCACTGCGCGCGCTGGAACAGCACGCGGCAATCAAAGCCCAGGCCGATGTTCTTCACGTTATTTTTGCTGAGCGTCTGCTGAACATGCCAGAACAGCGCCTCACGGGCCAGATCGGCACGCCAGTAGCGCAGCAGCGCGGCGGATTCGCGGATAGGCTGCCAGGCGGTATCCCACATAATCGACAGGCGGTCCTGACGCACGGTATCCGTCATAATGCTGACCGGCGCGGCCCGCAGCGGCGAGAGCGTAGGCACCGGCGCAGGGGTTTCGCGTTTGCCTTTCAGATCGCCAAAGGCCTTGTTGATCTGCTCCACTACCGCGCGGCTGTCAACGTTGCCGACCACAATGAGGGTCATCGCGTCCGGGGTGTACCACTGCTGGTAGAAGGATTTAACCTGCTCAATATCAACTGGCTGCTTGAGCGGCTCGGCCGGGTCATGGCCCAGCAGCGTTGAGCCTTTCAGGCGATAGCGCCACCAGCCCTCTTTGGTATCCGCAGGCCAGGTGGCGACCATGTCGCTGTTGCTCAGCGCGTAGTTAATGGTCTCAGGCGTGATTGCCAGCTTGCCGGTAGCGTCCGCAAGCCAGGTAAGCGATTCTTTCAGCAGATCGTTACGGTTATTAGGCAGGCTCAGGTTAAACATGGTGTAGTCATAAGAGACCACGGCCGGTGGAAGCGGACGTTTGGGATCAATGGCTTGCTGCCACATTGAACGCACCTGAACCGCTTGCAAACTGCCGCTCTGGGTGAGCGCCAGTCGGGGAATAAAATGGCTGAAACCGGTCTGCTGGGTGCTTTCTGTGAGGGAGCCGGTATTCACCGACAGACGGATTTCAACGCGATCGCTGGGGCGTTGTGGCGTGGCGAGCACCTGCCACTGAAACCCATTCGCTAACGTTCCTTGTTGCCAGGCCGGGTCTGGCTGGAGCGCATCTGCCTGCACATAACTGGCTGCTGCCATCATCAGCAAACCGCCGGTTAAGAGTCGAATTTTTGTGCCCTGCATGTGAACCCCTGATCAACATTCCTGGTTAAAACGAGCATCTCGTGACGTGAGCACTCTTTAAAGATGACGATGAAAACACGAGGATTAGACCGCGTGTTCTTCGAAACGTCACGGTTCGAAGTGAAATATACCCAAAAAAAATTTTGTCGAATTATGACAGGTATGTAGGGGGTATTATGCGCAGACGCCCGCATTCCGACAAGGGAATGCGGGCAATTGCTAAGATATCAGGAGGATAAACCTGGGGTTTTGTCTTCGGCAGGACGATTATTTAACGTATCGTCGAGCTTTTTGTGATCCAGTTCTTTCACCCACTTCGCCACCACGACGGTCGCGACACCGTTGCCCACCAGGTTGGTTAAGGCGCGGGCTTCAGACATAAAGCGGTCGATACCGAGGATCAGCGCCAGACCCGCCACCGGCAGGTGACCCACCGCAGAGATGGTCGCCGCCAGCACGATAAACCCGCTGCCCGTCACGCCTGCCGCCCCTTTTGAAGACAGCAGGAGCACCACCAGCAGGGTGATCTGATGGAAGATATCCATGTGGCTGTTGGTTGCCTGGGCGATAAACACCGCGGCCATCGTCAGGTAAATGGACGTGCCATCCAGGTTGAAGGAGTAACCCGTCGGGATCACCAGCCCCACCACCGACTTCCGGCAGCCCAGTTTTTCCATCTTATCCAGCATGCGCGGCAGCGCCGATTCGGACGAGGAGGTGCCCAGCACAATCAGCAGCTCTTCGCGGATGTAGCGGATAAACTTAAAGATATTAAAGCCCGCCGCGCGCGCGATTGACCCCAGCACTACCACCACGAACAGAATACAGGTGATGTAGAAGCAGATAATCAGCTGGCCAAGCTGCACCAGCGTGCCGACACCGTATTTACCGATGGTAAAGGCCATGGCACCAAAGGCCCCGATGGGTGCCAGACGCATGATCATGTTGATAATGCCAAAGATGACCTGCGAGAAGCTTTCAATCACGTTGAAGATGATTTGGCCTTTGCTGCCCAGGCGATGCAGGGCAAAGCCAAACAGCACGGCAAACAGCAGAACCTGGAGGATATTGCCGCTGGCGAACGCGCCGATGACGCTGCTCGGGATCACGTCCAGCAGGAAGGCGACCACGCCCTGATCTTTCGCCTGCTCGGCGTAAATCGCCACCGCTTTGGCATCCAGCGTGGCCGGGTCAACGTTCATGCCTGCGCCGGGCTGCACCACGTTCACAATAATCAGACCAATGATCAGAGCAATGGTACTGACCACTTCGAAATAGAGTAACGCCACGGCGCCAGTGCGGCCAACCGCTTTCATGCTCTCCATGCCAGCGATGCCGGTCACCACCGTACAGAATATGACCGGGGCGATGATCATTTTGATGAGCTTAACGAACGCGTCGCCAAGCGGTTTCATTTGTGCGCCGAGTTCAGGGTAGTAGTGACCAAGCAGAATACCGACTGCGATGGCCGTCAGGACCTGAAAGTAAAGGCTCTTGAAGATCGAGGTTTTCATAGGGTGTCCTTGGGAAGAAAAACCACAGGCTTTGTAAGGTTATGGTTAACCTGCGGCTTTAAAATAACACCCACATAACAGGACAGAAATAAACCAGGTTCAAATTTGAAACACAAATGTTAAGAAATTTGAGCTGGCTCGCACAAGCCAGCAACAAATTACAGGTTTGCGGGGCGGTCAGCGTCAGAAAGATAGCGTTCTTCGAAGGCGTCGGACGGCACGGCGCGGCCAAACAGGAAGCCTTGTCCACCCTCTACGCCCGCGTCTGCCAGCCAGCGATGCTGGGCCTCGGTCTCGATGCCCTCGGCAATTACATGCAGATTGAGGCTGCGCGCCATCTGAATGATCGCCTGCACCATGCTGCTGTCGTTTGGCAGCCCGTCGACAAAGGTTTTGTCGATCTTCAGGACGTCTACTGGCAGCGTTTTCATGTGCTGAAGCTGGCGCAGCCCGGCGTAGCCCATGCCAAAATCGTCCAGCGCAATGCGGACACCGGCATTACGCAACGGCTTGAGGATAGCGACCGCTTCGTTAGGATCGTCAATGCGGCGGCTCTCGGTCACTTCCAGAATCAGGGTGTCAGGCTGGATCCGGTAGCGGTGGATCAGCTCCAGCACCTCCGAGACCATGGTCGGGTGCATCAGCTGTAACGCCGAGACATTCACCGACAGCGGCAAGGTAATGCCCCGCTCCTGCCACGCCGCCAGCTGGCGACACGACTCTTCCAGTACCCAGTAACCGACCGTGACCATCAGCCCGCAGGACTCGATACGCTCGATCAGCCCCTCCGGCAGATCCCATGCGCCGTCCGGCTGCTGGACGCGTAACAGCGCTTCGGCGCTTTTCACCTCGCCCGTGAGCAAATTCACCTGCGGCTGTAGCCAGACGGCAAACTGGCGGTTATCCAGCGCCGTCAGAATGTCGCTCTCTTCCGTCAGGCGCTGCTGGGCTTTTTCCATCTGTTCCGGGTCGAAGAACTGGATCTGGTTTTTGCCTTTACGGCGGGCGGTAAAGGCCGCCGACACGGCGCGACGGTAAAGCTGTTCCGCCGTCAGGTCGCCATAGAACATCGCAATCCCGATGCTCGCGCTTGGGCGCAGCTGAATGCCCTGAATCGGCAGCCGCTCATTAATAACAGTGAGTACTTGCTGACCTAGCGTAACGGCGTGCCACGGCTCTTTCACGCCGTGGGCGATGATCACCAGGTCATAGCCGCTTACCTGCGTCAGCACCATGCGCGGCGAGAGCACCGATTTCACCTTCTCCACCAGCGTCAGCAACAGCATTTCACGCTGGCTCTCTTTGAGCACGCCCGCGGTGTCCTGCAACGTTTCACAGGCCACGACCATCAGCGCGGTCGTCTGCTGGCGCGCCACCGTCTGCTCTAACATCGCCATCAGGAAGGCTTTGTTCGGCAGATCAGAGACCGGGAAGCGGGTAGCACTGCTGTTCAGCTCGACCTGGTGGCGCATCACGCGCTGCTGGTTGATGTTGTAGCTGCGCACCAGCATGCCAATCTCGTCGTCATGGTGAAGACGCGGCAGCTCAAGCTGGTGCCCGACCTGCTCCTGTGGGGATAAATCGTTAAGCTCGCGAGCAATGCGGCGTAGCGGGTGCACAATCAGCCGGTTGATGCACCAGGTCAGCGCCACACTCAGCATCAGCGTCAAAAGTAAGTAAGTAGTTACTAACGTAGCAACCCAGCTCATGACGAACTTATACATGCGGTAGGAGTCCGCCTGCAGTACCAGATAGGCTAACGGCTGGGGGTTGGCCGGACGTTCGAGAGAGTAAATCGGCAGCGAGATTTGGACCGGCAGCTCAAACATGCGCATCACCATCATCGGGACGGGACGTTCAGGGATAAAGCTCATCCGCAGCGCCTGGAACTGGTTCGGCAAGACCACATCCGCCCGGCTGACGATACCGGCAGACTGAATGCGTTTTAAAATGGTTTCCGCTTCGGGGATATCCCCTTTCAGAATCGACGAGGAGAGCGGGCCGCGTACCGAGCGGGCGATGCTTTCTAATTGCGAAGCCGTGTTATAGCGATTCTGCTGTACGGAATGAAACAGCAAAATAACGCAAAAAAGGAAGACAAACAGCAATGTGACGGCAGAAACCATCGCCATCTGTTTGATCGTTAGTGAACGGCTGACACGCAAAATGACTCTCCACAAAACTCGAAGCGCAGGGCGCACCAGGGAGTGAACCCGGTGCGCCTGAGTATACCCGATTGCTATGCTTTTAAGAGAGACTTACAAATGGATTAAGTAAAATCCGATTACCAGTCCGCATACGGCGTGAGCGGCTGAGGCGGTAAGTCCATATCGCCCTGCCAGCCTGCGGCAGAATAGCGCACGTAAAGCAGTGCATGACTCGGGGTATAGTCTTTCGCTTCCTGAATATCCACGCCCATACCGACGAACCAGTTGGACGTGACGCGGCGCTCAATAATGGCGCGAGCGGTATAACCCGTGCCGGAGGAGCTGCTCCCGGTTTCCATCTCGCCCCGGTCAGTATAGCGGCCCGGCTCATTGGTGGGGATTAACCCCTGCTGCGGATAACGCATTACATCATCCGTTTTCGAATGCGACCAGGAGACAGAGCCGCCCAGCTCCCAGGACCAGTTCTCGGTGCGCTTACGCCAGGTCACCGGCAGCGCGAACGAGACATACTCCTGCGGGCTATAGTAACCGCCCTGTCCCAGCGTATAGGCACTCAGATCTTTATCGTAATGCCATACCATGTTAGAGACGCCAACCGTCAGGCGCTCGTTGTTTTCGTTGATTAATTTGTAGTAATACCCTGTCATCCAGCGCACGCGCCAGTTATCTTCAACGTTTTTGCCGGTCAGGCTGTCGACGTTCAGGCTCGACCAGACGCCGTTCGCATCGCCTTTGTCATAGCTAATGCTAACGCCGCCGCCGGTTGAGCGAACGCCGCCCCAGGTGGTGCCGGTGTTGGTATCTTTCTGCCCGGCAAAGGCCAGCATCGAGCTGGAGATCGGGCGACGATGGGCATTCAGGGTGTAGCCAATCGGCCCCAGATCGCTGCTGTAGCTCAGGCCGCCGACCACGTCTACCACGTCGAAGCCCATCGGGGTGGTGCCGATGTCCCACGCCCAGGTTTTATTCTGCCAGCCCACGGCCACGCTGGCCCCGTTTGCCGACTGGTTGGTATTGCCGCTGCACGGCGTTTCGGCACAGGTGCCCCATTTGGGATCGTAGGTCCCGTTAGTGGTGGCAAATGAACCGGCGTCCATGTTGACCAGATCGCTTCGGAAGAACATCCGGCCGTCTGACAACGGCGCATCAACCTGCAACATGGAGGTATGCGCTTTCAGATCGGAATAGCCTCCCGTACCGCTGGAGCCCCAGTAGTCGTGCTGCAGCGTCACGTTAAGATCCTGCTGACGGTATAAATCACCGGCATCGCTGCGCACGCCGCGCTTCAGCCAGTCATCTTTTTCGTCGTTACGCGTGAGGCGGGTAAAGCTGTCGTTGTCCGCCGGGCGCGTGGTGGTTACGCCGGATGAGACCATCGCATCTTTATAGGTTTCCAGCGCCTGCTGAGGCTGGCCGTTCTGCGCCTGAAAACGCGCGGCATCACGTAACACCAGCGCGTTCTCCATTGACGGCGGCTGAGACGTCGCCTGCGGGATCAATTTGCTGAAGGTCTGGTCTGCCGCCGCGGTGTCACCCAGCCCTGCCTGCGCCATAGCGACCCGACGCTGCACGTTAAGCGAGCGCGGCTGGCCGTTTTCTGTGGCAGGCAGTTTTGCCAGTTCGGCGCGCGCTGCCTGCCGATCGCCTTCGGCAATATACACTTCGGTCAACCCCAGAAGTGCGTCCTCGTTTTGCGGCTCGCGTTGTAAAACGGTGCCGTAGGCGGTTTTTGCTGTAGCGTTGTCGCCGCGCTGCTGCGCCCAGTCTGCCAGCGTAAGATCGATACGCGTGGAGGTCGGCTGCTGGCGAAGCAGGGTCTCGGCCTCCTGCTCTTTTCTGCTGTCGCGCAGGCGGTTTGCCGTTTCCAGCACCTGATCGCTTTGCAGGCGATCCGCCAGCTCCTGAATGTTTCCGTTCCATTTATCACGCGGCAGCGTGTCGAGATGGGCCAGCGCGGCGCGATCCTGATTGTTACCGGAGAGGTATAGGCCGTAGGCGTACACCTGTTCCGGGTCGCCCGGTTTCTGGCTGGCGAGCTGGCGCATCAGGTTATCTGCCTGGCCGTGCTGCCCGGCGCTGTAGAGATCGCGTGAGAGACGATAGGTGATCCACACGTCGCCCGGCGAGAGCGCCAGACGACGGCGCTGAATGTCCGCAGCCTGCGCGAATTTCCCTTCGTTTTCCAGCTGCTCCGCCTGGGCGGACAAACGGTCATTGGTCAGCCCGCGCTCGATATCATCAATACTGCGACGCTGGCTGGCAGAGAGAGACTGAATAAATTCCGCCGCCTTTTCCGTGGACTGCGCGCGGTAGAGCCTGGCAAGACCGCGCACCGCGTTGCTGTTCCCGCTGTCCATGCGCAACGCCTGGCGATAGTAACGCTCAGCCGCTGCGTTATCGTTACGCGCCGTGGCGGCATCGCCCAGGCCCAGCACCGCATAGCTGTCGGTATTATCGATGTTACGCGCCTGCTGATAAAAGCGCTCCGCCTGCGCGGTATCGTTGGCTTTCAGGGCGGCATCGCCCTGCTGGATCAGCAGCCAGTAGCGGTTGACTTTCAGCAGGCTGTCCCATTTGCCCCGGTTATCACTCTGCGGGTCGAGCGCAATCGCTTTTTCGAACTGCGCCACCGCGCGGGCGCGATCGCCTTTCTGGGAATAGGCCTGCCCCAGCGCGCCAATGGCTTCGCTGTCAGCATGATTCGCGCTGACGGCCTTTTGCAGTTCGGCAACAGCTTTGCTGCCCTGCCCGGCATCTACGGCGGCCAGCCCTTCGGCTTTGGCACGGAAGGTCGGATCCGCGAGCTGTTTTTGCTGGGCTTCCAGCTGGGAGCGCGCAGCCGTGACGCTGTCGCCGTCGCTAAACACGCTCAGGTATTTCTGTAGCTCGCTGACGCTGGCCGCGCTGGTCGGCCGATCTTTGATCTGCTCATACCACATATCCGACGCCTGGCCGCGACCGCTGTTGGATTTCGCCATCTCCTGGAGGACCGCGAAACCTTCGTCCCGGCGTTCAGTCTGGAAAAGCAGCTGCGCCAGCGTGGCCTGAAGCTGGGTATTCCCCGGATTATCGGCATTGATTTTTTTCAGCTGGTTAATGGCCGCATTGCGGCGGGCCGGATCTTTCGCCACCACGTTCCAGTATTCGGAAGCCAGCTCGGCGCCCGGCGGGTTACCGGAAAAGAGTTTGTCATAGGCGGCAATCGCCTCCTGGGTATGGCCGGTCGAGGCCAGCAGACGGGCCTGCTGGAGTGCCTGACGCCCGTCCGGCGTGGAGAGCAGGATCGCATTGCGGGAAGACTGGTAGGCGCCGGAGCCGGGGGCGATCTCCTTCAGGCGGTCCAGCGCTTTTTGCGCAGCGCCGGTATCACCCTGTCGCAGCAGGTAACGCAAGCGGGCGGCAATGACATCCGGATTGTTGGGATCGATAAGCTCGAGGCGATACAGCGACTGGCGGACCAGATCCTCACGTTGCATCGATTCACCCAGACGCACCTGCTCCAGCAGCAACTGCTGCTGCGGCGAGTTGGCGGCCTGGGCCATCGGCATGAGCGCCAGGCCAAGCGATAAACTGAGTAGATTTACTGTGAACTTGCGCATTCCTGGCCCCAATCCGGTATTAATTCACCCTGTGCGGTGAAGCGAAAACGGTGCTGATCCCACCCTTGTCCGAAGAGGGTCAGTACATAGCTGTAATAGGCGTTGTTATCGGGAAAACGATCGGCCACGCGCTGACGTTGAACCGCTTGCGCATCGCGATTTTGCAAAAAGGGCAGCAGCGCGGCCGAAAACCCGACCGGGCCGTCATTCGTTCGTTTCCCCGTCGCGATGTCGACTTTTTCCGGGGGCAAACCCTGTTTAGCGGTTGTCGCCGCCATCGGCTGGAAGCGCGCCAGCAGCCGGGCTTTCTGCGGGTCTTTATCGTTCATCATGCCTGCCCACAGGTAAACGCGAATCGCATCATAGCTCCCCACAAGGGAGGTGCTCTGTTTTAGCTGCCAGCCTTTGCTTTTCTGGTACTGCACCCAGTCCGGGGAGAAGCCTTTGGGTGCCGTCTCCAGCAGCAGGCGCAGGTTGGTTTCACGTAGTGTCGTCCAGGGGGTGCCAAAACGGGTGAAGTAGCTTGCCAGCTGCGGCGGGAGATAGCTGGGGTTAAAACGCCAGGCGTTCTCTTCGGCAAAGCCGACTTTTCCCGGCAGCAGCATGGAGCCAAGCCCCGGCACTTTCGCCACTTCCTCACGGGCGATGCGCTCAAGCAGTGCGTTGCCGGTGCGAGTATAGTCAGGATTTTTCCACAACCGCCCCGCCTCCAGCAGCGACCAGGCGATCCAGATATCGGCGTCCGACGCGGAGTTATCGTCGATGACCGCCCAGGTCTCTTTGTTCTTCTGCCCCCACAGCCAGGCGGGCAGGTGCTGCGTTAAATCGCCTTCGGCCAGGTTGTCGCGCGTCCACGTCAGCAGCTGGTCAAACGCTTTACGGTCGTTGGCGACAAGGGCAAAGAATAATCCGTAGCTTTGCCCCTCCGAGGTGGTGATTTTGCGCGCGTCACTGGGATCAATGACGCGCCCGCCTTCGCTCATGTAGTCCTGTTTGAACTGCTCCCAGGCGGGCCAGGTGCAGGCGGCGCGGAGATCCGTCACCGCCAGCATCATCGCGGCGAATACGTACCAGCGTAAGGCTTTCATCACAACTTACTCACGATCCGGGTTCAGGCGACGACGGCTGATGATACGCAGCAGACGCCACAGCACCCACGCCAGCAGCACGACGCTGACGGCGGCCAGAATGGCCAGCAGCACCGGATGGTTCGACAGCGCATACCACAGACGCTCAAACCACGGCAGATGCCCGACATAGTAAATATCCCCGACGCGCAGGCTGTTGACGCCGGATTCACGAATGACGGCCACCGAGCCAAACATCGCAGCACGTTTACCGCTGTCGTTCATGGCGTTGTTGAGCAGCTCATACCCGCGCGGGCTGTCCGCCAGCAGCGCAATCACGCTACGCTGGTCGTGATACGGCGACTGGAAGCCCACAATTGCCGCCATCGGGCCTTGCGACGTAATGGCGGTCTGCGACCCAGCCTGACGGCCATTGTCATCCGGCATAATGCTCGGGAAGTCGGTCTGGCGCAGCGGGGTGTTCACCCAGGACTGGGTGGCCTGCACCAGCAGGTCGACGCGTTTGTCATCCTTCAGCTTGTCCGGGATGGTGCCGATCACCATGATGTCAGCATCTTTGTTCTGCAGCTGGCTGCCATCGTCGGTCAGGGTGACGTTTATCGCCGGTAAGCCGGTCTGTGCGCCCACGGACGCCATGGCGTCCAGCAGCGTGGAGACCTGCGCTTCGTTTGGCGTTTTTGGCACAACGACAATGGATTCAGAGAGATCGGCCATACGGCTGAACGGGAAGCTGGCGTTGGCGAAGGCTCGCAGGTCCGGCATGGCGAGGAAGTGATAGAACGTTGAGAAGTCGATAGTTGACTCGTCGCCAATCACCACATGATTCTCCACCGGCTGGAAGGTAATGCAGTTCTCCACCGAGCCGCCAGGCATTGGGTTCATGTACTGGAAGTCAAAGCGCAACTGGTTGATCGCGCCCAGCTTCAGAGCCGGGATCGAGACATCGGTTTTGCCATCCAACAGCCCCTGCAGCACCGGCAGGCGCAGCATCAGCTGGTTGGTCTCCTGGTTACTGGCCAGGCTGAAGGACTGCAGGAACTGGTTGTTCAGGCTGATGTCCATGCGCGAGCTGTCTTTGGTCGCGGGCGCGGTGTAGCGGTATTTCAGATTGATATCAATGCCGTTGGTGCGCAGCAGATAGAGATCCGGCGGCAGGTTCAGCGACAGATTGACCGGCGACGGCTCCAGCCCGGAGGACTGCAGCTGCTCTTCATAGGTTTTCAGCTCGCCGAAGGTGATGGCGCGATCGGTACGCACCCAGTTCGGCGCATCGTATGGCTTACGCGCCAGCAGCGGCTTCACCTCATCCACCACTACGCTGCTGCCACGGAACAGGATGTTCCCCTGGGCAATCCCTTTGGCTGCCTGCACCAGGTCTTTGTCATCACGACCAAACACCACCAGCAGCTTCACGTAAGGGTTATCCGGGTGGTTCATCATCTCAACCGTCGGGGCTTTTACGTCCGGGTGGTCACGCAGGAAGGCCGGGCGTTTAGCGTTAGTGGCAAACACGATGGCGTTTTTGTCCGGCATTTTATCGTACATGACCGGGAAGTTCTGACCGCGCCAGCCGGAGCGGGAACCAAACCACGAGGCCACAATAGTCGCCGCCAGCTGTTCCGTCACGTCCGGGGAACCGGCAAAGACCATCGGCAGCGTTAGCTGACGGTTGTCGCGCGGATCGAAGAACGGGACCGGGAAAGCAGAAAGATCGTTTTTCAGCGCCAGTGACTGGTAGGTCATCTGCAGCGATGAGTTCCGCCCTACGTCCATCCAGAGGGTGCTGCTGGAGGGGTTTTCACAGACGTCGCGGTAGTGGCCGACAAACTCCAGACGCACGCGGTTGAAGTCGGTGATGAACAGCGGGTTGATCGGCACCTGAGCCTGGGTTTTCTTACCCAACTGCTCTTTGGTGACCGGCAGAACGTCCATCAGCTCGTCATTCAGATAAACTTTCAGCTGTGACTGTACCGGCAGCAGCGAGGGCGACGGCGTGTACTCAAGGTTCAGCACCGCCTGAGAGACCACTTCATCGCTGCGCATGCCGAACTCAACGCCACCCTTAGGGTTGGTGCCACGAAGCACCATGCTGCCCGGAGGCGGCGCAATTTGCGCAAAGGTCAGCTTCACGTCACGTGACGGAACGTTATCCGCCACGACGGGCGCGTTGGCACCCGGTACGCCCGGCATCACCTGCCCGACCACCGGCGTTGCAGCCTGCGCCCCGTTCTGGTTTACCGGAAGGGTGTTCCCCTCGGTCGGTTGATTCGGGACAACGTTTTCCGTTTGCCCTGGCGCCGCGGTCACGACGGGGTCGGTCGCCTGCGCGACGACGGGAACCGTGGGAGCCGGCGTCGCCGCAGCATTATCCGGCGCGGCGTTAGCCACTGTTGCGGGAAGCGCACTCATCCCCATTGCCACTGCACATAACCAGGAAAGTTTAGTTTTCATCGCGTTATCATCATTGTTGAGCCATAACCGGGTCCGCCTGCTTCGCTTCATTTCGCTCGGGTCGACGCGGAATGAACGACACGACCCAGGAAATCAGCGAAGTAAGTGACCGGAAAATTAATTTCACCGACGACGGGGCAAATTCTGCAAGGTGACGATAGCCACGGAACCCCAGCTTCAGAATATCCAGCAGGCTTTCCAGAGGTTTATCTTCCGGGAAGCTGTCCTGCCAGAGCGCCCACGTATCCGCGCGAGCAAACGTACACTGCACAAAATCGATGTGTTGCTTCTTGGTCAGCGGCATCAGCTGCAGACCGACTTCATTTCCTGACACACGCGCCACCTGCGTCGGGAAGACATACTCTTGCTGGCCGCGTTTGAGCAGCAGGTTGACCTTCTGCCCCTCCAGCACTTTCGCCTGCCCGTTGATCTTGATCCCGAGTCCCCCGTCAGAGAAGTCATGCACGGTACAGGAGAAGAGGTGACCATCTTCACGGGCAATGGCTGCCGGCATGCTGATCTCGACGCGGTGCGCGCGACGGACCTGCTTGCTCTCGACCGAAACGGCCACCGCGCCGCCAAGGATAATCAGGTTGTAGAACACCCATGCCACGCTGACGAACACCGTCAGGATTTCGTTTTCCGGGCCGTAGTAGTAACGCCAGATACCGGCAATCACGCCAACGATGTTGAGCAGCACCAGGAAGATATACGGACGGGAGATCACCCAGTCGACGTACTCCTCTTCCACCAGCCCGCCTTTTGCGGTGACGTTAAACTTGCCTTTGTGCGGGTTAATCAGCGCCACCATGGTGGGCGGCGCGATATACCAGGCCAGCACCGTTTCGTAGATTTCACTCCAGAACGAGTGGCGGTATTTGCCCTGAATCTTCGAGTTGGTCAGGCTGGCGTGGATCATATGCGGCAGCACAAAGAGCGCGATCATCAGCGCAGGCGCGTAGATGATATAGGCGTGCAAGAGCAGGAACGCCAGCGGCGCGGTCAGGAAGATGAGCCGCGGAATACCGGATAAGAAGTGGAACATGGCGTTGACGTAGCACAGACGCTGCGCCAGCTTCAGCCCTTTCCCTGTTAGCGGGTTATCAAGGCGGAAAATCTGCACCATGCCGCGCGCCCAGCGGATACGCTGGCCGATATGCGCAGAAAGCGACTCCGTTGCCAGACCGGCCGCCTGCGGAATACGCATATAGGCCGAGGTATAGCCGCGACGGTGCAGGCGCAGCGAGGTGTGAGCATCTTCGGTGACCGTCTCAACGGCAATGCCGCCAATTTCATCCAGCGGCTTACGGCGGATAACCGCGCACGAGCCGCAGAAGAAGGTGGCGTCCCACATATCGTTCCCGTCCTGCACCAGGCCGTAGAACAGGGTGCCTTCGTTCGGGGTTTTACGGAAGCGCCCGAGGTTGCGTTCAAACGGATCCGGCGAGAAGAAGTGGTGCGGCGTCTGCATCATCGCCAGCTCTTTCTCTTTCAGGAACCAGCCCATGGTCATTTGCAGGAACGAGCGCGTCGGGACGTGGTCGCAGTCAAAGATGGAGACAAACTCCCCTTTGGCATATTTCAGCGCATTGTTGATGTTTCCGGCTTTAGCGTGTTCGTGCGTAGTACGGGCGATGTATTCCACCCCCACCTCTTCCGCAAACTGACGAAACTCCGCCCGGCCACCGTCATCAAGGATCCAGATTTTGAGCTTGTCCTTCGGCCAGTCGATACCCAGCGCGGCGTAGATAGTATTTTTTACCACGCTCAGGTCTTCGTTATAGGTCGGCACGAAGAGATCGACCGATGGCCACTGGGTCGTGTCTTTCGGCAGCGGTACCGGCTGACGATTCAGCGGCCAGACCACCTGGAAATACCCCAGCACCAGCACAATCCACGCATAGGTTTCAGCAAACAGCAGCACCAGGCCGCACACCAGGCTTACCGGGTCATCCCAGTTAAGCGTTGAGGTGTAGCGCCACCAGATGTAGCGGCAGGAGACGGTCAGCGACAGCACGATCAGCATCAGGGCCGAGAACCGCCCCGGAATACGCCGGACCAGCAGCGCCACGCCCCAGAGCAGGATCAGGAAGGTGAACTGCGCCAGCGGGTTAAAGGGCTGCGTAATACAGACCAGTGCCAGAATCAGCGAGAAGACGACAATTAAGCCGAGGATAAAACGACGCAAGCCCGGATGCAGATGCCCGAGCTCTTTATGATCGTCCAGATGGCTGGTCCTGTCGCCCACGCGCTCGGGCAGCCTGTCCAGCCAGCGGTGATAGCGCTCGCGGAAATTCTGCACCCGGCTAAAGCTGCGCCAGTGCGGCGTTTTCTTATCTGAAACGGGCGAAGTTGCCACCAGCCAGAGCGCCTGAATGGCGTAACGCGCCGGGTCCAGGGGGCGCGGCCTGTCAGGATTAATGTGCGGATAAAGCTCCCCGTGCCGCGCGCGAATGCGCTGCCAGCGGGGGTGTTCCAGCGGAATGAACAGCCAGGCCAGGATCGTCCAGAAACAGCCAAGCGCAGCGCTTAGCGACGACGCGCCGTGGTGACGATAATGACGATAGCGCTCGCTCAACCGCGCGCTGACCGGCGGTATAAGTAGCCAGGTGGACACGCGGATCATGCAGGACTCCCGGCAGATTCCCCGCGCCCGGCGTAGTGCAGCAAGCACCAGTTCGCCAGCGTCAGGATCTCTTCCGCCGCCAGTGAATCGCTCCGGTATTCGCCAAGCGGCTGTTTGGAAGCAAGGCACTCCGCCATGGCTTCATCACGATGGATGACCATCGGCAAAAGGCGTCGCTGGCTTTGCAGCCAAATCTGGTACAGATCGTCCTGGATCTGGCTGCTGAGGCGCAGATCGTTAATCAGAATGTGGGCATTCGCCGGCAGAGCCTGCTGATGCAGGCGGATATGGCAATTCGCATCAACGTTAACAATGGAGAGCACGTGATCGCACTGGGTAATGAGTTGGCGCGTCAGCGGATCGCTACCGTGCGGCAGATCGAGCACTATCCAGCGGTAATGGCCCTGCTCTTTCAAACGCTGCAAAGCGTTGCTGAACTGCGCAAGCAGGGGCTGATGCGCATTTTCGTTCTCGCGTTCTGCAACGGTCAGTTGTCCGTAGGGGAGCAAATCCAGCAGGGAGGTGTAACGCAGGCCCGCGTCCTGCCACTCTTTACCGTCGAGGAATGCCCGCGCCCAGCCGTCTTGATGGCGGAAGTCGACGTTGAACGACATGCGCAGCAAATTGTCGGGGCAGGCATCAATGACCAACACCGATTCACCCAGTAGTTGCAATGACCACGCCAGCGCCGCGGTGACGGATGTTGTACCCACACCGCCACGGACGCCCTGTAATCCGAGTATGGCCATCAATGGCTCCCTTATTGTTGTTGGGCAAACTCAGCCAGCAACGGCCAGCGTTTAATCGCCGCTGCCAGTTGTTCCCGCTGGGAAATATCGGTGTAATCAATTTCAGGCAAAGAAAAAGCCTGCGAGAGCGCCAGAAAATCATTTTGGAATGTGTAACCCAGGCTACTGTCGACCGGCGTTCCGGGTTCGTTATTATGCATTTTTATTCCATCACGTTGATTAAAGTCGCGGGATCAGATGAAGCGAAGCGTCCTACCTGCGAATTTTCATTTACATGCTAAATCTGATGTTCTTTAATTTCAATGTTAGGTTTATTTCTACGCTTTCGCTAGTAAACTGAGATACAGATAAATTCGATGATAGAGGGACACCGTGGACTCCATATTTTCTATTGGCATCCAGTCATTATGGGACGAATTGAGCCACATGCCAGTCGGTGGAGTCTGGTGGATTAATACGGAGCGCAATGAGGACGCCATAAGCCTGGTAAACCAGACCGTAGCCGCACAGGGCGGGGATTCCCGCGTTGCCGTTATCACCATGGGCGACGATCCTAAACAGGTTATCAGGCTCGATGAAAATAATGGCCCACAGACGGTAAGGCTATTTACGATGTCATCCGAAACCGAAAGCCTGAACTTCCTGCCCCGTGATATTCAGTGCTCCATTGATCCGGATCACTATTTACTGATACTTAAATGCGCAAATAACGTGCTGCAAAATATATCCCCACAAAAAATTGTGCAGTGGATAGAAAAAATCAACAAATGGGCGAAAAATCGAAACTGTTCAGTATTGGTCATTAACCCCGGCAGTAATAACGACAAGCTTTTTTCATTTTTAATGGCGCAATATCGTTCCCTTTTCGGCCTCGCAAGTATCCGTGACCAGACCGACAGTTATCTTTACGATATTGCGTTCTGGTGCAACGAAAAAGGGGTGAGCGCCCGCCAACAACTTACCCTGAAACAGATCGACGGTCAGTGGCATCTCTCCCGACAAGAAACGGCGGTGGTGCAGCCGCGCAGCGATGAAAAACGCATTCTCAGCCATGTTGCGGTATTAGAAGGTGCGCCTGCGCTCTCGGAAAACTGGTCCCTCTACGATACAAATGAAGCGGTCTTTAATGAAGCCCGCACGACGCAGGCAGCGACCATTGTTTTTTCATTAATGCAGAATAACCAGATTGAAACGCTGGCGAGACACATACACACGTTGCGTCGCCAGCGCGGAAGCGCACTGAAAATCGTCGTACGTGAGAACAATACCAGCCTGCGCGCCACCGATGAGCGGCTGCTTCTGGGCTGCGGTGCCAATATGGTCGTGCCCTGGAATGCGCCGCTCTCACGCTGCCTGACGCTTATCGAAAGCATTCAGGGCCAGCAGTTTAACCGCCACGTTCCGGAAGATATCAGCACCCTGCTTTCCATGACCCAGCCGATGAAACTGCGTGGCTATCAAAAGTGGGATACCTTCTGCG
Source organism: Enterobacter cancerogenus (assembly GCF_019047785.1). NCBI lineage: Bacteria > Pseudomonadati > Pseudomonadota > Gammaproteobacteria > Enterobacterales > Enterobacteriaceae > Enterobacter > Enterobacter cancerogenus. Next base: position 2,948,800 of record NZ_CP077290.1, on the reverse strand, counting down.
ATGCGGTCAGCAATATGATGAGCAATACGCTGCTTCCGGCAGATGGTAAAGGCGTGATGGTCGCGCTGCGCCCGGTGCCGGGTATTCGTGTTGAACAGGCGCTGACCCTGTGCCGGCCCAACCGCACGGGGGACATCATGACGATTGGGGATAACCGCCTGGTGCTGTTTTTATCCTTCTGTCGGGTGAACGATCTCGATACGGCCCTTAACCACATCTTCCCGCTACCAACCGGGGATATTTTCTCTAACCGCATGATTTGGTTCGAAGATAATCTTATCAACGCAGAACTGGTGCAGATGCGTACCCTGAAACCGGAACAATGGTCAAAACCGCTCCCGATGACGAAGAGTGTCAAACCGATCCTCAATGCGCAGCATGACGGACATACCTGGCGTCGGGTTCCCGAACCCCTGCGTCTGTTGTCTGAGCAGACGGAGGGATCAAAATGAGCATCAGCGATATCCTTCAGCTGGTCATACTCTGTGCGCTGATATTTTTCCCGCTTGGCTACTATGCGCGTCATTCGCTGCGTCGGATGCGCGATACGGCCAGAATACTGTTTGTAAAACCTCGCTACGTTAAACCCGCCGGAACACTGACACGAGCTCCGAACGTCAAGGCAACCCGAAAACATGACTAATTCTACCTATACCACGTCGGCGCCATCGCCGCTCTGGCAATACTGGCGCGGCCTTTCCGGCTGGAACTTTTACTTTCTGGTGAAATTTGGTCTGCTGTGGGCAGGCTATCTTAATTTCCACCCTCTGCTGAACCTGGTGTTTATGGCATTCCTGCTGATGCCCATTCCGAACGTCAGGCTGCACCGTATACGCCACTGGATCGCTATTCCGATAGGGTTTGGTCTGTTCTGGCATGACACCTGGCTGCCTGGCCTGGAAAGCATCATGAGCCAGGGCTCGCAGGTTGCGGGCTTTAGTTCCGACTATATTCTCGATCTGACCGAGCGTTTCATTAACTGGGAGATGATTGGGGCAGTGTTCGTGCTGCTGGTCGCCTGGCTGTTCCTGTCACAATGGATCCGCGTCACGGTGTTTGTGGTCGCGATTATGGTCTGGCTTAACGTGCTGACGCTGACAGGCCCGAGCTTCTCCCTGTGGCCAGCCGGTCAGCCAACCACCACGGTTACCACCACTGGCGGCTCTGCGGCGGCTACCGTGGCGACAGCGGGCGACACGCCGGTAGTAGGTGATATCCCTGCGCAAACGGCACCGCCGACCTCGGCGAACCTGAATAACTGGCTTTCAAGTTTCTATACGGCTGAAGACAAGCGTCAGACCAAATTCCCGGACGCGCTGCCTGCCGATGCTCAGCCGTTTGAACTGCTGGTGATCAACATCTGTTCCCTGTCCTGGGCCGACGTGGATGCCGCCGGGTTGATGTCGCACCCGCTGTGGTCACACTTTGACATCCAGTTTAAAGATTTTAACTCTGCCACGTCGTACAGCGGCCCGGCAGCCATTCGTCTGCTGCGTGCGAGTTGCGGTCAGCCATCGCACAAAAATCTTTACCTGCCAGCGGGCAACCAGTGTTACCTGTTTGATAATCTGGCTAAGCTGGGCTTCACGCAGCACCTGATGCTCGGCCATAACGGTCAGTTTGGTAACTTCCTGAAAGAGATTCGTGAGCAAGGGGGAATGCAGGCCCCGCTGATGGATCAAACCGGCCTGCCGGTGCAACTGCTGGGCTTTGACGGTTCGCCGGTATACGACGACGCCGCCGTGCTGCAGCGCTGGCTACAGACCATCGATAAAGACACAAACCCACGCAGCGCCACGTTCTATAACACCCTGCCGCTGCATGACGGGAACCACTTCCCTGGCGTGAGCAAAACGGCGGATTATAAAGTGCGTGCGCAAAAGCTCTTTGACGAGCTGGACGCGTTCTTAACCGAGCTGGAAAAATCAGGCCGTAAGGTGATGGTGGTTGTGGTGCCAGAACACGGCGGTGCGCTGAAGGGCGACAGAATGCAGGTGTCCGGCCTGCGCGATATCCCAAGCCCGTCCATCACCAACGTGCCTGCCGGGATTAAGTTCATCGGCATGAAGGCACCGCACCAGGGCGCACCGGTTGAGATCACCCAGCCAAGCAGCTACCTGGCGATCTCAGAAATCGTTGCCCGCGCGGTCGACGGCAAGCTGTTTGTGGAAGATAGCGTGAACTGGGATCAGCTTACCAGCAATCTGCCGCAGACGGCTGAGGTATCGGAGAACGCCAACGCGGTGGTGATCCAGTACCAGAAAAAACCGTATGTTCGTCTCAACGGCGGGGACTGGGTCCCTTATCCGCAATAACGACGTAAAACTAAAAAGGGAGCCAACCGGCTCCCTTTTTTTATTCTGCGCTTCGCAGCGAGATTTCACCGCCCACCCAGGGCTTGATCGCGCCGTCTTGTTCGAGGAGCAGCGCGCCCTGTGCATTGATACCCCGGGAAATCCCGACGATTTCGCGTTCACCAATCAGCAGTTTGACCGGACGGTTGATAAAGTTATCCAGCTTTTCCCAACGCGACAGGAACGGCGTTAACCCTTCCTGCTCAAAGAGCGTCAGGGAGCTGCGCAGCTCTTTTATCATGCGTACGGCGAGGGTATTACGATCGATGGTGATCCCCGCTTCCTGCAGGTTGGTCCAGGCCTGATTCACTACATCACTCTGCACATTACGCATGACCATATTCAGGCCAGCGCCAATCACAATCTGCGCGGCATCGCCGGTTTTACCGGTTAATTCAACCAGGATACCCGCCAGTTTACGATCGTCGAGATAGAGATCGTTCGGCCATTTAACCCGCACTTTATCGGCACCCAGCTCGTGAAGCACTTCGGCCATCACAATCCCAATCACCAGGCTCAGGCCGACAGCGGCGGCAGGCCCTTGCTCAAGACGCCAGTACATTGACAGGTAGAGGTTGGCACCAAAAGGAGAGAACCATTTGCGCCCACGGCGGCCCCGCCCGGCCTGCTGATATTCCGCCACGCAGGCATCACCCGAGTCGAGATCGGCCAGGCGATCCAGCAGGTACTGGTTGGTAGAATCGATTACCGGCAGGACGGCCACCTTTCCCTGACCAATCTGGCTACGGATCGCCTCTTCATTGAGGAGCTGGATAGGCTCCGGCAGGCTGTAGCCTTTGCCGGGCACGGTGAACACATCGACCCCCCAGTCGCGGAGCGTCTGGATATGTTTATTAATACCGGCGCGGCTCATGCCCAACTGCTCGCCCAGCTGCTCGCCAGAGTGAAACTCTCCGTCAGCCAGAATGCCGATCAGGGTTAAGGGAACGGTATTATCCTTCACGCAATTGTCTCCACGGCACTGACTTCGCCCGTGCGACCAATAAAGCGCACTTCGGGCTCGAGCCAGACGTTGAATTTCTCGCCCACACGCTGGCGAACATGATGTGCAAGCTTGACCACGTCTTCACTGGTCGCATTGCTTTGATTGATCAGTACCAGCGCCTGCTGACGATGAACGGCAGCACCGCCCACCGACGTGCCTTTTAGTTCACATTGATCGATAAGCCAGCCAGCAGCCAGCTTCACGCTGCCATCCGCCTGTGGATAATGGGGTGCCGTTGGCCAGCCCGCCAGGAAAGCTTTCGCCGTTTCGCCGCTGATAACCGGGTTTTTGAAGAAACTGCCCGCATTACCGTTCACTTTCGGGTCAGGCAGTTTTGTCATCCGCATATGGCAGACTGAATCAAAGACTTCCCGGGCGGTGACGGTCGCAGGATCGAGACGGGTTAAATCACCGTAGGTCAGAACGGGCGTCCACGCTTTCGCCAGACGAAGACCTACGGCCACAATCACGTAGCGATCCTGGTATTCATGCTTGAAAATACTGTCCCGATAGCCAAAACGGCACTGCTCTGCGGTCAAACGCAGGGCGTTTCCGGTCGCCAGCTCAAGGCAGTCGACATATTCGCAGACGTGTTTTAGCTCGATACCGTACGCACCAATATTTTGAATCGGTGACGATCCGGCACAACCGGGGATGAGCGCAAGGTTTTCGAGACCCGGCATGCCTTGTTCAAGGGTGTATTGCACCAGATGGTGCCAGTTTTCGCCGGCCCCGACGTGCAGATGCCAGCTGTCGGCGCACTCTTTAACATCAATTCCCATGATGCGGTTGACGATAACCGTTCCCGCAAAATCATCGAGAAACAGGACATTACTTCCTTCGCCCAGAATAAGTACGGGTTCACCGTTTTCTGCTGCGTTTTGCCATGCTTCCAGCAGTTGCTGAGCACACTCGGCACGTACAATTTGATTAGCATTGCGTTGAATGCCAAAGGTATTCCAGGGCTTAAGGGAGTGGTTCATAGACGCTATCCTGATGCAAAAACGGTGATAGTTTACCGTATATGCAGGAAATTGGGGGATTAGTTTGTGGAGAGGTTTTGGGGTACAAAAACGCAAAAAGGCCATCCTTCCGGATGGCCTCTTCACTTGTTTGATGCCTGGCAGTTCCCTACTCTCACATGGGGAGACCCCACACTACCATCGGCGCTACGGCGTTTCACTTCTGAGTTCGGCATGGGGTCAGGTGGGACCACCGCGCTAAAGCCGCCAGGCAAATTCTGTTAATCTGTATCAAAGCTGAAATTTGATTGTCTGTCTCTTCGCCGAAACAGCTTCGGCGTTGTAAGGTTAAGCCTCACGGTTCATTAGTATCGGTTAGCTCAACGCATCGCTGCGCTTACACACCCGACCTATCAACGTCGTCGTCTTCAACGTTCCTTCAGGAGACTTAAAGTCTCAGGGAGAACTCATCTCGGGGCAAGTTTCGTGCTTAGATGCTTTCAGCACTTATCTCTTCCGCATTTAGCTACCGGGCAGTGCCATTGGCATGACAACCCGAACACCAGTGATGCGTCCACTCCGGTCCTCTCGTACTAGGAGCAGCCCCCCTCAATTCTCCAGCGCCCACGGCAGATAGGGACCGAACTGTCTCACGACGTTCTAAACCCAGCTCGCGTACCACTTTAAATGGCGAACAGCCATACCCTTGGGACCTACTTCAGCCCCAGGATGTGATGAGCCGACATCGAGGTGCCAAACACCGCCGTCGATATGAACTCTTGGGCGGTATCAGCCTGTTATCCCCGGAGTACCTTTTATCCGTTGAGCGATGGCCCTTCCATTCAGAACCACCGGATCACTATGACCTGCTTTCGCACCTGCTCGAGCCGTCACTCTCGCAGTCAAGCTAGCTTATGCCATTGCACTAACCTCCTGATGTCCGACCAGGATTAGCTAACCTTCGTGCTCCTCCGTTACTCTTTGGGAGGAGACCGCCCCAGTCAAACTACCCACCAGACACTGTCCGCAACCCGGGTAACGGGTCCACGTTAGAACACCAGCCATTAAAGGGTGGTATTTCAAGGATGGCTCCACGCAGACTGGCGTCCACGCTTCAAAGCCTCCCACCTATCCTACACATCAAGGACCAGTGTTCAGTGTCAAGCTATAGTAAAGGTTCACGGGGTCTTTCCGTCTTGCCGCGGGTACACTGCATCTTCACAGCGAGTTCAATTTCACTGAGTCTCGGGTGGAGACAGCCTGGCCATCATTACGCCATTCGTGCAGGTCGGAACTTACCCGACAAGGAATTTCGCTACCTTAGGACCGTTATAGTTACGGCCGCCGTTTACCGGGGCTTCGATCAAGAGCTTCGCGTTGCCGCTAACCCCATCAATTAACCTTCCGGCACCGGGCAGGCGTCACACCGTATACGTCCACTTTCGTGTTTGCACAGTGCTGTGTTTTTAATAAACAGTTGCAGCCAGCTGGTATCTTCGACTGATTTCAGCTCCACCCGCAGGGGCTTCACCTACATATCAGCGTGCCTTCTCCCGAAGTTACGGCACCATTTTGCCTAGTTCCTTCACCCGAGTTCTCTCAAGCGCCTTGGTATTCTCTACCTGACCACCTGTGTCGGTTTGGGGTACGATTTCGTGTTACCTGATGCTTAGAGGCTTTTCCTGGAAGCAGGGCATTTGTTACTTCAGCACCGTAGTGCCTCGTCATCACACCTCAGCGTTAAAAGGTACCGGATTTACCTGGAACCTCCGCCTACATGCTTAAACCGGGACAACCGTCGCCCGGCTAACATAGCCTTCTCCGTCCCCCCTTCGCAGTAACACCAAGTACAGGAATATTAACCTGTTTCCCATCGACTACGCCTTTCGGCCTCGCCTTAGGGGTCGACTCACCCTGCCCCGATTAACGTTGGACAGGAACCCTTGGTCTTCCGGCGAGCGGGCTTTTCACCCGCTTTATCGTTACTTATGTCAGCATTCGCACTTCTGATACCTCCAGCATGCCTCACGGCACACCTTCAACGGCTTACAGAACGCTCCCCTACCCAACAACGCATAAGCGTCGCTGCCGCAGCTTCGGTGCATGGTTTAGCCCCGTTACATCTTCCGCGCAGGCCGACTCGACCAGTGAGCTATTACGCTTTCTTTAAATGATGGCTGCTTCTAAGCCAACATCCTGGCTGTCTGTGCCTTCCCACATCGTTTCCCACTTAACCATGACTTTGGGACCTTAGCTGGCGGTCTGGGTTGTTTCCCTCTTCACGACGGACGTTAGCACCCGCCGTGTGTCTCCCGTGATAACATTCTTCGGTATTCGTAGTTTGCATCGGGTTGGTAAGCCGGGATGGCCCCCTAGCCGAAACAGTGCTCTACCCCCGAAGATGAGTTCACGAGGCGCTACCTAAATAGCTTTCGGGGAGAACCAGCTATCTCCCGGTTTGATTGGCCTTTCACCCCCAGCCACAGGTCATCCGCTAATTTTTCAACATTAGTCGGTTCGGTCCTCCAGTTAGTGTTACCCAACCTTCAACCTGCCCATGGCTAGATCACCGGGTTTCGGGTCTATACCCTGCAACTTAACGCCCAGTTAAGACTCGGTTTCCCTTCGGCTCCCCTATACGGTTAACCTTGCTACAGAATATAAGTCGCTGACCCATTATACAAAAGGTACGCAGTCACCCCATAAAGAGGCTCCCACTGCTTGTACGTACACGGTTTCAGGTTCTTTTTCACTCCCCTCGCCGGGGTTCTTTTCGCCTTTCCCTCACGGTACTGGTTCACTATCGGTCAGTCAGGAGTATTTAGCCTTGGAGGATGGTCCCCCCATATTCAGACAGGATACCACGTGTCCCGCCCTACTCTTCGAGTTCACAGCAAGTGTGCTTTCGTGTACGGGACTATCACCCTGTACCGTCGGACTTTCCAGACCGTTCCACTAACACACAAGCTGATTCAGACTCCGGGCTGCTCCCCGTTCGCTCGCCGCTACTGGGGGAATCTCGGTTGATTTCTTTTCCTCGGGGTACTTAGATGTTTCAGTTCCCCCGGTTCGCCTCGTTAACCTATGTATTCAGTTAACGATAGTGCAACGAATTGCACTGGGTTTCCCCATTCGGACATCGACGGGTCAAAGGTTCATATCACCTCGCCGTCGCTTTTCGCAGATTAGCACGTCCTTCATCGCCTCTGACTGCCAGGGCATCCACCGTGTACGCTTAGTCGCTTAACCTCACAACCCGAAGATGTTTCTTTCGATTCACCATCGACTTGCGAAAATTTGAGAGACTCGAACACACATTAACTGTGTGTCGTTTCAATTTTCAGCTTGATCCAGATTTTTAAAGAGCAAAACTTCGCAGTGCACCTTTTCAGGTTCACTCTGAAGTTTTCTTGTTTTCGCAGTAAAAGGATGGTGGAGCTATGCGGGATCGAACCGCAGACCTCCTGCGTGCAAGGCAGGCGCTCTCCCAGCTGAGCTATAGCCCCATCGTAGTTAATCTCATGAACCGTAATTCCTGTTGAGGCAAGGCGTGGTGACACGAAGCATACATCTGTATGCGAGTGTCGCCGCAACGCAGCATCAGCAGGAATTTGGTAGGCCTGAGTGGACTTGAACCACCGACCTCACCCTTATCAGGGGTGCGCTCTAACCACCTGAGCTACAAGCCTGCAGAGATTTTTACTGCTGTATTTCATCAGACAATCTGTGTGAGCACTACAAAGGCAGGTTCTTTAAGGTAAGGAGGTGATCCAACCGCAGGTTCCCCTACGGTTACCTTGTTACGACTTCACCCCAGTCATGAATCACAAAGTGGTAAGCGCCCTCCCGAAGGTTAAGCTACCTACTTCTTTTGCAACCCACTCCCATGGTGTGACGGGCGGTGTGTACAAGGCCCGGGAACGTATTCACCGTAGCATTCTGATCTACGATTACTAGCGATTCCGACTTCATGGAGTCGAGTTGCAGACTCCAATCCGGACTACGACGCACTTTATGAGGTCCGCTTGCTCTCGCGAGGTCGCTTCTCTTTGTATGCGCCATTGTAGCACGTGTGTAGCCCTACTCGTAAGGGCCATGATGACTTGACGTCATCCCCACCTTCCTCCAGTTTATCACTGGCAGTCTCCTTTGAGTTCCCGGCCTAACCGCTGGCAACAAAGGATAAGGGTTGCGCTCGTTGCGGGACTTAACCCAACATTTCACAACACGAGCTGACGACAGCCATGCAGCACCTGTCTCAGAGTTCCCGAAGGCACCAAAGCATCTCTGCTAAGTTCTCTGGATGTCAAGAGTAGGTAAGGTTCTTCGCGTTGCATCGAATTAAACCACATGCTCCACCGCTTGTGCGGGCCCCCGTCAATTCATTTGAGTTTTAACCTTGCGGCCGTACTCCCCAGGCGGTCGACTTAACGCGTTAGCTCCGGAAGCCACGCCTCAAGGGCACAACCTCCAAGTCGACATCGTTTACGGCGTGGACTACCAGGGTATCTAATCCTGTTTGCTCCCCACGCTTTCGCACCTGAGCGTCAGTCTTTGTCCAGGGGGCCGCCTTCGCCACCGGTATTCCTCCAGATCTCTACGCATTTCACCGCTACACCTGGAATTCTACCCCCCTCTACAAGACTCTAGCCTGCCAGTTTCGAATGCAGTTCCCAGGTTGAGCCCGGGGATTTCACATCCGACTTGACAGACCGCCTGCGTGCGCTTTACGCCCAGTAATTCCGATTAACGCTTGCACCCTCCGTATTACCGCGGCTGCTGGCACGGAGTTAGCCGGTGCTTCTTCTGCGGGTAACGTCAATCGACAAGGTTATTAACCTTATCGCCTTCCTCCCCGCTGAAAGTACTTTACAACCCGAAGGCCTTCTTCATACACGCGGCATGGCTGCATCAGGCTTGCGCCCATTGTGCAATATTCCCCACTGCTGCCTCCCGTAGGAGTCTGGACCGTGTCTCAGTTCCAGTGTGGCTGGTCATCCTCTCAGACCAGCTAGGGATCGTCGCCTAGGTGAGCCGTTACCCCACCTACTAGCTAATCCCATCTGGGCACATCTGATGGCAAGAGGCCCGAAGGTCCCCCTCTTTGGTCTTGCGACGTTATGCGGTATTAGCTACCGTTTCCAGTAGTTATCCCCCTCCATCAGGCAGTTTCCCAGACATTACTCACCCGTCCGCCGCTCGTCACCCGAGAGCAAGCTCTCTGTGCTACCGCTCGACTTGCATGTGTTAGGCCTGCCGCCAGCGTTCAATCTGAGCCATGATCAAACTCTTCAATTTAAGTTTGATGCTCGTGAATTAAACTTCGTAATGAATTACGTATGTTCACTCAGAGACTTGGTATTCATTTTTCGTCTTGCGACGTTAAGAATCCATGTCACTTTGAGTGCCCACACAGATTGTCTGATAAATTGTTAAAGAGCAGTGCCGCTTCGCTTTTCTCAGCGGCGCGGGGTGTGCATATTACGCTTTCCCGCCTCAGAGTCAAGCTTTAATTTCGCTTTTCTCTGCTGACCCGGCGGCGTGTGTGCCGTTGTTCCGTGTCAGTGGAGGCGCATTATAGGGAGTTATTCTGAAGTGACAAGCATAAAATACAAAAAAATTGTCGTTCGCTCACTTTTCAAACTTCACGCTTAATTTACCCGCGAATCGCTTGTTAACTGTGCGATTTCCCGGGCAAAACCGGCTACCTGCAGCCAGTCGGTATATACCACTTCTTTACGCGTATCGGTTTCACCACCGGTCATTTTCATGATCAGGCGGATCATCATCCGGTCATACCAGCGATAATGCGGGTAGCGCAGCGCCCCGGCGAAGACAGCACACAGATCGGGTTGCCATGGCGAGTTCAGCAAAAACTTACGCGTATAGCTGTTTGTCTGCGGCGTACGCTTTTCAGCTTTACGGGCGACCAGGTTGACCGAATAGAACGCGCCAGGCAGCTGACTGAGCGCAGCCAGGTGTTTCTTCACGAAACGGTCCAGTGCAGGATGGAAATGACCATAACGAATAGACGCGCCAATCACTACGCGATCGTAATCCTGCCAGGCAATCTGTTCGGCACGGTTCAGGTTCACCACGTCCGAGTAAATGCCCTGCTCTTTTAATTCAGAAGCAAGATAAGAGGCAATCTCACGCGTTTGCCCGTCTCGCGTTGAGAAAAGAATAAGTGTTTTCACCGACGACTCCTTACTCGCGCCAGAATGTTGGGGTAAACAGAACCAGCAGCGTAAAGACCTCAAGACGACCAAACAGCATGTTGGCAATCAAGATCCACTTCGCGACCGGGTTCATGCTGGCAAAGTTATCCGCCACCACGCCCAGCCCAGGCCCAAGGTTATTAAGCGTAGCCACAACAGAAGCAAACGCCGAGAAATCATCAACGCCGGTAGCAATAATAGCCAGCATACTGACGATAAAGACCAGCGCATAGGCGGAGAAGAACCCCCACACGGCTTCGAGAATACGTTCAGGCAGTGCGCGGTTTCCCAGCTTGATACTGTAGACCGCGTTCGGGTGGACCAGGCGTTTCAGCTCACGGTTCCCCTGCTTGAATAACAGCAGAATTCGAATCACCTTCAGCCCCCCGCCCGTTGACCCGGCACAGCCCCCAATAAACGCGGAGCAAAGCAGCAGGACCGGCAGGAACAACGGCCAGCGCGCAATGCTGTCCGTGGTAAAACCGGCGGTCGTCGCCATCGACACCACCTGGAAGAACGCCTGGTTTAGCGTTGTGACCGCCGAGGTATAAACGTCGTGGAACCACAGGACCAGGGTACAGATAATGACCAGCGTTAACTGCACGCCAATAAACATGCGGAACTCCGGGTCACGCCAGTACACTTTCAGGCTACGCCCGCTCAGTAAAGAGAAGTGCAGGCCATAGTTACAGCCGGAGATCAGCAAAAAGATGGCAATAATGGTGTTAATCGTTGGGCTGTCAAAGTAGCCCACGCTGGCGTCGTGCGTTGAAAATCCGCCGATAGCGATGGTCGCAAAGCTGTGTCCGATGGCATCAAATGCGGGCATACCGGCAAACCACAGCGCCAGCGCACAGGCCACCGTCAGCAAAACGTAGATAAGCCACAGGGTTTTCGCCGTCTCGGCAATACGTGGCCGCATTTTGTTATCTTTTAGCGGGCCTGGCATTTCAGCGCGATAGAGCTGCATCCCGCCGACGCCGAGGATGGGCAGAATAGCCACAGCAAGCACGATGATCCCCATACCGCCGAACCACTGGAGCATCTGACGATAAAAGAGGATTGCGTGGGGTAACGAATCCAGCCCTACCAGCGTGGTGGCCCCGGTGGTCGTTAAGCCGGAGAAGGATTCAAAAAAGGCATCCGTGATGCTCAGGTTGGGCTGTTCAGAGAAGATAAAGGGCAGCGAACCGACGCTTCCCAGCACCGTCCAGAACAGCACGACAATCAGGAACCCCTCGCGCGATTTCAGTTCCCCTTTTTCACGGCGGTTTGGCCACCACAGCAGCGAACCGATCGCCAGCGCAACAAAGAAGGTCTGGGTAAACGCGCGACCCGCACCGTCTCTGTAAAGAAGCGCCACCAGTCCAGGGAGGATCATCGTCCCGGAAAAGAGTATGACCAGCAGTCCAACGATTCGGGTAATGGCACGAAAATGCATCTCTGCCGCTTCCTTTGGTATTAAAAGTAAGGTGGGGATTATTCTTCAATCGGCAGCAATTGCAACGCGCCGCGACTAAAATCAGCGAGTTTCGCTGAAAAAGCAGCCAGTTCCGCCTGTGGAAGCGCCACACGCAGTTGCACCATCGCCTGGTAATCGCTGTGGACTATCGCACCGTTAAACTGCTTGAGCAGCGCGTCAATGCCCGACAGCTGGGCGTAGTCACATAACAGAGTATATTCGGTCAGTGGCGTTTTGCGGGTGGTTATCAGCAGATTCAGCGCCTGCTGGACGCCGCCACCGTAGGCTTTCACCAGCCCACCCGTGCCTAATAAAATCCCGCCGTAGTAGCGAACCACCACGGCGGTGATCTCGCCCACACCGCTGCCCATCAGCTGCGAGAGCATGGGCTTACCGGCCGTACCCGCCGGTTCACCGTCGTCTGAAAACCCCAGCTGCTGGGAGTCGTTTGGCGGCCCCGCTACCCACGCCACGCAGTGGTGACGTGCGTCAGGATGCTGCGCGCGAACGGACTCGACAAACGCCCTGGCCGCCTCCACGCCCTCGGTATGCGCGAGCAGCGTGATAAAACGGCTTTTCTTGATTTCCTCAACAAAGGTGACCGGTTCAGCCGGTATCAGCCAGCTTTCCATCAGGCCAGCTTCAGATCTCGCGTCATGTTCTCGGTACCGTTTTCGTGGATAACCACGTTGTCTTCGATACGGATACCGCCAAACGGTTTAAGCGCCTCAATCTTTTCCCAGTTGAAGTGCTTGCTGAACTGCCCTTCGCGCCACGGTGCCAGCAGGGATTCGATAAAGTAGATCCCCGGCTCAATGGTCAGCACCATGCGTGGCTCAAGAATGCGGGTGCAACGCAGGAAAGGATATTTTGACGGTGCGGCCAGATGCGTGCCGGAATCATCCTGCATAAAGCCCGCGACATCATGAACCTGCAGACCCAGCGGGTGACCAATACCGTGCGGCATGAATGGCCCGGTCAGATCGTTCTCGACCATCGCCTCTTCGCTCATGTCTTTTACAATCTGATGCTTACGCAGCAGTTTGGCGATGCGCTGATGGAACTGGATGTGGTAATCCACGTAGCTGGTGCCCGCTTTCATGGTGCTGATAAGCCCCAGCTGTTCATCGTTAACGTCTTTAATGAGGTGCGCAAAGTCCGTATCCGCATTCGCCGCCCAGGTACGGGTCAGGTCAGCCGCGTAGCCGTTGTACTCCGCGCCCGCATCCAGCAGGAAGCTGCGCATCTCAGACGGTACATGGTGATCCAGTTTGGTGTAGTGCAGTACAGAGGCATGCTCGTTCAGCGCCACAATGTTGCTGTAAGGGACATCGGTATCACGATGACCGGTGGCGGTCAGGTAGGCCTGGTTGATATCGAACTCGCTCATGCCGGACAGGAAGGCTTCATGCGCCGCACGGTGGCCGGTAACGGCCGTTTTTTGCGCCTGGCGCATGCAGTACAGTTCGTAATCGGTTTTATAAGCGCGGTTATAGTGCAGGTAATCCAGCACCCCTTTCGGGTTGAGTTTATCTGCCGGAATATCCAGACCCAGCGCGCGCTCCGCAACAGGGCCGATATAGGCGATGTTGCCGCGCGCAGCGGGCAACTGGCTGCCAATGCCGTCGGCTTTCGGCAGCGCAATCACATCAATTTCTTCCGTCCAGAAGGACGTCGGCAGCGGTTCCACGTTGTGCCAGTAGTCCACCGGCAGGTAGAACCACAGTTTCGGCTTGTTCACGCCATCCACCAGCAGCCAGCAGTTGGGAACCTGTGTTACCGGCACCCAGGCTTTAAACTGCGGGTTAACTTTGAAGGGATAAGCATGATCGTCGAGAAACGTGTTCATCAGCTCACCGGAGTGAATCAGCAGCGCGTCCAGCTTAAAGCGCGCCAGCACATCGCGGGTACGTTCCTGTAGGGTAACGATATGATTTTTATAAAGCGAAGCCAGTGAGTCCATCATTCTTCCTTTCGTTTTATTGACCTCAAGTCATCGCATCTTAGCACACCTCTCCCTCACTGCGTGATTTCCACCGACCGTGATCAATGCAGCAATTTCTTAATGAGTAATTTGCATTTTATTAACATAAATCCCACACTCCGTCTCATCTGGTACGACCAGATCCACATGCTGGATTCAGGAGACTGACATGCTCTACAAAGGCGACACCCTGTACCTCAACTGGCTGGAAGATGGCATTGCCGAACTGGTGTTCGATGCCCCCGGCTCAGTCAACAAGCTCGATACCGCGACGGTGGCCAGCCTTGGCCAGGCGCTGGACGTGCTTGAAAAACAACCTGATTTAAAAGGGCTGCTGCTGCGCTCAAATAAAGCGGCCTTTATTGTCGGTGCGGATATCACCGAATTCCTCTCGCTGTTCCTCGTTCCGGAAGAACAGCTGAGCCAGTGGCTGCACTTTGCCAACAGCGTCTTTAATCGTCTGGAAGATTTACCGGTTCCGACGATCTCCGCCGTTAACGGCTATGCGCTGGGCGGCGGCTGCGAGTGCGTGCTGGCCACCGATTATCGTCTGGCCACGCCAGACCTGCGCATCGGCCTGCCGGAAACCAAACTGGGCATCATGCCGGGCTTTGGCGGTTCCGTGCGTATGCCACGCATGCTCGGTGCCGACAGCGCGCTGGAAATCATTGCCGCGGGTAAAGACGTTGGCGCGCAGCAGGCGCTGAAAATCGGCCTGGTGGATGGCGTCGTTAAGCAGGAAAAACTGATTGAGGGTTCTGTTGCGGTTCTGCGTCAGGCAATCAATGGCGATCTCGACTGGAAAGCCAAACGCCAGCCGAAGCTCGAGCCGTTAAAGCTCAGCAAAATTGAAGCGACCATGAGCTTCACCATCGCCAAAGGCATGGTGATGCAAACGGCGGGTAAACACTATCCGGCGCCGATCACCGCGGTGAAAACCATCGAGGCGGCAGCCCGCCTGGGACGTGATGAAGCCCTGAAGCTTGAAAACCAAAGCTTTGTCCCGCTGGCGCACACCAATGAGGCCCGCGCGCTGGTTGGCATTTTCCTGAACGATCAGTTCGTGAAGGGTAAAGCCAAACAGTTGACCAAACACGTTGAGACGCCAAAACACGCGGCGGTGCTCGGCGCAGGCATTATGGGCGGCGGTATTGCTTATCAGTCGGCATGGAAAGGTGTGCCGGTGGTGATGAAGGATATCAGCGATAAATCCCTTACGCTGGGCATGACCGAAGCGGCCAAACTGCTCAACAAACAGCTGGAGCGCGGCAAGATTGACGGACTGAAGCTGTCCAGCGTGATCTCCACGATCCAGCCCACGCTGGAATACAGCGGTTTCGATCGCGTGGACGTGGTAGTGGAAGCGGTCGTTGAGAATCCGAAGGTCAAAAAAGCGGTACTGGCCGAGACCGAAGATAAGGTTCGCCCGGACACCGTTCTGGCCTCGAACACCTCCACCATTCCGATTAGCGAACTGGCAAGCGTATTAAAGCGCCCGGAAAACTTCTGCGGCATGCACTTCTTCAACCCGGTGCACCGTATGCCGCTGGTCGAAGTGATCCGCGGTGAAAAAACCTCTGACGAGACCATCGCCAAAGTGGTGGCGTGGGCCAGCAAAATGGGCAAAACGCCGATCGTGGTGAATGACTGTCCGGGCTTCTTCGTCAACCGCGTGCTGTTCCCGTACTTCGCCGGCTTCAGCCAGCTGCTGCGCGACGGCGCGGACTTCCGCAAAGTCGATAAAGTGATGGAAAAACAGTTCGGTTGGCCAATGGGCCCGGCATACCTGCTGGACGTGGTCGGCATCGATACCGCACATCACGCACAGGCGGTGATGGCGGCGGGCTTCCCGCAGCGTATGCAGAAAGATTACCGCGACGCGATTGACGCGCTGTTTGACGCCAACCGTTTTGGTCAGAAAAACGGCATGGGCTTCTGGCGCTATAAAGAAGACAGCAAGGGTAAGCCGAAGAAAGAAGAAGATCCGGCGGTGGATGGCCTGTTGTCCGACGTCAGTCAGCCAAAACGCGACTTTACCGACGAGGAAATCATCGCCCGGATGATGATTCCGATGATTAACGAAGTGGTGCGTTGCCTGGAAGAAGGCATTATCGCCAGCCCGGCCGAAGCGGATATGGCGCTGGTCTATGGCCTTGGCTTCCCACCGTTCCACGGCGGCGCGTTCCGCTGGCTGGACACGCTCGGCAGCGCAAAATATCTCGATATGGCGCAGCAGTACCAGCACCTCGGCCCGCTCTATGACGTGCCGGAAGGTCTGCGTAACAAAGCGCACCATAACGAACCCTACTATCCCGCAGTTGAGCCCGCCCGTCCGGTTGGCGAGCTGAAAACGGCTTAAGGAGTCACAATGGAAAAGGTTGTCATTGTTGATGCAATTCGTACCCCGATGGGCCGTTCCAAGGGCGGAGCCTTTCGCAACGTACGCGCGGAAGACCTCTCCGCACACCTGATGCGCAGCCTGCTGGCGCGCAACCCGGCGCTGGATCCTGCTGCGCTGGACGATATCTACTGGGGCTGCGTGCAGCAAACGCTGGAGCAGGGCTTCAACATCGCCCGTAACGCGTCGCTGCTGGCGGAGATCCCGCATTCGGTTCCGGCCGTCACCGTCAACCGCCTGTGCGGCTCGTCAATGCAGGCGCTGCACGACGCGGCCCGCATGATCATGACCGGTGATGCGCAGGCGTGCCTGGTCGGCGGCGTGGAACATATGGGCCACGTACCCATGAGCCACGGTGTCGATTTCCACCCGGGCATGAGCCGCAACGTCGCGAAAGCCGCCGGTATGATGGGGCTGACCGCCGAGATGCTCTCACGCCTGCACGGTATCAGCCGTGAAATGCAGGATGCCTTTGCCGCGCGCTCTCACGCCCGCGCCTGGGCCGCCACGCAGTCCGGTGCGTTTAAGAACGAGATCATTCCCACCGGCGGTAATGATGCCGACGGCGTGCTGAAGCAGTTTACCTGGGACGAAGTGATCCGCCCGGAGACAACCGTCGAAGGACTCTCCACGCTGCGTCCGGCCTTTGATCCGGTCACCGGCACGGTGACGGCAGGCACCTCGTCTGCGCTTTCCGACGGTGCAGCCGCGATGCTGGTGATGAGCGAAAGCCGCGCCCGCGAGCTGGGCCTGACGCCACGCGCCCGGGTGCGTTCAATGGCGGTTGTCGGCTGCGACCCGTCGATTATGGGTTACGGTCCGGTTCCCGCCTCAACGCTGGCGCTGAAAAAAGCCGGTTTAACCGCCAGCGATATCGATCTCTTTGAGATGAACGAAGCCTTCGCCGCGCAGATCCTGCCGTGCATTAAAGATCTGGGGCTGATGGAGCAGATCGACGAGAAGATTAACCTCAACGGCGGGGCGATCGCCCTTGGTCACCCGCTGGGCTGTTCCGGCGCGCGTATCAGCACCACGCTGATTAACCTGATGGAACGCAAAGATGCCCAGTTTGGCCTGGCAACAATGTGTATCGGGCTGGGTCAGGGTATCGCGACGGTATTTGAAAGAGTGTAAATCAGGAAAAGTATCTCAAAGCCAATGGCGTCAGAACAAGGCGGCAAGCGAGCGAATCCCGATGAGCTTACTCAAGTAAGTGATTCGGGTGAACGAGCGCAGCCAACGCAGTTATGGCGTCATTGGCGAAGAAAGACAGTTTAGTTGCCGTTCTTCCCGCCTGTCAGGGGCGGGTTTTTTTATTTAAATGAACGCAAACGCATCGCCGAAGAGACGGTCCTCACGCGCATCGCGTTCATTGCAGAACAGGTCACGGGCAATTTTCGCCATTTCGAAACGACCGGCAATATAGATATCGTGCCCCGCCAGCGTACCGTAATCCTGCAGTACCGCCGTTAACACCGTCCCGTTGCGTCCACGCCAGCCCTCTTCAGGCTGCTCAACAACTGGCTCAATGCGCAGGTTCGGATGGGTTACGCTCAGCGCTTCCAGTTCAGACAGATCGTACAGATGCTTCTCTTCACGGCCGCCCCAGTAAATCGTGATATCACGATTCGGGTTGCGCGCCAGCGCGGTCAGCAGAATCGAACGCACGTAGGAGAAGCCGGTGCCACCGGCAATCAGGATCAGGGGACGCTCTTCGTCATCACGCAACCAGGCTTCACCGTGTGGAATATCCACGACGATTTCACGCTCCTTCAGAATGCGATCCATCACCGCCATCGCATACAGGTTAAGCTCTGACGCACCGATATGCAGCTCAATAAATTCCTGCTCAGCAGGCGTTGAAGCCATCGAGAAAGGACGCTTATCGCGCTCATCCATCACAACCATTAAGTACTGACCAGCGCGGAAAGAGAATGGCGCTTCAGGCGTTAAACGGACGCGATATACGGTGTCGGTAATGGCATCTACCGAAGTCACTTTACAGCTTAAGGTTGTCATTCGCTCTCTCTGTCGGGAAGTCTATAGGGCTTAACGGTCAGATTCAGTTTTACCGTTACTCATTATGGCCAGCTCGTCCCAGATCGCGTCAATGCGCGCGGTCACGGCAGGATCTTTTTCGATCGGGCGACCCCATTCACGGTCGGTTTCGCCAGGCCATTTATTCGTGGCATCCAGTCCCATCTTTGAGCCAAGGCCGGAAACCGGCGAGGCAAAATCCAGATAATCAATCGGTGTGTTTTCCACCAGCACCGTGTCGCGCGCCGGATCCATACGCGTAGTAATGGCCCAGATAACATCATTCCAGTCGCGGGCATTGACGTCATCATCGCAGACAATCACAAATTTGGTATACATAAACTGGCGCAGGAAAGACCATACGCCCATCATCACGCGTTTAGCATGACCAGCATACTGCTTTTTGATGGTCACAACGGCCAGGCGGTAAGAGCACCCTTCCGGCGGCAGATAGAAATCAACGATTTCCGGGAACTGCTTTTGCAGGATCGGCACAAACACTTCGTTCAGCGCCACGCCCAGCACAGCCGGTTCATCCGGTGGACGGCCCGTATAGGTCGAGTGGTAAATCGGATCGTCACGCTGGGTAATGTGCGTTACGGTAAACACCGGGAAGTTATCCACTTCGTTGTAATAGCCCGTGTGGTCGCCGTATGGCCCTTCCGGTGCCAGCTCGCCCTGCTCAATGTAACCCTCGAGGACAATCTCAGCGCTGGCCGGCACTTCAAGGTCATTAGAGATGCACTTCACCACTTCGGTTTTCGTGCCGCGCAAAAGTCCCGCAAAGGCGTATTCGGAGAGCGTATCCGGCACGGGTGTGACCGCCCCAAGGATCGTCGCCGGGTCAGCACCCAGCGCGACAGAAACAGGAAAACGCTCGCCGGGATGCGCTGCACACCACTCCTGGAAGTCCAGTGCGCCACCGCGATGGGACAACCAGCGCATGATGAGTTTGTTTTTTCCAATCCGCTGCTGGCGATAAATGCCGAGATTCTGGCGCTCTTTGTGCGGGCCACACGTTACGGTCAGGCCCCAGGTAATGAGCGGTGCGGCATCTTCGGGCCAGCACTGCATAATCGGGATTTTTGTCAGATCAACCGCGTCGCCTTCCAGCACTTTCTGCTGGCACGGCGCACCGCGCAGGCGTTTGGTTGGCATGTTCAACACCTGCTTAAACTGCGGCAGTTTGTCGAATAAATCGCGGAAGCCTTTTGGTGGTTCAGGCTCTTTCAGAAAGGCCAGCAGTTTGCCCACTTCACGTAGCGCCGTGACATCCTCTTGCCCCATCCCCATCGCCACGCGACGCGGTGTGCCGAACAGGTTGCACAGCACCGGCATGGAATAGCCTTTTGGATTTTCAAACAACAAAGCGGGGCCACCGGCACGCAGGGTGCGGTCGGCAATTTCTGTCATCTCCAGACAGGGATCGACAGGAAGCGTAATGCGTTTGAGTTCGCCCTGCTTTTCCAGCAGTGCCAGGAAGTCGCGTAGATCGTGGTATTTCATGCAGTTAGTCATGGCCTCTCTGTAAGCGCTTCATTATACGGCGTAAGCCTGCGTGATGCTGTAATTTTGTTAAATTGGGGTGAATTTCTGCGACTTACTTCCTTTGCGGCCATTATAATCACCTTAGCGATCCCACCTGGATTTTGGTATGCTTGCGCCCCGAATAAAGGGAAAGAGTGATTATGCAGGCCTGGTATTTACTGTATTGCAAACGCGGGCAACTTCAACGCGCGCAGGAACATCTGGAACGTCAGTCTGTGAACTGCCTGACGCCCGTGATCACGCTTGAAAAAATGCAGCGTGGCAAACGCGCCCTCGTCAGCGAACCTCTGTTCCCAAACTATCTGTTCGTCGAATTCGACCCGGAAGTCATCCACACTACGACCATCAGCGCCACGCGCGGCGTCAGCCACTTTGTGCGTTTTGGTGCCAGCCCCGCGACGGTCCCCTCAACGGTTATCCATCAGCTATCGGTCTATCAGCAACCGGAAGGAATAACCGACCCGGAAACGCCCTATGCGGGCGACAGCGTGGTGATCACCGAAGGCGCGTTTGAGGGCCTTCAGGCTATCTTCTCTGAGCCGGATGGTGAAGCTCGCTCCATGCTGCTGCTAAACCTGCTGAATAAACAGGTGCTGCAAAGCGTCAAAAACACCGACTTCCGCAAAGTTTAAAACGTTATCCCAAACAGGCGGCGAACGTTGTCGTCCGTTTGCGCTGACAGCCACTGCGGATCGTCCCCGCGCCAGTGCGCCACGCGCTCAACGATATGCCCCAGCCAGGCCGGTTCGTTACGCCGAGAGGCCGGTTTGGGCTTTATATCGCGCGGCAATAAATAGGGCGCATCCGTTTCAACCAGCAGGCGGTCAGCCGGAATAATGGGCAGTAAGTCGCGCAGTTCAAGCCCACGACGCTCATCGCAAACCCAGCCGGTTATCCCCAAATACAGCCCACGCTGCAGGCACTCAAGTGCCTCCTGCCGCGATCCGGTAAAACAGTGCAACACGGCCCCCGGCAGCTTATCAAGCCACGGCTCCAGCAGCGTGAGGAAACGTTCGTGGGCGTCGCGGCAATGCATAAAGACCGGCATTTCCAGCTCGGCTGCCAGAGCAAGCTGGGCGGTAAAGGCCCGTTCCTGCTCATCAGGCGTTGAAAAGTTGCGGTTAAAATCGAGACCGCACTCACCGATGGCGACCACCTCAGGCGTCATCGCCAACTGACGGAGCGTTTCAGCGCTGCGATCCGTCCAGTGACTGCTGTCGTGAGGGTGTACCCCTGCCGTTGACCAGCAATGGTCATAACGTTGCGCCAGTTGCTGCGCCTGCTCGCTCTCATGCAGGTTGGTCCCCGTCAGCAACAGGCCTTTTACCCCTGCGGCAAACGCGCGCGCGACGACGTCGTCGACATCTTTGGCAAACTGCGGGCTGGTGAGATTGAGTCCAATATCAAACATGCGCTTCCCCATATGACAACCGCCCTGACGGGCGGCTGGTTTTATTCTTCTGTGGTCTGTTCAGACTCGTCGTCTTCTTCATTCTGCCGACGTCCTTTACCTACATAGAAGCGCGAGAAGAACACCCCGACTTCAAACAGGCAGTACATCGGTATAGCCAGCAGCGTTTGGGAGAAAACGTCCGGCGGCGTCAGCAGCATGCCCACAACAAATGCCCCGACCAGGATATACGGGCGCTTTTTGCGCAGATCTTCAGGCGTGGTGACGCCCACCCAGCAGAGCAGCACAATGGCTACCGGCACTTCAAACGCCACGCCAAACGCCATGAACAGCGCCATAACGAAGCTGAGGTAGCTGGCAATATCCGTCGACACCTGAACGCCCACCGGCGCGGTATGCGTCAGGAAGCCAAAGGCCAGCGGGAAGACCACGAAATAGGCGAACGCCATGCCGATATAGAACAGCAGGGAGCTGGACACCAGCAGCGGGATCACCAGCTTGCGTTCGTGTCTGTACAGCGCAGGCGCCACAAACGCCCAGACCTGATACAGAATGACCGGCGCAGAGGCGATCAGCGACACCCAGAATGTCAGCTTAATCGGGGTAAAGAACGGTGACGCAACGTCCGTTGCGATCATCGTTGCACCCAGCGGCATTTGCTTAATCAGCGGCGCGGAGACCACCTGATAGATGTCATTAGCAAAATAGACCAGGCACAGGAAAATGAGGAAAACCGCAATAATGCAGTTTAACAGGCGCTTACGCAGCTCAATCAGGTGCGCAATGAGCGGTTGAGTATCATCTACTGCCATGTTTACGCTTTATCACTCGACGAAGGGGATGATTCGGAAACGGGGGCAGCGGGCTTTGCTTCAGCCGCTTTTACCACGGGCTCTTCCGGCTGCACCGGTTTTTTCACTTCGGATTCCTGCGGCGTCTGCTCAGGCGCAGCGGCCTGATGCTCAGCGCTTGATGGCGTTACGCCCTCACGCTGTTCTTCGCTGCCTTTCACCACCGGGTTATGGATGGTGTTAGCTTCATCGCTCGCCTTTTCAGGATCGTTAATGCTGTAAGACCGCTTCATGGATTCCGCCGCTTCGCGCAGTTCGTCCATCGAGGCTTTCAGCTCCGGCGTCAGGTTGTCCATGCTCGCCTTCTCAACCTTTTTCAGGCTGTCCTGAAATTCCTGGAGCTTAAGCTCCTGTGCCAGCTCGTTTTGTACCGTCGTAGCCAGCGAGCGCAGCGCACGCACCCAACCCGCAACAGTTTTTACCGCGACGGGTAAACGTTGCGGCCCCAGTACAATCAGGCCAATCACGAAGACCAGCAGTAACTCACCAAAACCAATATCGAACACGAATTACACCTGCTCTTTATCGTGGCGTTTTGCGTCTTCCTTTTTGGCTTCATCTTGCTTATCAGCGATGGTTTTAGCAGTGAAGTCCGCATCCTGGCTGGCTTTGTCCTGCTTACTTTCATCATCGCCCATGGCTTTCTTAAAGCCTTTGATAGATGCACCCAGATCGGAACCGATAGAACCGAGTTTCTTCGTACCAAACAGCAGTACGACGATGACGGCAATGATTAACAATTGCCAGATACTGATACCACCCATACGTGTTCCCCAGTGATAGATGATTAATTAATCAGGTCGCATTATACGTATGCAACCTGTCGATAGCGATGCTAATTCAGCGCGTTTTTCTCCAGCCAGCGAGCCAGACCACGACGCCCGCGGCCATCAGCCAGGCGGGCATCATCTCCCAGTCCGGGCGATTGATCAGCAGCAGCGTGCCGCTTAGCAGTAGCGTCGCCCCTATCCCAAAGAGATAACGTGACTGACCCTGACGTGCACGACTGGTTTTAAGCTCGTGGGCGATTGTATCCATGCTGTGCTGAAGGTTCTTGCTCTGACGCAAACTGTCGTAAACCAGTTCAGGAATTTCAGGCATTTTTTCAATCCAGAACGGTCCTTTCTCTTTTAAGGAGCGAACCAGCGCCGGAATACCGACCTGATCTTTAATCCACGATTCAAGGAAAGGCTTCGCCGTTTTCCACAAGTCTAACTGAGGATAGAGCTGGCGGCCTACGCCCTCAACGTAAAGTAGTGTTTTCTGAAGTAAAACTAATTGAGGCTGCACTTCCATGTTGAAGCGACGCGCCGTATTAAACAGATTGAGTAAAACGTGGCCGAAAGAGATCTCCGACAGCGGTTTTTCAAAAATCGGTTCACAGACCGTACGGATCGCAAACTCAAATTCTTCAACGTTGGTATCCGGCGGAACCCAGCCGGAATCAACGTGCAGTTCAGCCACTTTGCGGTAATCGCGGTTAAAGAACGCGATAAAGTTCTCTGCGAGGTAGCGTTTATCTTCTTTGTTCAGCGAGCCGACTATACCGCAGTCGATACCGATGTATTTCGGGTTTTCAGGGTGTTCGTAGCTGACAAAAATGTTGCCCGGGTGCATATCCGCATGGAAGAAGCTGTCGCGGAAGACCTGAGTAAAGAAGACCTGAACCCCGCGCTCGGCCAGCAGCTTCATGTTGGTTCCCTGCTTTTCCAGCGCAACCACATCGGAAACAGGAATGCCGTAGATGCGCTCCATCACCATCATGCCTTCGCTGCAATAGTCTGAGTAGACCTCCGGCACGTAGAGCATCGGGCTGCCTTCAAAGTTGCGGCGCAGCTGAATGGCGTTCGCGGATTCACGCAGCAGATTGAGTTCATCAATCAGCGTTTTTTCATATTCACGCACCACTTCCAGCGGACGTAGACGACGTCCGTCAGGCAGCAGACGCGGTACCCAGCGCGCAAGGCGATAGATAAGCTTCATATCGGCTCTGATAATCGGCAGGATATCAGGGCGGATAACCTTGATTACCACCTCTTTGCCGTTCTCTTTCAGGCGCGCGGTATGCACCTGAGCGATAGAGGCCGAGGCAAGCGGCTGAATGTCAAAATCATCAAACCAGGTTTCAACAGGAATGTTGCCCATAGCCTGTTCAATCTGCTTTTTGGCCCGTGCGCCGTCAAACGGCGCAACGCGATCCTGCAGGAGCGCAAGCTGATCGGCAATTTGTGGCGGGAAAAGGTCGCGACGGGTCGAGAGCATCTGCCCGAACTTAATCCAGACCGGGCCAAGCTCCTGTAACGCCAGACGCAGGCGTTCACCTAACTCCTGGTCTTTATGGCGATTGGGCATCCAGAACAACGTTCGCCGCCAGAGACGAAGCGGCAGCGTGATACGCATTTTGGGGATAAGCTCGTCGAGCCCGTAACTCAAAAATGTCTGAACGATAAAGTAGAGGCGCCGAATTTCACCAGGCGTCATTTGCCCTCCAGTTTTTCCAGCCGTTTGGTTAACGCATCAACCGCACGTTCTACGGCCGCCGTCTCTTCTGCAAACCATGCCACTTCCAGCGGTCCCGGTGCCATACGCCACTCTTCGGTTAACACTTCCGCTGCATAGCGCTGCTGTCGTTGCAGCGTTTTACGCAGGATCGCCGTCCCGCCCTGAATGGCTTTGCCGATCCCTTCGGCTGCAATGTCGCCGATATACGGCGCGAGCAACTCTGCCGGGTCAAACTCGGCGAGATCGCTGAGTGCAACGAAGTTCTGCACAACCTGGATGTCACCTTCAACCTCCAGCTCACCGCTGCGGATCAGCGCCGTGAGCTGCTGACGATCGCGCAGTTTTGGCAGCACGCTCATGTGCGTGATAACGGCGCAATCAGCCTCGCCTTCCCACTCACCCAGAACGTCAAGCTGGCGTTCGCTGAAAACCAGCACAAGCGGGGTCGAGAACTCTTTTAACGCAATGCGCAGAACCTTGCCGTTCAGCCGCTGGCGCGCAGCTTTCAGCGCAGGCGCGCGGTACAGAAAGGCGTTCAGTACATTCTCAATGCCTGCAGTGACTAAGGGTTTAAAGGGCACAGAAGACCTCCACTCAGAACTTGTAACCGCGATGCAGCGCGACGACGCCCGCCGTCATGTTGAAGTACTCTACGTTTTCGAGACCTGCATCCTGCATCATCGCCTTCAGGGTGTCCTGATCGGGGTGCATACGAATAGATTCCGCAAGGTAGCGGTAGCTCTCTGCATCGTTTGCCACCAGCTCACCAATGCGTGGCAGAACGTGGAAGGAGTAGGCGTCGTAAGCTTTGCTCAGCGGATCGATAATCGGTTTGGAGAACTCCAGCACCAGCAGGCGTCCGCCCGGCTTCAGCACGCGGTACATAGAGCGCAGCGCTTTGTCTTTATCGGTGACGTTACGCAGGCCAAACGAGATAGTGATACAGTCAAAGGTGTTGTCCGGGAACGGCAGCGCTTCGGCATTTGCCTGCACGTATTCGACGTTGCCGACAACCCCGATGTTACGCAGCTTCTCGCGCCCCATTTTCAACATGGAGTCGTTGATATCTGCCAGCACAACGCGACCGGTTTCCCCCACCAGGCGGGAGAATTTAGCCGTTAAGTCGCCCGTGCCACCTGCCAAATCCAGTACAGTCTGACCGCGACGCACGCCGCTACAGTCGATGGTGAAGCGCTTCCACAAGCGATGAATACCGAATGACATCAAGTCATTCATCACATCGTACTTCGCCGCCACGGAATGAAATACGTGGGCCACCATGTCAGCTTTCTGCGCTTTGGCGACAGTCTGAAAGCCAAAGTGCGTTGTGTCTTGTGAATCGTCAACCATCTCAGAGCCTGCTAATCAGTAAAATGTTTGTGAAGTGTAACAGATTGGGCGCATTTGCCCTACGATTCAACCACCGTGATAGAAACGCGTCGGCTGCTCATCTGCGGATAATCCCGCCGCTAAATCATTGTCTTCGCTGGATGTCTTTTGTTCACCAGCCCCTTCACGCAGGCGAAATTCTTCGTCCTGCGCCGTGGCTTGTTCAACCAGTTCCGGATTAATCTCGCGCTTCACTTCCACCCCCATGCTGCGGAACGCCTCCGCCTGAGCCAGAAGATTGCCGCGACCGGAGGCGAGTTTTTTCATCGCCTGGCGGTAATTATCCTGGGCGCGATCCAGGCTTTGCCCTACGGAGGACATGTCGTCCACAAACAGGCGCATTTTGTCGTACAGCTTGCTGGCACGGTCGGCGATCTGCTGCGCATTGCGGCTCTGGTGCTCGTAGCGCCACAGGTTAGCAATGGTGCGCAAGGCCACCAGCAGCGTGGTAGGGCTGACCAGCATAATGTTATTTTTCAGCGCTTCCGTTATCAGTTCGGGCTGTCTGTCGAGCGCCAGCAGAAACGCGGGTTCGACCGGGATAAACATGAGCACGTAGTCCAGCGAACGCAGCCCCGGCAGCTGCTGGTAGTCTTTGCGGCCCAGCAGACGAATGTGGTTACGCACCGACGCGATATGCTCCTGCAGGGCCGATTCGCGGGTGTAGTCATCGTCCGCGTTGAAGTAGCGTTCATACGCCACCAGCGTCATTTTGGCATCAATCACCACGTCCTTGCCCTGCGGCAGGCGGACAATCACATCCGGCTGCATGCGCGAGCGGGCATCGTTTTCAATGCTGACCTGCGTCTCGTATTCATGCCCTTCCCGCAGGCCAGAGGCTTCCAGCACGCGGGTCAGCACCACTTCGCCCCAGTTGCCCTGCGCTTTGTTATCGCCTTTCAGCGCGCGCGTCAGGTTGATGGCTTCCTGCGCCATCTGGGCGTTCAGCTGCTGGAGGTTACGAATTTCATGGGCCAGGGTGTGGCGCTCTCGCGCCTCCATGCCAAAGCTGTCCTGCACCTGGCGGCGAAAGCCATCAAGCTGTTCGCGCAGGGGCGTCAGCAGGCTGTTCAGGCTTTGGCGGTTTTGTTCGTCAACGCGGCGGTTGCTGTGCTCGAAAATGCGGTTCGCGAGGTTCTCAAACTGCTCGCTCAGGCGTTGTTCGCTGTTGATCATCTGGCGGATTTTGTCTTCAGCGTGCAGCTGGGTAGATTCAAGGCGGGTAGTCACTTCGCGAAGATCGGCTTCCAGCGAGGTGTTGATATCACGCAGATTGCGCACTTCGTTATTAAGCAGCTCGCACTCGTCGCGCCAGTGACCACTTTGGGCAAGCTGTTGTTTTACCGCGCTTAGTTCGGCAACCATCTCTTCACGCTCTGCCAGCTGGTCGGCCTTTTGCTGCGCGTGCTGGTAGCTGGCGATCAGCCAGCCTACGCCCACGCTCACCAGCGCAACCACTGCATAAATCAGGATAGAGATATCCACACTGCCCCCTGCATCAACGAATTTCCCGCATAAAATAGAATTGTGCTGTATAAACGTCCAGTTTGAAAGGGTTTTCCTGCGAGGCGCTACGCAAAAAGAAAAGGCCGAACGTGTCGGCCTTTTATCTCAGAAGAGAGGATTAGATCAGGCGGCGAGCCGCTTCAACCACGATTTTCACCGCATGACTTTCGGTCTGCTTCATGGTCTCAGCGTTCGGGATCTCCTGCTGGGTGCGGTTAACGATAACGCCCGCCACCATACCGGCACGCAGGCCCTGACTGGCACACATGGTCAGCAGGGTTGCAGACTCCATTTCGTAGTTCATCACGCCCATTGACTGCCACTCTTCCATGGAGCCTTTAAAGCGGCTGACCACGCGGCCAGAGAAGGTGTCGTAACGCTCCTGGCCCGGATAGAAGGTGTCTGAAGAGGCAGTGACGCCCACGTGCGTGGTGGCACCAATGGATTTCGCCGCGTCCACCAGCGCAGTGGTACATTCAAAATCAGCGACGGCCGGGAACTCCATCGGCGCAAAGTGCAGGCTTGCACCATCCAGACGCACGGATGCGGTCGTGACCAGCACGTCACCCACGTTGATGTGTGGCTGAATGGCGCCCGTGGTACCAATACGCAGGAAAGTCCGAATGCCCAGCTGAGCGAGTTCTTCAACAGCGATAGAGGTCGACGGGCCACCGATACCGGTAGAGCAGACGATGACCGCTTTGCCATCCAGCTCCGCGCGCCAGGTGGTAAATTCACGATGGGCTGCCAGCTTAACCGGCTTATCCATCAGCGCGGCGATCTTTTCCACACGCTCAGGATCGCCAGGGACGATAGCCAGCGTAGCCCCTTGTAAATCGTTTTTAGTGAGGCCGAGATGAAAAACATCAGACTTAGACATAGGTGACTCCTCTGTGGGTCGGTTAGTCAGAAGAAGTAAAAAGGTACTTTACAGAAGCAAAGCGCTGAATTTCGTGACACATCTCACCATGAATGAAAATGATTGCAGTTAATTTCCGTCAAATAGTGATTTACATCACATTAACAAGTTATATCGTGGGACACTGCACAAAAGATAGACCGTATCAGGCACTGTGGATTGTTAACCTGGTGTCTATATTTACCTTTGCGCTAACTCATTGGTACGGAGAATGCCATGACTGAAAAAACCGGCTTTGCACCTGCTGCGGCCCCTCATGCTTCCACCCTCGTCTCAACGCCTGAAGAGGCGATTACCGCTGGCGAAACCTCGATTCCCACGCAGGGAGAGAATATGCCTGCTTATCACGCGCGGCCAGAATCGGCGGAGGGTCCGCTGCCGATCGTGATTGTGGTTCAGGAGATTTTTGGCGTTCACGAGCACATTCGCGACCTCTGCCGCCGCCTGGCGCTGGAGGGTTATCTGGCCGTTGCGCCAGAACTCTATTTTCGCCAGGGCGACCCCAATGACTACAGCGATATCCCGACGCTGTTCAGTAATTTAGTCAGCAAAGTGCCGGATGCACAGGTGCTGGCCGACCTTGACCACGTCGCCAGTTGGGCGGCGCGCAACGGCGGCGATCCGCACCGTCTGATGGTCACCGGCTTCTGCTGGGGTGGGCGCATTAGCTGGCTGTATGCCGCCCACAATCCGCAGCTTAAAGCCGCCGTGGCCTGGTACGGTAAACTGGTTGGGGAAAAAACGCTGAATTCGCCGAAGCACCCTGTTGATATCGCGACCGCTCTCAACGCGCCTGTGTTGGGGCTGTACGGCGGTCAGGACACCGGTATTCCGCTGGATACGGTCGACACGATGCGCCATGCGCTTCGCGCGGCTAACGCAAAGGCGGAGATCGTGGTTTACCCGGATGCCGGACACGCCTTCAATGCCGATTATCGTCCGAGCTATCACGCGGAATCTGCCAAAGATGGCTGGCAGAGAATGCTGGCATGGTTTAGCCAGTACGGCGGGAAGAAATAAACGCATTGCAGCCCCGGCGCCAGTCGGGGCTGCGTCAGGCCTTACTCCAGGCCAAGATGTTTCCACAGTTCGTCCATCGGCAGCGTGGCCAGGGCGATACGCTCATCCGCCGCGCCATACCAGATATGCAGCGTGTCATTACGTACCAGCGCCCCGCAGGTAAAGACTACGTTACCGAAAAAGCCTTCACGCTCATAGGGGGCGCTCGGCTCCAGCAGCGGCACGGAAGATTTAGCAATGAGGGTAAGCGGGTCCTCCAAATCCAGAAGCAGAGCGCCAAGGCAGTAACGCTGGCTGGCGTCCACACCGTGATAAATTTCCAGCCAGCCGCGCGCGGTCTTGATCAGCGGTGCGCCGCCGCCCGACTTCAGTGCATCCCATTCGTCCCCCGAGCGTCCCAGCAGATGGCGATGGTTTCCCCAGTGCAGCATATCGGGTGACTCGCAGATCCATATTTCCGGGTGGCCGAAATGGCAGGGCGCGGGCCGGGTAAGCGCCCGAAAGGATCCGCCAACCTTCTCCGGAAAGAAACAGACGTCGCGGTTATCAGGACAGAAAATCAGCCCTTTTTTCTCGACGGCGACAAAATCAACGGTGGTCGCCAGCGCGGTAGAGATACCCAACGATGACACGGCGGAGTAATTGATGTACCAGACATCGTCAATCAGGGTAATGCGCGCATCTTCACAGCCAAATTCCTCATAGCGGCTGTCGGCGGTAATAAAGGGCTTTTCATCGATGGAGAAATTAACGCCGTCCTGGCTTCGCGCCAGCCGCAGGTGGGACATCGACGTCAGCCAGAGCTGAGCCGGGTCGCTTTTCAGCACAATGGTACGCGGGTCGCTAAAATCATAGCGCGGGTCGTTGCGGTCAAACGTTTTTGTCGCCGCCTGCCAGCCGCCAGACTGCGGTGCCAGAAGCGGCACGACGATCTTCTGCGGGTCATCATTTATCACGCTCTCGGCAACCCGAAGCAGCAGGATAATCTCCCCGTGATACTCCGTTACCCCGGCGTTAAAAACGCACTCCACTTTCCGTCCTGGCAGAGAAGGCACCACGTCGCCCGGGGTGATCAACGGATTATTACCGTGTCTCTTCATATACACTCCTTTTTATCAGAATTTGATTTTTGTCCAACTGCTGCGCGTTTTGCCCGTACAGGACATCCGCTTCAATGGCCCACAAGGGGTTTGGTACCGGCTGACCAAAATTCACGGCCACCCAGACCTGCTCCTGCGTCGTTGTTCGGGTAAACCAGACGCACGCCTTATGGCGTGTCAGCGGGCTGCACTCGCCATGCTGTAGCGCCCCGATGGTGGCCCGGAGCGCAATAAAGGTCTGGTACTGGTGCCACAACGATCCGGGCGTCGATAACTGATGTTCGGCATTGAGGAAGGGATAGTTCTGGCTGACTGGCATCCACGGCGTGCGGGTGGAAAAGCCCGCAAACGGGGCGTCGCGCCAGAGGAAGGGGGCGCGGGACCCATCCCGGGAATGTTCAATGGCCCGCGCCAGCGCATCGGCGGCACTGCACCCCTGCCTCATGGCCGTGTCGTAGTAGGTTTTTCCCTGAATATCAAAAATCTGCTCGACCGTCTGAGGCACGTAGTCTGGCATCCCCAACTCGTCGCCCTGAAAAATAAACGGCACACCGCGCACGGTCAGCTGTAGCGCCAGAACGGCCAACGCCCGGGCGGTGTCGTGCGGGCCTTCACCGAAGCGGCTAATCATGCGCGGCATATCGTGGCTGGAAAAGAACAGCGTCGGCAGACCAGACTGCAGCGCCAGCGTGGCATTAATTTCGTCGCACAGGCGTGCCGCATCGAATGTTTTCTGGCTGCCAATATTGAAGTTGAAGACCACGTCCATCAGCAACGGGTCCTGATAACGCGCCAGAATCTCCCTCTCCTCGCTGCCAATTTCGCCGATCAGGAAAACATCAGGTTGCTGCCTGGCATGTTGGCATATGCGCTGCAGCGTGCCGATAAGCCCCGGCTGATTCACATCATGCTCATGCTGTTGTACTCCAGCTTCCTCCGGATTGTCAGGCCCGATGCCGCGTGTGCTGAGGAAGTTAATCACGTCGAAGCGGAAGCCATCGACGCCCAGCGCCTGCCAGAAATCGATCACCTGAAACATTTCCTGCTCTACCGCAGGGTTCGCCCAGTTTAAATCGACCTGCTCTGGCGCGAATTTATGGTAGTAAAACTCACCGGTGTCCGGCTCCGGGCTCCAGGCGCTGCCGGAAAAAAATGACTCCCAGTTGTTAGGGTGGGCGCTGAAAAGAAAATAGTCCCTGTAGCGGCTTGCGGGATTATTCCAGGCATCCTGAAACCACGGATGCTGCGAAGAGACATGATTAAGCACCAGATCGATAATGACGCGGATCCCCTTTTCATGGCAGCGATGAACGACGTCGCGAAAATCGGTCAGCGTGCCGAACCGTGGGTCGACGGCGCAGTAATCACTGATGTCGTATCCGTTATCCACCAGAGGAGAGGGATAAAACGGGGTGATCCAGATGGCACCGATGCCTAACGTACTCAGGTAATCCACTTTTGAGAGCAGACCGGGGAAATCACCCAGCCCGTCGTCGTTGCCATCGCAAAACGAGGGCAGATAAATTTGGTAGCAGGTACAGGCCTGCCACCAGGGTTGCTTGTTCACCGTACGTTCCTTATTTCAGTGATAACGACATGCCCTGCAGGAAATATTTCCGGAACAGGATAAACAGCACGATGACCGGCAGCATTTGCACCACGGCCCCCGCCATCACTGGCCCCAGATAAACGCCGTAGGATTTACTGAAGGTGGCCAACAGTACCGAAAACGGCATTTTGTCGGCATCGCGCATGACAATCAGCGGCCAGAGGAAGTTGTCCCACGAGCTTGAGAAGGTAAATAACGCCACGATTGCCAGAATGGACTTGTTCAGCGGCATCATGACGTGACGCAGAATGGCCCACAGGCTGGCATGATCCAGACGCGCGGCGTACAGGTAATCGTTGGGCGTGCCCTTGAAGCTCTGGGACACCATAAAGATCCCCCAGGCGCTCATGGCATAAGGCAGGATCATGGCGCTGTAACGGTTGATCAGCCCCAGTTCTCGCATCAGTACAAACTGCGGAATGATGAACATGAAAACCGGAAAAACCATCTGCACTATCAACAGATTACGGAAAGCGTTTTTGCCCCAAAATTCTGTTTTTGCCAGCGCATAGCCCACCAGCATGGAGGTGACGGTCACGCTCGCGGTCACGGTGACGGAGACGAAAAGCGAGTTAAACAGCGTGCGCAGAAACGGTTTATCTGCCCGGTTGCTGTTATCAAAAAGGAAGGTGTAATTCTCAAGCGTCAGCGTGCCTGAAAAGAGATCCGTGGTGTAAATCTGCGCCGTGGGCTTCAGGGATGACACCACCATCCAGACGAACGGATAGAGCCAGCTTAACGCCAGAACAAACATCAGCGCATGAATTAACAGGCTCAGGGGCGTGAGTTTTTTCATTCATACAATCTCAATGTGCTTTTCGAATAACCGACGAAATAGCCAAATCATCAGAAAACTGCAGGCAGCGACAATAATCGACATGGCCGCGGCCCAGGTGGGTTTCATATTTTGAAACGCGGCTTCGTACATCACCACCATGGGACTGGTCGTACTGTTCAGTGGCCCGCCACCGGTAATGAGATACGGCTCGGTAAAAATACTGAATGCCACCGTAATCGCCAGCACCATAACCATCACAATTTGCGGATTCATCATTGGTAGCGTTATTGCCCACCCTGTCTGAAAACGCCCGGTTTTATCAAGAATGGCCGCACTGTAAATATCTGCTGGAATAGCCTGCATACCGGAATAGAGAATTAACCCGTAATAGCCGACAAATTTCCACGTCACGATAAGCGCAATGGATAGCATCGCGCAGTCAGGGTTGGTAAACCACGGCACGGAAATCCCAAACCAGGCCGACAATAATCGGTTAACCGGGCCGTATTCATTAAACAGGCGGGAAAAGACAATCGAATACGCCACCCCAGACGAGATATTTGCCAGCAGAAAACTTAAAGCGATAAATCCCCTTCCATAATGAATTCTGCGTAAGCCGGCGGCAAAAAGCAGAGCGGCAACAAACACGATTGGGATATACCACATTAAAAAGCGGCAGATGTTCCACATGGATGTCCAGAATAGCGTATCGTGCAGCACGCCAATAATATTCTGCAACCCCGTAAATTGCGGCACGCCAATAAATTGCCAGCGGGTCACGCTCAAAACCACCAGCCAGGCAAGAGGGTAAAACCAGAACAGCAGCGAATAGCCGATCCAGGTGGAGGCCAGCAGGCCTCCGGTTCGGGATTCATATCCAGCCATTATGCCCCCTACTGGCCCGCGAGGGCGTTGATTTCCTGCTGAGATTGTTTCAGCGCGTCGGCAGGCGTACTGGTTTTGAATATTACGCGCTCGAGCATCTGCGTCATGCTGCGCTGGACTTCTGTCGTCTGGTTTGTGGCCGCAGGAGGCAGGGCAACGTCCACCCAGGAGGCAATCTGTTTCTCAAGCGGATTTTGTTTGAAGTAACTGACAAAGAGTGGATTACTCATTAAATCCGCGCGGGCGGGCGGCATCCCTGTCAACTCAAGCCACAGCCGGTCATGTTCCGGGTTACTGAAGACCCACTGCATAAACTGCCAGGCCTGCTCCTTGCGCTTGCTGGAGCTGAAGATCACCAGGCCTTTACTGTCGCCGAACGTATGCGGGTGTTCAATGCCCTTCTCGGTCAGCATCGGGCCAATCTGAATCGTTTTTAAAATGTCCGGATACTGCTTGCGATAGCGGGCTAAATCCCACGGCCCGCGCGCTGAGGCAATGACCTGCCCCGTGGCGAGCGGATCCTCAGCGGACGTGAAGTCGTAGCTGCTCCACTTATTAGCAAATACGTTGCCCATAAAGGTCAGCACCGCCTCGCCAGCAGGCGTGGTCAACGCAGGTTTTTTGTCGATAAGATACGGCTTGCCCTGGCTCTGGGCGTAAAACAGCGGAATGAAGTCGAACCAGCGCTCCCACCAGTTTTTACCCGCCGTAAGCTGTATCACATAGCCGTGATTATCCGCCGCACGACGTTTCGCCAGCGTGTAAAGTTCATCATAGCGTACCGGCACCCGATCAAAGCCGTATCGCTTCAGTAAATCGCCGCGCCACCACCAGACAATCGGATTGATATATACCGGCAGCACCGTTTGTTTGCCGTTTAATTCCCATGCTGGCAGCAGAGAAGCCATCTGCCGTTTCTGAATCGTTTCCTGAAAACCCGGCATTTTGGATAAATCTTCTATCTGCCCGACATCAACAAGCTGGCTGGCAAAGCCAATAAATATATTGGTAGAAATATCCGGCTCAGTACCTGATGCCAGTGCGTTCATTATCGCTTCTTCTGAACTGTTTGCAGCAGGAATAGCGGTAAATTCGACGGGCATATGGGCGGGATCTTTATTCCATTCGGCAACTATTTTACTCCAGAACGCTTCTTCATTGACGGTAGGAGTAACCCACATTTTGATTGATTCGCGTGCCCCGGACGGTGTCTCTTTTTTATCATCAGGCCCGCAACCGGTAAGAAAAAAAAGCAATATTATCGATGCTATTAATTTCGCTGCTTCTGCAACTCTCACGTTATATCTCCCTGACGTCGATAAGTGTTAATCGCTCACTGCTGCCCTCTGTGAATGGTGCGTAAGCTATCACCCCTTTTTTATGTTTAACGTTAAACAAATCACAAAACTATTTATATTTAACGATAAACTCAGCCGTTATTATTACGTTAATTACACCCTATAAATAATTTACATGAATATTAAATGCCTAACTCATTTAGCAAAATAAAGAATAAAAATGTGACGATTAAATCGCTGGCCGCGGAGATAGGTATTTCACATACCACGGTGTCCAACGCGTGGAATAATCCCGAAAAGCTGTCAACTGAATTACGTGAAAGGATACTCGGCCACGCCCGCCAGGTGGGATTTCAGGGGCCGGATAAACTTGCCCGGGCTTTACGCACCGGAAAATCCGGCGCCATCGGCGTCATTTTTAACGATGCCATGAGCTATGTCTTTATCGATCCGCATGACGTCAGCCTGATGCGCGGCATCGCGACCCGCTGCGAAGACCGTAATATTAATCTGGTTCTGATCCCGCTTCAAAAGGGGCCGTCATCGCTCACTACCCTGGTGGACGGGTATATTCTCAACGCCACGCATAACAGCGCCGCCATCATTCAACAAACATTGGCCCGCAATCTGCCGGTAGTGACGCTCGATTTTCAGCTTCCGCAGTTCAGCAGCGTGTCGGTGGATAACACGCGTGCCATGCGTGATATCGCCAACTATCTGATCAAAAAAGGCCATCGCCATTTCGGCATTATTGCCTTCCCTTCTCACCCGAACACGCGCGGGATACGCCCTCTGACGCACCCCGTGACGGGCGATAACCAACTCATGCTGACCCGCGTGAATGCCTGCCGCGACGCGTTTCAACAGCAGGGTATTGCGCTTGACTGCTGCTGGCTGTGTGAAACCCATCACGATGAGCTGCACGGCGAACAGGCAGCAGAAGCATTGCTGACGGCACACCCGGACATTACGGCGCTGATCTGCTTATCCGACCGTTTTGCCATCGGTGCGGTGAATTATTGCCAGCGGCAGCGGCTTGCTATACCCGACCGGGTCGCCATTACCGGGTTCGACAATACCGCCCGGCAGTTCAACGGGCCTGGGCTGACCACCGTCGCGCAGAATGCCGAACGTAAAGGTGAAATCGCGGTTGATCTGCTTCTGAACAATGGCCCTGTCACCCACGTTGCGCTGGAACACCAGCTGATCGAGCGAGATACGGCATGAGATTACCCTGCTTAAGATAAGAGTGAACTATGGATGAACTAACGTGCTTTAAAACATATGACATTCGTGGCGAAGTTAACGTCAATCTCACGCCTGACATTGCGCGTCGCATCGGACGGGCGTATGCCATTTGGCTACATCCCCGGCGCGTGGTGGTAGGGGCTGATGTCCGCCTCAGTTCGGAGGCGCTAAAAACGGCTCTCATCGACGGGCTTACCGCAGGCGGCGTCGAGGTCATCGACCTGGGCATGACCGGTACGGAAGAGGTCTATTTCGCCACCCGGGAATTGCGAGCAGACGGAGGGATCCAGGTAACGGCGAGCCACAATCCCGCTCAATACAACGGCTTTAAGTTGGTTGGTCTTGAGGCGCGCCCAATCAGTAATGACAACGGTTTGCTGGAGATCAAAGCGCTGGCGGAGCAAAACCGCTTTCCCCCCTGCGTGCGTCGTGGAGGCGTTTTTCCCTTCGACAATCGCCCGGCCTGGGTGAACTGCCTGCTGCGAGTTCTCACGGCGCCCCCGAAACGCACGTTACGCCTGGTGGTCAACGCCGGGCACGGCACCGCAGGTCCGGCGCTGGATGCACTTGATGCAGGCTTAAAGCGTGCGGGCGTGTCGGTCGAGTTTATCCGTATTCATCACCAGCCAGATGGCCGTTTTCCCGCTGGCGTACCCAACCCCATGCTGCCGGAAAACCGGCAAAGCACCCGGCAGGCCGTCATCGAACATCACGCCGATGCTGGCATCGCCTGGGACGGTGATTTCGATCGCTGTTTTTTCTTCGACGAGCGCGGAGATTACGTTGAGAACTATTATCTGGTGGGGCTGTTTGCCGAATATTTTCTGCGGCGCTATCCGGGCAGCCGCATCATTCTTGACCCCCGCTTAATCTGGAACACGCTCGACGTCGTTGCACGCTGCGGCGGCACCGCCATCGTCAGTAAAACCGGGCATGCCTTCATCAAAGCCCGGATGCGAAGGGAAAACGCCATTTACGGCGGCGAGATGAGTGGCCATCACTATTTTCGCGATTTCGGCTACTGCGATAGCGGTATGATCCCGCTGGTCCTGATGCTCCAGATCCTGGGCGCAGACGCGCAACCGCTCTCTCACCTGATGCGCCACGCGCAGGCCCGCTATCCGGTGTCTGGCGAGATCAACCTGACGGTCAACGAGCCCGCTGCTCTTCTCCATGACGTCGCAGCGCACTATGCCCCGTCCGCCTCCGGACGCGACGACTGTGACGGCCTGAGCCTGGCTTTCGCAGACTGGCGTTTTAACCTGCGCGCCTCCAATACCGAGCCGCTGGTTCGCCTTAATGTTGAAACGCGGGGAGATGCCGCCCTGCTTGTCCATAAAACCCATGAAGTACTGATGCTGATTTCTGCCCTGCAAGCGGCTAAGGAGACGTTATGACCTCTCTGTCATTACGGCATATTCATAAAAAGTACGATAAAAACGTCATCGTGGCGGATCTGTCGCTGGAGATAGCATCGGGAGAATTTATCGTTCTCGTTGGCCCCTCCGGGTGTGGGAAATCGACGCTGCTGCGCATGATTGCGGGGTTAGAGGCGCCCGACAGCGGCATGCTGATGATGGGGGATGAGGATGTCACCCACCTGGCGGCGGGCAAGCGGAGCCTGTCGATGGTTTTCCAGTCCTACGCCCTTTACCCGCATATGACCGTGCGGGAGAACCTCGCCTTTGGCTTGCGCAATATCCACACCCCGGAGGCCGACATTGCGCAGCGCATCAACCATGCCGCCGCCATGCTCAGGCTGGACGAACTGCTCGACAGGCTTCCGCAACACCTTTCCGGCGGCCAGCGCCAGCGCGTGGCGATAGGTCGTTCTATTGTCCAGCAGCCCGCGCTATTCCTGTTTGACGAACCGCTTTCTAACCTGGACGCCGCGCTGCGGGTTGAAATGCGCCAGGAGATCCAGCAGCTCCACAACACCCTGAAAAACACCATGATTTACGTCACGCACGATCAGGTCGAAGCGATGACGCTGGCCGACCGTATCGTGGTGATGTGTAAAGGTAATATTGAGCAAACGGGAACGCCGCTTGAGCTGTACAACGCCCCGGCCAACCGCTTCGTGGCAGAATTTATCGGCACGCCAAAAATCAATATGTTACCCGCCGTCTGGCAGCAGGGCGCATTGCATATCGATCCAGATACCGTCTTTGCACTTTCCCGTCAGCCCGCAGGCATTCAGGAGGGGGAGTCAGTGTTTGTCGCGATCCGCCCTGAACACCTGCGTTATCAGCAACCGGGGGAGTTTAGCCTCAGCGGAAAAACGCGGTTATGCGAACTGCAGGGGGATTCAACGCTGGTGTGGCTGGATGTGGCGGGCCACGCCGTGTGTCTGAAATCCTTCCAGCAGCTGAGTCTGCCTGCGCAGCAGCCTATAACACTGACCGTGCAGGAGGCCCATCTGCACCTCTTTGACACAGCAGGTAAGCGGATTGCATTGACGGAAAATGCCGCCTGAGCGCGATGTCAGGCGGCGTGAAAGGCTTAAGCTTACCCCTGACGCAAGTTTTGCGCCGCCTTCACCATGTTTGCCAGGGCGCTTCGGGTTTCCGGCCAGCCGCGGGTTTTCAGGCCGCAGTCCGGGTTCACCCACAGGCGCTCTGCCGGAATGCGCTGGGCGGCCTTCTTCAGCAGAGACTCAATCCACTCCACGCTGGGCACGTTTGGCGAGTGAATGTCGTACACGCCCGGCCCGATTTCATTCGGGTAATCAAACTCCTCGAACGATTCCAGCAACTCCATGTCCGAGCGTGAAGTCTCAATGGTGATCACGTCGGCGTCCAGCGCGGCGATAGCGTCCATGATGTCGTTAAACTCGCAGTAACACATGTGGGTGTGGATCTGCGTGTCGTCCTTCGCCACGGCAGCGTTGATGCGAAATGCCTCCACGCCCCACTTCAGATAGGCGTCCCAGTCGCTGCGGCGCAGCGGCAGGCCTTCACGCAGCGCCGGTTCATCAATCTGGATGATGCCGATGCCCGCCGCCTCGAGGTCCGCCACTTCGTCACGCAGCGCCAGCGCGATTTGCTTCGCGATGGTTTCGCGGCTAACGTCTTCCCGCGGGAAAGACCAGCATAGAATGGTCACCGGGCCGGTCAGCATGCCTTTCACCGGCTTGTCGGTCAGCGACTGGGCGTACTTCGCCCACTCCACGGTGATCGCTTCCGGGCGGCTGATATCGCCGATCACCACCGGCGGCTTCACGCAGCGGGAGCCATAGCTCTGGACCCAGCCGTTCTGGGTAAAGACGAAACCGTCGAGATGCTCGCCGAAATACTCCACCATGTCGTTACGCTCGGCTTCGCCGTGAACCAGCACGTCCAGGCCGAGACGCTCCTGCTCGGTAATCGCCTGCCTGATGTGCTCAGCGATACCGGTGCGGTAGTGGCTGGCGTCCAGTTTGCCCTTTTTGAAGTCGAGACGCAGACCGCGGATTTCAGTCGTCTGCGGGAACGAGCCGATAGTGGTGGTCGGCCAGGCAGGCAGGTTAAAGCGGGCACGCTGGGCTTCAGCACGTACCTCATAGGCGCTCTGACGCTGGCTGTCCTGGGCGGTAATGGCCGCCAGGCGTTTCTCTACCGCCGGGTTGTGAACGCGGGACGAGTGACGACGCGCCTGAATCGGGGCGCTCCATTCGGCAATCGCCGCCGTGTTGCCGCTGTTAAGGGCGTCGCGCAGCAGGGCCAGCTCCTGGCATTTCTGCAGGGCAAAGGCAAACCAGCTTTTCACTTCCGCATCCAGACGGGTTTCAACGCTCAGGTCGATGGGGCTGTGCAGCAGCGAGCAGGACGATGCGACCCACAGCTCACGTTTCCCGACAATGTCTTTAATTTGTGCATATTTCTCGGTCAGATCGGCGCGCCAGACGTTACGACCGTTGATCAGGCCTGCGGATAATAGCCACTCTTCCGGCAGGCGTTTGTGCAGCGCTACCACATCGTCTTTGCCGTGGACCAGGTCAACGTGCAGGCCCTGCACCGGCAGCGCGGTAATGGTATTCAGGTTCGGCGTGACACCTTCAAAATAGGTGGTCAGGAGCAGCTTCACCTGCCCGGTAAGCGCGGCATATGCCGGCTTGAAGGCATCCAGCCACGCCTGCGGCAGCTCCAGTACCAGCGCAGGCTCATCGATTTGTACCCACTGAATACCGCGTTTACCCAGCTCAATCAGCACCTGTTTGTAGACCGGCAGAATGTCGTTCAGCAGGCTCAGACGGTCGAACGGCTCGCCTTTGACCTTGCCCAGCCACAGGTACGTCACCGGCCCCAGCAGGACAGGTTTCACCTGATGCCCCAGCGCCAGCGCTTCGTCCACTTCATCCAGAAGCTGGGTCCAGGTCAGTCTGAACTGCTGACCTTTCACAAACTCAGGCACCATATAGTGATAGTTGGTGTTGAACCATTTGGTCATTTCCGCCGCTGCCGCTGGCTCACCCGTTGGCGCACGGCCACGGCCAATGCGGAACAGGGTGTCGATATCTACCGATCCATCGCTGTTCTGATGACGAGCCGGCACGTTGCCAAGCAGCAGGCTGGTGGTCAGAACATGGTCGTACCAGGCGAAATCGCCCACGGGCAGCAGGTCAATGCCTGCGTCTTTCTGCTGGTCCCAGTGACGTGCGCGCAGCTCGCGGCCCGTTGCCAGCAATTCTTCACGGCTGAGGTTGCCCGCCCAGTAGCTTTCCTGCGCTTTTTTCAGCTCGCGACGCAGACCAACGCGAGGGAAACCGAGAGTGTGATTACGGATTGTCATGGTGTGCCCCTTGTGAAATTCGTTATTTAGACGTCCAGATGTTTACACATCTATAATTGGCAGGTACTGTATATTCCTCAAGCGCAAATTGTTCATGGCGAAGTGAAGGACTTTCATGATCGAGATAAAACACCTGAAAACGCTACAAGCGTTGCGGAACTGCGGTTCACTCGCGGCGGCGGCGGCCACGCTGCATCAGACCCAGTCCGCACTTTCTCACCAGTTCAGCGATCTGGAACAACGCCTTGGCTTTCGTCTGTTTGTGCGTAAGAGCCAGCCGCTGCGCTTTACGCCGCAGGGTGAAATTCTGCTCCAGCTCGCGAATCAGGTGCTGCCGCAGATTGCGAGCGCCCTGCAGTCCTGCAACGAGCCGCAGCAGACCAGGCTGCGCATCGCCATTGAGTGCCACAGCTGTATTCAGTGGCTGACCCCCGCGCTTGAGAACTTCCGCCAGAAGTGGCCGCAGGTGGAGATGGACTTTACCTCCGGCGTGACGTTTGATCCTCAGCCTTCGCTCCAGCAGGGCGAGCTGGATCTGGTGATGACCTCGGACATACTGCCGCGCAGCGGGCTGCACTATTCCCCGATGTTTGATTTCGAGGTGCGTCTGGTGCTGGCCCCGGACCATCCGCTGGCCGCCAAAACGCGCATCAGCCCTGAAGACCTGGCCACGGAAACGCTGCTGATTTACCCGGTTCAGCGCAGCCGACTGGATATCTGGCGTCATTTCCTCCAGCCAGCGGGCATCAGCCCACAGCTGAAAAGCGTGGATAACACCCTGCTGTTGATTCAGATGGTTGCCGCCAGAATGGGCATCGCGGCGCTGCCGCACTGGGTGGTGGAGAGTTTTGAACGCCAGGGCCTGGTGGTGACCAAAACCCTGGGTGAAGGACTGTGGAGCCGGCTGTACGCCGCCGTGCGCGATGGCGAGCAGCGTCAGCCGATTACGGAAGCGTTTATTCGCTCAACGCGGAA
This sequence comes from Enterobacter cancerogenus, assembly GCF_019047785.1. NCBI lineage: Bacteria > Pseudomonadati > Pseudomonadota > Gammaproteobacteria > Enterobacterales > Enterobacteriaceae > Enterobacter > Enterobacter cancerogenus. The sequence goes on along the minus strand of NZ_CP077290.1, from coordinate 2,906,570 downwards.
CCACGCGTGCGACCATCTTCCGTTTGTGCGGAGCGCGGAGCGACCCAACGGCGATGCACCCACAGCGAAGCCAGGATCACTGCTCCCCCAATAATGAAGCTCGGCCAGTGCGGCTGTTCCTGCCAGATCGCCAGGTTGACCAGCAGCCCGGCAGGCACGTGAACGTTGTTCATGATCCCCAGCGTACCGGCGTCGACCTGGGTCGCGCCGTAGTTCCACATGAAGTAACCCAGCCCGGACGCGACCACGCCCAGCCATACCAGAACGCCCCACTGTAGCGACGTGGTCGGCAGCTTCTGCGGATTGCCGAGCATAAACCACGCCGCTACCGCAACGATTGCCGCGCCCATATAGAACCAGGCAAAGGCGTTGTGCTGCGGCATCGGGCGGGTCTCCATCAGGCGCTTGTAGCCCACCATGCCGATGGCAAAGCTGATATTGGCAAGCTGGACGAACATCAGCCCGGTCCAGAAGTGATCGCTTACTTTGTCATAACGAATAATCGCCGCCCCCACGACCGCCAGCGCAGCGCTTAGCAGATATCCCCAGCGCAGACGACGCCTGCTGAGCAGATCGTAGATCAGCGTGATGTACAGCGGCGTAAGCACGGTAAAGAGCAGGAATTCCGAGACGGACAGGTAAACGTAGGCCCGGAAGCTGAACAGATACATGATGCCGAGCTGCATCGCGCCCACCAGCATGTACAGCAGAAGAGTTTTCAGCGTTTGCCCGCGCGTGCGCAGAAACGGCAGGAACACCAGCGCCGCCAGCCCCACGCGCATCAGCACCGAGAAGTAGCTGTCGACCGAACCGGCAAGGTATTCGCCAATCAGGCTAAAGGAGAAGGCCCACAGGATGGTGGTGATAATGAGTAGCGCCACAATGCTTGTCTCTCAGAAAGAAGGACAGGCATTGTAGCGAACTCTTTAGTTGACGACTGAGCAATAAATAACCGAATGAAGATTATTCAAGAAACAGTTTGCGCAGGTACTTCGGCACCGCGTTGTCGCCGTTGGTACCGATGACTTCCAGCTCAGGATGCAGATCTTTCAGGCGCTGGTGCGCGTTCTGCATGATGCAGCCTTTGCCCGCCATAGAGAGCATCTCAGCATCGTTCATGCCGTCGCCAAAGGCGATACAGTCTTTCAGCCCGAAGCCCAGACGTTTGGCTACCGCTTCCAGCGCATGGCCTTTAGAGACCCCGCCCGCCATCACTTCCAGACAGGTCAGCGTTGAGAAGCTGACGTTCACCCGGTCGCCCCAGCGCGCATTAATCGCCTGCTCCAGCGGCAGCAGCTCTTCGTGGTTTTCGCAGGTAAAGAACACTTTGCTGATCCCTTCCGGATCCAGCAGGCCCGGTTCGTACAGGGAGTAGTTAAACACGGCTTCCTTGAAGAAACGCATCTCGTCCGGGCGGTGGCGGTTCATAAACCACTCGTCGTCACGGTACACGTTGGTGACGATATTCGGGTTGTTGTTCACCACGCCGAAGAGGTCGGTGGCGATGTCGCGGTCGAGGTTATGGGTAAAGATCAGGTTGCCATCGGTGTCGTGCACGCGCGCACCGTTGGAGGTAATCATGTAGGCTTTGATCTCCAGGTTATCGCGGATCTGCCCCACGTCTACGTGGTGGCGGCCAGTGGCGAACACAAAGTTCACGCCACGGGCGGTCAGGAGTTTTAAGGTCTCTTTCGCGTAAGGCGACAGGGTGTGGTCGGGCGAAAGCAGCGTGCCATCTAAATCAGATGCGACAACCTGGTACATAGGGATTTCAACCTCTGGTAAAAAAACAAGAATCAGTTATGCCTGTTGAAAAATTCAACGATGGCGTTAAGCGCGACTGAGCGCATGTCGTCCTTTTCGAAAAGGATCTCATGGTACGCGCCGTTTATGACCAGCGGTTTACCCCCTTCACAAGGGTGTCCGGCGGCGGCGCGCAGTTCACAAAAGCGGTCATGCATGCGGTTATCGACCACACGCTCCTCTTCCGCCTGGATTAACAATGTCGGGGTGGCGTCATTCGCCACGCCTGCCAGCACCTGTTCACCCGCAAGGATACCTTCCCGCACCCAGTGCCAGGTAGGGCCACCGACGCGCAAGCGTGGTTCATCGGCATAAAAACGCAGATTACGGCGATAGCGCTGCCGGCTGTGGGTCAGCACGTTGATGGCAAACGGCAGCGCACGCCACCGCCCTGTGCCGATGGCATACCCCTCTCGAATGCGCTGATGGCCCTCAGCCCAGTCGAGAATGTGGCGCACCATCCAGTCAGGAAAACGAATGACAATGCCATACATCGGCGCGGTCAGCGCAATGGCATCGCACTGGTGTTCATGGCGTTGCAAAAAGAGCGTAGAGATAGCGCCACCCATAGAGTGCGCCAGGATATAGCGCTTACGCCACGGGCCCGGCTCCACTTCCTGCTGCCAGAAGGCGGCCAAATCGTCGACATAATCGCTGAAATTATCCACGTGGCCGCGATGGGTGTCCGGCAACATGCGCCCGGAAAGCCCCTGCCCGCGGTGATCGATGATCAGAACATCAAAACCGGTGTGAACCAGGTCATAGGCCAGTTCCGCATATTTAACATAGCTCTCGATGCGTCCGGGACAGACGACAACCACACGATCGTTTTTCTCGTTGCGAAAACGCACGAAACGTACCGGAACATCACCCACGCCCGTAAACTCATCTTCCTCACGCTGACGCCAGAAGTCGGTCAGCGGCCCCATAGAGAAAGCAGCAAATGCGTTTTCTCGAGTTTCCCAGTCCTTTTTCTGCTGAAACATCGGGTTTCCACCCCCGTAAGCCAAGGAATATCGTTTTTTCGTAACCGGTCACAAAATGACTCAACAATAGCGTATTGTGGCATAAAAACAGACGATTCGGGAGCTTCAAATGACCTTCGAGTGGTGGTTCGCGTACCTGCTGACATCCATCATCCTCAGCCTTTCCCCTGGCTCTGGCGCCATCAACACCATGACCACCTCTATTAACCACGGGTATCGCGGCGCGGTTGCCTCTATTGCCGGTTTACAAACCGGGCTGGGCATCCACATCATGCTGGTGGGGATTGGTCTGGGAACGCTGTTCTCCCGCTCGGTGCTGGCATTTGAGGTGCTGAAATGGGCCGGTGCGGCATACCTGATTTGGCTGGGTATTCAGCAGTGGCGCGCGGCAGGCTCGATTGACCTGAACACGCTCGCCCAGACGCAAACCCGTGGCCGTCTGTTTAAACGGGCGGTTTTTGTGAACCTGACTAACCCGAAAAGCATCGTCTTTCTTGCCGCCCTGTTCCCGCAGTTTATCGTGCCGCATCAGCCACAGGTGATGCAGTATGTGGTGCTCGGCGCGACGACCATCATTGTCGATATCATCGTGATGATTGGCTACGCGACGCTGGCCCAGCGGATTGCGGCGTGGATTAAAGGGCCTAAACAGATGAAGGCCCTGAACAAGGTATTTGGTTCGCTGTTTATGCTGGTGGGCGCGCTGCTTGCGTCAGCGCGTCATGCTTAGCGGGAAATGATAAGGTGGATGCCAAAGCCGGCGAACAGCGCGCCGGCAAAGCCGTCGATCCACTTCGCGATGCGCTGGTAGCCGCGGCGCATGGCCGGTAACGCAAACAGGCTGGCGACCACGGTAAACCACGCAAAAGTTTCTACCACGATCAGCAGGAAGATCCCCCAGCGCGCGCCTGCGCCGACGTTATCGCCCACGAACAGCGAGAACACGGAACCGAAATAGATAATCGCCTTCGGGTTCGCCAGGTTGGTCAGCAGCCCTTTCACAAAGCTGCGGCCGCCGGTCGCCAGTTCTACCTTCGGCTCTTCCGGCTTTTTCTCTTCTTTCTTCAGCGCGCCGCGCAGCATCTGGTAGCCCATCCAGCACAGATACAGGCCGCCGCCGACCATGATGATGTTATGCAGCCAGGCCATCTTCGCCAGAATCAGGTTCAGGCCAAGCAGCGCCACCGCCGCCCACACCATGACACCCATGGTAATGCCGAGTACGCCCATCATCGCCTCTTTGCGGGAGCGGCTGACGGCAGTTTGCGATACGAAGAAAAAGTCAGGGCCGGGGCTCATCAGCGCAACGATGTGCACTAATGCCACGGTGAGAAATAGCATTAACATAATTAGCTCGCGGGAAAATAATACAGTGAGTCATCATACTGGCACTTTTTTGGCCGGCTGACTACTCCTCATCATCACCATCGGCATGAGAGCGAATAAGCGCCATAAACTCCTTGCCGAATCGCTCGAGCTTGCGCGTGCCGACACCGTTAACGCTGAGCATTTCACCGGCGCTGAGCGGCATCTGCTCGGCCATCTCTATCAGCGTTGCGTCGTTAAAGACCACATAAGGCGGAATGTTCTCTTCGTCGGCAATGGCTTTACGCAGCTTACGCAGCTTGGCGAACAGCTTGCGGTCATAGTTTCCGCCGTAGGATTTCTGCATCACACGCGGCTTCAGAGCAATAACGCGCGGCACGGCGAGCTTGAGTTCAATTTCACCGCGCAGCACCGGACGCGCCGCTTCGGTAAGCTGAAGCGCGGAGTGTTGAGCAATGTTTTGCGTGGCGAACCCCATGTGGATCAGCTGGCGGATAATGCTGACCCAGTGCTCGTGGCTCTGGTCTTTGCCGATGCCGTAGACGGGTAGCTTGTCGTGGCCCATATCACGGATACGCTGGTTGTTCGCGCCACGCAGCACTTCCACCACGTAGCCCATCCCGAAGCGCTGATTCACGCGGTAGATGGTTGAGAGCGCCTTGCGCGCGTCCATCAGGCCATCGTACTGCTTCGGTGGATCGAGGCAGATATCGCAGTTGCCGCACGGCTCCTGTCGCCCTTCGCCAAAGTAGTTGAGCAGCACCAGACGACGGCAGGTTTGCGCTTCGGCAAACGCGCCCATCGCATTGAGCTTGTGGCGCTCGATATCCTGCAGCTGGCCCTGGGGCTTCTCTTCCAGACAGCGGCGCAGCCACGCCATATCCGCCGGATCGTAAAACAGCATCGCTTCCGCAGGCAGGCCGTCACGCCCGGCGCGGCCCGTTTCCTGATAGTAGGATTCGATATTGCGCGGAATGTCGAAATGCACCACAAAGCGCACGTTGGGCTTGTTAATCCCCATACCGAACGCCACCGTGGCGACGACGATTTGCAGATCGTCGCGCTGGAATTTTTCCTGCACGTCGGCGCGGATGTGGTTTTCTAACCCGGCATGATAGGCCGCGGCGCTAAAGCCACGGTTTTGCAGACGCGCGGCGGTGTCTTCCACCTTCGCACGGCTGTTGCAGTAGATGATGCCCGACTTGCCGCGCTGCTCCTGGACGTAGCGTAAGAGCTGATCCAGCGGTTTGAACTTCTCCATCAGCATGTAGCGGATGTTCGGGCGGTCGAAGCTGCTGACCTGAATAAACGGATCGTTAAGGCCCAGCAGCCGAACGATATCAAGGCGGGTGGTGTCATCGGCGGTGGCGGTGAGCGCCATAAACGGCAGCTCGGGGAAGCGCTGACGCAGCTGGCCAAGCGCGGCATATTCCGGACGGAAATCGTGACCCCACTGGGAGATACAGTGCGCTTCATCCACCGCCAGCAGCACCGGATTCCAGTGCGCCAGGTGATCGAGGAAGTTATCCAGCATCAGGCGTTCCGGCGCGATGTACAGCAGGCGGATCTGCCCGTTACGGCAGCCAGCCATGACGTCCTGCTGCTGTTCGCGGGTCTGCGTGGAGTTAAGACAGGCCGCCGCCACGCCGTTGGCAAGCAGCTGGTCAACCTGGTCTTTCATCAGCGAGATAAGGGGCGATACCACCACCGTCAGGCCGTTAAGCACCAGCGCGGGTACCTGATAGCAGAGCGATTTACCGCCGCCGGTCGGCATGACCACCAGACAATCGCGGCCTTCCAGCACGGTTTCAATGATGGTTTCCTGGCCGGGGCGGAACTGCTGGTAGCCAAAGGTTTCATGCAAAACCTGTTTAGCCAGCGACTCCTGATTCAATACTTCCGCCTGCGCCACATTAACCCCATATGCCAGAAATAAAACTTGAACGAGCAAAAAATCAACCCGAAGGATGAGCATGATAAACGCTCGGCTGAAGAATATCGACTTGGTTTTGACGCTATATGGAAATTTGCGAGGCCGCTAGCATCGGGTTACGCGTCTCGCTTTATCTAACAATCCCTGCCCAAAGAAACATTCACAGAAAAGAGGTAATCGATTGATTTATAGATAATTTCAATGACACATAATGCTTAACGCACATGAGGGATTTAGGCGTTAATTATTCATTCTTATACAATTCAAATGGATAATGTATGAAGTGGAATCCTGTAAAAGCATCGGATTACGCCAGACAGCATGATATGTGGGCAGGGCCAGGCTACAGAGCAAATCGCCCACCACATAAAATCTACAGGAAAAGATGATGTTAAATAGACTGTTGATCGTCGTGCTTATCCTTATGTTGCCCGGCTGCACTCATCAGCAGAACGACACGCCAGAAGCAGCGACGCGATCGTTTTATCAGCAATACCTTCAGGCATTCGCCAATTTTGATCCTGCGGATGCAGCACACTCTCCGCTCGCCGATGATTCCCCGCTTCTCAGAAAATTTGTCTCTTCCGGGACGAGGTTCCGGATAGCTGAGATCCACCAAATTTATGAACAGGAGATCCTGGAAGCCGATTATTTCACCTACTGTCAGGATTACGCACCAGAATGGATAGAGCAACTGGAGGTGGGTAAAGCAGTGATGCAGCCGGGCGGAGCAGTCCTTCCGGTTTATATTGGGATTGGGGAGACAAAGCCGCTGCAACTCATGGTCTGGCTCAGGCAGGAGGATAAAAGCTGGAAAATTTATCGGGTAAGAGATGTCACCCATAATTACGAACAACATATTTTTGATGATGCTGCGATTAATGCCGCCAGAGCCAGCTCCCGGTAACGCCCGGTGACGCTACGCTTACCGGGCCTACAATTTCCTCTTGCAGGCCCGGCAAACGCAATGCAAGTACTTACTCTTAGAAAATATCGTTTAACATCACGCCCACACCGACGCGGGTCTGGTTGAAGTTGTAATCGATAAGCGACTCGCCGTAACCGCTGTAAACCTGGGTGTAGAGGCGCACGTGTTTGGTCATAGGATAGCTTAAGCCCAGTTCTGCGCCACCGTAGCCGGTGTTCCAGTTGTATTGGCCTTTAGCGCTCAGCACTGCGTCACCGATCTGATAGCCAACCTTAAGCTGATAGTAACCCATATATTTGGTGATATCCGGGTTATCGTCGGTATCGCCCACGACGTACCACGGTTTGACTTCCACCATGAAATTGCCGTTCTGCGCCATCAGGCGTGTATAGGCGCGGTTCCAGCTGCGTGAGGTGGGATCGGAACGGCCGTTGGAATCATGGTTGAAACCGAATTCAACGTCACGCAGGGTCCAGCCGGCAAACTCATAATCGGTTGCGAAGCCGAGGAACAGCTGCGGCTCGTAGTTGGTTTCACGAAACGGCGACGATTCTCCACGGTTAGAGAGCTGCCACCAGGATTTCTGGGTATAAGAGGCACCGAGCACCGAGTTAGGCCCGGCGATGCCGCGCCAGAACGGAAACGCGAGGCTTAGCTGGAACTTCACTTCGTCTTTACGCGCATTATCCGACCAGTTGTAAGAACTTATCGCCTCTTTGTTGAGATCGTTGGTCTGGGTGTAAATGACGTAGTTGGTGTCATACGGATAAAGGGTGAACGGATTGTCATGCTCCTGAAGCAGGTTGGCGATGATACTGCCGCGAACGGCTGGCGCATCGTGCACCTTTTTAACCGTGGCTTCCTGCGCATAGGCTGTGAGGGGCAGCGAAACCGCCGCAATTAACCAACCCAGATACGTCCGCATCGGTGGTGTTCTCCTGCAAAGATATAGAATGAGTGAATAGTTATGTGCCGGACATTCTACATACTTCCGCGCCAACTTCCGCCTGTTCGTTTCTGAAAGTGGAATTCCTTATTGCAGAAGCATAAAATCAACATTTTATTAACAATAAGGATGCCGTTTCTCATGTCTGCCACGCTTACCGCCGACGAAGCTTTGAAACTTGTGGGCGAGATTTTTGTTTACCACATGCCGTTTAACCGTGCGCTTGGACTGGAGCTGGAGCGTTATGAGAAAGCCTTTGCCCAGCTGAGCTTCAATAATCAGCCGATGATGGTGGGCAACTGGGCGCAAAGCATATTGCACGGCGGCGTGATTGCTTCCGCGCTGGACGTCGCGGCAGGCCTGGTCTGCGTTGGCAGTACGCTGACGCGCCATGACACCATTAACGAGGATGAACTGCGTCAGCGTTTATCGCGCATGGGAACCATCGATTTACGCGTCGACTACCTGCGTCCGGGGCGCGGAAACCGCTTCACCTGCACCAGCAGCCTGCTCCGTGCGGGCAACAAAGTGGCCGTCGCCCGCGTCGAGTTACATAACGAAGAACACCTGTATATCGCCAGCGCAACGGCCACTTATATGGTGGGTTGAAACGGCAAAATCGCGTAAAATCGCCTCACTACTTTGTAACGGATTATCCTGATGGATGCTAAACAGACGCGGCAGGGCGTTTTACTCGCCCTTGCCGCTTATTTTATTTGGGGCATCGCGCCTGCTTATTTCAAATTTATCCACTATGTGCCCGCCGATGAGATCCTCACTCACCGCGTGATCTGGTCGTTTTTCTTTATGATCGCGCTGATGAGCGTTAGCCGTCAGTGGTCAGGCGTTAAAACGCTCCTGAAAACGCCGAAGAAGGTCTTTCTGCTGGCGCTGTCTGCCGTACTGATTGGCGGCAACTGGCTGCTGTTTATCTGGGCGGTGAATAACCATCACATGCTCGAAGCCAGCCTCGGCTACTTTATTAACCCGCTGGTGAATATTGTGCTGGGGATGATTTTCCTCGGCGAGCGCTTCCGCCGGATGCAGTGGGTGGCCGTGATTTTGGCCTTCTGCGGCGTGCTGGTTCAGCTCTGGACCTTCGGCTCGCTGCCGGTTATCGCCTTAGGCCTGGCGTTCAGCTTTGCGTTCTACGGGCTGGTACGTAAGAAAATCGCCGTTGAAGCGCAAACCGGTATGCTGTTCGAAACCCTGTGGCTGCTGCCAGTGGCCGCGATTTACCTGTTTGGCATTGCCGACAGCGCCACCAGCCACATGGGCAATAACCCCTGGACGCTGAACGTTCTGCTGATGGCGGCGGGCGTGGTCACCACGATCCCGCTTCTGTGCTTCACCGGCGCAGCAACGCGCCTGCGCCTCTCGACGCTCGGCTTCTTCCAGTACATCGGCCCGACGCTGATGTTTCTGCTGGCGGTGGTGTTTTACGGCGAAGTGCCGGGTGCGGATAAGATGGTGACGTTCGCCTTCATCTGGGTCGCACTGGCGATTTTCGTGGCGGATGCAATTTATACCCAGCGCAGGGTGCGTAAAGGCTTGTAGCGCCTTTTTGCCGGATGGCAGCTGCGCCTTATCCGGCCTACACGTTCTGTAGGCCCGGTAAGCGTAGCGCCACCGGGCGGATCCTCAAAGCCAGTTCTTCCGTTTAAAGTACAGATACGGCGCCAGCCCGGCGAGGATCATAAAAATAATCGCCCCCGGGTAGCCAAAGCTCCACTTGAGCTCCGGCATAAACTCAAAGTTCATCCCATAGCTTGAGGCCACAAGCGTAGGCGGCAGGAACACCACGGATACCACCGAGAAGATCTTGATGATGCGGTTCTGCTCGATGTTGATAAAGCCCATCGCCGCCTGCATCAGGAAGTTGACCTTCTGGAACAGGGATTCGTTGTGCGGCAGAAGGGATTCGATATCGCGCAGGATCTCACGCGCCTGTTCCAGCTGGCCACCCGGCAGGCGCGCTTTACGCACCAAAAAGTTCAGGGCGCGCTGGGTATCCATCAGACACAGGCGCACCTTCCAGCCGATATCCTCCAGCTCCGCGAGCGTTGACAGCGCTTCGTCATATTCATCGCCCTGATGGCCTTCCATGATCACGCGGCTCAGCTTTTCCAGGTCGCTGTAGATGTTTTCAATCTCATCCGCCAGCTGTTCAATTTTGGTTTCGAACAGGTCGAGCAGCAGCTCGTAAGCGTTGCCGTCGACCATCGCCTGGCTGCGGGCGCGCATACGGTAAAGACGAAACGCAGGCAGTTCACGCTCGCGCAGGGTAAACAGGCGACCATCGCGGATGGTAAACGCCACGGTGGAGTTCCCCGCGTGATCGTCGGCGTCTTCAAAGAAGAAGAAGGAGTGAATGTGCAGACCGTCTTCGTCTTCAAAAAAACGCGCAGATGCTTCGATATCTTCCAGTTCCGGACGGGTCGCGAGGCTTTGCCCCAGCTCAGATTGTACGCGAAGGCGTTCATCGTCGTCCGGCTCGACCAGATCCACCCATACGGCATCAATGAGGGGCTGTGACTCTTCGGCTTCAAGCCGAGTCAGTCGGTTTTTTTCGAGTTGAAATGCGCTCAACATGACCGGGACTCCCAATGCAAAAAATATCGGACAGTTCGGTGGGCACACAGAAACGATTTGGGTTTCAGACCATTAAACAGCCTGACTCAGCGCGACGGGAATAATGCAGGTCGCTGACAACCACTAAGGCCATCAGCATGAGGAGATAGCCTTAGGAGTTGTTCCTGGATGACAGGGAATTGAGCCAGTATCTACTGGGTGTGTCCAAGGCGAATGTCCTCTTAGCGTAATCGTGCGCGCATGTTACGCCAGCAATAACTGCGGCGTCAACACGCAACGGAACGCGGAAGGGCATTAATTGACCTCCAGCGTATAAGGCTAGCAGATTATTACAAAATAGTGATATTTTTCTGAAAGTTACACAGTTTCCAGCTTCGCATACGCGGCCACCAGCCATTTGATCCCCTGCCCCTGGAACGCCACCTGCAGGCGGCTGTGTTCACCGCTGCCTTCAAGGTTCACAATAGTGCCTTCCCCGAATTTCGAGTGGCGCACGCGCTGGCCCAGCTTGTACCCGGTGTCGTTTTCGGAGATTGGTGCACCCATACGCTGATGGCTGACCGGACGGCTGATGCTGGCGCGCAGGCGTACCTCTTCCACGCACTCTTCCGGCAGTTCACCGATAAAACGCGACGGACGGTGATACACCTCTTTACCGTACAGGCGGCGGGTTTCGGCGTAGGTGAGCGTGAGCTTCTGCATCGCACGCGTCACGCCCACGTAGGCCAGACGACGCTCTTCTTCCAGGCGTCCGCCTTCATCCAGCGACATCTGGCTCGGGAACATCCCCTCTTCCATCCCGACGATAAACACCTGCGGGAACTCCAGGCCTTTCGCGGAGTGCAGGGTCATCAGCTGAACCGCATCCTGCCAGGTGTCCGCCTGCCCTTCGCCTGCTTCCAGCGCGGCGTGGGAGAGGAATGCCTGCAGCGGCATCAGATCTTCGTCTTCTTCGTTGTAGCTGAACTGGCGCGTTGCCGTCACCAGTTCCTCTAAGTTCTCAATACGGGTCTGGCCCTTTTCGCCCTTCTCCTGCTCGTACATCGTTCTCAGGCCGGAGTCTTTAATGACGCGGTCGGTCTGCACGTGCAGCGGCATATCGGCGGTTTCCTGCGCAAGAGCGTCTATCAGCTCAAGGAAGCGTTGCAGCGCGCTGGCCGCACGTCCGGCGAGGGCTTTTTCCTGCAGCAGCTCGCGGCACGCCTGCCACAGCGTAAGCTGACGATCGCGCGACGCCTGACGCACCACGTCCAGCGTGCGATCGCCGATGCCGCGCGTGGGCGTATTGACCACGCGTTCAAACGCTGCGTCGTCGTTACGGTTGGCGATCAGGCGCAGATACGACAGCGCATCTTTAATTTCCTGACGTTCGAAGAATCGCATCCCGCCGTAAATACGGTACGGCATACTCACCTGCAATAGCGCCTCTTCCAGCACGCGCGACTGGGCGTTGCTGCGGTAGAGAATGGCGCACTGCTCCAGCGCGCCGCCGTTGTCCTGCCAGGTCTTGATGCGGTTCACCACGAACCGGGCTTCGTCGAGTTCATTGAACGCACAGTAAAGTGAGATCGGCTCGCCGTCGACGCCGTCGGTCCACAGCTTTTTGCCCAGACGCCCGTTGTTGTTCTCAATCAGGGCGTTAGCCGCGCTCAGAATGTTGCTGGTTGAGCGGTAGTTTTGCTCCAGACGAATGGTTTGCGCACCGGGGAAATCGTTGAGGAAGCGCTGGATGTTTTCCACCTGTGCCCCACGCCAGCCGTAGATAGACTGGTCATCATCGCCGACGATCATGACTTTGCCGGTATCGCCCGCCAGCAGGCGGATCCACGCGTACTGAATGTTGTTGGTATCCTGGAATTCATCCACCAGGATATTGGTGAAGCGCTCGCGGTAGTGCTGGAGAATATGCGGCTTGTTAAGCCACAGCTCGTGCGCGCGCAGCAGCAGCTCGGCAAAATCCACCAGACCGGCGCGATCGCACGCTTCCTGATAGGCCTTGTAAACGTTCTGCCAGGTCTGCTCGACCGGGTTGCCAAAGCTCTGGATATGGTGCGGGCGCAGGCCTTCGTCCTTCTGACCGTTGATGTACCACATTGCCTGACGCGGCGGCCACTGCTTCTCGTCAAGATTCATCGCCTTGATCAGGCGCTTCAGCAGGCGCAGTTGGTCTTCACTGTCGAGGATCTGAAAATCCTGCGGCAGGTTAGCGTCCATATGGTGTGCGCGCAGCAGGCGGTGAGCCAGGCCGTGGAAGGTCCCGACCCACATGCCGCCCTGGCTGTTGCCCATCAGCTGTGCGATACGGTGGCGCATCTCCGCTGCCGCTTTGTTGGTGAACGTCACCGCCATAATGGAGTATGGCGAACAGTTTTCCACGCTCTGCAGCCAGGCGATGCGGTGAACCAGCACGCGCGTCTTACCACTGCCCGCTCCAGCCAGAACCAGCATATTGGTGCGCGTTGCGGCTACCGCATCACGCTGTTTGTCATTAAGGCTGTCGAGCAGGTAAGAAACGTCCATTGGCACCGTCACATAATATTCAGGAACAGAGCAAAACGCCCGTTGGCGCTTCGCTTACCGGGCCTCCAACTGCAAAACCCTGGTAATTTATACAGAACAATTGATGATTATATCAGCGTCGTGAGGGATGCCAACCGCGAAATTTCGATGTGCGGCAGAAGACGACCGTCGGACGCGGTCATCAGATCGGCATTTTCCGGCTTGATCCAGCAGGCCTGCATGCCACAGCGGATCGCCCCCGCCACGTCCGTGGTCAGGTCATCGCCAACGTGCAGGATTTCGCCGAGCGGCAGGTTCAGCTTTTCCGCCGCCAGGTGATACATGTCGTTGAACGGCTTCGAGCGCCCGTGCGGGCCGGCGCGCAGCACGAACTGAAAATACTCTCCAAGCCCAAAGAGTTCGGGCTGGGCATTGCCGTTGGTGATGGCCACCAGCGGCCACTTTTCGGCCAGTTTTGCCAGCGTGTCGTGGGTCTCCTGCGGCACGTCGATGCGGCTGCGCCATTTGGCGAAGTTTGCCATCGAAGCGTCAGCGCCAATCGCCGCGTCGCGCGCGCTCAGCCCGGCGTTGAGCATCGCCTGCTCAACCGCACGGCGTCGCCACTCGGTCACGTCGTGGTAAATATCCGGCTCGGTTTCGCGCAGGGACTGACGCAGCTGCTGGAAGTCTTTGTTCTGCATCGTTTTCAATGCGGGATGGTAGTTTTGCACAAACGCCAGCGACTCCTGCTCGGTGCGCAATATCACCGGACGGTTGTCATACAAAGTGTCATCAAGGTCGAACGTGAGTGCTGAAATCTGGCCGAGTGGGCGGTAAAAACGCATTATTTCCCCCGTTTGGCGCGTGGATGCGCCGCGTCATACACCGAGGCAAGGTGCTGAAAGTCTAAGTGGGTATAGATTTGTGTGGTCGATAAATTGGCGTGGCCGAGAAGCTCCTGCACGCCGCGCAGATCGCCGCTCGACTCCAGCATGTGGGTCGCAAACGAGTGGCGCAGCTTGTGTGGGTGAACGTGGCTGTTCAACCCCTGTTTGATGCCCCACTCGGCAAAACGCTTCTGCACGTTACGCGCCGAGATACGCTTGCCGAGCTTCGACAGAAATAGCGCATTTTCTTCCGCGCCAAACAGCCCACGCAGATCCAGCCAGTGTTCAATCCACGAAACCGCGTTGCGGCCAATCGGCAGGCGGCGCTCTTTGCTGCCTTTGCCCATCACCCACACTTCGCCGGATTCAAGATCGAGGTGTTTCAGGTCGAGGTTAACCAATTCGGACAAACGCAGCCCGGCACCGTACATCACCTCCAGCATCGCGCGGTCACGCACGGCCAGCGGATCGTTAAGATCGATATCCAGCAGACGATTCACATCATCCACATCGATATTTTTAGGCAGATGGCGCGGGGCTTTTGGCGTGGCAATGCCTTTTGCCGGATTGGCTTTTAAGACGCCCTGGCTGACCAGCCAGTCGAAAAAGCTGCGTAACGCAGAGAGGCGCAGCGCCAGGCTCGCAGGGCTTAACTTTTTTTTACGGCTACGCACCACAAACCCGCGCACCGTCGCGGCGTCACATTGTTGCCAGCTTTTCAGGCCGATTTCACCGGCAATCTGCATGATGGCATCAAGCTGACGCTGATAGTTCAGCAGCGTAACAGGGCTAAGCTGGCGTTCTACACCGAGATAGCGCAAAAAGCGCGTGACGTCGGTGGCAAGCAGGGCATCCGTCATATGCGTTCAATCCAGCGCTCCAGCAGCTCGGGCAGCATGAGCGCAATTTCCTGCAGCAGGTGCGTGCCCTGGCCTTGCTCATAGTGATGAGCATCGCGGCTGGTAAACAGGATGACGCCCAGGTCGCCTTCACGGCCCATCAGTGACATCGCCACCGAGCCAATGGCTTTCGCTTCCGGCAGTACCACCAGCAGTTCTGGTCCGTTTAGCGGCCCGAGATAGTGATGTTCATGCCCGAGGCGCTGAATACGTAGCGGTTCAAATGCCTGGCGGCTCAGCGCCAGATGGGTAAACCCGGACGGCGCGCCGATACGCCAGCGGTCGGGGAAAAGACGAATCGTTGCGCCCGCCAGACCCAGCTCGCGCGCCCAGCGATGAAAGCGGCTCAGGAACTCATCAAGGCTGTGCGCCGAGGCCAGACGCGCCTGCAGGTTCAACAGCCGATAGAACAGGCTCTCGTTGTTGTTGGCCTGCTCCATGAGCATCGTCATGTTCTCTTCGAGCTGATGGATGTGGTTGCGCGCACGTGCCATGTGCCATTCGACCAACGACACCGTACCCCGTACCGGATGTGGCACACGCATCTGTTCGACGACGCGTGCATTGCGAATAAAGAACTCAGGATTGTTCAGCAGATAATCAACAACAGCGCTGTCGTCCAGCTCCATCACCGTTTCCTGCAGTTCTTCCCCTGGTTGTTTCATAGATGGATAAACCCGTCATAGACATGTGCCGCCGGGCCTGTCATATACAGTGGCTGACCCGGTCCTTTCCAGGCGATATCAAGACGACCGCCCGGTAATTCCACGCGAACCTCTTCTGCCAGTAACCCCTGGGAGATGCCGACGGCAACCGCCGCACAGGCACCGCTTCCGCAGGCCTGGGTTTCGCCCGCGCCGCGTTCGTAAACCCGCAAACGGATGTGCTCGCGCTTCACCACCTGCATAAAACCGATATTGGCCCGCTCAGGAAAACGGTCGTGGCTCTCAAGCACCGGGCCGAGCGTTTCAACCGCAGCGGTTTCAACATCATCCACCTGAATCACGCAGTGCGGGTTACCCATCGAGACGACGCCGCACAATACTGTCTGCTCGGCAGCCCGCATGATATAGGTCTTTTCCGCTTTGTTCGCGCGAAACGGCACGGCGGAAGGCTCGAAGTTTGGCTCGCCCATATTCACGCGCACCAGCTCGTCGTCAGTGACGCTTAACACCATCCGACCGTTTGCCGTGCTGACGCGAATATCGCGTTTGTTGGTCAACCCTTTCAGGCGGACAAAGCGGGCAAAGCAGCGTGCGCCGTTGCCGCACTGTGACACTTCGCTGCCGTCCGCGTTGAAAATGCGATAGTGAAAATCGAGGTCGGGATCGTACGGCGGCTCGACCACCAGCAGCTGATCAAACCCCACGCCCAGATGCCGATCTGCCAGGCGGCGGATCAGCTCCGGGGAGAAAAAGACATTCTGCGTTACCGCGTCGACGACCATAAAATCGTTGCCAAGGCCATGCATTTTAGAGAACTGCATCATCATGCTCCACTGCGCGGGTACAGAACGAAATTGTCAGATATTGACCTGAGTCGGACCGCCATTGTCGCCACGATCGTTCGTATTCGGCGTTGAAGACTCGATGCCACTTTGCACAGGTTTGGTCGGCGGCGGTGCGGTTTTATCCGCAGGCGGGAAGTAAAGCGGCCCTTTCAGCCCGCAGCCGGTCAGGCTGAACAGCGTGATGAGAACAGCAAGCGTTCGGAAGACGTTTTTCATTATAAAGTTGCCCGTAAATTCAAATCTGTTTCTATCATCGCAGGAGAAGACACAAAAGCAAGAGTTTGCCGCTTTCCTGCAACGGGAATTATTTAGCGTTATACTGCCGCCATCACGAAAAACAGGAACAACACCATGAACGACAGTGAATTCCATCGCCTTGCCGACACCCTGTGGATGACCATCGAAGAGCGTCTTGACGACTGGGATGGCGACAGCGATATCGATTGTGAAATCAACGGCGGTATCCTGACCTTAAGCTTTGAGAACGGCAGCAAAATCATTATTAACCGCCAGGAGCCGCTTCACCAGGTCTGGCTGGCGGCCAAACAGGGCGGCTACCATTTCGATCTGAAAGGTGACGAGTGGGTGTGCGACCGCAGCGGCGAAACGTTCTGGGATCTGCTGGAGCAGGCGGCGACGGCGCAGGCGGGTGAGACCGTCAGTTTCAGGTAGTTTTGTTGCCGGGTGGCGCTGCGCTTACCCGGCCTACGGGTTCGGGCTGTTGTAGGCCCGGTAAGGCGTAGCCGCCACCGGGCTCACGAAATCAGGAGAAATACTGCTGCAACAGCGGCGCGGTATCCTGGTTTGCCGGCACCGGTGCGATAGCCTGGGTGCGGAACGGAATCACCTGCGCGCGCCCGTCCACGTTCACAATCTGGTAGAACTGCGGCAGGTTGAAGTTGATAAAGCTCGAGCCGTAGGTAAAGCGGTCGTGCGAGGATGAATAGAAGCGGCTGACGTCGCGCACCAGCTCCTCTTTGCTGCCTTCGCAGTGGTGATACACCTCTGCGCGGTTGGTTTCATCCAGAATATAGATATTGAAACCGGCATCCTCACCTGACTCTTCAAAGAAGAACTGAATAATCCCTTCGCTGGCGAAGCCGTCCACCACCTGCGGCAGTTTGACGTGGTTGGTTTCCACCTGCACCGACAGGCCGTGCAGCTTGTTGTGCGAAATCGCGCCGTAAAACTCAATGGCGTTTTCCAGCTTCTGCACCGACACGTTCAGGCGTTCGAAGAACAGCCCCCACGTCTGGCCCGAAACGCGCAGCGCCTTAAAGCGGCCCGTTTCATGGCGGGTACTGGAGAGGCGCAGTTCGATACATTCAGACACCAGCTGCTGCACCCGGGTACGGATCAAGCCGCGCAGGTGCTGGCTATAGCAGAACACCTCAACGCTGTCCGGCGGCGCGGCGTCCTGGTGCATCTTACCGAGGATCGTTTTCAGCGCTTCAATCATCGCCTGCTCGCCGTTGAAATGCAGGGTACGCACTTCGTTCCACGAGTTGCGGTAAAGCAGATCGACGCTGCCGACCAGGCAGTTTTGCTGCTCGCCAAAGCTAAAGACGTCCAGCTTGCGGAAGTCAAAATGCACCACCTGATTGCGGAAGGCCGCCGTCGGGTCGTATTCCAGATTGACGATGATCGCCAGATGGCGAATCTCACACGGGCTGTAGAGCGCTTTTGGCGTCGGCGCAGGCAGGCGCAGCGGGAAGTGGTGCGAAACATCCGCCACCATCTCCTGCAGCTTGGCGAGATCAACCACCTCGTTGCCTTTGATAAACAAGCGGGTGCGCGAGGTCAGCAGGCCGTTAAACCAGGCCCACGCCACCAGCTTGTTCAGGTAACGGTTATATTCCAGCGGCTGATGGCTGATGATGGAGTCCATGCTTGGCGCACGGTTGTACAGATACCACCCGGTACGGTTCGCGCGGCCCGGCGGCACATAGATAAAGGTCAGGTTAGGTTCTGACAGGTCCGGTGAAATTTGCGGGTTCACCAGGGTGACTTTCCCTGGCAGTGCTTCAAACGCGGCGTACAGTTTACGGGTCAACACCCCGATATCCTGCGGGCTGGCGGAAACGCTGAGGTTGTTACGGCGCGCAAAGCGGATCAGGTTACGGTAGCTTTGCATCATGGCATCGAGCAGTTCGTTGTGCGCTTCACGCACCTGGTCGATTTTCCAGTTGGCGCGGTTGTCGAGCATCGACAGACGCTCTTCGTCCCATCCCCACTCTTTAACTAACTGACTGACCACTTCACGACGCCAGCCAACGCATGCGCGTTCGCGGCTGAGTTTTTCACAGACTTTGAGATAGAAACATCGACGTACCAGGTCAAGGCGCGTGTGGTCGTCGATGGCTTTCAGGTATTCGGTGACGCGTTCGAGCATCATGCAGTAAGCATCCAGCCCGTAGGAGACGATTTCTCCGTCGTGCAGACGCTGTTTGATGTCTTTCGCCAGCAGACGCGGCGTAGGGTATTCCCAGGAATAGGCTTCCAGCAGCAGGGTTTTCAGCACGGCTTTATACGGCGAGTCGATGCTTTTATAGAGCTGCCAGAGGCTTGCGCCGAAGTACTCTTCTGCGGAAAGGGAGCTCAGGCCGCCCAGGTCCAGCCACTCGTTTGGCGTCAGGACACCCTGCGAGTAGAGCGACATCACGTAATCGTCGTAATGCTCTTCTTCATTGCACGGCACCATATTCCACAGAATACGCTTACCGGCCAGGCGAACGGCGGTACGGTAGAACTCGTCCAGCAATAAGATGTGCTGCGTTGAGCCGCAGTCTTCACCACCCAGACTGCCGCTCTCATTATGGCGGAAACGGTTTTCATCAATCAGGAAGAAGCTAACTTCCACGCCGAGCGAGGCCGCCCAGCTTTCAAGCAGGCTGCATTTACGCTGCAACAGCTGGCGTTCGTCGTTATCAAGCCAGGCCTGATGACAAACCCAAATATCGAGATCAGACGAACAGCTTTGCCCTACCGATGAGGTACTTCCCATGGAGTAAACACCGGTAATCGGCAGTTCACCTTTCGGCGATTCCTGCGGCGGCATACCGCGATAGAGTTCGAGTTCGGTCAGGTAATGCTGTTGGGTTTCATCAGGCGTGAAGAGGCAAATGCCCTGGGGAACGTTACCATCAAGGTAGCCCGGCATCAGCGGATGGTGATAGTGCAATAATGTCGGCAGCAGACTGTAAACCTGTTGGAAAGCAGGTCCCATGGCAGCAAGCGCGCGATCCACACGCAGTTGATTTATGGCATCCAGTCTCTGTTTAAGAGTCTCAATATAGAGGTACAAGACGTATCGCCTGATGTTCCCGGGCGTCACTGGCTATTCCAGAATCGAATAACCGCGGGCCCGCAGTATTTCAAAAAGATAACCGTTACCCTTTTTCGCCCTTATCTTTATGGTGGTACAGACGAAAAAATGGTCTAAAACGTGATCAATTTAACACCTTGCCGGTTGACCGTAAAGAAAGATGCGCTACATACAAGTGTAGCACCGTTCTGTACGTGTAAATTCCTGAATACGGCTGTGGCTGATGCATGCGCAGCCCTGTCCCTCTTCTTACGTCGTCACCGTAAAACTGCCATCCGAGTGTCAACAATGTTAGGATGGTTAGTGATTGATAATGACGGTAACAAGCATGTTAGACAATGTTTTGAGAATTGCCACACGCCAAAGCCCCCTTGCGCTCTGGCAGGCACATTATGTTAAGCAGCGCCTTGAAGCCTGCCATTCCGGATTACGCGTCGAACTGGTGCCAATGGTCACGCGCGGCGATGTGATCCTTGATACACCGCTGGCCAAGGTCGGTGGGAAAGGCTTGTTCGTCAAAGAGCTGGAACTGGCATTGCTTGAAAACCGCGCCGATATCGCCGTGCATTCGATGAAGGATGTGCCCGTTGAGTTCCCGCAAGGGCTGGGGCTGGTGACCATCTGCGAGCGTGACGATCCGCGCGATGCGTTTGTCTCTAACCACTATGATTCGCTTGATGCGATGCCGGTAGGCAGCGTGGTTGGCACGTCCAGTTTACGTCGCCAGTGTCAGTTGGCTGAACGCCGGCCAGACCTGGTCATCCGTTCGCTGCGCGGCAACGTTGGCACGCGCCTCGGCAAGCTGGATAACGGCGAATATGATGCGATTATCCTCGCCGTGGCGGGGCTGAAGCGCCTTGACCTGGAATCACGTATCCGCGTGGCGCTGCCGCCCGAGTTTTCCCTTCCGGCCGTGGGCCAGGGTGCCGTGGGCATTGAGTGCCGCCTGGACGATGATCGCACGCGTGCGCTGCTCGCGCCGCTGAACCACGACGACACCGCGATCCGCGTAAAAGCCGAACGCGCAATGAACACCCGCCTCGAAGGGGGATGTCAGGTGCCCATTGGCAGCTATGCTGAATTAAGCAATGGCGAGCTGTGGCTGCGCGCGCTGGTTGGCGCGCCGGACGGCTCGCAGATGGTTCGCGGTGAACGCCGCGGCAAGCCGCAGGACGCCGAGGCGCTTGGCGTGTCGCTGGCAGAAGAGTTGCTCAATAACGGCGCGCGTGAAATTCTGGCCGAGGTCTATAACGGAGAACCCCCAGCATGAGTATTCTTGTCACCCGCCCTTCTCCCGCAGGGGAACAATTAGTGAGCCGTTTGCGCGCACTGGGGCGGGTGGCCTGGAGTTTTCCGCTGATTGAGTTCTCTCCTGGCCGGCAGCTTTCGATGCTTGCCGACCAGCTACATACCCTTCGGGAAGGCGATTTGCTCTTTGCCTTGTCGCAACACGCCGTGGATTTTGCCCATGCGCAGCTGCAACAGCAGCAGCGCGACTGGCCTGCAGCACCGCGCTATTTCGCCATCGGGCGCACCACCGCCCTGGCCCTGCATACCGTTAGTGGAAGCGAAATTCTCTACCCGTTAGATCGGGAGATCAGCGAAGTCTTGCTACAATTACCTGAATTACAAACTATTGTCGGGAAACGTGCGCTGATACTGCGCGGTAATGGCGGGCGTGAACTGCTGGGTGAAACGCTGCGCGCACGCGGGGCTGACGTAACGTTTTGCGAATGCTATCAGCGCTGCGCAAAACATTATGACGGCGCGGAAGAGGCCATGCGCTGGCATACGCGCGGGATTAACACCCTGGTGGTGACCAGCGGTGAAATGCTGCAACAGCTTTGGACACTTATTCCGCAATGGTATCGTGAAAACTGGTTACTCCGCTGTCGGCTTCTGGTCGTCAGTGAGCGTCTGGCGAACCAGGCCCGGGAACTGGGCTGGCAAGATATTCGGATCGCTGATAACGCCGACAACGATGCGCTGCTGCGCGCATTACAACAACTCTCATAATGGGAAGCCATAATGACGGAACACGAAAAATCATCCGCCGTGGTTGAAGAGACCAGGGAAACTGTGGATCTGACCCCACAGCCAGAGACGACTGAAAAGGCCGCTGAGAAGAAAACCGGCAGCAACAAAACCAGCCTCGCGCTGAGCGCCATTGCCATCGCGATAGCGCTGGCCGCAGGCGTAGGCCTGTATGGACTGGTGAAGCAACAAGGCACTCACCAGACGGCGACCAGCGATGCGCTCGTCAGCCAGTTGACCGCGCTGCAAAAAGCACAGGAAGCGCAAAAAACCGAGCTGGAAGGCGTGATCAAACAGCAGGCCACCGCGCTGGCTGATGCCAACAGCAAGCAACAGGCGTTGACTAAACAGCTGGATGAAGTGCAGCAGAAGGTCGCCACCATCTCCGGTACCGATGCGAAAACCTGGCTGCTTTCACAGGCCGATTTCCTGGTGAAGCTGGCCGGGCGTAAGCTCTGGAGCGATCAGGACGTCACCACCGCTGCCGCGCTGCTGAAAAGCGCCGATGCGAGCCTGGCAGACATGAACGACCCAAGCCTTATTACCGCGCGTCGTGCGATTACCGAAGATATCGCCAGCCTCTCCGCCGTTTCACAGGTGGATTATGACGGCATCATCCTGAAGGTTAATCAGCTCTCCAACCAGATTGATAACCTGCAGCTGGCCGATAACAACGACGACGACTCCCCGATGGACTCCGACGGCACGGAGCTGTCCAGCTCGCTCAGCGAATGGCGCGTGAACCTGCAAAAAAGCTGGCAGAACTTTATGGATAGCTTCATTACTATCCGCCGCCGCGATGAAACCGCCGTCCCGCTGCTTGCGCCGAATCAGGATATCTACCTGCGCGAGAACATTCGCTCCCGCCTGCTGGTTGCCGCACAGGCCGTGCCGCGCCATCAGGAAGAGACCTACAAGCAGGCGCTGGACAACGTCTCCACGTGGGTGCGCGCTTACTACAATACTGACGATGCTACTACCACCGCGTTCCTGGAAGACATCGACACGCTGAGCCAGCAGAACATCACCATGAACGTGCCGGACAAACTGTCCAGCCAGCCGATTCTGGAAAAGCTGATGCAAACGCGCGTGCGCAACCTGCTGGCACAGCCGGGCGTTGCGGCTGAACCGAATACCGCCGCGCCTGCCGCCGCGCCAGCGCCTGAAAGCGCACCACAAGGAGAGTGATCATGTTAAAAGTCCTCTTGCTCTTCTTACTGTTGATCGCCGGGATCGTCCTTGGGCCTATGCTGGCGGGACATCAGGGTTACGTCCTGATCCAGACCGACAACTACAACGTTGAAACCAGTGTGACCGGGTTAGTGATCATCCTGATCCTCGGCGTTGTGGTGCTGTTTGCCGTTGAGTGGATCCTGCGCCGTATTTTCCGCACCGGCGCGCATACTCGCGGCTGGTTCGTTGGCCGCAAGCGTCGTCGTGCGCGTAAGCAAACCGAGCAGGCGCTGCTTAAGCTCGCCGAAGGCGATTATCAGCAGGTTGAAAAGCTGATGTCGAAAAACGCCGACCACGCCGAGCAGCCGGTGGTTAACTACCTGCTGGCCGCAGAAGCTGCGCAGCAGCGTGGAGATGAAGCGCGCGCCAACCAGCATCTGGAGCGCGCGTCTGAGCTGTCTCCTAAAGATCCTATTCCGGTTGAGATCACCCGCGTTCGCCTGCAGCTGGCCCGTAATGAAAACCATGCAGCACGCCACGGCGTTGACCGACTGCTGGAAATTACGCCGCGCCACCCGGAAGTGCTGCGCCTTGCTGAACAGGCCTACATCCGTACCGGCGCGTGGGGCTCGCTGCTGGACATCATCCCGTCGATGGCGAAAGCCGACGTCGGCGACGATGAGCATCGTGACGAACTTCAGCGTCTGGCGTGGATTGGCCTGATGGACCAGGCGCGTGCCGACCTGGGCAGCGACGGTCTGAAAACCTGGTGGAAGAATCAGAGCCGCAAAACACGCCAGCAGATCCCTCTGCAGGTGGCGATGGCGGAACACCTGATTGAGTGTGACGACCACGACACCGCTCAGGAGATCCTCCTCGACGGCCTGAAGCGCCAGTACGACGATCGTCTGGTGATGGTGATCCCGCGCCTGAGAACCAATAACCCAGAGCAAATCGAAAAAGTGTTGCGCCAGCAGATCAAAACCGTGGGCGACCGTCCGCTGCTGTGGAGCACGCTGGGCCAATCGCTGATGAAGCACGGTGAATGGCAGGAAGCGAGCCTGGCCTTCCGCGCGGCGCTGAAACAGCGTCCGGACGCGTTTGACTACGCCTGGCTTGCTGATTCGCTGGATAAACAGCATAAGCCGGAAGAGGCCGCAGCCATGCGGCGCGACGGGCTGCTGCTAACGCTGCAGAATAACGGTACACAGCCGTAATGAAAAAGGAGGCCAGACGGCCTCCTTTTTTTTGCCCATAAAAAAACGCCTGCTATAAAAGCAGGCGTTAAAACAGGTCTGTAAGACAACATATTTGGTGCTTCACTCAACGTTGTGTCCATGGTGTTTGATGAGGCCGAAGCGACATCTGTCAGTGGACGATAAGCACCGTAAACGGCTCTGCGTCATTCCTGAGTTTATGAGGCACTAAAGCGAACATAAGAGATGGAATGAGCATCTACACGTATATTATTGCACGTAACGTGCCAACGTTACACGAAGAACTTTTACATTGCGCAACATTTTAAGATAAAAGGAATTTTCGGCGATAAGTACCGTCTTATCGCGCATCCCACACCTGAAAATGAGCTGAAGTGTCGCTCAAAAACGACAGTAATAGCGTCTAAAAAAATTATTGAGTTATTTCATGAAGTTAGTTGTCGCTGAAACGCGACATTCAGACACAGCGCTGTCGGGGAATGGCTACAGGGGAGAATAAACCGCAGAAAACAAAAAACCCCGCCGAAGCGGGGTTCAAAATTGGTCGGCGAGAGAGGATTCGAACCTCCGACCCACTGGTCCCAAACCAGTTGCGCTACCAAGCTGCGCTACTCGCCGATGTACTGCTTTTTTGAATTTTTAGTTCAATTCATTTTAAAAGTCGTGGTGCGAGGGGGGGGACTCGAACCCCCACATCCAAAGGACACTAACACCTGAAGCTAGCGCGTCTACCAATTCCGCCACCTTCGCAATTCACAACTCTTTCAAATAATGGGGTGGCTAATGGGATTCGAACCCACGACAACTGGAATCACAATCCAGGGCTCTACCAACTGAGCTATAGCCACCACTGTATTCTTTCACGCGGTACTGACTACTTCTCAGACCACCGCAGCTCCAGCACCGGGTTAATGGTGCGCCCGACAGGATTCGAACCTGAGACCTCTGCCTCCGGAGGGCAGCGCTCTATCCAGCTGAGCTACGGGCGCTTAGCGCCGTTGCGGGGCTGGATATTACGTACCTCCGTCCCCGCTGTCTAGTGCTTTTTTGAAAAATATGCGCGTTTGGTTATGGTTTGCACATTTTGCCGCTTAATCCTCCACTTTCTGCGTGGTCACGCGGCGTCCCAGGCCAAAAAGCTTATAAGCAACCGTCACGGCGGCAAGGAAGATAATCCCGACAAACAGCGACATGCGGGTATCTTCATTAAAGTACATCCCGATTAATACGCAAATCAGGAAGGCCATCGTTAAATAGTTCGCATACGGGAACAGAATGGAGCGGAACGGGTGGCTGGCAATCGCCTTTTTATGCGCCTGACGAAAACGCAGCTGGCTAATCAGGATAACAAACCACGGGATCATCCCCGGCAGCACGCTGGCACTGTAGACGTAAACGAACACGCGCTGCGGGTTAGGAATAATGTAGTTCAGGCATGAGCCAATCAGCAGGATGCCAATCGAGACCGCCACGCCCGCCACCGGAACGCCCGCACGCGACACTTTGCCCATTGCTGCCGGCAGCTGGTTATTTTTAGCCAGCGCGTAAAGCATGCGGCCACAGCTGTACATTCCGCTGTTACAGCCGGACAGCGCCGCGGTCAGAACCACGAAGTTGATGATGCCTGCCGCCGCCGTGATGCCAATCTTCGCGAAGGTTAAGACAAACGGGCTGCCGGTGGTGCCGATTTCGTTCCACGGGAAGATGGTCACGATAACGAAAATCGCGCCCACGTAGAAAATGAGAATACGCCATAACACTTTACCGACCGCGCTACGCAGCGTGACCTGCGGGTTTTTCGCTTCACCCGCGGTGATACCGATAAGCTCAACGCCCTGATACGACGCCACAACGATACACAGCGCCGTCAGGAAACCTTTCCAGCCCCCGGCGAAGAAACCGCCATGCTCGGTCAGGTTGCTAAAGCCGATCGCGTGTCCGTCGTTGCCAAATCCGAAGAAGATCACCCCGAGGCCGACCACAATCATGACGATAATGGTGGTGACTTTGATCATCGCGAACCAAAACTCAATTTCACCGTAAAGCCGCACGGCGGCAAGGTTCGCCAGCGCCACCAGCCCCACGGCGATGAGCGCAGGTATCCACTGCACCATATCCGGGAACCAGAACTGGACGTAGACCCCTATCGCGGTGATCTCCGAAATGCCTACCGCCATCCACATAAACCAGTACGACCACGCCGTCAGGTAGCCGAAGAACGGGCTCATATAACGGTGCGCATAAACGGCGAATGAACCGGTTACCGGCTCCAGAAAGAGCATTTCGCCCATGGAACGCATGATGAAGAAGACGAACAGCCCGGCGATGATGTACGCCAGCAGTACGGAAGGTCCAGCCCATTTGAGCGTACTCGCGGAGCCCATAAAGAGGCCGACGCCGATCGTCCCGCCCAGGGCGATCAATTCAATATGTCGAGCTTCCAGCCCACGCTGTAGCTCCGGTTTTTTCTCTGCCATAAATCCTCGGTTGTGTTTGCTGTTTCCCGGCTTTTTGCCGGTTATTATTTTTTAGGGGTACTGAAATACGGGCGAATGGTTTCTCAAAATCGGGCAAATGGCAAACGATGCATTAAAAAAATGAATGCATTGCACATAAACGCAGCAGTTTTGCAGGGGAGTTGCAGCGCGACCAGCATATCGCGCTACATTTTGATTACATTTTCCCGGTGTAGTGCCAGGAGAGGTAGCGCAGCAGGCGAATCTGTCGTTTGATGCGCGTCGGCTGTGAGAGCAGGCGATACAGCCACTCCAGCCCGAGGTTTTGCCAGACCTTCGGTGCACGCTTAACGTGGCCGGTAAAGACGTCATAGGTACCGCCAACGCCCATGTACAACGCATTCGGGCAGACCAGACGACAATCGCGCATCAGGATCTCCTGACGCGGAGAGCCCATCGCCACGGTGACGATTTTCGCCCCGCTGTCCCGCACGCGCTCGAAAAGCGCCTGCCGATCGTCCGGTTTGAAGTAACCGTCCTGAAGACCCACAATATTAACATTCCACTGGCTGCGCAGCTTCTGCGCCGTCTGGGCGAGCACCTCTGGCTTACCGCCAATCAGGAATACCGGCGTGCCCTCTGCGCCCGCGCGCGCCATCAGCTCTTCCCACAGGTCTGCACCCGCCACGCGCGATACATTAGCACCAGGAAACTTTTTGCGGATGGAGCGCACCACGCTAATACCGTCGGCATATTTAAACTCGGCAGCCTCAATCAGGCTTTTCACTTCCGGGTTATCTTCGACCGCCAGCATTTTTTCTGCGTTAATCGCCACCAGCGTGCCCGATTTCATCTGCCCGTCCGCGAACAGAAAATCCAGCGCATGCTGCATATCACGCCAGCCAATAAGCTGCAGACCGCGCAGCGCGTAGCGTGGCGCGGAGGTTGTATCCGTCATGACAATCCCTACTCAGACTTCCGACAGCGTTGTGCTGCCCCGTGGCTCGCGTCTGTGTACCAGCCCTGCACTGTCAAACAACCAGTACAGCAGTTTGGCCAGCAGCAGACAGATACCGAAAACGACCATAAAAAAGACGACGCGTGAGACAAACGAATCCAGCCCCTCACGCGCCAGAACGATCATATTGAAAATGGCACCAAAACAGAAACTGTGCAAAATCGCCGCTTTGTAGCGGTTCGTCTCCTCCAGGCCGCGCACATAGAGCCAGTCAAACCATTTGATTATCAGCCCTACCGCAACCGCCCCTGGCAGAATGAACCAGGTTCCTCCCATCACCACCAGCGAACCAATCAGCGTGGGTGAGATAGCCAGCCCGGAATGGTTATTCAGCACTTCCCAGGTAAAGTAGTTCGCCGTGTTAAGCACTACGCCAGGCCGATCCGGCCACAGCCAGGTCGGAATAAAGACGTAGAAGTCGCGGACAATGGGCGCTAAGCCCTGGAAATCGATTTTGTCGTAGTTCTGCAGCAGCAGCGCCAGGTTTTCCCATGGCGAGAACGTGTCGCGCGTCAGGTACAGGAAGGTGTAGAACGCCTCGTCACCGGCCACGTTCAGGCCGTAGCGTTTAAGCGCCAGCCAGAACATCCCGACAATACCGAACACCCCTGCCGCTGCCAGCATCCATAAGGAGATCCAGCCGCGAATGATGCCGATAAACAGGAAGATGGCGAAGGCAATAATGATATTGGCGCGCGTTCCGCCGACGATCATGTAGGTCAAAATGCCGAACGCCACGGTGCTCACGAGGAAGAACAGCCAGGCTTTGCTGTCCTGACGGAGAAAAAAGACCACCAGCATCGCCGGGATGAAGAAGTAGAAGAAGCGCTTAAGCGCAACGCCTGACACTTCTGCCGAAAATATCTGGCTGTAGGATTGCAGCTTGAACAGCAGAAAACCGTTGTGCATGAAGAAGATGCCCACGCTTACCAGCGCAATGGTCATCAGCATCACCCACGTCAGGTGCGTCTCTACCCGGTTCATGGTGAATAACGCCCGACGGGGTGCAGTCGCTTTGACCGGGCGCAGGCGCGTTTTATAGGTGACGTAATACACCGCGTAGAAACAGGTTGCTGATAACAGCGCCTGAAGCAGGATTTCCGGGGGCGCGACGCCCACATCAAAACGGAAGACCAGAATGCTGGTCAGCGGGAAACCGAAATAGAAGGTCAGCAGAAACAGCAGCGAGAAAAAGACGTTGAAGTTAAAGCGTACGCGACGGAACTCAAACCAGGTCAGCGTGGCGATAAACAGCGTGCTCAGCAGCCAGACCACCAACAAGCCGCTAAATTGCAACTGGCTCATGCGTTATCTCCTGACGCGATACGCAGCGCGCGATGCCACGGCGTGAGGTAGTTCGGGCTGAAGAAGTCGATGGCATTTTTATCCACCAGCGCCAGCTGACGCTGGGCTTCCCGCACCACCTTTTCATTAAGAGTGTCTGTGGTGAACAGAACCGGGATATCTTGTTCCGCCATGTCCTGCCAGAACGGATTCTCGCGGTTGAGCACACACGGGATGCCAGCCTGAATCAGCAGACACAGCGTACCAATCCCCTGCTGACGGGCAAAGATGAAATAGCCTAAATCGCACTTTCTCAACAGCGCAAGATAGTCATCAAACGCCAGCTTATCGCGCAGAATAGTCAGGTTTTCAGCGCTAAAGAGCGCGAGACCCTGCTGGCTCACTTCGTCAATATAAGCATCGTTATTGGCCGGGTAGCCCATCGGCACCACGACGTTGACCGTATCACCAAACTGCTGATGTACCGCCCTGAGCGCCGCCACGTGTTCGTTACTGCGATCGCCGGAGTTACCCACCAG
Source organism: Enterobacter cancerogenus (assembly GCF_019047785.1). Taxonomy (NCBI): domain Bacteria; kingdom Pseudomonadati; phylum Pseudomonadota; class Gammaproteobacteria; order Enterobacterales; family Enterobacteriaceae; genus Enterobacter; species Enterobacter cancerogenus. The sequence goes on along the minus strand of NZ_CP077290.1, from coordinate 2,877,215 downwards.
GATGGTCAGCTTGCCGTCGCGCACCGTATCGTTAGCCATCGTGTTGAGCGCCGGGTTCATCCGCGTCGGAAAATAGAGCAGTTCACCGCGCACGCCAGGGTGCTGTTTGGCAAAGTAATTGAGATCGCCGCGGGTAGCGAATACGCAGCCTACGCGCCCTTGCGCCATGCGGCGCAGCGGATAGAAAAGGCGGAATTTCAACCCACGGGACACTTCGTAGAGATCTGCACCCCAGATATGCCAGCTGCACTGAGAGGGCTTGATCCCGCCGCTCAGCAGCGCCAGCCACAGACCAGTATTAAACTGTCCGTGAAAGAAGAAGCGCTGCTCGCGATCCGCTTTGGCTTTGGCAACCACCGCCTTCGCCAGCGCCGCTTTGTCCGGCCAGAAGGTCATGTTGAGTGCCGGACACGCCGCGCTCAGGCCGCTATCCTGGCCTGCAACCATAAACTCGCGTGCATCGGGCGTGCCGGGTGCCAGTTCATCATTAAAGAACCGCAGAACGGTCTGGTTATGGTGTGGGATATCTGACCCCAGTATGTGAATCAGTGCAGTCATGCGCGTCTACGCCAAAGTAAAAATACGCCGCAACAGGCAGCGAAATAAACGATATAGGTTGCCATATAGGCCTGAGCGGCGCCCAGCGCACCCTGGGTTGGGATCAGCCAGTGAGAGAATGCCGTCAGGAGCGCAAACTGGCTAATCTCTGCCAGGATATACAGCCGCAACGAGGCTTTCGCAATCACCAGATAACCGAAAACGTAAGCACCCACTTTCAGTACATCACCGATCAGCTGCCACGCGAACAGGTCGCGCATGGCGGCAAACTTCGCGGAGAAGAGCAGCCAGATGGCGACATCACGCAAGAGCCAGACGGTGAAACTGGCGGCCGCGACGGCGGGTAACACAAAACGCAGGGAGCGGACAATCTCGCGGGTAATGTCTCTCTTTTCGGTCAGGCGCGATAAGGTTGGCAGCAAATAGACGCTAAAGGAAGCCGTTATAAATTGGAGGTATGCGTCGGAAATACTGCTTACGCCCTGCCAGATACCCACTTCATCCCAGCTGTAGTGCGCTGCGAGGAGGTTTCGCATCATCACGTAGGCCACGGGCAGCGTGACGGAGGTAATAAGCGCCATCAGGGTAAATTTCCCAAGCTGACCAGCCAGTACCTTGTCCCACTGCGGCTTGAGGTAACGAAGAGGAATATCGCCTCTGCGTATCAGCATAAATGCGGCCGGGATAACCACCAGCGCAGGCACAAGCGCCAGTCCCAGCAGCGCCCCTTCATAGCCACCCAGGCGATAGCAGAAGTAGTAGGCAATCACGCCGATGATGCTGCCGAGGATCAGCGCCAGCGCGTTTCCGGCGGCATCACGGAAGCCCTTCATTAGCGCCAGCAGCAGGTTTGCCCAGGCGATACCCATCTGCACCAGCGCAACCAGGCGAATCAACCCCTGGAAGTGGGTATGTCCAAACAGGCCCTGACTGATGGGCGCTGCGGCCAGCAAAAATACCGCAGCCAGCAGCGTTGAAAAGCCCAGCACCATGGCGGACGAGGTGCCCACGACGGTGCGCAATTTTTCGGCGTCATCATGGTACTGTGCGACGTATTTGGTCACACCGTTGAATATCCCGGCCCCCGCCAGCACGCCCAGCACCGTCACCAGCTGGCGGAAGTTGCCCGCCAGACCAACCCCGGAAGGGCCAAAGGAGACGGCCAGCAGCTTGACGACCAGTAACCCGGCACCAATTTTGACGAGTGTGGACGCAGCGGTCCACATCGATGCTTTTGCCAGAGACATATCAGCCGAAATAACTCTGAAGGGTGTTGATGACCGTACGTTGGTTAACTGGCTCAAGATTGTAAAAGAGCGGCAAGCGAAGCAAACGCTCACTTTCTTTGGTGGTGTAACGGTCTTCACCGGCAAACACGCCAAACGCTTCACCGGCAGGGCTGGAGTGCAGCGGAATGTAGTGGAACACTGCCAGAATTTCAGCCTCTTTCAGCCAGGCAATCAGGCCGCTGCGATCGTCGTTATCGCGCAGCTTGATGTAGAACATATGGGCGTTGTGGACACAATCCGCCGGAATGGTCGGCAGCTCAATGCGCCCCGCTTTAGCCAGCGGTGCCAGCGCGTCGTAATAGGTTTGCCACAGGGAGAGGCGTTGCAGGTTAATGCGCTCTGCCGCCTCGAGCTGCGCCCAAAGATAGGCAGCCTGAAGGTCAGCCATCAGGTAGCTGGAGCCGATATCGCGCCAGGTGTATTTGTCTACCTGCCCGCGGAAGAACTGGCTGCGGTTGGTGCCTTTTTCGCGGATCACTTCTGCGCGTTCAACCAGGGCGCGATCGTTAATCAGCGTCGCTCCCCCTTCGCCACCGGCGGTGTAGTTTTTGGTTTCGTGGAAGCTAAAGCAGCCGATATGGCCGATAGTGCCCAACGCACGCCCTTTGTAGGTGGACATCACGCCCTGAGCGGCATCTTCCACCACGAACAGATTATGCTTTTTGGCAATCGCCATGATCGTGTCCATTTCACAGGCCACGCCCGCGTAGTGAACCGGGACAATCACCCGCGTTTTGTCGGTGATCGCCGCTTCGATCAGCGATTCGTCGATGTTCATGGTGTCGGGGCGGACATCGACAAACACAATTTTGGCACCGCGCAGGACAAACGCGTTCGCCGTGGAGACGAAGGTGTAGCTCGGCATGATCACTTCATCACCGGGCTGGATATCCAGCAGCAGAGCCGCCATTTCCAGGGAGGCGGTACAGGACGGCGTCAGCAGCACCTTGGCGCTGTGGAAACGCTGTTCCATCCACTGCTGGCAGCGACGGGTAAAGCCTCCGTCACCGCAGAGCTTGCCGCTGCCCATAGCAGACTGCATGTAGTCGAGTTCCGTACCGACGACGGGGGGGGCGTTAAATGGGATCATCATGTCACCTGTATAGCCAGTAAGCGGTGGCGTCAACGTTGGCCCCACTCGCAATATAACGTTTCAGCGCGGCGGTGTTGCCCATCTGGGTCGCCACCCGCAGCGTCGAGCATTCCTGTTGCTGCGCCCAGTACAGCGCGGCCTGCATCAGTTTTTCTCCCATGCCGCGCCCGGCAAGCAGCCCGATACGCGCGTCATGCTCATTCAACTTACGCAGCGAGACAAAGCCCTGAATCTGGCCGCCCGCCGCGCGAAAAACCAGACAAACGTGGTCGAATGTGCCTCGGACGGCATTTTCGATCCACTGGGCGTAAAAGCGTCCGCTGTCCTGGGGCGCATACCAGGGCGCGCGAAAGCGGCTCCGGGCAAACGCCTGCTCAGCCAGCTGGCGCAGCGCCGGGATATCCCGCTCTGTCGCCACTTCTGCGCCTGGCGAAGCGTGGCGGGCGATCGACAGGGAGAGATCAACCTCGCCTTCGACCAGACGGAAACCGCGCTGCTGAAGCGCGTCCAGCAGGTCGGCGCGGTCCGCCGGGATTTTAGCCTGTACCCGTTCCCAGGCAGCGAAATCCACCTCGGTGAGCGCAGGGGCATTTTCACTCAGACGGACAATCGCCGTGGGAAGCGCAAAAAAGGCGCTTTCCCACTGAAGAGACTCAAGCGCGCCGTAGAGTTCACTCAACGCCAGACACCTTTGGTATCAACCACATACTGCTGGCGCACGGCATCACCGGCGATCGCTTTAAAATCTTTGTGATCGACCAGCAGCACCAGCACATCCGCCGTTGCCAGCGCGGCGTCTAAGGCGGTCAGCGTGCAGTGTCCCGCCAGTTTTGCCGGCAGCTCATGGATGTTTGGTTCCACCACCAGCGTTTCACCGCTGTGCCATCCGGCAATCATTTCGGCAATTTCCATTGCCGGGCTTTCGCGCAGATCGTCGATGTTTGGCTTGAAGGCCAGGCCGAAGCAGGCGATTTTCAGTTCGCTGGCGCGTTTACCGCTCTCTGCCAGACAGTCTGCCACAGTGGCTTTAACCTGGTTCAGTACCCAGTGCGGTTTACTGTCGTTCACTTCGCGCGCGGTACGGATCAGGCGCGCCTGGTCCGGATTTTGCGCGACGATAAACCATGGGTCTACCGCGATACAGTGGCCGCCCACGCCCGGACCCGGCTGGAGGATATTCACGCGCGGGTGACGGTTCGCCAGGCTAATCAACTCCCACACGTTAATGCCCTGATCGGCACAAATCAGCGACAGTTCGTTGGCAAAGGCGATGTTGACGTCGCGGAAGCTGTTTTCCGTTAGCTTGCACATCTCGGCGGTGCGGGAGTTGGTCACCACGCATTCGCCTTCAAGGAAAATCTTATACAGCTCGCTGGCGCGTGCGGAACAGGCGGGCGTCATGCCACCAATCACGCGGTCGTTTTTAATCAGTTCAACCATGACCTGGCCCGGCAACACGCGCTCCGGGCAGTAGGCGATATTGATATCGGCCTGTTCACCGGCCTGCTGCGGGAAGCTCAGATCGGGGCGGGCGTCCGCCAGCCACTGCGCCATTTGTTCGGTTGCGCCTACCGGCGAGGTGGATTCCAGAATCACCAGCGCGCCTTTTTTCAGCACCGGCGCAATCGATTTGGCCGCGGCCTCGACGTACGCCATATCAGGCTCATGGTCGCCTTTGAAAGGCGTCGGAACCGCAATCAGATACGCATCTGCCGCAACGGGGGTAGTGCTGGCACGCAGGAAGCCGCCATCGACGGCCTCTTTCACCACGCGGTCAAGATCCGGCTCCACGATATGAATTTCGCCACGGTTGATGGTTTCCACCGCGCGCGCATTGATATCCACGCCGACAACCTGCTTTTGACGAGAGGCAAAGGCCGCCGCCGTGGGCAGCCCAATATAACCAAGACCCACGACAGAGATGGTAGTAAAACTCATAGTGATACCCGATTGTGTTTAAGTGCATGCAAAATACGACCACAGGCCTGCCCATCGCCGTACGGGTTATGGGCTTTGCTCATCGCCTGGTACGCTTCTTCATCGTGTAACAGGCGTGTGACCTCTTCGACGATACGCTGCGGATCTGTGCCGACCAGACGTACCGTCCCCGCTTTCACCGCCTCCGGACGCTCCGTGGTTTCTCGCATCACCAGCACCGGTTTGCCAAGCGAAGGCGCTTCTTCCTGAATGCCGCCGGAATCGGTCAGGATCAGCCAGGCGTGGTTCATCAGCCAGACAAACGGCATGTAGTCCTGTGGCTCAATCAGTAAGACATTCTCGACATGACCCAGAATGCGGTTTACCGGCTCGCTGACGTTAGGGTTGAGGTGCACCGGATAGACAATCTGCACATCTTCATTCTGCGCGGCAATTTCGGCCAGCGCATGGCAGATTTGCTCAAAACCCTGACCAAAGCTTTCGCGACGGTGGCCCGTCACCAGAATGGTCTTTTTACCGTTATGTAAAAACGGATAGCGCGCGGCGAGCTCGCTCTGGAGGTCTTTGTTCTCCAGCACCCGATCGCGCACCCAAATCAGCGCATCAATGACCGTATTCCCGGTCACGAAGATTTTGTTATCAGTAATGTTTTCACGCAGCAGATTCTGGCGCGAGTTTTCGGTTGGCGCGAAGTGATACATCGCCAGGTGGCCCGTTAGCGTGCGGTTGGCCTCTTCCGGCCACGGTGAATAGAGATTGCCCGTCCGCAGGCCCGCTTCAACATGCCCGACCGGAATGCGTTGGTAGAATGCCGCCAGGCTGGTCGCCACGGTTGTCGTGGTGTCACCATGCACGAGGACGACGTCAGGCTTATATAACTCCAGAATCGGTTTCAATCCCTCCAGAATCCGGCAGGTGATCTCCGTCAGTCCTTGCCCCGGTTTCATAATATTGAGGTCGTAATCCGGGATAATAGAAAAGAGAGATAAAACCTGATCGAGCATCTCACGGTGCTGGGCAGTCACGCACACTTTCACTTCTATATCAGGATCCCTGGCCAGCGCATGGACCAGAGGCGCCATCTTGATGGCCTCCGGTCTGGTGCCAAATACGGTAAGTACTTTCACATCGATTCTCTTCGATTAGGCGTTCTTATAATTAGTGCGACGACGCGTTAACGCCACGCCAGCGCCAGTCAATGCGCCCACAATCCCCCACATGATCATCAGGAATGCGCGACGCGGACTATCGCGTTTTACAGGTTCTTCAGGCGTTCTTAAGTAACGATAGGTCTGAAAACGCGGATCCAGCGTCGGGCCCACGTTCAGGGTATTGAGCATGGCGCGGTTCTGGTCGTAGTCGAGGTCAAAATCAGGGCCAACGGCCTGGAGATTTTCAAGACGCGCCTGGAGCATTGGACGCCCCAGCAGGAACATTTCGGAATCAGGCAGCTCGTCAGCCGGGACATCGGTCTCGCTGCGGGAAATATTGCGCTGTTCGGCAATTTTCAGCGCCTGCTCCAGGTTATGGACGCGGCGGGTGAAAATGGCTTTTGACACCTCTTCCTGACGTTTAACCTGCGCCTTCATCTGGATGGTGCGCGCCGCCCATGCGCCTTTCAGCTCATCGTTAAGATGGCTCGCCGCACGCTGGCTGGCGAAAGCGACGTACTGACGAAGCAGGTTATTGGCGTCCGGCGCGGTTTCCGCAATCAGCTTCACGCTGTCGTTAACGTTACGCAGGATATCGCCCGGCATAAACTGGATGTTGTTGATCATATCATCCAGCAGCGCGGCATCGGCCTTGCTGTTGCCCACCATGCGTTGCTTGTAGTAATCAGTCTGGGACCAGAAATCACGACGCGTATCCCAGGAGGCCAGCTGCATGACAAACTCTTTGTAGGCTTCATCCATAACGGACGTCTGATCCGGCGTGGCCAGGTTCGCTTTGATATCCAGATTGCGCAGGAACTGCTGCTGGGAATAGAACCCACCTAGCATGTTAACTGTTGGTCTATCTGTTATCGCCGTGGCGCTCCACTCCTGTTTTGCGAAGAAAGTGTACGCAAGCGCAATTAGCGCAAAACCTAATGCTGTTCCAACAATCCACAGTTTGCCCGCCCATAAAACGCGAAACAAGCCACGAATATCCAGCTCATTCTCGTTCATCTCTGATTTTGCTCCTGCCAACGGTTGAGTCATCACAATCCCAGTTTATTTAGTTAAAGTTGGATTATTGCCACTATTTCGACGCATCCTGCGTTTAATACGCTTAATGAAACGCGCAACCCTCCATGCACGTTTAATGCAGTAGCCATACAAAGAAAACGCTAGCAAGAACAATACCAACATTACCCATTCAGGAATAAAGTGGGCGTATTCCGCTGCAACGCCAATGCTCGCAAGGATAGCAGCCGCCAGAGTAATAAGCATGAAAGCCTGACGAGAAGTAAATCCCGCGCGCATGATCAGATGATGAATATGTTGCCTGTCGGCAGAGAAGGGACTCATTCCTTTGCGCAGGCGGCGATACATAATCGCCACCATATCCATTAGCGGAATGGCGATAATCCATAGTGCGGTGACGGGGCTAATCGGGTGAGTTTTACCCTGCGTAGTTTCCAGCAAAACCCATATGATTGTAAAACCGATGAACGTGCTGCCCGCATCACCCATAAAGACTTTATAGCGACGGCCCAATGCGCCGAGATTTAAAAGGATATAAGGCAGAATGGCTGCAATCATGGCAAAGCACCACATCGCAAGGCTGTATTGACCATCGAACCATAAAATCATCCCTATAGCTGCAAACGAGACGCAGGATAGCCCTCCCAGAAGACCATCGATCCCATCGACCATATTGAAGGCATTGATGGCAACCCACACGGCAAAGAGCGTGAGGAAGTAACCGAACGGACCGAGCACCAACTCCCAGGATCCAAAAATGTAGCCCAGACTGCCTAAATGAAGTTTAGCCACAACCATCATAGCGATACCCACGGCAGCCTGAACGAAGGCCCGAATTTTTACGCTGATATCATAACGATCGTCGAGCGCCCCCACGACAACCAGAACCGTCGCGCAGATGAGATAAAGTCTGGCATGAGGAATGTAGTAATCGGTAACAGCGAAAGCGAAGCAGATACCTGCAAAAACGGAGATACCACCCACCAACGGGATCATCCCTTGATGGCGTTTGCGGAAGTTGGGTTTATCCACTAACCCCAGATATTTTGCCACCTTGCGCGCAAGAAACAAAAAGCAGGTGGTGAACAAAAAAATACTGGTTAGTTCAGTAAACGTATCGAGTAGGTTCACAATGGATTTTCTCAACAAATGTCAGTCAAGGGAGTATAACCATGATGGCGCCGGGCCAGAAGGCATAAAGCACATCTCTTGCAACTCCATTTGTTTATTATTCAGTCTATTAATGTTTTTACTGTGCGAATTATCTTATTGTCGCACCGACAGGTCAAAATTGGGAGTCAGTCGTAATAGCGTATAGTCCATAAAAGAAAAACGCCACGTAAAAACGTGGCGTTTGCTGGGAATATTTACGTTACGAGCGTTTCATCATATCGAAGAAATCGTCGTTAGTTTTGGTCATCGCCAGCTTATTAATGAGGAATTCCATTGCGTCGATTTCGCCCATTGGGTGAATGATTTTGCGCAGGATCCACATTTTCTGCAGCTCTTCCTGAGTGGTGAGCAGCTCTTCTTTACGGGTACCGGAACGGTTGTAGTCGATAGCCGGGAAGACGCGTTTTTCCGCGATTTTACGAGAAAGGTGCAGTTCCATGTTGCCTGTACCTTTAAATTCTTCGTAAATCACTTCATCCATCTTAGAACCGGTGTCGATCAGCGCGGTTGCGATGATGGTCAGGCTGCCGCCCTCTTCCACGTTACGTGCCGCACCGAAGAAACGCTTCGGACGGTGCAGGGCGTTCGCATCCACACCACCGGTCAGCACTTTACCGGAAGCCGGTACGACGGTGTTGTACGCACGCGCCAGACGGGTGATGGAGTCGAGCAGGATGATCACGTCTTTCTTGTGCTCAACCAGGCGTTTCGCCTTCTCGATAACCATTTCTGCAACCTGAACGTGGCGAGATGCTGGTTCGTCAAAGGTAGAAGCCACAACTTCGCCTTTCACCAGACGCTGCATCTCTGTCACTTCTTCCGGACGTTCGTCAATCAGCAGCACCATCAGCACACAGTCCGGGTGATTGTAAGCAATGCTCTGCGCAATGTTCTGCAGCAGCATGGTTTTACCCGCTTTTGGCGGCGCGACAATCAGGCCACGCTGGCCACGGCCAATTGGTGAGGCCAGATCCAGTACACGCGCCGTTAAGTCTTCGGTTGAACCGTTACCACGTTCCATGCGCAGGCGAGAGTTCGCGTGCAGCGGCGTTAAGTTCTCGAAGAGGATCTTGTTACGCGAGTTTTCAGGCTTGTCGTAGTTAACTTCATTCACTTTCAACAGCGCAAAGTAACGTTCACCCTCTTTTGGAGGACGAATCTTACCTGAAATGGTGTCACCAGTGCGGAGGTTGAAACGGCGGATTTGGCTAGGGGATACGTAGATGTCGTCAGGGCCGGCGAGGTAGGAGCTGTCTGCAGAGCGGAGGAAACCAAATCCGTCTTGCAATATCTCCAGCACACCGTCGCCAAAGATATCTTCGCCACTCTTAGCGTGCTGCTTCAGGATGGCGAAAATGATGTCCTGCTTGCGCATACGAGCCTGGTTTTCCAGCCCCATATTTTCGCCGAGAGTGATCAGCTCAGAAACCGGCGTGTTCTTTAATTCGGTAAGATTCATAATGGTGTGGGTTCTTAAACTCGGGGTGATTCTCGAACTTAATAATGTGAATGGTATGGCAGGGTCATCCATGCCTGTTTAGCGGCCATCAACTCATGTCTGTACGCTGTCTGGTCACAGGGAAAGAACGCAGAACTGAAACGACAAGACGGATTGAGTGACAAGCCCGGAATTTAGCAACTTCACGCACTGTTTGTGTCAACAACGGGAAGTATCGGGTAAAACAAGATTCAAACAACAGATATGTTTAAAACGAAGTCATAGCTAACTTAGCACGACTAAAGCCGGGCGTCCAGAGATCCACACAATATTAGGCGCTCTGGACGCGCAGCCGAGAAACCTTACGCCAGGTTGGCGTCCAGGAACTCTTTCAGCTGACCTTTGGACAGTGCGCCCACTTTGGTCGCCGCCACTTCACCGTTTTTGAACAGCAGCAGGGTTGGAATGCCGCGGATGCCGTATTTCGGCGCGGTACCCGGGTTCTGGTCGATGTTCAGCTTGGCAACGGTCAGTTTGCCCTGATACTCGTCAGCGATCTCATCCAGAATCGGGGCGATCATTTTGCAAGGACCACACCATTCAGCCCAGAAATCGACGAGGATCAGCCCGTCAGCCTTAAGTACGTCCGTGTCAAAACTGTCGTCAGTCAGGTGAATAATTTTATCGCTCATATATAACTCCACAGGAATAAGCCTGGTACGTTGGTTTCGCCCGCATCAACGACGTGTTGATGTCGCAATAACCAACTAAAGGTTGACTTTATTTCACCGGATACGCTTTCGTAAAGCAATAGTAAGCTGATATTCTACCACACTATGAGCAAAACACATTTAACAGAACAGAAGTTTTCCGACTTCGCCCTGCACCCAAAGGTGATCGAAGCCCTTGAAACTAAAGGGTTTCATAACTGCACGCCTATTCAGGCTCTCGCCCTGCCGCTGACGCTGGCCGGTCGCGATGTTGCGGGGCAGGCGCAAACCGGTACTGGCAAAACGATGGCGTTCTTAACGTCAACGTTTCATTATTTACTTTCTCATCCCGCAATTGCAGACCGCAAAGTTAACCAGCCGCGCGCGCTCATTATGGCTCCGACGCGAGAACTGGCGGTACAGATCCACGCAGATGCGGAACCGCTGGCACAGGCTACCGGCCTGAAGCTTGGCCTTGCCTACGGCGGCGACGGCTACGATAAACAGCTGAAAGTGCTGGAAAGCGGCGTAGATATCCTCATTGGTACTACCGGTCGTCTTATCGACTACGCCAAACAGAACCACATCAACCTCGGCGCAATTCAGGTTGTGGTGCTGGATGAAGCGGACCGTATGTACGATCTGGGCTTCATTAAAGATATCCGTTGGTTGTTCCGTCGCATGCCTGCGGCAAACCAGCGCCTGAACATGCTGTTCTCTGCGACCCTTTCTTATCGCGTACGCGAGCTGGCGTTCGAGCAAATGAACAACGCCGAATATGTCGAAGTGGAACCGGAACAGAAAACGGGCCACCGTATTAAAGAAGAGCTTTTCTATCCTTCTAATGAAGAGAAAATGCGTCTGCTGCAAACGCTGATTGAAGAAGAGTGGCCAGATCGCGCCATTATCTTCGCCAATACTAAGCACCGCTGTGAAGATATCTGGGGCCACCTGGCTGCAGACGGTCACCGCGTTGGCCTGTTGACCGGCGACGTTGCGCAGAAAAAACGCCTGCGTATTCTCGAAGAATTTACCCGTGGCGATCTCGATATTCTGGTCGCTACCGACGTTGCCGCACGCGGCCTGCACATTCCAGCCGTGACGCACGTCTTTAACTATGACCTGCCGGACGATTGTGAAGATTACGTTCACCGTATCGGTCGTACCGGTCGTGCTGGCGCAAGCGGTCACTCCATTAGCCTGGCGTGCGAAGAGTATGCGCTGAATCTCCCGGCGATTGAGACCTATATCGGTCACTCTATCCCGCAGAGCAAGTACAATCCGGATGCGCTGTTAAGCGAATTGCCGCCGCCGAAGCGCCTGACCCGCGCCCGTCCAGGCAACGGTCCGCGTCGTTCTGGCGCACCGCGTAATCGTCGTCGTTCAGGTTAGGAAATTATGCCATACACAAAATCATTCATGATGCATCAAGGCGGCAAGTCTGCGAATCTCCTGGAGCTTACTTCAGTAAGTGACAGGTGTGAGCTGGCGCAGCCAACGATGAGGCAGCGTGAAGGATGAAGTGTATGAGTTCTACCTCGCTCTATGCAGCTATTGATCTCGGTTCGAATAGTTTTCATATGCTGGTTGTGCGCGAGGTAGCGGGAAGCATACAAACGCTCACCCGCATCAAGCGCAAGGTCCGTCTCGCGGCGGGCCTGAGCAGCGATAACCATCTCTCTGCTGAAGCCATGGAACGTGGCTGGCAGTGTCTGCGTCTCTTTGCTGAACGTCTGCAGGATATCCCGCACGCGCAAATCCGCGTTGTCGCGACGGCAACGCTTCGCCTGGCGGTGAACGCCGTGGATTTTATTGCCAAAGCGCAGGAGATCCTCGGCTGTCCGGTACAGGTTATTAGCGGTGAGGAAGAAGCTCGCCTGATTTATCAGGGTGTGGCCCATACGACCGGCGGCGACGATCGCCGTCTGGTGGTGGATATCGGCGGTGCCAGCACCGAACTGGTCACCGGCACGGGCGCGCAGGCCACCTCGCTTTTCAGCCTGTCGATGGGCTGTGTCACCTGGCTTGAACGCTACTTTACCGATCGCAATCTCGCAAAAGAGAACTTCGACGAGGCTGAAAACGCCGCCCGTGAAGTGCTGCGCCCGGTAATGGAAGAGCTGCGCTATCACGGCTGGAAAGTCTGCGTGGGTGCCTCGGGTACCGTGCAGGCGTTGCAGGAAATCATGATGGCTCAGGGGATGGACGAGCGGATCACGCTTGCCAAACTTCAGCAGCTCAAACAGCGAGCTATCCAGTGCGGTCGCCTCGAAGAGCTCGAAATTGAAGGTCTGACGCTCGAACGCGCGCTGGTCTTCCCGAGCGGGCTGGCTATTCTGATCGCCATTTTCACCGAGCTGAACATCCAGTGTATGACGCTGGCCGGCGGCGCACTGCGTGAAGGGCTGGTTTACGGGATGCTGCACCTCTCCGTCGATCAGGATATTCGCAGCCGTACACTTCGCAACGTGCAGCGCCGCTTTATCGTTGATGCCGAGCAGGCCGGTCGCGTGGCGCAGCTGGCCTCGCTTTTTGCCGATCGGGTAAATCAGAGCTGGGATATTGAACCGTTAAGCCGCGAACTGCTGCTCAGCGCCTGCGCGCTGCATGAGATTGGGCTGAGCGTTGAGTACAAGCAGGCACCGCTGCATGCTGCCTGGCTGGTGCGTAACCTGGATTTGCCGGGCTTTACCCCCGCGCAGAAAAAACTTCTGGCGACGCTGCTACTGAACCAGACAAACGCCGTCGATCTCTCCTCGCTCCACCAGCAAAACGCCGTTCCGCCGCGCGTGGCAGAACATCTTTGCCGCTTGCTGCGTCTGGCGATCCTGTTTGCCAGCCGCCGTCGTGATGATGTGCTTCCCGCCACTACGCTTGACGTCGAAGATGAAAAACTGATCCTGACGCTGCCGGAAAAATGGCTGGATAATCATCCGCTGGGTGCAGAGCTGATTGAACAGGAGTGCCAGTGGCAGAGCTACGTTCACTGGGTGCTTGAGGTTAAGTAAGGTTATCGAACATCGCCGGGCGGCACTGCGCTTGCCCGGCCTACCATTCTCCCGGCTTCATCCCTTCTCTTTGGCTTTCGCCAGCATGGCGCGGATATTCGCCACGTTAGCCTGACCTTTATGCATTCGCTCTTCAGCCGTGATGACCTTGCGCTCCTGCTCCCAGATCAGGTCATCCTGCGGCAGCTCCAGCAGGAAACGGCTCGGTTCCGGGCGGACAAGCTCGCCGTACTGTCGGCGCTCTTTGCACAGGGTAAAGACCAGCTCTTTTTGAGCACGCGTAATGCCCACGTAGGCCAGCCGACGTTCTTCATCGACGTTATCTTCGTCAATGCTGCTCTGGTGCGGCAGTAACCCCTCTTCCATCCCCACCAGATAAACATACGGGAACTCAAGCCCTTTAGAGGCGTGCAGCGTCATCAGTTGAACCTGATCGGCCTCCTCTTCGCTCTCGCCGCGCTCCATCATATCGCGCAGCGTAAAGCGGGTGACCACCTGCGTCAGGGTCATCGGCTCGTCAATCTCAGAGCCTTCCAGCATTTCCGTCATCCAGCTGAACAGCTGGTTAACGTTTTTCATCCGCATCTCTGCTGCCTTCGGGCTGGCGGACGTTTCATAGAGCCAGGATTCGTAATCAATACCATGGATCAGATCGCGCACCGCGGCGACGGGTTCGCGTTCCGCCAGCCGCTGCACCTCGCCAAGCCAGTAGGTAAAGCGGGTTAAGTTGTCGTAGCCGCGCCCGGTGAGCGTCTGGCTCAGGCCCATATCGAAGCTGGCGGTAAACATACTTTTACTGCGCGTCATCGCCCATTCGCCGAGTTTTTGCAGTGTTGCCGGGCCGATTTCGCGCTTCGGCGTGTTCACGATACGCAGGAAGGCGCTGTCGTCATCCGGGTTGGTCAGCACACGCAGATAGGCCAGCAGGTCTTTGATTTCCGGGCGGGAGAAGAACGAGGTACCGCCCGAGATTTTGTACGGAATGCGGTTCTGCATCAGCATCTTTTCAAAGACGCGGGATTGGTGGTTGCCGCGATAGAGGATCGCGTAGTCCTTATATTCGGTTTTATTCACGAAGTGATGGGCGATCAGCTCGCCGGTGACGCGCTCCGCTTCATGCTCTTCATTGTTGGCACTGAGCACCTTCAGCTCCGTGCCGTAGCCCAGCTCGGAGAAGAGACGCTTTTCAAACACGTGCGGGTTATTGGCGATCAGAATGTTTGCCGCCTTCAGGATGCGCCCGGACGAACGGTAGTTCTGCTCCAGCTTAATCACCTGCAGCGCCGGAAAATCTTTGCTCAGCAGCACCAGGTTTTGCGGACGTGCGCCGCGCCAGGAGTAGATAGACTGATCGTCATCGCCCACCACGGTAAAACGCGCCCGCTGCCCGACCAACAGCTTCACCAGTTCGTACTGGCTGGTGTTGGTATCCTGATATTCATCCACCAGCAGGTAGCGGATTTTATTCTGCCAGCGCTCGCGTACCTCTTCATTGCGCTGCAACAGCAGCGTAGGCAGCAGGATCAGATCGTCGAAATCCAGTACGTTACAGGCTTTCATGTGCGCATCGTACAGACCGTAGCAGTGCGCGAAGATGCGATCCCGTTCGCCTTTGGCGATCGCCGCTGCCTGCGATGGCGTCATCAGATCGTTTTTCCAGTTGGAAATCGTCGAGATCAGCTGCTGGAGAACGGTTTTGTCATCCTCGATCAGCCCTTCGGTCAGCTCTTTGAGCAAGGCCACCTGATCGGTGTCATCGAAGAGCGAGAAATTAGACTTCATTCCCAGCGCCGCATACTCGCGCTTGATTATGTCCAGCCCCAGCGTGTGGAAGGTGGAGATCATCAGGCCGCGCGCCTCTTTGCGCCCCAGCGTCTGGCCCACGCGCTCTTTCATCTCGCGTGCCGCTTTATTGGTAAAAGTCACCGCCGCGATATGCCGCGCCTGATAGCCACAGCCACGGATAAGATGGGCAATTTTATTGGTGATGACGCGGGTTTTACCGGATCCCGCCCCCGCCAGCACCAGGCAGGGTCCGGTGACAAATTCGACGGCTTGTTGTTGTCCGGGGTTTAAACGCATAAGGATCGCTCAATGAAAGTCGGGAGAGGAGGAAAAACGCGTGGTAGTATACCGAGCGTAAACTCGTTGACTCAAGGCACGATCATGGCAAAAACAGCAGCAGCACTGCATATCCTTGTTAAAGAAGAGAAACTGGCACAGGATCTTCTTGAACAGCTTAAAAACGGCGCCGACTTCGGCAAGCTGGCAAAGAAACACTCGATTTGTCCGTCAGGCAAACGCGGCGGCGACCTGGGTGAATTCCGTCAGGGCCAGATGGTTCCGGCGTTCGATAAAGTGGTTTTCTCCTGCCCGGTGCTGGAGCCTACGGGTCCACTGCACACGCAGTTTGGCTACCACGTCATTAAAGTGTTGTATCGCAAATAAAAAGCCGGGTGGCGACTGCGCCTTACCCGGCCTGCATTTTACGTTTTTGTAGGTCGGGTAAGCGAAGCGCCACCCGACAAGAGGGTTAACCCGCTACCGCAATACGCTTCATATCGGTCATGTAGCCGCGCAGCTTCTGGCCCACTTTCTCGATCTCGTGGCTACGAATGGCGTCGTTCACGTCGCGCAGTTGTGCGTTATCTACCGCGCCTTCCGCAATCGCTTTGCCCAGATCGCCCGCCTGCAGGGTGGTCATGAACTCTTTCAGCAGCGGTACGCAGGCGTAAGAGAACAGGTAGTTACCGTATTCAGCGGTATCCGAAATAACCACGTTCATTTCATACAGACGCTTACGGGCGATGGTGTTCGCGATCAGCGGCAGCTCGTGCAGTGATTCGTAGTACGCAGACTCTTCGATGATGCCGGAATCCACCATGGTTTCAAACGCCAGCTCAACGCCCGCTTTCACCATCGCGATCATCAGAACGCCTTTATCGAAGTACTCCTGCTCGCTGATTTTGCCGTCAAACTGCGGGGCGGTTTCGAAGGCGGTTTTACCGGTCTCTTCACGCCAGGTCAGCAGGTTTTTATCGTCGTTCGCCCAGTCGGCCATCATACCGGAAGAGAATTCACCGGAGATGATGTCGTCCATATGTTTCTGGAACAGCGGAGCCATGATGGTTTTCAGCTGTTCAGACAGCGCATAAGCACGCAGTTTTGCCGGGTTGGACAGACGATCCATCATCAGCGTGATACCGCCCTGCTTCAGCGCTTCGGTGATGGTTTCCCAGCCGAACTGAATCAGTTTTTCGGCGTATGCCGGGTCCGTGCCCTCTTCCACCAGCTTGTCGAAGCACAGCAGAGAACCGGCCTGCAGCATACCGCACAGAATGGTTTGCTCACCCATCAGGTCAGATTTCACTTCTGCAACGAAGGAGGATTCCAGCACGCCCGCACGGTGGCCGCCAGTGGCTGCTGCCCATGCCTTGGCAATCGCCATGCCTTCGCCTTTCGGATCGTTCTCCGGGTGAACCGCGATCAGCGTCGGTACGCCGAAGCCACGTTTGTACTCTTCACGCACTTCGGTACCCGGGCACTTCGGTGCCACCATCACGACGGTGATGTCTTTGCGGATCTGCTCGCCCACTTCCACGATGTTGAAGCCGTGGGAGTAACCCAGCGCCGCGCCATCTTTCATCAGCGGCTGTACGGCACGCACCACGTCAGAGTGCTGTTTGTCTGGCGTCAGGTTAACCACCAGATCCGCCTGCGGGATCAGATCTTCATACGTGCCCACTTTGAAGCCGTTTTCGGTTGCTTTACGCCAGGACGCGCGCTTTTCGGCAATCGCTTCTTTGCGCAGGGCGTAGGAGATATCCAGACCGGAGTCACGCATGTTCAGCCCCTGGTTCAGGCCCTGTGCGCCACAGCCGACGATGACCACTTTTTTACCCTGAAGGTAGCTCGCGCCATCGGCAAATTCTTCGCGCCCCATAAAGCGGCATTTGCCCAGCTGCGCCAGCTGCTGGCGCAAGTTCAGTGTATTAAAGTAGTTAGCCATGGGTGATACCTCGTGATGTTGTGTGTCTTATTGTTCGGTTCGCCTTTCAGCGAGAATGTACCCACATTACAACAGGAAATTTATTGCGGAAATTGATATATTCACAACGTCACGTTGCAGTATTTGCAATGTAAATCGGGGGATGGGTATTCATGGATTTACGCGATCTGAAAATGTTCCTGCACCTGGCGGAAAGCCGTCACTTTGGCCGCAGTGCCCGCGCGATGCACGTCAGTCCTTCCACGCTGTCGCGCCAGATCCAGCGGCTTGAGGAAGACCTCGGCCAGCCCCTGTTTGTCCGCGATAACCGCACCGTCACTCTCACCGAAGCCGGGGAAGAGCTGCGCGTGTTTGCCCAGCAAACGCTGCTGCAGTACCAACAGCTGCGACACACTATCGACCAGCAGGGGCCGTCTCTTTCCGGGGAGCTTCACATATTCTGTTCGGTAACCGCCGCCTATAGCCACCTGCCGCCGATCCTTGACCGTTTCCGCGCGGAACATCCGTCGGTGGAAATTAAGCTCACGACGGGTGATGCTGCCGACGCAATGGAAAAAGTGGTGACGGGCGAAGCCGATCTGGCCATTGCGGGCAAACCGGAAACCCTGCCGGGCGCGGTGGCGTTCTCCATGCTTGAGAACCTGGCCGTGGTGTTGATTGCCCCCGCGCTGCCCTGCCCGGTGCGTAATCAGGTGTCGGTGGAAAAACCGGACTGGTCAACGGTGCCGTTTATCATGGCCGATCAGGGGCCGGTGCGCCGCCGCATTGAGCTGTGGTTCCGTCGTCAGAAGATCAGCAACCCGTCAATCTACGCGACGGTTGGTGGGCATGAGGCGATGGTTTCGATGGTGGCGCTGGGCTGCGGCGTGGCGCTGCTCCCGGAAGTGGTGCTGGAGAACAGCCCGGAACCGGTGCGCAACCGCGTGATGATTCTGGAGCGCAGCGACGAGAAAACGCCCTTCGAGCTTGGCGTGTGCGCACAAAAAAAGCGGCTGCATGAGCCGCTTATTGATGCGTTCTGGAAGATACTGCCGAATCACTAAAGCCGGCTGGCGCTACGCTGACCCGACCTACGCTCCGCTTACCCTGCGAGGAAGAACCTGAACGCCGGGTTGTGCGTTTCGTCGTGACACTCATAGCCCAGCTCGTTCAGCCGCGTTTCGAAATCCGGCTCGTGCTCGCCCAGCTCGAACGCCGCCAGCACGCGACCGTAATCGGTGCCGTGGCTGCGGTAGTGGAACAGGGAGATGTTCCAGTGCGTGCCCAGCGTGTGCAGGAACTTGAGCAATGCGCCCGGCGATTCCGGAAACTCGAAGCTGAACAGGCGTTCCCGCAGCGGCTTGGACGGACGTCCGCCGACCATGTAGCGCACGTGCAGCTTCGCCATTTCATCGTCGGACAGATCCACCACGCTATATCCCCCCTCGTGCAGCAGGCTGAGGATCTCTTTTCGTTCTTCCAGGCCACGGCTCAGGCGCACGCCAACAAAAATACAGGCGTCTTTGGCATCGGCGAAACGGTAGTTGAACTCCGTCACCGCCCGGCCGCCCAGCAGCTGGCAAAACTTCAGGAAGCTGCCTTTCTCCTCCGGAATGGTCACCGCCAGCAACGCTTCACGCTGCTCGCCCAGCTCGCAGCGCTCGGATACGTAGCGCAGACCGTGGAAGTTCACGTTGGCTCCGGAAAGCACATGCGCCAGACGCTCGCCGCGAATGTTGTGCTGGGCGATGTATTTTTTCATTCCCGCCAGCGCCAGCGCGCCGGAAGGCTCCGCCACGGCACGAACGTCCTCAAACAGATCTTTCATCGCCGCGCAGATAGCATCGCTATCAACCGTGACGATATCGTCGAGATATTCCTGGCAGAGACGGAACGTTTCATCGCCAATGCGTTTGACGGCCACGCCCTCGGCAAACAGCCCGACGCGCGGCAGATCCACCGGATGCCCAGCGTCCAGCGCCGCTTTCAGGCAGGCTGAGTCTTCCGCTTCAACGGCGATGACTTTGATCTGCGGCATCAGCTGTTTGATCAGCACGGCCACGCCCGCCGCCAGACCGCCGCCACCCACCGGCACGAACACGCGGTCAAGATGGGCATCCTGCTGGAGCAACTCCAGCGCCAGCGTGCCCTGCCCGGCGATGACCATCGGGTGATCGAACGGCGGCACCCAGGTAAACCCCTGCTGCTGCGCCAGCTCAATCGCTTTGGCCTTGGCTTCGTCAAAATTAGCGCCGTGGAGCAGCACCTCACCACCGAAACCGCGCACCGCGTCGACTTTGATATCCGCCGTGGCAACCGGCATCACGATCAGCGCTTTCAGCCCCAGACGGGCCGAGGAGAACGCCACGCCCTGCGCGTGGTTACCTGCCGACGCGGTGATCACGCCGCGCGCTTTTTGCTCGTCTGTCAGCCCGGCCATCATCGCGTAGGCACCGCGCAGCTTGAAGCTGTGCACCGGCTGCCGATCTTCGCGTTTCACCAGAATCACGTTATCCAGGCGCGAAGAGAGTTTTTCCATTTTCTGCAAAGGCGTAACCTGCACGGCCTCATAGACCGGCGCGCGCAGTACCGCCCTCAGATATTCCGCCCCCTCGGGGGCGGCAGATAAGGGTTGTGACTCGGCCATCATTAGCCCCCAAGTTTCGATTTATCGCGTACCGCGCCTTTGTCTGCACTGGTGGCAAGGCTCGCGTAGGCACGCAGGGCGAAGGAGACTTCACGCTGGCGGTCTTTCGGCGTCCAGGCTTTGTCGCCGCGTGCATCCTGCGCTTCACGACGCGCGGCAATCTCCTGGTCGCTGAGCTTGAGCTGAATGCCGCGGTTCGGAATGTCGATCTCAATCAGATCGCCATCTTCGATGATCGCAATGTTGCCGCCGCTTGCCGCTTCCGGCGATACGTGACCAATAGAGAGACCGGATGTCCCGCCGGAGAAACGGCCGTCGGTGATCAGCGCGCAGGCTTTACCGAGACCCATGGATTTCAGGAAGGTGGTTGGGTAAAGCATCTCCTGCATGCCCGGGCCGCCTTTTGGCCCTTCATAGCGGATCACCACCACGTCGCCGGCAACCACTTTGCCACCGAGAATGGCTTCCACCGCATCGTCCTGGCTTTCGTACACTTTTGCCGGACCGGTGAATTTCAGGATGCTGTCATCCACGCCTGCGGTTTTCACGATGCAGCCGTTTTCCGCAAAGTTACCGTACAGCACGGCAAGCCCGCCGTCTTTGCTGTAGGCGTGCTCCAGCGAGCGAATGCAGCCTTCGGCGCGATCGTCATCCAGCGTATCCCAGCGGCAATCCTGCGAGAACGCCTGCGTGGTACGAATGCCTGCCGGACCGGCGCGGTACATGTTCTTCACCGCGTCGTCTTTGGTCAGCATCACGTCGTATTGCTCCAGCGACTGCGGCAGCGTCAGGCCAAGCACGTTTTTCACGTCGCGGTTGAGCAGCCCGGCGCGATCCAGCTCGCCCAGAATACCCAGCACGCCACCGGCGCGGTGAACGTCCTCCATGTGGTACTTCTGGGTGCTTGGCGCAACTTTGCACAGCTGCGGCACCTTGCGCGACAGCTTGTCGATATCGCTCATGGTGAAGTCAATTTCGGCTTCCTGCGCGGCGGCCAGCAGGTGCAGAACGGTGTTGGTGGAACCACCCATGGCGATATCCAGGGTCATGGCATTTTCAAACGCGGCTTTGCTGGCGATGTTGCGCGGCAGCGCGCTGGCGTCGTCCTGCTCGTAGTAGCGTTTGGTCAGCTCCACGATGCGCTTGCCCGCATTGAGGAACAGCTGTTTGCGGTCGGCATGGGTTGCCAGCAGCGAGCCGTTGCCCGGCTGAGACAGGCCCAGCGCTTCGGTCAGGCAGTTCATGGAGTTAGCGGTGAACATCCCGGAGCAGGAGCCGCAGGTCGGACACGCGGAGCGTTCCACCTGGTCGCTCTGCTCGTCAGACACTTTCGGGTCCGCGCCCTGAATCATCGCGTCGACCAGGTCGAGCTTGATGATTTTATCGGACAGCTTGGTTTTTCCCGCTTCCATCGGCCCGCCGGAGACGAAGATCACCGGAATGTTCAGGCGCAGGGAGGCCATCAGCATCCCCGGGGTGATTTTGTCGCAGTTGGAGATACAAACCATCGCATCGGCGCAGTGGGCGTTAACCATGTACTCCACCGAGTCGGCGATCAGCTCGCGCGACGGCAATGAATAAAGCATGCCCCCGTGACCCATCGCGATGCCATCATCCACCGCAATGGTGTTGAACTCTTTCGCCACGCCGCCAGAGGCTTCAATGTGCTCGGCAACCAGTTTACCGAGATCGCGCAGGTGTACGTGGCCCGGCACAAACTGGGTGAAGGAGTTAACCACGGCGATAATGGGCTTGCCGAAATCGGCGTCGGTCATCCCGGTGGCGCGCCACAGCGCGCGGGCACCGGCCATATTACGGCCGTGGGTGGTGGTGGCGGAACGATACTTAGGCATGCTTAATTTACTCCCGTCTGACTCGTAAAGGGGACGGTGCGTGCCGCCCCACAGTTATATTTAGTGATTAACCTGATCCAACCAGCCGTATTTATCGTCTGTTTCACCGGTGAACAGGCCAAAGAAGGCTTGCTGAATGCGTTTGGTGACCGGGCCACAGCGGCCTTCGCCCACCTGAATGCCGTCGACGCTACGGACCGGCGTGATTTCAGCCGCCGTACCGGACATGAACACTTCATCGGCCAGGTACAGGGATTCGCGGGAGAGCACCTGCTCGCGTACTTCGATACCCAGATCTTTCGCCAGCTTGATGATGGCATCGCGGGTGATGCCCGGCAGCGCAGAAGAGGTAAACGGCGGCGTGAACAGAATGCCGTCTTTGACTTCAAACAGGTTTTCGCCCGCACCTTCCGAGATGTAGCCATTCACGTCCAGCGCGATACCTTCCTGATAGCCGTGGCGGCGTGCTTCGCTTCCCACCAGCAGAGAAGAGAGGTAGTTACCGCCTGCTTTGGCGGCGGTTGGGATGGTGTTGGGTGCCACGCGGTTCCAGGAAGAAACCATTGCGTCGATCCCCTGATCCAGCGCTTCGGCACCCAGGTAGGCGCCCCACGGGAACGCAGCAATGATCACATCGGTGGTATAACCCTCTGGCGGGTTAACGCCCATCCCCACATCACCCACAAACACCAGCGGACGAATATAGGCGCTGGTCAGGTTGTTCTTGCGGATCACCTCGCGGCAGGCTTCCATCAGTTCATCCACGCTCTGAGAGACCGGGAAACGATAAATTTTGGCTGAGTCATGCAGACGCTGCATGTGTTCGCGATGGCGGAACACCACTGGCCCTTTGTGAGAGTCGTAGCAACGGATACCTTCAAACACGGAGGTGCCGTAGTGCAGCGCGTGGGACATCACGTGAACTTTCGCGTCTTCCCAACGAACCATCTCACCGTTAAACCAAATGTAATCAGCTTTTTTTGTCGTCATTTTTTCGTCCTGTCACGCTCAAGCGCGGATTTGTTGTGATGTGGTTGTGCTCTGGCAGATGGCAACATGGGCAACGTCTACCAGCTTTGATAACTGACTAAACAGTAAGTCGACCGACCGCGGGCTGGCAACGGTTAATTCGATACTGATGTTCTGAGCGTCGATGGCCGTCTCCATGTTCATGGAGCAGATCTGAAAGCCACGGTGACGCACCACGCGCAAAACGCGTTCTAATGTTTCCGGGTTGAAGCGAGCCTGCACGGCGACCTGATGTTGCATCATGATAATTTCTCCAGCATTTGTGAGTTACTGGCACCGGGCGGTACCAACGGCCAGACGTTCTCAAGTTCGTCGATTGAGACATGAAGCAGGTACGGCCCTTCGCTTGACAGCATGGTGTCGAGTGCCGCTTCAACCTGGTCTTTACGGGTGATGTGCTGGCCGGGAATGCCAAAGGCGCTGGCCAGAGTGAGGAAGTCAGGGTTATCGGTCAGGGTGGTTTCGCTGTAACGCTCCTGGAAGAACAGCTGTTGCCACTGACGCACCATGCCTAAACGCTGGTTATCGAGCAACACGATTTTCAGCGGCAACTGCTTGCGCTTCACGGTGCCGAGTTCCTGAACGTTCATCATGAAGGAACCGTCACCGGAGATACAGATAACCGTGTCGTTCGGACGGGCAACCTGAGCCCCCACAGCGGCAGGCAGGCCAAAGCCCATGGTGCCTAACCCGCTGGAGGTGATGAAGTTTTCCGGGCGCGTATAGGTCATGTGCTGGGCCGACCACATCTGATGCTGACCAACGTCGGTGGTGACCACGCTTTCTGCGGGTTTACGGTCGGACAACTGTTTCAACAGCAGCGGCGCGTAGATGGCGTCGCCTGGGTGATCGTAACGCCACGCGTGTTCAGTACGCATATCAGCGGTGTGCTGGCGCCATGCGTTGATATCCAGCGGCTGCTGCAAGGCGGGTAACAGTGCGTTCAGATCGCCCTGCAGCGCAACGTGCGCCTGACGCAGCTTGTTCATCTCCGCCGGGTCGATATCCATATGGATCACCCTGGCGTTCGGCGCGAAGGTGTTCAGTTTGCCGGTGACGCGATCATCAAAACGCGCACCCACGGCGATGAGCAGGTCGCACTCTTGCACCGCCAGGTTTGCTGCTTTGGTGCCGTGCATCCCCAACATGCCCAGATAGTACGGGTAGTCTGCATCAACCGCGCCCAGACCTTTCAGCGTGCAGGCGGCGGGTATTTGCGTCACCGCGATGAACTCACGCAGGGCGGGAACGGCCTGCGCCATGCCTACGCCACCACCAACGTACAGCATCGGCTGCAGGGCCTGAGCCAGCATTTCATAAGCCTCGCCCATGGCGGCATGTGGGAACGTATCGGCACTTTCAACCGTGGAGAAGTGTGGCTCCAGTTCACCCTGCGCGACCTGGATGTCTTTCGGGATATCAACCAGCACCGGACCCGGGCGACCGGAGTTTGCCACCTCGAACGCTTCCGCCATCACGCGCGGCAGCTCGTCCAGCGACTGAACCAGAAAGCTGTGTTTGGTGCAGGCCAGCGACAGACCGAGCACATCCACTTCCTGGAAGGCATCGGTACCGATGAACGGCGAAGCCACCTGGCCGGTGATCGCCACAACGGGAACAGAATCGAGCAGTGCGTCGGCCAGGCCGGTGATCAGGTTGGTGGCACCCGGGCCGGATGTCGCCATGCAGACGCCGGTTTTACCCGTAGCGCGTGCATAGCCAATGGCCGCCATTGCCGCGCCCTGCTCATGGCGACACAGCAGGTGTTCCACGCCGCCGTCATACAATGCATCGTAAATCGGCATAATTGCGCCACCCGGATATCCGAATATCGTTTCGACTCCCTGCGCGCGCAACGCATGTACCACCCACTGTGCCCCGTTCATAGTTAGTTCCCCGTCATAAATCGGGAGAAACAGAATTTTGTGCTACTTCTCATTGTCTGCTCCTCGTTAACGTTTTTTAGTCATAAAAAAACCCCCGGACCTTTCGGTGCGGGGGTCTTAGTTCGTTAAGGCTTGATTTCTAAGCCTTTCCTCGTCCAAGTGCAGCCCCGCACGGTGGGATAATAATCACCACCACGCTAATCACGACCAGGCTAATCACTCGTAGAAGGGCTGTCATTTTCAGTTCTTTTGGCTTCTTGTTCGAAGGAATACCTAAAGAGTTACCACAGTTATTTAAATAAGCACAAGATTTATTTATGACTGTTTTAGATAGCGCGCAAATTATTTTTTTATTAAGCGTTGTTTTATATAGGGAAAATACATAATGAATTTTTTTCATTTTTTTAGGCGGTTTTTAGAGCCGAAGCGCATGAGCAGCCATTTCTACGATGCGCATTCCAGATTGATGCAATGCTTACAATAAGAGGGCAAAAAGGCGGAACACGCGCCGAAAAGTCGGGAAAGAACGCTAAAAAACGGCGCATGATGCGTGCATAGTGACGGACAGGAGGTAGTGTCATGTCACTGTCAGTTGTCTATACGCGCGCGGCGCTCGGCGTGAAAGCTCCGCTCATTTCCGTTGAGGTGCATTTGAGCAACGGTTTACCCGGGCTAACGCTCGTGGGCCTGCCGGAAACGACCGTCAAAGAGGCCCGGGATCGGGTGCGCAGTGCAATTATCAATAGCGGTTATACCTTCCCGGCGAAGAAGATCACTATCAACCTCGCCCCAGCCGATTTGCCAAAGGAGGGCGGACGATATGATTTACCTATTGCTATCGCGCTTCTCGCCGCCTCTGAGCAGCTTAATGCCTCAAGGTTAGGCTCATATGAGTTCATCGGTGAACTGGCGCTTACAGGCGCGCTAAGAGGCGTTCCCGGTGCGATCTCGGGTGCGCTGGAAGCCATCCGCGCAGGACGGCAAATCATTGTGGCGAATGAGAATGCAGCAGAAGTTAGCCTCATAGCTGAGAAAGGTTGCCTGGTCGCCGGGCATTTGCAGGAGGTTTGCGCGTATCTGGAAAAACGGCACGAGCTGGCTGAGCCGGAAGAGTGTCACGACACGCTGCCGGCACCCGCAGACGATCTGAGCGACATCCTGGGCCAGGAGCAGGGGAAGCGAGCGTTAGAGATCACTGCTGCAGGTGGACATAATCTTTTGCTCATCGGCCCGCCCGGGACGGGTAAAACCATGCTGGCAAGCAGGCTGAGCGGTTTGCTGCCTCCGCTCAACAACCATGAAGCCCTCGAAAGCGCGGCTATTTTAAGCCTGGTCAATGCGACGTCCCTGCACAAACAGTGGCGACGCCGCCCTTTCCGATCGCCGCACCACAGCGCCTCTCTCACGGCGATGGTAGGAGGCGGGGCAATCCCGGGGCCAGGTGAAATTTCACTGGCACACAATGGCATTCTGTTTCTGGATGAACTGCCGGAATTTGAGCGGCGCGTGCTGGACGCGCTGCGCGAGCCGATAGAGTCGGGAGAAATTCATATCTCCCGCACGCGGGCCAAAATTAGCTATCCCGCTAAATTTCAGCTGGTTGCGGCAATGAACCCCAGCCCGACAGGGCATTACCAGGGCAATCACAACCGCTCGACGCCCGAGCAGACGCTGCGCTATCTGGGAAAACTCTCCGGCCCCTTTCTCGACCGGTTTGATTTATCTCTTGAGATCCCTCTTCCTCCGCCTGGGCTACTTCGACACCCCGACGCCAGAGGTGAAAGCACAGCGCAGGTGCGCGAACGGGTTATTGCTGCACAGGAGCGGCAGTACGCGCGTCAGGGCAGGCTCAACGCGCGTCTTGATAACACGGGTATACGCCTGTGGTGTCCTCTCAAAACCGAAGACGCAGGCTGGCTGGAAGAGACGTTGCAAAGGTTTGGGCTTTCCATTCGCGCATGGCAGCGCCTGTTGAAAGTGGCAAGAACTGTCGCCGATATGGAGGGATGCCCCGATATAGAGAGGCAGCATTTGCAGGAGGCACTGAGCTATCGGGCGATTGATCGCCTGCTTCTTCATCTGCAAAAGCTGCTGGCATAAAAAAGGGGCCGTAGCCCCTTTTCTCTTCAGATTAATCGTCAGACTCGGTGTAATCCTCAGCACCTTCGACCTGAGGCTTACCGCCTGACAGCGTATGGAAACGCTTAGGACGCTTGATGCGAGCCATATACTTGCTCCATACACGTTCTACCTCAGACTGCGGCTCACGCTCGCCGCGGCAAACAGCCACAAACTGTTTTTCATCTTCAGTCACAGGCTCACGTTTACCGAGGTCCAGCTCGTTAAAGGCATAACCATGGCGCTCAAGCAGCTGCGCCTCTTTGATGGTGAAATCGCCGTGACGAGAGAACCCGCGCGGATAATGTTTATTGTCGAAAAAACGATTAGTCGTCGTAAAGCTTTCCGCCATCCTACACGCTCCTAATTCTTTGGCCGAGCTATTTATGGCGCGGAGTATTAGTTACGCTTGACAGAGTGTAAAACAAAACATTTAAATCATAACGACAAATAATTTTGCGGAGAAAGATGTGGATACGGAATTGCTAAAAACTTTCCTTGAAGTGAGCAGAACACGCCACTTTGGGCGAGCAGCTGAAGCCCTTTACCTGACGCAGTCAGCGGTCAGTTTTCGTATTCGACAACTGGAAAATCAATTGGGTGTGAATCTGTTTACCCGCCACCGCAATAATATCCGCTTAACACCGGCGGGGGAGAAACTGCTGCCCTACGCAGAAACGTTGATGAACACCTGGCAGGCAGCCAGAAAGGAGGTGGCGAATACCTCAAGGCACAATGAATTCTCCATTGGCGCAAGCGCATCGTTGTGGGAATGCATGCTCAGCCAGTGGCTTACCCGCCTGTATCGTTCACATAATCATCTGCAATTTGAGGCTCGCATTGCACAACGCCAGTCGCTGGTGAAACAACTCCATGAACGACAACTGGATCTCCTGATCACGACAGAAGCCCCCAAAATGGACGAATTTAGCAGCCAGATTGTCGGACAGTTTGCTCTTGCGCTTTATGCCTCTGCCCCGTCAATGATGAAGGCCGATCTTAACTACCTTCGTCTTGAGTGGGGGCCGGATTTTCAACAGCATGAGTCCGGGTTACTTGCGAGCGATGACGTTCCGCAGTTAACCACCAGTTCAGCGGAGGTCGTCTGTCAGCAACTTCCTTCATTGAAGGGATGTACATGGTTACCTACACGCTGGGCGGAGGGTAAGCCGGGTCTCCATACCGTTACGGATTCCACCACGCTTTCCAGACCGCTGTATGCTATTTGGTTGCAAAACAGCGACAAACAGTCGCAGATAAAAGATCTGCTAAAAATCAATATCATGGAATGATACTTCAGCCTGCAGGGATGCAGGCTGGGTAAGAAATGGGGAGATTTTGCTGAATTTGAGGCAAAAAAAAATCCTTTGCCGAAGCAAAGGATTCTATATGGCAGGGGCGGAGAGACTCGAACTCGCGACACCCGGTTTTGGAGACCGGTGCTCTACCAACTGAGCTACGCCCCTAAATCTTCTTGCCATTAAGCCTGCCAAAAAGGCAGGCTTAATGTCTTAATAAGTGGCGGAACGGACGGGACTCGAACCCGCGACCCCCTGCGTGACAGGCAGGTATTCTAACCGACTGAACTACCGCTCCACCGAAGACTTCTGTAACCACCGGATTTATGCACCGGCTTACTACTTAATTTGATGCCTGGCAGTTCCCTACTCTCACATGGGGAGACCCCACACTACCATCGGCGCTACGGCGTTTCACTTCTGAGTTCGGCATGGGGTCAGGTGGGACCACCGCGCTAAAGCCGCCAGGCAAATTCTGTTCATCTGTATCAGAGCTGAAATTTGATTGTCTGTCTTCGCCGAAACAGCTTCGGCGTTGTAAGGTTAAGCCTCACGGTTCATTAGTATCGGTTAGCTCAACGCATCGCTGCGCTTACACACCCGACCTATCAACGTCGTCGTCTTCAACGTTCCTTCAGGAGACTTAAAGTCTCAGGGAGAACTCATCTCGGGGCAAGTTTCGTGCTTAGATGCTTTCAGCACTTATCTCTTCCGCATTTAGCTACCGGGCAGTGCCATTGGCATGACAACCCGAACACCAGTGATGCGTCCACTCCGGTCCTCTCGTACTAGGAGCAGCCCCCCTCAATTCTCCAGCGCCCACGGCAGATAGGGACCGAACTGTCTCACGACGTTCTAAACCCAGCTCGCGTACCACTTTAAATGGCGAACAGCCATACCCTTGGGACCTACTTCAGCCCCAGGATGTGATGAGCCGACATCGAGGTGCCAAACACCGCCGTCGATATGAACTCTTGGGCGGTATCAGCCTGTTATCCCCGGAGTACCTTTTATCCGTTGAGCGATGGCCCTTCCATTCAGAACCACCGGATCACTATGACCTGCTTTCGCACCTGCTCGAGCCGTCACTCTCGCAGTCAAGCTAGCTTATGCCATTGCACTAACCTCCTGATGTCCGACCAGGATTAGCTAACCTTCGTGCTCCTCCGTTACTCTTTGGGAGGAGACCGCCCCAGTCAAACTACCCACCAGACACTGTCCGCAACCCGGATTACGGGTCAACGTTAGAACACCAGCCATTAAAGGGTGGTATTTCAAGGACGGCTCCACGCAGACTGGCGTCCACGCTTCAAAGCCTCCCACCTATCCTACACATCAAGGACCAGTGTTCAGTGTCAAGCTATAGTAAAGGTTCACGGGGTCTTTCCGTCTTGCCGCGGGTACACTGCATCTTCACAGCGAGTTCAATTTCACTGAGTCTCGGGTGGAGACAGCCTGGCCATCATTACGCCATTCGTGCAGGTCGGAACTTACCCGACAAGGAATTTCGCTACCTTAGGACCGTTATAGTTACGGCCGCCGTTTACCGGGGCTTCGATCAAGAGCTTCGCGTTGCCGCTAACCCCATCAATTAACCTTCCGGCACCGGGCAGGCGTCACACCGTATACGTCCACTTTCGTGTTTGCACAGTGCTGTGTTTTTAATAAACAGTTGCAGCCAGCTGGTATCTTCGACTGATTTCAGCTCCACCCGCAGGGGCTTCACCTACATATCAGCGTGCCTTCTCCCGAAGTTACGGCACCATTTTGCCTAGTTCCTTCACCCGAGTTCTCTCAAGCGCCTTGGTATTCTCTACCTGACCACCTGTGTCGGTTTGGGGTACGATTTCGTGTTACCTGATGCTTAGAGGCTTTTCCTGGAAGCAGGGCATTTGTTACTTCAGCACCGTAGTGCCTCGTCATCACACCTCAGCGTTAAAAGGTACCGGATTTACCTGGAACCTCCGCCTACATGCTTAAACCGGGACAACCGTCGCCCGGCTAACATAGCCTTCTCCGTCCCCCCTTCGCAGTAACACCAAGTACAGGAATATTAACCTGTTTCCCATCGACTACGCCTTTCGGCCTCGCCTTAGGGGTCGACTCACCCTGCCCCGATTAACGTTGGACAGGAACCCTTGGTCTTCCGGCGAGCGGGCTTTTCACCCGCTTTATCGTTACTTATGTCAGCATTCGCACTTCTGATACCTCCAGCATGCCTCACAGCACACCTTCAACGGCTTACAGAACGCTCCCCTACCCAACAACGCATAAGCGTCGCTGCCGCAGCTTCGGTGCATGGTTTAGCCCCGTTACATCTTCCGCGCAGGCCGACTCGACCAGTGAGCTATTACGCTTTCTTTAAATGATGGCTGCTTCTAAGCCAACATCCTGGCTGTCTGTGCCTTCCCACATCGTTTCCCACTTAACCATGACTTTGGGACCTTAGCTGGCGGTCTGGGTTGTTTCCCTCTTCACGACGGACGTTAGCACCCGCCGTGTGTCTCCCGTGATAACATTCTTCGGTATTCGTAGTTTGCATCGGGTTGGTAAGCCGGGATGGCCCCCTAGCCGAAACAGTGCTCTACCCCCGAAGATGAGTTCACGAGGCGCTACCTAAATAGCTTTCGGGGAGAACCAGCTATCTCCCGGTTTGATTGGCCTTTCACCCCCAGCCACAGGTCATCCGCTAATTTTTCAACATTAGTCGGTTCGGTCCTCCAGTTAGTGTTACCCAACCTTCAACCTGCCCATGGCTAGATCACCGGGTTTCGGGTCTATACCCTGCAACTTAACGCCCAGTTAAGACTCGGTTTCCCTTCGGCTCCCCTATACGGTTAACCTTGCTACAGAATATAAGTCGCTGACCCATTATACAAAAGGTACGCAGTCACCCCATAAAAGAGGCTCCCACTGCTTGTACGTACACGGTTTCAGGTTCTTTTTCACTCCCCTCGCCGGGGTTCTTTTCGCCTTTCCCTCACGGTACTGGTTCACTATCGGTCAGTCAGGAGTATTTAGCCTTGGAGGATGGTCCCCCCATATTCAGACAGGATACCACGTGTCCCGCCCTACTCTTCGAGTTCACAGCAAGTGTGCTTTCGTGTACGGGACTATCACCCTGTACCGTCGGACTTTCCAGACCGTTCCACTAACACACAAGCTGATTCAGACTCCGGGCTGCTCCCCGTTCGCTCGCCGCTACTGGGGGAATCTCGGTTGATTTCTTTTCCTCGGGGTACTTAGATGTTTCAGTTCCCCCGGTTCGCCTCGTTAACCTATGTATTCAGTTAACGATAGTGCAACGAATTGCACTGGGTTTCCCCATTCGGACATCGACGGGTCAAAGGTTCATATCACCTCGCCGTCGCTTTTCGCAGATTAGCACGTCCTTCATCGCCTCTGACTGCCAGGGCATCCACCGTGTACGCTTAGTCGCTTAACCTCACAACCCGAAGATGTTTCTTTCGATTCACCATCGACTTGCGAAAATTTGAGAGACTCGAACACACATAACATGTGTGTCGTTTCAATTTTCAGCTTGATCCAGATTTTTAAAGAGCAAATATCTCAAACGTCACCCGAAGATGAGTTTTGAGATACTGAGGCAGGTGACTTTCACTCACGAACCAGCAAGTGGCGTCCCCTAGGGGATTCGAACCCCTGTTACCGCCGTGAAAGGGCGGTGTCCTGGGCCTCTAGACGAAGGGGACACTGAAGTCTCAATCGCAAGACGCCTTGCTATTTACTTTTCATCAGACAATCTGTGTGAGCACTACAAAGGCAGGTTCTTTAAGGTAAGGAGGTGATCCAACCGCAGGTTCCCCTACGGTTACCTTGTTACGACTTCACCCCAGTCATGAATCACAAAGTGGTAAGCGCCCTCCCGAAGGTTAAGCTACCTACTTCTTTTGCAACCCACTCCCATGGTGTGACGGGCGGTGTGTACAAGGCCCGGGAACGTATTCACCGTAGCATTCTGATCTACGATTACTAGCGATTCCGACTTCATGGAGTCGAGTTGCAGACTCCAATCCGGACTACGACGCACTTTATGAGGTCCGCTTGCTCTCGCGAGGTCGCTTCTCTTTGTATGCGCCATTGTAGCACGTGTGTAGCCCTACTCGTAAGGGCCATGATGACTTGACGTCATCCCCACCTTCCTCCAGTTTATCACTGGCAGTCTCCTTTGAGTTCCCGGCCTAACCGCTGGCAACAAAGGATAAGGGTTGCGCTCGTTGCGGGACTTAACCCAACATTTCACAACACGAGCTGACGACAGCCATGCAGCACCTGTCTCAGAGTTCCCGAAGGCACCAAAGCATCTCTGCTAAGTTCTCTGGATGTCAAGAGTAGGTAAGGTTCTTCGCGTTGCATCGAATTAAACCACATGCTCCACCGCTTGTGCGGGCCCCCGTCAATTCATTTGAGTTTTAACCTTGCGGCCGTACTCCCCAGGCGGTCGACTTAACGCGTTAGCTCCGGAAGCCACGCCTCAAGGGCACAACCTCCAAGTCGACATCGTTTACGGCGTGGACTACCAGGGTATCTAATCCTGTTTGCTCCCCACGCTTTCGCACCTGAGCGTCAGTCTTTGTCCAGGGGGCCGCCTTCGCCACCGGTATTCCTCCAGATCTCTACGCATTTCACCGCTACACCTGGAATTCTACCCCCCTCTACAAGACTCTAGCCTGCCAGTTTCGAATGCAGTTCCCAGGTTGAGCCCGGGGATTTCACATCCGACTTGACAGACCGCCTGCGTGCGCTTTACGCCCAGTAATTCCGATTAACGCTTGCACCCTCCGTATTACCGCGGCTGCTGGCACGGAGTTAGCCGGTGCTTCTTCTGCGGGTAACGTCAATCGACAAGGTTATTAACCTTATCGCCTTCCTCCCCGCTGAAAGTACTTTACAACCCGAAGGCCTTCTTCATACACGCGGCATGGCTGCATCAGGCTTGCGCCCATTGTGCAATATTCCCCACTGCTGCCTCCCGTAGGAGTCTGGACCGTGTCTCAGTTCCAGTGTGGCTGGTCATCCTCTCAGACCAGCTAGGGATCGTCGCCTAGGTGAGCCGTTACCCCACCTACTAGCTAATCCCATCTGGGCACATCTGATGGCAAGAGGCCCGAAGGTCCCCCTCTTTGGTCTTGCGACGTTATGCGGTATTAGCTACCGTTTCCAGTAGTTATCCCCCTCCATCAGGCAGTTTCCCAGACATTACTCACCCGTCCGCCACTCGTCACCCGAGAGCAAGCTCTCTGTGCTACCGTTCGACTTGCATGTGTTAGGCCTGCCGCCAGCGTTCAATCTGAGCCATGATCAAACTCTTCAATTTAAGTTTGATGCTCGTGAATTAAACTTCGTAATGAATTACGTATGTTCACTCAGAGACTTGGTATTCATTTATTGTCCGAAGACATTAAGAATCCATGTCACTTTGAGTGCCCACACAGATTGTCTGATAAATTGTTAAAGAGCAGTGCAACGCGGCTTTCGCTCACCGTTGCGAGGTCCCGTATAATACGTTTTCCTCATTCAGAGTCAAGCATTTATTTTCGCTTTTCTCTGCCGGCGTTCATCGCTGAACCCCGCTAACCCGGCGGCCTGTAAGCCGTTGTTCCGTGTCAGTGGAGGCGCATTATAGGGAGTTCTCAGACGTTGACAACCCCTCTTTTAAAAAAAACGTTCAACCGTCTCTTTTTTGCTCAAAATGGGGTTACAACGGCAGTTTTTCGAGCGTTTCAAACCCATAACGCTGTAAAACGGGCAAAAGTTGCTCAGTATCGGGCGTTATCGCCAGGCAGAACGCAATATTTGGATCGGCTGATTTTGAATCCGGTGCCTCATGCTCAAGCAGCCAGGCCGTACGACGCGCAATAGCCGCACCGGAATCCACCAGGCGAGTCCCCTCTGGCAATACCGCCAGGAGTTCTTCCTGTAATAGAGGGAAGTGGGTGCAGCCGAGCACGACCGTATCCGGCGGTTCAGGCATACGCAGCCATGGACGAAGAATACGGCGCAGCTCGTCAAGCGAGACCGCTTCTCCGTGCAGCTTCGCTTCCGCCATCTCCACCAGCTCAGCCGAACCCAGCATCGCAATCTGGCATTCGTTGGCAAAGCGGTCGATAAGCTCGCGCGTATAAGGACGCTTCACCGTGCCACGCGTTGCCAGCAAACCGACCACGCCGTTCGCCGTCAGACGTGCAGCAGGTTTAATAGCAGGCACCACGCCTACAACCGGGAAGGGGAATTTCTCGCGCAACGCAGGGAGGGATACCGTACTCGCCGTATTACAGGCGATAACCGCCAGCGCCAGGGGGTAACGTTGTTGAACCGCAGTAACGATTTCAACCACACGCTCAACGATAAACGTTTCACTCTTCTCTCCATAGGGGAAGGCAACGTTATCGAAGGTGTAGATGTAATGGAGATCCGGCAGGAGCTGTCGGATCTCATCATAGACCGAAAGCCCACCGACGCCGGAATCAAACACCAGCACGGTGGGACGCGGATCAGAAGGTGTAGCTGCCAGACAAGGTGTATTCCCGTCCTGCAGTTTGGTAGCCATAAACTGTCTCGTAATCTTTATCGAACAGGTTGGCTATTTTACCACGAACTGTCAGGTGAGAGGTGACCGGATATGAAACGGCGACATCCCACAGACTTACGCCGCCCATTTTCACCCGCTCTGACGCATAGGTATTAGGATCGATCGACACATCATAGCGGCTACCAAGATAACGGTACGCCACGTTCCAGTCGAGATCCCATACCTGCCAGTCCAACTGATACTTAACCAGTTGTTTGGAGCGACGAGCCAGAACCTGGTTGGTTTTTGCATTACGCGGGTCTACGTAATCATAGGAAATCTGATGCCCTACCGGGCCGGTGTCGAATTGCGCCGTGGCCTCAATCCCTTTGATACGGGCTTCATCAACGTTGTAGTATCGGAAAGTACGTGGGTCGCTGTTAATCAGGTTGTCAATATCATTACGATAGCCCGTTACTCGCCAGTTTACCGGCCCGGTCAGGCCTTCAAAACCGCCTTCCCACTGTTTGCTCTCTTCTGGCTTCAGATTCGGATTCCCGTAATCCTTGCTGTGGATCTGGCTCAAGGTTGGTGCTTTATACGCAGTACCGTAAGAACCGATGAGACGATACCCCTCGATGAACTCCCACGCAGCGCTGGTTTGCCAGGTTCCGTGGTTGCCAAAGTTGGAGTTATCGTCATTACGCGCCGCAGCTTCCAGCGTGATGCTGTTGAACTGCTGCATCGCAGAAAGGAACACGCCCGTATTACGCTGCTCGTAGCCTTTCTCCAGGTAACCCGTCCCGGCTTGGGTCTTTTGCTTCTGCCAGTCCAGACCCGCACCAATATTCCCGTGCCCTACCGCAACGGTATTTAGCCACTGGGTGGTGTACTGCTTCACGTCGTCCATGGTCGCGGAATCGGCGTAGCGGCCTTTTTTCGGATCGTAGTTCTGATCTTTACTGCGCCCGTAACCGGCTACCAGCTGTGACTGGAAACCCCCCAGGTTGTAACGCAGCCCCGTATCCCAGTTTTGACTATAGAGCTGCCGAGTATCCGGACGACCATCGATACCCATTGCACCATAGTGATCGTAACCGTCATATGCAGTGCGGTTGTCATATCCAAAGCCACGGAAGAAACCACTGACGCTGTCGGTGAACTGCTGCTCCACGGAGCCGTACAGCGACTTACTCATAAAACCGTCGCGATCAGGCTGGCGAGGCGCATCCTGAGCGGCGATATCAAACCCACGGGTGTAGGTATAGTTACCGGCCATGGTGATTTTGGTTTTATCAAGGAGCTGCTGGAAAGCGCCATCATAGGTTTGATAGCCCTTAGAACCAACGCCCGCAGTAATTTCTGCGCCCGGCTTATCCCGCCCTGTGATGATGTTGATCACGCCGCCAATTGCATCGGAGCCATACAGCGCCGAACGCGGGCCTCGAATATACTCGATACGCTGTATGAGTGAGGTCGGAATTTGGCTCAGATCGGGAACGTTACTGATCCCGGCATTATTCAGGGGGATGCCATCAATCAGCACCAGAACATGACGGGATTCGGTACCGCGAATAAAGGTAGAAGAACTTGCGCCCAGTCCCCCACTTTGCGCAATATCCACGCCGGGCAAGCGCGACATGATATCCACCACGCTTTTTGCCTGCCAGCGTTCGATATCTTCACGCGTGACCACTGACGTCGGAGCCAGAACGGTTTTTGCCGGTTGTTCAAAACGATTTGCTGTCACCACCAACGAGTCAGCGCTATCCTGCGCCCAGCCCGAAAATGCCGTGACGGACAGCGCCGTCAACAGCGATATTTTTTTAATCATTGTTAAAGCATCCACAATATAAGAAGGATGCCGCAGGCCTCATCTATAGCACGCGATGATGAAACCAAGTGCGACGTGATCCCGGCAGGTCTTCGGGCTGGGTGGCGTTATACGGATGAAGACTTCCCATTTTCACAGTGTCTACAACATTCATCCCGCCAGTCCTTACCGCTGCGCGTCAGCTCCAGATTTTCACTGGATTCCCTTTTCACTCTCAGGAGACCGGAAACAGAATGCTACAATTAGACACGTATAGATGTCCAGACAGCTATTGGCCATAAACTCTGGACATCCCCTGAACAATGCCTACAATCCCCGCGTAATTCTTTATCACTCAGGACGCATCATGACCCCCGAACACCTCCCGACAGAACAATACGACGCGCAGCTGGCCGAGAAAGTCGTCCGCCTGCAAAGTATGATGACGCCGTTCAACGCGCCCGTTCCCGAGGTGTTCCGTTCGCCGGTCAGCCACTACCGCATGCGCGCCGAGTTCCGCATCTGGCATGACGGCGATGACCTGTACCACATCATTTTCGATCAGCAGACGAAATCCCGTATCCGCGTAAACAGTTTTCCGGCGGCAAGTGAGCTTATTAACCAGCTGATGACGCTGATGATGGACGGCGTGCGCAATAATCCGGTGCTGCGCCACAAGCTGTTCCAGATTGATTACCTGACCACGCAAAGCAATCAGGCCATTGTGTCTCTGCTGTATCACAAAGCGCTGAACGACGAGTGGCGCGAGCAGGCTGAAGCGCTGCGTGATGCGCTACGCGCGCTGAACCTCAACGTTCATCTGATTGGCCGCGCGACCAAAACCAAAATCATGCTCGACCAGGATTACATCGACGAGCGTCTGCCGGTCGCGGGAAAAGAGATGATTTACCGCCAGGTGGAGAACAGCTTCACCCAGCCGAACGCTGCAATGAATGTGCAAATGCTGGAGTGGGCGCTTAATGCCACGAAAGGCTCAACGGGCGATCTGCTTGAGCTGTACTGCGGGAACGGCAACTTCTCGCTGGCGCTGGCGCGTAACTTCGAGCGCGTGCTGGCAACGGAAATCGCCAAACCGTCCGTCGCGGCGGCGCAGTACAACATTGCCGCTAACCATATCGATAATGTGCAAATCATTCGTATGGCGGCAGAAGAGTTCACCCAGGCGATGAACGGCGTGCGTGAGTTTAACCGACTGCAGGGCATCGACCTGAAAAGCTACCAGTGCGAGACGATTTTTGTCGATCCGCCGCGCAGTGGCCTGGACAGCGAAACCGAAAAGATGGTGCAGGCGTACCCGCGCATTTTGTACATCTCCTGCAATCCGGAGACGCTGTGCAAGAACCTGGAAACCTTAAGCCAGACGCACAACGTTGAACGGCTGGCGCTGTTCGATCAGTTCCCGTACACGCACCATATGGAGTGCGGCGTGTTGCTCACCGCAAAATAATCTGCTTTACGTAGGGCAGGTAAGCGAAGCGCTACCTGCCAATAAATGCCGGATGGCGCTTCGCTTATCCGGCCTGCAACGACAAACCCCTTTACTCCGGCAACCGGCTCTTACGGTTGCGCATGCGCGAACCAATCCAGAAGACCAGCACCACGGACAACACCGCCGGCAGGAAGTTGGAACCGATATCCGGGTATTCCGCACGAACCACGGTACTAAACAGCAACACGCCCAGTATAAAGCAGGCGGCCGCCAGCCCCGGTAAGCCGACGGGCATGGTGCGGTTCAGATAGCGTTGATGCAGGCAGTAAACCGTCAGCACCAGCGAAATAATCGGGAAAATCGAGAACGGAACGATGGAGCTAAAAATAGCCGCAAACGTGCCGTTAATGGATAAGCCAGCGATCAATGCCAGCAACAGCGTTCCTTTATCCTGACCTGACTGTTTCATTACTCACCTTCGTCGGTTTGATGTGCCAACTTTTCTTGTTCACGGCGATACCAGTAGTACGCGCCTTTGGAAATCATCCTGAGCTGCAATACCAGTCGCTCTTCGAGTTGCTTGCGTTGTTCAATACCCACATCCAGCGCTTCGGCACCGGCACTGAAGACTATCGTCACCATCGCTTCGGCCTGCGCTTCGGTGAACGCACGCGGCATATGGTTTTCGATTTCAAGATAGTCGGCAAGTTCCGCGATGAAATGTTGAATTTCACGCGCCACGGCGGCACGAAACGCGGCCGATGTTCCGGAACGTTCACGTAACAGCAGACGAAACGCGTTCGGGTTATTGCCAATAAACTCCATAAAGGTCGAGACGGAAGTGCGGATCACGCTGCCGCCTTTCGCGATACGCTGACGCGCCTGGCGCATCAGCTGGCGCAGCATCAGGCCGCTCTCATCGACCATGGTCAGGCCCAGTTCATCCACATCACGGAAGTGACGATAGAAGGACGTTGGCGCAATCCCGGCCTCACGGGCGACTTCGCGCAGGCTCAAACTGGCAAAACTCCGCTCAGCACTCAGTTGACTGAATGCGGCTTCCACCAGCGAACGCCGGGTTTTCTCTTTTTGTTGTGCTCTAACGCCCATCACAATAGTTGAATCCTTCCAAAGGCCTGATGGCACTATACCAGAGAATAAAATTAATCTGTTTGTGCAGCTTTGTGAATGATTGTTTACGTGCGGTTTGTGCTTCATTGACTGAAAAAAGCACAACGATAATTGGGTTACTCTGGCAATGATGTTATGATTCTGTTGCTTTTATGTATAAGAACAGGTAAGCCTTGCCATGCCACATTCCTACGATTACGACGCAATAGTTATTGGTTCCGGCCCCGGCGGCGAAGGTGCTGCTATGGGTCTGGTAAAACAGGGAGCCAGAGTAGCGGTCATTGAGCGCTACCATAATGTCGGCGGCGGTTGCACCCACTGGGGCACCATCCCTTCAAAAGCCCTCCGCCATGCCGTTAGCCGCATTATCGAATTTAACCAGAACCCTCTTTACAGCGACCATTCCCGACTTCTTCGTTCCTCTTTTGCCGACATCCTGAATCACGCTGATACCGTTATTAACCAGCAAACGCGGATGCGCCAGGGGTTCTACGAGCGTAACCACTGCGAGATCTTGCAGGGCAACGCCCATTTCGTGGATGACCACACGCTGGCGCTGGAGTGCCACGACGGAACGGTTGAAACCATCACCGCCGAAAAGTTTGTTATCGCCTGCGGTTCACGCCCGTACCATCCGGCGGACGTAGACTTTACGCACCCGCGTATCTACGACAGCGACTCCATCCTCAGCCTGCACCACGAGCCGCGCCACGTAATTATCTACGGCGCGGGCGTCATCGGCTGCGAATATGCGTCGATCTTCCGCGGCATGGAGGTCAAAGTTGACCTGATCAACACCCGCGACCGTCTGCTGGCGTTTCTCGATCAGGAGATGTCAGACTCCCTCTCCTACCACTTCTGGAACAGTGGCGTCGTGATCCGTCACAACGAGGAGTACGAGAAGATTGAAGGCTGCGACGACGGTGTAATCATGCACCTGAAGTCCGGTAAGAAGCTGAAAGCGGATTGCCTGCTGTACGCCAACGGCCGCACCGGTAATACCGATTCGCTGGCGCTGGAAAACCTCGGCCTTGAAACCGACAGCCGTGGCCAGCTGAAGGTCAACAGCATGTACCAGACCGCGCTGCCGCACGTTTATGCTGTCGGCGACGTGATTGGTTACCCGAGCCTGGCGTCAGCCGCGTACGATCAGGGCCGTATTGCCGCGCAGGCGCTGGTGAAAGGTGAAGCGACGGCGCACCTGATCGAAGATATTCCGACGGGTATCTACACCATCCCGGAGATCAGTTCTGTGGGGAAAACCGAGCAGCAGCTGACGGCCATGAAGGTGCCTTACGAGGTCGGTCGTGCTCAGTTTAAACACCTGGCACGGGCGCAAATCGTGGGCATGAGCGTGGGTACGCTGAAGATTTTGTTCCACCGCGAGACGAAAGAGATCCTCGGTATTCACTGCTTTGGTGAACGCGCCGCGGAAATCATTCATATCGGCCAGGCAATCATGGAGCAAAAAGGCGGTGGCAACACCATCGAGTACTTCGTTAACACCACCTTTAACTACCCGACGATGGCGGAAGCCTATCGGGTCGCTGCGCTGAACGGCTTAAACCGCCTGTTTTAACGTGCTGTCAAAGTGGCCATCCATGGAACTGCGGATGGCCTCTGCCAGCTGCTCATAGCGGCTGCGCAGCGGTGAGCCTGGGCGATAAACCAGACCAATGGTGCGTCGCGGCTCTGGCTTAATGCACGGCAGATAGACTACGCCGTCACGCTTGCGCTCGCGCGGCACGGCCAGTGCAGGCAACAGCGTAATGCCGCTTCCCGCCGCCACCATGTTACGCAGCGTTTCCAGGCTGGTTGCGCGGAAGTGGGTATCTTCATCCGCACCCGCTTCAAAGCAGAAGCCCATCGCCTGATCGCGCAGGCAGTGTCCATCTTCCAGCATCAGCAGCTTTTCACCGGCCAGATCGGCCATCGGCACGCGATCGCGGTTCGCCCACGGGTGATCTTCATAGATCGCCAGCATCATCGGCTCGTCGAACAGCGGCACTTCGATAAAGGCTTCACTCTCTTTGACCAGCGCCAGGATCGCGCAGTCGAGCTTGCCGCTATCGAGCTGCGCCAGCAGCTGATGGGTTTGCGCTTCGTGGAGATACATTTCGAGCTTGGGGAACGTCTGATGCAGCATGGGAATAATCTGCGGCAACAGGTACGGGCCAACGGTTGGGATCAGGCCAATATGCAGCGGGCCGGACATCGTCTCCCCCTGCTGGCTTGCCATTTCCTTGAGCACTTTGACCTCGCGCAGCACGGTGCGCGCCTGATCCACCAGCAGAAGACCGGCCTGGGTGAACAGTACCTTACGGCTGGTGCGCTCAAGCAGCATCACGCCCAGCTCATCCTCCAGCTTGCGGATCTGACCGCTCAGCGTGGGCTGGCTGACGTGGCAGGAATCTGCCGCGCGGCGAAAATGACGATGCTCGGCTAACGCTACCAGGTATTCAAGATCACGAATATTCATTATTCATCCTCCGTCGCCACGATAGTTCATGGCGATAGATAGCATAGCAACGAACGATTATCCCTATCAAGCATTCTGTTGAATAATACACCACAGAGACGAGGCGGTACGTGTTTGACCCTTGACGTCCCCGCCCGTCAGCGAGTTTCTCTCAAAACTCGAAAAAATAAAGCCAACGTGAACTTTTGCGGACCCCGTGGT
Source organism: Enterobacter cancerogenus (assembly GCF_019047785.1). Classification (NCBI taxonomy): domain Bacteria; kingdom Pseudomonadati; phylum Pseudomonadota; class Gammaproteobacteria; order Enterobacterales; family Enterobacteriaceae; genus Enterobacter; species Enterobacter cancerogenus. The sequence goes on along the minus strand of NZ_CP077290.1, from coordinate 2,835,397 downwards.
CCGCATTTTTTTTGCGTAAAAAAGCCCGGCGTTAAGCCAGGCTCCGTTTTTCCCTCACCCTGGCCCTCTCCCAGAGGGAGAGGGAACCAATCGAGCCCCTCTTCCCGTGGGAGAGGAGTTAGGGTGAGGGCACCAGCCCGCCCCTATCAAACCAGGCGGTTTTTCGCATCCGCAATCGCCTGCGCCACCTGCTTCGGCGACACGCCACCTTTGGCCGCACGCTTGTCCAGGCACGACTGCAGCGCCAGAATCGGGTAAACATCCTCCCCGATCACTGCACTGAATTTCTGCAGGTCAGCCAGGGGCAGATCCTCCAGCGGTTTCCCCTGACGGATCGCTTCGACCACCGCTTCACCCACAATATGGTGCGCTTCACGAAACGGTACGCCTTTCGCTACCAGGTAATCCGCCAGCTCGGTCGAGTTGGCATAACCCTGCTGGGCCGCTTCCTGACAACGCGGACGTTTCACCTGAATGCCGTCCAGCACCAGCGCGCCCATGTGCAGGCAATCCAGCCAGGTGTCGAGCGCGTCGAACAGCCCTTCTTTGTCTTCCTGCATATCTTTGTTGTACGCCAGCGGCAGCCCTTTTAGGGTCATCATCATGCCGGTCAGCGCGCCCTGCACGCGGCCGCACTTGCCGCGGATCAGCTCCAGCGCATCCGGGTTTTTCTTCTGCGGCATCAGGGAAGAGCCGGAGGTCACGCGGTCAGACAGCTCAACGAAACCGGCTTCACCGGAGTTGAAGAAGATCAGGTCTTCGGCAAAGCGCGAGAGATGCACCATTCCGATGGATGCGTTAGACAGCAGCTCCAGCACATGGTCACGGTCAGAGACGCTGTCCAGGCTGTTACGGGTGGCGGAGGCAAAGCCCAGCCAGCCTGCCAGCTGCTCCCGGTCGATTTCATACGCCGTTCCCGCCAGCGCCCCGCAGCCCAGCGGGCTGACGTCCAGACGCTTCAGGGTATCCTGCAGACGGCTTTCGTCACGCGCCAGCATCTCCACATAGGCCAGACACCAGTGAGCAAAGGTCACCGGCTGCGCGCGCTGCAGGTGGGTATAACCCGGCATCACCGCGTCCTGGTTGTTCTGCGCGGTCTCCACCAGCGCGCTCTGCAATTGACGGTTGGCCGCCAGCAGCTCAGCCACGGTATCTTTACACCACAGCTTGAGATCGGTCGCTACCTGGTCGTTACGGCTACGCCCGGTGTGCAGCTTTTTACCCAGCTGGCCGACTTTGTCGATCAGCTTGCCTTCAACCCAGCTGTGAATGTCTTCGGCATCACTCTGGAGAATTTGCGCCGGATCCAGACGCACCTCTTCCAGCAGGTTGTTCAGCGCCTCTTCCAGCTGCAGCTGTTCGTCTGCGGTCAGCACGCCAACGGTGACCAACGCTTTGGACCAGGCCACAGAGCCGACAATATCCTGTTCGGCCAGGCGATAGTCGAAACGCAACGAGTCGTTGAACTGTTTGAACCGCTGATCCGCTGCCTGTGTAAAACGCCCACCCCAAAGTGCCATAACATGCTTCCTTTATATCTTTGAATTTCATTGCCCGGTGGCGCTACGCTTACCGGGCCTGCAAAACTGTAAATTGATTACGCCAGTATACGCGTGCCAATTGGCGTGCCGTTAAACAGCGCCGGCAGCTGTTCCGCGTGACGCCAGGAGGCGATATCCACCGGGCGGCCCAGCGTGCGGGCGGCATCCAGCGCCGCGTTCACTTTGACGATCATGCCGTCGGTAATAATGCCCTGGTCAATGAGCTGCTCGGCTTTCGCCGCCGTCATCTCCGCAATGCGCTGGCCTTTGCCGTCCAGAATACCGCTCACGTCGGAGAGCAGGATCAGGTCTGCGCCAAGCGTAGCCGCCAGCGCCGTCGCCGCCTGGTCAGCGTTGACGTTCATCAGCTCGCCCTCTTCGGTCACGCCGATAGAGCTGACGACCGGCAGGAACCCGCCGTCCAGCAGAGTGTTAATCAGCTTAGGCGAACCCGGCTGCGCCAGTCCAACGTGGCCGAGCGCTTCGTCGAGCTGGGTCACTTTTACGCTGTCGCCGTCGCCCAGATAAAGGCCCACGGAAGCAATGTGATGCTTCTTCGCCCACGCCAGCAGCGTCTTGTTCGCCGTTCCCGCCAGCGCACCGGTAATGATGTCAATCTGGTCGGCAGGCGTGACGCGCAGGCCGTTTTTCTTGGTCACCGGCAGGTTAAGCCCTTTCATCAGCTCATCCACCACGCAGCCGCCGCCGTGGACGATGACCAGCGGGCGCTGGTGCGACTCACGGTAGTTCACCAGCGCGGTAAAAAGACGCTCCAGCGCTTCTTCGCTGTCCAGCAGCACGCCGCCGAGTTTGATAATTAATGGGTTCATCATCACACCTTAAATAAGAGACTGCGCTTCAGGGAAGCCGAAACGAATATTGGCGCACTGCATGGCCTGAGCGGCAGCGCCTTTCAGCAGGTTATCTTCGGCCGCCACCACAATCAGGTGCTCGCCCTGCACGGCAAAGCCGATGTCGCAGAACGGCAGACCGACCACGTTTTTCAGCGCCGGGACGCCTTTGTTATACAGACGCACCAGCGGTTTATCCGCATATGCCTGGGTAAAGGCCTCGCTTACCTGGTCTTGAGTGACGCCCGGCTTCAGGCGGCAGGTAATGGTTTCGAGGATCCCGCGCGGGAAGTTGCCCAGATGCGGCGTAAAGATGACGTCCGCACCCAGATGGGTCGTGATTTCAGGATGGTGGCGGTGGTTAAACACGCCGTACGGTTGAAGGCTCACTTCACAGAAGCTATTGGACATTGCAGCCTTGCGGCCCGCCCCGCTTACGCCGCTGGTGGCGTTGATCACCGGCCACTGGTTGAGATCCAGCAGGCCCGCATCGATCAGTGGCTTCAGGGAGAGCTGCGCCGCCGTCGGGTAGCAGCCCGGCACGGCGATCAGGTTCGCCTCTTTCAGCCGGTCCGCATTCCACTCCGCCAGACCGTACACCGCCTGTTCAAGCAGTGCCGGGTGCTGATGAGTGAAACCGTAGTATTTTTCATAGAACGCGGCGTCGTTCACGCGGAATGCACCGGAGAGGTCGAACACCACGCAGCCCGCCGCCAGAAACTGCGGTGCCAGATCGTGGCTGACCTCGTGCGCGGTGGCTAAAAACACCACGTCCACGCCGTCGGTGAACGCGCTGATATCAGACATTGGCTGCAAAGGCAGATCGACAATACCCCGGAGCTGCGGATGCAATTCAGAGATTAACTTTCCTGCATCATTGCTTTGCGCTGACACGGTCAAAGCGGTTATGGTCATATGAGGATGGCGATTCACGTAGCTTACAAGCTCTGCGCCCGCATAACCGCTAGCGCCTACAATCAGCGTATTCAACATCGGGTTCCTTTATGCTCAACGTTAATGTATTTTTATTCACATTTATTGCATGAATATTGATACTATCACGACCTAAGGTGTGTCAACAATGAAAATGAACTTACCGCCATTTATCGAGATTTACCGCGCCCTGATTGCCACACCGTCCATCAGCGCAACCGAAGAAGCGCTGGATCAGAGCAATGAGTCTTTAATCAATCTGCTGGCGGGCTGGTTTAGCGATTTGGGCTTTAACGTTGAGGTTCAGCCCGTCCCCGGCACGCGCCATAAATTTAACCTGCTCGCCAGTACCGGAACCGGTGCGGGCGGCCTGCTGCTAGCCGGCCACACCGATACCGTGCCGTTTGACGATGGCCGCTGGACGCGCGACCCGTTCACCCTGACCGAACATGACAATAAGCTGTACGGTCTGGGCACCGCCGATATGAAAGGCTTCTTCGCCTTTATCCTCGACGCGCTGCGTGACGTCGACGTGACAACGCTGAAAAAGCCGCTCTACATACTGGCGACCGCCGATGAAGAGACCAGCATGGCGGGGGCACGCTACTTCTCGGAAAACACGGCCATTCGCCCGGACTGCGCGATCATCGGTGAGCCCACGTCATTGCAACCGATTCGCGCTCATAAAGGCCATATTTCAACGGCGGTGCGCGTACTGGGCCAGTCCGGCCACTCCAGCGATCCGGCGCGCGGCGTGAACGCCATTGAGCTGATGCACGACGCCATTGGCCGCATCATGACCCTGCGTGACGATCTTAAAGAGCGCTATCACTACGAAGCCTTCACCGTGCCTTACCCGACGCTGAACCTCGGCAGCCTGCACGGCGGTGACGCCTCAAACCGCATCTGCGCCTGCTGCGAACTGCACATGGATATCCGTCCGCTGCCAGGCATGACGCTGAGCGATCTCGACGGCCTGCTGAATGAGGCACTGGCCCCGGTAAGCGAGCGCTGGCCGGGCCGTCTGACCGTCTCTGAGCTGCATCCGCCGATCCCGGGCTACGAATGTCCGCCGGATCACCAGCTGGTCCAGGTGGTGGAAAAGCTGCTCGGTGAGAAAACCGACGTGGTGAACTACTGCACCGAAGCGCCGTTTATTCAGACCCTGTGCCCAACGCTGGTGCTTGGCCCGGGTTCCATCAACCAGGCCCACCAGCCGGATGAGTACCTGGAAACCCGTTTTATCAAGCCCACCCGCGAGCTGATTACTCAGGTTGTGCATCACTTCTGCTGGCATTAAAACTGACCATCGCTATCCCCTCTCCCGGTGGGAGAGGGTTAGGGTGAAAGGGAAAATTCCCGCGATCTCTATCACATTCTCATAAGCATCTCTTATCTGACGCGAAGCGAATTAAATTTCGTAAATTACCCGCATTTATTCGTTTGCTGAACCGTTTTCGCAGCAATTGACGACGGGGGTTTTACGTGGCTTTATAAGAGGAGATGACAAAATAATGTCCACCCGATTTTCGACTGGGCATAAACAAAAATGATGGGGTGACTGGGTTTTTATGAACGAACAATATTCCGCGTTGCGTAGTAATGTCAGTATGCTCGGCAAAGTGCTTGGAGATACCATCAAAGACGCGTTAGGTGAGAACATTCTCGACCGCGTTGAAACCATCCGCAAGCTGTCCAAATCTTCCCGTGCAGGTAACGAGGCTCACCGTCAGGAGCTGCTCACGACCTTGCAGAACCTCTCCAACGATGAGCTGCTGCCTGTTGCACGCGCGTTCAGCCAGTTCCTGAATCTGGCCAACACCGCCGAGCAATATCACAGCATTTCGCCCAACGGCGAAGCGGCCAGCAACCCGGAAGTCATTGCCCGCACGCTTCGTAAACTGAAAGACCAGCCCGATCTCAACGAAGACATCATTAAAAAAGCGGTGGAGTCCCTTTCGCTTGAGCTGGTACTGACCGCTCACCCTACGGAAATCACCCGTCGTACGCTGATCCACAAAATGGTGGAAGTGAACAGCTGCCTTAAGCAGTTGGATAACAAAGACATTGCCGATTACGAGCGTAACCAGCTGATGCGCCGCCTGCGCCAGCTGATTGCCCAGTCGTGGCACACCGATGAAATTCGTAAGCACCGCCCAAGCCCGGTCGACGAAGCCAAATGGGGCTTTGCGGTGGTGGAAAACAGCCTGTGGGAAGGGGTACCGAACTACCTGCGCGAGCTGAACGAACAGCTGGAAGAGAACCTTGGCTACCGCCTGCCGGTCGATTTTGTTCCGGTGCGCTTCACCTCCTGGATGGGCGGTGACCGCGACGGCAACCCGAACGTCACGGCGGAAATCACCCGCCACGTGCTGCTGCTGAGCCGCTGGAAAGCAACCGATCTGTTCCTGAAAGATATTCAGGTACTTATCTCCGAGCTGTCGATGGTGGAAGCCACGCCGGAGCTGCGCGCGCTGGCCGGCGAAGAAGGCGCCAGCGAACCGTATCGTTATCTGATGAAAAAACTGCGCGGTCAACTGATGGCCACTCAGGCCTGGCTGGAAGCGCGTCTGAAAGGCCAGCGCCTGCCTAAACCGGAAGGTCTGCTCAGCCAGAACGAGCAGCTCTGGGAGCCGCTGTACGCCTGTTACCAGTCGCTGCAGGCCTGTGGCATGGGCATCATCGCCAACGGCGAACTGCTCGACACCCTCAGGCGCGTGAAGTGCTTCGGCGTGCCGCTGGTGCGTATCGACGTGCGTCAGGAAAGCACCCGCCATACCGAAGCGCTGGGCGAACTGACCCGCTATCTCGGCATCGGCGACTATGAAAGCTGGTCAGAAGCCGACAAACAGGCGTTCCTGATCCGCGAACTGAACTCCAAGCGCCCGCTGCTGCCGCGCAGCTGGGAGCCAAGCAACGACACCCGCGAGGTGCTCAATACCTGTAAAGCGATCGTCGATGCGCCGAAAGGATCGGTGGCCGCCTACGTGATCTCAATGGCAAAAACCCCGTCCGACGTGCTGGGTGTTCACCTGCTGCTTAAAGAGGCCGGTATCGACTATGCTCTGCCGGTTGCACCGCTGTTTGAAACCCTCGATGACCTGAACAACGCCAACGACGTGATGACCCAGCTGCTGAACATCGACTGGTATCGCGGCTTCATCCAGGGCAAACAGATGGTGATGATTGGCTATTCCGACTCCGCAAAAGACGCGGGCGTGATGGCGGCGTCATGGGCACAGTACCAGGCACAGGATGCGCTGATCAAAACCTGCGAGAAAGCGGGCATTGAACTGACGCTGTTCCACGGTCGCGGTGGTTCAATCGGACGTGGCGGCGCCCCTGCGCACGCGGCGCTGCTCTCCCAGCCGCCGGGCAGCCTGAAAGGCGGCCTGCGCGTGACCGAACAGGGCGAGATGATCCGCTTCAAATACGGCCTGCCGGAAGTGACCATCAGCAGCCTGTCGCTCTACACCAGCGCGATTCTGGAAGCGAACCTGCTGCCACCGCCGGAGCCGAAAGCCTCCTGGTGCCACATCATGGACGAGCTGTCGGATATCTCCTGCGATCTGTACCGCGGCTACGTGCGTGAAAACAAAGATTTCGTGCCTTACTTCCGTTCCGCCACGCCTGAGCAGGAGCTGGGTAAGCTGCCGCTGGGATCGCGTCCGGCCAAACGTCGCCCGACCGGTGGCGTCGAGTCGCTGCGTGCCATTCCGTGGATTTTCGCCTGGACGCAAAACCGCCTGATGCTGCCAGCCTGGCTGGGCGCCGGTGCGGCGCTGCAGAAAGTGGTGGAAGACGGTAAGCAGAGCGAGCTGGAAAGCATGTGCCGCGACTGGCCGTTCTTCTCAACCCGTCTGGGCATGCTGGAGATGGTCTTCTCGAAAGCCGACCTGTGGCTGGCGGAATACTACGATCAGCGCCTGGTGAAACCAGAACTTTGGGCGCTGGGGAAAGAGCTGCGTGAGCTGCTGGAAGGCGACATCAAAGTGGTTCTGGATATCGCTAACGACTCGCACCTGATGGAAGATCTGCCGTGGATTGCCGAGTCTATCCAGCTGCGTAATGTCTACACCGACCCGCTGAACGTACTGCAGGCCGAACTGCTGCACCGTTCCCGTCTCGCCGAAGAGGAAGGCAAAGAGCCGGACCCTCGCGTCGAGCAGGCGCTGATGGTGACGATTGCAGGCGTTGCGGCAGGTATGCGTAACACGGGTTAATCGCGGTTCTAACACGGGCGGCTTTCGCACGTTGCTTTCACACAATGACAAAAATCCCCGCCGAAGCGGGGATTTTTTTACCCGATGTAAGGGTTACTTCACGTCAAAACGGTCCAAATCCATCACTCGTGCCCAGGCTGCCACGAAGTCGCGGACAAACTTCTCGCTGGCATCACTGCTGGCGTAAACCTCGGCCAGCGCACGAAGCACGGCGTTCGAACCGAACACCAGGTCGGCGCGCGTTGCGGTGTACTTCACTTCACCGCTGGCACGATCGCTCCCGGCAAACAGCTCGTTCGACTCGTCGGTCGCCTTCCACAGGGTATTCATATCCAGCAGATTGACGAAGAAGTCATTGCTCAGCACGCCTTCGCGGTTGGTGAACACGCCGTTCTTGCTGCCATCAAAGTTCGCCCCCAGCACGCGCAGGCCGCCGATCAGTACCGTCAGTTCCGGTGCGGTCAACGTCAGCTGCTGGGCTTTATCAATCAGCAATGACTCGGTTGTGGACACATCCACCTGCGCACGGTAGTTACGGAAGCCATCGGCAATCGGCTCGAGCAGGTTAAACATCTCGATATCCGTCTGGTCCTGACGCGCATCCACACGGCCCGGCGTAAACGGCACGGTGACATAGACACCTGCGGCTTTCGCCGCCTGCTCAACGCCGACCACGCCCGCCAGCACGATGATATCCGCCAGCGACGCCTTGTTGGTGGTACGCTGAATGGCTTCCAGCGCCGGTAACGCACGCACGGCAGCGGCGTTAACATCCCAGTCGCGCTGAGGAGCCAGCGCCAGACGTGCGCCGTTGGCACCGCCACGCTTATCGCCACCGCGGAAGGTCGATGCAGACGCCCAGGCCACAGAGACCAGTTCGCTCACGGACAAACCAGAGGCCACGATTTCCGCCTTCAGGCTTTCAATGTCTTCCGGGGTAGGATTGAACACCGGCTGCGGCAGCGGATCTTGCCAGATCAGATCTTCTTTCGGCACTTCCGGCCCCATGTAACGCGATTTTGGTCCCATATCGCGGTGGGTCAGTTTGAACCACGCACGGGCGAAGGCTTCGTTGAAAGCCTGCGGATCGTTCAGGAAGCGACGCGAAATTTTCTCGAATTCCGGGTCGAAACGCAGCGTCAGGTCGGTGACCAGCATGGTTGGCTTACGTTTTTTCGACGGGTCGAACGGGTCCGGCATGATGTCCGGTGCATCCACGGCTTCAAACTGAATAGCGCCTGCCGGGCTGCGGGTTTGCACCCATTCGTATTTAAACAGGTTCTCGAAGAAGTAGTTGCTCCACTGGGTCGGCGTTTGTGACCAGATGACTTCCAGACCGGAGGTAATAGCGTCTGCGCCAATCCCGGTACCGTGCGTACTGGTCCAGCCCAGGCCCTGCGCTTCAATCGGAGAGGCTTCCGGATCGGTCCCGACGTGCGTGGCTTCGCCCGCGCCGTGGGTTTTACCCAGGGTGTGACCACCGGCAATCAGTGCGACGGTCTCTTCGTCGTTCATGCCCATGTTACCGAACGTCGCGCGGATGGCAGCGGCGGCAGACAGCGGATCGCCGCTGGCATTTGGCCCTTCCGGGTTCACGTAAATCAGGCCCATTTCGGTGGCGGCCAGCGGACGTTTTGCCAGCGCTTCCGGATCGCGGTGTTTCAGCCAGGTCGTTTCATCGCCCCAGTTGACGTCTAAATCCGGTTCCCAGACGTCTTCACGACCTGCACCAAACCCGAAGGTGCGGAAGCCGGAGTTTTCCAGCGCCACGTTACCCGCGAGGATAAACAGGTCAGCCCAGGAGATTTTTTGTCCGTATTTTTGCTTAACTGGCCACAGTAAACGACGGGCTTTATCCAGGCTCACGTTATCAGGCCAGGAGTTCAGCGGTGCAAAGCGCTGTTGCCCGCGCCCTGCCCCTCCGCGTCCGTCAACGGAACGGTAAGTGCCCGCACCGTGCCAGGCCATACGAATAAACAGGCCCGCATAGCTGCCCCAGTCGGCAGGCCACCACGGTTGTGAGTCGGTCAATAGGGCTTTGAGATCGCCTTTCAGAGCGGAGTAGTCAAGCTTGCTGAATTCTTTGCGGTAGTCGAAGTCTTCACCCAAAGGGTTAGAACGGCTGGAATGCTGATTAAGAAGGTCAATGCGGAGTTGTTTAGGCCACCACTCTTTACTGCTGGTACCCGCCCCCGCGCTATGATCGACGCCACCCTGATGGAACGGGCATTTGCCGATCGAAGCCATTTTATTGGTCTCGTCTGACGTGCTCATCGTTGTACTCCCTTTGCTGTGTTACCGTTACGATATACGCCTTAATCGATAAGGTATAGTTGGGATAATCCACAGATTCGATAGTTAATTCCGTTTAATTTCCAGTAGAAAATATGTGACTTTAGAGCGTCAAGACCAGCATCGTCGAAACAACAGAGAAATAAAACCCTTAGAAATCAAAAAACCCTCCGAAGAGGGCTTTTATTTGTTACAAACCGGGTCTGACGCCAAGGGTGTGACATATCGCATAGCTCATCTCCGCGCGGTTCAGCGTATAGAAGTGGAAATCTTTCACCCCTTCGCGGCTTAAAATCTTCACCATGTCCATCGCGATATTGGCCCCCACCAGCTTGCGGGTTTCCGGGTCATCGTCCAGCCCTTCGTACATTTTTGACATCCACAGCGGGATGCGCACGTTGGTCATGTCGGCAAATTTCTTCGCCTGTTTGAAGTTGGATACCGGCAGGATGCCTGGAATAATTTCAACGTCGATGCCCGCAGAGACGCAGCGGTCGCGAAAGCGAAGATAGCTTTCCACATCGAAGAAAAATTGCGTGATGGCGCGGTTAGCACCGGCCTCGACTTTGCGCCTCAGGTTGAGCAGATCCGCCTGGGCGCTTTTTGCCTCCGGATGCACTTCCGGGTAGGCGGCGACGGAAATATCAAAATCCGCCACGTCTTTCAGCAGCGCGACCAGGTCAGTGGCGTACATGTCCGGCTTACCGCTCCCCGGCGGCAAATCCCCGCGCAGCGCAACGATATGGCGAATGCCGTTGTTCCAGTAATCCTGGGCAATTGTCCGCAGTTCGTCAGGCGTAGCGTCGATGCAGGTCAGGTGCGGCGCAGCTTCCAGACCGGTACGATCTTTAATGCCTTTAATAATGCTGTGCGTACGGTCACGCTCACCGGAATTTGCGCCATAGGTGACGGAGACAAACTTCGGCTTCAGGCTGCTCAGGCGATCGATAGAGCTCCAGAGGGTTTGCTCCATTTCACTGGTGCGCGGCGGGAAAAATTCAAAAGAGACGTTAATCTGGCCATTTACTTCGGCCAGGCTCTGATTCAGGGCTTCCCGCTGGTTGGCGTGAAAAAAGCTCATACCTTACCTCATCAATCGCGTGTCGTTATGTGTTGTGTTGTGAACTTCTATACGTTTAGACGTCCAGATGTAAAAATGACGGAAAAGCGGAGTGGCGTCAACAGAAATAATCAACATTAACGGTGAGGAATGCTCAGGGGAAGTTGAGGGGAGTTCATGATAGGGTTTGGGCGTCCCGGCGAGGGGGAAAAGACCGCACCGAGCAGTCCCCTCTCCCCTGTGGGGAGAGGGTTAGGGTGAAGGGGGTTACAGCAGCTTAGCCAGACGGTTGATGTCCGACTGGATCGCCCCGGCGGTCACATCACGCCCTGCGCCCGGACCACGGATCACCAGCGGGTTATCGCGGTACCAGCGGCTTTCGATGGCGAAGACGTTATCGCACGGCAGCAGCGCCGCCAGCGGGTGTTCAGGACGAACCGCCTCCACACCCACGCGCGCTTTGCCGTTCGCCTCGAAGCGTGCCACGTAGCGCAGCACCAGCCCCATCTCGTTTGCCGCTTCCAGACGTTGCACCATCTGCTCGTTCAGCTCGTCGCCATTTTCGAAGAAGTGATCGACCGACCCTTCCTCGCAGCCAGAAGGCACCAGCGACTCGACGCGGACCGCGTCCGGCTCGATGTCATAGCCCGCCTCGCGCGCCAGGATGACCAGCTTACGCATCACGTCTTTTCCGGCGAGGTCAACGCGCGGGTCAGGCTCGGTTAACCCCTGCTGCCACGCCTGATCCACCAGGTCGGTGAACGGCACGGTGCCGTCAAACTGCAGGAACAGCCACGAGAGCGTGCCGGAGAAGATGCCGCTGATCGCCAGGATACTGTCGCCGCTGTCAATCAGATCACGCACGGTGTGGTTGACCGGCAGGCCCGCGCCGACCGTGGCGTTATACAGCCAGTGGCGGCCCGTTTTCTCGAACGCATCGTGGATCTGGCGATACTTATCGGTGCTGCTCGCCCCAGCCAGTTTGTTGGCGCTGATGACGTGGAACCCGTGGCTGGCGAAATCCAGATACTGATCGGCAAGCTGTTCGCTGGCGGTCACGTCCAGCACCACCAGGTCGTCATACGGGTGCGCGCGCATCCACAGGAACAGCGACTCTTCGTCCTGTTCGACCGCTTCATCGTTAAAGAAAGCCAGCGCGCGGCTGGCGTCCAGCCCGTCGTAGTTCAACAGGCTGCGGCGGCTGTCCACCACGCCTGCGAGAATAAATTCGAATCCGGTACGCGCCGAGAGCGTGACCTGCTCGCGCGCGAACAGCTCCAGCCAGCGTGAACCAATATTGCCTTTCCCGAACAGCACCAGGCCAATGCGTTTTTCCGCACGGAACAGCGAGGTATGCAGCCCCTGGATCAGGCTTTCGGTCGGCCCTTTACGCAGCACGGCCACCAGGCTGATGCCCTCTTCCGACTGCCAGGTAAATTCCACCGGCTGGCCCTTAAGCTGCTGCCAGAAACGATGGCAATGCAGCGGGTTACGGGTGACGCCCGCCCCAACCATCGCCACCAGCGCCAGCCCCTGACGCAGACGAAGCTCGCCCGGCAGGCCCGCTTCATCCAGAATTTTCAGCGCGCTATCCGCCACTTCAGCGGTATAGCAGAACTGCAGCAACTGGCGGTCGTTATGCACGCCCACGGCCAGCGGACGAACCTGCGCACGCTTGAGGATCAGATCGATGTCCTTTTGCGCCAGTTTGAAATCCTGGCCCGCAGGCACCTGGAACTCAATCAGGCAGATGTCGTCATGGCTGGTGACAATACGCGCCCCGGTACCCGAGGCCAGCACGCGTTCAATGCGCGTAGAGCCTTGTTCAGGGGTATAGCTACAGCGCAGCTGCAGGTCGATATCGCTGCCGGACACCGGCTGCAGCGTACGGGCGTGCAGAACCGGCGCTGCCAGGCGTGCCAGTTCGCTGGCCTCGTCCAGACGCAGCAGCGGCAGCAGGCAGGCATCTTTCACCTTACGCGGGTCCGCACTGTAAACACCGGCCACGTCGCTCCAGATGGTGACGCGGGAAACGCCCGCCAGCGCGCCGATTTGCGTCGCTGAATAGTCAGAGCCGTTACGCCCCAGCAGCACGGTTTCGCCCGCGCTGCTGCGGCTGATAAAGCCTGTCACCACAATACGTTTGCCCGGATGCTGCACCAGCAGCTGTTGCAGCAGCGGATAAGATAACCCTTCGTCTACCTGCGGCTGCGCGGCGCGCTCGGCACGCAGGAAATCACGCGCATCAAGCCAGGCCGCGTCCACGCCAAGGTGTTGCAGCACGGCGGCCATCAGGCGGGCGGACCACACTTCACCGTGCCCCACCACTTCGGCATACACTGCATCGGTAATGCCGCTGTCGAGCAGGGCGGCCAGACGTTCAAGGTCGTGCGTGAACGCGCTAATCAGCCCGTCCGCCACGTCCGCTGGCAGCAAACCGGCAATCAGCTCGCTCTGATAGCGGCGTAAAGACTGTTGAACCTGATGCGCAGAAAGGCGATCGGTCTGGCTCAGCTTAAGCCAGCTAATCAGCTGGTTGGTGGTGCTGCCCGCCGCGGAGACAACCATCATGTCGCCCGGCTGTGAATACTCGGTCATGATCCCTGCGACACGCAGGTAACACTTCACATCAGCAAGACTACTACCACCAAACTTGTGCAGTTGACGACCCTTCGCCCCTGCCTGCGCTATCACACTCATGATTACCCCTTGGCTGCGACCCGGAAGCCATTTTCCAGATCGGCAATTAAATCTTCAGAATCTTCAATACCGGTTGAGATACGCAGCAGCGTCTCAGAAATACCGGCGGCGGCACGGGCTTCCGGTGCCATACCTGCGTGCGTCATGGTCGCGGCGTGGGAGATCAAGCTTTCAACCCCACCTAAGGATTCCGCCAGCGTAAACAATGACAGCCCGCTCAGGAAGCGACGCAGCGTTTGCTCGTCGCCGTCCAGTTCAAAACTTAACATCGCGCCAAACCCTTTCTGCTGGCGCGCGGCAATCTCGTGGCCCTGATTTTCCGGCAGCGACGGGTGATACAGTTTCTTCACCAGCGGCTGTGTTTGCAGGAAATCCACGATCGCCTGGGCGTTACGCTGCGCCACCTCCATGCGTGGGGACAGCGTGCGAATGCCGCGTAACAGCAGGTAGCTGTCGAAGGCACCCGCGGTGACGCCAATATTATTGGCCCACCATGCCAGTTCAGTGACAACGTCGGGATCTTTTGCAATCACCACGCCCGCCACCACGTCAGAATGGCCGTTCAGATATTTAGTGCATGAATGCAATACCAGATCTGCACCCAGTGCCAGCGGGTTCTGAAGGGCCGGACTGAGGAACGTATTATCCACTACACTTATCGCTCCCGCATCCCTTGCGAGCTGACAAATTTTCGCAATATCGACAACGCGCAGCAATGGATTGCTTGGACTTTCCACCAGCACCAGCTTCGGCTGCTCTGCAAGCGCCTGTTTTAGCGCCTGTTCGTCGTTTTGATCGACAAACAGCACGCGGTAGCAGCCGCGTTTTGCCAGGCTGTCAAACAGACGATAGCTGCCGCCGTAGCAGTCGTGCGGCGCAACCAGAAGGTCGCCAGGTTTCAGGAAGACGGTGGTCACCAGGTGGATCGCCGACATGCCGGTATTGGTCAGTACCGCCCCTGCGCCACCTTCCAGCTCCGCCAGCGCACGCTGGGTAACATCACGCGTCGGGTTGCCGCGACGCGAGTAGTCATGCGCACGGGGTTCATTAAATCCGGTGAAATTATACGTACTGGAGAGGTGAATAGGCGGGACAACACAGCCGTACTGCTCGTCATCATTCAATCCGCTACGCACTGCGATGGTGGCCTGTTTACGCGTCATGGTGAAGGCTTCCTGGCTAATTAGGTGAAAAGTCAGGCACCAGAGTAAACATTGAAAGTATGGACGTCAATACATCTGGACATCTAAACTTCTTTGCGTATAGATTGAGCAATGCGCAAATAGCCGTTAAAATTATATGCTTTAGTGCACGCTGCAGCGGCAATATCCGTGCCACGGTATCGTCTCTACGGTAAACTACACAAGATTCCGGTTCAGAACCGTCAGTTACGGTTTTGCACCTTTAGATTAATGACTGAGAGGATTAAAGGTATCTCATGGCTGAATGGAGCGGCGAATATATCAGCCCATACGCTGAGCACGGTAAGAAGAGTGAGCAAGTAAAGAAAATTACGGTTTCCATTCCTCTGAAAGTGTTGAAGATCCTCACCGATGAACGTACGCGTCGTCAGGTGAACAACCTGCGTCACGCGACGAACAGCGAGCTGCTGTGCGAAGCATTCCTGCACGCGTTTACCGGCCAACCGTTGCCAAACGACGACGATCTGCGCAAAGAGCGTAGTGATGAAATTCCGGAAGAGGCGAAGGTGATCATGCGTGAACTGGGTATCGACCCGGATACGTGGGAATACTGATTAGCGGATACAAAAAAGGCACCTTGCGGTGCCTTTTTTTCGGGAAACTTACTTAGCGCCCGGGATGCTGAAACGCTTGTTGAAGCGGTCAACACGGCCACCGGTTGCAACATCACGCTGCTTACCAGTGTAGAACGGGTGGCATTTGCCGCACACGTCCAGGTTCAGATCGTGGCCCACGGTAGAGCGGATCTGGATAGAGTTACCGCAAGAACAGTTTGCAGTAATCATTTCGTATTTCGGGTGAATATCTTTTTTCATGGGAGAACCTCAGTTAAGGCCGCGTCGCTCTTCCAGCCCTAACGCCAGACACCACGCGATGTTGAATGTAAGTTCTTTGGCGTAAAGTACACCAAAGGCGGCGAATCATACAGAATTTAACCAGCGTATGCAAACTGATCCGCACGCCGCTTTCTCTAATGTGTATACTAACGCGCCACTTTTCAAGTCAGGAAGATTCGATGCCCGTTGCTCACGTAGCCCTGCCCGTTCCGCTTCCCCGCACCTTTGACTATCTGCTGCCCGACAGCATGAGCGCCAGAGCGGGCTGTCGCGTGACCGTGCCGTTTGGCAAACAGCAGCGCGTGGGGATCGTCGTCTCCGTCAGCGAGAAAAGCGAACTGCCGCTCAACGAGTTGAAATCGGTCGTTGAGGTGCTGGACGGCGAACCCGTTTACTCCACCAGCACCTGGCGATTGCTGCTGTGGGCGGCGGATTACTACCATCACCCGATTGGCGATGTCCTGTTTCACGCGCTGCCCATACTGCTGCGTCAGGGGAAAAACGCCTGCCACGCGCCGATGTGGTACTGGTTTGCCACCGAACAGGGCCAGGCCGTAGATATCAACAGTCTGAAGCGCTCGCAGAAACAGCAGCAGGCGCTGGCGGCGCTGCGCCAGGGGAAAATCTGGCGGCATCAGGTGAATGAACTTGAGGTCAGCGAAACCGCGCTGCAGGCACTGCGCAAGAAAGGACTGAGCGAACTTGGCAGCGAAGCGCCCGCGCAGCAAGACTGGCGGGAGAGCTTTTCCGTTTCGGGCGATCGCCTGCGCCTCAATACCGAACAGGCGACCGCGGTGGGTGCAATCCACAGTGCATCGGATCATTTCTCCGCCTGGCTGCTGGCGGGCGTCACCGGCTCCGGCAAGACCGAAGTCTACCTGAGCGTACTGGAAAACGTGCTCGCGCAGGGCAAACAGGCGCTGGTGATGGTGCCGGAAATCGGCCTGACGCCGCAAACCATCGCCCGTTTTCGCGAGCGCTTTAATGCGCCGGTTGAGGTGCTTCACTCCGGTCTGAACGACAGTGAACGCCTCAGCGCCTGGCTGAAAGCCAAAAATGGCGAGGCGGCGATTGTCATCGGTACGCGTTCTTCTTTATTTACGCCGTTTAAAAATCTCGGCGTTATCGTAATCGATGAAGAACACGACAGCTCCTATAAACAGCAGGAAGGCTGGCGCTACCATGCCCGTGACTTAGCGGTCTATCGCGCCCATAGCGAGCAGATCCCCATTATTCTGGGTTCCGCCACGCCTGCGCTCGAAACGCTGCATAACGTACGCCAGCGCAAATACCACATGCTGCGCCTGACGCGCCGCGCGGGCAATGCTCGCCCGGCCATCCAGCACGTGCTGGATTTGAAAGGTCAGCAGGTGCAGGCGGGGCTCGCCCCGGCGCTCATCACCCGCATGCGCCAGCATCTGCAGGCGGGCAACCAGGTGATCCTGTTCCTTAACCGCCGCGGATTTGCCCCTGCGCTGCTGTGTCACGACTGCGGCTGGATTGCCGAGTGTCCGCGCTGCGACCACTATTACACCTTCCACCAGGCTCAGCGTCATTTGCGCTGCCACCACTGCGACAGCCAGCGCCCGGTGCCGCGACAGTGCCCGTCGTGCGGCTCCACGCATATCGTGCCGGTCGGGCTGGGTACGGAACAGCTGGAACAGACGCTCGCCCCCTTCTTCCCTGACGTGCCTATCTCACGCATTGACCGGGACACCACCAGCCGGAAAGGGGCGCTGGAACAACAGCTGGCGGAAGTGCATCGCGGCGGTGCGCGTATCCTGATTGGCACCCAGATGCTGGCTAAAGGACACCACTTCCCGGACGTTACGCTGGTCGCCCTGCTGGATGTCGATGGCGCGCTCTTCTCCGCGGATTTCCGCTCTGCGGAACGTTTCGCCCAGCTCTATACCCAGGTTGCCGGGCGTGCCGGACGTGCCGGGAAACAGGGGGAAGTGGTGCTGCAAACGCACCATCCTGAACATCCGCTGCTGCAAATCCTGCTGCATAAAGGCTACGACGCCTTTGCCGAGCAGGCGCTGGCCGAGCGCCAGACAATGCAGCTTCCGCCGTGGACCAGCCACGTCATCATCCGTGCAGAAGATCATAACAACCAGCAGGCGCCGCTTTTCCTCCAGCAGCTGCGAAATCTCCTGCAGGCCAGCCCTCTGGTGGATAATCAGCTGTGGATTTTAGGGCCTGTTCCGGCGCTGGCCGCCAAGCGTGGCGGGCGGTTCCGCTGGCAGATTTTGCTGCAACATCCCTCCCGCATCCGCTTACAGCACATCGTGAGCGCTACGCTGACGCTGATCAACACGCTGCCTGACGCGCGTAAAGTGAAGTGGGTTCTTGACGTCGATCCGATAGAAGGCTGAATACGGATCGAAAAAATCCAACATCCCTCACACTTTTCATGAAAATTCTGTAACCGATTCCATTAACAATCTGTAAAAATGGCAAGGTGAGAAGTTCGGTGTTCATGCGAGGAGAAGACGTTGAAGTCCAGGAAAGAGGTTGCCTCGGCGACCATGAAAGACGTTGCCGAGAAAGCGCAAGTTTCTACGGCAACCGTGTCCCGCGCATTAATGAACCCGGATAAAGTCTCCCAGGCGACCCGCCATCGGGTGGAGCAGGCGGCCCTGGAAGTCGGGTATTTCCCGCAGGCGATGGGTCGTAACGTGAAGCGTAACGAATCGCGCACTATCCTGGTGATTGTCCCGGACATCTGCGATCCCTTCTTCAGCGAAATTATCCGCGGTATTGAAGTCACGGCGGCGGAACAAGGCTACCTCGTTCTGATTGGCGACTGCGCCCATCAGAACCAGCAGGAAAAGACCTTTATCGACCTTATTATCACCAAGCAGATCGACGGCATGCTGCTGCTTGGCTCTCGCCTGCCGTTTGACGCCAGCATCGAAGAACAACGCAATTTACCGCCGATGGTGATGGCTAACGAGTTCGCGCCGGAACTTGAACTGCCGACCGTGCATATCGACAACCTCACCGCCGCCTTTAATGCCGTGAACTATCTTCAGGAGCTGGGGCATAAGCGCATCGGTTGTATCGCTGGCCCGGAAGAGATGCCGCTGTGCCATTATCGCCTGCAGGGTTATGTTCAGGCGCTGCGTCGCGCCGGTGCCGTCGTCGATCCGCACTATATTGCTCGTGGGGATTTCACCTATGAAGCGGGCGGGCAGGCGCTGGAGAAACTGCTGGCGCTGCCGGAGCCACCTACCGCCGTGTTCTGTCACAGCGACGTCATGGCGCTGGGGGCCTTGTCTTATGCCAAACGCCGTGGGCTGCGCGTGCCGAAAGACTTGTCGATTATCGGCTTCGATAATATTTCGCTTTCGGAATTTTGCGATCCACCGCTCTCAACCGTTGCACAACCCCGCTACCAGATTGGCCGTGAAGCGATGCTGCTTTTGCTGGATCAACTGCATGGTCAAACAGTTAGCAGCGGCTCGCGACTGCTCGACTGCGAGCTAATTGTGCGCGGCTCTACCCAGGCATTGACTTAAAGTAAACCTCTTTAAGACTCACTGTCTGGTCAAAGCCCCGCCGCTTAAGTAACATGGCGGGCTGACGAACGAATAAATACAGCGAAACGATAGTGGCACAACGAGATTATGTACGTCGCGGCCAGCCGGCACCTTCGCGACGCAAAAAGAGTGGCTCAAGGAACAAGCAACGTAGCCTGCCTGCTGTCTCGCCAGCGATGGTCGCTATTGCTGCGGCTGTACTGGTCGCCTTTATTGGTGGCCTGTACTTTATCACGCACCATAAGAAAGAAGAGTCCGAGGCGCTTCAGGGCAACAAAGTGGTCGGCAATGGCTTACCGCCAAAACCTGAAGAACGCTGGCGTTACATTAAAGAGCTGGAAAGCCGCCAGCCGGGGGTGCGTGCGCCTACCGAACCGTCCGCCGGTGGCGAAGTGAAGAACGCCGATCAGCTCACGGATGAACAGCGTCAGCTCTTGGCCCAGATGCAGGCCGATATGCGCCAGCAGCCAACGCAGCTGAACGAAGTCCCGTGGAATGAACAAACGCCCGCTCAGCGTCAACAAACATTGCAGTTGCAGCGTCAGCGCCAGGCTCAGATCCAACAGCAGCAACAGCAGCAGTGGGCGCAAACCCAGCCGGTACAGCAGCCTCGCTCGCAGCCGCGGGTGACGGAACAGCCTTATCAGCAGCCGCAGCAGCAAACGCGCACGGTACAAACGCAGCCTGCCCAGCAGCCAAAAGCGCAGCCGCAAAAGCAAGCCGCCCAGCCGTATCAGGATCTGCTGCAAACGCCGGCGCATACCACCGCGCAGCAGCCGAATACGCAGCAGGCCGCACCGGTCACCAAAGAGACCGAAGCGCCGAAGCAAACGGCTGAGAAAAAAGATGAACGTCGCTGGATGGTGCAGTGTGGTTCGTTTAAAGGCGCAGAGCAGGCGGAAACCGTCCGTGCTCAGCTGGCGTTCGAAGGGTTTGATTCACGCATTACCACCAATAACGGCTGGAATCGCGTGGTGATTGGTCCGGTGAAAGGCAAAGAAAATGCCGATGGCACCATTTCCCGTCTGAAGGTCGCGGGCCACACAAACTGCATTCGACTCGCTTCCGGGGGTTGAAACCCCCAAAATCCCCCCCATCTATCATTCTATTCAGCCCTGAGCACAGGCTCAGGGCTTCTGTTTCCCGATTCTGTAACCAGGGGGTCTGCTCGTGACAACAATAGTAAGTGTACGCCGTAACGGCCAGGTGGTAATTGCCGGGGACGGCCAGGCCACGCTGGGTAATACCGTCATGAAAGGCAACGTGAAGAAAGTGCGTCGTCTCTATAACGACAAAGTGATCGCCGGTTTTGCAGGCGGCACTGCCGATGCCTTCACGCTGTTTGAACTGTTTGAACGCAAACTGGAAATGCACCAGGGTCATCTGGTGAAAGCCGCCGTTGAGCTGGCGAAAGACTGGCGTACCGACCGCATGCTGCGCAAGCTCGAAGCGCTGCTGGCCGTGGCCGACGAAAACGCCTCGCTGATCATCACCGGTAACGGTGACGTGATCCAGCCAGAAAACGACCTGATTGCCATCGGCTCTGGCGGCCCATACGCTCAGGCAGCTGCCCGCGCGCTGTTGGAAAATACCGACATGAACGCGCGCGATATCGCGGTGAAAGCGTTGGATATTGCAGGTGATATCTGCATCTATACCAACCACAATCACACCATCGAAGAATTACCGTCTAAAGCGTAAGGATCTCCCATGTCTGAAATGACCCCACGCGAAATTGTCAGCGAACTGAATAAACACATTATCGGCCAGGACAATGCCAAGCGTTCCGTGGCGATTGCCCTGCGTAACCGCTGGCGTCGTATGCAGCTTGATGAAGAGCTGCGCCATGAAGTGACCCCAAAAAACATTCTGATGATCGGCCCGACCGGCGTCGGTAAAACCGAAATCGCCCGTCGTCTGGCGAAGCTGGCTAACGCGCCGTTCATCAAAGTTGAAGCCACCAAGTTCACCGAGGTGGGCTATGTGGGTAAAGAAGTGGACTCCATCATCCGCGATCTGACCGATTCGGCGATCAAGATGGTGCGCGTTCAGGCTATCGAGAAGAACCGCTATCGCGCCGAAGAGATGGCCGAAGAGCGTATTCTCGACGTGCTGATCCCACCTGCCAAAAACAACTGGGGCCAGGCGGAACAGCAGGCTGAGCCGTCTGCGGCGCGTCAGGCGTTCCGCAAGAAGCTGCGCGAAGGCGAGCTGGACGACAAAGAGATTGAGATCGATCTCGCCGCTGCGCCAATGGGCGTTGAAATCATGGCCCCTCCTGGCATGGAAGAGATGACCAGCCAGCTGCAGTCCATGTTCCAGAACCTGGGTGGCCAGAAGCAGAAAGCGCGTAAGCTGAAAATCAAAGACGCGATGAAGCTGCTGATCGAAGAAGAAGCGGCGAAGCTGGTGAACCCGGAAGAGCTGAAGCAGGATGCTATCGACGCGGTTGAGCAGCACGGCATCGTGTTTATCGATGAAATCGACAAAATCTGTAAGCGCGGTGAATCCTCAGGCCCGGACGTTTCCCGTGAAGGCGTTCAGCGCGACCTGCTGCCGCTGGTTGAAGGCTGCACCGTCTCCACCAAACATGGTATGGTCAAAACCGACCACATCCTGTTTATCGCCTCTGGTGCGTTCCAGGTGGCCAAACCGTCTGACCTGATCCCGGAACTGCAGGGCCGTCTGCCGATCCGCGTTGAGCTGCAGGCGCTGACCACCGAAGATTTCGAGCGCATCCTGACCGAGCCAAACGCCTCTGTGACCGTACAGTACAAAGCGCTGATGGCAACCGAAGGCGTGAACATCGAGTTCACCGAGGATGGCATTAAACGCATCGCTCAGGCGGCATGGCAGGTTAACGAAACGACCGAGAACATCGGCGCGCGTCGTCTGCACACCGTACTGGAACGCCTGATGGAAGACATCTCTTATGATGCGAGCGACCTCAATGGCGAAAGCATTACCATCAACGCAGAATATGTGGGCAAACACCTGGATGCGTTAGTGGCAGATGAAGATCTGAGCCGTTTTATCCTATAATCGCGGTTATTGCATTTTCATCACTGTTGATGGGGGCTAATGCCCCCATTTTTATTGGCTAAATAACTATGACTGATATCAGCCGTACTCAGGCGTGGCTCGAAAGTTTACGCCCTAAAACCCTTCCTTTGGCCTTCGCCGCGATCGTCGTCGGTACTGCGCTTGCCTGGTGGCAAGGGCATTTCGATCCGTGGGTGGCGGGGCTGGCGTTGATTACCGCGGGTCTGCTGCAAATCCTCTCCAACCTCGCCAACGACTATGGCGACGCGGTAAAGGGCAGCGACAAGCCTGACCGCATCGGGCCACTGCGTGGGATGCAAAAAGGGGTGATCACCCAGGCGCAGATGAAACGAGCGCTGATTATCACCGTGGCGCTGATTTGCGTATCCGGCCTGGCGCTGGTGACGGTAGCGTCTAAAACCACCAGTGATTTTATTGGCTTTCTGGTGCTGGGCCTGCTCGCCATTATCGCGGCCATTACCTATACCGTCGGTACGCGGCCCTACGGCTATATCGGTCTGGGTGATATTTCAGTCCTGGTCTTCTTCGGCTGGCTGAGCGTGATGGGGAGCTGGTACTTACAGACGCATACGCTGATCCCTGCCCTGTTCCTGCCGGCGACCGCCTGCGGCCTGCTGGCGACGGCGGTGCTCAACATCAACAACCTGCGCGATATCGACAGCGACCGCGTAAACGGTAAGAACACGCTCGCGGTGCGCCTCGGCCCGGTAAACGCACGGCGCTACCACGTCTGCCTGCTGATGGGGGCGCTGATTTGCCTGGCGCTGTTTAACCTGATTTCACTGCACAGCCTGTGGGGCTGGCTATTTATACTCGCCGCACCGCTGCTGGTGAAACAGGCGCGCTTCGTGATGCGCGAACTTAGCCCGTCCGCCATGCCGCCGATGCTCGAACGCACGGTAAAAGGGGCGCTGTTAACTAACCTGTTGTTCGTCATCGGGATTGTCCTGAGCCAGACGCTGCGTTAACTGACAAATATCAATTAACAATTGATGATTTTGCCAACAACGCCTTTCGCACGATATACTGAACACATTCGCAGCAACTGAGCGTTAAACCTATGAAATACGATACCTCCGAGCTTTGTGACATCTACCAGGAAGATGTCAACGTCGTTGAACCGCTGTTCTCCAACTTTGGTGGACGGTCGTCGTTTGGCGGACAAATCATCACGGTGAAATGTTTCGAGGATAACGGGTTGCTGTACGATCTGCTCGAACAGAACGGCCGTGGCCGCGTTCTGCTGGTCGATGGCGGTGGTTCAGTGCGCCGCGCCCTGATCGACGCTGACCTTGCCCGTCTTGCCGCGCAAAACGAGTGGGAAGGGATTGTGGTCTACGGCTCCGTGCGCCAGGTGGACGATCTGGAAGACCTGGATATCGGCATCCAGGCTATCGCAGCCATTCCGGTGGGTGCAGCAGGTGACGGCATCGGCGAAAGCGACATCCGCGTGAATTTCGGCGGCGTGACCTTCTTCTCCGGCGACCATCTCTATGCCGACAATACCGGGATTATCCTTTCTGAGGATGCGCTGGATATTGAGTAACGATAAAGGCCATCGGCAAACCGGATGGCCTTTTTTTTATTTATCTTCACCCGATTCATAATGGGTGATACGAAGTTCATACGTTCCCTTCCGCTCCTCGACAGCAATCCCCATCTGAACACGACGGTCGGGATAGCTATTAATATAAGCATTGAGCTTTTCAGCTATCGACTGGATTTTATCCCCTTCAATATCCGTAAACGTAAGCGTACTGATCTGCAAGCCACTTCCCTCATCGGCGTGACGGGTGAAATACCAGTGCGATGCAAGCCTGGGTGCCTGCCTGAGCGGTTCAGGTGTTAATAAATAATATTGAAGAAAATCACGTTGCGTGTATTCCTCATCCATGAAGGAACGCGTCATCAAAACACAATAAAGTATCGCCAGCGCAGAGAACGTTAAAACAAGGAAATATTTCTTCATACGCGCAATTCATGAAAAGTGTTATCGACAATATCGCTTCGTTTCGTCATCTCGCGTTCCGTGTGAGTTGTCGTATCAAGCGAGTCTATTTCGATGAAATAAAAAAGGCACGCATTTAGCGTGCCTTTTGTACAAATTCGGAATTACACTTCTTCCATACGTCCCAGAAGCGCCTGCAGACGATCCTGCCAGCCATTCTGCTGTTCGCGCAGCTGGTGGTTTTCACGCTCCAGTTCTTCGCGGCTGTGCTGAGCATTCTGAACTTCCTGTGACAGGGAGTTGTTCTTCTCTTTCAGCTCTTCAATTTCCATCTGCAGCAGGGTGATGGTGTCGATCGCCTGCTGTACTTTCGATTCCAGTTTCTCAAACACTTCTAAAGACATGATGCTACCTCTCCTGAATTGCAAGGCGACGCTTTAACGTAAACGCGCACGACATAGCGTCGATTGTATGGAGCGCGACGCTCTCTGTCCAGCGACAGACCGCGCAGATCGCGCTTTGCAACACTTTTCAGTGTCATCCTGGTGCGTTCGCGGCATATACCCCTAAATTGTTAACTCTTTAGTTAATGAAATGATTCAGCTCTCATTCCTGTCGTGATGCAAAAACGCGCTTTATGGCGCGAAAACGCTCATTTTATTGACACAGACCACACATTTTGATTTCGATATTTCTCGTTTTTGCTCGTTAACGATAAATTAACACCGTGTCTACAGGGCACCATGGCTGTCACGGGCGGTCATGCTAACAAAAAACATTCAATTTCTTCAGGATTCCGATTATGAGTCAGACATCAACCTTAAAAGGCCAGTGCATTGCCGAGTTTCTGGGTACCGGGTTGTTGATATTCTTCGGAGTGGGCTGTGTCGCAGCACTGAAAGTGGCGGGTGCCAGTTTCGGTCAGTGGGAAATCAGCATCATCTGGGGTCTGGGCGTGGCGATGGCCATCTACCTGACCGCAGGGGTTTCCGGTGCACATCTTAACCCGGCGGTGACCATCGCGCTGTGGCTGTTCGCGTGCTTCGACGGACGCAAAGTCGTACCCTTTATCCTTTCTCAATTTGCCGGCGCGTTTTGCGCAGCGGCGTTAGTTTACGGGCTTTATTACAATCTTTTCAGCGACTTCGAACAAACGCATCATATGGTTCGCGGCAGTGTCGACAGCCTGGAACTGGCTGGCATCTTCTCCACCTATCCGAACCCACATATCAATTTTGTGCAGGCGTTCGCAGTTGAAATGGTGATTACCGCTATTCTGATGGGCGTTATCATGGCGCTGGGCGATGACGGGAACGGTATCCCGCGCGGCCCGCTGGCGCCTCTGCTGATTGGCCTGCTGATCGCCGTCATCGGGGCATCAATGGGGCCTCTGACAGGCTTTGCGATGAACCCGGCGCGTGACCTGGGGCCGAAAACCTTCGCGTTCTTCGCGGGCTGGGGCGACGTTGCCTTCACCGGCGGCAAAGACATTCCTTACTTCCTGGTGCCGCTGTTCGGGCCTATCGTAGGGGCGGCGCTGGGCGCATTCGGCTATCGCAAATTAATTGGTCGCCACTTACCGTGCGACACCTGTGTGGAAGAGGAGAAAGAGACGACCTCCGCCACACAACAAAAAGCTTCGCTGTAAACTGACTACGGGACACAAACCATGACCGAAAAAAAATATATCGTTGCGCTCGACCAGGGCACCACCAGCTCCCGCGCTGTCGTAATGGATCATGACGCGAACATCGTCAGCGTGTCACAGCGCGAATTTGAACAAATTTATCCTCGTCCAGGCTGGGTAGAGCACGACCCAATGGAGATCTGGGCGTCACAAAGCTCTACTCTGGTCGAAGTGCTGGCGAAAGCCGACATCAGTTCCGACGAGATTGCCGCCATCGGCATCACCAACCAGCGTGAAACCACCGTTGTCTGGGAACGCGAAACCGGCAAACCGATTTACAACGCCATCGTCTGGCAGTGCCGCCGCACCTCGGAAATTTGCGAAAAGCTGAAACGCGACGGCATGGAAGAGTACATCCGTAGCGCCACCGGGCTGGTCATTGACCCGTACTTCTCCGGCACCAAGGTGAAGTGGATCCTCGACCACGTCGAAGGCTCACGCGAGCGCGCAAAACGCGGCGAGCTGCTGTTCGGCACCGTCGATACCTGGCTTATCTGGAAGATGACCCAGGGACGCGTGCACGTCACCGACTACACCAACGCCTCGCGCACCATGCTGTTCAACATCAACACCCTCGAGTGGGATGACAAGATGCTGGACGCGCTGGATATCCCGCGCGCCATGCTGCCACAGGTACGCAAGTCCTCCGAGGTGTACGGCCAGACCAACATCGGCGGTAAAGGCGGCACGCGTATCCCTATCGCCGGTATCGCTGGCGATCAACAGGCGGCGCTGTTCGGCCAGCTGTGCGTTAAGGAAGGGATGGCGAAGAACACCTACGGCACCGGCTGCTTTATGCTGATGAACACCGGCGAGAAGGCGGTGAAATCAGAGAACGGCCTGCTGACAACTATCGCCTGTGGCCCACGCGGCGAAGTGAACTACGCTCTGGAAGGCGCGGTATTCATGGCAGGCGCGTCTATTCAGTGGCTGCGCGACGAGATGAAGCTCATCAGCGACGCGTTTGACTCCGAATATTTCGCCACCAAGGTGAAAGACACCAACGGCGTATACGTGGTGCCTGCCTTCACCGGCCTTGGCGCTCCCTACTGGGACCCGTATGCGCGCGGTGCTATTTTCGGCCTGACGCGCGGCGTGAACTCAAACCACATCATCCGCGCGACGCTGGAGTCCATTGCCTACCAGACGCGCGATGTGCTGGAAGCGATGCAGGCCGACTCCGGGATTCGTCTTCACGCCCTGCGCGTGGACGGCGGCGCGGTCGCCAACAACTTCCTGATGCAGTTCCAGTCCGACATTCTGGGCACCCGCGTGGAGCGTCCTGAAGTGCGCGAAGTTACGGCGCTTGGCGCGGCGTACCTCGCCGGTCTGGCGGTCGGTTTCTGGCAGAACCTGGACGAACTGCAGGAAAAAGCGGTCATCGAACGCGAATTCCGCCCGGGTATCGAAACCACCGAGCGTAACTACCGCTACAGCGGCTGGAAGAAAGCGGTGAAGCGCGCCCTGGCGTGGGAAGAGCACGACGAGTAATCAAATATTCCCTCTCCCATGGGGAGAGGGTCAGGGTGAGGGGCCCAGACCGCACCGGTCCCCGCACCCCATCCCACTCTGTGATAAACTTCGTGCAATTCTTTTTGATTGCACGAGTACCTCATGAAACGTGAACTTGCCATCGAGTTTTCCCGCGTCACCGAAGCCGCCGCCCTGGCTGGCTATAAATGGCTTGGCCGTGGCGACAAAAATACCGCTGACGGCGCAGCTGTCCATGCCATGCGCATTGTCCTCAATCAGGTCAACATCGACGGCACCATCGTGATTGGCGAAGGCGAAATCGACGAAGCGCCGATGCTCTACATCGGTGAAAAAGTCGGTACCGGCAAGGGCGATGCCGTGGATATCGCCGTCGACCCCATTGAAGGCACCCGCATGACGGCGATGGGCCAGGCTAACGCCCTGGCAGTGCTGGCGGTCGGCGACAAAGGTTGCTTCCTCAATGCGCCAGATATGTACATGGAAAAGCTGATCGTCGGCCCCGGCGCGAAGGGCGCAATCGACCTTAACCTGCCGCTGGAAGAGAACCTGCGCAACGTCGCCGCGGCGTTGGGTAAACCGCTCGGTGAACTGACCGTCACCATTCTGGCGAAACCGCGCCACGACGCCACCATCACCCAGATGCAAAAGCTCGGCGTGCGCGTCTTTGCCATCCCGGACGGCGACGTTGCCGCCTCCATCCTGACCTGCATGCCTGACAGCGAAGTGGACGTGCTTTACGGCATCGGCGGCGCGCCGGAAGGCGTGGTCTCCGCGGCGGTGATCCGCGCGCTCGACGGCGATATGCAGGCCCGCCTGCTGGCGCGTCACGACGTTAAAGGCGACAGCGAAGAGAACCGTCGCATTGGCGAGAACGAACTGGCACGCTGTGCGGCGATGGGCATTGAAGCCAACAGGGTACTGGCGTTAAACGACATGGCGCGCAGCGATAACGTGGTCTTCTCTGCAACCGGCATCACTAAAGGCGATCTGCTGGATGGCATTACCCGCAAGGGCAATATGGCGACCACCGAAACGCTGCTGATCCGCGGAAAATCACGCACCATTCGCCGCATTCAGTCTATCCACTATCTCGATCGTAAAGACCCGGACGTGCAGACCCACATTCTGTGAAACCGTTTGATCGATTGAGCTTTCCGGCCCGATTGGGCTGGAAATCTTCACCGCAAGACCGGAAGATAGAGCAGAGAAACAGCACAGGAGAAGATCATGGCGGACTGGGTAACGGGTAAAGTCACAAAGGTACAGTTCTGGACCGATGCGCTATTTAGTCTCACCCTTCACGCTCCGGTTCATCCGTTTACCGCAGGGCAATTTGCGAAGCTGGGGCTGGATGTCGACGGCGAGCGCGTACAGCGCGCCTATTCATACGTCAACGCGCCGGATAACCCGGACCTTGAGTTCTATCTGGTTACCGTCCCGGACGGCAAGCTCAGCCCGCGCCTCGCCGCGCTGAAGCCCGGCGACGAGGTGCAGATTGTCAGCGAAGCCGCAGGCTTCTTCGTGCTGGACGAAATTCCGGACTGCGACACCCTGTGGATGCTGGCGACCGGGACCGCCATCGGCCCTTACCTCTCCATTCTGGAGTATGGCAAAGATCTTGAGCGTTTTAAGAATATCGTGCTGGTACACGCCGCGCGCTATGCCGCTGATTTGAGCTATCTGCCGCAAATGCAGGCGCTGGAGCAGCGCTATGCCGGGAAGCTGAAAATTCAGACCGTGGTCAGCCGCGAAACGGCGGCAGGCTCGCTGACAGGACGCGTGCCGGCGCTGATTGAGAGCGGTGCGCTGGAAGCGGCGGTTGGTTTACCGATGAATACGGAAACCAGCCACGTGATGCTGTGCGGTAACCCGCAGATGGTCAGGGATACGCAGCAGCTTCTGAAGGATACCCGGCAGATGACGAAGCACCTTCGCCGCCGACCGGGCCATATGACGGCTGAACACTACTGGTGATCAGCGGTACTTCACCTCAAGGGTGTCTTTACCGTATTTGTTTTCGCTCTGGGTGCCGATAAACGCGCCCAGATCGATAATCATCATCACAAAGATAATGGTCGGCAACAGCAGGCCAACCACCCACGGGAGGATGGACGGCAGTATCGACCAGTCCCCTGCCACCAGCATCCACGCCAGAATAATCAGAAATGCCCATGCGCCGGAGCGGCCGCGATCGTGCAGGCGTTTTACCACCACTGCCGCCGTTGGCCACAGCAGGCACACCAGCGCAAAGGCCGCAGTTTGCGTGCTCAGCCACGCATTGAACGCCACGAAAAACAGCGCCAGCATAGCGACGATCCACGTCACTATCCATATCCAGAAGTCCCGGCGTCCGATACGCCCTTTGAATGAAAACAGCCACTGCTGTATGGTCATGTAAGGTTCCTTATTATGATATAGCGCGCATTTTACCCTGGAGTGGTGACCTTTTGACAAGCCAGGCATATATCGTTTTAATCATGGCCATTGACGGCCAGGGGCAATATTGATGAAAAGTTCGGCATACTCTCTGTTACTGTGTTTAGCGATGCTGAGCGCCAGCGTCACCCTGCACGCCGCCGACACCGCCGCTCCTGCTGCCGCGCCCTATCTGCTTGCGGGCGCGCCGTCGTTCGATCGCTCCATCAGCCAGTTCCGCGAAGCCTTTAACAAAGACAACCCAACCCTGCCGCTGGATGAATTTCGCTCTATCGAGAGCGCCCGGGATACCTCGACCCTCACCCGCGCAGCCAGCAAGATTAACGAAAATCTGTATGCCTCAACCGCGCTGGAGCGTGGAACGTTAAAAATCAAAAGCATGCAGATAACCTGGCTGCCCATCCAGGGACCTGAACAGAAAGCGGCAAAAGCGAAAGCCCATGAATACATGAGCGCCGTGCTGCGCGCTTTTACCCCGGCCTTAACCAAAGCGCAGAGCCAGCAAAAGCTGCAAAAACTGCTCACTGCGGGTAAAAACAAACACTATTACGCCGAGACCGAAGGTGCCGTTCGCTATGTGGTGGCAGATAATGGCGAAAAGGGACTGACCTTCGCTGTTGAACCGATTAAGCTGGCACTATCAGACCCGCTCGGAGGGGCGAATTAATGACAAAAAGCAAAGCCTTTCGAGGGAAAATCTCTATACTGATTCACAGACCATGCCGCCCTTAAGGGTGGCCATATTCCTTAATTCGCTTATTTAGCGTGGAGAATTGAAATGCGACATCCTTTAGTGATGGGTAACTGGAAACTGAACGGCAGCCGCCACATGGTAAACGAGCTGGTTGCGAACCTGCGTAAAGAGCTGGCTGGCGTAACGGGCTGTGCGGTTGCTATCGCGCCACCGGATATGTACCTGGACCTGGCTAAACGTGCCGCTGACGGCAGCCACATCGTGCTGGGTGCTCAGAACGTTGACGTTAACCTGTCTGGCGCATTCACCGGTGAAACCTCCGCTGAAATGCTGAAAGATATCGGCGCGAAATACATCATCATCGGCCACTCTGAGCGTCGCACCTACCACAAAGAATCCGACGAGTTTATCGCGAAGAAATTCGCCGTGCTGAAAGAGCAGGGTCTGATCCCGGTTCTGTGCATCGGTGAAACCGAAGCAGAAAACGAAGCGGGTAAAACCGAAGAAGTGTGTGCTCGTCAGATCGACGCCGTACTGAAAACCCAGGGCGCGAGCGCGTTCGAAGGCGCGGTTATCGCTTACGAGCCAGTCTGGGCTATCGGTACCGGCAAATCAGCAACCCCAGCGCAGGCGCAGGCGGTTCACAAATTTATCCGTGACCACATTGCTAAAGCAGACGCGAAAGTGGCTGAGCAGGTTATCATCCAGTACGGCGGTTCCGTAAATGCAGCGAACGCCGCTGAGCTGTTCACCCAGCCGGACATCGACGGCGCGCTGGTTGGCGGCGCATCCCTGAAAGCCGACGCTTTCGCGGTGATCGTTAAAGCAGCAGAAGCCGCTAAACAGGCGTAATGCTGTTGTGGCGGGTGGCGCTTAGCTAACCCGCCCTACGGTTCTGTAGGCCCGGTAAGCGTCAGCGCCACCGGGCTTTTTTACAGCCGTCCCAGCAAGCTAAACCACAGATAATCCAGCGGCAGCAGTACCATATAGGTCGCTATCGCCAGTGCCAGACACAGCAACATTCCGGCCCTCGCAGGCACCTTTCCTAACCCCATCGCCACCACAATCGGCGACGCCTGATACGGCAGCAGCGGCGTGGAATACCCCAGCACCTGAATCATGATCACCGACAGCAGCGGGAAGCCGGTCGCATCCGCGAAGCTCTGCGCCAGCGTGGTGTACAACGCCGGAACGCCGTTGGCCGTCATGATGAAGTTGAGCGCGGTGGTGATCCCCGTCAGCGCCAGGAAACTGGTAAACGGCCTGTCTGCATCCAGCGGCATAACGTGCAGCAACGCCTCCCCCACCGCCGCACCGATACCGGTCTGCGTGACGGTAATCGCCAGCCCGAGTATGCCCGCCACATAAATGCAGGTGCGCATGTTCACTCCCGCCGAGAACTCCTCTCCGGTGATAAAGCCAATACGCGGCAGCATGACGATGACCGATGCCGCCAGACCCGTCCAGGCGGGTCCCACGCCGTGCCAGCTCTCGGTGACCCACATCACCAGCACGACCGCCAGCAGCCAGGCGAGACGCTTTTCGTCCCGCCCCATCGGCTCAGAGGGTGCCAGATCGCGCGGTGGCTTTGGGCTGCCGGGAAACAGCCAGCAGATCAGGCCGATCAGAATCAGGCCTTTGAGAATGCCCAGCACCGGCGTATGCAGCAGCAGGTACGGCACATAGTTGAGGTGGATCCCGTACGAGCCTTCCGCCGCGCCGCTCATCACCAGGTTGGGAACGTTGGCTGGCAGAATGGTCGCGGAGAGCTGGAACGTGCCGAATCCGACCGCCAGCGCCAGGCCATACCAGGCGCGGGAGCCATCAGTAATACCGGCCCGCTTCGCCATGGCGGCGACAATCGGCATCAGCAGCGCAATACGTCCCATGTTCGACGGCATCACAAACGCCAGCGCGTAGCTGAGCAGCACCACGCTTGCGACCATCAGTACCCAGGAGTCGGTCAGTTTCGCGGACAATGCCCGCGCGGCCCTGTCCGCGAGGCCGGTTTTGCGGATCGCCACGCCCAGCACAAACCCGCTGAACACCAGCCAGAAGGCGGACGACGCAAAACCGCCGAAAATAACGTCCGGCGGGGCTATTTTGGTGGCCATCGCCGCCGTGAAAAACAACAGCGCGGTAATGAACTCCGGCAGCAGCGACGTCGCCCAGAGCACAATGGTGACGCCAACAATTAGCGAGGGCAGAAACAGAGGGTGAGTGAACCAGAGCGACATGCCTGTCTCCTGTAGATTTTTTCAGCAAGTCTACGGCGACAGGCAGGGCGAGTAAACGCTATTTATGGTGGGGTCACTTCAGGATATCGCATTGATGATCCTGTAATTCCTCAGCGGATGCGCGGTTAAGGGTGAGCAGGTTACGTTCGGTCGCCAGCAGAACAAATGAGCCGTCAGACTGCTGCGCCATCGCCAGCGCAAAGCGTCCCATATGGTCGCGCGCTTCCGGCAGCTCTTCCGCCAGCATCATGAACGGGCTGCGCTGTACCAGCTCGTTTTCCGTCACCCTGCGGGCGAGATATTCATGCCCTTCCAGTCCGCCGGGAAGCGGCAGCCACTGGGTACTGATCTGCCCCTGGCTGGCGTCCAGCTTTTGCCGCACGTCCGGACGCAGGCAGGAGATGTGAATATGGAAATGGTTCTGCGTGCGGCCAGTCGGGGAGTTGATGGTCAGTGAGACGGCGCTGTCCGGCACGTCTGCGCCGCGCTTCTGGCTCATAAAGTTACGCGACTGCCACGCCAGCCAGAAGAAGTTAGGGGTTTGAGGCTCGGTCAGGAGCGGGCTTTCGGTGCCATTGATACGGTAGGTGGGCATCAGCAGATACTGCAGCGGACCGTTGCGGTCTTTAAACACCACGTAGCCTGCATCCGGCTTCACCTCTGCGCACGGCGCAGGGTTATCGTTTTTAAGCTGATTAGGCACGCACTGGTCGAGCACGATATGACGCAGCGCATTCGAATTACCCGCTTTTAAAAAGTACCAGCCCCCTGCGGCGAGCACGATAACAATCAAAATGAGCAAAAGTATTTTTTTCACAACGCGTTCCCTGTTTTTCATAGAGGCAAAAGAGTAACGCAAAATGATGACCAAATAAAAAACCCGGTGGATTTCTCACACCGGGTCACCGTGTCGTTCTGTGCGAAAGGCTAGCGTTTGCTGATCTGGTCGAAGGTGCCGCCATTGGAGAAATGCGTTTTCTGCGCGTTGGCCCAGCCGCCAAATTCCTCATCAATGGTGAAGAGTTTCAGTTTCGGGAAGGCGTTCTCGTACTTCTTCGCAACCGCCGGATCGCGCGGACGATAGAAGTTTTTCGCGGCAATGTCCTGGCCTTCCGGCGAGTAGAGATACTTCAGATAGGCCTCAGCCACCGCTTTGGTATCCTTTTTCTCCACCACCTTATCGACGATGGAGACAGTCGGTTCGGCGAGGATAGATTCGCTCGGGGTGACGATTTCAAACTTGTCTTTGCCCAGCTCGTTAGTCGCCAGCAGGGCTTCGTTTTCCCACGCAATCAGCACGTCACCAATGCCACGTTCCACGAAGGTATTGGTTGCGCCGCGCGCGCCGGAATCCAGCACTTCAACGTTTTTATACAGCGCTTTGACGAAATCCTGGGCTTTCGCCTGGTCACCGTTGTTGTGGTGTAATGCGTAGCCCCACGCCGCCAGGTAGTTCCAGCGTGCGCCGCCGGAGCTTTTCGGATTCGGGGTGATCACGGAAACGCCCGGCTTGACCAGGTCGTTCCAGTCATGGATCTGTTTCGGGTTGCCTTTACGCACCAGGAAAACGATGGTCGAGGTGTACGGCGCGGAGTTGTCCGGGAGGCGTT
Source organism: Enterobacter cancerogenus (assembly GCF_019047785.1). NCBI lineage: Bacteria > Pseudomonadati > Pseudomonadota > Gammaproteobacteria > Enterobacterales > Enterobacteriaceae > Enterobacter > Enterobacter cancerogenus. The sequence continues at coordinate 2,801,048 of NZ_CP077290.1, read as the reverse complement.
TGATCCAGTTCTTATCAATACGGCCACGCGCGGCAATGGCGTCTACGTCGTAGGCCAGCGCCAGGGTGACGACATCGGCTTCAATGCCGTTGATGACCGAGGTTGCCTGCTTACCGGAACCGCCGTGCGACTGGCGAACCACCACGTTATCACCGGTTTCCTGCTTCCAGTGCGCCGCAAAGGCCTTGTTATATTGATCGTACAGCTCGCGCGTCGGGTCGTACGACACGTTCAGGAGCTGAATGTCCTTTGCCAGCACGCTGGTCGATGCCAGCAATAATGTTAACCCTACGCCCCACTTGTTCATCGCCCGGCTCTCTTATGCAATGTTTTGATGATTGCAGCGTGCCAGAAAGCTAACCGATGATTAAAGAATAAAAAAAGATTGGCTATAACTTTGAGGAATAAAAAAGGAGGTTGAGTGCGTAAAAAAGCCGGGTAGCGGCTACGCCTTACCCGGCCTACGAACCAAGCTTTTGTAGGCCCGGTAAGCGCAGCGCCACCGGGCAACAGAGCCGATCAGTACAGTTTTTTCGCGCAGTCCAGCCAGTCACCTTTGAACGGACGCTTCATGTTTTCAATCGCGTCGATGATGTCATGGTGAACCAGTTTCTCGTTCTGAATACCGACGCAGCGGCCACCGTGGCCCTGCAGCAGCAGATCGATCGCATACGCGCCCATGCGGGACGCCAGGATACGGTCGTATGGCCCTGGGGAGCCGCCGCGCTGGATGTGGCCGAGTACGGTTGCACGGGTTTCGCGCTTGGTTTCGGTTTCGATATATTTCGCCAGTTCATCCACATCACAGATATGCTCGGTGATGGCCACGATCGCGTGTTTCTTACCTTTCGCGATACCGGCTTTGATTTCGTTCACCAGATCTTCACGGCTGAACTCCACTTCCGGCACCACGATGAACTCACAGCCACCCGCAATCGCCGCCGCAAGGGTCAGATCGCCACAGTAGCGGCCCATTACTTCCACGATGGAGATACGCTGGTGAGAAGAAGAGGTGTCGCGCAGACGGTCAATCGCTTCAACAACGGTACCCAGTGCGGTGAAGAAACCGATGGTGTAGTCGGTGCCTTTGATGTCGTTGTCGATGGTGCCCGGCAGGCCGATGCACGGGAAGCCCATTTCAGTCAGACGTTTTGCACCCATGTAGGAACCGTCACCGCCGATAACAACCAGCGCATCGAGGCCACGTTTTTTCATGTTTTCGATAGCCACTGCACGAACGTGTTCGTCACGGAATTCCGGGAAGCGTGCGGAGCCGAGGAAGGTGCCGCCACGGTTGATCATGTCAGACACGCTGTAACGGTCGAGCTGAACCATACGGTCTTCATACAAGCCCAGGTAACCGTCATAGACGCCAAACACTTCCAGACCTTCGGTCAGGGCTGCACGAACAACCCCACGAATTGCCGCGTTCATGCCGGGCGCATCACCGCCGCTTGTCAACACACCGATTTTCTTAATCATGACTACCTCTGAACTTAGGAATGCAAAATTGAAATCTGTTGCCGAAAGAAATTATTCCATCAACGAATACTGCAAATAGTATATCAATCTCTTCCAGCTGAATTGATTCAGGTCAGACCCTATGGCGGTAATTTATACACAAAATGCTGGCCTGGCTCACTTTTTTACACCGTATTACGAAAGCTGAACGTGTCCGGGTACAACCGAGCAGGGGTCCTGGTGAATGATGACGTCTGAACCAGGAAAACGCTGCAAAATCGCCTGCTCGACCTGCTCAGCTATGATGTGAGCCTGAACCAACGGCAGGTTGTCTTCCATTTCAATGTGAATCTGAATAAAGCGGGTCGGCCCTGACTGCCGCGTACGAAGATCGTGTGCCCCACTGACGCCGGGCCAGGAGGTCACGATGGAATATATATCATCGCGTTCTGCGTCCGGAAGCGCGCGGTCGAGAAGCGATTGCACCGCGTCATACCCCATCCGTAAAGCGCTATACAAGATATAGACGCCAATTCCTAACGCAAACAACGCGTCCGCACGATGCCAGCCATACCAGGCCAGACCGAGCGCAATAAGAATCGCCCCATTCATCATAACATCAGACTGATAATGAAGCATATCTGCCCGTACCGCCTGGCTTTGCGTTTTACGCACGACCCAGCGCTGGAACGTTACCAGAACAAGAGTGCTTATAAGTGCGATTACCGTAACAGCCACGCCGACGCCCGGATCGTTCATCGGTGTCGGCGAGGCGAGATGCTGAATGCCGGTTAAAAACAGGAACAGCGCCGAACCGGAAATAAACATGCTTTGCGCCAGCGCCGCCAGCGATTCCGCCTTTCCGTGCCCGAAGGTGTGCTCTTCATCAGCCGGTTGCAGCGAATAGCGCACCACCAGCAGGTTGGTCAGCGAGGCGGCAATATCCACCAGCGAGTCCACCAGGGCAGCCAGAATACTGACCGAGCCCGTGTACCACCACGCAAAAATTTTGATAATCAGCAAACACGACGCCATCACCGTCGCGGCTATTGCGGCCCGGCTAACCAGCCGGCCATAGGATTGATTCATAAACACTCCTGTCATGCCATGGCGCTAGTATAACGGATGGAAGAGGAGTCTAAGGATGAATAAAAGGTTAACAAACCTGAATGACGGGCAAAAAAAACCCCCACATCATGTGGGGGAAGACAGGGATGGTGTCTATGGCAAGGAAAACAGGGTTTACTGGTTACTACGGGTGCTGCTATTGCTACTGAAAAACGTTGTTTCTGAGCTTCGCTGCATCCGTGCAACCTCACGCAACTGGTCCATTCGTTGCTGATGTTTGTCGTTCAAAACCGCTTGCTGCTCGGGCGATAGCAGGTGGAACATCTGGTTGCGGACCTTCGCCATCTCTACCTGGCGGTCAACCTGTTCCTGAGCCATTTTTTCGGCCTGAGCGCGTACAGCGCTTTCGTCAAAATTTTCTGCGGTGACAAGGCGGTGCATTGTCTCCATTTCGCTAACATTAACAGGGGGCTGCTCATGTCGTGCCCTCTGCATCAGATCTCGCATCTGTTGGCGTTGATGTTCGGTTAAACTTATGCCGTCAAACATATGGCTTTGGCTGCTATTCTGCGCTGCGCCCTCCTGCGAGGAACCGGTATCGCCGATGATAGCTACAGCAGCCTGGCTAAACGCACTGAAGGCCAGCGTTGAGGCCATGACGGCAGCGGTAACTTTGCGCATCACTTGCTCCCAAAATCTTTCATGTCGCGATTCAACGAGAGACAGTCTACGATTCAGGCTGCAAACATGCGTCAGGGGGTGTAAAACAACGTAAAGTCATGGATTAGATAGCCTTGATGTCGTAATTTCTGCCTCGGAGGTATTTAAACAATGAATAAAATTCTGTTAGTTGATGATGACCGAGAGCTGACTTCCCTTTTAAAGGAGTTGCTCGACATGGAAGGTTTCAACGTTCTGGTTGCCCACGATGGTGAGCAGGCGCTGAGTCTCCTTGATGACAGCATCGATCTACTTTTGCTCGACGTTATGATGCCGAAGAAAAACGGCATTGATACGCTGAAAGAGCTTCGCCAGACGCACCAGACCCCCGTTATCATGCTGACCGCACGCGGCAGCGAACTTGACCGTGTCCTTGGCCTTGAGCTGGGTGCGGATGACTATTTACCGAAACCGTTCAACGACCGTGAACTGGTGGCCCGTATTCGCGCAATCCTGCGTCGTTCCCACTGGAGCGAGCAGCAGCAAAATACGGACAACAGCTCGCCGACGCTGGAAGTGGACTCCCTGAGCCTGAACCCGGGTCGTCAGGAAGCCAGCTTTGACGGCCAGACGCTGGAATTAACCGGCACCGAGTTCACCCTGCTTTATCTGCTGGCGCAGCATCTCGGCCAGGTGGTATCGCGTGAACACCTGAGTCAGGAAGTGCTGGGCAAACGTCTCACGCCGTTTGACCGCGCCATCGACATGCATATTTCTAACCTGCGCCGTAAATTACCGGAGCGTAAAGACGGTCACCCGTGGTTTAAAACCCTACGTGGTCGCGGTTATCTGATGGTTTCCGCTTCATGATAGGCAGCTTAACCGCCCGCATCTTCGCCATCTTCTGGCTGACGCTGGCACTGGTTTTAATGCTCGTACTGATGTTGCCAAAACTCGACTCACGCCAGATGACGGAGCTTCTCGACAGTGAGCAACGTCAGGGCGTGATGATCGAACAACACGTCGAAGCCGAGCTGGCAAACGATCCGCCAAACGATTTGATGTGGTGGCGCAGGCTGTTTCGCGCTATCGACAAGTGGGCGCCGCCCGGACAACGTCTTCTGCTGGTGACCAGCGAAGGCCGCGTCATTGGGGCCGATCGCAATGAAATGCAGATCATCCGCAACTTCATTGGCCAGGCGGATAACGCCGACCACCCTCAGAAGAAAAAATATGGCCGGGTTGAGATGGTAGGGCCTTTCTCCGTCAGAGACGGGGAGGATAACTATCAGCTCTATCTGATTCGCCCTGCGAGCAGCTCCCAGACAGATTTCATCAACCTGCTGTTCGACCGCCCGCTTCTGCTGCTGATTGTGACTATGCTGCTCAGCTCGCCGCTGCTGCTCTGGCTGGCGTGGAGCCTGGCGAAACCGGCACGTAAGTTGAAAAACGCCGCCGACGAAGTGGCTCAGGGCAACCTGAGACAACATCCCGAGCTGGAAGCCGGGCCGCAGGAATTCCTGGCCGCCGGGACCAGTTTTAACCAGATGGTGAGCGCCCTTGACCGCATGATGACCGCGCAGCAACGCCTGCTATCGGACATCTCCCACGAACTGCGCACCCCGCTCACGCGACTGCAGCTTGGCACCGCGCTGTTGCGCCGCCGCAGCGGCGAGAGCAAAGAGCTGGAGCGTATTGAAACCGAAGCGCATCGTCTGGACAGCATGATCAACGATTTGCTGGTGATGTCGCGCAACCAGCAGAAAAACGCGCTGGTGAGCGAAACGGTCAAAGCCAACCATCTGTGGCATGAGGTGCTGGATAACGCGGCATTCGAAGCCGAGCAGATGGGGAAATCGTTCACCGTTAACTTCCCGCCAGGCCCATGGCCGCTTTACGGTAACCCTAACGCACTGGAAAGCGCGCTGGAGAATATCGTGCGTAACGCCCTGCGCTACTCGCACACGAAGATTGAGGTGGCGTTCTCGGTGGATAAAGACGGGATCACCATCATCGTGGACGACGACGGCCCGGGCGTGAGTCCGGAAGATCGCGAACAGATTTTCCGTCCGTTCTACCGTACCGACGAGGCGCGCGACCGCGAATCCGGCGGCACGGGGCTGGGGCTGGCGATTGTTGAAACCGCCATGCAGCAGCATCGTGGCTGGGTGAAAGCCGACGACAGCCCGCTGGGTGGACTGCGGTTAACGCTGTGGCTGCCGTTGTATAAGCGTTCGTAGCTGTTCGTTTTGTAGGCCCGGTAAGCGCAGCGCCACCGGGCAAATTCACGCAAGATGCCAACAAAAAAGCCGGGTGGCGGCTTCGCCTTACCCGGCCTGCATTTCGCCAGAAGGGATTATCTTCCCCACAATCTTCGCGAATTATCCTCAATTTTGTTGCTTAAACGCCGCTTTTGCATCGTTCTGGTCCAGCTTGTCGATAGCCCTGCCGCTGACAGCAGGCGATGATATTGCTCATCGTCAAAGGGCATATGCCAGGCGATCGCGCAGGCGTCGTACACCGACACATCACTCACGCGTGAAACGAGCGCCAGCGGGGCATCCGCCGAAACGTTCCCCGCCAGCACCACGCGGTAGAGCCAGCCGGTTTTACCGGCGCTTTGCAGCCGGGCGGACATATCTTCAATGCCAAAATGGTAGTTCAGCTTGAAGCACGGCGAGCGCGGCTGCGTCACCTGAATCAGGGCATCGCCCCAGCGGAAGATATCGCCGATAAAGACGTTTTGCTCGGTCAGCCCCTCGGTAGAGAGGTTCTCGCCAAAGGCGGGTGCGACGAAGCGCTCCGCCTGCTCGGGGAATTCACTCATCCAGTAAGCATAATGCTCGCGCGGATAGTGGCACAGCGCGCGCTCCGGCCCGCCGTGAATTTTCTTTTCGGCCTGCTCATCGCCCACGAGACCGCGCTCGGTGAGGCTCAACTCGCCGTCAACCTGCACTTTGGCGATGGCGCTCGGGCGGCTGCCTTCGTATTCCGTTACCTTGCCTGTAAACACGTTGACCGGGTAGTGCATCTCTACTCCTTCAGATACAAAAAAAGCGAGTCATCAGACTCGCTTCTCACAGGCGTCAATGCAACCTTATTTTTTCGCAGCGAAACGTGCTGCAGCTTCGTCCCAGTTCACCACGTCCCAGAAGGCTTTGATGTAGTCTGGACGACGGTTCTGGAACTTCAGGTAGTAAGCGTGTTCCCAAACGTCCAGGCCCAGGATTGGGAAACCGGATGCGCCAGAGATCGCTTCACCCATCAGCGGGGAGTCCTGGTTTGCGGTAGAAACCACCGCCAGTTTGTCACCTTTCAGGACCAGCCACGCCCAGCCAGAGCCGAAACGGGTCGCAGCGGCTTTCTCGAATTCCGCTTTGAAGTTGTCTACGGAACCGAAGTCGCGCTCGATAGCCGCTTTCAGGTCGCCCTGCAGGGTGGTACCGGTTTTCAGGCCTTTCCAGAACAGGCTGTGGTTAGCGTGGCCGCCTGCGTTGTTACGCAGAACGGTTTTCTTGTCTGCTGGCAGCTGGTCCAGTTTGGTGATCAGCTCTTCAACCGGCAGGCTAGCGAACTCTGGCAGGCTTTCCAGCGCAGCGTTGGCGTTGTTCACGTAGGTCTGGTGGTGTTTAGTGTGATGGATTTCCATCGTCTGCTTGTCGAAATGCGGTTCCAGTGCGTCGTAGGCATACGGCAGGGATGGCAGTGTATAACTCATAATCCTCTCCATTAGTGTCGGGCGGCACAGCTGTTAATGCCGCGTAAGCAGTTGGTTCATTATAGTTAATTAAATGATATTGAAAATGATTATCAATGCCGTAGTTTTTATAAGGTTATTCATTTTCCCTCTCATCGCGAAATTGTGAGTCTGCTCACGCGGTTAACGTGCTGATTGCCATCCTGAACAAAAGTGCGGCAACCTTCTGAAGGTTCCCAAACCGCCTAATTTTTACACTCATCAAGTCGGCGGGCAGCCACCGACTATAAAAACGATGAGGATGTAAAAATGAATCATGCGATTACGATGGGTATTTTCTGGCATTTGATAGGCGCAGCCAGTGCAGCCTGTTTCTATGCCCCGTTTAAAAAGGTTAAACATTGGTCATGGGAAACCATGTGGTCCGTCGGCGGTACGGTGTCATGGCTGATTTTGCCGTGGACCATCAGCGCCATGCTCCTGCCCGATTTCTGGGGCTATTTCTCCTCCTTCAGCGCCTCTACCCTGCTGCCGGTCTTCCTGTTTGGCGCGATGTGGGGCATCGGCAACATCAACTATGGCCTCACCATGCGCTACCTCGGCATGTCGATGGGTATCGGCATCGCGATTGGCATTACGCTGATTGTCGGCACCCTGATGACGCCAATCCTCAACGGCAATTTCGACGTGCTGATCAATACCGAAGGCGGGCGCATGACGCTGCTGGGCGTGCTGGTCGCGGTGATCGGCGTAGGCATCGTGACCCGCGCGGGCCAGCTTAAAGAGCGCAAGATGGGCATCAAAGCCGAGGACTTCAACCTGAAGAAAGGGCTGCTGCTGGCGGTAATGTGCGGCATCTTCTCCGCCGGTATGTCCTTCGCCATGAACGCCGCCAAACCGATGCACGAAGCCGCCGCCGCGCTGGGCGTCGACCCGCTGTACGTTGCCCTGCCAAGCTACGTGGTGATCATGGGCGGCGGCGCGCTGGTCAACCTGGGCTTCTGCTTTATTCGTCTGGCAAAAGTGAAGAACCTGTCGGTAAAAGCCGACTTCTCGCTGGCAAAACCGCTGATCGTAACCAACGTGCTGCTCTCCGCGTTGGGTGGGCTGATGTGGTATCTGCAGTTCTTCTTCTACGCCTGGGGCCACGCCAGCATTCCGGCGCAGTACGATTACATGAGCTGGATGCTGCACATGAGCTTCTACGTGCTGTGCGGCGGCCTGGTGGGGCTGGTGCTGAAGGAGTGGAACAACGCCGGGCGTCGTCCGGTGGGCGTGCTGAGCCTCGGCTGCGTGGTGATTATTATCGCCGCCAACATTGTTGGCCTCGGCATGGCGAACTGATCACGCCGCCTTTCGACTACGATGACGCCACTGTACCGGCGTCATCCCCACCTCGCGGTTAAACACCACCGAAAAGTAGTTGCTGTCCTCAAAGCCGCAGCGCATCGCCACTTCACTCACCATCAGCTCCGTATGCTGGAGCAAATACTGAGCGTGGCAGATGCGCAGCTGGCGCAGATAGTGGTTCACCGTCATCCCGGTCTGGGTGCGGAACTGCTGGCGTAACGCGCGTTCGCTGCACTGCTCCTGCTCGCAGAACTTTTCCAGCACGAAACTCTTGTTCAGGCTGCCCGCAAGTTGGGTGATGAGCTTATCAAGCAGCGCCTCCTGAGTGGTGGCGGAGGGGTTGTCGGTAGCATAACGATAGCGCTTGAGGGTCATTACCAGCTGGGCAAAGAGCAGCTCCGCCATCTGGTTAGCCTCGGGATCGTTTTTCAGGCTCTCCTGTTCAAGCTGGGAAATCACCTGCCGGACCTGGGTCATGCCGTTGCTGCTTAAGCGCCAGTGCGGTGCGCCCTTCGCATCAACAAACCCCGGAATGTTTGCGGCCCAGTCGACGTTGAGTTTGAGCCTGTCCGGGCAGTAGATGACGTTCTGCAACACCAGGTCGTTCACCGAGGCGTAGGAGTGTTTGTCCTCGGCGCGAATGTAAAACAGATCCCCGCGCGTAATGCGGTAAGGCCGGTCGTTAAGGACGTGCAGGCCGTTGCCCCGCCACACCAGCACCAGCTCGCAAAATTCATGCGTGTGTTCGGCAAAGACGTTTTGCGGATAGCGATCGGCCACCGCAACGGCCTGGCCTGCGGAGGCAAAAAAATCATCTTTGCGAAGAATTAACTGAGCAGCCACACCACAACCTCACGGGCGAATAACCTGACATTATTAGCCTTTTTGCGGCGAAAAAACGGTGATTGCCCTCGCGTTACTGAAGCGACGCGTCCTTGCCCTGGCGAATGTCGCGCGGCGACCAGCTGAATTCACGGCGAAACAGCGTCGAAAAGTGGTTACTGTCGCCGAAACCGCAACGATAAGCGATGTCCGTGACGCTTTCATCCGTGTGGCGCAGCAGATGCCGGGCCTTGATTAAACGCAGGCGGTTAAGATAGCGCTGTGGGGTCAGCCCGGTGTGCTGCTTCAGCTGGCGGTGCAGGGTACGCAGCGACAGCGAGAAATCATCCGCCAGCGTTTCCCAGCAGATATCCTCAGCAAAGTGATCTTCCAGCCAGGCCATCAGCTGGTTAAGGCGCGCAGCGTTATTTTCCAGCCCCTCCACCAGGCTACTGCGGCGCAGCAGCACCAGCAGTTGCATAAACAGAAGTTCACGCGTGGCAACAACGTGCGTCTCCAGCCCCTCCTCGCTCTGCTCCATCTGGCTCACCAGCTGGCGCACCTGCTGCAACGTGGACTGATTAACCCGCCAGTGCGACGGATAGTGCCCGTCTTTCTCCTGGGGCAAAAGCTGATTAAGCCCGGACAAAAACTGGAACGCATCCGGCGAGCGATACAGCACGTTGGTCAGGCACAGGTTGTCGGTATGTTCGTATAAATGCCGGTCGTGATCGCGTACAAAGCAGACCGTGCCACCGCTGATGGTGTACGGCTGGCCGTTGAAGACGTGAATGCCCGTGCCGTGCTCAACAATCACAATCTCATGGAAATCATGATGATGTTCCGGAAACGCTGCCTGCGGGAGCCGTGGCTCAATCGCGACAGGCGATCCGCCCGAAGGAAAAAAATCCACGCTGTGTAGTACGGTCATAACGGCCCCCACCAATGAGAAAAGTTCTCAAAATAGTAATTAAGGCCCGGCGCACGCACCTTAAATTTTCAGCAGCAAACCTCGCAAAAGCTGTCCGTTTTTCAAGAAACGGGCGGAAAGATCGGGAAATGCGGTAAGCGTCACACTGCCTGAAAACCCCGTCATTACTGGAAACTGTGAACTGCCTCACGTTCACCTTTGCTTTCTTGCCAGCGCGCGATTTGCCCTGTCACTGGCGAGAAGGTGCCTTTTTCTTCCCTTTCTTACACTCACCGCTAATGACTTGAGAAAGGACGTGACCATGACTTTTCGCCATTGTGTGGCTGTCGATTTAGGCGCATCCAGCGGCCGCGTAATGCTGGCGACCTGGGACCGTAGCCAGCGCACGCTTTCGCTTCGCGAAATGCACCGTTTTGCCAACTGTCTGCAAAAGCGGGACGGCTTTGATACCTGGGACATTGACGGCCTGGAGGCGGCAATCCGTACCGGGCTTGAGAGTGTCTGCAATGACGGCATCCGTATCGACAGCATCGGAATTGATACCTGGGGCGTGGATTACGTCCTGCTGGACGACGCTGGCGAACGCGTCGGCCTACCCGTCTCTTACCGCGACAGCCGTACCGACGGCGTCATGGCGCATGCCATCGCCCAGCTGGGTAAAGAGACGATCTACGGGCGCAGCGGCATTCAGTTCCTGCCGTTTAACACCCTGTATCAGCTGCGCGCCCTGGTCGAACAGCAGCCGGAACTGGCCGCAAAGGCGGCGCACGCCCTGCTGATCCCCGACTACTTCAGCTACCGCCTGACCGGCAACCTGAACTGGGAATACACCAACGCCACCACCACGCAACTGGTGAACATCAATTCCGATAACTGGGACGAAAACCTGCTGGCCTGGACGGGCGCCTCGCCGTCGTGGTTTGGCACGCCGACCCATCCGGGCAATGTGATTGGCGAGTGGCTCTGCCCGCAGGGCAATCCGATCCCGGTGGTGGCCGTGGCGAGCCACGATACCGCCAGCGCGGTCATCGCCGCGCCGCTTGCCGACAAAGACGCGGCGTATCTCTCTTCCGGCACCTGGTCGCTGATGGGTTTTGAGAGCAAAATGCCCTACACCAGCGACGCCGCGCTGGCGGCGAACATCACCAACGAGGGCGGCGCAGAAGGCCGTTACCGGGTGTTAAAGAACATCATGGGGCTGTGGCTGCTCCAGCGGGTGCTGAAAGAGCAGAACATCACCGACCTGGCCTCGCTGATTGCAGAAACCGAAAAGCTGACGGCCTGCACGTACCTGATCAACCCCAATGACGACCGCTTTATCAACCCGGCGCACATGAGCGCCGAGATCCAGGCCGCCTGCGTCGAGGCCGGCCAGCCGGTGCCGTCCCGCCCTGCCGAGCTGGCGCGCTGTATTTTTGACAGCCTCGCCCTGCTGTATGCCGACATTCTCGACGAACTGGCGAGCCTTCGCGGCAGGCCGTTCAGCCGGTTGCACATCGTTGGCGGCGGCTGCCAGAACCAGCTGCTGAACCAGCTTTGCGCCGACGCCTGCGGGATCACCGTCGTCGCCGGGCCGGTTGAGGCCTCCACGCTCGGCAATATCGGCATTCAGCTGATGACCCTGGACGAACTGGCGAGCGTCGACGATTTCCGCTCGGTAGTGGCCGACAACTATGGCCTGACCACCTTCACTCCCCATCCCTGCCATGACATTGCCCGCTACCGGGCGCAGTTTCAGCAAAAACGACTGACTAAGGAGCTTTGCGCATGACCACTCAACTTGAACAAGCCTGGGACCTGGCTAAACAGCGTTTCGCCGCCGTCGGCGTGGATGTCGACGCGGCGCTGCGCCAGCTCGACCGTCTGCCCGTCTCTATGCACTGCTGGCAGGGCGATGACGTCGCCGGTTTCGAGAACCCAGGCGGTTCGCTGACGGGTGGCATTCAGGCAACGGGTAATTATCCGGGCAAAGCGCGCAACGCCAGCGAACTGCGTGCCGACCTGGAGCTGGCGCTGAGCCTGATCCCGGGGCCAAAACGCCTGAATCTGCACGCCATCTATCTCGAATCCGACGAGCCGGTGGCGCGTAACGAGATCAAACCGGAACACTTTACGAACTGGGTGGCGTGGGCCAAAGCCAACCGGCTGGGGCTGGACTTTAACCCGTCCTGCTTCTCGCACCCGCTGAGCGCCGATGGCTTTACCCTCGCCCACGCCAACGATGAAATCCGCCAGTTCTGGATTGACCACGTCAAAGCCAGCCGCCGCGTCTCGGCGTACTTCGGCGAGCAGCTCGGCACGCCGTCAGTGATGAACATCTGGATCCCGGACGGCATGAAGGACATCACCGTTGACCGCCTGGCGCCGCGTCAGCGCCTGCTGGCCGCACTGGATGAAGCCATCAGCGAAAAACTGGACCCGGCGCACCACATCGACGCCGTGGAGAGCAAGCTGTTCGGCATCGGCGCGGAGAGCTACACCGTCGGCTCGAACGAGTTCTACATGGGCTACGCTACCAGCCGCCAGACCGCGCTGTGCCTGGACGCCGGTCACTTCCACCCGACGGAGGTGATCTCCGACAAAATCTCCGCCGCCATGCTCTACGTGCCGCGCCTGCTGCTGCACGTCAGCCGTCCGGTGCGCTGGGACAGCGACCACGTGGTGTTGCTGGATGACGAAACTCAGGCAATCGCCAGCGAAATCATCCGCCACGACCTGTTCGACCGCGTGCACATTGGCCTCGATTTCTTTGACGCCTCCATCAACCGCATCGCGGCGTGGGTTATCGGCACCCGCAATATGAAGAAAGCCCTGCTGCGCGCCCTGCTGGAGCCAACCGCCGCGCTGAAGCAGCTGGAGGAAAACGGCGACTACACCGCCCGTCTGGCGCTGCTGGAGGAGCAGAAATCCCTGCCGTGGCAGGCGGTGTGGGAGATGTACTGCCAGCGTCACGACGCCCCGGCGGGCAGCCAGTGGCTGGATAACGTGCGGGCGTATGAGAAAGACGTGTTGAGCCAGCGCGGGTAATTGCCCCCTCATCCCTGCCCTCTCCCCAAGGGGAGAGGGAGCAAACCATCCCCTCGCCCCGTTGGGGAGAGGGTTAGGGTGAGGGGAAACTCTCACCGCGATAACTGGAAATGAAAACTATGCAAACCATCACTAACGCCTGGTTCGTCCAGGGCATGATCAAAGCCACCTCCGACGCCTGGCTCAAGGGCTGGGACGAGCGTAACGGCGGCAACCTGACGCTGCGTCTGGACGACGCGGACATCGAGCCGTACGTCGCCGATTTCCACCCGCAGCCGCGCTATATCGCGCTGAGCCAGCCGATGCCGCTGCTTGCCAATACGCCGTTTATCGTCACCGGTTCCGGCAAGTTTTTCCGCAACGTACAGCTTGATCCACAGGCCAACCTCGGGGTGGTGAAAGTGGACAGCGACGGCGCAGGCTACCACATTCTTTGGGGGCTGACGGACGAGGCGGTGCCCACCTCTGAACTGCCTGCGCACTTCCTTTCCCACTGCGAGCGCATCAAGGCGACCCAGGGCAAAGACCGCGTGATCATGCATTGCCACGCCACCAACCTGATTGCCCTGACCTACGTGCTGGAAAACAGTTCGGATTTGATCACCCGCAAGCTGTGGGAAGGCAGTACCGAATGTCTGGTGGTCTTCCCGGACGGCGTGGGCATTCTGCCGTGGATGGTGCCGGGCACCGACGAGATCGGCCAGGCCACCGCGACGGATATGCAAAAACATTCCCTGGTGCTGTGGCCGTTCCACGGCGTATTCGGCAGCGGCCCGACGCTGGATGAAACCTTTGGCCTGATCGACACCGCCGAGAAGTCGGCTGAAGTGCTGGTGAAAGTCTACGCCATGGGCGGCATGAAGCAGACCATCACCCGTGAAGAGCTGATCGCGCTGGGCAAACGCTTCGGCGTCACCCCAATGCAGTCAGCGTTAGCATTGTACCCATAAAAACATCGCGCCCCGCTCATTGAGACGGGGCGAAAACCACCTGCAATCCCTACAACTGACTCATGTGGAGTAAAAGCAATGAAAATAAAGACAAGCTTGATCCTCACCGTTGCCGCACTGGCGTTGTCCGGTTCCGCTTTAGCAGAAGTGAAAATCGCCCTCGTGGCGAAGTCCTTAGGGAATGGATTCTTCGAGGCAGCGAACGTTGGCGCGCAGGAGGCGGCCAAAGAGTTAGGCGATGTAAAAGTGATTTATACCGGCCCGACCACCACCACGGCGGAAGCGCAGATCGAAGTGCTGAACGGGCTGATCGCCCAGGGCGTGGATGCGATCGCCATCTCGGCGAACGATCCGGATGCGGTCGTGCCGGTGCTGAAAAAAGCGATGCAGCGCGGCATCAAGGTTGTCTCGTGGGATTCCGGCGTGGCGAAGGCCGGGCGTCAAATCCACCTGAACCCGTCGAACAACGCTCTGATCGGTGAAACCAACGTCAAACTTGCCGTCGACGCGCTAAAAGCGCTGAACGTCGAGAAAGGCGACGTGGCGGTGCTGAGCGCCACGCCAACCTCAACCAACCAGAATACCTGGATTGCGGAGATGAAAAAGGTGCTGCCGAAGTACCCGTCCGTCAATCTGGTGACCGTGGCCTACGGCGACGATCTCTCTGACAAAAGCTACCGCGAAGCGGTCGGCCTGCTGAAAACCTGGCCCGATCTGAAAGTGATCGTCTCGCCGTCGTCGGTGGGCATTGTGGCCGCCGCGCAGGCGGTCAAAGACCAGGGCAAGATCGGCAAAGTGTACGTCACCGGTTTAGGTCTACCGTCTGAAATGGCGGGCGCGGTGAAATCCGGGGCAAGCAAGAGTTTTGCCATCTGGAACCCGATTGACCTTGGCTACGCTGCCACCTATCTGGCGGATGACCTGGTAAAAGGCACCGCCACCAAAGGCGAAGCCAGCATGGGCAAACTCGGCAAAGTGAAGCTGGATGCCGACGGCAACGGGGCGATGGCCGAGCCGTTCGTCTACGATGCCAGCAACATTGATAAGTTCTCGAAGATTTTCTAACCCTTTCCCCCTCTCCCTGTGGGAGAGGGTCGGGGTGAGGGCATCAGGCCGCATCTCCCCTCACCCTAACCCTCTCCCGAGGGGAGAGGGGATCTAACGGAGAACTATCATGACCCCATTGCTACAGCTTTCGGGCATCACCAAGGTCTTCCCCGGCGTGCGCGCCCTTGAGAATGTGCAGCTTGCGCTGTGGCCCGGCAAAGTGACCGCGCTTATCGGCGAAAACGGCGCGGGCAAATCGACGCTGGTCAAAGTGATGACCGGCATTTATCAGCCTGACGAGGGCGAAATCCTCTATAAGGCCATCCCTGTACATCTCCCGACGCCGGAATCGGCGCACAAGATCGGCATTACCGCCATTCATCAGGAAACGGTGCTGTTCGATGAACTGTCGGTCACCGAAAATATTTTTGTCGGCCAGTATCTCTGTAAAGGCGTTTTCAACACCCTCGACTGGCCGGCGATGCACCGTCGGGCGCAGGCTATCCTCACGCGTCTGGAAGTGCAGATCGACCCGCGCGCAACGCTGAAAACCCTGAGCATCGCCCAGCGTCATATGGTCGCCATCGCCCGCGCGCTGTCGTTTGAGGCGCAGGTGGTGATTCTTGATGAACCGACCGCCGCGCTGTCGCAGCATGAAATTCTCGAGTTCTATCAGATAGTGGAGCGCCTGAAGCAGGAGGGAAAAGCGATCCTGTTTATCTCCCACAAGTTCGACGAGATTTTTGAGCTGGCGGATCACTACACCATTTTGCGCGATGGCGTGTTTGTCGGGGAAGGATCGATAAACACGATCACCGAAGAGCGGATGGTGTCGATGATGGTCGGGCGGGCCATTACCCAGACCTTCCCGAAAGTCGACTGCGAAAAAGGCGAGACGGTGCTGGAGGTGAAAAATCTTTGCCACCCGACCGAGTTCGCCAATATCTCGTTCTCCCTGCGCAAGGGTGAGATCCTCGGTTTTTACGGGCTGGTCGGCGCGGGGCGTACCGAGCTGATGCAGGCGCTTTCCGGCATCACCCGTCCGTCCTCGGGCGAGATTGTGCTTAACGGTAAAACGCAGCATTTCCGCCAGCCGGCGGACGCCATCAACGCCGGCATTGTCTGCGTGCCGGAAGAACGCCAGAAACAGGGGGCGATTATCGCGCTGCCGATTGCGCAGAACATCAGCCTGCCGCAGCTCGGCAAACTTAACCCGAACGGCGTGTTGCATGACGAACGCGAATGGCGACTGGCTGACGAATACGCCACCCGCCTGCAGGTCAAAGCCTTTAGCTGGAAACAGGCGGTGGAAACCCTCTCCGGCGGCAACCAGCAAAAGGTGGTGATCGGCAAGTGGCTGGCGACGCATCCTGCCGTGATCATCCTCGATGAACCGACTAAAGGTATCGATATCGGCTCAAAAGCCGCCGTTCATCAATTTATGTCTGAACTGGTGGGTCAGGGGCTGGCGGTGATTATGGTCTCGTCCGAACTGCCGGAAGTGATGGGCATGGCGGACCGCATCATCGTGATGCACGAAGGGCTGATGGTGGCCGAATATCAGGCGGGCGACGCGACGGCGGAAACCATCGTCAGCGCCGCCAGCGGTGTAAAACAGGAGGCGGCGTGATGCTTAACTCACTGATGAAACACCGTGAAGCCCTGCTGGGCGCGGTCATTGTGCTGATGATTATCGCCATCGGCAGCCGCGTGCCGTCGTTTCTCGCGCCGGGCAACCTGGTGGAGATATTCAATGACACCTCGATTCTGATCGTTCTCGCCCTCGGGCAGATGATGGTGCTGCTGACCAAAGGCATCGACCTCTCCATGGCGGCCAACCTGGCGCTAACCGGGATGATCGTCGCGCTGATTAACTTCCACTACCCGGACGTGCCCGTCTGGGGGCTACTGATGCTGGCAAGCGCGCTCGGGCTGGTAATGGGGATGATTAATGGCCTGCTGGTGTGGAAGCTGGGTATTCCGGCGATTGTGGTCACCCTCGGCACCATGAGCATCTACCGCGGGATTATCTTTCTGCTTTCCGGCGGCGGCTGGGTCAACGCCAACCAGATGAGCGCGGACTTCCTCGGCCTGCCGCGCGCGGCGGTGCTGGGCCTGCCGGTACTGAGCTGGTGCGCCGTTGCCGCGCTGCTGCTGGTGGGCTACTTCCTGCGCTACAGCCGCACCGGCCGCGCGCTGTATACCGCAGGCGGCAACGCTACCGCAGCGTATTACACCGGGATCAACGTCGGAAAAATGCAGTTCGTCAGCTTCTGCCTTTCCGGCCTGCTGGCAGGCTTCTGCGGCTATCTGTGGATCTCCCGCTTTGCCGTTGCGTATGTCGACGTGGCTAACGGTTTTGAGCTGCAGGTCGTGGCAGCCTGTGTGATTGGTGGGATCAGCACCATGGGCGGCACCGGGCGCGTGCTCGGCTGTCTGTTCGGCGCGCTGTTCCTCGGCGTCATCAATAACGCCCTGCCGGTAATCGGCGTCTCGCCGTTCTGGCAAATGGCGATTTCCGGCACGGTGATCGTCATTGCGGTGTTGCTCAACGAACGCGGCAACAAACGTAAAGGCAGGCTGATCCTGCGCGACGCGGCGCTGGCGCGTCAGAAACTGGCGGTGAAATCATGAGCAAAATGATGACCACTGAAGAGATCAAAAACGTGCCTGCTGCGCCGGGCCTGCTCCAGCGCCTGCTGTGCTGGGAAGGTTTCCTGCTGGCCGTTACGCTGGCGGTGTTCGTGGGCAACGCCCTCGCCTCGCCTTACTTCCTCAACGTCTGGAACCTCTCCGACGCGACGTTCAACTTCACCGAGAAGGCGATCATCGTCCTGCCGATGGCGATGCTGATTATCGCCCGTGAGATTGACCTGTCGGTGGCCTCGACCATCGCGCTCAGCTCTACGGCGATGGGCTTTTGCGCGGCGGCGGGCATGGATACGCCCCTGCTGGTGTGCGTGGGATTAGGCGTCGGGCTGCTGTGCGGGCTGTTCAACGGCATTCTGGTGACGCGCTTTAACCTGTCGTCCATCGTCATCACCATCGGCACCATGAGCCTGTACCGCGGGATCACCTACATCCTGCTGGGTGATCAGGCGCTGAACAGCTACCCGGAGAGCTTCGCGTGGCTGGGGCAAGGCTACGTCTGGGGCGCGCTGTCGTTTGAGTTTGCGCTGTTTATCGTGCTGGCAGCCGTGTTTGCCTTTGTGCTGCACCGCACCAACTTTGGTCGCCGCACGTACGCCATCGGCAATAACCCGACCGGCGCGTGGTATGCCGGGATCAACGTTAAACGCCACAACCTGATCCTGTTTGCGCTGGTGGGGCTGATGGCGGGCCTCGCCTCGGTGCTGCTCACCTCGCGCCTGGGCAGCACGCGCCCGACGATCGCGATGGGCTGGGAACTGGCGGTGGTGACGATGGCGGTGCTCGGCGGCGTCAATATTTTAGGCGGGTCCGGCAGCATGGTCGGCGTGATTATCGCCGCCTTCCTGATGGGGCTGGTGACCTTTGGCCTGAGCTTGCTAAACGTGCCCGGCATCGTGATGTCAGTGATCGTCGGCGCAATGCTGATCGTGGTGATTTCACTGCCGATTATCACGCGACGGATGATGCAGCGAAGACGGATTCCATAGCCGGGTGGCACTACGTTTACCCGGCCTGCGGATCGCAGGCCCGCGCAAGCGCAGCGCCGCCGGGCATAAAAATCACAGTAATTAAGGAGAATTATCATGAGCTTTATGTTGGCGCTTCCTAAAATCAGCCTGCACGGCGCGGGCGCAATCGGCGATATGGTCAACCTGGTGGCGAACAAGCAGTGGGGAAAAGCGCTGATTGTCACCGACGGCCAGCTGGTTAAACTCGGCCTGCTCGACAGCCTGTTTACCGCACTGGATGCCCACGAGATGTCGTATCACCTGTTTGATGAGGTGTTCCCGAACCCAACGGAAGCGCTGGTGCAACAGGGGTTTGCGGCATTCCGCGACGCGGAGTGTGATTACCTGATCGCCTTCGGCGGCGGCAGCCCGATCGATACCGCCAAGGCGATCAAAATTCTGACCGCTAACCCCGGCCCGTCCACTGCCTACTCCGGCGTCGGCAAGGTGAAAAACGCAGGCGTGCCGCTGGTGGCGATCAATACCACCGCCGGCACGGCGGCGGAGATGACCAGCAACGCGGTGATTATTGATTCCGCGCGTCAGGTGAAAGAGGTAATTATCGACCCGAACATCATCCCGGATATTGCCGTAGACGACGCCAGCGTGATGCTTGATATTCCGGCTTCCGTCACCGCCGCGACGGGGATGGACGCCCTGACCCACGCCATCGAAGCTTACGTTTCCGTGGGCGCACACCCGCTCACCGACGCCAACGCGCTGGAAGCGATTCGCCTGATCACCCTGTGGCTGCCGAAAGCGGTCGACGAGGGCCATAACCTTGAAGCCCGCGAGCAGATGGCGTTCGGTCAATATCTGGCGGGCATGGCGTTTAACAGCGCCGGTCTGGGTCTGGTTCACGCCCTGGCGCATCAACCGGGCGCGACGCACAACCTGCCGCACGGCGTGTGTAACGCCATCCTGCTGCCGATCATCGAAAACTTTAACCGCCCGAACGCGGTGGCGCGCTTTGCCCGCGTGGCGCAGGCGATGGGTGTCGATACGCGCGGGATGAGCGATGAAGCAGCAAGCATGTCAGCCATTCAGGCGATTCGCGATCTGAGTACCCGCGTCGGCATTCCGTCCGGCTTTAGCCAGCTCGGCGTGACCAAAGCGGACATCGAAGGCTGGCTGGATAAAGCCCTCGCCGACCCGTGCGCACCTTGCAACCCGCGAACCGCCAGCCGCGATGAGGTCCGCGAGCTGTACCTGGAGGCATTATGATCCGCAAAGCGTTTGTCATGCAGGTTAACCCGGACGCGCACGAAGAGTACGCGCGCCGCCACAATCCCATCTGGCCCGAGCTGGAAGCTGTGCTGAAAGATCACGGCGCGCATCATTACGCCATCTATCTCGACAAGGAACGCCACCTGCTGTTCGCAACCGTAGAGATTGAATCCGAAGCGCGCTGGAACGCGGTAGCAAGTACCGACGTCTGCCAACGCTGGTGGAGACATATGCGCGAGGTTATGCCATCGAACCCGGACAACAGCCCGGTGAGCGCGGAGTTGAAAGAGGTGTTTTACCTGGAATAATGCGTTTTACGCTGCCGCCTTCGCGGCAGCGTCATAAGACGGTACTTGCATCGTTCCCGCGTGGAATAAGGGACAAACCGTTATTCACATTCTTCGCTGTCTTGCTGACAGAGCCGGTAGTCATACGGCACTTTTCTCGCGTTTTCATTCACTCCCCTTAATTTGGTTAAAAAATGCCTGGTCAATGTCTCAAAAAGGCATCGATAGGGCGTAAATATGATCGGCCTTTACCTTCTAAAACGGCATCGGGCATACGCTTAAGCGAACAGGCACATGACAAGGGCGAGATGAGGATGACGTTATCGGCCTCTGTAATGACAGTAGTGTTGATGGGTGTAATAAGAGGTGGGTAAATATGGCCTTACACGGAACGTTGATACTTAATGGCGCAGATTATGCGCCCTTTAACCTGTATGGGGTCGGGGTTTTTATGGCTCACTCCGGGCAGGGAGCTTATCGTAATCAGGAAGCCTGCGGAGCAATTAAAGGGTCAGGACCAATCCCACTGGGTAAATACTGGATTGTCGACAGGGGTACCGGGGGGCCCTTCTCTTCACTAAAGGCCAAGGTGCAGGACCAGTGGAACAAAGTGAGATCAGGTGCGGAATTTGGCCGTGATGAGTGGTTTGCCCTATACAAGGACGATTTAGGGATCGACGATGGTACATGGGTCAATCAAGTCAACCGAGGATTGTTCAGACTTCACCCGGGTACAATGTCAGAAGGGTGCATAACAATCGCCCATAACTCCGATTATGCAATGATCCGCAACGCTTTGATGAGTACTAACCTTATCCAGGTTCCTTGCATGCGTTCACTTATGGCTCGCGGTTGTATCGAGGTGACAGGCGATGGATATAACCATACTTGCCCGTAAATGGGGAGTCAGACTGCTTAAGATCGCCTTATTTTTGCTAATGAGCGTCATGGTTGGACGTTCGCTGGGTCCCTCAAGAGCATATATCAATTATGACGTGGCAATGGCCATTTGCGTATTCATCTATGGCGATGCGAATGCAGAAACAATGTACGAGACATATACAAACCTCGATATATTGACCGTCCTTACGCTCACCACCGTGATTTATCTCTTAACAATGAAGTTACTCAAAAAAATAAGGAACACATAACATGCCAATTCCTCCCTATATGTGGCTCAAAGACGATGGCGGTGCAGATATCAAAGGCTCAGTAGATGTCAAAGACCGCGAAGGAAGCATTGAGATTATCGGGCTGAGTCATGGCGTCAATTTGCCGGTAGACAGCGCTAATGGGGCGATCACCGGTACGCGTCAGCACTCTTCAATGAGAATCGAAAAGGAAGTGGATAGTTCTACTCCCTATCTTTATAAAGCCGCTGCCACCGGCCAGGCGCTGAAAAGCGCAGAAATTAAGTTCTATCACATCAACGATGCAGGTCAGGAGGTGTGTTATTACACCGTATTTATGGAGAACGTAAAGGTAACCGGCGTTAACTGTAGCGTGCCAAACGTGAAAATCGCAGCCAACGACAAAATCAATCACGTCGAAAGCGTCAGCTTGCAGTATGAGAAAATCACCTGGCGCATTGTTGACGGCAATATCCAGCATAGCGACGCGTGGAACGAACGCGCCACGGCATGAAGATGAGGCGGCACGGGGCTGCTGGCGGTGGTGGCAAACAGCCCAGGCGATTTGGCCATGGCTTTTAACGACGTGATCGTTAATTTTGTTCCGCCACCAGCAGCGCGTGCGTGTCCGGCTCCAGCGCCTTAAAGATATGCGGCTGGTCTGCCGGATAACAGATGTAGTCCCCTTCCCCCAGCTCCTCCGGGTTATCCAGTAGCCCCACTTTCGCGCGGCCCTGGGTCACGATAATGTGCTCTACCGATCCCGGCGGATGCGGCTGGGAAATGCGGTCTGCGCCAGGCTGGGTGAGCAGCAAATAGATATCACGCCGCGCCCCCGGCGGGCATGCCGCCAGCAATATGGCTTCATAGTTGGCCTGCCCGGCAATCACCTTGGTTCCTTCTCCCCGGCGGATCACCTGTGTCGTGGGCAGCTGCGGCTCCAGCAGACGGGCAAAGGGAATATCCAGCGCCACGCAAAGCGACCAGAGCGTTTCCAGGCTCGGGTTACCGTTGCCGGACTCTAGCTGCGAAAGCGTGGATTTCGCGATCCCGGCACGGCGGGCAATTTCCGCCAGTGAGTGCCCGGTTCGCAGGCGTTCTCGCACCAGACTTTTGGCGATCACGCTGATTGGCTGCGTCATAAACGGCCCTATACTCTGTTAAAACGAACGATTCGTTCATCTTGTAAAACATCGTTGATCCGTTCATTATAATGGAAATACGTTCGATATGGCTAAAATTGTATGACGCATCCTCTCTCCTGCCTCAAAGGCGACACGATAAAAGCGATCGTTCTGGTCTGCCTGGCGGTTGGCGTCGTCGGCATGTCTTATGGATCGCTGGCGATGGCGTACGGGTTTCCGCTCTGGGTGCCCTTTGTCCTGTCACTCACCGTGCTGGCGGGTGCATCCGAGTTTATGTTTATCGGCATTGTGGCGAGCGGCGGTAACCCGCTGGCGGCCGCGGCGGCGGGATTACTGGTTAACGCCCGCCACGTTCCGTTTGGCGTCACGGTGCGCGAGCTGGTCGGCAAACGCGGCCTGAGCTTCCTGGGCTGCCACATCATGAATGACGAAAGCGTGGTATTTGGGCTGTCGCAAAACACGCCCGAGCAGCGTAAAGCCGCCTACTGGCTGTGCGGCCTGGGCGTGGCCATCATCTGGCCTCTTGGCGCGTTGCTGGGGGCGATGGTCGGCAAACTGCTGCCGGACCCGGAAACCATCGGCCTGGACGCGGTTTTCCCCGCCATTTTGCTGGCGTTAGTGGTACCGGCGTTTAAAAACCGCACCACGCTTATCCGCGCCTGCAGCGGCGCGGTGCTGTCGCTGGCCGCCGTGCCGTTTGCCCCGGCCGGCTTGCCGGTACTGCTCTCGTTACTGGGCCTCGTCGCGAGGAAAAAATAATGGAAAACATGACGCTATTTATTCTTGGCATCGCCATCCTCTCGGCGGGAACCTACCTCATGCGCCTTGGCGGGGCGAAGCTTGGCAGTCGGCTGGCCTTGTCCGAACGCTCTCAGGCGCTGCTGTCGGATGCGGCGACGGTGCTGCTGTTTTCCGTGGCGCTGGCGACCACCTTCTATGAAGGGGAGCATTTCGCCGGCATGGCCCGCGTGCTCGGCGTGGCCTTTGCGGTGTTTTTAGCCTGGCGAAAAATGCCGCTGATCGTGGTGATTATCGCGGCGGCAATCGTGACGGCGCTGCTGCGGCTGGCCGGTATTCATTAATCCCCCTCCCTTCCTGACGATGTCATATTCGTCAGGAAAATCAGTTCTCTCCGGTATGTGGCCTCGCCCACACTTTTTCGCTTCCGTTCGGTGCTGTCTTGTCACGCCCGGCTGACATTTTCACGCTCAGCCTCCTGCCGCCGCCCCCGTAGAATCAGGTCACGCAATTCTCAACGGAGTGACACGATGGCGCACCTGACAGCCGACTGTATCGACCTCAATATCCAGGGCAACACCCCCTATTCCATCCTCAAAACGCTGGCGGACATGGCCTGGCAAAATGGCTTCGTCAGCGACCGAGGCGCGTTCTTACAAACGCTTCTGTTGCGCGAAAAGCTGCACTCCACCGGTTTTGGCTCGGGTGTCGCCGTACCCCACGGCAAAAGCCCTGCGGTGAAGCAGCCCTTCGTGCTGTTTGCGCGTAACACCCCGGGCGTCGACTGGAAAGCCAGCGACGGCGAAGCGGTAACCTGCTGGATCTGCCTTGGCGTGCCGCAACAGGGGGAAGACGGACAGGTGAAAATGATTGGCACCCTGTGCCGGAAGATCATTCATCCGGCGTTTATTTCACAGCTCAAGCAGGGCGATCGGCACCAGATCCTGGCGCTGCTCAACCAGACGTTGGGCGAATAGGAGCGAGCGATGGAAACGACGTTACGGCTTGTCGCCATTACTAACTGTCCGGCAGGCATTGCGCACACCTATATGGTGGCCGAGGCGCTGGAGCGAAAGGCGCGTGCTTTAGGGCATACCATTCAGGTTGAGACCCAGGGTTCCAGCGGGGTGGAAAATCATCTGAGCGATGAGTCTATCCGTGAAGCGGACTACGTGATTCTGGCAACCGGTCGTGGGCTTAGTGCCGACGATCGCGCCCGTTTTGCCGGGAAACAGGTTTTCCAGATCCCGATTTCACACGCGCTGAAGAATATCGACGCTATTTTTGACAATTTATCCACGCAATCGCAGCGGTTCACTGCCGATAGCGCCGTAAAGCTGGGCAAACAGGATGTGCAGAAAGGCAGCGTGATGAGCCACCTGATGGCGGGCGTCTCAGCCGCACTGCCGTTTGTGATTGGCGGCGGTATTCTGGTGGCACTCGCCAATATGCTTGTCCAGCTTGGCCTGCCCTATACCGATATGGCGAAAGGGGCGCCTTCGTTTGCCTGGGTGGTGGAGTCCATCGGTTATCTCGGCTTTACCTTTATGATCCCGATTATGGGCGCGTACATCGCCCTGTCGATTGGCGATAAACCGGCGTTCGCACCGGCTTTTCTGGTGTGTTATCTGGCGAACGATAAAGGGCTGCTCGGCACGCAGTCCGGGGCGGGTTTCCTCGGGGCGGTCGTGCTGGGACTGGCTATCGGCTATTTCGTGCTGTGGTTTCGCAAGCTCAGGCTCGGCAAGGCGCTGCAGCCGCTGCTCGGCTCTATGCTGATCCCGTTTGTGACGCTTCTCGTCTTCGGTGTGCTGACTTACTACGCGATCGGCCCGTTGATGTCCGATCTGATGGGCGGCCTGCTGCATCTCCTCAATACCATTCCGCCGTCGATGAAGCTTGGCGCAGCGTTCCTCGTGGGCGCGATGCTGGCGTTTGACATGGGCGGCCCGGTCAATAAAACCGCGTGGTTTTTCTGCTTCTCGCTGCTGGAAAAACACATCTACGACTGGTACGCCATCGTCGGCGTGGTCGCGCTGATGCCGCCCGTCGCGGCGGGCATCGCAACCTATCTTGCTCCCGGGCTTTTCACCCAACAGGAGAAAGCGGCGGCCAGCAGCGCCATCGTGGTGGGTGCAACCGTAGCCACCGAACCGGCAATCCCCTACGCGCTGGCGGCGCCGCTGCCAATGCTTACCGCGAATACCCTCAGCGGCGGCATTGCGGGCATGCTGACCCTCTCGTTTGGCCTCCAGCGTCTCGCACCGGGGCTGGGCGTGTTTGACCCGCTGATTGGCCTGATGTCTCCGGCGGGCGCGTTCTATCTGGTGCTGGGCATCGGTCTGGCGATAAACATTACGTTAATAATCGTGTTAAAGGGCTGGTGGCTGAAGCGTAAAGCCGCCCGTCCGGAGGTTGCACATGAACATTGAGTTACTGAAATCGCTCTGTGATGCCAGCGCGGTCAGCGGCGATGAGCAGGAAGTCCGCACCATCCTGATCAACGCCCTGCACCACCATGCCGATGAACTTACCTTCGACGGGCTGGGCAGCGTCATCGTCCGCAAAGGTTCACGCGGGCCCAAAGTGGCTATCGTCGGGCATATGGACGAAGTGGGCTTTATGGTCACCCACATCACCGAGGCGGGGTTTATTCGGTTTGACACCGTCGGCGGCTGGTGGGGCCAGTCGATGCTTAACCATCGGGTCACCCTCCGCACCCGCGAAGGCAAGAAAATCCCGGGTATTATCGGGTCCGTTGCGCCCCATGCGCTGAGCGAAAAGCAGAAGCAGCAGCCGATGAATATTGAGGATATGTTTATCGATATTGGCGCGAACAGCCGAGAAGAGGTGGAAAAACTCGGTATTCGGATGGGTGATTTTGTCAGCCCCGAGGCCAACTTTGCCCGCTGGGGAGAGGATAAAATCCTCGCCAAAGCGCTGGATAACCGCGTGGGCTGCGCCCTGATGGCCGAACTGCTGATCGGCGTCAATAACCCTAACATCCGCCTGTACGGCGTGGGCAGCGTCGAGGAGGAGGTTGGTTTACGCGGGGCGCAAACCTCCGCAGAGTGCGTCAAACCCGACGTGGTGATCGTGCTTGATACCGCCGTCGCGGGTGATGTTCCCGGCATCGACGGCGTGAAATATCCGCTAAAAGTCGGCCACGGCCCCGGCGTGATGCTTTTCGATAAACGCTATTTTGCTAATCAGAAGCTGCTCGCTTTACTCAAACAAAGCGCGGAAAACGCGCAAGCACCGCTGCAGTTCAGCACCATGAAAACCGGCGCGACCGATGGCGGGCGTTATAACGTGATGGGCGGCGGCCGGCCAGTCGTCGCACTTTGCTTGCCGACACGTTATCTGCACGCCAACAGCGGTATGATCGCTGAAAAGGATTATGACGCGGCGCTGAAGATGGTGCATAACCTGCTGATGTCCCTGGATGACAGGCAGGTCGCCGCGCTCACGGATTTTCGCTAAGGATCGGTCATGCTCAATGAACGCCAGTTGGCCTTACTCAATGCGCTGGAGTCACAGCCCGCCGCGCCGGGCACGCTGGCGCAGCAAACCGGCGTTTCCGCCCGCACCATCCTGCGGGATATCGACTACATCAATTTTACCCTCGGCGGCAAGGCGCGGATCAGCGCCTCCGGCAGCGCGGTGTGTCAACTGGATATCTTTGACAGGAAACAGTATTTCCAGCTTTTACAGCGTCATGATAATGATGACCGGTTGCTGGCGTTGCTGCTGATCCGCCCGGTCACGACCCGGGCGCAGCTGGCGGATGCGCTTAATCTTCCCGATGCCTGGATTGCGGAACGCCTGCCGCGACTCCGCCAGCGATACGCGCGCGCCTTTACCCTTGCCAGCAGGCCAGGCGCCGGGTACTTCGTCGACGTCGATCAGGACAAACGCATTATCCTGCTGGCGAACCTCTTCAAAAAAGATCCGCTGGTCTACCCGCTGCCGGGCATAAACCCGGCGGTCCTGGGCAGGCTGCACGCACGCTGCCAGACGCTCACGGCCTGGCCGGATATTCATGGCGACTATCTGGTCAGCGTCCTCCTGGCCGTTTACGCGCTGCGCCAGCACCCGATTCTTTCGACCGGTTGCCCTGACATTAACGCGCTTGAGGCGTGCTGTGAACAGGCGGGGCTTTGGCCGGGGCCTGACGTCCTGAGCGTGGTGTCCCGCAGGCTGGACCGCTTACAGCACAGTGCAAATGCGATAACCCCGCAGTACGTCGCGGACCACCTCACCACCCTGGCCTCCCCCGCCCAGCCGCAGGCGATTGATGCGCAGCTCACGGACGAACTGACCGCGCACCTGAAAAGATGCGTTGCCATGCCAAACTGGTTTCCCGAGAGCCGGCCTGGCTCGATGAATCATCTCAAAGCGGCCTGGCCTGCGGCGTTTGATATGAGCGTGAAATTTATCAATCAGCTGCGAAAGGTAATGGATATACCGCTTATCGACAGCGATCTCCCGGGACTCTATTTTGCCTGCGCGCTTGAGCGGCACCATAGCGAATGGACGCCAATCGTTTTACTTGCCGATCAAAACGCCATTGCGACCATCAATAAAATGGCCATAGAACGGGAGGTGATGAACTGCCGGGTGGTGGTGGTGCTTACGCCCGAGGCGCTGGCGGCAGTTCAGGACGAATGCCAGCCAGCCCTGATTGTGAATAACAGCCACTATTTGCTGGATGACAGCCAGCGAGACGTGCTGCCTATCCGCAATATCATTACCGCGGCGGGTATCGAGCAGATTAAAGATTTTCTCGCGTCGGCGTTTATCCGCCAGCAGCCCGACCGTTTTTTCCCGCCTGAAGGTTCATTTCATTATACGAACGGCCCGGACGAAAGCTGGGACGAGATCATCACCGCCGTCACCACGCAGCTGCTTGAGAAAACCGCTATTACGCAGGATGAAGCCCTGCGCATCTGTCAGCGCGAGCGGGAAGGCGAGAATCTGGTGGTGAATCATGTGGCGATCCCCCACTGCTGGAGCGAGGTGCAACGCCCCTTTCGGGGATATTTTATTACGCTTGAACGCGCGATTCGGGTGAACGGTGAAAGCGTTATGCATGTGCTTATCGCCTGTGCCAGCGCGGAGAATCGACAAGAGCTGAAAATTTTTAGCTTTTTAGCGAGTGTGTTAAGCCGCCATTCGTCGCAGCGGATTGAGAGCGTGGGGCATTACGAGGGATTTATTGCGTTACTGCACTGAGAGAGGGAACCTGTCCCGGCTCCGAAGAGCCTGGGACAGCGGCTGTACGGCTTATTTGTTCAGTTCTGCCGTCATGTGTACGCGGTTACCGGAGAACGCCTGGGTGATTTTGTAAGAGGACGCGCCCGCTTCCTGAGCCTGTGCGGCGATTTTAGCTTCTGCACCATCAAGCGTAGAGGCGGTAGCCGTCACGGATTGTGCTGCGAATGAACCAAAAGAGGTAGCCAGAGCGATAACTGCGACAAAAGTTTTGATGCTGTTCATATGTTTAAACCCTTTCATTAAGTTGTTTAGGTAAGGCACCGTGCCTTGATGAGATAAATAATAGACCTCATCCCGACCAACTAAAAGCGGAAGGATTTGCTTACGTTATTCAAATTTATTGATTAACAAGTAGTCGCTGTTCATGGGTATAGATTGTGGCTCTTCCCGGCTTGCAGAACCCCACCAGCGTCAGGTTGCAGCGCTCCGCCACTTCCACTGCCAGCGTAGTGGCCGCCGACACGGCAAACAGAATTTCCACGCCGCACATCGCCGCTTTCTGCACCATCTCATAGCTTGCCCGGCTTGAGACCAGCGCGGCGCCCTGCTGCCAGACGTCGCTTTCGCGCGCCCGGCGGCCCAACAGCTTGTCCAGCGCCACGTGGCGGCCCACGTCTTCATGTCCACCCGCAATCGTTCCGCACGGCAACACCCAGGCCGCCGCATGGGTACAGCCGCTCAGTTGCCCGATGGGCTGGACTGTGTTCAGTTGCTCCAGCGCCCTATCAAGGTGCGCCAGATCGAACGTTTGGGTGAACGGCAGCGGCGCGATGGGCTTGCCGATATCGTTGAGTTGTTCAACGCCACACACCCCGCAACCGGTACGCCCGGCCAGCGCGCGACGGCGCTCTTTCAGCCCCATAAAGCGGCGGCTGGAAAGCTCGATCTGGACTTCCAGCCCGTTGCAAGCCTGCACCACGTCCATGCCATAGATATCCTGCGGACGCGCAATAATGCCTTCCGACAGGGAAAACCCAATGGCGAACAGCTCGAGATCTTTCGGGGAGGCCATCATCACCACATGCGAAATCCCGTTGTACACCAGGGCAACGGGTACTTCTTCCGCCAGATAATCGGGCGTGGCATGGGTTATGTGGGGCGGTCTGTGTACCGACCGTTCCACAGTGCCAGCAGGCAGTGGTAACGCGTGGGCAGCACGGTTTTGTTTAAACACAACGGTATTCCTGAACAACCACAGAAGTGAGCCTGCTATTGCATCACAAACGGCAGGCCTTACGCATAGTATGGATCAACTTTTCATCACCCATTGCCCGTCAGTTTACCTACTCATTAGGGAGAGGCGCAATGCAGGCGCGGCTACACCTCTTTAACATAAATCGGGTGTCCTGTGACATATATCACAATTTATAATCAATGTAGTGATAATACGCTCACTTTGTTTTAACGCTAATGAAACAGGCTTACCGACATTGTGGTATTCTGACGATATCCCTCGTGGAACTGCGGGATTAACGCAAATTTTCACCTTTGCGGCGATTTTTTGACCGCAAAGCAAAACAATAAAGCAATGTCGAAATTAACGAAGGAGTGACCCATGCAGGTCAGCAGAAGGCAGTTCTTTAAGATCTGCGCTGGCGGTATGGCAGGCACTACGGCAGCGGCGCTGGGCTTTGCCCCGGGCGTAGCGCTGGCGGAAACACGGCAGTACAAACTGCTGCGCACCCGCGAAACCCGTAACACCTGCACGTATTGCTCCGTCGGCTGTGGGCTGTTGATGTATAGCCTCGGCGACGGTGCAAAAAACGCCAAAGCATCTATCTTCCACATCGAAGGCGACCCGGATCACCCGGTCAACCGTGGTGCGTTATGCCCGAAAGGGGCCGGTCTGGTGGACTTTATCCATTCAGAAAGCCGCCTCAAGTACCCAGAATATCGCGCGCCCGGCTCCGACAAATGGCAGCAAATCAGCTGGGAAGAGGCGTTTGACCGCATCGCAAAACTGATGAAAGAAGATCGCGATGCCAACTTTATTCCTCAGAACGCCGAGGGCGTAACGGTTAACCGCTGGCTCTCTACCGGTATGCTGTGCGCGTCTGCTTCCAGCAACGAAACCGGCTATTTAACCCAGAAATTCACGCGTGCACTCGGTATGCTCGCGGTCGACAACCAGGCGCGTGTCTGACACGGACCAACGGTAGCAAGTCTTGCTCCAACATTTGGTCGCGGTGCGATGACCAACCACTGGGTCGACATCAAGAACGCCAACCTTGTCGTGGTGATGGGCGGTAACGCCGCTGAAGCGCACCCTGTCGGGTTCCGCTGGGCGATGGAAGCCAAAATCCATAACGGCGCGAAATTGATTGTGATCGATCCCCGCTTTACGCGTACAGCGTCAGTGGCGGATTTCTACACCCCTATTCGTTCAGGTACTGACATCACTTTCCTGTCAGGCGTATTGCTGTACCTGATGACCAACGAAAAATATAACCGCGAGTACACCGAAGCCTATACCAACGCCAGCCTGATCGTGCGTGAGGATTACCACTTCGAAGATGGCCTGTTCAGCGGTTATGACGCCGAAAAACGCAAATACGACAAAACCAGCTGGAACTACGAGCTGGATGAGAACGGCTTTGCCAAGCGCGATAAGACCCTGCAGCACCCGCGCTGCGTGTGGAACCTGCTGAAAGAGCACGTCTCCCGCTATACGCCAGAGGTGGTCGAAAACATCTGCGGAACGCCGAAAGCGGACTTCCTGAAGGTGTGTGAGCTGATTGCCGAAACCAGCGCGAAAGACAAAACCGCGTCGTTCCTGTACGCACTCGGCTGGACGCAGCACTCCATCGGCGCGCAGAACATCCGTACCATGGCGATGGTTCAGCTCCTGCTCGGCAATATGGGGATGGCAGGCGGCGGCGTGAACGCCCTGCGCGGTCACTCCAACATTCAGGGCCTGACCGACCTCGGCCTGCTGTCGCAGAGCCTGACCGGTTATATGAACCTGCCAAGCGAAAAACAGACGGACCTGCAAACCTACCTGACGGCCAGCACGCCAAAACCGCTGCTCGAAGGACAGGTGAACTACTGGGGCAACTATCCGAAGTTCTTCGTCTCGATGATGAAGGCGTTCTTCGGCGATAAAGCGACGGCGGAAAACAGCTGGGGCTTTGACTGGCTGCCGAAGTGGGACAAAGGCTACGACGTCCTTCAGTACTTCGAGATGATGCACCAGGGCAAGGTCAACGGCTACTTATGCCAGGGCTTTAACCCGGTCGCCTCGTTCCCGAACAAAAACAAGGTGGTGGAGTCGCTGTCGAAGCTGAAATTCCTGGTGACGATTGACCCGCTCAACACCGAGACGTCAACCTTCTGGCAAAACCACGGTGAATCGAACGACGTCGATCCGTCGAAGATCCAGACCGAAGTGTTCCGCCTGCCGTCTACCTGCTTTGCGGAAGAGAACGGTTCTATCGTCAACTCCGGACGCTGGCTGCAGTGGCACTGGAAAGGCGCGGACGCCCCGGGCATCGCCATGAACGACGGCGAGATCCTGGCCGGTATCTTCTTGCGTATGCGTAAGATGTACGCTGCTGAAGGCGGTGCGAACCCGGAACCGGTGCTGAACATGACCTGGAACTACTCGACGCCGGAGAACCCGTCGCCGGAAGAAGTGGCGATGGAGAGCAACGGTAAGGCGCTGGCAGACGTTATCGACCCGGCGACCGGCGCCGTGCTGGCGAAGAAAGGCGATCAGCTCAGTACCTTCGCGCACCTGCGCGACGACGGCACGACGTCCAGCGGCTGCTGGATCTTTGCCGGGAGCTGGACGCCGAAAGGCAACCAGATGGCCAACCGCGATAACGCCGACCCGTCGGGCCTCGGCAATACGCTGGGCTGGGCCTGGTCGTGGCCGCTGAACCGCCGCATCCTTTATAACCGTGCCTCCGCAGACCCGCAGGGTAATCCGTGGGATCCGAAGCGTCAGTTGCTGAAGTGGGACGGCGCGAAGTGGGGTGGCGTGGATATTCCGGACTACAGCACCGCAGCACCAGGCAGCGATGTCGGGCCGTTTATCATGCAGCCTGAAGGGATGGGGCGTCTGTTCGCTATCGATAAGATGGCGGAAGGTCCGTTCCCGGAACACTACGAGCCGTTTGAAACGCCGCTGGGCACCAACCCGCTGCACCCGAACGTGGTCTCTAACCCGGCCGCGCGTATCTTCAAAGGCGACTTTGAAGCGCTGGGTAAAAAAGACAAGTTCCCGTACGTGGGCACCACTTACCGTCTGACCGAGCACTTCCACTACTGGACCAAGCACGCGCTGCTGAACGCCATTGCGCAGCCGGAGCAGTTTGTGGAGATCGGCGAAAAGCTGGCGAACAAGCTCGGCATCACCCATGGCGACACCGTGAAAGTCTCCTCCAACCGCGGCTATATCAAGGCCAAGGCGGTGGTGACCAAGCGTATTCGCACGCTGAACGTACACGGTCAGGAAGTGGATACCATCGGCATCCCGAT
Organism: Enterobacter cancerogenus; assembly: GCF_019047785.1. Classification (NCBI taxonomy): domain Bacteria; kingdom Pseudomonadati; phylum Pseudomonadota; class Gammaproteobacteria; order Enterobacterales; family Enterobacteriaceae; genus Enterobacter; species Enterobacter cancerogenus. The sequence goes on along the minus strand of NZ_CP077290.1, from coordinate 2,768,093 downwards.
TCACTGGGGTTACGAGGGCGTGGCGAAGAAAGGGTTTATTGCGAACACCCTGACGCCGTTCGTCGGTGATGCGAACACGCAGACGCCGGAGTTTAAGGCCTTCCTCGTGAACGTGGAAAAGGTGTAACGGAGACGACCTATGGCTTATCAATCTCAAGACATTATCCGTCGTTCCGCGACTAACAGTTTCACGCCCGCGCCTCAGGCGCGGGACCACCAGCAGGAAGTGGCGAAGCTTATCGACGTGACCACCTGTATCGGCTGTAAAGCCTGTCAGGTGGCCTGTTCTGAGTGGAACGACATCCGTGACGAAGTGGGTCATAACGTCGGGGTGTACGATAACCCGGCAGATCTGACCGCCAAGTCCTGGACGGTGATGCGTTTCTCGGAAGTGGAGCAGAACGACAAGCTGGAATGGCTGATCCGCAAAGACGGCTGTATGCACTGCGCGGACCCGGGCTGCCTGAAGGCGTGCCCGTCGGAAGGGGCGATCATTCAGTATGCTAACGGCATCGTCGACTTCCAGTCCGAGCAGTGCATTGGCTGCGGCTACTGCATTGCGGGCTGTCCGTTCGACGTGCCGCGTCTGAACCCGGAAGACAACCGCGTCTATAAATGTACGCTGTGCGTTGACCGCGTGAACGTCGGCCAGGAACCGGCATGCGTGAAGACCTGCCCGACCGGTGCAATCCACTTTGGCTCCAAAGAGGATATGAAAACGCTGGCGGCAGAACGCGTGGGCGAGCTGAAAACCCGTGGTTACGATAACGCAGGCCTGTACGATCCGTCCGGAGTGGGTGGGACGCACGTCATGTACGTACTGCACCACGCCGACAAGCCGAATCTGTATCACGGCCTGCCGGAGAATCCGGAAATCAGCGCTACCGTGAAGTTCTGGAAAGGCATCTGGAAACCGCTGGCAGCGGTCGGTTTTGCTGCTACCTTCGCCGCGAGCATCTTCCACTACGTCGGTGTTGGTCCGAACCGTGCGGAAGAGGAAGACGATAACCTGCATGAAGAGAAAGACGAGGTGCGCAAATGAAAAGACGTGACACCATCGTGCGCTATACCGCGCCGGAACGCATCAACCACTGGGTCACCGCCTTCTGCTTCATGCTGGCGGCGATAAGCGGGCTGGGATTCTTCTTCCCGTCCTTCAACTGGCTGATGCAGATCATGGGGACACCGCAGCTGGCGCGTATACTGCACCCGTTTGTTGGCGTCATCATGTTCGCGTCGTTCATCATCATGTTTTTCCGATACTGGCACCATAATCTAATCAATCGGGATGATATCTTTTGGGCGAAGAATATTCGTAAGATCGTCGTCAACGAGGAAGTGGGTGACACCGGGCGTTATAACTTCGGCCAGAAATGCGTATTCTGGGCGGCGATTATCTTCCTGGTCCTGTTGCTGGTCAGCGGCGTGATCATCTGGCGTCCGTATTTTGCGCCTGCTTTCTCAATCCCGGTGATCCGATTCGCGCTGATGCTGCATTCATTTGCCGCAGTGGCGTTAATTGTGGTTATCATGGTGCATATTTACGCCGCCCTTTGGGTTAAAGGCACCATTACCGCGATGGTGGAAGGATGGGTTACAAAGACGTGGGCGAAGAAACATCACCCGCGCTGGTACCGTGAAGTCCGCCAGAAACAGGAAAAGTCATCTGAATGAGTATTCGCATAATCCCGCAAGATGAGCTGGGTTCGAGCGAGAAACGCACGGCGGATTACATTCCGCCGTTGTTATTCCCCAGACTCAAGAACCTCTATAACCGCCGCGCAGAGCGTCTGCGCGAGCTGGCAGAGAATAACCCGCTGGGCGATTTTCTGCGTTTTGCCGCGCTCATCGCGCACGCACAGGAAGTGGTGCTGTACGACCACCCGCTGCAAATCGACCTGACCGCGCGCATTAAAGAAGCCAATGCGCAAGGCAAACCGCCGCTGGATATTCACGTGCTGCCGCGTGATAAACACTGGCACAGGCTGCTGCATTCGCTGATTGCCGAGCTGAAGCCGGAGATGAGCGGCACCGCGCTGGCGGTGATTGAAAATCTGGAAAAAGCCTCTGACATGGAGCTGGAAGAGATGGCGAGCGCGCTGTTTGCTTCCGACTTCTCGCAGGTCAGCAGCGACAAAGCGCCGTTTATCTGGGCTGCGCTGTCGCTCTACTGGGCACAAATGGCAAGCCTGATCCCAGGCAAAGCCCGCGCCGAATACGGCGAAGCGCGTCAGTTCTGCCCGGTGTGCGGCTCAATGCCGGTCACCAGCATGGTGCAGATCGGTACTACCCAGGGGCTGCGCTACCTGCACTGCAACCTGTGTGAAACCGAGTGGCACGTGGTGCGTGTGAAGTGCAGCAACTGCGAGCAGACCCGCGATCTCAACTACTGGTCGCTGGAAAACGAAGACGCGGCGGTGAAAGCCGAAAGCTGCGGCGACTGCGGGACTTACCTGAAGATTCTGTATCAGGAAAAAGACCCGAAAGTCGAAGCCGTGGCGGACGATCTCGCCTCGCTGATTCTGGACGCCAAAATGGAGCAGGAGGGCTTTGCCCGTAGCTCTATCAACCCGTTCCTGTTCCCGGGCGAAGGGGAGTAGTTTGCTGTAATAGCGCCGGGCGGCACAGGCTTGCCCGGCCTACAGGTGATAAGGTGTACCCTCTCCAGCGATCCCCGAACAATCCTGAGTATTTCGTGAAATTCACGAGCAATTTTTAAAAGACTACTCTTCCTCGTTCCCGCCCTCTTCAAACGCGCCATAGGGCCTGGCGGGCAGAACGATATACGTCCCTTCAAACACCGCTCCCGGAGTATCATCGCCGAAGAGCTCGACCTGCATCTGCACGCGCGCCTTGCGGCCTCGCGCCAGGCGGTCGAGATCGCCGCCGAGGGCACCCAGGTCGGCCACCGCGCCTGGCTTACCGCTGATAGGGGCGCTGTAGCGAATATGGGCATCCGCCAGGATGATGGTGCCACCGAGATGACGCTCGCGCAGCATCAGCCAGATCAGCCCCCAGCCGGTGAGCGTCGCCAGCGAGAACAAGCTGCCGGCAAACAGCGTGTGGTGGGGATTCTGGTTGCCGGTTTCCGGCATGGTGGTGATGAATTTTTGTCCGGTGTACTGCTGGATACGCACGCCCATCTTTTCGCTGAGCGGAATGTGCTGATACCAGGCCTGCTGCAGCTGTCCGCACCAGTCGGCACGGTGCAGAATATCGTCCAGGGTGGCGATAGGTTTGATCATCAGAAAGTGGCGGATTGGCGTGGTTTGCGGCGCGGCGATTTCGCCCTGATTAACAAAACCGAGCTTGGCGAAGAACTCCACGGCGTCTTCGCGGGCGCTACAGGTCACGCGCTTTACCCCTTCCTGACGCGCGACGGACTCCAGGGTCATCGCCATCAGCGTTCCCAGCCCCTTGTCCTGAACGGAGGGATGCACCGCCATAAACCGGATGGAGGCCTCGTTATCAGCATTGATATACAAACGTCCGACAGCGACCAGGTTGCCCTCTTCATCGACCACCATCTGATGGTGCGCCATGGCGTCCCAGGCGTCGCGCTCTGAACCTTTCGGTTGATGTAACGGCTTGCGCAGCATTTCCCAGCGGAACTGGTAGTAGACCTCTAACTCTTCTTCCGTTTGCGGTACTCGAAGGTGATACATAGGTGTACTCTCTCTTGTTAACCGCGGCCACGCCGCCAGCTGGCTCATACCTGCAGCCAGAAGGTGACGGGGCCATCGTTCACCAGCGAGACCTGCATATCTGCAGCGAATCGTCCGGTTTGCGTATGCATGTCCTGTTGGCGACAACGTTCAACAAAGTATTCATAAAGCGCTTCAGCACGATCGGGCGCAGCGCCTCTGGAAAAGCCCGGGCGCATGCCGCGTTCGGTATCAGCTGCCAGCGTAAACTGGGAAACGACCAGCACGCTGCCACCCGCCTGCTGAACGTTCAGGTTCATCTTACCTTCGGCATCGCTGAAGATACGGTAGCCCAGCACGCGCTCGCACAGGCGATTAGCCTTTTGTTCGTCGTCATCCTTTTCGACACCTAACAACACCAAAAGTCCCGGGCCAATTTCACCCGTCACCTCACCCTCCACGGTGACGCTGGCACGGGTTACGCGTTGAATCAATGCAATCATGGTTGGTCTGCTTCTCGTTGTTTTTCAGCCAGTGCTTCTTGTTTGAGTTCGCGGTAGACCCCGAGAGTGACAGTTATTTCGGCGCCTAGCAAGACGATACACCAGGTCCAGTAAACCCAGACAAACAAAATGGGGATCACCGCCAGCACGCCGTAAATCAACTGGTAAGACGGGAACATCGTGATGTAAAGGGCAAAGCCTTTTTTGCCCAATTCAAAGAGCACAGCCGCCACCAGCGCCCCAACAACCGCATCGCGGTTTGGCACGCGCGTCGTAGGAACGACACTGTAAAGCAGCCAGAACGACAGCCACGATAAAATCAGCGGGAAGATGCGCAAAACGTTATCAATCACAGTGTTGAGATCGCTCGCCCAGCGCAGTGAAAGGAGATACGAGCTGATGGCCAGACTGGCCCCCGCCAGCAGCGGACCCAGCGTCAAAATCATCCAGTACACGGCAAAGGAGTAAACCTTGGGGCGAACCTTTTTGCTGCGCCAGATCGCGTTAAGCGCGCTATCAATGGAGTACATCAGCAGCAGCGCCGTGACGATCAGCCCGCATGCGCCGACAGCGGTCATTTTGCTGGAGTTGGCAACGAACTGCTCGATGTAGTTCTGAATCACATCGCCCGTTGCCGGAATGAAGTTCGCAAACACGAAATGGCGAAGCTGCAGGCTGACGTCCGAAAACATGGGGAAGGCGGAAAACAGTGCAAAAATAACGGCCACCAGCGGCACGAGCGAAAGCAACGACACATAGGCGAGATTACCCGCCAGCGTGGTCATGTTGTCCTCATCAATGCGGTGCCAGAGGAGTTTCAGCCACGCACGCAGCGGACGCGTGTGGTGCGTGGCTTTTTGATGAACGGTTTTTAGCATAACTGCTTCGCAAAGTAGTCCGGTATCGTCTCTTTTCCGGTCACCAGAATAGAGGTGATGCCTAGCTGGTTAGCGCCTTCTATATTATCGGCATTGTCGTCGAAAAAGACCGCATCGGCGGCAGTGAAACCTTCCGATTGCAGCACGGCCTGATAGATCCGCGCTTCCGGTTTGCGCATGCCCATCTCCTGAGACAGGTAGATTTTGTCTGCAGCAGTCTGGATCTCAGGGTACTCATCAGGCCAGAATGTGGTATGCAGGCGGTTGGTGTTCGACAGGACCACCACACGGTGCCCCTGCTCGCGCAGTTTTTGCATGATCGCGATCACTTCCGGGCGGATCGCCACAAATACCGCCTGCCAGCCGTGAGAAAACTGCTCATAGCTTAACGGCAGATCCATTTCATGGCTGAGACGCTCAGCGAACTCTTCGTCGCTGATTTCACCGCGCTCGTGCTGATGGAAAGTCTCACCCATCTTAAAATTCTGTTTTATCGTCGCCAGCGGTACACGGCTAAAATCGCTCCATGCGCCCAGCACTCGATTAAAATCGATATCGACGATTACATTTCCTAAGTCAAAGATATAAAGCATGTTTATCTCCTTTTCGCCGTGGAAAAGTAACTGTAGCGGGAAAGATAAGGTTTGGCTATGCGCCAGATTCAGCTTCGGGAAAGGCACAACCCGACCACACCGTCGGGCCGTGAAAGGAATTAACCCGGCACGTGGTCGTTAACGACCACCACCTCGACTTTGCTGGATTTGAGATAGTTTTGCAGCGCGGCACCCGGACCTTCGTCGGTGAAGAGCGCCGTCGCCTGTGCCACGTTGCCAATCTCGACCGCAGCCGAGGCGTGGTACTTGGTGTGATCGGCCGCCAGCAAAATGTGTCGGGCGTGGGCCATCATCGTTTTCACCACGCTGGCCTCGTTGACATCAAACTCCATCATCGCACCGTCCTGCTCAATCGCCCCGACGCTGGTGACCAGGTAATCCGCCCGAAAGCCCGAGACGAACGCCGTGGCGGCAGCGCCGATGATGCCCCCGTTATGCGGGCGTAACGTCCCGCCCGGCACCATCACCTCAAAGCGCGGATTTTTGTAGAGAATGTGCGCCACCCGCAGGCTGTTGGTGATGATGCGCAGGTGGTTATGGTTTAACAACGCCCGCGCAACGTGCTCCACCGTTGTACCAATGGTGATAAACACGGTAGACCCATCGGGAATGTAATCGGCTATGGCTTCGGCAATGGCCCGCTTCTCTTCCGTCAGGGAGACTTCGCGCTGTTCAAAGGCCGTGTTGACCACGCTTGACGCCCGCCCTGCGCCACCGTGATGACGCGTGATCAGCCCCTGCTCGCTCAGCTTACGAATATCCCGTCGTATCGTCTGCGTCGAGACATCCAGCAGCTGCGCCAGTTCATCGATGTTCATATAGCCACGTTCGGCGATAAGCGTAAGCAGCCGATCGTGACGCGGGTTACCGGTCAATTCGGTAAGGCTCATGGGTTGTCCTTTGAAAACCATCACATTGAGCATTTTATACAAAAAGTGACAAGAAAGAGCGGGTTTGATCACAGTCAGGGATCCCCGCACGTCCGCCGGGGCGGGTACACTTCAGCGCCGCGACCGCACTGGCAAAGCGCACGGCGTCCTGTGCAGGCGCGCGCTGCGCCAGGCTGACCGCCAGCGCACCGTGAAAAACATCCCCCGCGCCCGTGGTATCCACAACGTCCACGCTGAATCCCGGCTGATGGCAAAGCTGTCCGTTCTCCAGCCAGTAGCACCCTTCACTGCCCTGCGTAACGTAGACGTGACCGTTTGTGAGCGTTTGTGCTTTATTGAGCGCCTCCTCCGTCTCCTCCCGCTGCGCTAAACGCCGCAGGCCCGGTGCGGAAAAGGCCGCATGGTCGCTTAGCGCAATCAGCTCAGCAATGTCCTGCGGCGTGACATCCGCATCAAGCAGGGTTGGCACCCCCTGCTGGCGCGCAAGGGTGAACGCCTGCTTTGCGCCGTCGTGCCAGCGCACGTCCGCCAGCACCATATCCCACTGTGAAAAATCGATATCCGCAAGCCAGTCCGCGTCTGGCGGAAGGTCAGGGCTGGGGTAGTTAGCGATAATCCGCTCCCCTTTCGCATCCACCAGAACCGCCGATTGCGAAGAACGCGCCCCCTTCACCACGCGGGTAAAACGCGTCTTCACCCCCAGGGACTCCAGCTCCGCGAGCAGTCGGTTGCCGGTATCGTCATCACCCACCCGGCCAATAAAGTCCACGCTTGCCCCGAGTTTCGCTGCCGCCACCGCCGCCGTAGCCGCCGGGCCACCGCCCACTTCCGTATAGTTTTGAGCGACATATTTCCCCCCTTCTTTCGGCAAATCATCGAGATACCAGATGCGATCCAGCACGGTAATGCCGACACAAACGATGCGAGTCATGGTCAATCCTTATGCGTTTTTGATGCTCTCATTTTAATTTCACCAAATGTTTAAAAAGTGACCCGTGTCAATTTTTTGACCATAAATTACAAATACGATCAAAAACAGACAACAAAAACGCGCAATACTTGACACGATGTGACAGGAGAGAGAGATGTCAGCAATCGCATTTATCGGTTTAGGGCAGATGGGCGCGCCAATGGCGAAGAATCTGCTGAAGCACGACCATTCGCTTCGCGTCTTCGACGTGAACCCGCAGGCCGTACAGGCGCTGGTTGACTGCGGTGCGCAGGCAGCAGAAACGCCTGAACAGGCAGCAAGAGGGGCCGAGTTTGTCATCACCATGCTGCCAAATGGCGACCTGGTGCGCTCGGTGCTGTTTGGCGAGCTGGGCGTGTGTGAAGGATTATCCCGCGACGCGCTGGTCATTGATATGTCCACTATTCACCCGCTGCAAACCGACGCCCTGATCGGCGAAATGGCTGAGTTAGGTTTCAGCATGATGGATGTTCCCGTCGGACGCACCTCCGACCATGCCATCGCCGGGACATTACTCCTGCTGGCGGGCGGCACGGCGCAGCAGGTTGAGCGCGCCACCCCGGTGCTGATGGCGATGGGCAACGAACTGGTCAACGCGGGCGGCCCGGGCATGGGGATCCGCGTGAAGCTTATCAACAACTACATGAGCATCGCCCTCAACGCGCTTTCCGCCGAGGCGGCCGTGCTGTGTGAAGCGCTCGGCCTCTCCTTCGATGTCGCGCTGAAGGTGATGAGCGGTACGCCAGCGGGTAAAGGCCACTTCACCACCTCCTGGCCGAACAAGGTGCTGAAAGGCGATCTTACGCCCGCGTTCATGATCGACCTGGCGCATAAAGATCTGGGGATCGCCCTGGATGTCGCAAACCAACTGCACGTCCCGATGCCGCTGGGTGCCGCCTCGCGTGAGGTCTACAACCAGGCGCGCGCCGCCGGACGCGGGCGCGAAGACTGGACGGCCATTCTTGAACAGGTTCGCGCATCCGCCGGGCTGAAAAAAACACACTGACAGGAAAGGATTGAGAAATGACGACGTACACCCTGAACGATATCACCCGGCCTTCCGGCGGTTTTGCAATGCTGGCCGTTGACCAGCGCGAGGCGATGCGCCTGATGTTTGCCGCGGCGGGTGCCCCGGTGCCGGTCAGCGACCAACACCTGACCGATTTTAAGGTCAACGCGGCCAAAATTCTCTCGCCGTATGCCTCTGCGATCCTGGTCGACCAGCAGTTTTGCTATCGCCAGATTGTCGAGCAGCAGGCGGTGGCCAAAAGCTGCGCAATGATTGTGGCCGCCGACGAGTTTATTCCGGGGAACGGTATTCCGGTCGACAGCGTGGTGATTGATAAAAATATCGACGCACAGGCGGTTAAACGCGACGGCGGCAAGGCGCTGAAACTGCTGGTGCTCTGGCGCAGCGATGAAGATCCGCAGCAGCGTCTGGAGATGGTGAAGGCGTTTAACCAGCTGTGTCACGACAACGGATTGCTGAGCATTATCGAGCCCGTTGTTCGCCCGCCGCGTCGCGGGGCCACCTTTAATCGCGAACAGGCGATTATCGAGGCGGCAAAGGAGCTCGGCGACAGCGGTGCCGATCTCTACAAGGTGGAGATGCCCCTGTTCGGCAAAGGTTCTCAGCAGGCGCTGCTGACCGCCTCGCAGAAGCTGAACGAGAACATCGCCATGCCGTGGGTGATCCTCTCCTCCGGCGTGGACGACAAACTCTTCCCCCGCGCGGTACAGGTTGCCATGCAGGCGGGCGCATCCGGTTTCCTCGCTGGTCGGGCCGTCTGGTCATCGGTGGTGGGTCTGCCGGACACCGAAATGATGCTTCGCGATATTTCTGTACCGAAATTGCAGCGTTTGGGTGAGATCGTCGACGAAATGATGGCACGCCGTTAAGAAAGGACCTGAACATGAAATGGTTTAACACCCTGAGCCACAACCGCTGGCTTGAGCAAGAGACTGACCGCATTCTCGATTTCGGTAAAAACGCCGCTGTGCCGACCGGCTTCGGCTGGCTGGGCAATAACGGCCAGGTGCGTAGCGATATGGGCACCCACCTGTGGATCACCGCCCGCATGCTGCACGTTTACGCCGTTGCCGCCAATATGGGGCGTCCCGGCGCGTATGCGCTGGTTGAGCACGGCATCAACGCCCTGAACGGCCCGCTGCGCGACAGCCAGCACGGCGGCTGGTACGCCTGCGTTAACGACGAGGGCGTGGTCGACGCCTCCAAGCAGGGTTATCAGCACTTCTTCGTGCTGCTGGGTGCGGCAAGCGCTGTAACCACCGGCCACCCACAGGCGCGCCCGCTTCTCGACGAGGCGATTGCAGTGATCGAGCGCTATTTCTGGAGCGAAGAGGAGCAGATGTGCCTCGAATCCTGGGATGAAGCATTCAGCAAGACCGAAGATTACCGCGGCGGTAACGCCAATATGCACGCCGTGGAAGCCTTCCTGATCGTCTATGACGTGACGCACGATCGTAAATGGCTCGACCGCGCCTTGCGCATTGCCTCGGTGATTATTCACGACGTGGCGCGCAAGGGAGATTATCGCGTTAACGAGCATTTCGACATTCACTGGAACCCGATCCGCGATTACAACATCGATAACCCCGCCCACCGCTTCCGCGCCTACGGCGGCACGCCGGGCCACTGGATCGAGTGGGGCCGCCTGATGCTGCACCTGCACGCCGCGCTGGAAGCGCGCTTTGAAACACCGCCAGCGTGGCTGCTGGAAGATGCGAAAGGCTTGTTCCACGCCACCATCCGCGACGCCTGGGCGCCCGACGGGGCCGATGGTTTTGTCTACTCCGTGGGCTGGGACGGCAAGCCTATCGTGCGCGAACGCGTGCGCTGGCCGATCGTCGAGGCGATGGGCACGGCCTATGCGCTCTATACGGTCACCGGCGAGGCGCAGTACGAGACGTGGTATCAGACGTGGTGGGATTACTGCATCAAATACCTGATGGATTACGAAAACGGGTCGTGGTGGCAGGAGCTGGACATCCATAACGAAGTGACCACCAAAGTCTGGGACGGCAAGCAGGATATCTATCATCTGCTGCACTGCCTGGTGATCCCCCGCCTGCCGCTGGCACCGGGCTTAGCCCCTGCCGTAGCCGCCGGTTTGCTGGACAGCCTGGCTAAATAATAAAAACGGAGTTTATATGCGTACCCTACATGATATTGATTTAAAGAATACTGAAACAGGTTTCACCCTGCGCTGGCAGGATCGCCTGATTGTGTCCCACTCCGCCGATGCGCCCTGCCTGTGGATCGGTGCGGGTGAGGCGGATATTGAGATGTTTCGCGGCAACTTCAGCATCAAAGATAACCTCAATGAGAAGATCGCGCTGACCGAGGCTACGGTTACGCAGCAAGACGCGGGCTGGGCGATCCGCTTCACCCGCGGCGACACGGTGAGCGCCACGCTGCGGATCGGTGTGGATGCAGAAGGTCGCCTGGAACTCAAGCTGCAAAATGACGCCACCAGCCATAACCGCATCTGGCTGCGGCTGGCAGCGCAGCCAGAGGATCATATCTACGGCTGCGGGGAGCAGTTCTCCTACTTTGACCTGCGCGGCAAGCCGTTCCCGCTGTGGACCAGCGAGCAGGGCGTGGGCCGTAACAAGCAAACTTACGTGACCTGGCAGGCCGACTGTAAAGAGAACGCCGGGGGCGACTACTACTGGACCTTCTTCCCGCAGCCCACCTTTGTGAGCACTCAAAAGTACTACTGCCACGTCGATAACAGCTGCTACATGAATTTCGACTTCAGCGCGCCGGGCTACCATGAGCTGGCCTTCTGGGAAGATAACGCCACGCTGCGCTTCGAATGTGCAGAAACCTATGTCGATCTGCTGGAAAAACTCACCGCCCTGCTGGGCCGTCAGCCGGAACTGCCGGACTGGGTTTATGATGGCGTGACGCTCGGCATTCAGGGCGGCACCGACGTGTGTCAGCAGAAGCTCGACGCCATGCGTAACGGCGGCGTGAAGGTGAACGGTATCTGGGCGCAGGACTGGTCCGGCATTCGCATGACCTCCTTCGGCAAACGCGTGATGTGGAACTGGAAGTGGAACAGCGAGCTTTATCCGCAGCTGGATACCCGCATTCCGCAATGGAAGCAGGAGGGCGTGCAGTTCCTCTCCTACATCAACCCGTACGTCGCCAGCGATCGCGATCTGTGCGAAGAAGCAGCGAAACGCGGCTATCTGACCAAAAACGCCGAGGGTAAGGATTATCACGTCGAATTCGGCGAGTTTTACGCGGGCGTTATCGACCTGACCAACCCCGAAGCCTATGACTGGTACAAAGAGGTCATCAAAAAGAACCTGATCGAACTGGGCTGCGGCGGCTGGATGGCCGATTTCGGCGAGTATCTGCCGACCGACACCTTCCTGCATAACGGCGTAAGCGCGGAAATTATGCATAACGCCTGGCCTGCACTGTGGGCGAAATGTAACTACGAGGCGCTGGAGGAGACCGGCAAACTCGGTGAGATCCTGTTCTTTATGCGCGCGGGCTATACCGGCAGCCAGAAGCACTCGGTGATGATGTGGGCTGGCGATCAGAACGTCGACTGGAGCCTCGACGACGGCCTGGCCTCGGTTGTTCCCGCGGCGCTCTCGCTGGCGATGACCGGCCACGGCCTGCACCACAGCGATATCGGCGGTTATACCACGCTGTTCGGGATGAAGCGCAGCAAAGAGCTGCTGCTGCGCTGGTGCGATTTCAGCGCCTTCACGCCGATGATGCGTACCCACGAAGGCAATCGCCCTGGCGATAACTGGCAGTTCGACGCCGACGCCGAAACCATCGCCCACTTCGCGCGGATGACCAGGGTCTTCACCACGCTCAAGCCGTATATCAAAGCCGCGGTTGCGCAGAACGCTAAAACGGGCCTGCCGGTGATGCGTCCGCTGTTCCTGCACTACGAAGACGACGCGCGCGCCTACACGCTGAAGTATCAGTACCTGTTCGGCCGCGATCTGCTGGTGGCACCCGTTCACGAAGAGGGCCGCACCGACTGGACCCTGTACCTGCCACAGGACACCTGGGTGAATGCCTGGACGGGAGAAACCTGTCAGGGCGGTGATGTGACCGTTGAAGCCCCGCTCGGCAAACCGCCGGTGTTCTATCGCCAGCAAAGCGAATGGGCAGATCTGTTTAGCACCTTACGTCATATCTGATAAGGCTCGCCCGCAGGGAGACCTGCGGGCAGACGGAGAACAATAATGAGTCAACATACTTCTGATCCGGCAACCCTACGCCTGCCGTTTAAAGAAAAACTCGCCTACGGGATGGGCGATCTCGGCTCTAACATCCTGCTGGATATCGGCACGCTGTACCTGCTGAAATTTTACACCGACGTGCTGGGCCTGCCGGGCACCTACGGCGGCATTATCTTCCTGATCGCCAAGTTCTTTACCGCCTTTACCGATATGGGTACCGGGATCATGCTTGATTCCCGGCGCAAGATTGGGCCGAAGGGCAAATTCCGCCCGTTCGTGCTGTATGCGGCGTTTCCGGTCACGCTGCTGGCGATTGCAAACTTCGTCGGCACACCGTTTGAGATGACCGGCAAAACGGTGATGGCGACGGTGCTGTTCATGCTGTACGGCCTGTTCTTCAGCATGATGAACTGCTCTTACGGTGCTATGGTGCCCGCCATTACCAAAAACCCGGACGAGCGCGCCGCGCTGGCGGCCTGGCGTCAGGGCGGCGCGACGCTGGGTCTGCTGCTGTGTACCGTCGGCTTTGTCCCGGTGATGAACCTGATTGAAGGCAATGATCAGCTGGGCTATATCTTTGCCGCCACCCTGTTCTCGTTGTTCGGGCTGTTCTTTATGTGGTGGTGCTATAAGGGCGTGACCGAGCGCTACGTCGAGGCGCAGCCCGCTAACCCCGCACAAAAACCGGGCCTGCTGCAGTCGTTTCGCGCCATCGCCGGCAACCGCCCGCTGTTTATCCTCTGTATTGCCAACCTCTGCACGCTGGGGGCCTTTAACGTCAAACTCGCCATCCAGGTCTACTACACGCAGTACGTTTTGAACGACCCGATCCTGCTGTCGTACATGGGCTTCTTCAGCATGGGCTGTATTTTTATCGGCGTGTTTATGATGCCCGGCGCGGTGCGTCGTTTCGGTAAGAAAAAGGTCTACATCAGCGGGCTGATGATTTGGGTGGCCGGCGATCTGCTCAACTACTTCTTCGGCGGCGGCTCGGTGAGCTTTGTGGCGTTCTCATGCCTGGCGTTCTTCGGCTCCGCGTTTGTGAACAGCCTGAACTGGGCGCTGGTGTCCGATACCGTGGAGTACGGCGAGTGGCGCACCGGCGTGCGCTCCGAAGGGACGGTCTATACCGGGTTTACCTTCTTCCGTAAGGTTTCCCAGGCGCTGGCGGGCTTTTTCCCGGGGATCATGCTGACGCAAATCGGCTATGTGCCCAACGTGGTGCAGTCTGACGGAACGGTTGAAGGGCTACGGCAGCTGATATTTATCTACCCGAGCCTGCTGGCGGTCATCACCATCGTGGCGATGGGCTGCTTCTACAACCTCAACGAGAAGATGTATGTGCGCATCGTGGAAGAAATTGAACTGCGCAAACGTACAGCCTGAATGACTTGAGCGCGCGCCCTGCGGGGCGCGTTGAGGATCGACCATGACACACACTCCTGATCCGTTAACCCTGAAGCTGAGCCTGCGCGAGAAGTGCGCCTATGGGATGGGCGATTTTGGCTCGAACCTGATGCTCTGTATCGGCACGCTGTATCTGCTGAAGTTTTATACCGACGAGCTGGGTATGCCCGCCTTTTACGGCGGCATTATTTTTCTGGTTGCGAAGTTTTTTACCGCCTTTACCGACATGCTGACCGGGGTGCTGCTGGACTCCCGGCGTCATATCGGCGCGAGGGGAAAGTTCCGGCCATTCATTCTGTATGCCTCCGTACCGGTGGCGCTGGTTGCCACGGCGCAGTTTATGGCCAACGATTTTAGCCTGACGGTGAAAACGGCCCTCGCCACCGTGCTCTTTATGATGTTCGGCCTGTGCTATAGCCTGATGAACTGCTCTTACGGTGCGATGGTGCCGGCCATCACCAAAAACCCGAACGAACGGGCGCAGCTTGCGGCCTGGCGTCAGGGCGGCGCGACGGTGGGGCTGTTACTCTGCACCGTCGGCTTTATGCCCATTCAGGCGCTGTTCGTCAGCCAGCCCTCCCTCGGCTATCTGGTGGCCGCGCTGGTGTTTGTCACCGGCGGCTTATTCTGCATGTGGTGGTGCTACAGCGGCGTAAAAGAGCGGTATGTCGAAATCTCGCCCGATCACCATAAGCCCGGCATCCTGAAGTCATTCTGCGCTATCTTCCGCAACCCACCGCTGCTGGTGCTGTGCATCGCGAACCTCTGCACCCTGGCGGCGTTTAACATCAAGCTGGCGATTCAGGTCTATTACACCCAGTACGTGCTCAACGATCTGCATTTGCTGTCGTGGATGGGCTTTTTCAGCATGGGCTGCATTCTGATTGGCGTGTTTCTGGTGCCCGGTGCGGTGAAGCGTTTTGGCAAGAAGCCGGTCTATCTGGGCGGGCTGGCCCTGTGGGCGATAGGCGATGTGCTGAACTTCTTCTGGGGGACCAGCTCGCTGCTGTTCGTGCTCTTTTCCTGTATGGCCTTTTTCGGCACGGCGTTTGTGAACAGCCTGAACTGGGCGCTGGTGCCGGATACGGTAGATTACGGCGAATGGAAAACGGGCATTCGCGCCGAAGGGTCGGTGTATACCGGCTATACCTTCTCGCGCAAAATCTCCGCCGCCCTCGCCGGATTCCTGCCGGGCATTATGCTGACGCAGATTGGGTATGTTCCTCATGCCGTGCAGAGCGCCAGTACGCTGCTCGGCTTGCGTCAGCTGATTTTCCTCTGGCCGTGCGGCCTGGCGATTATCGCCGCCGTGACCATGGGACTCTTCTATAAACTCAACGAAGCGCGCTTCGCGTTTATTATCGAGGAGATCGGCAAACGGAAAAAAACAGCGGAAGTTATGGCCGCGTACGATCCGGAAAAGCGGGTTTCCGCCACCAGCGTTTAGCCATAAAAAAAGCCGCTGAGGG
This sequence comes from Enterobacter cancerogenus, assembly GCF_019047785.1. Taxonomy (NCBI): domain Bacteria; kingdom Pseudomonadati; phylum Pseudomonadota; class Gammaproteobacteria; order Enterobacterales; family Enterobacteriaceae; genus Enterobacter; species Enterobacter cancerogenus. Next base: position 2,752,480 of record NZ_CP077290.1, on the reverse strand, counting down.
ATCAGCGGCTTTTTACTTGCCGGGTGGCGCGTACGCTTAACCCGGCCTACGGAAGACCGTATTACTCTTCTTTCGCACCGCGCATAGCACGTTTACGATCGTTCTCGGTCAGGTGACGTTTACGGATACGGATAGACAGTGGAGTCACTTCTACCAGTTCGTCGTCATCGATGAATTCCAGAGCTTGCTCCAGCGTCATCTTGATCGGTGGAACCAGAACCGTCGCTTCGTCAGTACCGGACGCACGCATGTTGGTCAGTTTCTTACCGGTCAGGCAGTTTACAGTCAGGTCGTTAGAACGACTGTGAATACCGATGATCTGGCCTTCGTAAACTTCTGCACCGTGGCCCAGGAACAGCTTACCGCGGTCCTGCAGGCTGAACAGGGCGAACGCAACCGCTTTACCCTGACCGTTGGAGATCAGAACGCCGTTGTTACGCTGACCAACTTCGCCTGGACGAACGTCGTCGTAGTGGCTGAAGGTGGAGTACAGCAGACCGGTACCAGAGGTCATGGTCATGAACTCAGAACGGAAGCCGATCAGGCCACGGCTTGGGATCACGTAGTCGAGACGTACGCGGCCTTTACCATCTGGATTCATATTTTTCAGGTCGCCTTTACGCTCACCCAGAGCCTGCATGACAGAACCCTGATGCTGCTCTTCAACGTCCAGCGTTACGTTCTCGAACGGCTCTTGTTTACGGCCATCGATTTCGCGGAAGATAACTTTCGGACGGGAAACCGCCATCTCGAAACCTTCACGACGCATGTTTTCGATCAGAACTGACAGGTGCAGCTCACCACGACCGGAAACGCGGAAAGCGTCCGCATCTGGGGTTTCTTCAACGCGCAGCGCAACGTTGTGCACCAGCTCTTTGTTCAGGCGGTCAAGGATCTGACGAGAGGTAACGAACTTACCTTCTTTACCACAGAACGGCGAGGTGTTGACGTTGAAGAACATGGATACGGTTGGTTCATCAACGGACAGGGCTGGCAGCGCTTCAACATTCTGCGGATCGCAGATGGTGTCGGAGATGTTCAGCTCACCCAGACCGGTGATGGCAATGATGTCGCCCGCTTCAGCGATGTCGCTATCGATACGCTCAAGACCCAGGTGAGTCAGCACTTTGCCCACTTTACCGTTACGGGTTTTGCCTTCGCTATCGATGATAGTGACCTGCTGGTTAGGCTTAACTTTACCGCGCTTGATACGACCAATGCCGATAACACCAACGTAGTTGTTGTAGTCGAGCTGAGAGATCTGCATCTGCAGGGTGCCGTCGAGATCAACGTTTGGTGCAGGAACACGGTCAACAATCGTCTGATACAGCGGGGTCATGTCTTCCGCCATATCTTCGTGGTCCAGACCTGCGATACCGTTCAGCGCAGACGCGTAAACGATAGGGAAGTCCAGCTGCTCGTCGGTCGCGTCGAGGTTAACGAACAGGTCAAATACCTGGTCTACAACCCAGTCAGGACGCGCGCCCGGACGGTCAACTTTGTTGATAACGACGATTGGCTTCAGACCATGGGCAAACGCCTTTTTGGTCACAAAGCGCGTCTGCGGCATTGGGCCATCCATTGCGTCAACGACCAGCAGAACGGAGTCTACCATGGACATTACACGTTCAACTTCACCACCGAAGTCGGCGTGGCCTGGGGTATCAACGATGTTGATACGGTAGTCATTCCATTTGATGGCGGTGTTTTTGGCGAGGATGGTAATCCCACGCTCTTTCTCCAAATCGTTGGAGTCCATCACACGCTCTTGAGTTTCGGCACGAGCATCAAACGTACCGGACTGCTGCAGCAGCTTATCAACCAGGGTAGTTTTACCATGGTCAACGTGCGCGATGATGGCGATGTTACGCAATTTTTCGATCACAACTTTGCCTCAGGCATTTAGAAATAGCGCGTTATTGTACACGGATTAATCGCACTACAAAACAGGATCACAAACATCCCCCGCAAACAAGTATTGCAGAGATGCTTTGTGATCGCTTTCACGGAGCGGTAACAGGGCACTTTAACGTAAATTGCACCAATATGGTGCTCAATGTTCACATTGAAGCACTATACTGGTGCAACAAATCCATTGTAGTGCAGGTCTTTTGCACTATGGTGCGCATGATAACGCCTTTTGGGGGTGTTTTAAAAGTTGGCACAGATTTCGCTTTACAAAAATACGCCAAAAAAATGGCTCGCAGCCAGGCCAAAGCAGAATTTGAAGACCTCGTTACCACGACGACAATGACCAATCTGGAGAGTTAAGTATGTCCGCTGAACACGTTTTGACGATGCTGAACGAACATGAAGTGAAGTTTGTTGATCTGCGCTTCACCGATACCAAAGGTAAAGAACAGCACGTCACAATTCCTGCTCATCAGGTAAACGCCGAATTCTTTGAAGAAGGCAAAATGTTTGACGGCTCCTCCATTGGTGGCTGGAAAGGTATTAACGAATCCGACATGGTTCTGATGCCAGATGCCACGACTGCGCTCATTGACCCGTTCTTCGAAGAGTCTACGCTGATCATCCGTTGCGATATCCTTGAGCCAGGCACGCTGCAGGGCTATGACCGCGACCCGCGTTCCATCGCGAAACGTGCTGAAGAGTACCTGCGTTCTACCGGCATTGCAGATACCGTTCTGTTTGGGCCAGAGCCAGAGTTCTTCCTGTTTGACGACATCCGTTTCGGCGCGACCATTTCGGGTTCCCACGTTGCTATCGATGACATCGAAGGCGCATGGAACTCTTCCACCAAATACGAAGGTGGTAACAAAGGTCACCGTCCTGGCGTGAAAGGCGGTTACTTCCCGGTTCCTCCGGTCGATTCTTCACAGGACATCCGCTCTACCATGTGTCTGATCATGGAAGAGATGGGCCTGGTCGTTGAAGCGCATCACCACGAAGTGGCGACCGCTGGCCAGAACGAAATCGCGACCCGCTTCAACACCATGACCAAAAAAGCGGACGAGATTCAGATCTACAAATACGTTGTTCACAATGTAGCGCACCGTTTCGGTAAAACCGCGACCTTCATGCCAAAACCGATGTTTGGCGATAACGGTTCCGGTATGCACTGCCACATGTCTCTGTCCAAGAACGGCACCAACCTGTTCGCTGGCGACAAGTATGCTGGTCTGTCCGAGCAGGCGCTGCACTACATTGGCGGTGTGATCAAACACGCTAAAGCCATCAACGCCCTGGCGAACCCAACCACGAACTCCTACAAGCGTCTGGTCCCAGGCTACGAAGCGCCGGTCATGCTGGCCTACTCTGCCCGTAACCGTTCTGCGTCTATCCGTATCCCGGTTGTTGCGTCTCCGAAAGCGCGTCGTATCGAAGTGCGCTTCCCGGATCCAGCGGCTAACCCGTACCTGTGCTTCGCCGCGCTGCTGATGGCCGGCCTGGACGGTATCAAGAACAAGATCCACCCTGGCGAAGCCATGGACAAAAACCTGTATGACCTGCCGCCAGAAGAAGCGAAAGAGATCCCACAGGTTGCTGGCTCTCTGGAAGAAGCCCTGCAGGCGCTGGACGCAGACCGTGAGTTCCTGACCGCGGGTGGCGTGTTCACCGATGAAGCTATCGACGCTTATATCGCACTGCGTACCGAAGAAAACGACCGCGTACGCATGACGCCACACCCGGTTGAGTTCGAACTGTACTACAGCGTTTAATGAAGAATGAAAACTCTGCACGATGTGTCGTGAGAGTTTAAAAACCAATGGATTTCTTGCTACGGCAAGGCGGCAATTGAGTGAGTCCCCGGGAGCTTACATCAGTAAGTGATCGGGGTGAACGAAAGCGGCCAACGCAGCTGTCGCGAGAAAGACGCAGGTTTTAGTTGCCGTGGAAACTTTCAGCCCATCTTCGGATGGGCTTTTTTCTCCACCAACAAACTGATCTCACGCGCTTTTTTCGTCTAAAACGCTATACTGCACTAAATTAGTGCAGCCAACTCCAGGAGACTGCTGAATGGCAACTGGCACGCTGCCCGATGCTGGGCAGATCCTCAATTCTTTGATTAACAGTATTTTGCTGGTCGACGACGAGCTGGCGGTGCATTACGCCAACCCGGCGGCGCAGCAACTGCTCGCCCAAAGCGCGCGCAAACTGTTTGGTACCCCGCTTCCTGAACTGCTGAGCTATTTTTCGCTGAACATCGCTCTGATGCAGGAAAGCCTGCTGGCGGGCCAGGGGTTTACCGATAACGAAGTGACGCTGGTGATCGACGGGCGCTCGCACATTCTATCGCTGACGGCGCAGCGCCTGCCTGACGGCCTTATCCTGCTGGAAATGGCCCCGATGGATAACCAACGACGCCTGAGTCAGGAGCAGCTCCAGCACGCTCAGCAAATTGCCGCTCGCGATCTGGTGCGCGGCCTGGCACATGAAATCAAAAACCCGCTGGGCGGATTACGGGGCGCAGCGCAGCTGTTAACCAAAGCGCTGCCGGACCCGGAGCTTGCCGAGTACACCAACGTCATCATTGAGCAGGCAGACCGCCTGCGTAATCTGGTTGACCGCCTGCTCGGGCCGCAACAGCCTGGCATGCATATCTCTGAAAGCATCCACAAAGTGGCTGAGCGCGTCGTGAAGCTGGTCTCGATGGAGCTGCCGAAGAACGTCACGCTGGTGCGTGATTACGACCCAAGCCTGCCGGAACTGGCGCACGATCCGGACCAGATTGAACAGGTTCTGCTGAATATTGTACGCAACGCGCTCCAGGCGTTAGGTCCGGAGGGCGGCGAAATCATTCTGCGCACCCGCACCGCGTTCCAGCTGACGCTTCACGGCGAACGCTATCGTCTGGCGGCGCGTATCGACGTTGAAGATAACGGGCCGGGTATTCCGCCGCATTTGCAGGACACCCTGTTCTACCCGATGGTCAGCGGCCGCGAGGGCGGCACCGGTTTAGGGTTATCCATTGCCCGTAATCTGATCGACCAACACTCCGGCAAAATTGAATTTACCAGTTGGCCGGGACATACCGAGTTTTCGGTTTTCCTGCCGATTAAAAAATAAAGGTGACGTTTATGCAACGAGGGATAGTCTGGGTAGTCGATGACGATAGCTCCATCCGTTGGGTGCTTGAACGCGCACTCACGGGGGCAGGATTAACCTGTACGACGTTTGAAAGCGGCAGCGACGTGCTTGATGCCCTGACCACAAAAACGCCGGACGTGCTGCTCTCTGATATTCGCATGCCGGGTATAGACGGTCTGGCGCTGTTAAAGCAGATCAAGCAGCGCCATCCTATGCTTCCGGTCATCATAATGACGGCGCACTCCGATCTGGATGCAGCCGTCAGCGCCTACCAGCAAGGGGCATTTGATTATCTGCCTAAGCCGTTTGATATTGACGAAGCGGTTGCGCTGGTTGAGCGCGCCATCAGCCACTATCAGGAGCAGCAGCAGCCCCGCAACGCGCCCGTTTTTGGCCCGACGGCGGATATTATCGGTGAAGCGCCTGCCATGCAGGATGTGTTTCGCATTATTGGCCGCCTGTCGCGATCGTCCATCAGCGTTCTGATTAACGGTGAATCGGGAACGGGTAAAGAGCTGGTCGCGCATGCGCTGCATCGCCATAGCCCGCGCGCAAAATCGCCTTTCATCGCCCTGAACATGGCGGCCATTCCAAAAGATTTGATTGAATCCGAGCTGTTCGGCCATGAAAAAGGGGCGTTTACCGGGGCGAATACCATTCGTCAGGGGCGTTTCGAACAGGCCGACGGGGGAACACTGTTCCTGGATGAAATCGGCGATATGCCGCTGGATGTTCAGACCCGCCTGCTGCGCGTGCTGGCTGACGGTCAGTTTTATCGCGTGGGCGGCTACGCTCCGGTAAAAGTGGACGTGCGCATTATTGCCGCCACCCACCAGAACCTGGAGCTGCGCGTGCAGGAGGGCAAATTCCGCGAGGATTTGTTCCATCGCCTGAACGTCATCCGCGTTCATCTCCCGCCGCTGCGTGAGCGTCGGGAGGATATTCCCCGCCTGGCGCGTCACTTCCTGCAGGTCGCCGCGCGTGAACTCGGTGTGGAAGCCAAACTGCTCCATCCGGAGACCGATGCGGCCCTCACCCGACTGGCATGGCCGGGTAACGTGCGTCAGCTGGAAAATACCTGCCGCTGGCTTACGGTGATGGCGGCGGGCCAGGAAGTCTTGATTCAGGATTTACCGGCAGAACTCTTTGAGGCCACCGCCCCAGAAAGCAACACCGGCTCTACGATTTCGGACAGCTGGGCGACGCTTCTGGCACAGTGGGCCGACCGCGCGTTGCGTTCCGGTCATCAAAACCTGCTTTCCGAGGCGCAGCCTGAGATGGAACGCACGCTGTTAACCACCGCGTTGCGCCATACGCAGGGACATAAACAGGAGGCGGCGCGCCTGCTGGGATGGGGCCGTAATACCCTGACGCGTAAGCTGAAAGAGCTGGGAATGGAGTGATCTTTACCGCTGTGTAAAGATTATTAATTGAGCGCAAATTGCCGTTATTTTGCGCTTTACTGTTCCGATGAGTTTTGTATGATCGTGCCCGGAAATTTGGGGGGACCATCATGCTGGAATCATTAATCACTCTGCTCTCAAGCGGAGCCGCTGAAAGCCACACGCCGCAAACCGCCGTTGCTGCCGTCCTGTGTGCAGCGCTGGTGGGGCTGCTTAGCTAGCGAGCTGGCGATGAGAAGCCGGGTGACGGCTTCGCCTTACCCGGCCTACAAAAGCGTGAAACGTAGGCCGGGTAAGCGAAGCGCCACCCGGCATTGCCGCTTAAATCACCCGCGAGAACTGCTGTAAACGCGCCTTTTGCCGCAGATAGGCGTCAAAGCACATGCAGATATTACGGATCAGCAGACGCCCTTTTGGCGTAACCACAATCGCGCTGTCCGTGACGTCCACCAGCCCATCTTTTGCCAGCGGCGCAATCAGCTTCAGATCATCCGCAAAGTAATCGCTGAACTGCAGATCCCACTGCGCTTCAATCTCGCTGAAATCGAGGCGGAAGTTGCAGATAAGCGCTTTAATCACATCCCGACGAATACAGTCGTCGCGCGTTAACGCGGTGCCGCGCCACAGCGCGTTGCCGGTGTCATCCACCTGCTGATAGTACAGCTTCAGCTCTTTCTGGTTTTGCGCGTAGCAGTCGCCAATCATGCTGATGGCGGAAACGCCCATCCCGAGCAGATCGGTATCGCCCTGGGTGGTATAACCCTGGAAATTGCGGTGCAAGACCCCTTCACGCTGGGCGATCGCCAGTTCGTCATCCGGACGGGCAAAGTGGTCCATACCGATAAACTGATAGCCGTCTTCGGTCAGCGACGCGATGGTTTCCTGCAGGATATCCAGCTTCTGCTGGGCAGAAGGCAGATCGGCATCTTTAATTTTGCGCTGAGCGGCAAACAGCGTCGGCAGATGCGCGTAGTTAAACACGCTCAGGCGATCCGGATTCAGTTCGGCCACGCGCCTGAGCGTAAAGGCAAAGCTCTCTGGCGTCTGCTTCGGCAGGCCGTAGATCAGATCAATATTGGTCGAGGTAAAGCCGATATCGCGCGCGTGGTTGAGCAAGGCAAAGATAAATTCTTCGTCCTGCTCACGGTTCACCAGACGCTGCACCTCTTTGTTAAAGTCCTGCACACCCATGCTCAGGCGGTTAAAACCTTCTGCGCGTAAGTGATCCAGGACATCCAGCTCAATTTCGCGCGGATCGACTTCGATCGAGATTTCGGCATCGTCGTTAAACCTGAAGTGGCCGCGCAGCAGCGTCATCAAACGGCTGATTTGTGCTTTATTGAGATAGGTTGGCGTGCCGCCGCCCCAGTGCAGCTGGCTAACCTGACGGCCAGCAAACAGCGGTGCGCGATGCAGGATTTCCTGCTCAAGCGCATCCAGATACTGGTCGGCCTTATGCTGCTGGCGGGTCACGATTTTATTGCAGCCGCAGAAGTAGCAGAGCTTGTGGCAGAAAGGAATGTGGACGTAGAGCGACAGCGGGCGCTCGGGGTAGCGCGCGACGGCCTGCTGAAAATCAGCCTCGCCAAAAGCGTCGGAAAACTCCAGCGCCGTGGGGTATGAGGTATAGCGCGGCCCGGAATAGTTATATTTCTGGATCAGGGCCAAATCCCAGTCGATTGATGGTACAGACATGCTCACTCCTTCCGTTGGTGTCGCGTTCGTATACGGCGGCCCGTTCTGGCCCCATTGCGGGCCATCATTCGGGTGCGCAGCCACATCTGTCGCCGCGACAACCGCCGTAGTTTAACGAATAACCACACCAGATAACATATAACCGGAAGGGTTATAAGCAGGACGACTGTACCTGCCGGGTGCAAATGTTAGTTTCCACCCTTCAGGAGACGCATCATGTCTTCCTGCTTTTCTTCTTCCTCTTCGTCGTCTTCATCATCGTAAGACAGACCAAGCTTCTGCATCAGCTCGTCGATGCGGTCCAGTTTGGCATCCACCCAGGACTGCTCTTCCGCGGTCAGGGTTTCACCTTCTTCAAGACGTTCCAGCAGCGCGTCCAGGCGCTCGTCGTTCTCCAGCATGTCCAGCTCAGCCTGCGGTGAAAGCATAGGTTTCTCGCTCTTTGGTTTGTGCTGCTTAGTGACTGGGGTGTCTGTCACGCCCAGAGGAACGGGCGTTTTGCTGCCAATACGCGGATCTTTCTGCTGTTTGTTTTTAGCAGAAGCGCCTGCTGCACCGTCACCGCTTGTACGGCTACCCGCTGCATGACCACGATGTTTTTTATCGCGTTTGCGATCGCGCGCTTCCTGGTTCAGTTCTTCGCGCGTTTTGCGGCGTGCTTTTGCAGGGCGCTTAGCACCCGCTGCGGATGTCGGTTTTTTCATGATGTTTTATCTTAACGTCGTTTTATTCAGTATAGAATTGCGGCGAAATCTAGCAGAAAGCAAGCAAAGAAAAAAGGCGACAGAGCAATCTGTCGCCTTTTTTCCTGACTCTCAACCCTTAACGGGTTACACATTCCGTGTTTGCCTACAACAAACCCTGTTTATCCGTTGGCTGATACCGTCCGTGATACGGTTCCGTTTCCTGTTAAAACGCCTCCAGGCGCTGGTCATCCTGACAATCCTGAGTCTTCGCCTCCTGGCGCTCCTGACCCTTATCCTTAAGTCGTTATCCTGTTGGCGTCCTCGCCTTGACGCACACTTTACCTTGTTCACTTAAACTAACAAGCATCAAAAGAGTACAAAAACGGATTTTCAGATAATTACTCATTACCAACTAACTGATTTTAAATGTATTACCTTTTTTCGCCTCTGCGATTTCTCTTAAATCTCCCATAGCATGGATGGCAGATCTCTTACAAACCTCATGGTTTTAGCTCACAGGCTTCTTACGATGGGAAAAGCCTTTTGCCCGCATTCAGGTATAATCCCCCCAGATTACGAATTTTGGAGACGACCACGTGACTACCTGGAACTACCAACAGACGCATTTTGTCACCAGTGCGCCCGATATCCGCCACCTGCCTTCCGATACCGGTATTGAGGTGGCATTTGCTGGCCGCTCCAATGCGGGAAAATCCAGCGCTCTGAATACGCTGACAAATCAGAAGAGCCTGGCCCGTACCTCAAAAACACCTGGCCGTACTCAGCTAATTAACCTGTTTGAAGTGGCAGAAGGCAAACGCCTGGTCGACTTGCCGGGCTACGGTTATGCCCAGGTTCCGGAAGAGATGAAGATCAAGTGGCAGCGCGCGCTGGGTGAATACCTGGAGAAACGCCTGTGCCTGAAAGGTCTGGTGGTGCTGATGGATATCCGTCACCCGCTTAAAGATCTCGATCAGCAGATGATCGCCTGGGCGGTGGAGAGTGATATTGCCGTACTGGTGCTGCTGACAAAAGCGGATAAGCTGGCAAGCGGCGCGCGTAAAGCGCAGGTGAATATGGTTCGCGAAGCGGTGCTGGCTTTCAACGGCGACGTGCAGGTTGAGCCGTTCTCTTCGCTGAAAAAGCAGGGCGTGGATAAGCTGCGTCAGAAGCTCGACAGCTGGTTTAACGACCTGGAACCCGCAACCGAAGCGGAAGAAGAGTAATTTCAGGCGCGGCACAGTCCGCGCTTTTTTTTGCCCGGCATTTTCTTTGCCGCAATAAAAAACGCCCCAGTCATTACTGACTGGGGCGGCTAAAATATTCAGCCAAATCCGATTACGTGAAGTAAAAGGTCTGAAAGATAGAACATCTTACCTCTGTACCCTACGTCGTTAACTCTACCGCTTTTTTATCTGTAGAAAAAGCACTTTTCGTAGTTTTTTTTCATTCTTTACATAGGGAATTCTAATGATCGTCACAAAACGCGCGTCATTATGTTGCTTACTTACATAAAACGCGCGTTATTCCGTGAACGCTTAGTGAGCCTGATCCCAGTTTTCACCGCTTCCGACTTCCACCAGCAACGGCACGTCCAGCGTCATGCTGTTTTCCATCAGTTCGTGGATCTTGCGGGAGACCGATTCCAGATCGTCTTTGTGCACTTCGAACACCAGTTCATCGTGTACCTGCATAATCATTTTTACGCGCGGCTTCTCTTTTTCCAGCCAGGCATCCACGGCGATCATCGCGCGTTTGATGATATCCGCTGCGGTGCCCTGCATTGGGGCGTTGATCGCGGCGCGTTCAGCACCGGCGCGGCGTGCGGCGTTGCTGGATTTGATGTCCGGCAGGTAGAGACGGCGGCCGTCCAGCGTCTCGACGTAGCCCTTCTCTTTCGCCTGCGCGCGCGTACGTTCCATATATTCCAGCACGCCCGGGTAGCGCTCGAAGTAGAGATCCATATACTTCTGCGACTCTTTGCGCGGGATGTTGAGCTGACGAGAAAGACCAAAGGCGCTCATCCCGTAAATCAGACCGAAGTTGATCGCCTTCGCGCTACGGCGCTGTTCGTTGGTCACGCTCTCCAGCGGCAGGCCAAAGACTTCGGCAGCCGTTGCCCGGTGAATGTCCTGACCTTCTGCGAAGGCGGTGAGCAGGCCTTTATCACGGGACAGATGCGCCATAATGCGCAGCTCGATTTGCGAGTAGTCCGCAGAGACAATCAGATAATCGTCCGGCGCAATAAAGGCCTGACGGATACGACGCCCTTCCTCGTTGCGCACCGGGATATTTTGCAGGTTCGGATCGGTCGATGAGAGACGTCCGGTTGCCGCAACCGCCTGATGATAAGAGGTGTGCACGCGGCCCGTTTTCGGGTTGATCATCAGCGGCAGCTTGTCGGTGTAGGTCGATTTCAGCTTCGCCAGCCCGCGATACTGAAGGATCACTTTTGGCAGCGGGTAATCCAGCGCCAGCTCCTCAAGCACCTCTTCAGAGGTCGACGGCGCGCCGCCAGGGGTTTTCTTCAGCGGTTTGATCCCCTGTTTTTCAAACAGAATCGTTTGCAGCTGTTTCGGTGACGAGAGGTTAAACGGCTCGCCCGCCAGCTCATGGGCTTTTTGCTCAAGCTCGGTCAGGCGCTGCGCCAGCTCGCCAGAGTGGTTATGCAGTACGGTTGGGTCGATCTTCACGCCGTTACGCTCAATGCGAGACAGCACCGGCACCAGCGGCATTTCAATATGCTGGAACACATTTAGCGGACCTTCGTGCTTCTGCAGTTTCGGCCACATTTTCAAATGCAGCTGCAGCGTTACGTCAGCATCTTCCGCCGCGTAGCGGCCCGCTTCTTCGAGGGCGATCTGGTTAAAGGTCAGCTGATTTTTGCCTTTCCCCGCAATCTCTTCAAAGGTGATGGTTTTGTGCTTCAGCCAGCGATCGGAGAGTGAATCCATATCATGACGCCCAGCCACGCTGTCCAGAATGTAGGATTCCAGCATGGTGTCGAAGGCGATCCCGCGCAGCTCAATGCCATAGTTTTGCAGAATGCCGCGGTCAAATTTCAGGTTTTGCCCCACCTTAAGCGCCTTGTCATCTTCCAGAACAGGCTTCATCAGCTCCAGCACACGCTCGCGCGGGATCTGATCGGGTGCATCAAGGTAGTCGTGCGCGACAGGCACGTAGGCGGCCACGCCGGGCGCAGTGGCAAAGGAGAGACCTACCATATTGGCAGAGATGTTATCGAGGCTGTCGGTTTCGGTATCAAAGGCAAATACCGGCGCTTTTTTCAGCTTTTCAATCCATTCAACCAGCTGTGATTCGTCGAGAATGGTTTCATAGTGTTCAAACGAGAGCGTGACGGCCTCTTCGTCTTCTGATTCTTCGGCATCCACCGCAATGGTCTCTTTCACCTTCGCCGCCGGTTTAGACCCTTTAGCCTGAAGCCATTTGCCGGCTTCGACATCGGCGGTCCAGCGCTTGAATTCGTATTTCTTAAACAGGCCGAGCAGCTCTTCAGCAGCAGGCTCCTGAACATGAAGCTGCTCGCAGGTCAGTTCCAGCTCAACGTCTGTTTTAATGGTTGCCAGCTGATAGGAGAGGTAGGCAACCTCTTTGTTATCTTGCAGTTTCGTCGCCATGGTTTTTGCGCCACGGAAGGTGAGACCGGCGATTTTGTCAGACTCAGCGTATAGCGTGTCTAATCCACCGAGGCCCTGCAGCAGCGCCTGAGCGGTTTTTTCACCGACACCCGGTACGCCAGGAATGTTATCCGACGAGTCACCCATCAGGGCGAGGAAATCGATGATCAGTTCTGGCGGCACGCCATATTTAGCCACCACCTCTTCTGGCCCCAGAATGGTGTTGGTCATGGTATTAATCAGGGTGATCCCCGGCGTCACCAGCTGCGCCATGTCTTTATCGCCGGTGCTGATCAGAACGGGGCGGCCCATTTTTTCAGCTTCGCGCGCCAGCGTACCGATCACGTCATCCGCTTCGACGCCTGAAACCGCCAGTAGCGGGAGGCCCATCGCTTTTACCATGGTATGCAGCGGTTCGATCTGCGCACGCAGATCGTCAGGCATTGGCGGGCGGTGAGATTTGTAATGCTCAAACAGCTCGTCGCGGAACGTTTTGCCTTTCGCATCAAAAACGACGGCCGCGTGGGTTGGCTGATACTGGAGGATCAAACTGCGCAGCATGTTAAGCACGCCGTACATCGCGCCGGTTGGTTCCCCTGCGCTATTGGTCAGAGGAGGAAACGCATGATACGCCCGATACAGGTATGAAGAGCCGTCGACGAGAATAAGAGGGTTTTCTGGGATCTGAACCATAGTGTGCGTGCCTTTAATCAATTTATGGGTAAAGGATGCCACATAAGGATGAAAACATCAGTTATTAGCGCCTGATACAGCAAAAGATTTTGCGATCGTGGAGATCGCTCGCAAAGATCAAACTGTGGATAAGTTTGTGAATACTTTCAATTCATTTTAAAAACAGGCGCACCATTCGCAACTTAAATCAAAATTTCATTTTTAAATTCATATAGATAAATGAAGATCGCAAATAATATGTCTTATTGCTGACTTTTTAGTCTATGTGGATATAAGAACCGTTCGCTGGATTGCGGTTGTAAATTCGGGTCTGCCCGATAAAAGCGGCGAGCTTGCTGCGTGAAAGCGCCATTTTTCTGGCTGATTTCTGATAGAATCAGCGCCCAGCGCCGGATAGCCGGCTGCCCATTTAAGCTAACTATCTGAAAAAGCTCACCATGTCGAGATTACTCGCTGCGTTAACACTACTCTTAAGCGTCATTTTAACTATTCTGGTTACTGTCGCCTGTTCTGTGCCCATTATCGTCGCCGGAATAATTAAACTGCTGCTGCCCGTGCCTGGGGTCTGGCGAGCGGTTTCCACGTTTTGCAATTTTATGATGTATTGCTGGTGCGAAGGGCTGGCGATCCTGCTGCGTTTGAATCCGCATTTGAAATGGGATGTGGAAGGTCTGGAAAGCCTGAACAAAAAGAACTGGTACCTGCTTATCTGCAATCATCGCAGCTGGGCGGATATCGTGATTTTATGCGTGCTGTTTCGCAATCACATTCCCATGAATAAATATTTTCTCAAGCAGCAGCTGGCATGGGTGCCTTTTATCGGCCTGGCCTGCTGGGCGCTGGATATGCCGTTTATGAAACGCTATTCACGCAGCTATTTGATTCGTCACCCTGAGCGGCGCGGCAAGGATGTGGAAACCACGCGTCTCTCCTGCGAGAAGTTTCGCGCGCACCCGACAACCATTGTGAATTTTGTCGAGGGCTCTCGTTTTACCCACGAGAAGCATTTGCAGACGCGTTCCCCCTTCCGAAATTTGCTGCCACCGAAGGCTGCCGGTATTGCGATGGCGCTTAACGTTCTGGGTGAGCAGTTCGACAAGCTACTTAACGTTACGCTTTGCTATCCGGAAAATGACAAGACGCCGTTTTACGATATGCTCAGCGGGAAACTGACGCGCATTGTGGTTCGTGTTGACATGGTTCCCATTGATACCGGGCTGCACGGCGATTACGTGAATGATAAGAACTTCAAACGTCGTTTCCAGCAGTGGCTCAATACGCTCTGGAAAGAGAAAGACGAGCAGATAGACAACATCAAAGATTCATACAAAAACGCCGGTCATTGACCGGCGTTTTGTTTTATTACTTCTTCTCGACCAGGTATTTCACGGTATCGGCGTACTGCTGTACGAAGATATCCATGCTGCTGGTATCCATACCCTGCATGTTCAGCTGGTATTTACCGTTAACAAACATCGCCGGAACGCCCTGCAGCTGCAGATCGGCAGCGGCTTTTTCCTGCTGAGCAACCAGGGATTTCACGACAAAGCTGTTCCAGGCCGCATCGTAATCTTCACCTTTCACGCCCGCATCCACGAATACTTTGCGAATATCCGCGGTGTTTTGGACGGTTTGGGTTTTCTGTACGGCTTCAAACAGTGGCGCAGTAACTTTATCTTCTACACCCAGTGCAATCGCAACCGCCCACGCCTGAGTCAGGTCTTTGCCCAGTGGGCCAAGGAACTCAACGTGGTATTTGGTCATTTTGGTGCCTTCCGGCAGCTTTTTCTTCACGTTGTCAGAAACATGAAGAACTTCCTCGAACTGATAGCAGTGCGGGCAATAGAATGAGAAGAACTCCAGCACCTGAGGCTCGCCAGCAACGGGCTTGTCCAGCGTGATGTACTGCTTGCCGTCGGTAAACTGCGCAGCAGAAGCGCTAAATGCCAGAATCATACCTGCCAGCGCCAGCCAAATTTTTTTCATGATCAACTCTCTCCTGGGTGTGTCCTATTAATACATCGGCGTTAATTGCAAAGGGGGTTCCTGTAAAACCTTAACCTGCTCGGTAAATGTGGATATCTGGTTACGCCAGTAATCCTCCCCGGTAAGCCATGGGAAATTCCGGGGAAATGCGGGGTCATCCCAACGCCTGATTAACCATGCGAGATAATAAACAAAACGCATCGCACGTAAAGGTTCAATCAAGGCAATTTCGTCTGAATCGAACGGGCTGAATTCTTCGTAAGCTTCAATGATGGTTTCAAGTTGCATTCGCTGCTCGGCTTTATCGCCGTTAAGCAGCATCCACAGATCCTGAACAGCTGGCCCCATACGGGCATCGTCGAGATCGACAAACAGCGGACCATCGCGCCAGAGGATATTCCCGGCGTGGCAATCACCATGCAGCCGCAAGGTGGGAATATCATCCCGCCAGCAGGCAGTCACCGTATCAATCAGTTTATCGGTCGCATTAAGAAAATCATCTTTTAATGCTTTAGGAATAAGGGTTGAGGCAGCAAATACCTGGCGGGGTTCAAGAAGGTATTCCTGAATACCGATTGTCGGGCGTGCAATAAACGGCGTTTTGCGTCCCGTTTGATGAATGCGGCCAAGGTAGCGCGCAACCCACTCCATCTGATCGATATTATCGGCTTCAAACTGCCGGCCACCCAGGCTTGGAAATACGGCGTAGTAAAATCCCTGGTGCGTAAGCAGCGTTTGAGTATCGAACATCAGCGGCGCGGCAACGGGAACATCGTCATTCAGCAGATCGTGGGCGAACTGATGTTCTTCCTGGATTTGTTCTGCAGACCATCGCTCAGGGCGATAAAACTTTACGACAAAGCGCTGACGATCTTCGTCCTGAAATTGGTAGACGCGGTTTTCATAGCTATTTAACGGGGTAAGCCCAGAATCCACCCGAATACCCTGCTCAAAGAGGGCATCCATAATGGTATCCGGGTGCAGTGTCTGGAAAGTAAAAGCCTGGTCGTTCATCCGATCATCCGGAAATTATACGAATGATTCAGGATATCATCTTGTGGCGATTTCGGTGGGGCCGCTTACAAGCTTTTACTCTTTAATTACGCCACGTGCGCGCAGCAATGCGGTTTTAAAATCTTCCTCATAATCTTTCTGAATACCAGGAATAACAGCATCTTTCGCAGAATCACGCATTTTAAGGTGGTAGATCAGGATGTCGTCAGAAAGGTCTGTCAGTTCACCGTCAAAACCTGACTCTTTCGCCAGTTTCTGTAAAAATTGCATCAGATTCAGCTCCGGCTCTTTTTGCCAGGCTGGCTGAAGGAGTTCAATAACTTCATTCAGACGTTTACATTTCATGGTCGTGCTCCTTTCATTTAGAGAGATACGTTAACAGGGTCAAACCCACAATAAAAGAGGCGATATTAGTGAATCATAGCCAGGAAATTATTGGGGTCGTTCTGGCCGGGGGGAGAGCGACGCGTATGGGCGGAAAAGATAAGGGCCTCCAGCTTCTTAATGGAAAACCCTTATGGCAGCACGTTGCGGATGCGCTTGCGGGCCAGGTATCTGCAAGGGTACTGAGTGCTAACCGCCATATCGATATTTATCAGCGTAGCGGGCTGCCTGTCTATCAGGATACGCTGGCTGATTATCCCGGGCCGCTGGCTGGGATGCTCTCAGTCATGCAGCAGGATCGGGGGGAATGGTTTGTCTTCTGTTCATGCGATACGCCATTTATTCCCGCGTGTCTGGTTGAGCGGATGGTTCAGCAGCGCGGTGATTCCCCCGTGGTCTGGGCGCATGACGGCGAGCGCGACCACCCGACGATTGCGTTGATACATAGATCGCTAATCCCAGCATTGCAGGATTATCTGGCGGCAGGCGAACGCAGGGTAATGGTCTTTATGCGCCAGTCAGGCGGCCATTCCGTTGATTTTAGCGATCTGAAATCTGCGTTTGTGAACGTCAATACGCTGGAAGATCTACAGACAATGCAGGAGAAAAAATGACGCCTGTTTTAGCTATCTCAGCCTGGAGCGGCACCGGAAAAACCACGCTGCTGAAACAACTTATACCTGCCCTGTGCGCCAGAGGTTTACGCCCCGGGCTGATTAAGCACACGCACCATAATATGGATGTCGATAAACCGGGAAAAGACAGCTATGAGTTGCGTAAGGCAGGCGCAGCACAAACGATGGTGGCGAGTCAGCAACGCTGGGCGTTAATGACGGAAACCCCTGACGAAACGCCGCTGGATCTCGCTTATCTGGTGAGCCGGATGGACCATACCACGCTGGATCTGGTGCTGGTTGAAGGGTTTAAGCATGAGGCTGTTGCAAAGATCCTGCTGTTCAGACGCGATGCCGGGCATGATATTGCCGAACTGACGCTCGACGAGCATGTGATTGCGGTGGCCAGTGATATTGCGTTGTCGCTGGACGTGCCGGTTTTGGATTTGAACAATATCGATGAGATTGCGGCGTTTATTGTGGGGTGGTGTGCGGCCTGATTGCCGGATAGCGAATTAGCCTTACCCGAACTGAATTTTATGCATCGTATAAACGCAAAAAGGCCATCCTTCCGGATGGCCTCTTTACTTGTTTGATGCCTGGCAGTTCCCTACTCTCACATGGGGAGACCCCACACTACCATCGGCGCTACGGCGTTTCACTTCTGAGTTCGGCATGGGGTCAGGTGGGACCACCGCGCTAAAGCCGCCAGGCAAATTCTGTTAATCTGTATCAGAGCTGAAATTTGATTGTCTGTCTCTTCGCCGAAACAGCTTCGGCGTTGTAAGGTTAAGCCTCACGGTTCATTAGTATCGGTTAGCTCAACGCATCGCTGCGCTTACACACCCGACCTATCAACGTCGTCGTCTTCAACGTTCCTTCAGGAGACTTAAAGTCTCAGGGAGAACTCATCTCGGGGCAAGTTTCGTGCTTAGATGCTTTCAGCACTTATCTCTTCCGCATTTAGCTACCGGGCAGTGCCATTGGCATGACAACCCGAACACCAGTGATGCGTCCACTCCGGTCCTCTCGTACTAGGAGCAGCCCCCCTCAATTCTCCAGCGCCCACGGCAGATAGGGACCGAACTGTCTCACGACGTTCTAAACCCAGCTCGCGTACCACTTTAAATGGCGAACAGCCATACCCTTGGGACCTACTTCAGCCCCAGGATGTGATGAGCCGACATCGAGGTGCCAAACACCGCCGTCGATATGAACTCTTGGGCGGTATCAGCCTGTTATCCCCGGAGTACCTTTTATCCGTTGAGCGATGGCCCTTCCATTCAGAACCACCGGATCACTATGACCTGCTTTCGCACCTGCTCGAGCCGTCACTCTCGCAGTCAAGCTAGCTTATGCCATTGCACTAACCTCCTGATGTCCGACCAGGATTAGCTAACCTTCGTGCTCCTCCGTTACTCTTTGGGAGGAGACCGCCCCAGTCAAACTACCCACCAGACACTGTCCGCAACCCGGGTAACGGGTCCACGTTAGAACACCAGCCATTAAAGGGTGGTATTTCAAGGATGGCTCCACGCAGACTGGCGTCCACGCTTCAAAGCCTCCCACCTATCCTACACATCAAGGACCAGTGTTCAGTGTCAAGCTATAGTAAAGGTTCACGGGGTCTTTCCGTCTTGCCGCGGGTACACTGCATCTTCACAGCGAGTTCAATTTCACTGAGTCTCGGGTGGAGACAGCCTGGCCATCATTACGCCATTCGTGCAGGTCGGAACTTACCCGACAAGGAATTTCGCTACCTTAGGACCGTTATAGTTACGGCCGCCGTTTACCGGGGCTTCGATCAAGAGCTTCGCGTTGCCGCTAACCCCATCAATTAACCTTCCGGCACCGGGCAGGCGTCACACCGTATACGTCCACTTTCGTGTTTGCACAGTGCTGTGTTTTTAATAAACAGTTGCAGCCAGCTGGTATCTTCGACTGATTTCAGCTCCACCCGCAGGGGCTTCACCTACATATCAGCGTGCCTTCTCCCGAAGTTACGGCACCATTTTGCCTAGTTCCTTCACCCGAGTTCTCTCAAGCGCCTTGGTATTCTCTACCTGACCACCTGTGTCGGTTTGGGGTACGATTTCGTGTTACCTGATGCTTAGAGGCTTTTCCTGGAAGCAGGGCATTTGTTACTTCAGCACCGTAGTGCCTCGTCATCACACCTCAGCGTTAAAAGGTACCGGATTTACCTGGAACCTCCGCCTACATGCTTAAACCGGGACAACCGTCGCCCGGCTAACATAGCCTTCTCCGTCCCCCCTTCGCAGTAACACCAAGTACAGGAATATTAACCTGTTTCCCATCGACTACGCCTTTCGGCCTCGCCTTAGGGGTCGACTCACCCTGCCCCGATTAACGTTGGACAGGAACCCTTGGTCTTCCGGCGAGCGGGCTTTTCACCCGCTTTATCGTTACTTATGTCAGCATTCGCACTTCTGATACCTCCAGCATGCCTCACAGCACACCTTCAACGGCTTACAGAACGCTCCCCTACCCAACAACGCATAAGCGTCGCTGCCGCAGCTTCGGTGCATGGTTTAGCCCCGTTACATCTTCCGCGCAGGCCGACTCGACCAGTGAGCTATTACGCTTTCTTTAAATGATGGCTGCTTCTAAGCCAACATCCTGGCTGTCTGTGCCTTCCCACATCGTTTCCCACTTAACCATGACTTTGGGACCTTAGCTGGCGGTCTGGGTTGTTTCCCTCTTCACGACGGACGTTAGCACCCGCCGTGTGTCTCCCGTGATAACATTCTTCGGTATTCGTAGTTTGCATCGGGTTGGTAAGCCGGGATGGCCCCCTAGCCGAAACAGTGCTCTACCCCCGAAGATGAGTTCACGAGGCGCTACCTAAATAGCTTTCGGGGAGAACCAGCTATCTCCCGGTTTGATTGGCCTTTCACCCCCAGCCACAGGTCATCCGCTAATTTTTCAACATTAGTCGGTTCGGTCCTCCAGTTAGTGTTACCCAACCTTCAACCTGCCCATGGCTAGATCACCGGGTTTCGGGTCTATACCCTGCAACTTAACGCCCAGTTAAGACTCGGTTTCCCTTCGGCTCCCCTATACGGTTAACCTTGCTACAGAATATAAGTCGCTGACCCATTATACAAAAGGTACGCAGTCACCCCATAAAAGAGGCTCCCACTGCTTGTACGTACACGGTTTCAGGTTCTTTTTCACTCCCCTCGCCGGGGTTCTTTTCGCCTTTCCCTCACGGTACTGGTTCACTATCGGTCAGTCAGGAGTATTTAGCCTTGGAGGATGGTCCCCCCATATTCAGACAGGATACCACGTGTCCCGCCCTACTCTTCGAGTTCACAGCAAGTGTGCTTTCGTGTACGGGACTATCACCCTGTACCGTCGGACTTTCCAGACCGTTCCACTAACACACAAGCTGATTCAGACTCCGGGCTGCTCCCCGTTCGCTCGCCGCTACTGGGGGAATCTCGGTTGATTTCTTTTCCTCGGGGTACTTAGATGTTTCAGTTCCCCCGGTTCGCCTCGTTAACCTATGTATTCAGTTAAAGATAGTGCAACGGATTGCACTGGGTTTCCCCATTCGGACATCGACGGGTCAAAGGTTCATATCACCTCGCCGTCGCTTTTCGCAGATTAGCACGTCCTTCATCGCCTCTGACTGCCAGGGCATCCACCGTGTACGCTTAGTCGCTTAACCTCACAACCCGAAGATGTTTCTTTCGATTCACCCTCGACTTGCGAAAATTTGAGAGACTCGAACACACATTAACTGTGTGTCGTTTCAATTTTCAGCTTGATCCAGATTTTTAAAGAGCAAAACTTCGCAGTGCACCTTTTCAGGTTCACTCTGAAGTTTTCTTGTTTTCGCAGTAAAAGGATGGTGGAGCTATGCGGGATCGAACCGCAGACCTCCTGCGTGCAAGGCAGGCGCTCTCCCAGCTGAGCTATAACCCCATCGTAAACACTAATCTCTGTACCGCTCATCCTTCAAAAAGGAGTTTGGTAGGCCTGAGCGGACTTGAACCACCGACCTCACCCTTATCAGGGGTGCGCTCTAACCACCTGAGCTACAAGCCTGCAGAGATTTTTACTGCTGTATTTCATCAGACAATCTGTGTGAGCACTACAAAGGCAGGTTCTTTAAGGTAAGGAGGTGATCCAACCGCAGGTTCCCCTACGGTTACCTTGTTACGACTTCACCCCAGTCATGAATCACAAAGTGGTAAGCGCCCTCCCGAAGGTTAAGCTACCTACTTCTTTTGCAACCCACTCCCATGGTGTGACGGGCGGTGTGTACAAGGCCCGGGAACGTATTCACCGTAGCATTCTGATCTACGATTACTAGCGATTCCGACTTCATGGAGTCGAGTTGCAGACTCCAATCCGGACTACGACGCACTTTATGAGGTCCGCTTGCTCTCGCGAGGTCGCTTCTCTTTGTATGCGCCATTGTAGCACGTGTGTAGCCCTACTCGTAAGGGCCATGATGACTTGACGTCATCCCCACCTTCCTCCAGTTTATCACTGGCAGTCTCCTTTGAGTTCCCGGCCTAACCGCTGGCAACAAAGGATAAGGGTTGCGCTCGTTGCGGGACTTAACCCAACATTTCACAACACGAGCTGACGACAGCCATGCAGCACCTGTCTCAGAGTTCCCGAAGGCACCAAAGCATCTCTGCTAAGTTCTCTGGATGTCAAGAGTAGGTAAGGTTCTTCGCGTTGCATCGAATTAAACCACATGCTCCACCGCTTGTGCGGGCCCCCGTCAATTCATTTGAGTTTTAACCTTGCGGCCGTACTCCCCAGGCGGTCGACTTAACGCGTTAGCTCCGGAAGCCACGCCTCAAGGGCACAACCTCCAAGTCGACATCGTTTACGGCGTGGACTACCAGGGTATCTAATCCTGTTTGCTCCCCACGCTTTCGCACCTGAGCGTCAGTCTTTGTCCAGGGGGCCGCCTTCGCCACCGGTATTCCTCCAGATCTCTACGCATTTCACCGCTACACCTGGAATTCTACCCCCCTCTACAAGACTCTAGCCTGCCAGTTTCGAATGCAGTTCCCAGGTTGAGCCCGGGGATTTCACATCCGACTTGACAGACCGCCTGCGTGCGCTTTACGCCCAGTAATTCCGATTAACGCTTGCACCCTCCGTATTACCGCGGCTGCTGGCACGGAGTTAGCCGGTGCTTCTTCTGCGGGTAACGTCAATCGACAAGGTTATTAACCTTATCGCCTTCCTCCCCGCTGAAAGTACTTTACAACCCGAAGGCCTTCTTCATACACGCGGCATGGCTGCATCAGGCTTGCGCCCATTGTGCAATATTCCCCACTGCTGCCTCCCGTAGGAGTCTGGACCGTGTCTCAGTTCCAGTGTGGCTGGTCATCCTCTCAGACCAGCTAGGGATCGTCGCCTAGGTGAGCCGTTACCCCACCTACTAGCTAATCCCATCTGGGCACATCTGATGGCAAGAGGCCCGAAGGTCCCCCTCTTTGGTCTTGCGACGTTATGCGGTATTAGCTACCGTTTCCAGTAGTTATCCCCCTCCATCAGGCAGTTTCCCAGACATTACTCACCCGTCCGCCGCTCGTCACCCGAGAGCAAGCTCTCTGTGCTACCGCTCGACTTGCATGTGTTAGGCCTGCCGCCAGCGTTCAATCTGAGCCATGATCAAACTCTTCAATTTAAGTTTGATGCTCGTGAATTAAACTTCGTAATGAATTACGTATGTTCACTCAGAGACTTGGTATTCATTTTTCGTCTTGCGACGTTAAGAATCCATGTCACTTTGAGTGCCCACACAGATTGTCTGATAAATTGTTAAAGAGCAGTGCAACGCGGCTTTCGCTCACCGTTGCGAGGTCCCGTATAATACGTTTTCCTCATTCAGAGTCAAGCGTTTATTTTCGCTTTTCTCTGCCGGCGTTCATCGCTGAACCCCGCTAACCCGGCGGCCTGTAAGCCATTGTTCCGTGTCAGTGGAGGCGCATTATAGGGAGTTATTCTGAAGTGACAAGAGGAAATTTAAAAAAAGTTTTCGACCGTGTTTTTTTTCACCAATAGCGGTGAATCCAAGCTACAAATTGTTCTATTTGATGTATCTGCAACCACATTCACACTTCAGATGGCATAATTACCGGCATGAATAATTAAGGAATAAGAACGATGCCCTTAAGCGCACAGCAGCTGGCAGCACAAAAAAACTTATCGTATGTGCTGGCTGAAAAGCTGGCTCAGCTGATCTTAGCGGGCAAATATGCCCCTGGCTGCATCCTGCCGGGTGAAATGGAGCTGGGCGAACAGTTTGGCGTAAGCCGAACCGCCGTTCGCGAAGCGGTGAAAACGTTAACCGCAAAAGGAATGGTTCTCCCCCGTCCGCGAATCGGCACGCGCGTTATGCCTCAGAGTAACTGGAACTTCCTCGATCAAGAGCTTCTGTCATGGTGGATGACGGAAGACAATTTCCACCAGGTCGTGGATCATTTTCTGGTGATGCGCAGCAGCCTTGAGCCTCAGGCCTGTTTTCTTGCCGCCACGCTCGGCACTGCGGAGCAAAAAGCGCAGCTCAATACCTTAATGGAAGAGATGGTCTTCCTTAAAAAGCACTTCAATCGCGAGCGCTGGATAGAAGTCGATATGGCCTGGCATGAACATATTTACGCGATGAGCGCCAATCCGTTCCTGACCTCCTTTGCCTCATTATTCCACTCGGTGTACCACACCTACTTCACCTCGATTACCCAAAACGAAGTGGTGAAGCTCGATTTGCATCAGGCCATTGTCGATGCCATTCAGGATAGCGACGGGCCACGTGCCCTGAGCGCATGTCAGACGTTACTCGCCGCACCAGACCACCAGCAGGTAAATAAATGACAGAGAAAAAAGCGCGCAGTATGGCCGGGCTGCCGTGGATTGCAGCCATGGCGTTCTTTATGCAAGCGCTGGATGCCACCATCCTTAATACCGCGCTACCAGCCATTGCGCAAAGCCTTAACCGCTCTCCGCTGGCGATGCAGTCTGCCATCATTAGCTATACCTTAACCGTCGCCATGCTGATCCCGGTCAGCGGATGGCTGGCCGATCGCTTCGGTACCCGTAAAGTGTTCATGCTGGCGGTAACGCTGTTCACGCTCGGCTCTCTGGCCTGCGCGCTCTCCACCTCATTGACGGAGCTGGTTATCTTTCGCGTCCTTCAGGGGATAGGCGGGGCGATGATGATGCCCGTGGCGCGTCTGGCATTGCTACGCGCCTATCCGCGCAGCGAACTGCTGCCGGTTCTTAACTTCGTGACCATGCCGGGGCTGGTCGGCCCCATCCTGGGTCCGGTACTCGGCGGTGTGCTTGTCACCTGGGCGAGCTGGCACTGGATCTTCCTGATTAACATTCCGATTGGCGTGGCCGGCCTGCTGTATGCCCGAAAATACATGCCAAACTTCACCACGTCACGGCGCAGCTTCGACATGGGTGGTTTTTTCCTGTTTGGCCTGAGCCTGGTACTGTTCTCAAGCGGAATGGAACTGTTTGGCGAGAAAATCGTCGCGACATGGCTGGCGCTGTCCGTCATCCTCAGCGGTATTCTACTGTTCCTTCTTTATATACGTCATGCCCGTCGTCACCCGACGCCGCTGATCTCTCTGTCCCTCTTTAATACCCGCACCTTCTCGGTCGGCGTCGCAGGGAATATTGCCTCACGTCTGGGCACTGGATGCGTTCCGTTTTTAATGCCGCTGATGCTGCAGGTCGGTTTTGGCTACCCGGCGTTGATCGCCGGATGCATGATGGCTCCCACCGCGATGGGCTCGATTCTGGCGAAATCGACCGTCACGCAGGTGCTGCGCTGGTTTGGCTATCGTAAGACACTGGTTGGGGTGACGGTGTTTATCGGGCTGATGATTGCGCAGTTCTCGCTACAATCCGCCGCGCTGCCGGTCTGGATGCTGATCCTGCCGCTCTTTGTACTGGGAATGGCGATGTCGACGCAGTTCACCTCAATGAACACCATTACCCTTGCGGATCTGACTGACGAGAACGCGAGCAGCGGCAACAGCGTGCTGGCGGTGACCCAACAGCTGTCGATAAGCCTGGGGGTGGCCGTAAGTGCAGCCGTGCTGCGTTTTTATGAAGGCTTCGACGGCAGCAACACGGTGGAACAGTTCCACTATACCTTTATCACCATGGGCGCACTTACCGTCGTTTCGGCGCTGGTCTTTATGCTGCTAAAACCCAAAGATGGCCGCAACCTGATTAAAGAGCGCCACAAAACGAAGGCTAAACCGAACCGCGTTCCATCAGAACAGGAGTAAGCTGCAGGCGTTGCTGCTGCAGCGTGGGCTGCGCCATACGGTGGATTAAGACATCGATGGCCAGCTCGCCCAGCTCATCCTTTGGCTGATGAATCGTGGTCAGCGGCGGCGTCATGTAGCGCGCCAGTTCGATGTCATCGTAGCCAACGATCGCCATATCGTCCGGCACGCGCAATCCTGCCTGATAAAGCGCCTGATAGGCACCAAACGCCATCGCATCGTTACCGATAAATACCGCCTGCGGGCGCTCCGCTTGTGCCAGCAGCGTTTGCATTGCCTCGAAGCCGCCATTAAATTCGAAATCACCGGTGATCCGGTAGCCATCGGGTATGGCAAGCCCCGCCCGCTCCATTGCCGCGAGATACCCTTCCAGACGCAAACGCGCCGGGGTTTTATCCAGCGGACCGGTGATGCAGGCGATGCGGGTATAGCCTTTGTTGATCAGATGCTGAGTGGCCATATCGCCCCCCAGCAGGGAGTTATCCTGGATCAGATCGCTGGTGCCGTCGAACGGCGCCCAGTCCATCATCACCGTGGGAATGGACGGATAACGCTGGATAATCTCTTTCGACGGCTGGTGCGTCTCGGTACACAGCAGCAGTAGCCCGTCGACGCGTTTTTGCATCAACGTCTCCAGGTTACGGTTCATGCGCTGCTCGTCGCCTTCGGTATTGCACAGCACCAGGCTGTAGCCGCGTTCGAAGCAGCTGCGTTCAACGCCGCGCACGAGTTCAGAATAGAAAGGGTTGGTACTGGCCGTGATCAGCATACCAATAGTGCGCGTCTGGTTGAGCTTGAGGCTGCGCGCCAGCGCCGAAGGCGCATAGTTGAGATCTTTTACCGCCGCTTCGACTTTTTCCCGAATCGCCTCGCTGACGAAGCGATCGTTATTAATAACGTGGGAGACGGTCGACGTAGAAACGCCCGCCATGCGGGCGACATCTTTCATTGTGGCCAAGCGTTACCCCTGCTGACTTAAGAATTCATCGATCTCTTTGCGCCATGGAACGGAAGGCTGAGCGCCTTTACGCGTTACCGCGATGGCCGCAGCAGCATGCGCAAAACGAATCGCGTCATCCATTTGCGTGCCTTCCAGCAGCGCCGTTACCAGCGCACCGTTGAAGGTGTCTCCCGCCGCGATGGTATCAATCGCTTTAACCTTAAAGCCCGGCACGCGGCGGCCTTCACCGTTTACGCTTGCCCACACGCCGCGGCTGCCAAGGGTGATAATGACGGTACCAATGCCTTTATCATGCAGCGCTTTTGCTGCGCGCGCCGCATCATCATCATTTTCAACGCGGATGCCGGTCAGCTTTTCCGCTTCCGTTTCGTTGGGGGTGATGATATCCACCAGCGCCAGCAGTTCGTCTGATAATACACGGGCAGGCGCAGGGTTGAGTACGACAGAGGTATGATTTTCATGCGCAATTTTGGCCGCAGCCATTACGCTTTTTACCGGCGATTCAAGCTGCATCAGCAGCGCGTCGGCACTGGCGATCCGCTCCCGCTGCGCGTCCACCCGCTCAGGGGTCAGCGCGGCGTTAGCCCCCGCATGAATACCGATGACATTCTCCCCTTCCGCGTTGACGAAAATCAGCGCCACGCCGGTGGATTCCCCTTCAACGACGCTCACCGGTGCAATGTCGATGTTATCGCTTGCCAGCTGATGGCGTACGCGCTCGCCGGTGTCGTCATCGCCCGTGCAGGCAATAAAAGCGATATGCGCCCCGCTGCGTCCGGCGGCGACCGCCTGGTTTGCGCCTTTACCGCCGAACGCCACCTGGTACTGATTGCCGGTGACGGTTTCGCCCGGTGTCGGGAAAGATTCAAGGTTAAGAATGTGATCGGCATTGATACTGCCAAGGACGACGAGGTTGCCTGCGGTTTTCATGGTTGAGCTGTCCATCTGAGAGCGCCACCGGTGTGACCCGGTGGCGTATGCCACACTTTTCTTTTATTTGGTGTCCCTCAGGCAGCCAGCGACTGCCTGAATCGCCTTTTACTGCTTGATGACCAGCTTCAGGTCAACAGGATATTTGGCCTGAACTTTTTCGCCCTTCAGCACTTTATCAGCAGTCTGAACGCCAGTGGCGCCAATCTGCTCTGGCAGCTGAGCGATGGTCGCAGCCAGTTTGCCATCATTTACTGCTTTTTCACCATCCGGCGTGCCGTCAAATCCGACGACCATCACATCTGATTTACCTGCGGTCTGCAGCGCACGCAGCGCGCCCAGCGCCATTTCGTCGTTCTGAGCGAATACGGCCTGCACGTCAGGATGCGCGGTCAGCAGGTTCTGCATCACGTTCAGACCTTTCGTGCGGTCGAAGTCAGCAGGCTGGCTCGCCAGGACGTTAAATTTGTGCGCAGCAACGGCCTGCTGGAAGCCTTCGCCACGTTCACGCGCCGCAGACGTCCCCGCGATGCCCTGCAGTTCAATGACTTTCGCGCCATCACCGGCTTTCTTCGCGATGTAGTCACCGGCGATTTTGCCGCCCAGGACGTTATCGGAAGCAATGTGGCTGACCACGTCACCTTTAGAAGCCTGACGGTCCAGAGTGATCACCGGAATATTCGCCTGGTTAGCCATCTTCACGGCGTTGCCTACGGCGTCAGAATCGGTTGGGTTGATCAGCAGGATTTTGGTGCCACGAACGGTCAGGTCCTGAACGTTTGCCAGCTCTTTCGCCGGGTTGTTCTGAGAATCCAGCACCACCAGGTTGTAGCCCAGCTTGTCGGCTTCTTTCTGCGCGCCGTCCTTAAGAGAGACGAAGAACGGGTTATTCAGCGTGGAGATAACCAGCGCAATGGTGTCTTTCGCCATCGCGTTAGCACTTACGGTTGCGCTCAGCGCGACTGCAGAAACCAGGGTAGCCAGTTTTTTCATGTTCATATCTAAGATGTCCTGTAGTGTCGTCAGTTACTGTTTTTTGTTGTCTACCAGTACCGCCAGCAAAATCACCACTGCTTTGACGATCATCTGGTAATAGGAGGAAACACCTAATAAATTCAAACCATTATTCAGGAAACCGAGGATAAGCGCGCCGATCAATGTCCCAACAATGCGACCTTTCCCGCCCGCAAGGCTCGTTCCGCCCAGCACTACTGCCGCGATAGCATCCAGCTCATAACCCGTCCCCGCCGTCGGCTGAGCGGAAGAGAGGCGCGCCACTTCGATGATCCCCGCCAGAGAGGCCAGCAGGCCGCACAGGGAGTAGACGATAATTTTCACTTTATTGACGCTGATGCCTGACAGGCGCGTTGCCGCTTCGTTACCGCCCAGCGCATAGATATAACGGCCCAGGCGGGTGTGATGCAGCATGTACCACGCCGCCAGGAAAACGATGCCCATGATCCAGACCGGCGTCGGAATACCCAGCGGGCGACCAATACCGAACCAGCCAAACAGATCGGCATTATCCGTAAAGCCGGTATTCACCGGGCTGCCGTTGGTGTAAACCATCGTTACGCCGCGCAGCAGCAGCATCATGACCAGCGTGGCGATAAATGCCTGAACGCGGCCTTTCGCCACGATCACACCGGTTACCGCACCAATCGCCGCACCCGCAGCCAGTGCGGCAGCCACGGCCACCAGCGCGTTGACTTCAATCCCGACAATCGACGCGGCAATCGCCCCGGTGAGTGCTAGCAGGGAACCGACGGACAGGTCGATACCCGAGGTCAAAATCACCAGCGTCATCCCTACCGCCATGATGGCGTTTACGGAAGTCTGCTGAAGAATGTTGAACAGGTTATTAACGGTAAAAAAGTTCGGGCTCATGGTGGAGACAATGGCGATCAGCACCAGCAGAGCAATCAGCGATTTTTGTTCCAGCAGCCATGCCTTAGTGAAATAGCGGCGACCAGAAACGGCCTGGGTAGTCATCTTCTTACTCCTGATTCACGCGATTAAGCTTGCCCACAGCGGCAGCCATCAGAACTTCCTGGGTGGCCTGCTCGCGAGTGAATTCACCGCCGAGATGCCCTTCATGCATAACGATAATGCGATCGCTCATGCCTAAGACTTCTGGCATCTCGGAAGAGACCAGAATGATGCTCAGGCCGTCGGCTTTGAACTGGTTAATCAGCTGGTAGATCTCTTTCTTCGCGCCCACGTCTACGCCGCGGGTAGGCTCATCGAGGATCAGCACTTTCGGGCGCGTCATCAGCCCGCGGGCAATCGCCACCTTCTGCTGATTCCCGCCGGACAACAGGCCAATAGCCTGCTCCATCGACGGGGTTTTGACGTTAAACAGGCGGATAAAATCGCTCACCGCCTGCTGCTCGTCTTTGTGTTTGAGGCTGCCACCGCTATGGCTGAAATAGCGCAGCGCGGTCAGCGACATATTTTCTTTCACCGACATACCCAGCACTAAGCCGTCGCGCTTGCGGTCTTCGGAGATATAAACGATGCCGTTCGCCAGGCCATCCTGCGGAGAACGTGTCACCACTTCCCGCCCGTCGAGGGTTACGTAACCGCTGGTACGCGGCAGCGCGCCGTAGAGCACTTTCATCAGCTCGGTACGGCCCGCCCCCATCAGGCCCGCCACGCCCAGGATCTCGCCCTGACGCAGGGTAAAGGAGACGTCGTTCACGCCCGGCCCGCACAGGTTGTCCACCTTCAGGCGGATCTCACCCGGCAGTTTATCGAGATGCGGGTACTGATCTTCAAGCTTGCGGCCCACCATCATTTCGATCAGAGAATCTTCGGTCAGCGTGGCCACTTCCCGCTCGGCAATAAACTGCCCGTCACGGAAGACGGTCACGTCATCGCAAATCTCGAAGATCTCTTTCATGCGGTGGGAGATATAAACAATGCCGCGCCCCTGCGATTTCAGCTCGCGGATGACGCGGAACAGGGAGTCGGTTTCGGTATCGGTCAGGGCGTCGGTGGGTTCATCCATAATGATGACCTTCGACTCAAAGCTGAGTACCTTGGCGATTTCCACCATCTGCTGATCGCCAATGGAGAGGTCGCCCACCTGGCGGTCGCTCTTAAAGCGCAGGTTCAGCTTCGCCAGCAGCTTGTCCGCCTCGGCATACATGGTTTTCCAGTCGATTTTGCCGAACCGGTTAACAAACTCGCGGCCAAGGAAGATGTTCTCCGCAATGGTCAGCTGCGGGATCAGGTTCAGTTCCTGGTGGATAATGCCGATGCCCGCCTCCTGAGAGGATTTCGGGCCGGTGAACGTGGTCTCTTTACCCAGCCAGACCAGCGAGCCGGCATCGCGTTGGTAAATACCAGTCAGCACTTTCATCATGGTGGATTTGCCGGCACCGTTCTCGCCCACCAGCGCCATCACGCGCCCGGGGTAAACGTTCAGTGCCGCACCGGAGAGGGCTTTTACGCCCGGGAACGATTTATCGATCCCTTTGAGTTGCAGTAATGCGTCCATGATGGCCTCAGAACGTGACGCCAGCACAGAGAATGATATTCGCATACGGGGAACACTCCCCGCTGCGAATCACCGCCTGACTGTCTGCGGTTTGTTGTTTGAACTGCTCGTGTGTTGTGTAACGAATTTCTATGGTGTTTCCCTGGTGTTGTTGCAGTTGCTCAAGGTGGCTGAGCAACGTTTCGTGGAGTTGCGGATTATGGTGTTTAATTTCCGTCGCGAGAATGGCCGTCTCAACCTGCATCTCCGACGTCACCACATCCAGTACCTGCATAAACGAGGGCACGCCCTGCGTTAACGCCATATCAATACGGGTAGTGCTGCGCGGAACCGGTAAGCCTGCATCGCAAACCACCAGCGTATCGGTATGCCCAAGACGGGAAATAACCGACGAGATTTCTGAGTTGAGTACAGCGCCTTTCTTCATTTTCTTGCTCCACTAGCGAAACGTTTCGCTCTCATGAGTTTAATCCGAAGTGTGCTCAGAAAACCATCATGAGGTAACAGAATTGTGATCGACGTCGAAACGTTTCGCTAAGTGAAATGCTGAAAGAAAAAAAGCCCGGCGGCGCTTCGCTAGCATGGGCCTACAGGTTGAGTAGGTCGGGTAAGCGAAGCGCCGCCGGGCATTGCTGCGAGGATTAAATCTCGACTTGGGTTCCCAGCTCAATCACGCGGTTAGGCGGGATCTCAAACTGGTCAGGCGCGCGCAGGGCGTTACGCTGCAGGATGAGGTACAGCTTGCCGCGCAGGCGCAGATACCACGGACGTTTGCCGATAATCAGCGACTCGTGCGACATAAAGAACGATGTCTCCATCATGCGGCAGCTCAGCCCTTCCAGACCGCAGCGGTGGAATACCTCTTCCACGTTCGGTGTTTCGCGCCAGCCGTAGCTGGCCACCACGCGCCAGAAGGTAGGCGACAGCTGCTCAATCTGCACACGACGCACGTTATGAACGTACGGTGCATCTTCGGTACGCAGCGTCAGCAGGATCACCCGCTCGTGCAGCACTTTGTTGTGCTTAAGGTTATGCATCAGCGCAAACGGGATGACGTTCAGCGCGCGCGACATATACACCGCCGTGCCCGGCACGCGCACCGGCGGGGATTTCTCCAGCGAGGCTATCATCGCTTCCAGAGAGTTACCGTGCTCATGCATACGGCGCAGCAGGCGGAAGCGCTCGCTCTTCCACGTCGTCATCACGATAAACATCACCAGACCGAGCGTCAGCGGCAGCCAGCCGCCGGAAACGATCTTATCGAGGTTCGCCGAGAACAGCGGCACGTCGATACAAAGGAAGCCAATCAGGATCAGCGCCACAAGGAACTTGTTCCAGTGCCAGTTGCGGTACGCCACCGTGGTGGAGAGAATCGACGTCAGCACCATCGTCCCCGTTACGGCGATACCGTACGCCGCCGCCAGGTTGCTGGAGTGCTCGAAGCTGACGATAACAATCACCACCGCGAAGTAGAGCAGCCAGTTGATAAACGGAATGTAGATCTGCCCCGACTCCATTTCTGAGGTGTGGATAATGCGCATAGGGGAGAGATAGCCCAGGCGTACCGCCTGGCGGGTCAGGGAGAACACGCCAGAGATAACCGCCTGCGAGGCGATAACCGTCGCCAGGGTCGCGAGGATCAGCATCGGCACCAGCGCCCAGTCAGGGGCCAGCAGGAAGAACGGGTTTTTAATCGCTTCAGGATGTTCAAGCAGCAGCGCGCCCTGGCCGAAGTAGTTCAGCACCAGCGACGGCAGCACCACGGTGAACCACGCCACGCGGATAGGCAGTTTGCCGAAGTGGCCCATATCCGCATACAGCGCTTCCACGCCGGTAATAGAGAGCACCACAGCGCCCAGCGCAACGAAAGAGACGACCTTATATTCCATGAAGAAATGCACGGCCCACATCGGGTTCAGCGCGTGCAGAACGTCCGGGTTAGAGATTATGCTGCGTAAGCCCAGCGCGGCCAGAATCAGGAACCATGCCAGCATAATCGGCGCGAAGAGCTTGCCCACCAGCCCGGTACCGTGTTTTTGAA
The DNA here is from genome assembly GCF_019047785.1 of Enterobacter cancerogenus. Classification (NCBI taxonomy): domain Bacteria; kingdom Pseudomonadati; phylum Pseudomonadota; class Gammaproteobacteria; order Enterobacterales; family Enterobacteriaceae; genus Enterobacter; species Enterobacter cancerogenus. The sequence goes on along the minus strand of NZ_CP077290.1, from coordinate 2,719,584 downwards.
TGGCGAAAAGCAGCGTCAGCACGATGATGGCAAGCGGAACGACCCATGAATCAAGCTGGGGAGCCACGATCTCCAGCCCTTCTATCGCCGACATCACCGAAATGGCGGGGGTAATCACGACCTCGCCATAAAAGAAGCTGCCGCCAATCAGGCCAATAATCACCAGCACCGACGTCATTCTGGGGGACGTGTTGCGCCCGGCAAGGGACATCAGGGTCAGAATACCGCCTTCACCCGCGTTATCTGCGCGCATAACGAAAGAGAGATACTTAACGGATACCACCAGGATCAGCAGCCAGAAGATGAGTGACAGGAAACCAAATACGGCTTCGCGCTCCACACCAAAACCAAACTGACCGGACAAACATTCACGAAGCGTATAGAGCGGGCTGGTGCCAATATCACCATAGACAACCCCGATCGCCGCAAGCGTTATTGCGGGTAATGATTGCTTTTTATCAGTGCTCATAGACTAGTCTTTTCGTTTATATAACAAATGTGTGCTTAGTCCCTTGGCCCACAAAAAGCGCACAGTATGCACGATTCATTAAAAAATCGTACCCCTAAATACAACCGCATTAATGTAGCGCAAAGAAAATTGCGCCGCACTTCAGTCTATTACCAGCCATGACTGAAACGTCTATACTCGCTTCAATTAGCCACCACGACGGCGAAAGGATGCAAAACTATTATGGCTCACTCACATTTAATAGCAGAAAGAATTTCCCGCCTCAGCAGCGCGCTGGAAAAAGGCCTTTACGAGCGTAGCCACGCCATTCGCCTCTGTTTGCTGGCCGCCCTGAGCGGGGAAAGCGTGTTTCTGCTTGGCCCACCGGGCATCGCCAAAAGCCTGATTGCCCGCCGGTTGAAATTTGCCTTTCAGAATGCCCGCGCGTTCGAATACCTGATGACCCGTTTTTCGACCCCGGAAGAGGTTTTTGGCCCCCTATCCATTCAGGCGCTGAAAGATGAGGGGCGCTATCAACGTCTGACGGAAGGTTATCTGCCAGAAGCCGAAATCGTGTTTCTCGATGAGATCTGGAAAGCCGGCCCGGCCATTCTGAACACCCTGCTGACCGCCATTAACGAACGCCGGTTCCGTAACGGGGCCAGCGAAGAGAAGATCCCGATGCGCCTGCTGGTGGCCGCGTCGAACGAACTTCCGGAAGCAGACAGCAGTCTGGAAGCGCTGTATGACCGCATGCTTATCCGCCTGTGGCTCGACAAGGTGCAGGATAAATCGAACTTCCGCTCCATGCTGGTGAGCCAGCAGGATGAAAATGAAAACCCGGTCGCGCCGGGGCTGCAGGTGTCCGACGAGGAGTATTACCAGTGGCAGGAAGATATCGGCAAAATCAAACTGCCTGACGCGGTGTTTGAGCTGATCTTCATGCTGCGCCAGCAGTTGGATTTGCTGCCCTCTGCGCCTTATGTCTCCGATCGCCGCTGGAAGAAGGCGATCCGCCTGCTGCAGGCCAGCGCGCTGTTCAGCGGACGCGATGCCGTGGCGCCAATCGATCTGATCCTGCTGAAAGACTGCCTGTGGCACGATGCGGAAGGGATGAACCTGATGCAGCAGCAGCTTGAAATATTGATGACCGGACACGCCTGGGGACAGCAGGCCATGCTCACCCAACTGGGCGCGATTACCCAGCGCCGCATCCAGCTACAGCAGCAGCAAAGCGATAAAACGGCGCTGAAGGTGAACCGCGCAGGCGGCATGTTCGCGCGTAAACCGCACTACGAACTGCCGACAACGCTCACCGACACGACGCTGACCCTGCTGCTTCAGCAGCCGCTTAAGCTCCACGATATGCAGGTGGTTCACGTTGCGATTGAGCGCGAGGCACTGTCGCTGTGGCTCGACAAAGGCGGCGAGATACGCGGCAAGCTCAACGGCATCGGGTTTGCGCAACCGCTTACGATGGAAGTGGATAGCAGCCAGCATCTGGTGATCCGCGATGTGAGCCTGCAAGGCTCGCGCCTTGCGCTACCGGGAACCGCTTCAGACAGCGTACCGGAAGAGATTAAGCAGCAGCTGGAGGCGCTGGATACCGAATGGCATCAGCAGCATACGCGCTTCAGCGAGCAGCAAAAGTGTCTCTTTATACATAGCGACTGGCTGGGCCGCATCGAAGCCAGCCTGCAGGACGTAAGCGCGCAGATCAAACAGGCGCGTCAATGCTAACGCTGGACACGCTTAACGTCATGCTGGCGGTCAGTGAGGAAGGGTTGATCGAGGAGGTGGTCATCACCCTGCTGGCTACGCCGCAGCTCGCAGCCTTCTTTGAAAAATTCCCCCGCCTTAAAAAGGCCATGACCGACGATCTGCCGCGCTGGCGCGACAACCTCCGGCAGCGTTTCAGGGAGACCGAAGTTCCGCCTGAGTTAACGGAGGAGGTCGCTGGCTATCAGCAGTGCCAGCGGCTCTCGACGCCGCAGTTTGTCGTCCAGCTTCCGCAAACCCTGGCCCTGCTCGACAAAGTGCATTCGCCGTTCGCCAGCCAGGCCCGGGCGCTGGTAATGGACAACGCCACCTTTACCCCGGCGTTGCATACCCTCTTTTTACAGCGCTGGCGGCTTAGCCTGGTGGTGCAAGCCACCACCCTCAACCAGCAGATGCTGGATGAAGAACGCGAACAGCTGCTCAGTGAAGTGCAGGAACGCATGACCCTGAGCGGTCAGCTTGAAGAGGTGCTGGTGGAAAATGAAAATTCCGCCGGGCGTCTGTGGGATATGAGCGCCGGGCAGCTCAGGCGCGGTGACTATCAGCTGATCGTGAAATACGGCGACTTTCTGGCGCAACAGCCGGAACTGATGAAACTCGCAGAACAGCTGGGCCGCTCGCGGGAGGCCAAATCCGTCCCAAAGAAAGATGCGCCGATGGAGACGTTTCGCACGCTGGTGCGTGAACCGGCGACCGTGCCGGAGCAGGTGGACGGGCTACAGCAAAGCGATGACATTTTACGCCTGTTGCCCACTGAGCTAAGCACGCTCGGGATGACCGAGCTGGAGTATGAGTTTTACCGGCGGCTGGTGGAGAAACAGCTCCTGACCTATCGGCTACATGGCGAAGCCTGGCGCGAAAAGATCAGCCAGCGTCCGGTGGTGCATCAGGATTTTGATGAACAGCCGCGCGGGCCGTTTATTGTGTGCGTCGATACTTCGGGCTCTATGGGCGGATTCAACGAACAGTGCGCAAAAGCGTTCTGCCTGGCTCTGATGCGCGTGGCGCTCGCCGACCGACGACGCTGTTTTATCATGCTTTTTTCCAGCGAAGTTGTCGGTTATGAACTGACAAACCAGCAGGGCCTTGAGCAGGCGATCCGCTTTTTAAGCCAGCGATTCCGCGGCGGCACCGATCTGGCGAGCTGTTTTCGCAGCATCGTCGAGCGTATGCAGGGCGGCGACTGGTACGACGCGGACGCCGTAGTCATTTCCGATTTTATTGCCCAGCGGCTGCCGGATGACGTGGTAAATAAGGTGAAGGAGTTACAGCGGGTGCATCAGCACCGGTTCCATGCCGTGGCGATGTCTGCACATGGAAAACCCGGCATCATGCGCATCTTCGATCATATCTGGCGCTTTGATACCGGGCTGCGTAGCCGCCTGCTGAGACGCTGGCGGCGCTAATTAAAGAAGAGAGCCGACGCTTTCACGTACCTGCTGCGACCAGACGCCACACTGCACCTGACCGATATGGTCCAGTTGCAGCAACAGCATGGTCAGACGGGACTGGCCAATTCCGCCGCCGATAGTCTGCGGCATTTCACCGCGCAGCAGCGCCTGGTGCCACTCCAGCTGCAGACGATCTTCATCTCCTGTGATAGCCAGCTGGCGCTTCAGCGCGTCGGCATCCACGCGGATCCCCATTGACGACAGCTCGAACGCATCTTCCAGAACGGGGTTCCAGACCAGAATATCGCCGTTCAGACCGGCAAATCCACTCTCACCGGCGGTGCTCCAGTCGTCGTAATCCGGCGCACGAACGTCGTGACGCTTGCCGTCGGACAGCTTGCCGCCAATCCCGATCAGGAACACGGCACCCAGCTCTTTCGCGATGGCGCGTTCACGGCCTTTGGCATCCAGATCCGGGAAGCGGGCCAGCAGATCCTGGCTGTGAACAAAGTGGATCGTTTCCGGCAGGAACGGTGCCAGACCAAACTCTTTGCTTACTGCCGCTTCGGTGGCTTTGATCCCGGCGTAGATCGCTTCAACGGTCGATTTCAGCGTACCAACGTGGCGTTCGCCATCCCCCATTACGCGCTCCCAGTCCCACTGGTCAACGTAGACCGAGTGGATCGGCGTCAGGCGGTCTTCATCGGGGCGAAGGGCTTTCATGTGCGTGTACAGCCCTTCGCCCGCGCTGAAGTCGTGCTGCCCCAAGGTTTGACGCTTCCACTTCGCCAGGGAGTGGACCACTTCGAAGCGGGCGTCTGGCAGTGTTTTCACTTTTACCTGTACCGCTTTTTCGCATCCAGACAGGTTATCCTGCGTCCCGTCACCCACGCGACTGAGGATCGGTGCCTGAACTTCAATCAGTCCAAGCTTATCTTCCAGCTGGCGTGAGAAATGGGATTTAACGAAACTGATCTGGCGTTGTTTTGCGATGTAAGCGGTTTTCATTATGTTTACTCCTGCGTCCTGTTGGTATTGATTAAGCAACAGAAAGGGCATCCAATACAATAACCCATCAACAAAAAGGCAGTTTCACTTTTGATTCATCAAAATAAGACGCTAGAATAGAGTGATTCACTAATCATCATAAGAAAAAGCGATGGAAAATTATCAGATCGACAATCTGGACCGCGGCATCCTCGAGGCCTTAATGGCCAATGCCCGCACCGCGTACGCCGAGCTGGCGAAACAGTTTGGCGTCAGCCCGGGGACCATTCACGTTCGCGTGGAGAAAATGAAACAGGCCGGGATCATCACCGGCGCACGCATTGACGTAAACCCTAAACAACTCGGCTACGACGTCTGCTGCTTTATTGGCATTATTCTCAAAAGTGCGAAGGACTATCCCTCCGCGCTGGAAAAGCTCAACGCGCTGGATGAGGTGACCGAAGCCTACTACACCACCGGACACTACAGCATTTTCATCAAGGTGATGTGCCGCTCTATTGATGCGCTCCAGCAGGTACTTATCAACAAGATCCAAACAATCGATGAAATTCAGTCCACCGAGACGCTGATCTCCCTGCAAAACCCGATCATGCGCACCATCCGCCCCTGATCGGGCAAATTCATTCCCACATTTTCCACAGGTAGATCCCAGCTCGTTCACAGCGTACAATGTCCGCCTCTTAATCTGAGCGAGCGATCAATGGCGGACATTACTCTTATCAGCGGCAGCACCCTTGGCGGTGCCGAATATGTTGCAGAGCATCTGGCTGAAAAGCTGGAAGACGCGGGGTTTTCCACGGAAACGCTCCACGGACCATTGCTTGACGACCTCCCGGCTGATGGGGTCTGGCTGCTGATCACCTCTACGCACGGTGCGGGCGATCTGCCGGATAACCTGCAACCTTTATATGACGACCTGCTGGAACAGCAGCCCGATCTCTCACGCGTCCGTTTCGGTGCAATCGGGATCGGCAGCCGCGAATATGACACCTTCTGTGGCGCAATAGAGAAAGTCGAAGCCGCAGTGACCGCCTGCGGTGCAAAAAAGGTGGGCGAAACGCTCAAGATCAACATCCTCGATCATGACATTCCTGAGGATCCAGCCGAGATCTGGCTGGGTGACTGGAAAAATTTACTCAAAAACGATTAAAGATCGCGCAAACAGATGTGGATAACTCTGGTTAAAAGCTCGTATTAACCGGTAGTTATCCAAATAACAACCGCTGCTTCGTTTTTGAGCTGTGGATAAATACGCGATCTGATCCCAGCTTATACGGTCCAGGATCACCGATCATTCACAGCTAACGATCCTTCTTAAACGCATGATCTTCTTCGTGAGATCGGGCTTATCCACAAAGGTCCGCGATCCTAATAAGAGATCACAATAGAACAGATCTCTAAATAAAAAGATCTTCTTTTTAATAGCCCAGGATCCCAATGCTTTCTCGAAAGACTAAAGTTGAGTAGAATCCACGGCCCGGGCTTCAATCCATTTTTCATACCGCTTTACGCGAGGCAGACCACCATGTTTTATCAGGATCCTTTCGACGTCATCATCATTGGCGGGGGTCACGCAGGCACTGAGGCTGCAATGGCCGCAGCGCGCATGGGTCAACAGACCCTGCTTTTGACACACAATATCGACACGCTGGGACAAATGTCCTGTAATCCGGCGATTGGCGGCATTGGGAAAGGACACCTGGTAAAAGAAGTGGATGCACTTGGCGGCCTGATGGCGAAAGCGATCGATCAGGCAGGCATCCAGTTTAGGATACTAAACGCAAGTAAAGGCCCGGCCGTTCGTGCCACCCGTGCACAGGCGGATCGCGTGCTTTACCGTCAGGCCGTACGCACCGCGCTGGAGAACCAGCCGAACCTGATGATCTTCCAGCAGGCGGTTGAAGATCTTATCGTTGAGAACGATCGCGTCGTGGGTGCCGTAACCCAGATGGGGCTGAAATTCCGCGCCAAAGCCGTCGTGCTGACCGTCGGGACATTCCTGGACGGCAAAATTCACATCGGTCTGGATAACTACAGCGGTGGCCGTGCTGGCGATCCGCCGTCGATCCCGCTGTCTCGCCGTCTGCGCGAGCTGCCGCTGCGCGTCAGCCGCCTTAAAACTGGCACACCGCCGCGTATTGACGCGCGCACTATCGATTTCAGCGTGCTGGCTCAGCAGCATGGCGATAACCCGATGCCGGTCTTCTCGTTTATGGGCAATGCGGCGCAACATCCGCAGCAGGTACCGTGCTACATCACGCATACCAACGAAAAAACCCATGACGTGATCCGTAATAACCTCGATCGCAGCCCAATGTACGCTGGCGTGATCGAAGGGATCGGCCCACGCTACTGCCCGTCGATCGAAGACAAGGTGATGCGCTTTGCCGATCGCAACCAGCACCAGATCTTCCTGGAGCCGGAAGGGCTGACCTCTAACGAAATTTACCCGAACGGCATCTCCACCAGCCTGCCGTTCGATGTCCAGATGCAAATTGTTCGCTCAATGCAGGGCATGGAGAACGCGAAAATCGTCCGTCCTGGCTACGCTATTGAGTACGATTTCTTCGATCCGCGTGACCTGAAGCCCACTCTGGAGAGCAAATTCATCCAGGGCCTGTTCTTCGCAGGTCAGATCAACGGCACCACCGGCTACGAAGAGGCTGCAGCACAGGGGCTGCTTGCGGGTCTGAACGCCGCGCGCTTCTCTGCTGAGAAAGAGGGCTGGGCGCCAGGCCGTTCTCAGGCTTATCTGGGCGTGCTGGTCGATGACCTGTGTACGCTGGGTACCAAAGAGCCGTACCGCATGTTTACCTCCCGTGCGGAATATCGCCTGATGCTGCGTGAAGATAATGCCGATCTGCGACTGACCGAGATGGGCCGCGAGCTGGGTCTGGTGGATGACGAACGCTGGGCGCGCTTCAACGAGAAGCTGGAACGCATCGAGCGTGAACGCCAGCGTCTGAAAACGACCTGGGTGAATCCGCAGGCAGAAACAGCTGCTGAAGTGAATACTCACTTAACTGCGCCTCTCTCCCGTGAAGCCAGCGGGGAAGATCTGCTGCGTCGTCCTGAGATGACGTACGAAAGCCTGGTTAACCTGACGGCGTTTGCACCGGGTCTGGATGACGCCGAAGCGGCCGAGCAGGTCGAAATTCAGGTGAAATACGAAGGTTACATCGCGCGTCAGCAGGATGAGATCGAAAAACAGCAGCGTAACGAAAACACGCTGCTGCCGGAAATGCTGGACTATCGTCAGGTGACCGGCCTTTCCAACGAAGTGATCGCCAAACTGAACGATCATAAACCTGTGTCGATCGGCCAGGCATCCCGTATCTCCGGCGTCACGCCTGCGGCAATTTCAATTCTGCTGGTGTGGTTGAAAAAGCAGGGTATGCTGCGCCGCAGCGCGTAATGCCCAGAACATTGCCCGGTGGCGCTGCGCTTACCGGGCCTACTGAACCCGTAGGGTGGGTAAGCGAAGCGCCCCCCGCCACCTAAGTTTTCCAACAGGTATTCACCGTGCTCAATAAACTCTCTCGTCTGCTGGATGAAGCAGGTATTTCGCTCACCGATCACCAGAAAAATCAGCTGGTGGCCTATGTCGATATGCTGAACAAATGGAACAAAGCGTACAACCTGACGTCCGTACGCGATCCCAACGAGATGCTGATTCGCCATATCCTCGACAGCATTGTTGTGGCCCCGTATCTGAAGGGCGCGCGCTTTATCGATGTGGGCACCGGGCCGGGCCTGCCGGGGATCCCGCTGTCCATTGTCCGTCCTGAAAGTCATTTCACGCTGCTGGACAGCCTGGGTAAGCGTATTCGCTTCTTACGCCAGGTTCAGCATGAACTGAAGCTTGAGAACATTACGCCCGTGCAGAGCAGGGTAGAGGCGTTTCCGGCAGAACCGCCGTTTGACGGCGTCATTAGCCGCGCCTTTGCTTCGTTGAACGATATGGTGAGCTGGTGCAAGCATCTGCCTGCCGTCGAGGGCCGTTTTTATGCCCTGAAGGGGCTGGTGCCCGAGGACGAAATTGAACAGCTGCCGGAAGGATTTGCTGTGGAATCAATCGAAAAACTCCGCGTTCCTCATCTCGACGGGGAGCGTCACCTGGTGATTATTACACCAAATAAAGTTTAAAAATTTAATTAATATTGTGGAATTTGTGCTGTTCTGGTTGTGTTAAAAACGAGCACGTCGAAGACGATTTAAGCGGTGCTAATTTAACCATGTTGTTACTAAGGATTTTCTTACGTTTAACTTTACCCCTGTGGTTCAGTCAGAAAATAGTCAACACTGAAAATATCAGCCTGCTAAAAGTAGGCTGAGGCAACCAAAATGCGATGTTAAATTTTTATTAAGAATGTCAATAAAAGGTTTTTGTTGTATATGGGGTTGTTTTGGAAAAAGTTGCGATATTTTATCTTTAATTTCATAAGGATGACATAAAGCGATTTACCGCTTTGATAAAAACCCCCTTATCGCAAATGTGTATTTTGTGATCGCGTGCACGCTTTATCACCAACGTTTTCGCGCGGTTTGCAGTTTTGTCCGAAGGTCGATGCTTTCATCAAAAGTTAAAAAATAGCGGTGGGGAAAAATATTTAAACATTTATTCACCATTTCGCTACTTAATGTTTGAAATCACGGGTGCGCACCGTATAATTTGACCGCTTTTTGATGCTTGACTCTGAGCCTTAAAGGACGTTTTATACGACACGCGGCATACCTCGAAGGGAGCAGGAGTAAAAACGTGATGTCAGTGTCGCTCTTGAGTAGAAACGTTGCTCGTAAGCTTCTGTTCATTCAGTTTCTGGCTGTGATAGCAAGTGGACTGCTGTTTAGCCTCAAAGACCCCTTCTGGGGCATCTCCGCTGTATGCGGGGGATTGGCAGTGGTACTGCCAAACATGCTGTTTATGATTTTTGCCTGGCGTCATCAGGCGCATACACCCGCAAAAGGCCGTGTGGCCTGGTCCTTCGCTCTCGGCGAAGTGTGCAAGGTGTTGCTGACCTTCGCTCTGTTGGTGATGGCGCTGGCGGTTTTACAAGTGGTTTTCATGCCGCTGATAGCAACGTGGGTTTTGGTGCTGGTGGTACAAGTTCTGGCTCCAGCTGTAATCAATAACAAAGGGTAAAAGGCATCATGGCTTCAGAAAATATGACGCCGCAGGATTACATAGGACACCATCTGAATAACCTTCAGCTGGACCTGCGTACATTCTCGCTGGTGGATCCACATAACCCCCCGGCCACCTTCTGGACGATCAACATCGATTCCATGTTCTTCTCGGTGGTGTTGGGTCTTCTGTTCCTGGCCATGTTCCGCGGTGTTGCTAAACGAGCGACCAGCGGTGTTCCAGGGAAATTCCAGACGTTCGTCGAAATGATCATCGGCTTTGTCCATGGTAGCGTCAAAGACATGTACCACGGCAAGAGCAAGCTGATTGCTCCGCTGGCACTGACGGTCTTTGTCTGGGTCTTCCTGATGAACCTGATGGACCTTCTGCCTATCGATTTCTTACCGTGGATCGGCGAGCACGTTCTCGGTCTGCCTGCTCTGCGTGTGGTGCCGTCTGCTGACGTGAACATCACCCTGTCGATGGCACTGGGCGTATTCATCCTGATTCTTTTCTACAGCATCAAAATGAAAGGCGTAAGCGGCTTTGTGAAAGAGCTTACCTTGCAGCCGTTCAACCACTGGGCGTTTATTCCGGTCAACCTGATCCTGGAAGGCGTTAGCCTGCTGTCCAAACCTGTTTCACTGGGTCTGCGACTGTTCGGCAACATGTATGCGGGTGAGCTGATTTTCATTCTGATCGCGGGTCTTCTGCCGTGGTGGTCACAGTGGATTCTTAATGTGCCATGGGCCATTTTCCACATCCTGATCATTACGCTGCAAGCCTTTATCTTCATGGTTCTGACGATCGTCTATCTGTCGATGGCGTCTGAAGAGCACTGATTTTTTACCAACACTACTACGTTTTAATTGAAACAAACTGGAGACTGTCATGGAAAACCTGAATATGGATCTGCTGTACATGGCTGCCGCTGTGATGATGGGTCTGGCGGCTATCGGTGCTGCGATCGGTATCGGCATCCTCGGGGGTAAATTCCTGGAAGGCGCAGCGCGTCAACCGGATCTGATTCCTCTGCTGCGTACTCAGTTCTTTATCGTTATGGGTCTGGTGGATGCAATCCCAATGATCGCTGTAGGTCTGGGTCTGTACGTGATGTTTGCTGTCGCGTAGTAGTTGATTTAAAACCCAAAGCCACAGAAATTTAAGAGGTATTGTGCTGTGAACATGAACGCAACAATCCTCGGCCAGGCCATCGCGTTTATTCTCTTTGTCTGGTTCTGCATGAAGTATGTATGGCCGCCTTTAATGGCTGCCATCGAAAAACGTCAGAAAGAAATTGCTGACGGTCTGGCTTCCGCAGAACGCGCTAAGAAAGATTTGGACCTTGCACAGGCCAACGCGACAGACCAGCTGAAAAAAGCGAAAGCTGAAGCTCAGGTAATCATTGAACAGGCCAACAAGCGCCGTGCTCAGATCCTGGACGAAGCCAAAGCTGAAGCAGAACAGGAACGTACTAAGATCGTGACACAGGCTCAGGCTGAAATTGAAGCTGAGCGTAAACGTGCTCGTGAAGAACTGCGTAAGCAGGTTGCGATTCTGGCTGTTGCTGGCGCCGAGAAGATCATCGAACGTTCCGTGGATGAAGCTGCTAACAGCGACATCGTGGACAAACTTGTCGCTGAACTGTAAGGAGGGAGGGGCTGATGTCTGAATTTGTTACGGTAGCTCGCCCCTACGCCAAAGCAGCTTTTGACTTTGCTGTCGAACACCAAAATGTCGATCGCTGGCAGGATATGCTGGCGTTTGCCGCTGAGGTAACGAAAAACGAACAAATGGCTGAGTTGCTGTCCGGTGCATTAGCGCCTGATACTCTCGCCGCGTCGTTTATCGCCGTGTGCGGAGAGCAACTGGATGCCAACGGCCAGAACCTGATTAAGGTCATGGCAGAAAATGGTCGTCTCCGTGTGCTCCCGGATGTTCTCGAGCAGTTTGAGCACTTACGTGCGCTCAGTGAAGCCACTGCCGAAGTTGAAGTCACTTCTGCCACGGAACTGAGTGAAGAACAGCTTGCGAAAATCACCGCCGCGATGGAAAAACGTCTGTCACGCAAAGTTAAGCTGAATTGCAAAATCGATAAGTCTGTAATGGCAGGCGTAATCATCCGCTCGGGTGATATGGTCATTGATGGTAGCGTACGCGGCCGTCTTGAACGCCTTGCAGACGTCTTGCAGTCTTAAGGGGACTGGAGCATGCAACTGAATTCCACCGAAATCAGCGAACTGATCAAGCAGCGCATTGCTCAGTTCAATGTTGTGAGCGAAGCTCATAACGAAGGTACTATTGTTTCTGTAAGTGACGGTGTTATCCGCATCCACGGCCTGGCCGATTGTATGCAGGGTGAGATGATTTCCCTGCCGGGTAACCGTTACGCTATCGCACTGAACCTGGAGCGCGACTCCGTAGGTGCTGTAGTTATGGGTCCATACGCTGACCTCGCCGAAGGCATGAAGGTTAAGTGTACTGGCCGTATCCTGGAAGTGCCGGTTGGCCGTGGCCTGCTGGGCCGCGTGGTGAACACCCTGGGTGCACCAATCGACGGTAAAGGTCCGGTTGAGCACGATGGCTTCTCCCCAATCGAAGTTATCGCACCGGGCGTTATCGACCGTCAGTCCGTTGATCAGCCAGTACAGACTGGCTATAAGTCCGTTGATGCCATGATCCCAATCGGTCGTGGTCAGCGTGAACTGATCATCGGCGACCGTCAGACCGGTAAAACCGCGATGGCTATCGATGCCATCATCAACCAGCGTGACTCCGGCATCAAATGCGTGTACGTGGCTATCGGCCAGAAAGCGTCCACCATTTCTAACGTGGTTCGTAAACTGGAAGAGCACGGCGCACTGTCTAACACCATCGTTGTTGTAGCGACCGCGTCTGAATCAGCTGCACTGCAATACCTGGCACCTTACGCCGGTTGCGCAATGGGCGAATACTTCCGTGACCGCGGTGAAGATGCACTGATCGTATACGATGACCTGTCTAAACAGGCTGTTGCTTATCGTCAGGTTTCCCTGCTGCTCCGTCGTCCACCTGGACGTGAAGCATTCCCGGGCGACGTATTCTACCTCCACTCTCGTCTGCTGGAGCGTGCTTCCCGCGTTAACGCGGAATACGTCGAGAACTTCACCAAAGGTGAAGTGAAGGGTAAAACGGGCTCTCTGACCGCACTGCCGATCATTGAAACCCAGGCGGGTGACGTTTCTGCGTTCGTTCCGACCAACGTAATCTCCATTACCGATGGTCAGATCTTCCTGGAAACCAACCTGTTTAACTCCGGTATTCGTCCGGCAGTTAACCCAGGTATCTCGGTATCCCGTGTTGGTGGTGCTGCTCAGACCAAGATCATCAAGAAACTGTCCGGTGGTATCCGTACCGCGCTGGCACAGTATCGTGAACTGGCTGCGTTCTCTCAGTTCGCATCCGATCTGGACGAAGCAACCCGTAAACAGCTGAGCCACGGTCAGAAAGTGACCGAGCTGCTGAAGCAGAAACAGTACGCCCCTATGTCTGTTGCTCAGCAGGGTCTGGTTCTGTTCGCGGCTGAACGCGGTTACCTCGAAGATGTGGAACTGGCGAAAATCGGTAGCTTCGAAGCCGCTCTGCTGGCTTACGTCGACCGTGATCACGCTCCGCTGATGCAAGAGATCAACCAGTCCGGTGGCTATAACGATGAAATCGAAGGCAAGCTGAAAGCTATCCTCGATTCCTTCAAAGCAACCCAGTCCTGGTAATCGTCCGGCGGCTTGTCTCACGACAAGCCGCCAGGCATTGAGGAGAAGCTCATGGCCGGCGCAAAAGAGATACGTAGTAAGATCGCAAGCGTCCAGAACACGCAGAAGATCACTAAAGCGATGGAGATGGTCGCCGCTTCCAAAATGCGTAAATCGCAGGATCGCATGGCGGCCAGCCGTCCTTATGCAGATACCATGCGCAAAGTGATTGGTCACCTTGCAAACGGTAATCTGGAATATAAGCACCCTTACCTGGAAGAACGCGACGTTAAGCGCGTGGGCTACCTGGTGGTGTCGACCGACCGTGGTCTGTGTGGCGGCTTGAACATTAACCTGTTCAAAAAACTGCTGGCGGATATGAAAGTCTGGTCCGATAAAGGCGTTCAGTGCGATATCGCAATGATCGGCTCTAAAGGCGTCTCTTTCTTTAACTCCGTTGGTGGCAACATTGTCGCTCAGGTGACCGGTATGGGTGATAACCCGTCCCTGTCTGAACTGATCGGTCCGGTTAAAGTGATGTTGCAGGCCTATGATGAAGGCCGTCTGGACAGACTATACGTTGTCAGCAACAAATTTATTAACACCATGTCTCAGGTTCCAACGCTCACTCAGATGCTGCCATTACCGGCATCAGACGATACCGAGCTGAAGCAAAAAGCCTGGGATTACCTGTATGAACCCGATCCGAAACCGCTGCTGGATACCTTGCTGCGTCGTTACGTTGAATCACAGGTTTATCAGGGCGTAGTAGAAAACCTGGCCAGCGAGCAGGCCGCACGTATGGTGGCGATGAAAGCCGCGACCGACAATGGCGGCAGCCTGATTAAAGAGCTGCAGTTGGTATACAACAAAGCTCGTCAGGCCAGCATTACTCAGGAACTCACCGAGATCGTCGGTGGTGCATCCGCGGTATAACCAGGTTAATTCGTAGAGGATTCAAGATGGCTACTGGAAAAATTGTCCAGGTAATCGGCGCCGTGGTTGACGTCGAATTCCCTCAGGATGCCGTACCGCGCGTGTACGATGCTCTTGAGGTACAGAATGGTAACGAGAGCCTGGTGCTGGAAGTTCAGCAGCAGCTCGGCGGCGGTATCGTACGTACTATCGCCATGGGTTCTTCCGACGGTCTGCGTCGTGGTCTGGAAGTAAAAGACCTTGAGCACCCGATCGAAGTCCCGGTAGGTAAAGCAACACTGGGTCGTATCATGAACGTATTGGGTCAACCAATCGACATGAAAGGCGACATCGGTGAAGAAGAGCGTTGGGCTATCCACCGCGCAGCACCTTCCTACGAAGAGCTGTCCAGCTCTCAGGAACTGCTGGAAACCGGCATCAAAGTTATCGACCTGATGTGTCCGTTCGCGAAGGGCGGTAAAGTCGGTCTGTTCGGTGGTGCGGGTGTAGGTAAAACCGTAAACATGATGGAGCTGATCCGTAACATCGCGATCGAGCACTCCGGTTATTCCGTGTTTGCGGGTGTGGGTGAACGTACTCGTGAGGGTAACGACTTCTACCACGAAATGACCGACTCCAACGTTCTGGATAAAGTATCCCTGGTGTACGGCCAGATGAACGAGCCACCAGGAAACCGTCTGCGCGTTGCGCTGACCGGCCTGACCATGGCTGAGAAGTTCCGTGACGAAGGTCGTGACGTACTGCTGTTCGTTGATAACATCTACCGTTACACCCTGGCCGGTACCGAAGTATCTGCACTGCTGGGTCGTATGCCTTCAGCGGTAGGTTATCAGCCTACGCTGGCGGAAGAGATGGGTGTTCTTCAGGAACGTATCACCTCAACCAAAACCGGTTCTATCACCTCCGTTCAGGCGGTATACGTACCTGCGGATGACTTGACTGACCCATCACCAGCCACCACCTTTGCGCACTTAGATGCAACCGTGGTACTGAGCCGTCAGATCGCGTCTCTGGGTATCTACCCAGCCGTTGACCCGCTGGACTCCACCAGCCGTCAGCTGGATCCACTGGTTGTTGGTCAGGAACACTACGACACTGCGCGTGGCGTACAGTCCCTGCTGCAGCGTTACCAGGAACTGAAAGACATCATCGCCATCCTCGGTATGGATGAGCTGTCTGAAGAAGATAAACTGGTGGTAGCACGTGCGCGTAAGATCCAGCGCTTCCTGTCCCAGCCGTTCTTCGTTGCGGAAGTATTCACCGGTTCTCCAGGTAAATACGTATCCCTGAAAGACACCATCCGTGGCTTTAAAGGCATCATGGAAGGCGAATACGATCACCTGCCGGAGCAGGCGTTCTACATGGTTGGTTCCATCGACGAAGCCGTGGAAAAAGCCAAAAAACTTTAACGCCTTAATCGGAGGGTGATATGGCAATGACTTACCACCTGGACGTCGTCAGCGCAGAGCAACAAATGTTCTCTGGTCTGGTCGAAAAAATCCAGGTAACGGGTAGTGAAGGTGAACTGGGTATTTTCCCGGGTCACGCACCGCTGCTCACCGCCATTAAGCCTGGTATGATCCGCATCGTTAAACAGTTCGGTCACGAAGAGTTTATCTATCTGTCCGGCGGCATTCTCGAAGTGCAGCCTGGCAGTGTGACCGTTCTGGCCGATACCGCTATTCGTGGCCAGGATCTCGACGAAGCACGAGCCCTGGAATCGAAGCGTAAGGCTGAAGAGCACATTAGCAGCTCTCATGGTGACGTGGATTACGCTCAGGCGTCTGCGGAGCTGGCCAAAGCGATCGCCAAACTGCGCGTTATCGAGTTGACCAAAAAAGCGATGTAACACCGGCTTGAAAAGCACAAAAGCCAGTCTGGCAACCAGACTGGCTTTTTTTATGCCTTCGTTTCAGAAAAAGCGAAAATGAAAAGGTGTTTTATTATTTTGTGATTTACATCACAAAAAAGTTGATCGGTTAAAAATTGAGGCGTAGACTTCTTTTTTGTGAAGTGTGTCACAAAATAAACCTTAATAAATCAGGATGCCATCATGAAACTGATCAACAAAATCATCGCCCTTTTCAGCAACATGAACGTTTCTTTCGGTACGTTCAACCACTAATCCGCTGAATGCCGAGTGGCGCCGTGCTTACCGTTGTGTGATAAGCGAAGCGCCATCTGGCAGCTTCTCTCCGCTATTGTTCACGCTCTCTCCTTTCACGATAAAATAGTTCGTCGCATCAATATTCCCCACCACCGCATCGTCGTACTTGCCTGGCGCTGTACGGACCGATTTATTGCCGGTAAAAACGCCCTGAGTTGATGCATCGCCATACGGGCTTGGCCGGAAGATAAAGTTAAAACGCTGATTGTCTGTCGCGACGTTATTGGCCACCACCAGCGCGCCCGGATTGAAGTTGTCGGTAAAACCGTCCAGATGGTTTCCGATGGCCTTACTGTTGCGGATGACATGCGCCACCGGCTGTCCTTCACCGCCGAGTTTAAACCCGTTGCTGGTGTTGTTGCAGGCAAGGGAATTTTCGATGGTTACAACGCCGTTGGCACCATCTTCGATTTTGTTGAACAGGTCAAAGCCATCGTCGATGTTGTCGTGGGCATAACAGTTCTCCAGCCGGTTACCCTCCCCGACGCGCATTTTGACCGCGAACCCGTCGGCGTTGATTTTACCGGGATCTTCATTGCCCCAGGATTCCGAATCGATGACCCGATTGAAGCTGGCCCACAGCGGGCGGCCAATATTTTCCGGGGAAGAGATCTGGATGCCGGTATCGTCGTTGCGATAGGCCGTAACCTTTTCGATAAGATTGTGGCTTCCCTGCACCCGCAGGCTTTTATCCGTGATTTCAATGCCCTTGATGTGCCAGTAGTTCGCATTCACCAGCAAACCATGAATGACGGCTTTGCCTTCTGCCTGCAATAAGGTCATTTTTCCCTCACTGCCGCTGGCCGTGAGCGGGATTTCAGTCCGGGGATAATCTCCCGCCGCCAGGATAATCTTGCCGCCCGGCGAAACCATACTGATAGCGGTGGCGAAAGCCATGGGGGATGCTGGTGTGCCCTGCCCGTCTGCTTTGCCTTCAGGGGAAACGTGAATCACCGCAGGCTCAATGCCGTTCACCTTTTCCACGCTAAACGCCTGCTGCACGGGCGTGCCGCTGGTGGGGGTAAACGTAAGGCTAAAAGTCGCATTTTGCGTCAACGTTGTGGGAATGACGTACATCTCACCGGCTTTCACCTGTTTATCACTCCCGATCACCACTTCATTTTGTCTGACGCTGAAAACGCCGTCGTAATTCGCTCGTGCCTGAACAAGATAGCGTTCCGAGGCGCTTTTGCTGGCAGAGGCGCGCTGCACCACAACGGGAAGGGCTTTTGCCTGCCAGGGGGCCGAGGCCACCGTACTGGCTTCAGAGGTGGTGAGAGAGGCATCGGAGACGGTAATTTTGGCATTCCGCGAGGCGAAGAAGCCCACGTAGTAGCTGTTTTGATTCTGCACGGCGATCAGGTCGGCGCGCGGCACGCTTTTGCTCACCCACGCGTCGCTGTCTGCTGGTGCCCACGCGGTGATAAACCCGTCATTAGTGCGCACCAGTTTTAATCGGAATGCCGGCGTCTGGGTGATATCAATCTCTTCCTTGTAGCTCTGCTTGTTTATCGCCGCCCCGGCATCGCCCCACGGATGCGAAATCCCCTCGCGCGTTATGGCCTGCAGTTTTACCCGATGATGATCTTTTTTATCCTGCGTCATGATGGCATTCATCACCAGGTTCGACGCCGCCGGGAATTCCTCATAGCCTTCCTTTAGCGGCTGCTGGCGCGGCACGCCGAGAATATCACGCACCATAAGCCCCGCGCCTTCCTGTGCCGCCGGTTTGGCCCCGTTTTCCGGGCCGAATTGATCTACCCGAACGGTAGCCTGTAAGACGAAATTCTCTTTTGCCGGCAGTTCGGTGTAGAAAAACGTTAAGCCGTCGTGGGCGTTCGCAATTTTACCGCCGCGGCTCTCGATCGTAATCGGTTTTGACAGGTCCGCCGTCTCCTGCGACGTCAGCGTTTTCCCGTCAAGGGTGACATCGTTAACGCCGATTTTTTCCGCTAAGACGTTGGATGAAAAATTCAAATCGGTAGACTGCCCGAACGTAATGGCTTTCCAGACGGGCTGTTCCGCCGCCGTGGCCGCAAAGGCGCAACAGATCATAAGGGACAGAGGTAGGTAAGCGTTCATCTTATTCTCCTGATTGATAATTGAGCGCCATTATCATCAAGTTGAAACGTTGTTTCTTTTTTAATCGTCACACTATTGAATATTTAAAACAGTGTTTTGTTTTAAATAGATCTTTATTCATGATCCAAAAAAATAGCTAAGCTATTGTGTGGGTTAGCGACATACCGAGAGAATGCTATTTTCCAGAGTAAAAGTGATTTACTCTCCCCTTAAAATCGGCCTCAAATAGCCGTTATTGGCAGATGTTGAACGTTTTCGTACCACTCCATTTCATGATGCAAAATATGTAGAATTTTCAACGTCAAAGGGTTTAACTTCTCACTTAAATTACAGTCAGGACGCGTATGTTGAACAATACGATGAGCGTGGTCATCCTTGCCGCTGGTAAAGGCACCCGCATGTATTCCGATCTTCCTAAGGTGTTGCACACGCTGGCAGGAAAGCCAATGGTGCAGCATGTCATTGATGCCGCGAATGAAGTTGGCGCTCGCCAGGTCCATCTGGTGTACGGTCACGGCGGCGATCTGCTGAAAGAGACGCTGCGTGACGACAAGCTCAACTGGGTCCTTCAGGCAGAACAACTGGGTACGGGCCACGCCATGCAGCAGGCGGCACCGTTCTTCGGCGATGACGAAGATATCCTGATGCTTTACGGCGATGTTCCGCTGATCTCTGTTGAAACCTTAACCCGCCTGCGTGAAGCCAAACCGCAGGGCGGCATTGGTCTGTTAACCGTAGTACTCGACGATCCAACAGGCTATGGCCGTATTACCCGTGAAAACGGCAACGTCACCGGTATCGTGGAGCACAAAGATGCCAGCGATGAGCAGCGTAGAATACAGGAAATCAATACCGGTATCCTGATTGCCAATGGCGCAGACATGAAGCGCTGGCTCTCTAAGCTCAATAACAACAATGCACAAGGTGAATACTACATCACAGATATCATTGCGATGGCGTATCAGGAAGGCCGCGAGATTGCCGCCGTACATCCGGCGCGCATCAGCGAAACGGATGGCGTGAATAACCGCCTGCAGCTTTCCCGCCTCGAGCGTATTTATCAGGCCGAGCAGGCTGAAAAGCTGCTGCTGGCGGGCGTGATGCTGCGCGATCCGGCGCGTTTCGACCTGCGCGGCACGCTGGCACACGGGCGTGATGTTGAAATTGATACTAACGTTATCCTTGAAGGCCAGGTTCAGCTTGGCAACCGCGTCAAAATTGGCGCTGGCTGCGTGATTAAAAACAGCGTTATCGGTGACGACTGCGAAATCAGCCCGTACAGCGTCGTGGAAGATGCCCACCTTGAGGCGGCCTGCACCATCGGTCCCTTCGCGCGCCTGCGTCCTGGCGCAGAGTTGATGGAAGGCGCTCACGTAGGCAACTTCGTCGAGATGAAAAAAGCGCGTCTGGGTAAAGGCTCCAAAGCCGGTCATTTGACCTACCTGGGCGATGCGGAAATTGGCGATAACGTGAACATTGGTGCAGGCACCATCACCTGTAACTATGACGGTGCCAATAAGTTTAAAACCATTATCGGCGATGACGTGTTTGTCGGCTCCGACACGCAGCTGGTCGCACCCGTCACCGTGGGTAACGGCGTGACCATTGCTGCCGGAACAACCGTAACGCGAGACGTAGCGGATAACGAGTTAGTGTTGAGCCGCGTACCGCAGGTTCACAAGCAGGGCTGGAAACGCCCGGTGAAGAAGAAGTAACAACAAGGCGGGTGGCGCTACGCTTACCCGCCCTGTGATTGAGTAGGCCTGATAAGGCGTAGCCGTCATCAGGCAAACCCGGGTGAGGAGATAAATATATATCTCCCCCCACAAGCAGCACCCATAACTATAACCCCACTCTCTACAAGGCTCGGGGTGCCCGGAAAGGGCGTTACCCAAAGGATTTCGCGTTGTGGCAAGGCGGCAAGCGTATGAGTCCATGGGAGCTTAATTAAGTAAGTGACCGTGGCGAGTACGAGAAGCCAACGCAGCCGCAGCGTGAAAGACGTAGGGTAAATACAGGTCAGCGACAACGCAGGCATCATGCCTAAATTCGGAATCTAAAACTATGTGTGGAATTGTTGGCGCAGTTGCGCAGCGTGATATTGCTGAAATCCTTCTCGAAGGTTTACGTCGTCTGGAATACCGTGGCTATGACTCTGCTGGTCTGGCTGTGGTGGATGAAGCAGGTCATATGACCCGTCTGCGTCGTCTCGGTAAAGTGCAGATGCTGGCCCAGGCCGCGGAAGAACATCCGCTGCACGGTGGTACCGGTATCGCCCATACTCGCTGGGCGACCCACGGCGAGCCGTCTGAAGGTAACGCGCACCCGCATGTGTCTGAACACATTGTGGTGGTGCATAACGGCATTATCGAAAACCACGAACCGCTGCGCGAAATTCTGAAAGCGCGCGGCTATACCTTCGTCTCTGAAACCGATACCGAAGTGATTGCTCACCTCGTCCACTGGGAGCTGGAGCAGGGCGGCACGTTGCGTGAAGCGGTGCTGCGCGCGATCCCTCAGCTTCGCGGGGCATACGGTACGGTGATCATGGATTCCCGCGACCCGTCCACGCTGCTGGCTGCGCGTTCCGGTAGCCCGATGGTTATCGGTATGGGGATGGGTGAAAACTTTATCGCCTCCGATCAGCTGGCGCTCCTGCCTGTGACCCGCCGCTTCATCTTCCTCGAAGAGGGCGATATCGCGGAAGTGACGCGCCGTAGCGTAACCGTGTTCGATACCACTGGCGCGCAGGTCAAACGCACCGAGATCGAATCTAACCTGCAGTACGACGCGGGCGACAAAGGCGCTTACCGCCACTACATGCAGAAAGAGATCTACGAGCAGCCTAACGCCATCAAAAACACCCTGACCGGGCGCATCAGCCACGGCGAGGTGGATCTGAGCGAGCTGGGCGCACACGCCAACGACCTGCTTAGCAACGTTGAGCACATCCAGATCGTTGCCTGCGGCACCTCCTACAACTCCGGTATGGTGTCGCGTTACTGGTTTGAATCCCTGGCGGGCGTGCCGTGCGACGTGGAAATCGCCTCTGAATTCCGCTATCGCAAATCCGCGGTGCGCAAAAACAGCCTGATGATCACCCTTTCTCAGTCCGGGGAAACGGCGGACACCCTGGCGGCGCTGCGTCTCTCTAAAGAGTTGGGCTACCTGGGTTCTCTGGCCATCTGTAACGTGCCCGGCTCGTCGCTGGTGCGTGAATCCGATCTGGCCCTGATGACCAAAGCAGGCACCGAAATCGGCGTGGCTTCCACCAAAGCCTTTACCACGCAGCTGACCGTTCTGCTGATGCTGGTGGCGAAACTGGCGCGTCTGAAAGGTCTGGATGCGTCCGTTGAGCATGATATTGTTCACGGCCTGCAGGCGTTGCCGAGCCGTATCGAACAGATGTTGTCTCAGGACAAACGCATTGAAGCCCTGGCGGAAGATTTCTCTGACAAACATCATGCGCTGTTCCTTGGCCGTGGCGATCAGTATCCGATCGCGCTCGAAGGCGCACTGAAGCTGAAAGAGATCTCTTATATCCATGCGGAAGCCTACGCGGCGGGCGAGCTGAAACACGGCCCGCTGGCGCTGATTGACGCGGATATGCCGGTTATCGTTGTGGCACCTAACAACGAACTGCTGGAAAAACTAAAATCGAACATCGAAGAAGTACGCGCCCGTGGCGGCGTCCTGTACGTCTTCGCTGATAAAGATGCCGGTTTCACCAGCAGCGACAATATGCACATCATCGACATGCCGCATGTGGAAGACGTTATTGCCCCAATCTTCTACACCGTTCCGCTGCAGCTTCTGGCCTATCACGTTGCGCTGATCAAAGGCACCGACGTTGACCAGCCGCGTAATTTGGCAAAATCGGTTACCGTTGAATAATTCAATATATTGAAATGTAATAGCCTCGTAAATCTATGATTACGGGGCTATTTATTGATCAATATATAAATATATTCTGAAAGTAGATCTCTGTATAAATAAAAGTTAAAGGAGATCTGTATTATGCCCACCCTGATATACCGATAAATAATGTTATATTTAGCCAAAGCCTCGCCTGAAAATATTCCATTATTTGCCCCTTGGTAATTATCAAAATATTATTTCTGCTTGTTATTTTATTTTTTAAGGCGTTTAATACATGCGCTTCAATATTTTGACATTATTTGTCATGGAAATAATATATCTTTATTTATAATGGATGGTATTGTAATGAATGGACATATTTTTAAGCGAGCGTTACTTGTTTCCTCTTTATTACTGACGTCGCAGGCGTTTGCGTCAAATGGGATTGTACACTTTACCGGCGAGATTATTGAAAGCACGTGCGAAGTCTCAACGGGAACCAAAGATCAGAACGTCGATTTGGGTAAGGTAAATAAATCGACCTTTACCGACGTTGGCTCTACGGCTTCCGTTCAGGCATTCCAGATTGACCTGGTCAATTGTCCGCAAACCTACAAAAAAGCCAATGCGCGCTTTGACGGCACTGAAGACGGTGACGGTTACCTGAAGCTGAACAACGGCGGCGCAGCGGGTGTAGCGATTGCGATTTATAACCGCGCCGACAACAGCCTGCTGAAGCTGTATAACCAGTCTAAAACGGCGGATATTAGCGCTGAAGGCTCGGCTTCTCTGCCGTTTATGGCTCGCTATATCGCAACTTCATCTACCGTTACGGCAGGTTTAGCTAACGCGGATTCTGAATTCACGATCAGCTACAGCAATTAATCTTTTTCTTCTTTGTTTGTAATGTAAACAGGCCTGGCAAGGTTGGGCCACTGCATCTAAAAAACTGCCAGGCCTGATATAGGATGTAACATGCGTGGGCGCCGTATAATATTATTTCTCTCTCTGTTTTTATCTTTTGGTATTTCACCGTGCTGGTCTGGGATAATTATCGGCGGCACTCGGGTTATCTTTAAAGGCGAGAGCGCTGACACCACGCTTTCAGTGCTTAATAAAGATGCTGCGATCCCTTATCTGCTTCAAACGTGGATAGAGCCTTTTACCGGACAAGGTAAGGATAAACCGCCGTTTACCGTCATTCCTCCTGTTTCTCGTCTTGAGCCAAAGCAAGAGCGCGTATTACGCATTATCAAAACCAAAGGTGAATTACCGTCCGATCGGGAGTCGGTGTTTTGGCTAAACGTAAAAAATATACCCCCGTCGCCCGATAAAGAAGGCAGCAAACTTGAGATAGCCATTAAAACCCGGATCAAACTTTTCTGGCGTCCTGCAGGCATTAATGAAAAACCGGAGACGGCAAGCCAAAAAGTGAAATGGCAGCGGCAGGGAAAAATGCTGGTGGTGACCAATCCTACGCCGATCCATATCAATGTGATTGACGTTGCGGTGGATGGTAAACCGCTTGAGCTGGTAATGATTAAACCGTTCGACACGCTACAGATAGCCTTACCCGCAGACGCATTGGGAAAGACCCTCACATGGCACTGTATCAGTGATTATGGCGCAATCAGCGACGCTATCAGGCAACCTCTTTAATGCGGATGGGACGGTATACGTTGAAGCTTTCTCGTTTGTCTTTTTTACCGCTTATCGCCGTGTGGGTGGGCTACCCGCATCTGGTTTCTGCCAAAGAGGCCTTATTCAATACCCGTTTGCTGGAGTTGGATCAGCCCGTTGATATCGACATTAGCCAGTTTGACCGCCCCCACACGCTTCCTGAGGGGACATATAAAGTCGATATCTATGTCAACGACCGCTTCGTCGAGCGCCGCGAGGTGCTTTTTTCGCGAAAAGATGAACAGAGCGATCTTGCGCCTTGCTTCACGGATTTAAAAAATACGCTGAGCGGGTTCGGGGTGAAGGTTGACGCAATCAAAGCATTAGATCGCGTCAACGCCGAACGCTGTGAAGCCGTCCCCGAGCTGCCGGGGTCGGCATGGATATTCGACGGTGAAAAGCTGGCGCTTAACGTCTATGTGCCACAAATCTATCTTGATGCATCGGTTCGGGATGCCATTCCACCGTCGCGCTGGGATCAGGGCATCAATGCGCTGATGCTCAACTATGACTTTTCCACCATGCAGACCCTGAAGTCAGACTATAACAGCGACGATCTCTACTACCTTAACCTGCGCAGCGGCATCAATCTGGGTGGCTGGCGGCTTCGCAACTACAGCGCACTCAATGCCGTTAACAGCCACGGAAGCTATCATTCAGTAAGCACTTACTTACAGCATGATATCGCACCGTTGCGCAGCCAGTTCATGGTGGGCGACACCTGGACCGCGAACGACCTCTTTGACAGCGCGCAGATCCGTGGCGTGCGTCTTTATACGGATAACGACATGCTGCCAGACAGCATTAATGGGTTTGCCCCCATCGTTCGCGGCGTGGCGAAATCGAACGCCGTGGTGACGATCCGCCAGAATGGATACATGATTTACCAGTCGGCAGTGCCGCAGGGGCCGTTTGCGCTGACCGATCTCAATACTACCTCCAGCGGCGGCGACCTCGACGTCACCATCAAAGAGGAAGACGGCAGCGAACAACATTTTGTGCAGCCTTACGCTTCCCTGGCGATATTGCGTCGCGAAGGCCAAACGGATGTGGATATCAGCGTCGGCGAGTATCGCAACGATAATCGTTTTTCACCTGACGTCATGCAGGCGCAGATGCTGCGTGGTATGCCCTGGGGGATGACGCTCTACGGCGGAACCCAGCTGGCGGAAGACTATTCCGCCTTTGCGGCGGGCCTCGGTAAAGATTTGGGCGAAATCGGCGCGGTGTCGATCGATGTGACCCACGCTGACTCACGCTTTTCCGACGACCAAACGCAGGGGCAATCCTGGCGTTTTCTGTACTCCAAAACCTTTGATGTCAGTAATACCAGCCTGCGTATCGTTGGCTATCGCTATTCGACGGAAGGCTTCTATACGCTGGATGAATGGGCTTCGCGTAACGGCGACAGCGACAGCTTCTGGCAAACGGGCAACCGTCGCAGCCGGCTTGAAGGCACCTGGACCCAGCCGTTTACGGAAGGTTACGGCAACATTTATCTGACGCTGAGCCGGGAGCAATACTGGCAAACGGATGACGTTGAGCGCCTGATTCAGGTGGGCTACAGCAACAGCTGGCGGCAAATTATGTGGAACCTGTCATGGAACTACACCGATACGGCGGGCAGCAGCGTGGGAGAGTGGCAGCATGAGGATGAAAGCGAGCATGTGATTATGCTCTCCGTCTCGTTGCCCTTATCAGACTGGTTGCCGCACAGTTACGCCAACTACAGCTACGCTCACAGCGGCCACAGCAGCCCGTCCCACCAGGTGGGGCTAAACGGCAACGTGCTCGAAGATAACAACCTGAGCTGGAACCTGCAGCAGTCATATCGCGAAAACAACGCTAACGCAGGCGGAAACGCTGGCCTGAACTGGGATGCTTCGTATGGTTCCATGAAGGCAAACTATGCCTGGAGCGATGAAAGCCAAAGCGTGAACTACGGTGTCAGCGGCGGCGTGCTGGTCCACTCTGAGGGGATCACCTTCTCCCAGGAGATGGGCGAAACCGTGGCGCTGATAAAAGCGCCGGGAGCGGCCGGGCTGTCTGTTGATAACGAAAATGGAGTAGCGACCGACTGGCGCGGTTATACAGTTAAAACGCAGCTATCGCCTTACGACGAAAACCGTATCGCGCTTGGCAATAATGACTTCACGTCCGGCAATATCGAGCTTGAGAAAAGCGTACAGCAGCTTGTGCCCACGCGCGGCGCGGTGGTTAAGGCTGAGTTTGTCACGCACATCGGCTACCGGGTTTTGTTTAACGTTGCGCTGGCCAGTGGCAAACCAGCCCCCTTCGGTGCGATGGGCACCGCAACGCTACCTACCGGCAGCGTGACGGGCATCGTGGGCGATGGGGGTGAACTCTACCTTGCAGGGATGCCGGAAACCGGTCAGTTCACCCTCACCCTGAGCGACGGCAAGATCTGCCGGGCCGATTACGTCATCCACCAGCAACCCGATTTTGGGCTTGTGCAGCTTCCCGTCATTTGTCGATAAAGGATAAAAATGAAATCACGCTTCTGGCTTTTAGCCCTTTTTTTTGCCGCTTTTTTTGCGCGGTCCGCGCCGACGGGGTACTGCGTGCCGGATAACGGCGTTTACCACAATAATTTCCAGTTCAATAAACAGCTCAGTTGGACTTCAAGTTCTGTCGGAATGATCGAAGACATCATGATCGATAACGGGACACTGTCATTTAAAGGCACGTGCTACTGTCTGACGGGAAAAGACGAGACCTATAAATATGCCTATATCACCAGTATCGTTAATCCTTCCTTAAAGCCTACTGCCATTAGACGAAACGTGCATTTTTACGATCTCAACGCCCAGCTTGATATTGGCCTGATTGTTTACGTTCTTGGAAAAGGCTACGTGTCAGTGCCCTTCGATCATATGCCTAATGACACGGGGGGGCACTACGGATGCCATGACGGCATCAGTTCAGCCACCACCTTTTACAGCGGCGGCTCTGGTGTTATCTATTTATACGTCAAAAGGCATTTTACGGGCGTCGTCAATATACCGAGAACGGTTATGGCTAATATCTATGCCACTATCGATCCTGTTACTGTTTCGCATGAAGTGATTTCTGACGTGATCGTTGAGGGGTCGTTAACGGTTCCGCAAACCTGTGAAATAGACGAAGGCCAGACGATTATGTTTGATTTCAAAAAAATCCTCGCCTCCGAGTTTCCCTCTGTAAAAGGCGAGGCGTTGAAGCGGCATAAGATCACGCGGAAAGTGAATATTAAATGCTCAAATATGTTTACTCTCGACCTACTCGGGGCCACGATACAGGCCTCTGGCTCAAGCCCGGATGGCACCATGGTTGCGACAAATAATCCGGATGTCGGCATTAAGATTTACGATAAGCGGGACAAAGAAGTGAACGTTAACGGCGGGGAACTTGCGGCTGAAACGACGCAATCCCCCGAGACACTGGGTGATATGCAGGGCACGCTCACTTTTTCAGGTGCGCCAGCCAGCGCCACCGGGGCCAAACCTCAGCCGGGGCCGTTCTCAGCAACGGCGACGCTCACGATAGAAATCATCAACTGATGTCTCAACGGCTGTTTATGACAGCCGTTGTCATATTTGCCCTCTCAGCGTTACCGTCTCTCAAAAAAATATGACAAAAAAATGACCGCGCCATGAATTAATACTGTTATTTTTCATCGTGTTAAACATTCATTTTTCATTGTCATAAAACTGTCATATTTCGTACATTTATCTGTCACCTGTTTGTCCTATTTTGCTCATCGTAGCCACTTAAACAATGATTTACGAAATCCTTGCAGGAGACATTATGAAAGTTATGCGTACCACTGTCGCAACTGTTGTCGCCGCGACCTTATCTCTGAGCGCTTTCTCTGCCTTTGCAGCAGCAAGCCTGACAGGCGCGGGTGCAACCTTCCCTGCGCCGGTGTATGCCAAATGGGCGGATACCTACCAGAAAGAAACCGGCAACAAGGTTAACTATCAGGGTATCGGCTCCTCCGGTGGCGTAAAACAAATTACCGCAAACACCGTCGATTTCGGCGCGTCCGATGCTCCGCTGTCTGATGACAAGCTGGCGCAGGAAGGCCTGTTCCAGTTCCCGACCGTGATTGGCGGCGTGGTGCTGGCGGTGAATATCCCGGGCCTGAAGTCTGGCGAGCTGGTGCTGGACGGTAAAACCCTGGGTGATATCTACCTTGGCAAAATCAAAAAATGGGATGACGAAGCCATCACCAAACTGAACCCGGGCGTAAAACTGCCTTCGCAGAACATCGCCGTGGTGCGTCGTGCTGACGGTTCCGGTACCTCCTTCGTCTTCACCAGCTACCTGGCGAAAGTGAACGAAGAGTGGAAATCGAAAGTCGGTTCTGGCTCTACCGTTAACTGGCCAACCGGTCTGGGCGGCAAAGGTAACGACGGTATCGCCGCGTTCGTCCAGCGTCTGCCGGGCTCCATCGGTTACGTAGAGTACGCTTACGCGAAGCAGAATAACCTGGCCTATACCAAACTGATGTCTGCGGACGGCAAACCGGTTAGCCCGACCGAAGAGAACTTCGCTAACGCCGCGAAAGGCGCTGACTGGAGCAAATCCTTCGCTCAGGATCTGACGAACCAGAAAGGCGATGACGCCTGGCCAATCACCTCTACCACCTTCATTCTGGTCCACAAAGAGCAGAAGAAACCTGAGCAGGGTGCTGAAGTGCTGAAGTTCTTCGACTGGGCATACAAAAACGGCGGCAAACAGGCGAACGATCTGGATTACGCCAGCCTGCCGGACAGCGTGGTTGAGCAGATTCGGGCTGCATGGAAAACCAACGTGAAAGACAGCAGCGGTAAAGCGCTGTACTAACAGGATATTTTTGACGAAGATGGCGGGTGGCGCTAACGCTATCCCGTCCTACGGCTCCACCTGTAGGCCCGGTAAGCGTTAGCGCCACCGGGCATATTCGTAAGACGTTTCAAACAGAAGAGTAATTTATGGCTGCAACCAAGCCTGTATTTAACCCTCCGGGTAAAAAAGGTGACATGATTTTCAGCGCGCTGGTCAGACTGGCTGCGCTGATTGTGCTATTGCTGCTGGGCGGCATTATCGTGTCTCTGATTTTCTCCTCATGGCCGAGCATCCAGAAATTCGGTTTCTCCTTCCTGTGGACCAAAGAGTGGGATGCGCCAAACGACATCTACGGTGCGCTGGTGCCGATTTACGGCACGCTGGTGACCTCGTTTATCGCCCTGCTGATTGCGGTTCCGGTGAGTTTTGGTATCGCCCTGTTCCTGACGGAGCTGGCGCCAGGCTGGCTGCGTCGTCCGCTGGGTATCGCCATTGAACTGCTGGCCGCGATCCCCAGTATCGTGTACGGCATGTGGGGCCTGTTTATCTTTGCGCCGCTGTTCGCGACCTACTTCCAGGAGCCGGTCGGCAACGTTCTCTCCACCATCCCGTTTGTTGGTGCCCTGTTCGCTGGCCCGGCATTTGGTATCGGTATTCTGGCGGCAGGCGTGATCCTCGCCATCATGATTATTCCGTACATTGCGGCGGTGATGCGCGATGTCTTCGAGCAAACCCCGGTGATGATGAAAGAGTCGGCCTACGGCATCGGCTGCACCACCTGGGAAGTCATCTGGCGCATCGTTCTTCCGTTCACCAAAAATGGTGTCATCGGCGGTATTATGCTGGGCCTGGGCCGCGCGCTGGGTGAAACCATGGCGGTCACCTTTATTATCGGTAACACCTACCAGCTCGACAGCGTATCGCTGTTCATGCCAGGTAACAGCATTACCTCTGCGCTGGCAAACGAATTCGCCGAAGCCGAATCCGGGCTGCACGTGGCGGCGCTGATGGAGCTGGGGCTGATCCTGTTTGTTATCACCTTCATCGTTCTGGCGATTTCCAAGCTGATGATTATGCGTCTCGCTAAAAATGAGGGGGCACGCTAATGGCAACGCTCGAAATGCAAAGCAGCCCAGCGCTGGCAGAATCCCGCCGCAAAATGCAGGCGAAGCGCCGCTTCAAAAACCGCATTGCGCTGACGCTCTCCATGGCGACGATGGCGTTCGGCCTGTTCTGGCTGATCTGGATCCTGATGTCGACCATTACCCGCGGCATCGACGGCATGTCTCTGGCGTTGTTTACCGAAATGACGCCGCCGCCCAATACGGCGGGCGGTGGTCTGGCAAACGCCCTGGCGGGCAGCGGCCTGCTGATCCTCTGGGCGACGGTCTTTGGTACGCCGCTGGGCATCATGGCGGGGATTTATCTGGCGGAGTATGGCCGCAAATCCTGGCTGGCTGAAGTCATTCGCTTCATCAATGACATCCTGCTGTCTGCGCCGTCTATCGTCGTTGGTCTGTTCGTTTACACCGTTGTGGTGGCGCAGATGGAGCACTTCTCCGGCTGGGCAGGCGTGATTGCGCTGGCGCTGCTGCAGGTGCCTATCGTCATCCGCACCACCGAGAACATGCTGAAACTGGTGCCGGATAGCCTGCGCGAAGCGGCTTACGCACTGGGGACGCCGAAATGGAAGATGATCTCCGCGATTACGCTCAAAGCGTCTATCTCCGGGATCATGACCGGTATCCTGCTGGCGGTGGCACGTATCGCCGGGGAAACGGCACCGCTGCTGTTTACGTCGCTCTCGAACCAGTTCTGGAGCACGGACATGATGCAGCCGATCGCCAACCTGCCGGTGACGATCTTTAAATTTGCGATGAGCCCATTCGCGGAATGGCAGCAGCTGGCGTGGGCCGGGGTGCTGATCATCACCCTTTGCGTACTGTTGCTGAACATTCTGGCGCGCGTCATTTTCGCGAAGAAGAAACACGGTTAAATTTTTACGGCGCGGCACATCGCGGCGCCGAATGAGGAAATGAGTCAATGAGTATGGTTGATACTGCCCCGGGTAAGATTCAGGTTCGTGATTTGAACTTCTACTACGGCAAATTCCATGCCCTGAAGAACATCAACCTGGATATCGCGAAGAACCAGGTCACGGCATTCATCGGTCCGTCCGGCTGCGGTAAATCTACCCTGCTGCGTACCTTTAACAAGATGTATTCGCTCTATCCGGAGCAGCGCGCCGAAGGTGAAATTATCCTGGACGGGGAAAACATTTTGACCCACGCCCAGGATATCGCCCTGCTGCGCGCGAAAGTGGGCATGGTGTTCCAGAAACCGACGCCGTTCCCGATGTCGATTTATGACAACATCGCGTTTGGCGTGCGCCTGTTTGAAAAGCTCTCCCGTGCCGATATGGACGAGCGCGTGCAGTGGGCCTTGACCAAGGCCGCATTGTGGAACGAAACCAAAGATAAGTTACACCAGAGCGGTTACTCTCTCTCCGGCGGTCAGCAGCAGCGTCTGTGCATTGCGCGCGGCATCGCCATCCGCCCGGAAGTGCTGCTGCTTGATGAGCCGTGTTCCGCGCTGGACCCTATCTCCACGGGCCGCATTGAAGAGCTGATCACCGAGCTGAAGCAGGATTACACCGTGGTTATCGTGACCCACAACATGCAGCAGGCTGCGCGTTGCTCCGATCACACGGCGTTTATGTACCTGGGCGAGCTGATTGAGTTTAGCGATACGGATGCGCTGTTCACCCGCCCCGCGAAGAAACAAACTGAAGATTATATTACTGGCCGCTACGGTTGATTTGGAGTGAACCATGGACAACCTCAATCTTAATAAACACATTTCCGGCCAGTTCAACGCAGAGCTGGAAAGCATCCGCACCCAGGTGATGACCATGGGTGGCATGGTGGAGCAGCAGCTTTCTGATGCGATCACTGCCATGCACAACCAGGACAGCGAGCTGGCGAAGCGCGTTATCGCCGGCGATCAGAACGTCAACATGATGGAAGTGGCCATCGACGAGGCCTGCGTGCGCATTATTGCCAAGCGCCAGCCAACGGCGAGCGACCTGCGTCTGGTGATGGCGATCATCAAAACCATCGCCGAGCTGGAACGTATTGGCGACGTGGCCGATAAAATCTGCCGTACCGCGCTGGAGAAATTCTCCCAGCAGCACCAGCCGCTGCTGGTCAGCCTGGAGTCGCTGGGCCGCCACACCGTGCAGATGCTGCACGACGTGCTGGATGCCTTTGCGCGTATGGATCTGGACGAAGCGGTGCGTATCTACCGTGAAGACAAGAAAGTCGACCAGGAGTACGAAGGCATCGTGCGCCAGCTGATGACCTACATGATGGAAGATTCGCGGACGATCCCAAGCGTACTGACCGCCCTGTTCTGCGCACGCTCCATCGAGCGTATCGGCGACCGCTGCCAGAACATTTGTGAATACATCTTCTACTTCGTGAAAGGTCAGGATTTCCGTCACGTGGGCGGCGACGAGCTGGACAAGCTGCTGGCGGGGAAAGATCCGAAAGAGTGACTTTTACCCTCACCCTAACCCTCTCCCTAAGGGAGAGGGCCGGGGTGAGGGGGAAAACTAGCGAGTAATATCCCACCCGCGAGCCTTCCACAACGCTGGCAGCTGCGCCAGGTCGGTAAAGGTCGTTACTTTCGGATGATCGATCGGCTTGTTGTGCGGATCGGCACAGAAGTAAAACACCTCCATTCCCGCATCAATCCCCGACTGCGCCCCCGCAGAGGAATCATCCACCAGAATGCAGTTCTCCACGTTCACGTTCATCGCCTTTGCCGCATGGAACATCAGGGCCGGATCGGGCTTCCAGCGCTGGATATCGTAGCCGCTGAACAATTTTTCCGGGAAGTGATGCACCATCTCCAGCTTGCCGAGCGAATGCTGCATTTTGCTGACCGGGCCATTGGAGACCACGCAGATGGGCACCGTCATCGCATCCAGCAGCGCATTCGCACCGGGAATAACCTCCAGCTCTGAGTCGAACAGGCGTGCGACCTCGGCGCGGTACACCGGCTCCAGATCCGCTTTCGCCAGATCCGTGCCGTGCTCTGCGTTAATGATGTCGATGATCTCGTAGAGCTTGACGCCCTTAAACCGTTTGAACACCTCGTCGAGATCGAGCGTAATGCCAAATTCCTGGAACATGGCGACATACGCGCGGGAACAAATGACCTCACTGTCGACCAGCGTACCGTCGCAGTCGAAAAATACCGCTTCAATTCCGGACATGCCTTTCCCTTTTAACAAGTTTAACGTTTACGTACTGCAGATTTACGAGACGCAATCGTTGCCGTATAAGCAAAATCAATGAAAAAAAGTATCCCGTAACCGCCCTTATTGTCGCATTTTGGTATAGGATAGCGACGAATTTTCCCTCCTTGTTCGGAAATTGATGATGAGTCAACAACACACTACCCAGACATCTGGTCAGGGTCTGCTTGAGCGCGTGTTTAAACTGCGCGAGCACGGCACAACGGCACGCACCGAAGTGATCGCCGGTTTTACTACCTTCCTGACGATGGTCTATATCGTTTTTGTTAACCCGCAAATTTTGGGCGTGGCTGGCATGGATACCAGCGCCGTCTTCGTGACGACCTGCCTGATCGCTGCGCTTGGCAGCATTTTAATGGGCGTGTTTGCTAACCTGCCGGTCGCACTGGCACCGGCAATGGGCCTGAATGCGTTCTTCGCGTTCGTGGTAGTTCAGGCGATGGGGCTGCCGTGGCAGGTTGGTATGGGCGCCATCTTCTGGGGCGCGATTGGCCTGCTGCTGCTGACCATTTTCCGCGTGCGCTACTGGATGATTGCGAATATCCCGGTGAGCCTGCGCGTGGGCATCACCAGTGGTATCGGCCTGTTCATCGGCATGATGGGGCTGAAAAACGCCGGTGTGATCGTGGCGAACCCGGAAACCCTGGTGAGCATTGGCAACCTGACCTCCCACAGCGTGCTGCTGGGCGTGCTCGGCTTCTTTATCATCGCCATTCTGGCGTCGCGCAACATTCACGCTGCGGTGCTGGTATCGATTATCGTCACTACTCTGCTGGGCTGGATGCTGGGTGACGTTCACTACAGCGGCATCGTCTCTGCGCCGCCGAGCGTGTCGACCGTGATTGGTCACGTAGACCTGGCCGGTTCGCTGAACCTCGGTCTGGCAGGCGTGATTTTCTCGTTCATGCTGGTAAACCTGTTCGACTCCTCCGGAACGCTGATCGGCGTGACCGACAAAGCGGGTCTGGCGGATGAGAAAGGCAAGTTCCCGCGCATGAAGCAGGCGCTGTTTGTGGACAGCGTCTCCTCCGTCGCCGGCTCTTTCATCGGCACCTCGTCTGTTACCGCTTACATTGAATCCTCTTCCGGCGTCTCCGTGGGCGGCCGTACCGGCCTGACGGCGGTTGTCGTCGGCCTGCTGTTCCTGCTGGTGATCTTCCTCTCTCCGCTGGCGGGCATGGTGCCTCCGTATGCGGCAGCCGGCGCGCTGATTTATGTTGGCGTGCTGATGACGTCCAGCCTGGCGCGCGTGAAGTGGGACGATTTAACCGAAGCGGTGCCAGCGTTTATTACCGCGGTGATGATGCCGTTCAGCTTCTCGATTACCGAAGGTATCGCGCTGGGCTTTATCTCTTACTGCGTAATGAAGATCGGGACCGGCCGCCTGCGCGAACTCAGCCCATGCGTGATCGTCGTGGCGCTGCTGTTTGTGCTGAAGATTGTGTTTATTGACGCGCACTAAGATGCGGTTTGTGTTGTCAGGTGGCGCTTTGCTTACCTGACCTACTGACGAGTGTAGGCCCGGTAAGCAAAGCGCCACCGGGCTTTTTTTTCAGGCTTTCACCCGCTTAATATAATCCCCAAACGCGGTCAGCTGACCAGACAGATGGTCACGCGTGCTCTGATCCACCACTTCACCCGTCTGCGGGTCGACCTTGTTCTGAATCACGCCACCCATAAATTCCGGCTTGTTCATCACCATTGCATCCAGGAACACCAGGATCTGACGCAGATGATACTGGCAGCGCGCGCCGCCAATCGCGCCCATTGAGCTGGTCTGAATCAGCACCGGTTTACCCGCGAGCGGTTGCTCCGGTAAACGAGAGAGCCAGTCGATGGCGTTCTTCAGGCCACCGGGAACCGAGTAGTTGTATTCAGGCGTAACGATGACGACGCCGTCGGCCTGGCGGATCTGCTCTGCCAGCGCCTCAACGCTCTGCGGGAAACCCTCTTCCTGCTGCACGTCGGCGTCGTAGAGCGGGATGTCGCCAATAGAAGGCAGGGCGGTGATGTCCATCCCCGCCGGTGCCAGCTGCGGCAGCGTGCGGGCAACCATGCCGTTAAATGAACCTTTGCGCAGGCTTCCCAGTAACGTAACAATTTTCAACGTATCAGACATGATTACTCCTGTTTCATCATGATGACCCTGAATGGATCAGCTAAGGGTAAATGCTTTTTCTGCCGGTAAACTGGTTAATCTCATCAGGCGCGCCGCGGGTTCGTTGGCGCGATCGGGCACATCCGGAAGGCAGTGCCACCCGCGTAAACTATCAAATTCCCAGATTTTCAGCCGTTCAATCGCTGGCGTGACGGCGATGGACCAGATCAGCACGTCTTCTGCGTCGCTGAGCGCTTCGACCCGCGTGGCTTTCGCCGCACGCAGCCGTCCTGAGCCAGGCAGAAGCTGCAGCAGGCTGGCATCATCAGACGCACAGCCACACAGCTTGCGGATGCTCTGACGCAGAGTGATGAGCTGGGATTTGGCCTCAATGGGATCGTTTTGGTTTCGGATCCACAGCTTTTCATTGCTGGAGAGCGGGTAATCCTCATGCGGGTTAATAACGTGAAAACCGCGCGTGGCACGCTGAAGCTCCAGATCCAGCCCGCAGTCACCTTCGGTGGTGAGCGCAAGGCCAATAATGTTGCCCGCATAGGCGATGGAGAAACGAGGGAGGTCGGGGTCAGCAAAGACCGGTCGGCCTTCGGGTTGGGTGATCATATCGGGCAGTTCGATGGTGCCGTACAGCATAAACATCAGCTCTGCGAGAAGCGCTCTGGAGGCCAAATATCGCGTCCTGCGATGTTCCGGCAATTTCAGTGCTTCACGGTGACACGCTGACGACAGGCGGGCCGAAATAAGCCGTCCTTCTGTCAGTGTCCCACGTGCAAAATGCGTAGCCATTTTTCGCTCCTTGATAATGGTCGTAGTCGGTTAAACGGTTACATCATTATCGCTCAACTTAGCCTTTCTTTTAATCAGTAAATGGCTTTAAGAAAAGCCTTAGGACCGAACTTTACATTTACTTAGGCAAAATCGGGACGTTTAGCGCAGAGGAGCGCCATAAAGCGCTTTAATGGTTTCGCGCAGCCAGAGGATTTTGGGATTGTGGCTGTTGCGTTTATGCCAGATGAGAGTGAAGGGCACGGTGAGCTTTTCTGCCTGTGCGTCATCAACGGGAATGGGGAGCTTCACCAGCTTGCGCTGGTGGTACTGATTATAGTGATGGCAATAATGCGGTGCGGTGGCGATGTAGTTATGGCCGGGCTGTGCCGCCATAAACATCGACTGTTCGAACCCGGGCAAGCACATGGCGATATTGCGCTCGCGGCCTATTTCGCGCAGCACTTCGTCCAGCGCCCAGGTATCGCTCCGCTCCCAAAAAATGCTGATATGCGGATAGCGCAGGAACGTCTCCAGGTTCCACTCCTCCTCCAGCGCGGGATGATCGTCCCGCAGATAGACGCACGGACGGTCGCTGAACAGAATTTCGTAATCGATAAACCACGGCATCAGCTTCAGCAGTTCGCGTGAGCGCGGGTGCGTTTCCCGCCCGGTAAAGCCCAGATCCACTTCCCCGCGCGTAATGGCGTCCAGCGAGTCGTAATCCCAGTGACGCATCTTCACTGTGGCCTGGGGATAGCGCTGATTGACCTGCGCCAGCAGCTCGTTAAGCCGGATCAGCATCAGCGGCGTTTCCGCCGCCAGTTCAAACGTCAGGCCGCCGGGCGTGTCGTGATGAAACTTATCGAGGATCTGGTTGCCTATCTGCATCCAGTCGGCCAGATCCTGCTCGAGGCTCACGGTTAGCGGCGTGGGCAGCAGCCCCAGCGGGGTTTTGACGAACAGCGGATCGTCGAACCAGTCGCGCAGCTTCGCCAGCGATTTACTCACCGCCGACGGCGTCACGTTCATCCGTTTTGCGGCCTTGGTGACGCTGCGCTCCTGCAACAAAAGCTGCAGGCACAGCAACAGGTTAAGATCGAGACTGCTGAGGGGCTTCTTCATAATGCGCTGCGGGCCGGGTCGCTAAAAGTAAGATAATGCACAGTATGCTACAGCCAATCAGTACCCCGATCAGCATATTCAGCGCGTTCAGCCCCATGATGGCCGCCAGCCAAATCCACAGCGACGACCCACAGACCTGCGCAATGCCCAGCACCGAGCTCGCCACCCCGGCCCGCAGCGAGAACGGACCGAGCGCCTGGCTCATCGCCACGCCAAAGCCGGTGGAGAAGCCGGCACAGATAAGCGTAATGCCCACCAGCATCATCGCGGGTAAGCTGGTGGTCGCCAGGATCACACCCGCCACGAGAAACACGACCTGCGAGGTCAGCATCAGCGTGCGCTGGCGGAAGATATTGAGGGCGAAAGGCATCGAGAAAGAGACGGTCATGCTGACCACC
Organism: Enterobacter cancerogenus; assembly: GCF_019047785.1. Classification (NCBI taxonomy): domain Bacteria; kingdom Pseudomonadati; phylum Pseudomonadota; class Gammaproteobacteria; order Enterobacterales; family Enterobacteriaceae; genus Enterobacter; species Enterobacter cancerogenus. Next base: position 2,681,824 of record NZ_CP077290.1, on the reverse strand, counting down.
GCGTTCAGCGCCATCACAACCGAATATTCACCGCGCTCGAAGCCCATGATTTCCATCAGCAATACCGGGGAAACGTTTACATAGGTGAGGATCACCGCCACGCTTAACGTCGTTATCGCCAGGCGACTGAGGAAAAAGCGGTTCAGGAGTTTCTCTGACGGGTGAATCGTCGCGGTATGCCCTGTCTTCTGCGCGCCGGGATGCGTCTCTTTCAGCACGGCGATCGACAGGATAAAGACCAGCGCCCCCATGGTCGCCATCGTCCAGAAAAGGCTCTGCCACGGAAATTTTAGCATGATCAGGTAGCCCACCACCGGTGCCAGCACCGGAATGATGCAGGTGATCCCGTTCATCATAGAAAGCACCCTGGCGCGGCGCTGGGCGCTTAAGGTGTCGCGCAAAATCGCAAAGGCCACCACGTAGCAGCCGCCTGCGCCAATGCCCTGAATAAAGCGACCCGTAAGGAACAGCGTGCTGTCCTGAGCCAGTGAACACAGCACAGAAGCCAGCGCAAAAATCACCGCGCCTGTAATGGCGACGGGCTGACGACCCGCTTTATCAGCGATGCGCCCGGCAAACACCATTGACGACGCCATCCCCGCCAGGTAGGCCGAAAACGCAATATGCAGCTGCGCTTCGCTGGCATTCAGATCGCGAGCGATGTGCGGCAGCCCCACCAGATACATATCAATACCTGACGGATAAAGCAGAACCAGCGCGAAGCTACAAAACAGAAAACGTGCCATAAATCCCCCCTAAACACAGGCAAGCAGAATAGGGGCTGAAAGAGGTTTAGGCGAGTTGCCATTTGGACAATGGTGATTTCCTGGGAGGAAATCACCATTAGTTAGCGAGAGTTACTTACCAATACAGAAGCTCGAGAAAATCCTTCCCAGCAGATCGTCCGACGTGAACTCCCCGGTGATTTCGCTCAGGTTCTGCTGCGCCAGACGCAACTCCTCTGCCAGCAGTTCTCCTGCCCACGCGCCGATCAGCTGCGCTTTACCCTGAACAAGGTGATTGGCCGCCTCTTCCAGCGCCTGCAGGTGACGACGACGTGCCAGGAAGCCGCCTTCCATGCTGGTATCAAAGCCCATGCTCTGCTTGAGATGGTTGCGCAGGTCGTCCACGCCTTCGCCGGTACGTGCCGACAGACGAATAAGTGAGTGACCATTTACATCACTGATGCCCAGCGTTTCGCCGGTAACATCCGCTTTGTTACGCACTACGGTGATCGGCAGTTTGGCAGGCAGGCGGGCGATAAAGTCCGGCCAGATATCCGCCGGGTCAACGGCGTCGGTGGTGGTGCCATCCACCATAAACAGCACGCGGTCGGCCTGCTCGATCTCCTGCCAGGCGCGTTCGATACCAATTCGTTCGACCTCATCGCTGGCGTCGCGCAGACCCGCCGTATCGATGATGTGCAGCGGCATGCCGTCGATGTGGATATGCTCGCGGAGCACGTCGCGGGTGGTGCCGGCGATGTCGGTGACGATCGCCGCTTCACGGCCCGCCAGGGCGTTCAGCAGGCTCGATTTGCCGGCGTTGGGGCGTCCGGCGATGACCACCTTCATCCCTTCACGCAGCAGGCTGCCCTGACGTGCTTCGGCGCGTACCGCGTCGAGATCCTTCATCACCTCGTTAAGCTGGGCTTCGATTTTGCCGTCAGAGAGGAAGTCGATCTCCTCATCCGGGAAGTCGATGGCCGCTTCGACGTAGATCCTGAGGTGCGTCAGGGCTTCCACAAGGTGGTTCACGCGCGCGGAAAACGCCCCCTGAAGGGAGTTCAGCGCAGAGCGGGCCGCCTGTTCAGAGCTGGCGTCAATCAGGTCGGCAATCGCCTCGGCCTGGGCCAGATCAAGCTTGTCGTTCAGAAAGGCGCGCTCGGAGAACTCGCCCGGCTTCGCAATGCGCAGGCCCGGCAAGGTCAGAATACGTTTTAACAGCAGGTCGAGGATCACCGGGCCGCCGTGGCCCTGTAGCTCAAGCACATCTTCCCCGGTAAAGGAGTTCGGGCCGGGGAACCACAGCGCAATGCCCTGATCCAGCGGCGTGCCGTCACTGTCTTTAAACGGAAGATAATCAGCGTAGCGCGGCTTTGGCAGCTTACCCAGCACCGCTTCGGCTACCTCACGCGCCTTCAGGCCGGAGATACGCAGAATGCCTACACCACCGCGTCCCGGTGGGGTTGCCTGGGCGACGATAGTGTCGTTATGGCTCATGGTTGGTCTCTATTTTGTTGCAATAAAAAAGGCGGTCATGTGACCGCCTTTTGTTTTCGTTCCGTTTGCCGGATGGCGGCTTCGCCTTATCCGGCCTACAACCGAATCAGGACTTTTTCTTTTCGCGGCTATGCAGGCCACGTTTTTCCAGACCACGGTAAATCAGCTGCTGCTGGATGATGGTCACCAGGTTGCTGACGATATAGTACAGCACCAGACCTGACGGGAACCACAGGAAGAACACGGTGAAGATGACCGGCATAAAGGTCATGATCTTCTGCTGCATCGGGTCGGTCACGGTGGTCGGCGACATCTTCTGGATGAAGAACATCGTTACGCCCATCAGGATCGGCAGGATGTAGTACGGGTCCTGTGCAGACAGGTCATGGATCCACAGAGCGAACGGCGCGTGGCGCAGTTCAACGGAACCCATCAGCATGTAGTACAGCGCAAGGAAGATTGGCATCTGAATCAGCAGCGGGAAGCAGCCGCCCAGCGGGTTCACTTTCTCTGCTTTGTACAGGGCCATCATCTCCTGGCTCTGACGCTGTTTGTCATCGCCCAGACGCTCACGCATCGCCGCAATCTTCGGCTGCAGCATACGCATCTTCGCCATGGAGGTGTACTGCGCTTTAGTCAGCGGGTACATGATGCCACGAACGATGAAGGTGATAACGATGATCGAGAAGCCCCAGTTGCCCAGGAAGCTGTGGATAAACTTCAGCAGCTTAAACAGCGGCTGAGAGATGAACCACAACCAACCGTAATCGACGGTCAGATCCAGGTGCGGTGCCACGGCAGCCATTTTGTCCTGGATTTCCGGGCCGACCCACAGGGTGCTTGCCAGCTTACCGGTTTGACCCGGCTGAACCAGAACCGGCTGAGATTTGTAGCCGATGGCTGCAATACCGTTGCCGAGGTTCGCGGTGTAGAAGTTGTTGGTGCCGTCGTTATTCGGTACCCACGCCGTCGCGAAATACTGCTGCAGCATCGCTACCCAGCCGCCTTTAGAACTGACGTTCAGGTTTTCGTTATCGGCAATGGTGTCGAATTTGTATTTCTCATACTTGGTATCTGGCGTGGAGTACGCCGCGCCACGGAAGGTATGCAGCGCAAAGTTGCTGCTTCCGGTGTCACGGTGAGACGGCAGATTGATGGACTGCTTCAGCTGACCAAAGGTCGACAGTTCCAGCGGTTTTTCACCGGCGTTCTGTACGCTGTAGCCCACGTTCACCGCATATTCACCGCGTTTCAGGGTGAAGGTTTTGGTGAAGGTGTTGCCTGCCGCGTCAGTATAGGTCATCGGGATGGCGATTTCGTTCTGACCATCAGCCAGGACAAAGGTATCACTGTCGACGTTATACAGCGGACGCGCACCGTTAGCCGGGTTATCCGGGCCATCACGACCGGTCAGGCCGCTTTGAGCCTGGTAGATAAACTCAGGCGTGGTTTCCAGTAACTGGAACGGTTCAGTAGACTTCAGCTCTTTCGGGTAGGTCAACAGCAGCGCCTGCTCAACATCACCACCACGGGTGTTGATAGTCAGCTCAAGCACATCGGTCTTAACCGTAATCTGTTTCCCCTGGCCACTGGCCGGTACGCCCTGGTCGGCGGCGCTACCCGCTGCGGTGGTCGTGGTCTGCGTGGTCTGCTGCTGAGGTTGAGGATTTTTATCCTGCTCCCAAGCCTGCCAGATCATGAAAGACACGAACAACAAAGCGATGATAAGAAGATTGCGTTGCGAATCCATCGTTAGTGTTCTCTGGTATCAAATGGTCCTGGGGGGACGGGGTCGTCTCCACCGGGGTGTAAAGGGTGGCATTTTAATACGCGTTTCACCGTCAACCAACTGCCTTTTATCACTCCAAACCTGCGCAAGGCCTCAATTCCGTAGCTTGAGCACGTCGGTGTGAAACGGCAGTGCGGCCCGAGTAGCGGACTAATCAGGCGCTGATAGACCCTTATAAGGGCTATCAGGACCCGCGAGCCAGGCGACAATGGCGGCGCCATAATTTTTCCAACGCTTCCGAGAGAGCACGGTTATCGAGGTCGGCAACCCCTTTTTTAGCCACCACCACGAAATCCATAGAAGGCAGTTCGTGTTGACGTAAACGGAAGCTTTCACGCGTCAGACGTTTAATCCGATTGCGTTCATGCGCACGCTTAACGTTTTTCTTGGCGACAGTGAGACCGATGCGGGGATGCCCCAGCGAATTTTGGCGGCCGAGGATGGTGATTTGCGGCGTGCCAGCCCGTTGTGGCTGCTGGAAGACGAAAGTGAAATGAGTGGGAGTTAACAAACGTAACTCCCTGGGAAATGCTAGCTTAACCACTCAGGGGTTAGCTTTATTACTTGGAAACGGTCAGACGAGAACGGCCTTTAGCACGACGACGTGCCAGAACCTGACGACCATTTTTAGTAGCCATACGAGCACGGAAGCCGTGAGAACGGTTGCGCTTCAGTACAGACGGTTGAAAAGTGCGTTTCATGGCGATTTCTACCTAAACTTGAATAAATTCACTGACTTTCGCGTATACCCGAACGAATATCGAACGACTAACGCCTCAGCGTGGGTGATTAAAGAGGCCGGATTGTAATAATTGTACACTCCGGAGTCAATTCTCTTTCCTTATTTCCCGCGTATTTCCGCACGTTTTCGCGTGGAAAATGAGCAGCGGACGACGCAGGAAGATGACCATCACGCGCCGGGTCGAGGATTATACGGGCTCATCAATAAAGCGCAAGGATCGTCCCGGATCTTCGTTAGATCATTTAAGCAGAAAATTATCTGTGCTCATTAAATTTTCCAATATGCGGGCTAAATCGTGGGGTCCCACTCCAGGATCGATTACACTTACCCGGTTTCGGATCATCCTGTGGATAAATCGGGAAGAATCTGTGAGAAACAGAAGATCTCTGGCTCAGTTTACGCTATGATCCGCGGTCCTGATCGGGATCCCAGTGGCCCGATCGGGGAAAATTGCAGACAGCAATTCACACATCACCCTTCTACATCGGGTCTTGTCGATGTGTGTCAACAATCATGAATATTCAATAGTTTTCTTTTATTGTTCGAGTGGAGTCCGCCGTGTCACTTTCGCTTTGGCAGCAATGTCTTGCCCGATTGCAGGATGAGTTACCAGCCACAGAATTCAGTATGTGGATCCGCCCGTTGCAGGCGGAACTGAGCGATAACACGCTGGCTTTGTACGCGCCAAACCGTTTCGTGCTCGATTGGGTAAGAGATAAGTACCTGAACAACATCAACGGCTTGCTGAATGATTTCTGCGGCTCTGATGTCCCACAGCTGCGCTTTGAAGTGGGGACAAAACCGGTTACCCAAACCGTTCGCGAAACCGTCAATGTTGCGGCACCTGCTCAGGTGACTCCCGCCCCGGCACCGCGCGTTCTCCCTTCGACCCGTTCGGGCTGGGACAATGTTCCCGCCCCGGCCGAGCAGACCTACCGCTCTAACGTGAACGTGAAGCATACGTTTGATAACTTCGTTGAAGGTAAATCAAACCAGCTGGCGCGCGCTGCGGCACGGCAGGTAGCAGACAACCCTGGCGGCGCCTATAACCCGCTGTTTCTCTACGGCGGCACGGGTCTGGGTAAAACGCACCTTCTGCACGCTGTCGGCAACGGCATCGTGGCGCGCAAGCCCAATGCGAAAGTGGTGTATATGCACTCCGAGCGCTTCGTTCAGGACATGGTAAAAGCCCTGCAAAACAATGCGATCGAAGAGTTTAAACGCTACTACCGTTCCGTTGATGCCCTGCTTATCGATGACATTCAGTTCTTCGCCAATAAAGAACGATCCCAGGAAGAGTTTTTCCACACCTTCAACGCACTGCTGGAAGGTAATCAGCAGATCATTTTGACCTCGGATCGTTATCCCAAAGAGATCAACGGCGTTGAAGATCGTCTGAAATCCCGCTTCGGCTGGGGCCTGACCGTGGCGATCGAACCGCCCGAGCTGGAAACCCGCGTCGCGATCCTGATGAAAAAAGCGGACGAGAACGACATTCGTCTGCCGGGCGAAGTGGCCTTCTTTATTGCCAAGCGCCTGCGCTCCAACGTGCGCGAGCTGGAAGGGGCACTGAACCGCGTCATCGCTAATGCCAACTTTACCGGCCGCGCTATCACCATCGATTTCGTGCGTGAAGCGCTGCGCGATCTGCTGGCCTTGCAGGAAAAACTCGTCACCATCGATAATATTCAGAAGACGGTGGCCGAGTATTACAAAATCAAAGTGGCAGATTTGCTGTCTAAACGTCGTTCCCGATCGGTGGCGCGTCCGCGTCAGATGGCGATGGCGCTGGCAAAAGAGTTAACCAACCACAGTCTGCCGGAGATCGGCGATGCGTTTGGTGGCCGTGACCACACGACCGTGCTGCACGCCTGCCGCAAGATTGAGCAGTTGCGTGAAGAAAGCCACGACATAAAAGAAGATTTTTCCAATTTAATCAGAACTCTATCATCGTGACGCTATGAAATTTACCGTTGAACGTGAACATTTATTAAAACCGCTGCAACAGGTGAGTGGCCCATTAGGTGGTCGCCCAACGCTGCCTATCCTTGGAAACCTGCTGCTTCAGGTCGCGGACGGTACGCTGTCGCTGACCGGCACGGACCTGGAAATGGAAATGATCGCGCGCGTTACGCTGACTCAGCCGCATAACGCGGGCGCGACCACTGTTCCGGCACGTAAATTCTTCGATATCTGCCGCGGCCTGCCGGAAGGCGCTGAAATCGCCGTGCAGCTGGAGGGCGACCGCATACTGGTGCGCTCTGGCCGCAGTCGTTTCTCGCTCTCCACCCTGCCCGCTGCGGACTTCCCAAACCTGGACGACTGGCAGAGCGAAGTTGAATTCACCCTGCCGCAGGCAACGATGAAGCGTCTGATTGAAGCCACGCAGTTCTCCATGGCCCATCAGGACGTTCGCTACTACTTAAACGGCATGCTGTTCGAAACCGAAGGCGAAGAGCTGCGTACCGTCGCCACCGACGGACACCGTCTGGCGGTCTGCTCCATGCCGATTGGCGATTCACTGCCAAACCATTCGGTGATCGTGCCGCGTAAAGGCGTGATTGAGCTGATGCGTATGCTCGACGGCGGCGAAACCCCGCTGCGCGTGCAGATCGGCAGCAACAACATCCGCGCACACGTGGGTGATTTTGTCTTCACCTCGAAGCTGGTTGACGGTCGTTTCCCGGATTATCGCCGCGTATTGCCGAAGAACCCGGACAAAACGCTGGAAGCGGGCTGCGATATCCTCAAGCAGGCGTTCGCGCGTGCGGCCATCCTCTCTAACGAGAAGTTCCGCGGCGTGCGTCTGTATGTGAGCGAAAACCAGATTAAAATCACCGCCAACAACCCGGAGCAGGAAGAAGCAGAAGAGATTCTGGACGTCACCTACGCCGGGGCTGAGATGGAAATCGGCTTTAACGTCAGCTACGTGCTGGACGTGCTGAATGCGCTGAAGTGCGAGAACGTTCGCATTCTGCTGACCGACTCCGTGTCGAGCGTACAGATTGAAGATGCGGCCAGCCAAAGCGCGGCTTATGTTGTTATGCCAATGAGACTGTAATGTCGCTCACCCGTCTGTTGATCCGCGACTTTCGCAATATCGAAAGCGCGGATCTCGCTTTATCCCCTGGCTTTAATTTCCTGGTTGGCGCGAACGGCAGCGGCAAAACCAGCGTGCTGGAAGCCATCTATACGCTCGGCCATGGCCGGGCGTTTCGCAGTTTGCAGATTGGTCGCGTCATTCGCCACGAACAGGAATCCTTTGTTCTGCACGGGCGTTTACAGGGCGCGGAGCGGGAAACCGCCATCGGCCTGAGTAAAGATAAGCAGGGCGACAGCAAGGTGCGCATCGACGGTACCGACGGCCACAAGGTCGCCGAGCTGGCGCTGTTAATGCCGATGCAGCTGATCACGCCGGAGGGGTTTACTTTACTCAACGGCGGCCCCAAATACAGAAGAGCCTTCCTCGACTGGGGATGCTTTCACAATGAAGCCGGTTTCTTTAACGCCTGGAGCAACCTGAAGCGTCTGCTTAAGCAGCGCAACGCCGCGTTGCGTCAGGTCACGCGCTATGCCCAGCTGCGTCCGTGGGATTTAGAACTCATTCCTCTTGCGGAACAAATCAGCCGCTGGCGTGCCGAATACAGTGCAGGGATCGCCGAAGACATGGCTGATACCTGCAAACAGTTTTTACCCGAGTTTTCTCTTACCTTCTCCTTCCAGCGCGGCTGGGAGAAAGAGACGGATTATGCCGACGTGCTGGAAAGAAATTTCGAGCGCGATCGCATGCTGACCTACACTGCGCACGGCCCGCACAAAGCGGATTTTCGCATACGTGCAGACGGTGCGCCGGTCGAAGATACCTTGTCGCGCGGGCAGCTTAAGCTGCTGATGTGCGCGCTGCGCCTGGCGCAGGGGGAGTTTCTTACCCGCGAGAGCGGGCGACGCTGCCTGTATCTGATAGATGATTTTGCCTCGGAACTTGACGACGCGCGGCGCGGGCTGCTTGCCAGCCGCTTAAAAGCCACGCAGTCGCAGGTTTTCGTCAGTGCCATTAGCGCTGAACACGTTATAGACATGTCGGACGAAAATTCGAAGATGTTTACCGTGGAAAAGGGTAAAATAACGGATTAACCCAAGTTTAAATGAGCGAGAAACGTTGATGTCGAATTCTTATGACTCCTCCAGTATCAAAGTCCTGAAAGGGCTGGATGCGGTGCGTAAGCGCCCTGGTATGTATATCGGCGATACGGATGACGGCACCGGTCTGCACCACATGGTATTCGAGGTGGTAGATAACGCTATCGACGAAGCGCTCGCGGGTCACTGTAAAGACATCGTGGTGACGATCCATGCGGACAACTCCGTATCCGTCACCGATGATGGTCGTGGCATCCCAACCGGTATTCACCCGGAAGAGGGCGTATCTGCTGCGGAAGTCATCATGACCGTTCTGCACGCAGGCGGTAAATTCGATGATAACTCCTATAAAGTTTCCGGCGGTCTGCATGGCGTTGGCGTCTCCGTTGTAAACGCCCTGTCGCAGAAGCTGGAGCTGGTTATCCAGCGCGAAGGTAAAATTCATCGCCAGGTGTATACCCACGGCGTGCCGCAGGCACCGCTGGCTGTGACCGGTGATACCGACAAAACCGGTACCCTGGTACGCTTCTGGCCAAGCCACGAAACCTTCACCAACGTCACCGAATTTGAATACGACATCCTGGCGAAACGCCTGCGCGAACTGTCATTCCTGAACTCCGGCGTGTCTATCCGCCTGAAAGACAAACGCGACGGCAAAGAAGACCACTTCCACTACGAAGGCGGCATCAGGGCGTTCGTTGAGTATCTGAACAAGAACAAAACGCCAATTCACCCAAATATTTTCTACTTCTCAACCGAGAAAGACGGCATTGGCGTGGAAGTGGCGCTGCAGTGGAACGACGGTTTCCAGGAAAACATCTACTGCTTCACCAACAACATTCCACAGCGTGACGGCGGTACGCACCTGGCGGGCTTCCGCGCGGCGATGACCCGTACCCTGAACGCCTATATGGACAAAGAAGGCTACAGCAAGAAAGCGAAAGTCAGCGCCACCGGTGACGATGCCCGTGAAGGCCTGATTGCCGTTGTCTCCGTGAAGGTGCCGGATCCGAAGTTCTCCTCGCAGACCAAAGACAAACTGGTCTCTTCTGAGGTGAAATCGGCGGTTGAGCAGCAGATGAACGAACTGCTGAGCGAATACCTGCTGGAAAACCCGTCCGACGCGAAAATCGTGGTCGGCAAAATTATCGATGCGGCACGTGCCCGTGAAGCGGCGCGTAAAGCCCGCGAAATGACGCGCCGTAAGGGTGCGCTGGACTTAGCAGGCCTGCCGGGCAAACTGGCGGACTGTCAGGAACGCGACCCGGCGCTGTCCGAACTGTACCTGGTGGAAGGGGACTCCGCGGGCGGTTCTGCGAAGCAGGGCCGTAACCGTAAGAACCAGGCGATCCTGCCGCTGAAGGGTAAAATCCTCAACGTGGAGAAAGCGCGCTTCGACAAGATGCTCTCTTCTCAGGAAGTGGCGACGCTTATCACCGCGCTCGGCTGCGGCATTGGCCGTGACGAGTACAACCCGGACAAGCTGCGCTATCACAGCATCATCATCATGACCGATGCGGACGTCGACGGCTCGCACATTCGTACGCTGCTGTTGACCTTCTTCTACCGTCAGATGCCGGAAATCGTTGAACGTGGTCACGTCTACATAGCACAGCCACCGCTGTACAAAGTGAAGAAAGGCAAACAGGAACAGTACATTAAAGACGACGAAGCGATGGATCAGTACCAAATCGCGATCGCGCTTGATGGTGCGACCCTGCACGCAAACTCCAGCGCACCAGCGCTGGCAGGCGAGCCGCTGGAGCGTCTGGTCTCCGAGTTCAACGCTGCTCAGAAAATGATTGTCCGCATGGAGCGTCGTTATCCGAAAACGCTGCTGAAAGCGCTGGTGTATCAACCTACGCTGACCGAAGCGGATCTGAGCGACGAACAGACCGTGTCCCGCTGGGTAAACAGCCTGGTGAGCGAGCTGAACGAGAACGAACAGCACGGTAGCATGTGGAAATGCGATGTTCAGCAGAACGCTGATCAGCAGTTCGAGCCGGTTATCCGCGTGCGTACCCACGGTGTCGACACCGATTATCCGCTGGAGCACGAGTTTGTGACCGGGCCGGAATACCGCCGTCTCTGCACCCTCGGCGAAAAGCTGCGCGGTCTGATTGAAGACGATGCGTTCATTGAACGTGGCGAACGTCGTCAGCCGGTTGCCAGCTTCGAGCAGGCGCTGGAATGGCTGGTGAAAGAGTCCCGTCGTGGCCTGGCAATCCAGCGTTATAAAGGTCTGGGCGAGATGAACCCGGAGCAGCTGTGGGAAACCACCATGGATCCGGAAAGCCGTCGCATGCTGCGCGTAACCGTGAAGGACGCGATTGCAGCGGACCAGCTGTTCACGACCCTGATGGGCGATGCGGTTGAACCACGCCGTGCCTTTATCGAAGAGAATGCCCTGAAAGCGGCGAATATTGATATCTAAGTAATCCCCCCTCACCCCAGCCCTCTCCCACAGGGAGAGGGTGCACGGTTCCCTCTCCCTGTGGGAGAGGGTTAGGGTGAGGGTAAACCTGTGCAAAAGAGGAATCCCCCCCTCACACCCAATCCCCTTTCTTACCGTGTTTTTTGAGCGGAATCGCGTTAGCATGAGTGCAGACTCATTCAATCCGGGGATCTCATGGCCATCAAACTCATTGCAATTGATATGGACGGCACGCTGCTGCTGCCAGACCACACTATCTCTCCAGCCGTTAAAAACGCGATTGCCGCCGCGCGCGCAAAAGGCGTGAACGTGGTACTGACCACTGGCCGGCCATATGCGGGTGTGCACAGCTACCTGAAAGAACTGCATATGAACCAGCCGGGCGATTACTGCATCACCTATAACGGTGCGCTGGTGCAGAAAGCGGCCGATGGCAGCACGGTGGCGCAAACCGCGCTGAGCTATGATGATTACCGGTTCCTGGAAAAGCTCTCCCGCGAAGTGGGTTCACACTTCCACGCACTCGATCGCAATACGCTGTATACCGCCAACCGCGATATCAGCTACTACACCGTGCATGAATCCTATGTCGCTACCATTCCGCTGGTGTTCTGCGAAGCAGAGAACATGGACCCGGCCACGCAGTTCCTGAAGGTCATGATGATTGATGAGCCAGCGATTCTTGATAAAGCCATCGCACGCATCCCGGCGGAGGTCAAAGAGAAATACACCGTGCTGAAAAGCGCGCCGTACTTCCTCGAAATCCTCGATAAACGCGTCAATAAGGGCACTGGCGTGAAATCGCTGGCCGATGCGCTGGGCATCAAGCCTGAAGAGATCATGTCCCTGGGCGATCAGGAAAACGATATCGCGATGATCGAATACGCGGGCATGGGGGTAGCGATGGATAACGCGATCCCATCGGTGAAAGAAGTGGCCAACTTCGTGACCAAATCCAACCTGGAAGACGGCGCTGCCTACGCGATCGAGAAGTTTGTCCTGAACTAAGCTTTGTTAAACACATCGGCCCTGGTTATCAACCGGGGCTTTTTTTTGCCTTCAATTTATTGAGTTGTTCTTTTTGTGATCTGGATTGTAGTACAACATTTAATGATTGTACTACATTACGGCTACAGGCATGACGAACAGCATCACGTTTGTACTGCAAAAGTGAGGCGAAATTCAGCGGTCGCGGTAAAGTAGGGATGGACACAAAGAGCATAAGGACTCTCCATGACTCTCAATAAAACCGATCGCATTGTTATCACGCTGGGCACCCAGATTGTGGGCGGCAAATATGTTCCAGGTTCACCGCTGCCTGCCGAGGCGGAACTGTGTGAGGAGTTTGAAACCTCGCGCAACATCATCCGGGAAGTGTTCCGTTCGCTGATGGCGAAACGGCTGATTGAAATGAAGCGTTATCGCGGCGCGTTTGTTGCTCCGCGCAATCAGTGGAACTACCTCGATACCGATGTTCTGCAGTGGGTGCTGGAAAACGACTACGACCCGCGGCTTATCGGCGCGATGAGCGAGGTACGAAACCTCGTGGAACCGGCGATAGCCCGCTGGGCGGCGGAACGCGCCACGTCGGGCGACCTGGCGCAGATTGAGTCGGCCCTGAACGACATGATCGCCAACAACCAGAACCGGGACGCCTTCAACGAAGCGGATATTCGCTACCACGAGGCGGTACTCCAGTCGGTGCATAACCCGGTGCTGCAGCAGCTTAGCGTGGCAATCAGCTCGCTACAGCGTGCGGTATTTGAACGTACCTGGATGGGTGATGAGGCCAACATGCCGAAAACGCTCCAGGAACATAAAGCGCTGTTCGATGCGATACGGCATCAGGACGGCGATGCGGCAGAGCAGGCGGCGCTCACGATGATCGCCAGCTCGACACGAAGGTTAAAGGAAATCACATGACATCTCGCTACATCGCCATTGACTGGGGATCGACCAATCTGCGCGCCTGGCTGTACCAGGGCGAGCAGTGCCTGGAGAGCAGGCAATCAGAAGCAGGCGTTACGCGTCTGAATGGTAAATCCCCCGAGGCGGTGCTGGCAGAGGTGACACAAAACTGGCGCGACGGCGCCACGCCGGTGGTGATGGCAGGCATGGTGGGCAGCAATGTGGGCTGGAAGGTTGCGCCCTATCTGCCGGTGCCTGCCCCGTTCTCATCCATTGGCGAGCAGTTAACGTCCGTTGGCGACAATATCTGGATTATTCCCGGCTTGTGCGTCTCTCGCGACGATAACCACAACGTTATGCGCGGCGAAGAGACGCAGCTGCTCGGCGCACGCACGCTTTCTCCTTCTTCTGTCTACGTCATGCCCGGTACCCACTGCAAGTGGGTGCAGGCCGATACCGACACAATCCATGATTTTCGCACCGTGATGACCGGCGAATTACACCATTTGCTGCTTAAGCATTCGCTGGTAGGTGCGGGATTGCCGGAGCAAGCCCCGTCGCCGGAGGCGTTTGCCGCCGGGCTTGAGCGCGGGATCGCTTCTCCTGCCGTTTTGCCGCAGCTTTTTGAGGTTCGCGCTTCGCACGTGCTGGGACAACTCCCGCGCGAGCAGGTCAGCGAGTTTCTGTCCGGCCTGCTGATTGGCGCCGAAGTCGCCAGCCTGAGTGAACGCTTCGCCGGGCAGCAGGCCATTACTCTCGTCGCAGGCTCATTGCTGACCTCACGGTATCGCCAGGCGTTTCACGCCATGGGTCGGGACGTGGCGGCGGTAGAGGGCGACACGGCATTTCAGGCTGGAATAAGGAGCATCGCTCATGCAGTGGCAAACTAACCTTCCCCTTATAGCGATATTGCGCGGCATCACTCCCGGCGAGGCGTTGGTGCACGTAGGCGCGGTGATTGACGCCGGGTTTGACGCGGTGGAAATCCCGCTCAACTCCCCGGAGTGGGAAAAAAGCATACCGGCCGTCGTCGATGCGTTTGGTGATAAGGCGCTGATTGGCGCAGGCACGGTGCTACAGCCGGAGCAGGTCGACAGGCTGGCGAAAATGGGCTGCAAACTTATCGTCACGCCCAACATCAACCCAGAGGTGATCCGCCGCGCGGTGGGCTACGGCATGACCGTCTGCCCGGGATGTGCAACGGCAACCGAAGCCTTTACCGCTCTCGATGCGGGCGCGCAGGCGCTGAAAATTTTCCCGTCATCGGCCTTTGGCCCGGAGTACATCAAAGCGCTGAAAGCGGTCTTACCCGCAAGCGTACCGGTCCTGGCCGTGGGCGGCGTGACGCCAGAAAACTTGGCGCAGTGGATAAAGGCTGGCTGTGCAGGCGCCGGGCTGGGTAGCGATCTTTATCGCGCCGGACAGAGCGTGGAGCGCACCGCACAGCAGGCAGCAGCATTTGTGAAAGCGTATCGAGAGGCAGTGAAATGAAAATAACCAAACTCACCACGTACCGTTTACCGCCGCGTTGGATGTTCCTGAAAATCGAAACCGACGAAGGGGTTGTTGGCTGGGGCGAGCCGGTGATTGAGGGCCGCGCCCGCACCGTGGAAGCTGCCGTGCACGAGCTGGGTGAATACCTGATTGGTCAGGATCCGGCGCGCATTAACGACCTGTGGCAGGTGATGTATCGCGCGGGCTTCTACCGCGGTGGCCCCATTCTGATGAGTGCCATCGCCGGTATCGACCAGGCGCTGTGGGATATCAAAGGAAAAGTGCTGAACGCCCCGGTCTGGCAGCTGATGGGCGGCCTGGTTCGCGACAAAATTAAAGCCTACAGCTGGGTAGGCGGCGACCGTCCTGCGGAAGTGATCGACGGTATCAAGCAACTGCGCAGCATTGGTTTTGACACCTTCAAGCTCAACGGCTGTGAAGAGATGGGGGTGATCGACAATTCACGTGCGGTAGACCGGGCGGTGAATACCGTGGCGCAGATCCGTGAAGCCTTCGGCAATGACATTGAGTTTGGGCTGGACTTCCATGGCCGCGTCAGCGCGCCGATGGCGAAAGTGCTGATCAAAGAGCTGGAGCCGTACCGTCCGCTGTTTATCGAAGAGCCGGTGCTGGCCGAGCAGGCCGAATACTATCCGAAGCTGGCGGAACAGACGCACATTCCGATTGCGGCGGGCGAACGGATGTTCTCACGCTTCGAGTTTAAACGTGTGCTGGAAGCGGGCGGAATCGCGATCCTGCAGCCGGACCTCTCTCATGCGGGCGGCATCACCGAATGCTACAAAATTGCCGGTATGGCAGAAGCTTACGACGTGGCGCTGGCCCCGCACTGCCCGCTCGGGCCTGTCGCGCTGGCGGCCTGTCTGCACGTCGATTTTGTCTCCCGTAATGCCGTGTTCCAGGAACAGAGCATGGGCATTCATTACAACAAGGGCGCGGAACTGCTCGATTTTGTGAAGAACAAAGAAGACTTCTGCATGGAAGGCGGGTTCTTTAAACCGTTAACGAAGCCGGGCCTTGGCGTGGAGATCGACGAAGCCAAAGTCATTGAGCTGAGTAAACATGCGCCGGACTGGCGTAACCCGTTATGGCGGCATGAAGACGGTTCCGTCGCCGAGTGGTAAATCGCCGGATGGCGCTACGCTTATTCGGCCTACTCTCCCGTAGGCCCGGACATACAGCAGCGCCACCGGGCAAAAAAACGCACATATAAAAATATAACCCTCTGTAAACTACAGGGCATGGTGAGCGGCTTCGCTATGCCCAAAATCTGGAGACAGATTGCGATGGATATTCCAGTTATTGCTACCAAAACCGGGCGTCGCCGCTACCTGACGCTGATGATGATTTTTATTACCGTGGTGATTTGTTATGTCGACCGCGCCAACCTGGCCGTTGCGTCGGCCCATATTCAGGAAGAATTTGGTATTACCAAGGCAGAAATGGGCTACGTCTTCTCGGCCTTTGCCTGGCTCTATACGCTGTGCCAGATCCCCGGCGGCTGGTTCCTTGACCGGGTCGGCTCACGTCTGACCTACTTTATCGCCATTTTCGGCTGGTCCGTCGCCACGCTGTTCCAGGGCTTTGCGACCGGGCTGATGTCGCTGATTGGCCTGCGCGCCATCACCGGGATTTTCGAAGCCCCGGCGTTCCCGACCAACAACCGCATGGTGACCAGCTGGTTCCCGGAGCATGAACGTGCGTCTGCCGTTGGGTTCTACACCTCCGGGCAGTTTGTCGGCCTGGCGTTTCTCACGCCGCTGCTGATCTGGATCCAGGAGCTGCTGAGCTGGCATTGGGTGTTTATTGTCACCGGCGGTATCGGGATTATCTGGTCACTGATCTGGTTCAAGGTGTACCAGCCGCCTCGCCTGACCAAAAGCATCACCAAAGCCGAGCTGGACTACATCCGCGACGGCGGCGGTCTGGTGGATGGCGATGCGCCTGTGAAAAAAGAGGCGCGTCAGTCCCTGACCAAAGCGGACTGGAAGCTGGTGTTCCACCGTAAGCTGGTGGGCGTGTATCTGGGCCAGTTTGCCGTCACCTCAACGCTGTGGTTCTTCCTGACCTGGTTCCCGAACTATCTTACGCAGGAAAAGGGCATCACCGCACTGAAGGCGGGCTTTATGACCACCGTGCCGTTCCTCGCGGCCTTCTTCGGTGTGCTGCTCTCCGGCTGGCTGGCCGACAGGCTGGTGAAAAAGGGCTTCTCGCTGGGCGTGGCGCGTAAAACGCCGATCATCTGCGGGCTGCTGATCTCCACCTGCATCATGGGCGCGAACTACACCAACGATCCGGTGTGGATAATGACCCTGATGGCCATCGCCTTCTTCGGCAACGGTTTTGCCTCCATCACCTGGTCTCTGGTCTCCTCGCTGGCACCGATGCGCCTGATCGGCCTCACGGGCGGCGTCTTCAACTTCGTTGGCGGTCTGGGGGGGATCACCGTACCTCTGGTGATCGGCTATCTGGCGCAGGATTACGGTTTTGGTCCGGCGCTGGTTTACATCTCCGCCGTGGCGTTGATCGGCGCGCTTTCTTACATCCTGCTGGTGGGCGATGTGAAACGTGTAGGCTAATTCCCGCTGATGTTTTACCCTGATGCGATAACTGCGCATCAGGGTATCTCCATGAAACAAATCACCTTCGCTTCCCGCCATCACCAGCTCACCAATATCAACACCTGGACGCCCGACAGCCAGTGGCTGGCCTTTGACGTGCGCCCGTCCGGCGCGTCGTTCACCGGCGAAACCATTGAGCGGGTCAACGTCATGACGGGGGAGGTTGAGGTGATTTATCGCGCTACGAACGGCGCGCACGTCGGCGTGGTGACCGTTCATCCTGCACAAGACAAATACGTCTTTATCCACGGCCCGCAACGCCCGGATGCCGACTGGCAGTATGACTTTCACCATCGTCAGGGGGTGGTGGCCTGCAACGGTGCGGTCGAAAACCTTGATGCCATGGATATCACTCCGCCCTATACCGCAGGCGCGCTGCGCGGCGGCAGCCATGTGCATGTCTTTAGCCCGAACGGGCAGTTGGTCAGCTTTACCTATAACGACCACGTCATGCATGAGCACGACCCGAAGCGGGACTTACGCAACGTCGGCGTCGCGTCGCCGTTTGGCCCGGTAACCCCGCGGGGCAACCATCCACGTAACTATGCTGGCGCCTTCTGGAGCGTGCTGGTCAGCCGCACCACGCCAACGCCGCAGCCCGGCAGCGATGAGATCAACCGCGCCTATGAAGAGGGCTGGGTTGGCAACGACAGGCTGGCCTTTATTGGCGATACGCTGTCCGTCACGGGTGAGAAAGTGCCCGAACTGTTCGTTATCGATCTGCCCAACGATGAACAAGGGTGGAAACGTGCTGGCGAGGTGCCTTTGCAGGGCACGCCGGAAACCCTGCCTGCACCGCCAGCGGGCGTGGCACAGCGTCGTTTAACCTTTACGCATCAGAACGCCTATCCGGGGCTGGTCAACGTGCCGCGTCAGTGGGTGCGCAGCAATCCGCAGGGCACGCAGATTGCCTTTTTGATGCGCGACGACAACGGCATTGTGCAGCTGTGGCTTATCTCGCCGGAAGGCGGTGAACCGCGCCAGCTAACGCACCATGAAAGCGGCATTCAATCGGCTTTTAACTGGCATCCGTCGGGGGAAAAACTGGGCTATGTGCTGGAGAACCGCATAGCGTGCTGCGATGCGCAAACCGGAGCGGTGACGTTTCTGACGTCCGATCATGGCAACCCGCCATCAGCGGATGCTGTCGTGTTTTCCCCGGACGGTCACTGGATAGCCTGGATGGAAGAAACGAACGGTTTCCATCAGCTTTGGGTAACGGAAACCTGATTACGATTACTGTACGGACAGGCTGGCGGGCGGGATAACGGCGTTGGTGGCCAGGTTTTCCTTCTCGCTTTTTTCAACGCGTGAACGCACGGAGCTGTCGGTGCGGAACAGATCCCACGGCAGCAGGAGCGTGTCCGCCACGGCCGTGAAAGGCATATCCAGAATGGCCAGGGATTTGGTGCCCCAGTTGGTATCGTCATCCGAGATCATCGCTGCGCTGGCGCGCGTTCCCGGGTATGTTCCTTCTTTACCGCCGGTGTGAGACATCACGCTCGAACACCCGCAAAGTAAAACAATCCCGCTGAACGTCGTCAGCTTAATCAGAACATTTTTCATCATCACTCAGTCATTGTTAATGGCATTGCATGAGCCTGTAACTCAGGGTTATAGCGGGCCTTGATCAAAATGAATAGCCCGACAACCCGGCTCTGTGGCGGCTATCGCAATTTAACCCTTAGTGCTGTTGTCCCAGTCTATGCGACATCCAGCAAAGTGCAAAAAAATCTCGTCTGCATACGCTTGAAAAGCCCGTATCCAGACCCATTTTAAGAATGTAACCCGATAACGAACACGCCTGAGGGGTGTTCGGGGGCACAGAAGCCTGTCCATGGTGGAAGGCTACATCTCTCGCTGATTTCAGGAGTTTTAATTTATGCGTAACTTCGATCTTTCTCCGCTATACCGTTCTGCTATTGGTTTTGACCGCCTGTTCAACCATTTAGAAAATAACCAAAGCCAGAGCAACGGCTATCCTCCCTACAACGTTGAGCTGGTCGATGAAAACCACTACCGCATTGCCATTGCCGTCGCCGGTTTCGCAGAAAGCGAGCTGGAGATCACCGCGCAGGACAACCTGCTGGTAGTGAAAGGCTCCCATACGGCAGAGCAGAAAGAACGTACCTACCTTTACCAGGGCATCGCCGAGCGCAACTTTGAACGCAAGTTCCAGTTGGCCGAGAACATTCACGTTAAAGGCGCGAACCTGGTCAACGGACTGCTGTTTATCGAACTGGAACGTGTGATTCCGGAAGAGAAAAAACCGCGCCGGATCGAAATTAACTAATCACGCGGGTCGCGGCTGCGGCCCACTCAGAATTGCTTGCCGAACCGGGAGCATAGGCGAATCCATCAGGATTTGCAGGAACAACTGCGCACAAAATTAGACTGTGCCGAACTCGCTTCTCAGAAGGAGATTTAGTATGCGTAACTACGATTTATCCCCCCTGCTGCGTCAGTGGATTGGTTTTGACAAACTGGCGAATGCCCTGCAAAGCACCACCGAGCAACAGACTTTTCCGCCGTACAACATCGAAAAAAGCGATGACAACCACTATCGCATCACGCTGGCGTTAGCCGGGTTCCGTCAGGAAGACCTGGACATCCAGCTCGAAGGTACGCGTCTGACCGTAAAAGGCACGCCGGAAAAACAAGAAACCGGGACCAAATGGCTGCATCAGGGGCTTGTCACTCAGCCGTTTAGCCTGAGCTTTACCCTGGCAGACCATATGGAAGTTTCTGGCGCGACGTTCACTAACGGGCTGCTGAATATCGACCTCACCCGTAACGTGCCGGAAGCCATTGCGCCTCAGCGCATCGCCATTAGCGCGCGCCCGGCGTTGAACAGCTAACAGTGTGCGGGCTGATGCCCTCACCCCGACCCTCACCCACAGGGAGAGGGTGCAAAGATAACGCCCTGCCCCGGCAGGGCTTTTTTGTGCGCCATCGCCCATACAATCGCCCCCGGCTCTAAGAGAATCCCTGAAATAACTAAGGTTATGCACAGGATGTGGATCATGAGTGATATCGCGTTGACGGTTAGCGTGTTGGCCCTGGTCGCGGTGGTGGGACTGTGGATAGGCAATATTAAAATTCGCGGCGTCGGCTTTGGCATCGGCGGGGTGCTGTTCGGCGGGATTTTTATCGGCCACTTTGCCGACCAGTTTGGGCTGGCGCTGAGCGCCGACATGCTGCATTTTATCCAGGAATTCGGCCTGATCCTCTTCGTTTACACCATTGGTATCCAGGTGGGGCCGGGCTTTTTCGCCTCTCTTCGCGTCTCGGGCCTGCGGCTCAACCTGTTCGCTTTCGGCATTGTGGTGATGGGTGGGCTGGTTACCGCCGTGCTGCATAAACTTTTCGCGATCCCGCTTCCCGTGGTGCTCGGTATTTTCTCCGGGGCAGTGACCAACACGCCCGCGCTCGGGGCAGGCCAGCAAATCCTGCGCGACCTGGGGATCTCTTCGGATGTCGTCGATCAGATGGGGATGAGCTACGCCATGGCCTATCCGTTTGGCATTTGCGGCATTCTGCTCTCAATGTGGCTGGTGCGGGTGCTGTTCCGCGTTAACGTTGAGCAGGAAGCGAAGGACCATGAAACCACCCTGACCAACGGCCATGCGCCGATCAAAACCATCAATATCCGCGTTGAAAACCCCAATCTGAACAATATGGCGATTCAGGATGTGCCCATTCTGAACAGTGCCACCATCATCTGCTCGCGCCTGAAACGTGACGACATGCTGATGGTTCCCTCGCCCGGCACGCTTATTCAGCACGGCGATCTGCTGCACCTGGTTGGTCAGCCCGGGGATCTCAACAACGCCCGGCTGGTGATTGGTCAGGAGGTGGAAACCTCACTTTCTACCCGGGGTACCGATCTGCGCGTCGAGCGCGTGGTGGTCACAAACGAGAAGGTATTGGGCAAGAAAATTCGCGATTTGCAGGTAAAAGAACGCTATGACGTGGTGATCTCGCGTCTGAACCGCGCAGGCGTCGAGCTGGTTGCCAGCCAGGACGCCAGCCTGCAGTTTGGCGATATCCTCAATCTGGTCGGGCGGCCCGCGTCGATTGATGCCGTGGCGGATATGGTGGGCAACGCCCAGCAAAAACTCCAGCAGGTGCAGATGCTGCCGGTGTTCATCGGCATCGGGCTTGGTGTACTGCTCGGCTCTGTCCCCATGTATGTACCGGGTTTTCCGGTGGCCCTGAAGCTCGGGCTGGCCGGCGGGCCGCTGATTATGGCGCTGATCCTCGGGCGTATCGGCTGCATCGGCAAGCTGTACTGGTTTATGCCGCCGAGCGCCAACCTGGCGCTGCGCGAGCTGGGCATTGTGCTGTTCCTCGCGGTGGTCGGGCTGAAATCTGGCGGAGATTTTGTTGATACCCTGCTTCAGGGCGAAGGCGTCAGCTGGATCGGTTACGGCATCTTTATCACTGCGATCCCGCTGATAACGGTCGGGATACTGGCGCGAATGTTCGCCAAAATGAACTATCTCACGCTCTGCGGTATGCTCGCAGGATCGATGACGGACCCACCCGCGCTGGCCTTCGCCAATAACCTCCACGCCACCAGCGGCGCGGCCGCGCTGTCGTACGCCACGGTCTATCCGCTGGTGATGTTCCTGCGAATCATTACTCCGCAACTCCTGGCGGTGCTGTTCTGGGGGATAGGCTAACAACGGTGCCAGCATTAGGCTATGCTGAAGCCTGCCTTATGCACCACAAGGAACCGCCATGAAAATCTCCCGCCTCGGCGAAGCGCCGGACTACCGCTTCTCTCTGGCTAACGAGCGCACCTATTTAGCGTGGATCCGCACCGCGCTGGGCTTTCTGGCTGCGGGCGTCGGCCTCGACCAGCTGGCTCCCGATTTTGCTACCCCATTGATCCGCGAAGTGCTGGCGCTGCTGCTGTGTCTGTTTGCGGGCGTGCTGGCGATTTACGGTTATCTGCGCTGGCTGCGTAACGAAAAGGCGATGCGCCTGAAGCAGGATCTGCCCTATACGCGTGGGCTGCTGATCATCAGCGCGGTGTTGCTGGCAGTGGCCGGTGTGGTGATGGGGCTGGTGTTCTATGGCGGATAGCCGCAAAGCGCGTCGCGAAGCCGACCCCGGCCTTCAGCCCGAGCGTACGTCGCTGGCCTGGCTGCGCACGCTGCTGGGGTATGGTGCGCTGATCGCCCTGGCGATTAAGCACAACTGGCATCGCACCGGGGTGCCTTTCTGGATCTCCATCGTGGTACTGGCGCTGGTGGCGGTGATTTTATGGCGCTACACCCGCAGCCGAAACCTGATGGATGTGGCGCAGGACGACGTTGCGCAACCGAAGGCGGTGCGGGATAAGTTCCTGATCGCCCTGGCCGTGCTGTCACTGTCACTGCTGTTTGCGGTAACCCACATTCAACAAATTTTGCACCTGTAGGCCGGGTAAGGCGTAGCCGCCACCCGACATAATTACTCCCCTTTAGCCAGATACCTCGCCATCTCCTCTTCCGGCACCATGCCGCCGCCGGTCGCCCACACCAGGTGGGTAACGCTGGCATCGGCTTTGAACCGTAGCGGTCCGGCCATACCCGCCAGCGCGGACGGCTCCAGGCGAATGTCCTCTTCCTGTGCCAGCCAGCCGAGCATGTTGTACATACTTTGATCCGAGAGGGTATAGAATCCGTCGAGCAGGCGCTCCATGGCGCGGCCCACGAAGCCGGACGCGCGACCCACCGCGAGACCATCCGCCGCCGTGACGTTGTCTATCCCCAAATCCTGCACGGCGATCCCATCGTGCAGGCCGGTGTAGACGCCCAGCAGCATGCACGGCGAGTGGGTCGGCTCGGCGAAGAAGCAGTGGACGTTATCACCAAAGGCCAGCTTAAGGCCAAACGCCACGCCGCCAGGACCCCCGCCGACGCCGCATGGCAGATAAACGTGCAGAGGATGTTGCGCATCCACCACGCGGCCCTGCGCGGCAAACTGCGCTTTCAGCCGCCCGCCAGCCACCGCGTAGCCGAGAAACAGCGTGCGGGAGTTTTCATCGTCGATAAAGAAACAGTTCGGGTCACGCTCCGCCGCCTTACGCCCTTGCTCCACCGCCACGCCGTAATCCTGCTCATATTCAACGACGATCGCACCGTGGCTGCGCAGCCTGGCTTTTTTCCACTCGCGGGCGTCGGCAGACATATGTACTGTCACCCTGAAGCCAAGACGTGCGCTCATGATGCCGATGGACATCCCCAGGTTGCCGGTTGACCCCACGGCGATGCTGTACTGACTGAAGAAGTCTTTAAAGCGCGGCTCCAGCAGGATGCTGTAATCATCGTCAACGCTCAGTAGCCCGGCGTTCAGCGCCAGCGTTTCGGCATGGGCCAGCACTTCATAGATACCGCCGCGCGCCTTGATGGAGCCGGAAATGGGCAGATGGCTGTCTTTTTTCAGCAGCAGCGTGCCGGGGATCGCCGCGCCAGCCTCTTTCTCCAGCCGCGTTTGCATCGCCGGAATGGCGACCAGCTCCGATTCAATCAGCCCGTGGGTAGCCGCCGTTTCTGGAAACGCTTTCGCCAGGTAAGGCGCAAAACGTTGCAGGCGCGCGTGGGCGTCATTCACATCGTCTTCGGTTAGCCCGACATAGGGCAGCCCCTCGGCAAGCGTGGTGGTACGCGGGTTGAGCCAGGTCGTTTCTTTCAGGGCAATCAGATCCTCAATCAGAGGAAACTGTGCCTTTAAGGTAGGGAGGTTGTTCATCGTCGTCTCTTTCCATTCGGCCATGTTCATCATTGGACAAAAAAAGGGGCATACTGACAAATGATATAAATTGCGTTTCAGGTGAGCCAGATTGAACCAAACAGGAAAGGGAGGGGCGATGGAGGGAGATAAGCCGCAGCTAAACGGCTGGCAGCTGTCAAAAATGTACACCTTTGAAGTCGCGGCGCGACATGCATCCTTCGCGCTGGCAGCGGCGGAGCTGTCGCTTAGCCCCAGCGCGGTGAGCCACCGTATCAATTTGCTGGAAGAGGAGTTGGGGATCCGGCTGTTTGTCCGCTCTCACCGTAAGGTTGAGCTTACGCAGGAGGGGAAGCGTCTTTACGGGACGCTCAAATCGTCGCTCGATACCCTGAACCAGGAGATTCAGGATATCAAAAACCAGGCGCTGACCGGCACCCTGACCGTCTACTCACGGCCATCCCTCGCTCAGTGCTGGCTGGTGCCCCTGCTCGGCGATTTTACGCGCCGCTATCCTGCGATTTCACTCACCCTTCTGACCGGCAACGACGACATCGATATGCAGCGAACCGGCGTCGATCTGGCGCTCTATTTCGACGATTCGCCGCCAAAACACCTTGCGCACACGTTCCTGATGGATGAAGACATTTTACCCGTTTGCTCACTGGAGTATGCCCGCGAGCACGCGTTATTCGGCCAGCCCGAGAATCTCGCCCGCTGCACGCTCCTGCACGACCGTCAGGCCTGGAGTCAGGATTCCGGCACGGATGAATGGCAACTCTGGGCGCAGCGTTTTGCCGTGAACGCGCTGCCTTCATCGGGCATGGGCTTTGATCGTTCAGATTTAGCCATCACCGCTGCGTTAAACCATGCGGGGGTGGCGATGGGGCGAAAAAGGCTGGTTGAAAAACGCCTCGCGCGCGGAGAACTGGTTGCCCCTTTTGGTGATAAGACCTTGCCGTGCCAGCAGCACTACTACATTGCCACGCTGCCTGAACGGCATTGGCCGAAAATTGACGCGTTTATCGGCTGGCTAAAAGCGCAGGCAGGATAAAGAATTATTACGTTTTGAGGCTACACCAAATGTGAAAAAGCGTGCTAAATACAGGTTATTGCTTTCGATTTCTCGCAAGGTAAACCGTGTTAAAGCTTGTTATTGCCACTGCGCTTGTGATCGCTTCCGGCCTGGCCTGTGCCGCTGAGCCGCCGCTGACGGCTGCCCGCTATGCGCAAGAGCTTGGCGTGGGTATCGACGTGGACTGGGCGCGCACCGAGCGTGGCATCCGCGAGTTCGACCCGCTGGTCGTCCGCGATTTTCACGCGAAAGGGATCCGCCATGTGCGTATTCGCGTGGCGGATGAGCCGACGGAAGCTCGGCTGATCCACCTGCGTAAGCTGGTGGAAGCCTGCGAGCAATACGGCGTGATTCCGGTTATCGCCTATCAGGCTGATGAATATAAAAACGACCCGAAAGCCGATAACGAGAAAGAGGTGATCAACTGGTGGATTGCCGTGGCGCACTATTTTGGCCAACGCTCGCCCATGCTGGGATTTGACCTCATTTACGAACCTGCCGATAAGCTCAACCACAATCTTGCTTCGTTGAACCGCGTGTATGAAAAAACCATCAAAGCGATCCACGACATTGACCCGCAGCGCATGATCTTCATTGCGCCGCGCCTGCGCGCTGCGCCGGAAGATTTATCCAGCCTGAAGCTGCCGCCCCGCAGTCAAAATTACCTGCTGGCGGAGTGGCACATCTTTCCGTGGGGACCGCTGAAAAATAACGGTAAATACCCGTGGACGTCAGGGACTGCGGCGGAGAAAGCGGCTATCCACAACCGCATCGCGACGGCGCTGCGCTGGCAGCAAAAAACCGGGCATGTGAGCTGGGTGGGCGGCTGGGGAGTCGGGGAATCGAACCGGTTTACCCCAACGGCGTCGCAAATGGCTTTCGCGACCTTCATGGCCTGCGAACTGCAAAAAGCAAAAATTCCGTATGCGGTTAACGCCGATTTTCAGTTCTACGACGGCGAGGAGGGGGCATGGCGACCCGCGCCTGAGCCGTTGCTGCAGGTGATGATCGCCCCGGTCTGTGACAAGCCCGGCGAGAAGCCGGGCCATCGTGCGGTTAAACCGGCTGCTCGTGATGCGGGACGCGCGACGCCAGCGGCAGCCAGCACAGCAAAATCAGTAGCCCCATCAGGGTCATCAGCAAGCCCAGACTAGACTGGCCGGTTTGCGGCATCATGGCTGAAAGCCAGGCCAGCGCGCCGGAACCGATGTTCTGCAAACCGCCTACCAGTGCGCCTGCCGTCCCGGCAAGGAACGGAAACGGCTCCATCGCGCCGCTGGTGGCGAGCGGGAACAGCATTCCCGCACCGAAGAAGAACAGCGCCGCCGGGATCAGCAGCGTCCAGACCGTCATTACGCCAAACAGCCCCGGGATCCACATCATCAGGCCCGCCAGCAGGCAGCTGATCACCGATTGCCACATCAGCGTGGAGAAACGCTTGTTGGGACGACCTGCAAACCACGCACCGAAAAACGCCGCCGGGATTGGCAGAATAAACAGAATACTCACCACCATACTGCTGAGGCCAAGCCCTGCGCCCAGCAGCACGCCGGAACAGGCTTCGAACACCGCAATTCCCGCCAGGCCGCCGATCAGCATCAGCAGATAACAGGTAAACGCCCCGTTGCCGAATAGCGTCTTATAGCTGGTGAGAAGCTTCGTGCGCGGCGCATCCACCGGGCGCGTTTCCGGCATCCAGCGCGCCATGCTGAAGGTGACAATCACGCACAGCACCAGCAGGAAGGCGTAGCAGGCGCGCCAGGACCACAGGGTGTCCAGCAGGCCGCCAATCAGCGGTGCCATCAGCGGGCTGACCAGAATGCCCATATTTAACAGGCTATTGGCGTGGCGCAGCTGGGTGCCCTGGTACATGTCACGCGGCAGGGTTCGCGCCATCACGCCCCCGACGCCGGTCCCCACGCCCTGCAGGGCGCTGGCGGCTATCAGTACCGTCAGGCTGGAAGTGCTAATGGCAATCACCGTCGCCACCATGAAAATGCTCATGCCCACCAGAATCACCGGGCGACGCCCGACGCGGTCTGACAGCGGTCCGTAGAAGAGCTGAGAGACGCCGTAGGTCAGCAGGTACGCCGCCATCACGCTCTGCACCGCGCCCTCGCGGACACTGAGTTCCTTCGCCATGTCGGCAATCGCCGGAATGTAGATGGTTTGCGCCATCTGACCGACGGCCACCAGTAACACCAGCATCAACAATAAGTTAACGTTCCTTTGTTTTTTCATGTCGCTGAATACTTTTGCCAAAAGAGAGAAATGAAGAATAAGTGACTACGCATTCCCATAAATGCGCGAGGAATCTACCACAGTCAGATGACAAATTAAGCATTGCCGTGATGAATGGATGGAAGCAAAAAGGCAGGATTTGTAAACAAGAACGGCAACTAATGTTGCCAGCGCTTTACGCCAGACGCAGCAGAATGGCGCCGCCTGCGATCCCCACCGCTGCGGCAATACGCACACCGGCAACCTTCTCTTTTAAAAGCAGAAACGCCAGCAGCGCGCCAAAGAGAATCGAGGTTTCACGCAGCGCGGCCACCACCGCCAGCGGAGCCTGCGTCATCGCCCACAGTGCCAGACCGTAAGAGCCCATCGTGCCGACACCGCCGAGCAGGCCTTTTTTCCAGTGCAGACTCAGGTAGCGGGTCGCCTCCCGACGGCGCGCCACCATCGCCCAGCCAAGCAGGCAGAAGCCGTTCATGAAGAACGTCCAGAGGGTATAGCCGAGCGCGGTGTCTGACAGCCGCACCCCGGTGCCGTCAACCAGCGTATACCCGGCGATAAAGCAGGCGTTGAACAATGCCAGCCAGACGCCTTTACGCGACTGCATCCTGCCGTTCATCGCCATTGCCAGGATTGACAGGCATATAACGCCGATCCCGCTCCACGCCAGCCACGAAAGGCTATCGCCGAGCACCAGCACGCTGACCAGCGCCACCAGCAGCGGCGCGGTGCCGCGCATCAGCGGGTAGGTCTGGCTCATATCAGACACCTGATAGGTTTTTGCCACCAGCACGGTGTACACCACCTGCAGCGCGCAGGAGACAACCAAAAACGGCCAGCTTGCGGCGGACGGCTGAGGAGAGAACGGCAGCAGGACCAGCGCGATAAGCGTTGCTGAGCCGCTCACGCTGATCGCGGAGTAGAGCTTGTCCGCTCCGGCTTTAACGATGGCGTTCCAGCTGGCATGCAGCAGCGCGGCGAACAACAGAATGCAGAATACGGTGATGGTCATGGCGCGTCAGGCGGTGAATTGTCATCCAACTGTAACATTCACCGCACGATGCTACCAGCCAGCTACACGGCGCAAAAAAGCCGATGCGTGACCCGCGGTTCGTCCGCCACCAGCGTGAACCCAACCCGATGATAGAACCCGTAAGCCGCTTCCGGCGCATGGGTATTGAGAAAATCAAACCAGATGCTGGCATCGGCCATCACCACGGTTAACAGTTGTTTGCCGATGCCCAGCCCGCGGCACTTCTCGCTGACGTAAAGATGACGAATACGCCCGGCACGCGGCTGCTGGCTAAAAGGATCGCGGTTTAACCCGCACACGCCCACCAGCCTGCCGTTGAGGAAGGCTCCCAGCAGTTTTTCGCCCGGCGCATTAAAACGATTCTCACCGCGCTGCCAGTTCTCTTCCAGCCTGCGCAGCATGTTGAAGTGTAAGGCGATGCTCTCAGCCTTGAGCGCGATGTATCCCGGCTCTTCTGGCGTAACAGGCTCAATTAACAGACGCGACATAGCATTCCCTCGTTATTAAAGAGGGGCGGTTTCCCGCCCCTCTTAGGTGCGACTTGAACCTGAATCACCGAAGGTATTTCAGGACAGCATCAAGCAGTTGCAGAACAGCAACAATGAGTTTGAGGATGAGTACAACCATATCCACGACGCTCATACGCGTCTCCTTTTGGTCAAAAGGAGCACGATGCTGGCGTACCTTTCCGCCGCCTGTTGCCAGCACCTGGATTGACGTAACACAGTGTGCTCACTTCAGGGGGTTAAGGCACTGACGGCACCACCCGTTTCAGCCAGGACGTCGTTGCGCCGGTAGAACTGCGGCCCCCTCGCTCACTGCGAACACACTCAGTATAGATAAATACTGTATGTATGAACAGTATTTTATGGACAAAAATCAGAAGGCGGTCCATACTCAAAAACGTCAAAATCCGTGCCATAAATTGCGCGTTCGTCTTCGATCGCGTATACTTTTGCCGTTGACGTAACACAGTGTGTTCTGCGGAAACCAACCGCAAAACCCTGATAAAAACCTCGCTTAGGCGGGGTTTTTTGTTTTCTGATATCGCGAAAAAAGAATGTCTGTTGACTCTTTGGCAATGCATGCTATTGTTGCCATAATGGCAACGGAAGCGGCAGGCATGCACAATGCATTTAATCTCAATGAAGGCTATTTTTGATGCGGTAACTCTCTTTCCGCAGCATAAGCAAGAACTCCTTTTTCTGGGGAGAATCATTGAAAAGAGCAATTGTCCCACGCCTGATGCACTTAAAAAGCTGTTTCCGACGCTCGACAACTTTAAGTATCTGGATAAACATTATGTCCTTGATATCGCTAACAACAATCTCAGAGTAGTGGCTCTCATTTTCTTTGAAAGCCAAAAGTTTTATGTGCGCCATGTTTTTACTCATAAGGAATATGACCGTTTTACGGAGAAACATCGCACTAAGGGGAAGAAATGATGATCGTCGCTGATGCAATGAAAGCCACGCACGCCCTTGTTGCGGCTGTTCCTCTACTGGGTGAACATCCGAATGAGCAGGATTACAACGATGCGCTTGAGCTGGTTGAGTATCTGCTTATGAATGAGCCTGGCAGCCCGTTGCTCGATATCGTATGCGCAAGAATTCGCCATTATGAAGCCAATCAGCCTGAAATCGTCGCATTACGTCAGGAGATGGAATCTGTTCCCGTGGGTATCGCCGTCCTAAGAACCCTGATGGATCAGTACAAGCTTACCTTGTCTGATTTTCAGGATGAAATTGGCAGTAAATCAATGGTTTCACGGGTGCTTAACGGCCAACGTCAGCTGACGCTGACCCACATTAAAAAGCTGGCAGCCCGATTTGGCGTGTCACCTGCGCTGTTTATTGAGTAAGACTAAAAATGCCGATCGTCTGTTTTCACCACGCACCAAACGAAACGTGATCCCTGACGCATTTTTGTGCGGTTGAACATTTTTCCATTGTCACGCCCTACAACCTGTGGTTGTATAAATTCTATCAATAATTTCAAACACAGGTTCCTAATGACTCCATCCCTGTTCACCGCGACCCTACTAAAAACTGCGCAACCCGCCGCAGTGGTCGTCGTGCGTGTGGTGGTCGTCGTCGGCAATGCGCCGTAGGGACTGGATCAACACACGAATCCAAAACCCCGCCGGCGCAAACCGGGCGGGGTTTTTCGTTTAAACACCCCCCGGAAAGTCGGCTCATAAAAGGACTGGAGCATGGCAAGTTCGGGCACAACATCATCCACAACGCGTTTTACCGGTGCGCAGTTAATCGTGCATTTACTGGAACGACAGGGCATCACCATCGTAGCGGGCATCCCGGGCGGCACGGTGCTGCCGCTGTACGACGCGTTAAGCCAAAGCACAAAAATCCGTCACGTTCTGGCTCGCCACGAGCAGGGCGCGGGCTTTATCGCGCAGGGCATGGCGCGTACCCAGGGCAAACCGGCGGTCTGTATGGCCTGTAGCGGCCCAGGCGCAACTAACCTGGTGACCGCCATCGCCGACGCGCGTCTCGATTCCATTCCGCTGATTTGCATCACCGGACAGGTACCGTCCTCGATGATCGGCACCGATGCGTTCCAGGAAGTGGACACCTACGGCATATCTATCCCCATCACCAAGCATAACTATCTGGTGCGCGATATCAGCGAGCTGCCACAGGTTATTAGCGATGCGTTCCGTATTGCGCAGTCTGGCCGTCCCGGCCCGGTGTGGATAGACATTCCTAAGGATGTCCAGACCGCAGAGATCGACATCGACGTGCTGCCGGAGCCGGGCGACCGTGCCCCTGCGCCAGAATTCAGCGCAGAGAGCGTGCGCGATGCGGCGGCGATGATTAACGCCGCGAAACGTCCGGTGCTCTATCTGGGCGGCGGGGCGATCAACGCCTCTGAAGAGGTGCGCCAGTTCGCCGAGAAAGCCAGCCTGCCCACCACCATGACGCTGATGGCGCTGGGCATGCTGCCAAAAGCACACCCGCTCTCTCTGGGCATGCTGGGGATGCACGGCGCGCGCAGCACCAATTTCATCCTGCAAGAGGCGGATCTGCTGATCGTCATGGGCGCGCGTTTTGATGACCGGGCGATTGGCAAAACCGAACAGTTCTGCCCGAACGCCAAAATCATTCACGTGGATATCGACCGCGCCGAGCTGGGTAAAATCAAGCAGCCGCACGTCGCGATCCAGGGCGATGTCGCCGAGGTACTGGCGCAGCTGATCCCACAAACCGAGGCAACCGGCCGTGACGACTGGCGTCAGCTGGTGGCTGATCTGCAAAAAGAGTTTCCGGGGGCGATCCCCGTTGAAGGCGACCCACTGAGCCACTACGGCCTGATCAACGCCGTGGCCGCCTGCGTGGACGACAGCGCAATTATCACCACCGACGTGGGCCAGCACCAGATGTGGACCGCGCAGGCTTACCCGCTGAACCGTCCGCGTCAGTGGCTGACCTCCGGCGGGCTGGGCACCATGGGCTTTGGCCTGCCCGCCGCCGTGGGCGCGGCGCTGGCTAACCCGGATCGTAAAGTCATCTGCTTCTCCGGCGACGGCAGCCTGATGATGAACATTCAGGAAATGGCGACCGCAGCCGAAAATCAGTTAGACGTAAAAATCATTCTGATGAACAACGAGGCGCTGGGGCTGGTGCACCAGCAGCAGAGCCTGTTCTACAAGCAGGGGGTATTTGCCGCGACCTATCCGGGAATGATTAACTTTATGCAGATTGCCGCCGGGTTTGGCCTGCACACCTGCGATCTGAACGCGGAGGAGGATGCCCACGCGGCGCTGCAGGCGGCGATCTCTCGTCCCGGCCCGGCGCTGATCCACGTGCGCATCGACGCGCAACAAAAAGTCTATCCGATGGTGCCGCCGGGTGCGGCAAATACTGAGATGGTGGGGGAATAAGCCATGCAGAAACAACACGATAACGTCATCCTGGAACTCACCGTCCGCAACCATCCCGGCGTCATGACCCACGTCTGCGGGCTGTTCGCCCGCCGCGCGTTTAACGTCGAAGGCATTCTCTGCCTGCCGATTCAGGGTAGCGAGCACAGCCGCATCTGGCTGCTGGTCAATGACGATCAGCGTCTGGAGCAGATGATGGCCCAGATCGACAAGCTGGAAGACGTCGCCAAAGTGGTGCGCAACCAGTCCGATCCCACCATGTTTAACAAAATTGCGGTGTTTTTCGAGTAAATCGCTTAAGGTAAGCGCCTTTGTTGGCCTACGAACTTTGCCCTTTGTAGGCCGGATAAGCGCAGCGCCATCCGGCGCTTTCAGACCGCAGGAACGCACATGATTACCATCGCCCTTATCGACGACCACCTTATCGTCCGCTCCGGATTTGCCCAGCTTTTGAGCCTCGAACCTGATTTTCAGGTGGTGGCCGAGTTCGGTTCCGGCCGCGAGGCGCTGGCGGGTCTGCCGGGGCGCGGCGTGCAGGTCTGTATCTGCGATATCTCCATGCCGGACCTTTCCGGGCTGGAGCTGTTGAGCCAGCTGCCGAAAGGCATGGCGACGATCATGCTGTCGGTTCACGACAGCCCGGCGCTGGTGGAACAGGCGTTAAACGCCGGCGCGCGCGGGTTTCTCTCCAAGCGCTGCAGCCCGGACGAGCTGATCGCCGCCGTGCGCACCGTCGCAACAGGCGGCTGCTATCTGACGCCGGATATCGCCATCAAGCTGGCGGCAGGCCGCCAGGATCCGCTGACCCGACGCGAACGACAGGTGGCGGAAAAGCTCGCGCAGGGAATGGCGGTGAAAGAGATTGCCGCCGAACTGGGGCTGTCGCCCAAAACCGTTCACGTTCATCGCGCTAACCTGATGGAAAAACTCGGCGTCAGTAACGACGTCGAGCTGGCGCGCCGTATGTTCGACAGCTGGCAATGAACTCTGTGTTTTCGCGGCTGATCGCCGTCGTTGCCAGCTTTTTTATCTTCTCTGCCGCATGGTTTTGCCTGTGGAGCATCAGCCTGCATCTGGTTGAACGCCCTGAACTGGCGGTGCTGCTGTTCCCGTTCGGCCTGCGTCTTGGGCTGATGCTGCAATGCCCGCGCGGCTACTGGCCTGTGCTGCTGGGCGCAGAGTGGCTGATGCTGGTCTGGCTGGCGCAGCAGGTGGCGCTGGCGCATCTGCCATTATTGATGACCGGAAGCGTGTTGACCCTGATCCCGGTGGCGCTGATCTCCCGCTACCGGCACCAGCGGGACTGGCGCACGCTGTTGCGTCAGGGAGCGGCGCTGATTGCCGCCGCGCTGCTGCAATCCCTGCCGTGGATTGGCGAAAAGGAGATGCTGAACGCGCTGCTCCTCACCCTCACCGGCGGGCTGACGCTCGCGCCGACCTGCCTCGTCATCTGGCATTATCTCACCAGCACCGTCTGGCAGCCGCTCGGCCCGGCGCTGGTCTCCCAGCCGGTAAACTGGCGCGCCCGGCATCTCATCTGGTATCTGCTGCTGTTTGTGGTGAGCCTGTGGCTGCAGCTGGGTTTACCGGCCGAGCTTTCACGCTTTACGCCGTTTTGCCTGGCGCTGCCGATTATCGCCCTGGCCTGGCACTACGGCTGGCAGGGGGCGCTGATCGCCACGTTGATGAATGCCATCGCGCTGATCGCCAGCCAGACCTGGCACGATCACCCTGTTGATTTGCTCCTCTCACTGCTGGCCCAGAGCCTGACCGGACTGTTGCTTGGGGCGGGCATTCAGCGCCTGCGCGAACTGAACCAGTCCCTGCAAACCGAGCTGGCGCGCAACCGCCGCCTGGCCGAACGCCTGCTGGAGACCGAAGAGAGCGTGCGCCAGGAAGTGGCGCGGGAGCTGCACGACGACATCGGCCAGACCATCACCGCCATCCGCACCCAGGCGGGCATCGTTCAGCGTCTGGCGGCGGAAAATAGCGGCGTGAAGCAGGGCGGGGCACACATCGAACAGCTGTCGCTGGGGGTGTACGATTCGGTGCGCCGCCTGCTCGGCAGGCTGCGCCCGCGCCAGCTGGATGATCTCTCGCTTGAGCAGGCGGTGCGTTCCCTGATGCGCGAGATGGAGCTGGAAAGCCGCGGTATTGTCAGCCATCTCGACTGGCGCATTGATGAGCCAACGCTGAGCGAAGGCCAGCGGGTCACGCTGTTCCGCGTCTGCCAGGAGGGGCTGAACAATATTGTCAAACACGCCAACGCCAGCGCGGTGACGCTGCAGGGCTGGCAGCAGGACGATCGCCTGATGCTGGTGATTGAGGACGACGGCTGCGGCCTGCCGCCAGGCTCCGGCCAGCAGGGCTTTGGCCTGGCGGGGATGCGCGAGCGCGTCAAGGCGCTGGGCGGCACGCTGGCTATCTCCTGCACCCACGGAACGCGCGTCAGCGTCAGTTTACCGCTACGGAGCCACCATGTTTAAAACGCCTGCCAATGCCGCGCCGCTAGGCGACAAAGCGGAGATCGACGCCCGCTATCGCTACTGGCGTCGCCATATTCTGATGACCATCTGGCTCGGTTACGCCCTGTTCTACTTCACGCGCAAAAGTTTTAACGCCGCCGCGCCGGAAATCCTCGCCACCGGCGTGATGACGCGCACCGATATCGGCCTGCTGGCGACGCTGTTTTACATCACCTACGGCCTGTCGAAGTTCTTCTCCGGCATCGTCAGCGACCGCTCCAACGCCCGCTATTTTATGGGCGTTGGGCTGATGGCAACCGGTGTGGTGAACATTTTATTTGGCTTTTCCACCTCCCTGTGGGCGTTTGCGTTGCTGTGGGCGCTGAACGCCTTTTTCCAGGGCTGGGGTGCGCCGGTGTGCGCCCGCCTGCTCACCGCCTGGTATTCGCGCAACGAGCGCGGCGGCTGGTGGGCCATATGGAACACGGCGCATAACGTCGGCGGGGCGCTGATCCCCATCGTGGTGGGCGCGGCGGCGCTGCACTACGGCTGGCGCGCGGGGATGATGATTGCGGGCGGGCTTGCCATTCTCGCCGGATTGTTCCTCTGCTGGCGTTTGCGCGATAAGCCGCAGACCGTTGGGCTTCCCTCCGTTGGCGACTGGCGACACGACGAGATGGAGATCGCCCAGCAGCAGGAGGGCGCGGGGCTAACCCGCAAAGAGATCCTCACCAAATACGTGCTGAAAAACCCCTATATCTGGCTTTTGTCGCTGTGCTACGTGCTGGTCTACGTGGTGCGCGCGGCCATCAACGACTGGGGCAACCTGTACATGTCCGAGACGCTCGGCGTGGATCTGGTGACGGCCAACTCGGCGGTCACCATGTTTGAACTGGGCGGATTTATCGGCGCGCTGGTGGCGGGCTGGGGATCGGACAAACTGTTCAACGGCAACCGCGGGCCGATGAACCTGATTTTCGCTGCCGGCATTTTGCTCTCCGTCGGGTCGCTGTGGCTGATGCCTTTCGCCAGCTACGTGATGCAGGCGGCGTGCTTTTTCACCACCGGCTTCTTCGTGTTTGGCCCACAGATGCTGATCGGCATGGCGGCGGCGGAGTGCTCGCACAAAGAGGCGGCAGGCGCGGCGACGGGCTTCGTCGGGCTGTTTGCCTACCTCGGCGCGTCGCTCTCCGGCTGGCCGCTGGCACGGGTGATCGACGCCTGGCACTGGAGCGGATTCTTCGCGGTGATCGCCATCGCGGCGGGGATCTCTGCCCTGCTGCTGCTGCCGTTTTTGCACGCCCAGGCGCCGCGCGAAGCGTGACGAGCCTCACCTTTTGGTGCCGAGTGGCGCAAAACTAAGAAATTTTCCCGGTTTTACCTGGACGCTGTCTCAGGCGTCGCGCCCGGCTGATTTTTACAATGCCTGCCATTCGCAGGTATAAAAATCAGCTCAGGAGCAAACCATGCTGGCCTTCCTCAACCAGGTGCGCAAGCCGACCCTGGATCTGCCGCTCGACGTGCGGCGCAAGATGTGGTTCAAACCGTTCATGCAGTCTTATCTGGTGGTCTTTATCGGCTACCTGACCATGTACCTGATCCGCAAAAACTTTAACATCGCGCAGAACGACATGATCTCAACCTACGGGCTGAGCATGACGCAGCTGGGGATGATTGGCCTGGGCTTCTCCATCACCTATGGCGTGGGGAAAACGCTGGTGTCGTACTACGCCGACGGCAAAAACACCAAGCAGTTCCTGCCGTTTATGCTGATCCTCTCCGCCATCTGTATGCTTGGCTTCAGCGCCAGCATGGGTTCAGGCTCCGTCAGCCTGTTCCTGATGATCGCTTTCTACGCCCTGAGCGGCTTCTTCCAGAGCACCGGCGGGTCGTGCAGCTACTCGACCATCACCAAATGGACCCCGCGCCGCAAGCGTGGCTCGTACCTCGGCATGTGGAACATCTCCCACAACCTCGGCGGAGCGGGCGCGGCAGGCGTGGCGCTGTTCGGTGCCAACTATCTGTTCGACGGCCACGTCATCGGCATGTTTATCTTCCCGTCGATTATCGCCCTGATCGTCGGCTTTATCGGCCTGCGCTTCGGCAGCGACTCCCCGGAATCCTACGGCCTCGGCAAAGCCGAAGAGCTGTTCGGTGAGGAGATCAGCGAGGAGGATAAAGAGACCGAAGAAAATGAGATGACCAAATGGCAGATCTTTGTTGAGTACGTGCTGAAAAACAAGGTGATCTGGCTGCTCTGCTTCTCGAACATCTTCCTGTACGTGGTGCGCATCGGTATCGACCAGTGGTCAACCGTGTACGCCTTCCAGGAGCTGAAACTCTCGAAAGAAGTGGCGATTCAGGGCTTTACCCTGTTTGAAGTGGGTGCGCTGGTCGGCACGCTGCTGTGGGGCTGGCTCTCTGACCTCGCCAATGGGCGTCGCGCGCTGGTGGCCTGCGTTGCGCTGGCGCTGATTATCGCCACGCTCGGCGTATACCAGCACGCCAGCAACCAGTACGTGTACCTCGCCTCCCTGTTCGCGCTCGGCTTCCTGGTGTTTGGTCCGCAGCTGCTGATTGGCGTGGCGGCGGTCGGTTTTGTGCCGAAAAAAGCGATCGGCGCAGCCGATGGGATTAAGGGCACTTTCGCCTACCTGATCGGCGATAGCTTCGCCAAGCTCGGTCTGGGGATGATCGCCGACGGCACGCCGGTCTTTGGCCTCACCGGCTGGGCAGGCACCTTCGCCGCGCTGGACGCCGCCGCCATCGGCTGTATCGTCCTGATGGCGATGGTCGCAGTGCTGGAAGAACGCAAGATCCGCCGTGAGAATCGTGCGCAGAAACAAAAATTGAAAGCAGCCTGAGTGTGCAGGTGACTTCTTTGCCCGGCTGACCACCGGGCTTTTTTTCTTCCCGCTCCCCCTCAGAAAAAAGATTACGGCTCATTTTTTCACTCCACCCGCAGCCGGTCGCACGGTGTTTTCTGGAACGTTCATCATCTAATTTTTTAATATGGTTAAAAAATGCCTGGTCAATATCTCAAAAGAGATCGACCAGGCGTAAACATGACCTGGCTTGAACTTTTATAGCCGCACCGGGCATACGCTGGGGGGAGATAGGCGCACTAAAAAGAAGAACATGAATGAAGTTTTCAAGCCAACTACTAGCCAGAACACAACCCGGCGTTTGACTATTACAACTTGCTCAAGGAAAAATAAACATGGCTATACCAGCTTACTTATGGCTTAAGGATGACGGTGGAGCATTAATCAAAGGCGGAGTTGATGTTCAGCACAGAGAATGCAGCATTGAGATAAAAGGATTCCATCATAACCTCATGATCCCAACAGACA
Organism: Enterobacter cancerogenus; assembly: GCF_019047785.1. Taxonomy (NCBI): domain Bacteria; kingdom Pseudomonadati; phylum Pseudomonadota; class Gammaproteobacteria; order Enterobacterales; family Enterobacteriaceae; genus Enterobacter; species Enterobacter cancerogenus. Next base: position 2,643,671 of record NZ_CP077290.1, on the reverse strand, counting down.
ATGCCACCGGTAAAATAACCGGTACGCGCATGCATTCACCTATGTTGATCATTAAAGAATTCGATTGCTCAAGCCCATACCTCTATAAAGCGGTAGCAACAGGGCAGAGCCTGGTCTCTGCTGAGATAAAATGGTATAGGATTAACTACTCCGGCCAGGAAGAAGAGTACTTTAATATGCTGCTCGAAGGCGTCAGAGTCGTTTCTATCTCACCAGCGATGGCACCAGGCGATAACCCTAACGAAAACCATATGGAAACGGTTGAACTACGTTACGAGAAAATTACCTGGAAGCATAACGACGGGAACATCATCTTTAGCGATGCCTGGAACGAACGCCAGTCAGCGTAAAGAACGTAAGGGGCAAGCAGCCCCTTAATCATATAACCAGCGCCCGGCTTTGGCTGACTCAATAATCATTTCGAGCGTTAGCGGCTTATACTGTCGATCCAAAAACCTTTTTCTAAGTCCAAACTGAAACCAAAACAGCTCCGGCTCAAAATAGTTGTCCAGAACAAAGTTGCTGTACTCAATCCCATAGCGATTGAAAAGGTCAAGCAGCATGTCCTCAAGATCTTCAGGAACGAGGTTGAAATGCTCCTGGAAGGTCCACTCCTTCTGGGCTGGACGTTTCAGTTCACTGTAGTTTTCAGTGATGTAATCTAAAAATTCTTGATCATCAGGCAATAACATTAGAAGTATGTCCATTCGATCCGATCTTTCGGTCGAGCTATCAGGTTGTACTTGTTTCTGGTTTCTTTGGCCACAAGGGCAAATACAATGATTGCCTGGGCATAGCCAACGAACGGAACAGCTCTTCCAACTACTGCCCCAACCTTATTTGTTTGTCTTGTTTTACCCATACCGATAATGGTTTCCACCCTCATCCCTCCAGGAAAGCGGACTCCCTTTAATATGCGACGTGCTAGTTTGGAGGCAACACTTGTACGCGAGCCTGACGCGCCTAACACCTTACGCTTGGGTATTAGAGGCTGACCTGCAAGGATTGTTGCAGCAGTCTCTATCGTTACGCCCAAATGGTTCGCCAGACCCTCAGCGAATATCAGCAAAAATAGCTCTTGTGGGGTTACGTTCGAATTCCCTCGATAGAAATACGTCCCCCCCAGATTCCTCTATTGTATTCATAGCATCATCCTGAATTCATTTTAAGCAAGGTTATAGCCTTGCTTAACCTAAGGATAATGAGTGGGTAATAGTTTTATGAAATTAAGAAAAGTGCCCGCAAACAGTATATTTGTCGATTATGAGGTCGTGATATCCGCAAGCTATAATGAGGATCGCATCTTCTTCAAGTGCGTTGTATCAGCTGTGGTACTTACTACAAAGCCAGACGTTTCGGCACCTGGCGTTCTGAAACACTCAGGCTCATCACTGCATATCCTTTAAAACATTCCATAAAAGGGGATGCGTATATTTTACGTCCCCCTTTACCCCGCTTTACACTCTCGCTCCCCTGCATGCTCTACAGTTTATTTTTGCTGCCGCGCTGCGCGGCATTTGACCGTTTTGTTATGGAGAGCTTGCATGTTAACCCGACGATTATCCTGCCTTGCGCTGCTGATGGCGCTGGCGTCCCCCGCGATGGCGGCGGATACCCCCACCTATGGCGAAAAGCTGGAAGGTTTTGACTACGGCTGGCCGGTTAAACACTTTACCTTTACCTCGCAAAACCAGTCTCTGGACATGGCCTATCTCGACGTGAAGCCGGAAAAAGCCAATGGCCGCACCGTGGTGCTGATGCATGGCAAGAACTTCTGTGCCGGTACCTGGGACGGCACCATCCGTGCGCTGACGGCGAGTGGGTACAGGGTGATCGCCCCGGACCAGATCGGCTTCTGCAAATCCATCAAGCCCGAGCGGTATCAGTACACCTTCCAGCAGCTGGCTGATAATACCCATGCGCTGCTCACATCCCTGGGTGTCGAACGCGTGACGGTGATCGGGCACTCTACCGGCGGCATGCTGGCGACGCGCTACGCGCTGATGTGGCCGCAGCAGGTGGAGCAGTTGGTGATGGTCAACCCGATTGGCCTGGAGGACTGGAAGGCGCGCGGCGTGCCGCATATTACCGTCGACCAGTGGTATCAGCGTGAGCTGAAAACCAGCGCGGACGGCATTCGCCAGTACGAGAAAAACACCTACTATGCCGGAGAGTGGAAGCCGGAGTACGAGCGTTGGGTAACCATGCTTGCCGGGCTGAACAACGGGCCGGGCAAAGCGCGCGTGGCATGGAACTCGGCGCTGCTCTACGACATGATCTACACCCAGCCGGTTGTCTACGAATTTAGCGAGCTGAAGATGCCGGTATTATTGATGATCGGCACGAAGGACAACACCGCTATCGGCAAAGATCTCGCCCCGCCGGAGGTGCGTAAAACGCTCGGTAACTACGCGGTGCTGGGGAAGGAGACGGCAAAACGCATTCCGCACGCCACGCTGGTCGAGTTTAACGATATGGGCCATGCGCCGCAGATGCAGGATCCGGTGCGCTTCCACGAGGCGCTGCTGAAAGGGCTGAAGCGCAGCGATCCGCTTTCAGAATGATTTTCCACCTCTTTTCACTGCACTAATCGCGTTTTGCCAGCTGTCGAGGCCATGAGTTTCCCGCTATGATAAGCGGCTATTCTAAGGAGAACGCATGGTCTGGATAATGCTGGCAACGCTTGTCGTGGTGTTTGTGGTGGGGTTTCGTGTCCTGACCTCGGATTCCCGTCGTGCCATCAAACGGTTAAGCGAGCGTCTGGGGATCACCCCGGTTCCGGTGGAATCGATGATCGATCAGTTTGGTAAATCGTCCGGCAACGAGTTTATCCGCTACCTTGAGCGTCCCGACGAAGCCCATCTGCAAAACGCTGCGCAGGTGCTGCTAATCTGGCAGGTGTGTATTGTTGATGGCAGTGAACAGAACCTGCACACCTGGCACCGCATGCTGCGCAAAGCCCGCCTTGCCGCGCCCATTACCGACGCGCAAATCCGCCTTGCACTCGGCTTCATGCGCGAAATAGAGCCAGACCCGCAGGAGCTTAACGCCTTCCAGCTGCGGTATAACCAACTCTTCTTACCGGATGAGGGCGTGTTTTACCTTCACTGATCCCCTGTAAAACGACAAAAGTTGTCTAAACGTTAAATTCATCACACTTTTGATGATAAACTGCGCGACTTTTCCGCACGTTTTTATCTTCAGGTGATGCCATGACAGAACATATCCAGCCCACGACCAGACCGCAGACCAAAGACGTTTCCCGGCCCAACTGGTCGGCGGTTTTCTCCGTGGCGTTCTGCGTCGCCTGTCTGATTACCGTTGAGTTTCTGCCGGTGAGCCTGCTGACGCCAATGGCGCAGGATCTGGGTATTTCCGAAGGTGTGGCGGGGCAGTCCGTCACCGTCACCGCGTTTGTGGCGATGTTTGCCAGCCTCTTTATTACCCAGGCGATTGGCGCTATCGACCGCCGCAAAGTGGTCATTCTCTTCAGCGTGCTGCTGACGGCATCCTGCCTGCTGGTCTCCTTCGCCAATAGCTTTAGCCTGCTGCTGCTCGGCCGTGCCTGTCTCGGGTTAGGGCTCGGCGGCTTCTGGGCGATGTCGGCCTCGCTGACCATGCGTCTGGTGCCCGCCCGCACGGTGCCTAAAGCGCTGTCCGTGATTTTCGGCGCGGTCTCCATCGCGCTGGTGATTGCCGCGCCGCTGGGCAGCTTCCTCGGCGGAATTATCGGCTGGCGTAACGTCTTTAACGCCGCCGCGGTGATGGGCCTTCTGTGCATTATCTGGGTGTGGAAGGCGCTGCCGTCCCTGCCGGGTGAAGCTGCGCACCACAAACAGAACATGTTCGCGCTGCTCAAGCGCCCTGGCGTTATGGCTGGCATGACCGCCATCTTTATGGCCTTCGCCGGGCAGTTTGCCTTCTTCACCTACATCCGCCCGGTGTTTATGACCATGGCGGGCTTTGATGTGGATGGCCTGACGCTGGTGCTGCTGAGTTTCGGTATCGCCAGCTTTGTCGGCACCTCGCTGTCGTCCCAGTTCCTGAAACGCTCCCTCAAGGTGGCGCTGGCAGGCGCGCCGCTGGTGCTGGCGATAAGCGCCGCGGTGCTGGTGCTGTGGGGCAGCGATAAGTGGGTCGCCTCGGCGATTGCGATTATCTGGGGCTTTGCTTTTGCGCTGGTACCGGTGGGCTGGTCGACGTGGATCACCCGCTCGCTGGCCGATCAGGCGGAAAAAGCCGGGTCGATTCAGGTGGCGGTGATCCAGCTGGCGAACACCTGCGGCGCAGCGGTGGGCGGCGTGGCGCTCGACCATCTGGGGCTGACCTCACCGCTGGTGATTTCCGGCACGCTGATGCTGCTGACGGCGCTGCTGGTGGCAGCGAAGGTGAGGGCGCGTTGATTGATAAATAGTCACGCTGGCGATATACTTGTACCGTAACTTGTACAGGAGGGAATATGCAGGTTGTGACGTTTACTGAAGCACGAAGCCGACTCAAAGATGTGTTGGACGACGTGAATGACAATGTGGAGACGACAATCATCAGCCGCCGCAACGGCGGGGATGCGGTTGTTATGTCTCTTCAGCACTACAACTCGATGATGGAAACGATCCATTTAATGAGTTCGCCTGCTAATGCCAGCCGACTGATGGAGTCAATCGCACAGGCAAACACGGGAAAAACCACGCAGAGGGATCTGATTGATGACCAGGCTACTGATTTGGACTGATAACGGCTGGGACGATTACCTGTGGTGGCAAGAGCAGGATAAGAAAACGCTTCGCAGAATCAACAAGCTGATTGAAGATGCGAAGCGTCAGCCTTTTGATGGCCTGGGGAAGCCGGAACCGCTTAAAGGTAATCTTTCAGGCTACTGGTCCCGCCGGATAAACGATACTGACCGTCTGGTTTATGGCGTGACGGATAGCGCGCTGACCATTTTGATGTGCCGCTATCACTATCATGCGTAAATCAGGCTGAAGTCTGAACCCGTCTTCTCGAATCCATCGAAATCAACACCACCGACGAGACAATCAGCAGCGTGCCCAGCCAGTCCGGCAGGGTGAAGGCCACCCCCAGCAGGATCACCGACAGCAATGCGCTGCTCAGCGGCTCGGCGCAGCTCAGAATGCTTGCCTTCGGCCCACCGATCATTTGCGCCCCTTTCAGATACAGGCTGAACGTCAGCGCCGTACCGATCACCACCAGATAGAAGAACGCCAGCAGCAGGCTACCGTCGAACGCAAACGTGGTGCCGCGCCCGGCGTAGAACGGCGTCAGCACCAGTCCTGCAATCAACATACTCCAGCCAACAATCGGTAGCGTGCCGTAGCGGGCGATCAGCGTTGACGGATAAGTGGTATAGAACGCCGCAGCAAAGGCCGAGGCGATGCCGAAGAACAGCGCGGCAGGCGAGATAGAGAGCGATGTCGGGTCGCCGTGCGTTACCAGCAGGAAGGTGCCGACAAGCGAGGTCATTATCGCGGATAAGACAAAAATACCGGGGCGCTTTTTCCGCGCCAGCGCGAACCACGCCACGATAATGGTCGGCGAGAGGAACTGCAGCACGGTAGCGGTGGCGGCGTTGGATTTTTCAATCGTCAGCAGGAAGGTGAGCTGCACGGTAAGCGCGCCGACCAATGAGAAAAACAGCAGGCTGAGGGCGTCCTTGCGGTTTTTGATGACCGAGAAAATCTTGTCGCCGTGAACGAAGGAGAGCGTCAGCAGGATCACGCCGGTAAACAGCAGGCGAATCATGGTCAGATAAGGCGAGGAAATGTGGCTTTTCTCCATGATGTACTGCGCGCAAACGCCTGAACTTCCCCATAAAACGGCGGCGATCAGGACGTTCAGCATCCCTTTACGTGTGGAACCCATGTTCTCCCCTGTTATGTCGGTTTTTTTGTAGCATAACATGGGATCTTGCCGGGCGGCGCTGCGCTTACCTGGCCTACAAGGTTTTGTAGGCCCGTGCAAGCGCAGCGCCGCCGGGCGAAACAAACGGCGTCGTATTAGAACCACGCCTCCCACATCGCGCCGACGTTGAAATCGTCGAGCGTTTCGTCTTTGGTATTGTTCACGCGGGCGGTGCGTTCGTTATCCACTTTGCCGCCGGTGACGTAGAAACGCAGCATCGGGCGGAACTCCGGCCCCATGGCGATAGACATGTTCTGCGACAGGGTCAGCTTCCAGCCCTTATTATCGCCGCCGTTGTCGTAATCAACGTGCTGCCAGCCCGCTTCCAGCCAGGTCGAGTGGACGTCGTTCCACCAGTGCATCGGGCGGACGATGGCGTTGTAGTTCTTGCGGTTGTCGGTGTCATCACGACTGTTGTCGTAATCGTGGAAGGCGAGGATATACTCCACCTGCGTGGCTTGGGTGAATTTGTACAGCCCCTCGAAGCTGGCGTAGACCGTGGTCAGATCCTCGGTTTTGTTGAAGACGCTGTTGTCCGAGTTATCCGAGTAGCGGGCGATCACCTTGTTTACGCCGCTGTCGTTGGTGTGGCTCATCACCACGCCGCCCTGCCAGGCGTTCAGGCGCTCGTCGCTTTCAATGGCCTTCGAGTCAAAGCCGTAGTTGGCGTACAGCTCCAGGTCGATCGGGCCGAGCTTCATGCCGTGGATTTTAGAGGTTGCCGCGTAGTTGCCTTTGTCGCCCGTGCCGGAGCCGCCGGTACAGGTGATGCGCGACGGGTTCGCTTCATCTTCCATCACTTCCGGGCTACAGGATTCCACCGCCGCCACGGCCGCCACGTCAAACTGCACGCCGCCGATGTCGAAGTTCTTCACCCCGGCACCCTGGCCGTCGTGGTTCATCCAGAAGTAATCGTTGATGCCCTGCTGCGGACGCTGGTGGAAGTCGCGCCCCGCCCAGAAATAGGCGTTCGGGTTCGATGCCATAATGTTGGTCACACCGGCGTAGGCTTTTTTCAGGTTAACCTCATCGCCCCAGTGGTCGATCATCACGTTGATGTCCCAGATGGCACCGTTGTCACCTTTGAAGGCTTTGGAAAGCTGGAATTCACCGCCGTTGCCTTCGTTGCCCAGACGACCAATCGCGGACGCGCCGTTGTAGGAGCCGTCTACCGCCACGTATTTCTGGTCGGCGGCCTGGAAGTGCGCGCCGTAGCGGGCGTAGCCGGTAAATTTCACCCCGAACGGGATCGCCATATCCGGGGATTGCGCCGCGCTTTGCGGCTCGGTCACCACGTCCGCTTTTTTGGCAACGGCGGCATCCATTTTGGCCTGACGTTCTGCCAGGGCTTTGTCCACCGCTTTGGCCACAATGGCGTCGATTTGCTCCTGCGTAAATTCTTGCGCGAGTACGGAAATGGGGCAAAGCGCGGCGATAACCGCCATTGTTAATGGAAGTTTTTTAATCGTATTCATGGTTATCTCAATATAGTTTAATTTTATTCAGACAATAACCATCCCGCTCCGATCTGACAGAGTATGTCGCTATCATCAGAACAAGTGGATCTCTATTTTAGGTACAGAGGTATTACGCTAACGTTATTTCGCCATAGATTATCTCTGGTATAAATGAATAATTTCTTCCGATAATTCACGCGCCAGCAGGGAATTCATTAAATGGTCCTGGGCGTGCACCATAATTAAGGTCATCGGCTGGCGGGCTTCTCCCGCATCCTGCTCGATCAGTTTGGTCTGCATTTTGTGCGCCTGGCGCGCATAGCCATCGGCTTCGCGCAGCAGGCTTTTGGCTTCGTCAAGGTTGCCCTGGCGCGCCGCGTGCAGCGCTTCAAAGCACAAACTGCGGGACTGACCGGCGTTGACGATAATTTCCATTACGGCATCTTCTAATACGATCATCATAATTACTCTTTATCAAAACTGTTATTCAAGGCAGTGGTGGCAAACCACTCGCCGCTTTTTTTGAGGGTGCGCTGCTGCGTCTCTAAGTCGAGCTGAATAAATCCGTAACGATTTTTATAGGCATTACACCAGGACCAGTTATCAATAAAGGTCCACATATGGTAGCCAAGGCAATTGCATCCTTCGTTAATACCTTTATGCAGCCACGCTAAGTGCTCAGAAATAAAATCGATGCGGTATTGATCGTTAATCTGGCCATTTTCAATAAAGCGCTGTTCATTTTCGACGCCCATACCGTTTTCAGAAATAAAGCAGCGAGGATTATCGTAGTTGTCGCGCAGGTTAACCAGAATATCGTAAATACCCGGCTCGTAGATTTCCCAGCCGCGGTATGGGTTCATCTTGCGGCCCGGCATCTCGTAATTGTCAAAGAACCACTCCGGCATAAACGGCGCCTGCGGGTTTACCGCGCTGTCGCGACACTTCACGCGCCGTGGCTGGTAGTAGTTCACGCCGAGCAGGTCGATTTTTCCTTTCGCTATCAGGGCGCGGTCCTCCGGCTTGCAGGCGGGGAGTTGGTCGTACGCTTTCAACAGCGCCACCAGGTCTGCCGGATACACGCCGCGAAGCACCGGGTCGAGGAAGCTGCGGTTAAACATCAGATCCGCAATGTGCGCCGCCTTCACATCCGCCGGGTTCTGCGAACGCGGGTAGGAGGGCGTCAGGTTGAGCACGATGCCAATTTCCCCGGCATAAGGCCCGGCGCGGTAAGCCTGAACCGCTTTCGCGTGGGCCAGCACGGTGTGATACGCCACGGTAGCCGCACGACGAAAATCCACCACGTTCGGATAGTGGAAGTCGTACAGATAACCGCCCTCCACCGGCACAATTGGCTCGTTGAAGGTAAACCAGTGCAGCACGCGGTCGCCGAACAGCGCAAAGCAGATCTGCGCGTAGCGGGCGTAAGCGTCCACCACGTCGCGGTTTTCCCAACCGCCGATCTCCTGCATCGCCATCGGCATGTCGAAATGGAACAGGGTAATAAACGGCGTGATGCCCTGTTCAATCAGCTCATCAATGACCTGATTATAAAAGTCGACCGCCTGCGGGTTCACTTCACCGATACCGTCGGGGATCAGGCGCGCCCAGCTTATTGAGGTGCGAAAGCTGTTGTGGTTCAGCTGCTTTAACAGTTGAATGTCCGTTTTCCAGTGCTGATAAAACGTGGAGGTCTGCTGCGGCCCCACGCCGTTATGAAAACGGTTCGGCTCGCGGGCAAACCAGTAGTCCCACGTGGTTTCCCCCTCTCGTGTCCCTTCGGTCTGGAGAGCGGAGCTTGCGCTGCCCCACCAGAAGCGATCGGGAAATGTGTATTTCATGACGCGTCCTCTTTGACTCAATGACTTGCGGTTTCAGCGACGCCGACGGTGGCCTGGGCTTTCTGCTCTTCGTTTTTCATCAGCGTACGCTCATAGGCACGCAGGAACGGCAGGTACATCAGCGCGGACATCACCATACAGACCACGCACATCACCACCGGGCTTAATGCCCAGTTCGCCGCCCACGAGGCACCAATCGGTGCGGGAGTGGTCCATGGGGTTAACGACACCACCTGCGCCAGCCAGCCGAGCTTAGTGGCACCGTAGGCCAGACAGGCGTTGATCAGCGGCACAAACACGAACGGGATAAACAGCATCGGGTTCATGATGATCGGCGCGCCGAACAGGATCGGTTCGTTGATGTTAAAGAAGCTGGGCACCACGCCCATTTTACCGATGGTACGCAGGTGTGTGACGCGGCTGCGCAGCAGCAGGAACGCCAGCGGCAGGGTAGAACCGACGCCACCAATCAGCAGGTAGTGGTCCCAGAAGCCCTGCAGATAAACGTGCGGCAGAGCGGCACCGGCAGCCAGTGCGGCCTGGTTTGCCGACAGGTTCGCCATCCAGAACGGGTTCATGATGCCGGTGACAATCAGCGAGCCGTGAATGCCAGCAAACCAGAAGATCTGGCACAGCAGCACGGAGAGCAGAATGGCGGGCAGGGAATCCGACGCCGACACCAGCGGCTCCAGCAGGTGCATGATCGCCTGTGGGATAATCATCCCGGTTTGCGCTTCGATAAACAGGTTCAGCGGATGCAGGGTGCCAATCACCACCATCACCGGGATCAGGATTTCAAACGAGCGCGCCACGCCGGTCGGCACTTCTTTTGGCAGGCGGATGGTCACGTTGTTTTGCTTAAGCCACGCATACACGCGGGTGGAGTAGATGGCGGTGATCAGCGCGGTGAAGATGCCCTGGCCCGACAGATACTGGGTCGAGATCTTACCGTCGGCATAGGGCGCGGCAACCAGCAGGAACGCCATAAACGCCAGCAGGCCGGACATCACCGGGTCGAGGTTAAACTGACGTCCGAGGCTCGCGCCAATCCCCACCGAAATGAAGAAGGTCATCACGCCCATGCTGAGGTTAAACGGCAGCATCAGCTGTTCACGGTAGGTCTGGGAGAAATCCAGCCAGCCGCGGGCGAAACTGTTGGTCGTATCCGCCGAGAACGGCGGGAAGATGAACACCAGCATGAACGAGCCGATGATCATAAACGGCAGCGCGGCGGTAAAGCCGTCGCGAATGGCAATCACATACTTCTGCTGACCGAGCTTTGCGGCCAGCGGGGTAATCGATTGCTCAATCACCGCGACCATGGATTGATATAACGAACTCATGTGAACACCTTTTAGTGTGCCGCTTCAATGAGCGACAGAGCATAGTCCAGTACTTTATCGCCACGCTGCATGCCGTAGTCCATCATCTCGATGGCCTGTACCGGAATGCCTTGCGTCGCCGCCTTGTCTGAGAGTGTCTTTAACATGTATTTCACCTGCGGTCCGAGAAGCACCACCTGGTAATGCGGAAACTGCGTGTCAAATTCGGACACGCCGTAGGCATCAATCTTGACTGGTAGCCCACGCGCATTCGCTTCTTCGACCATTTTGCTGACCAGCAGGCTGGTGGACATCCCGGCTGAACAACACAGCATAATCTTGAACATCGACATCCTTCCTCTAAATGTAAAAAGTTATTGCGAGGATGATTGGACATCATACGGAAACCGGTTTCCATTTATAAAAGACAGAAGTGTGACAGCTATCAAGAAGCGTTGCTTATGGGGCTAATTATCACGATCGGTGTCACATAATTTGGCGAGTTTTACATCAAATTGAGTGGAAACGGAAAATCGGTTTCCATGAAAAACGGAAACGGATATACTCCGTACTGGCTATAATGTGAGCCGTAGCGGAAATGGAATTTGCAGGTGCGCCAGGCCTGCCAGGGGAGAGAGATGTCTACAATCAACGATGTATCGCGTCTGGCCGGGGTGTCCAAAGCCACGGTATCACGGGTGTTGAGCGGATCGCGTGGCGTGAAAGAGGCCAGCCGCCAGGCCGTTTTAAAAGCGGTGGATGAGCTGAACTATCGTCCCAACGTGATTGCCCAGTCGCTGCTGAGCCAGTCAACGGGCTGTATCGGCGTGATTTGCGCCCAGGAGAACATCAACCAGACCACGGGTTATCTCTACGCGCTGGAAAAACACCTCAGCCAGCATCAAAAGCATCTGCTGCTGCGCTTTGCGCACACCAAAGCGGAAGTGATGCACGCCCTGGAAGAGCTCTCCTGCGGGTTATGCGATGACATTCTGGTGATTGGCGCGCGTTTCCCGCTGGATATCGAAATGGACAATGTCATCCTGGTTGACTGCATGGAAGCCGATAACGCCAACAGCATTCAGTTCGATCACGCCTTTGCCGCCGAAACGGCCTGCAACTTTCTCACCAGCCAGGGACGACGCCAGATTGCCCTGATCCACCCGCACGGCAGCGGTTTTGCCGATCAGGTGCTGCTCGGCTACAAGCACGCGCTGGAGAAAAACTTCCTGCCCTTTAACCGCAACCTTGTCTTTATGGACGCGACCTCGTCCTCCGTTGCGCTGCAGGAGTTACTCAACAATGCGAGCACGCTGAACTTCAACGCGCTGCTGGTGGTGGATGAACAAGAAGCCCAGCGGGTGATCCCGCAACTGCAGGCGTTTAATAAATCCGTTCCGGACGACATCATGGTCTTTAGCCTGGCCGGTTCGCTGCAGCTGCCGGGCATTCCGGTGATCCCGGCGATTGAATATTCCATGGACGCCATGGCGGCGCGCATCGTGAGCTGGCTGAATGAGAAAACGCAGATGCTGGGGTCGTACGTGCTGCGCGGGGATTTGATTATCCCGGAAAGGCGTAAGCGCTGAGAAGGCGCAGGGTGCGTTTTGCCCGGCGGCGCTTACACGGTTTTGTAGGCCGGGTAAGCGCAGCGCCACCCGGCACTAAGCACGGGCTGTATCCTTAATAATCCTCCATACAATCCACCTGACTCACCGCGTCCCAGTAGCCGTCGAGGTTGTCGCGTTTCATGGCGGTGACGGCATTTTTGATCAGCAGCTGATTGGCCTCGGACGATAAAATCATCGCCTGCCACGCCTTGTCGCTCTGCTTCTTCTGCGGCGTGCAGGTTTTCTTAATGTCTTTCATCACCTGCTGTTTGATCTGGGCCTCTTTCGCCGGATTGTCCTTCTCCTGCGCGTGAACGAAGGCGGCAAACAGCATGCAGATGAGCAGGCAAACCAGGTGTGTAGCTTTCATCAATCCCTCCGGTCACGTCACAGGCTTTCTTTGAAATATATAGTTACATTCACCAAAGCGATTCAAGTCGAAAGTATGAATTTATGCATTCTGCGAGCGAGTACCGATGACCAATGCAATGCCATAGCTCACCGTCACCGCGAGACTCATTTTCAGCATCGTTTCCCCGCCGATACCGGCGAGGGGCGTTGCGATCCCCCCAAATAAAAACATCAGCATGCCCAGAATGGCCGATGCTGTACCGGACTCTTTCGCATCGACTGCGCTCATCGCTTCTGAACCCGCAATGGTGCTGATTCCACTGTTAAAGGCGACGGTGAAAAAGAGTGCGATCAGTGCTGGTACGGAAAGCTGCATCCAGGCAAAGAGCAACGTCAGCCCCGCGCAGGACACGGCCAGAACCAGGCCCATTTGCATCAATCCTCCCGCCGGATGCCGCCGTGCAAGACGGGAAAACACCAGCGCCGAGACGATAAGACCGATACCGTTCACGCCGAATAGCAGGCTGAACTGCATTGCGCTCAGGCCATATTCGCTTTGCATCACAAATGAGGATGCCCCGATGTAGGAGAACAGCCCTGCTAACATGAACGCCTGAATCAGGCAGTAGCGCATGAATCGACGATTTTTAAGTACCGTTCTGGTGGTTCGCGCCAGCGATCCCCCGCTCTGTTTATCGGTGAGGGTCTCAGGGATAAACCACTGGCTGGCAATCAGCAGCGCCAGACCCGCCCCGGCCATCACCCAGAACAGCATCCGCCAGTCGAAATGCGACGCGATAAAGCCCCCGAGCACCGGGGACACGACGGGCGCGATGCCATTAACCGTCATCAGCAGAGCAAAAAACTGCGTTAGCATCGTGCCGTGATACTTATCCCGGGCGATGGATCGCGCGAGAACAGAGCCACCCGCCCCCGCAACGCCCTGCACAAAGCGCCAGCCGATCAGGGCATAAATATTCTGTGCGATCGCGCAAAGTACTGAAGCCAGCACAAACAGCAGAAGTGATAACAGCAGCGGCGTTTTACGTCCGATACGATCGCTTAGCGGGCCGAAAAAGAGCTGCCCGACCCCCAGGCCGATCAGTGCCGAGGTCAGCGAAAGCTGCGTCAGCGTTGTGGACGTGTCGAGCCGGGTGGCGATCTCCGGCAGTGCCGGAAGATAAAAATCAGAACACAGGGGCCCGATTGCCGTTAGCAGGCCCAGTATGGCCGCAAAAGAGAAAGAGAGTTTTGTCATCAGTATCTGTCCCATAGACCGGGCAAGCATCGCGCCGCCCGGCAAAGGTGTTAATGAAGTCCGCCACCGAGCGACTGCCAGAGCGTGATACGGTTTTCCAGGTCGGTTTGCTGTAGGGCGATCAGCGACGATTGTGCAGACCACAGCGAGCGCTGCGCGGTGAGTACCGTCAGATAATCTCCCGCGCCCGCCTGATAGCTGCGCGTGGCGACATCCAGCGTTTTTTGCTCCGCCGCCACGTATTCACGCTGGGCATCAAGCTGCTCGCTCAGCGTTTCACGACGCGCCAGTGCATCGGCAACGTCCTTAAACGCGCTCTGGATGGTTTTCTCGTAGGTGGCAATTAACCCTTTTTTCTCCGCTTGTGCGTAACGCAGCTGCGCCATATTGTTGCCACCGCTGAACAGCGGCAGGGTGATCGACGGCGCGAACGACCAGACTTTCATCCCATGGTTGAACAGAGATGAAAGTGAGTCGCTGCCGACGCCCGCGCTGGCCGTCAGTGAAATGGTCGGGAAGAAGTTGGCGCGCGCCGCGCCAATATTGGCGTTAGCGCTCAACAGGTTATGTTCGGCCTCCTGAATATCCGGGCGGCGCAGCAGGGTGCTGGAACTGACGCCCGCCGGGATCAGCGTGATGGCGTTGTCGCTCAGGCTCTCCAGCGTGCCGGGCAACAGGTTGTCCGGCACCGTCGTGCCTGCCAGCAGATTGAGCGCGTTTTTATCCTGCATCACAAGCGTCTGGTAGCTCGCCACGCTGGCGCGCGCCTGTTGATAAACCGCCATCGCTTCACTGACGTCCGTGGCCGCCGCGACGCCAACGTCCTGCTGGCGCTTCACAATCCGCAGCGAATTCGCAGCGCTTTCCAGGGTGGATTTCGCCAGGGCCAGATTGCTGTTATCCGCCGCCAGCGTCACCCAGGCCGTGGTCAGCTCGCTGACCATCGTCAGGCGCGTGTTCTGCGCGGTGAATTCACTGGCGAGCCAGGTTTCACGCGCGGCGCGGGAGAGACTCTGATTGCGGCCAAACAGGTCCAGTTCAAAGCTGGACACCGCGCCATTGGCTTCATCGCTTGTCGCGACGCCGCTTGCCAGCGTGCGGCTGCGGGTATGGCTCAGCTCTGCATCCACCGTTGGGAACAGGGACGCGCGCGTTTCGCCGTACAAGGCGCGGGCGGCGTCGATATCCGCAATCGCTTTTTGTACGTCGCGGTTGCTGTTGAGCGCCATCGTCACGACGCCTTTCAGGCGCGCATCGTTCATGACCTGCTGCCACTGACTCACCACGGCGTTAGCCTCGCCGTGCGCGCCGGGCAGCGTGGCCGGGACCGGAGCGTCCGGACGCTGATACGTTGGGTCTAACGACACACAGCCTGCGCTCATCAGGACTACGACTAAAAGAGAGAGACGAAACATTATGACCTCCGGTTTGCGTGCTTACCGGAGAACAGTCGTTTCACCAGTACGAAGAATAAGGGAACGAAGAAGATGGCCAGTAGCGTCGCGGCCAGCGTCCCGCCGATAATGCCGGTACCGATCGCCACGCGGCTGTTGGCACCTGCCCCGGTTGCCACGGCCAGCGGCGTCACGCCTGCGATGAATGCCAGCGAGGTCATGATGATCGGACGCAGACGCGTCTGGGCGGCACGCAGGGCGGCGCGTGTCAGGGAGTAGCCTTCGGCAACTTTAGCTTCGGCAAACTCCACAATCAGAATGGCATTCTTCGACGACAGACCGATGGTGGTCAGTAGCGCCACCTGGAAATAGACGTCGTTGTTCAGGCCGCGCAGGGAGGCGGCAACGGCCGCGCCCAGCACCCCAAGCGGGATCACGAGGATGACCGAAATCGGCACAGACCAGCTCTCGTACAGCGCCGCCAGACACAGGAAGACCACCAGGATGGAGAGGGCGTACAGGCTCATTGCCTGGCCGCTCGCCAGCTTTTCCTGCAACGACAAACCGCTCCACGCCCAGGTGCTGCCGGACGGCAGGCTGTTCGCCAGTTGCTCCATTTTGTTCATCGCCGTGCCTGAACTGGCGCCGCTGGCGTTTTCGCCCTGGATTTCATACGCCGCCGAGCCGTTGTAGCGCACCAGACTTTCCGGGCCATACTCCCAGCGGGTGGTGGCGAAGGCGGAGAACGGGGTCATGGTGCTGTCGCTGCCACGCACATACCACTTGTTGAGATCCGATGGCACGGCGCGATAGTCGCTGTCGCCCTGGATGTAGACCTTTTTCACGCGACCGCGATCGATAAAGTCGTTCACGTAGGTCCCGCCCCAGGCGCTGGAGAGGGTGTCGGTGACGTCGCTCAGGGACAGCCCCAGCGAGACGGCTTTGTTATTATCAATATCCACCTGAAGCTGCGGCATCTGCGGCAGATCGTTGGCGCGCACGGCGTGCAGCGAGCTGTCCTGGTTGGCTTGACCAATCAACTGGTTACGCATTTTCAGGAGCGCGTCGCGGTCGGTGCCGCCGCTGGCCATCAGCTCAAAGGTAAAGCCGTTGCTCTGGCCGAGGCCGTCAACCGCCGGGGGCGTCATGGCAAAGATGGTCGCATCGCGGATGGTGCTCAGCTCCTGCGTGGCGCGCAGGGCTATGGCCTGAGCGGTATTCTCATCGCCTTTACGCTCTGACCAGTTTTTCAGTGAGACGAACGCCATACCGGCATTCTGGCCGCTACCGCTAAAGCTGAAGCCTTCAATCGTAAAAATCACATCGGTATTGGCTTTTTCTTTGGTGAGGAACCACTCTCGTACCTGGCGGCTGATCTCTGCGGTACGCACCGCGGTTGCGCCTGCAGGCAAGGTGTACTGCACCATGATTTCACCCTGATCTTCGGTCGGCAGGAAGCTGCCAGGCAGTTTCAGCATGGCGAACCCCATCGCGCCGCAGAGCAGAGCGTAAACGGCCAGCATGCTGCCGGAGCGGCGCAGGGCGCGCAGGACCTTATTTTGATAGCCGTGTTCGGTTTTGCTGTAGAAGCGGTTGAACGCGCCGAAGAAGCCTTTTTTATGCGCAGCGGTGTGGCTCAGAATCGAGCCGCAGAGTGCCGGGGTCAACGTCAATGCCACTACCACGGAGAGGAACATCGCCGAAATGATGGTGACCGAGAACTGACGGTAAATTACGCCGGTGGAGCCGCCGAAGAAGGCCATCGGCAGAAATACCGCAGAGAGCACCAGCGCAATCGCGATTAACGCGCCGGAGATTTCTCCCATCGATTTTTCGGTGGCTTCCCGGGCGGGCAGCCCTTCGTCGCGCATAATACGTTCGACGTTTTCTACCACCACGATGGCGTCATCCACCAGCAGACCGATGGCCAGCACCATCGCAAACAGCGTCAGGGTGTTGATGGAGTAACCGAACAGCGCCAGCACGCCGAAGGTGCCCAGCAGAACGACCGGCACCGCCAGCGCCGGGATCAACGTGGCGCGGATGTTCTGCAGGAAGAGATACATCACGACTACCACGAGGATAATGGCTTCAAACAGGGTCTGAATAACGTCCTCAACGGAGATCTTAATGAACTCAGTGCTGTCTTTCGGGTAGGCCACGTCATAGCCTTCCGGCATCGACTTTTTGAACTCTGCGATTTTATCTTTCACCGCCGTGGCGGTGTTCAGCGCGTTCGCGCCCGGCGAGAGCATGACCGCCATACCCGCAGCCGGATGGCCGTTTAGCTTCGCGGTGGCGGTGTAATCTTCGCTACCCATCTCCACGCGGGCGACGTCGCTAATGTGCACCACCGCACCGTTAGACTGACTCTTCACGATGATCTTTTTAAACTGATCGACCGTCTGCAGACGCGACTGGGCACGAACGGTAGCGGTCAGCTGCTGAGCGTTCGACGAAGGCAGCGCACCAATTTTACCGGCGGAGACCTGTACGTTCTGGGCTTCAATCGCGCTCTGCACGTCGGACGGCATCAGCGAGTACGACGCCAGTTTCGCCGGGTCGAGCCAGATGCGCATCGCGTATTCGGCACCGAACACCTGCAGGCTACCGACGCCGTCCACGCGCGCCAGCGGATCCTGCATATTACTCACCAGCCAGTCGGCGATATCCGAGCTGCTGGCGGCGTCGGTTTTGTCGTATACGCCCATGATCAGCAGGAAGTTGCTCTGGGATTTTTCAACGGTGATCCCGGACTGCTGTACCTCGGTCGGCAGGCGCGATTCCGCCTGCTGGACTTTGTTCTGTACCTGCACCTGAGCGGTGTCAGGATCGGTTCCCTGCTCGAAAGTGACATTAATGCTTACCGACCCGTCCGAGCTGCTGGTGGAGGTGAAGTAGAGCAGGTTATCCAGCCCGGTCAGCTGTTGCTCTATCACCTGCGTCACGCTGTTTTCCAGCGTTTGCGCAGACGCACCGGTATAGGTAGCGGATATTTTAATCGACGGCGGGGCCACGTCCGGATACTGCGCCACCGGCAGCGTACGGATGGCGAGCATCCCGGCGAGCATGATGAGAATGGCGATAACCCAGGCAAAAACCGGGCGACGCACAAAGAAACGGGAAAACATCAGGCGTTTCCTCCGGTGGCTTTCATCTCTTCGGCTTTCACTTCCTGACCGGCGGTGACTTTGTCGGTGCCTTCCACAATCAGCTTGTCGCCAGCTTTCAGACCGCTCAGTACCAGCCATTTATCGCCGTAAGTGTCACCGGTTTCCAGTTGACGCTGTTCAACCTTGTTGCTTGCGTTCACCACCAGCGCGGTGGCGGTGCCTTTGGCGTCGCGGGTGACGCCCTGCTGTGGCGCGAGGATCGCATCGCTCATGATGCCTTCATCCACTCTGGCGCGGACAAACATCCCCGGCAGAAGCTGATGCTGCGGGTTCGGGAAGACGGCGCGCAGGGTGACTGAGCCGGTAGATTCATCCACTGCCACTTCGGTCAACGCAAGACGGCCTTTTTCGCTGTAGGTGCTGCCATCTTCAAGAATCAACGACACGCTCAGCGTATCGCGATTGGTGGTGAGGGTTTGCTTACGCAATCGCAGCAGATCGGCACTGGAGCGGGTCAAATCAACGTACATGCTATCCAGCCCGCGAATGGTGGCCAGCGCAGTATCCTGCTGGGCAGTCACCAGTGCGCCGGGGGTGACAGAAGAGATACCGATGCGTCCGGCAATCGGCGCGGTGATGGTGGTCCAGTTAAGGTTGATGCGGGCGCTCTCCTGCGCGGCCTTTTTTGACTCGACGCTCGCTTTGTCCTGCGCGCAGGTCGCTTTCGCGTCTTCCGCATCCTGACGCGACACACCATCGTCTTTTACCAGTTGCGCATAGCGTTGGGCTTTCTGACAGTCGGCCTGCACCAGGGCTTGCGCCTGCTTCAGCGCTGCGGCTGCTTCATCATAAGCCGCGCGGTAGCTGGAAGGATCGATCTGATACAGCGCCTGCCCGGCCTTTACTGTGTCACCTTCGATGAAGAGTCGTTTTTGAATAATGCCGCCCACCTGCGGGCGCACTTCGGCGCTCATCGCGGCGGTGGTGCGGCCAGTCAGTTCGCTGACAACGGAGACCGGTTGGCTCATGAGTGTCACAATTCCCACTTCCGGAAGAGGATGCTGGGGAGCAGATGTTTGCGCATTATCACACCCTGTCAGGAGGAGTAATGCCGCGATGGAGGTTGTTATGGTTTTCATAATCTTTTTCCAGGGTGAACGAAGCCTGCCCTGTAAATCGCTTAACAGGGAGGAGGGTTATTTAGAGCACAGCGATACCGCATCTCTGGCAGTGCCAGAAATGTAAAAATGGGGAATTACCTGTTCCCGCTAATTATTCACATGCGACTATTTCGCAGAGAAAAGCATATTTAAAATATTTTGATAAAGGGTCTCTAAATCTTCTGACGGTACTTTTAAGGGTGTGAGTCGACGGTAAATTGTTCCTTCGATCATCACGGCGGTAATCTCCACGCAGCAGCGAATATGCTCATCGCTCAGGTGGGGGAATTGCTTTTTCAGATGCTCACAGGCGTTAGCAAACATGCGGGCTTCGGCTTCGATCATCATGTTTGCCACCAGCGGATTGCGCGTGGCCTCTGCCGACATTTCGAGCATCAACGCGTCATCGTCTTCGTTAAGCGTCTGCCGCCAGGCAAGCGCCTGCGGCATCCCTTCAACCAGCGTTTTGCCCTGCATCTCCGCGATTCGTGAATCGATGATGCGACGGATCATCTCTTCAATAATCGCGTCTTTGTTACTGAAATAGCGGTAAATTTGCCCGACGCTGAGCTTCGCCTCGCTGGCGATCTGCGACATGCTGGCAGCATGAAATCCGCTGGCGCGAAAGCATCTGCGCGCGGCGGTGATGATCTCGTCCTGACGCAGTTTTTGTCGTTCTTCCAGCTTTGTACTCATCGTCGGCTACCTAAAAGTGAGAATGATCGTTCTCATTATACGATTTTGAAGTCTTCTGGGAAGACTTTTTTTATTTACATATTGAATGAATATTTCCTGGAATAAACAATGTAGAAAATAAGGAGTTTTTATGAAGGTTACGCTGTGAGATATTCAGACTGCGCGGAAAATAAGGAGAAACTATGCATCTGAGCATTAGAGATAACGTCACGGCCGAAGAAAAAGAAGAATTATTAACAGGGCTTCGCACCTATAACGGGCAATTTTTAGATCTCTCGACCTTTAGCGGCGATATTGGCGTTTATGTGCGAGACGACAAAGGCGTGATGCTGGGCGGCTTAATTGGCGTGCGCAAAGGCGACTGGCTGAACATTGAATACCTGTGGGTCAGCGACGCCGTGCGGGGCTCGGGCGTCGGCAGCCAGCTTATCAAAACGGCAGAGGACGAAGCCCGACGCAAAGGCTGCACCCACGCGCTGGTGGATACGGTCAGCTTCCAGGCGCGCCCGTTTTATGAAAAACAGGGTTATCAGCTGCAACTGTCTTTGCAGGATTATCCTTATCCGGGAATGCAGAGACACTATCTGACGAAAGCCCTTTAACCGCCGATCCCGCTACCCATCACGGCCAGCGCATGGCGCACAATACTCTCCGGCGAGAGGTCGCTTAGCCTCTCGTCGTTGCGCATTCTGGAGAAGGGCACCAGCACCAGGCTGAGCAGCGTGGTGAACAGCAGTTCAGGGGCCAGCGCCCGATTCAGTTTCCCTTCCGCCTGCCAGCGTTTAACGGTGGCGAGCGTCGCCTGATAATGCTCGTCGCCAAACCGCGCCTGCAGATGGGTGCGCAGTACCGGCATTTCGCCAATGACCTCCTGCATCCACAGTGGCGCAAACCAGCGATGCTGTTCCGCCAGTTCGGCGAGAACCTTGACCATCTCCGTGAGGGCGTTGACCGGTGAGTCTGCGTTTTCGACGAACAGCGCGCCGATCCTGCTGCGTAACGGCAGGAAACGCTCCTCTATCATCGCATCCAGTAACTGCTCCCTGGAGTTGAAGTAGTAGTGCAGCATCGCGGGTGTAACGCCGGCGTCTTTCGCAATCGCATTGAGCGAGGTGTTGGCAATCCCCTGCCGGGAAAACAGGTTCAGGGCGATATCCAGCAGCTGTTCGCGGCTGGCCGCTGCGCGTTTGCCGCCGCGCGGACGACCGGGGCGGCGCGGTTCGGAATTGTCCTTTTGTGCTGGCATGGTCTGAGGATCTCTTGATCTTATTCATCACTTACATGAATATTAATTATCTCATTAATTAATTTCAAGCGATCTCTTAGGGAGTCCGACGTAATGACTCAACCTGCGCAAAACGCGCCGTCGATAAAGCTGCTGTTCAGCGCGCTGCTGCTGGTGATGCTGCTTTCCGCGCTGGATCAGACCATCGTTTCCACGGCGCTGCCGACCATCGTTGGCGAACTGGGCGGGCTGGATAAGCTCTCCTGGGTGGTAACGGCCTATATTCTGAGCTCCACCATCGTGGTCCCGTTATACGGGAAATTTGGCGATCTGTTTGGCCGTAAAATCGTGCTGCAAATCGCGATCGTGCTGTTCCTTGCGGGGTCCGTACTCTGCGGGCTGGCGCAAAACATGACCCAGCTGGTGCTGATGCGTGCCCTGCAGGGGCTGGGCAGCGGCGGGCTGATGGTGATCAGCATGGCCGCCGTGGCGGACGTTATCCCGCCTGCGGAACGTGGCCGCTATCAGGGGCTGTTTGGCGGCGTGTTTGGCCTGGCGACGGTCATCGGGCCGCTGATCGGCGGGTTTATCGTCCAGCACGCGTCGTGGCGCTGGATTTTCTACATCAACCTGCCGCTCGGCCTGTTTGCGCTGCTGGTGATTGGCGCCGTTTTTCAGGGCAGCGCCAGGCGCAATAAGCACGAAATTGATTATCTGGGGGCGATTTACCTCAGCATGGCGCTGCTGTGCATCATCCTGTTCACCACCGAAGGCGGGACGATACGCCCGTGGAGCGATCCGCAGCTGTGGTGCATCCTGGCCTTTGGCCTGACGGGTATCGCCGGGTTTATCTATGAAGAACGTCTGGCGTGGGAGCCGATTATTCCGCTGTCGCTGTTCCGCGACCGCAGCTTCCTGCTCTGCAGCCTGATCGGCTTTATCATCGGGATGTCGCTGTTTGGCTCGGTCACCTTCCTGCCGCTCTACCTGCAGGTGGTGAAAGATGCCACCCCAACGCAGGCCGGGCTTCAGCTGATCCCGCTGATGGGCGGTCTGCTGCTGACCTCGATTATCAGCGGTCGCATCATCAGCCGCACCGGGAAATACCGGCTATTCCCGATCCTCGGCACGCTGCTGGGCGTGGTGGGGATGTGCCTGCTGACGCGCATTTCGATTCACTCTCCGACCTGGCAGCTGTACCTGTTTACCGGCGTGCTGGGTATGGGGCTTGGGCTGGTCATGCAGGTGCTGGTGCTGGCGGTGCAGAACAGTGTCTCTGTGGATCAATATGGCGTGGCAACCTCCGGGGTGACCCTGTTCCGCTCAATCGGCGGCGCGATAGGCGTTGCGCTGTTTGGCGCGGTGTTTACCCACGTTCTGCAGTCCGGCCTGGCAGAGCGTCTGCCGGAAGGGGCGGAGATGCCGCGCGAGCTTAACCCGACGGCGATCCATCATCTGCCGGATGCGCTCAGGCTGGGTTATCTTGATGCCTTCGGCTCCGCCATCCACGCGGTGTTCCTGCTGGCGGCCGCGATTATGGTGCTGGCGTTTGCGCTGTCGTGGTTTTTACGCGAGGCACCGCTACGACGCGGCCAGGCGCAAGGTTAAGGGTTCGGTTATTTATTGCGAGTCGCTTTCCTAATTTGACGCGTCACGCTTGTCTTGCCCTCTGGCGATGACGCATGCTTTGGCCTGGTCAATAAACCGACAGAGGTTGCCATGGAACGCAAAGCAAAACTGTTTAAAAGAGGGCGAAGCCAGGCGGTAATGCTGCCTGCTGAATTCACCTTTGATGCGGAGAGTGTTTATATCCGGCGGGATGACGACGGGAATGTGGTGCTGTCGGAGAAGTCCGCCAGCACCAGGAGCTGGGATAATTTTTTCAGACTGCTGGAAAACACATCTGTACCTGAAAACTTTTTGAGTAAGGAGGAGAGAAACCAGAGCATAACCAGAAGAGACCCGCTGGATGGAGTTCAGGGATGAGGCATATGCTGGATACGAATATTGTGAGTCATCTGTTTAAAAGGCACCCAGGCGTAATAAACAGAATGGCTTGCCTGACACCGGACGACGTTTGCATATCCAGTATTACAGAAGCAGAGCTGCTCTACGGTGCCGATAAAAAACAAAGCGAGAGGCTGAAAAAAACAATCCAGGCGTTTCTGAGCACCATCACCGTCTGCGACTGGGACAGCGAGGCCGCAGCCACCTACGGCGCGCTCCGTGCAGCGATGGAAAAGAGAGGCAACGTCATGGGCGATCTCGACCAGCTGATCGCTGCGCATGCCATCAGCCAGGGCACCACCATTGTCACGAACGATCGTGCTTTTCTGATGGTGCAGGAGTTAAGCGTGGAAGACTGGACGCACGCTGCCTGATGCTCTCCCCCTCTCCTGCAGGAGAGGGAAAATCCGCATATAACCTATCCTTCTTACTGATGCCTTTTCGTTTTTTAGCCAGCCGTCTCGTTGTCGATATAGTCACTGAAACGTTTATCAAAAGGATATGTCTGGTGAAACTTCGATTGGGTGCGCTGGTTCTGGCGGGGCTGCTGTTGGCAGGATGCGATCGGGAAGGCAGCGATGCCAAACACATTAAGGTCGGCGTGATTAACGGCGCCGAGCAGGACGTGGCGGAAGTCGCGAAAAAGGTGGCGAAAGAGAAGTACGGCCTCGACGTAGAGCTGGTGGGCTTTAGCGGCTCGCTGCTGCCAAACGATGCCACCAACAGCGGCGAACTGGATGCCAACGTCTTCCAGCATCGCCCGTTCCTCGCGGAAGATAACAAAGCGCACGGCTATAAGCTGGTCGCGGTTGCGAATACCTTCGTTTTCCCGATGGCCGGTTACTCCCGCAAAATAAAAGTGGTGGATGACCTTAAGGATGGCGCAACCATTGCCATTCCAAACGATCCAACCAACCTCGGTCGCGCACTGCTGTTGCTGCAAAAAGAGAAGCTGATTACGCTCAGGCCGGACGTTGGCCTGCTGCCGACGGCGCTGGATATCACCGCCAACCCGAAAAAGCTCAACATCATGGAGCTGGAAGGGGCGCAGCTCCCGCGCGTGCTGGACGATCCGAAAGTCGATGTCGCCATTATCAGCACCACCTACCTCCAGCAAACCGGGCTGTCACCGGTTCACGACAGCGTCTTTGTCGAAGATAAAAATTCGCCCTATGTGAACATTGTGGTGACGCGTGAAGACAACAAAGACGCAGAGAAGGTGAAGGAATTTATCCAGTCGTACCAGTCGCCTGAGGTGGCGAAGGCGGCGGAAAAAATCTTTAACGGCGGTGCTGTTCCGGGCTGGTAAGCCTCTTATACCGGCACGCGGGCATTAACGCGGCTCTCTGGCCAGAGAAAACCCTGGCCAAACTGCGCGCCCGTCGCACAGGCGCGCGCCAGATCCTGAGAGGTTTCAATGCCCTCAATAACGACCGCTTTTGCTATCCCGGCCCTGACGGACTGCACCAGGGCGGCAGGGCCCTCCTGCGCGTGGAGCGCGGAGCGATCGATTTTCACACCGTCCAACGGCAGCGCGAGGCGAACGTACTCCTCTGCCAGATCCCAGGTCAGGTCGTCCAGCCAGATTTTCCAGCCCGCCTGTTTGAGCTGGTTCAGCGCGTCATGGAAACGCCGTTGTTCAGCATCGTTCATCCGGGTAAGGGTGAAGGGGTCCTGAATCTCAATCGTCAGCCGCTGCTGATGGCGTAACCTCAGCAGTAGCCCAATCGCCCGCGCGTCCAGGAAATGTTCCGCCAGCAGGTTGAGCCAGTAGTGACCGGCCCCGGGCATCTGCAAAAGCGTGTTGGCCTGCCAGAAAAAAATCTGCAGCGCACAGCGGGAGGGCAAGGTGGCAAAGAATGCCTCCAGATTGACGTTCAGGATCTCCACGAGAACTTCATGCGCCACCACCTGACCAGAACGTAAGTCGACCAGCGGCTGAAACCGCAGCCCGGAGATGCGCTGAAACACGGGGGAGGGAAGAACGGTATACATGACGGCCCTTCAAAAGACGAAAAAAAAGTTCCCGCGGACACGGGAACAAAAGGCAAACGACACACGGTCAAATGCTTAATTCAGTATCCAGCGAATGCTTTGGTAGAACGACGGGCCACGCACGGCCTTAAGTTTGTGCATCGCATTGTTCTTGTAGAAGTAAACCAGCCTGACGTTACAGCCCAACTGGCGGGCGATTTGCTTGGTTTTAAGGTTGCAGGAATAGCCGCGCAGCACGCTGGCCTCTTCGCTGGAAAGCCTCGCCGGGGCGCGTTGCCGGGCAGTCATGCTCACGTTATACAGGCCGGAATCCGCCGGGGTCTGGCTCATCAGGATCTGCCACAGCGCTTTGATATCCCCCAGGGAGACCCTTTTACTGATCACGCCATCCACATGTTTATATTTTAAATAGCCGACGGACAGGGAATAAATATAGATTTTGGCCCCAGGTTGTTTCTCTTTCAGGCTTAAAATATCGTCATTGGTTGACACTTTGAAATCAAGCGTATTCAGCGGATCGTAAATAATAATGTCAAAGCGGCACTCGCTAAGCGCAAAATCGTCTATTTGGCTGAAGCCATGGAAAACGACCTCTTGCTGGGCATCCGGCTCGCGGTTTACCAGCCATTGCAGACCAATCAGGGTGAATTCACAGCTATCAATGACGGCCACATGAATTGTTTTTTTCTTTGGCATTGGCATTCTCCTTTTGCTGAAAGAATCAGTCCATATACAGAGAAGGTGACTGCTTCGCCGTATCGTAAAGAATAGCGAATCTCTTTTTAATATTTAAAGTCGATGGGGCTAAATGTAATTCACTGGAAATGACTGAGTAAAGAGAATGCTAATTATTAGGGGAAGATAAAATTGAAAAATCGTTTTAATGGGAAATATAATCTCTTTAATCTTTTATTAATCTGGTGCGCAGGTTTTTATCCTGTTAAATGCCGTTAAGCCAGGATTCGGTTGGTGTAAAGCAGTGCTAATCCACGGTTTTAATGGGGGTTTTAAGCGGTTTTCTTCAGAAAACCTCACGGGCGGAATACGGTTGTAAGGCGATTTTGTCTTAATGCTAAAAAGCCTGTTAAGGATAAAATAGAAGAAATTCTATTATTCTAATAAAGTTGTTCAGATTTTTAGCATTCTGAAGGATAAAATCCTGGCGCGTAAGAGGTTGTGAGCGAGGGGGGCATAAACTATCATCGGTTTTTTCTTCACCACAATAACTCTGAAATGACATGATAAATAGTGAAAACCCCGTCAGGGTGATAGTGTTCTATAAAATAAATATCTTTCAGGAAATAATATATTGTTCGCTTCAGAATATGCTTTCTGATTACTCGCTACATGTCACGCTCGTGGAAACTGCGGATAAGTTGCTGGAAGCGCTTGCTGAAAATGAAGTGGATCTTGTTTTTACTGAATTTAATTATCTGCTTAATCACAAGGAGTGGAGTACGGAAACCAGCAGCCGGTTAAATATGTTGTGCAAGACCCGAAACGTCAGGCGCGTTCTTTTTGTGCCGGAGCTGCACTATGGGCTGTTGAAGAAAGTGCTGGAAATGAAGTTTGAATTGACCATTAGCCTGCAGGATGACATGGCGGAGCTGAAAAAAGAATTACAGACGCTGATGCAAACCCAGGAGCAAAAACCGGTCGTCTCAACCTGGCTTAAGGGGGCCATGCGCGCCGGCGCGCGCTCGCGTTCGGTGCTGTCTGCCAGAGAATGGGAGGTGATCCACCTTATCGTCGAAGGCTATACGATCACCGAAATCGCCAGTTATCGAAATCGTTCCGTAAGCACTATTGCTACGCAGAAACATAACGCGATGAAAAAGCTCAACATTTCGAGCCACAGCGAACTGATTAAGTATCTGAACACCGTGGGGAAGATGGGAAGCTAACCTGGTGAGCCGGAACGCACATCATTCCGGCCAGGTCAGATCAGGGATAGATGATGTTCAACGTCGCGGAGGTGTTGATCTTGCCCTGCGTCACTTTCGCGGGAGCCCAGGCGTAGTAGTACGCCGCCATCGGTATCGTGAAACGTTCGCTCAGCGCCGCCCCTGCTGCCACATTGAAAATCAGGGTGGCATTTCCACGGCTGGTGGTGGATGTCGAGAAAGTCACGGGCGTCTGGGGCGTATCCTGCTTGATGAGCCGTAGCCCGATGCCCTGCGCAGCGCTACTGCTGCTGTCGACCAGCACCGAATTGTCCGTGGATGACAGCTGTGTGCTGGAGAAAAACATCTCAATTGCCCGGTCTGAATTGCCGTTCACGCCCACGTTCTGACAGCTCATGTTCAGCGTAAAAGGCGTCAGCCCCGGCTGGGCGGAGGCGCTGAGCTGGGGAATACCCAGCGTCGGCAGGTTTACGGTCAACCCGGCGTTATCAAAAGAGCAGGTTGTCAGCTTAGGCGCATATTTGATGGTCATCGGCTGGCCAAACATATCGCGGTTATCGTAGGGCCACTGAAAACCGTTGAACAGCCACTGCACGATTTTCACCATCTGATTGATCGGCCAGGTGATGATCTCCCAGAAGGACATGCCGCTCATATCGCTGACGAACATGACGTCGCTCATGTTGGCCGTGTCGCCCGTGAGGGTGGTGCCGCTTTGATTCACCAGCGTGAAGCGGACCGTAAAAGGGGTGTTCAGCTCGGCCGCGGTGTGGCTCCCGCCAGCCGCCAGCGTTTTATTGGCCTGGGTGCTGGTGATTTCCGCCCGCACCATGTACTTGTTATTGCTGAACCCCAGGATCGTGGCATATTTGCTGTCGGTAGAAAGAATCGGCGTATAGGAGAACTCGCTGTTGCCGGTTGTACAGTTAAAGGTACCGCTGTACTGCGTGGTAAAGCTCCCCGTCCAGGTTGGCGTCGCCGGGCTGAGCTTGTCCGATAAATCCACGCTGATCGGCGTGCCATAGACAATGCTGCCCCCGGAGCAGGTGGCGTAGCTGGCGGTACTCAGGCAGGCCAGCAGCAGAAAGGTGAAGAACCGTATCATAGTGATATTCCGTGATTAATGGCAAACAGAGGGCGGGCTGTTCAACCCCCACGCTGGCGAGGAAATTTCACACTTCCCGCCACGAAGATGAACGTTAAGCGTCTGCGGTGGCTGCTCGGCACGAATATAGAGAATGCTTGCCTGGCCGACGTATCCCACCGACTCACCGCGTTCATCCAGCACTTCGGTACCAAAAGGCAGCGGCTTGCCGTCCTGGCGCGTGGCCTGAAGTACCCAGGACTGACGTTTGTCGGTCTCAAAGCGGACGTAATTCACCGCGCCGTCATACGGGGCGACGTTTGCGATATTGCCGAGCACCTCTGCGCCCGTGCTGCCCGGCGTTTCGGACAAGGTGATAGAGTTTTTGCGATAAGGCGTGGCGTAGGGGACCAGCGCCACGCCGTCGTGGTTGGTCACGATACTTTCGTCGCCGTTGACCATCAGCCCTTCCGCCTGCGGCGCATCCACAATGGTCATGGTGGTGCCGGTTTCGTTGGAGGCAAGAACATGCCACGGGAACGCCACCAGGCTGCCGCGTCCGCTCAGCCCCGTTTGACGGTAGTCGGAAGATTCACTGTACGAGCCGCCGAGCGTCGCGAAGTTGGAGCGGTACGCCGTGTTAACGCTCGCGGTGTTATTTCCTCCCCGGGCGTTGCTGCCGGAAAGGGTGTAGCTCAGGCGGTTTGATTCCAGCGCGTTGCCGCTCATGCTGATGTTGCTCTGCTCATAGTGGGAATCGCTGGCCGTCACGCTGGAGGTGATCCACGCGTTATTGTCGAAGAGCGAGAACGGCAGGCTCAGGGAGAGGTAAAACCGCGTCTCCTCTTCGCTCTCACTGTTACGCACCCGGCTGGCCGACAGGGTATAGCTGGCGCGGCCAATGGCGTTGGAGTACCCCGCCTGATATTCGCGCGTGGTCTGCTGCGAGTTCCAGTAGTCGCGCTGTGTGCCGGAGATAAATACCGTGCCCCAGTTGTCAGCCAGGCGCTGGTTGAGGTTGAGCGTTAAGGTATTTTTAGGCTGGGCGGCGCGCAGGGCATCCCAGGTGCCCAGCGACATCTCCGGTGCAACGCCAAACTGGTCTTTGTAATCGTCGTACTGTTCTTTCAGACGTCGGTAGCCTTCGCGCGAATAGAGCGCATCGCTGAAGCTGTAATAGCCTTTGGTGGAGTAGCGGTAGGCCGCCAGCGTGAAGTTGGTGGCGGTGGTATCAATAAATTTGCTGTACGACACGCGAAAGCTCTGGCCGCTGTCGGTGCGATCCTGCAGCGTGGTTTTCGCGTGGGTGACATCAACGGAAACGGCGCCAAAGGGCAGGTTCCAGCCCGTGCCGATCAGCCCGGCCTGATAGTTATCGCTGAGTATCGTGCCGGTGTAGCCGGTAATAAGGTTATTAAAGCCGTAGCGCAGGGTCGCCTGCAGGAAAGCGGGTTCGGCATCAAGCGTATTTTGATGAACTTTACCCGCCACCACGCTGTACTGGCTCACTCCCTGTTTTAACATACCGGGCACGGCGGAAAACGGAACCGTGAAGGATTGCTGTGAGCCGTCGGCCTCACGCACCACAACCAGCAGATCCCCGGCTGAACCGGTGGGCTGGATGCTGTCGAGCGTGAACTGGCCGGGCGGGACGTTTTCCTGATAGATCACGTTACCGTTCTGGATCACCTTGACCAGCGCATTGGTGCGCGCCACGCCATGCACCACCGGTGAAAAGCCCTGCTGCGAGTTGGGCCGCATTTTCATGTCTGACGCCAGCGAAACGCCGCGCACACGAAGGGAATCAAACAGATCGCCGGGGATATAAAAGTCGCCCATCGTCAGGTTTGATTTGATCCCGGCAAGCGGGCGGCGCAGGTAGCGGGTGTTGTTTTGCCAGCTGCTGTCGCCGCTGGCTGCCCTGCGCCAGGTGCTGCTGTCGCGAAACTGCCAGCCGAGCAGGTTCGCACCGGAATCCAGCCCGGCATAAAAATCATCGTTGGTCTCTTTCGCCGACCCTTTTGCCCGGGTGTTGTACCAGGTGGTGTTCCACGAGAGCATCAGCGCCGGGATCCCTTCGTCCCAGAACTGCGGCGCAATGTACCCCTCTTCGGTGCGTAATATCGCCGCCTGCGGAACGGTAAGCGCCAGGCTCAGGGTACCGGGATCGGTTTTAACTTCACCGCCCTGCACCAGGTCGTGCAGCTGCACCTGACCCTGGGGGATGGCGGGCGCGGGCAGGGATTTTGTGTTAATCCCCAGCGTTTGGGCATCCTTCCAGGCAAGCCGGATGTCATCGCGCTGCTCACCGTAGGTCACGTTATAACGCCCCTTCCAGCTCCCGTTGACGTAGATATCCATCTCCTGCTTACCCGCGGGCATGGCGTTGTTTTCGTAAAAACGTGACAAATCAGACTCACCGGATGCGCCAGCAAGCAGGGAAGGGTCAAACGACACCGCACCTGATTTATGCGAAAGCAGAAGCGAGCAGACTGCCAGAAGATAGAGCCTGTTTTGTTTCAATGTCATGGTGAGTCTTTCCGGTCACTGGCTGGTGAAGGTCCGTGTTTTGTAGGCACCCAGATCGTCTACGTACATCAGCTGGACGCTCTGGCCGCGTTTAACCTCGTTTTTTGTCGCTACGGTCAGCTGCCCAAAAGGCGAAACCATCGGCGATTCCTCGAGAAGCTTATTTTTGCCCCGGGAAATATTGGCGACCGTAATAAAGAACGGGCTGTTATTGCTGATGCGGAATTCATGCCCGTTGGCGACCAGCGTCAATTTTCCCACGGCGTCATCAAGCGTGCCCGTCAGCGATGTCGGACGATAAAAAAGCTTGATACGGGACTTAATCGCCAGCTGAACGGTATTTTGGTTTTGCAGGTTTTCAGGTCTGGGTGGAATATCCAGAACGTTCAGGAAAAAGACCGATTCACGATCCGCAGGTAACGTTGCCGGCAGTTTTTTAATGCGAAGCTGTTGACCGTTATGTTCGTTGACCTTAATGACCGGCGGAGATAACAGGAAGGGAACCTTTGCCGTTTCCGGGGTTGAATTAATATCGCCGTCATCAATCCAGGATTGCACCAGGGAAGGCGCATCGCCGGTATTGATTAACTGAACAATCACCTCTTTATTCTTTTCAGGATAAATAATTCGGGTGCCGTTAATGACAATATTGGCCCATGAGTGACCCGTGCTCAACAGCAGCATTGCCAGCAAAATAGCCTTACGCATGATTAAAACCTTTACAACAGGCTCTGCCAGAACAGAGCCTGAATAATGTGATATTACAGATAGGAAATGGTGTAGGTAACGTTAGAGCTTAAATCACCAACCGTCGCCGCGGTGGCGTTGGTTTTATAGTAATAAACATCCAGGGTTAGGGTTTCTGAATCTGGTGCTTTGGCCGTTCCCATAATATCGGTAGTGTAAGGTTGGTTCAGTGAAATAGGGGTAGAAGAACCCGGTTCCACTAATGCAAAACCAACGTTACGGGCAACGCTGGCATCGCTTTCATTGACGCTGTTATTCAGCAGGTATTTTCCGTCGGTGGAGATATTATCCGCGCTTGAGAAGTACACTTTCAGCGGTGTACCGGTGGTGCCCGCCGCAGGTGAACAACCGGAGAAGGTCAGAGCGATGGATTTCTTATTTTTCGTAATCAGACCCACTGCGGTGCCAGCGTCTTTAACCGAAATTGGAGCGAGCGCAACGGTAAAATCAGCGCTTTTGCCGCCGTTAATGGTACAGGTGGTATCGGTAATGGCCCCGGTAAAGTTAATTACGCCACCCGCTGAGTTATCGGCGGCAACCGCGCTGGTAGAGGCAATGGCTGCGGCCAGCATTGAAACGGTCATGATCGATTTGAACATGATAAACTCCATAATGTTTGTTTTGTATAAGATGAATGTTATTTGCAGCGCAGCACGCGGTGACCGGGCCAGGCGCATAGCGACTTGAGATACAAGCCTTGACGAGATTATGTTGCATCAAAATGACACATAACAAAACATTATTCCGAAGAAACGGAGTAATCGAGATTATAATCTTGCTGTAAGGTTTTTTTTAAGATCATAACCCAAATGTTATCTTCCAAAGATTTTAATTAATGATTTAATAATCGTTAATTAATGAAGTTTTCTATATCCCCCCTCCAAATAATATTACATGACTTGACCCTACCCGCTTTAGACTTATTATTGCCAGGGAAATACAAAAACTTATAACAGTGGCGAAATAACATTATGAAGTATCTCATTGATCTTGCAATGCTTTATGAAGTGGACACCGGTATGATCATGGTTAATGGAGAAGAGGAATCTTCCATTAAGTTATCTAACCAGGCCGCACGTTTACTTTACGAACTTATCATCAATAATGGTAAAACTCTCGACAGAGATGACCTGATAAAAAAGGTCTGGGAGGAGCACGGCTTCTCGGGTTCTTCCGTCAGTCTTAATGTTGCCATAAGTGAAATTAGAAAAGCGTTTCGTATTTTGGGGCGCGATCCGATGCTGATTAAAACGATTCGTGGGAAAGGATTTAGCCTGGCGGCGCATATTGAACACCATACGGTAAGGCCGCCGGTGACGTCGCCCGTGCCCGAACTCCCTAAGGCTGAAGAGACGGATTTGCTTATTCCGCAGCGCGATCCCGATCCCCCTAAACGATTTCAACATTTCCACACCCTGTTTATAACGCTATGTGTGGTGATGCTGATCGTCATTGCCGGAATAGCGGGCTTTCTGATTTATCAAACCTCCTCCTCGGCGGACAGCCTGAAAGAATCTGACATTCATCTGCTCGGCAAAGTGGATCGCTGTACGGTATACCTGGTCGATAAGAACATGTTCGAGCCGCGACAATACTATTTTAACCGCGTGAAAGAGGTCATCGCGAGCCGGCACATCGACTGCGAGCATCAAACGGCTGATGCGTACTATTCAAATTTCAAAAAATCGCAGATGGAAAACTATTTCCTTGCGGTTTGTTACCAGCAGGATAGCGTCGATGACTATAAGAATTGCCTTTCTTACAGAAGCCTGACCGGGAGTTAAAATATGTCAAGGACCAAGCTTAGTGTGTTATTGGGCGTCGTACTGCTGCTGTCAATCATTGCTTTAGCGTTGTTTTACTTTATGAGACCTCAGGAGACGGGATTTGGCTGTCAGTCAGATACGGTTTCCTGGAAAACGTATTCTACGGGCGACTCTACCGATATGTCGTTAACCACGCTATTTATGTTCAACAGCACCGATGCGATAACAGTTATCCATAAAGGTGTGCTGAGAAAGGATGGCAAAAGTTATCTGATCGACAGAAATTACCTTCTCAGCGTCGAGAAAATTGACGGGAGTAATATCTACTATATTACCGATAAAAAGCTGAACAAATCTGAAGATGATGCGGCACCCGATGGTGTCGTCAACGAAATGTTGCTCGACAATATTAACTTCTTTTATATCACCAGTGTAAAAAGACACGCATGGCTAATTAAGGGGCTGGTTTTGCCTGTAATGATGTGTGTTGCTGTCCCCACGTCCTGATAATTTCTCATCAGATAAGAATCGATGAATATCTATTATCCACCCGGTGGAATATTTATTCATTATGTAACAACAAGATACCAGGGGTGTATTTTTATATTCATCTTTTCACGCAGGTGAGTGAATTTTTCTGTATTGCCTCGCTATTTTCGGGCTGACTATACTCCGCCTCGAAAAAGGGGCACCCCCTTTTTATACATGTGGATTCTTTTTTGAAGGACTAAATAAATGAACAAACTGAACGCTATCGTTCTGGGCTCACTGCTGTCTGTTTCTGCCCTGAGCGCGGTTAACGCTGCTGAAACCACGGCCTCTGCAACCTGGCAGGCCTCTGCGACGAAAGACAGCGAATCCGATCTGGTGGTTACCCCGACGCGTGCTCTGAACTTTGCCTACAGCGCAAATACCAAATCATTCAACACCGATACCGGTCTGTTTGATGTGGCCATTCGCGGCGATCACTCTTCTGCCACGACGTTCAAACTCGAAGCCATCCTCGACGATTCAAACAACACCCTGTACAGCGTTGGCGGTGAAGCGACCAAGCTGAAAGTGGGTGCTCGTTGGGGCGGAAACGACCTGGGCTCCGTAGGCGGTACCGTAGGGGCGAAATCTACCGCGTGGACCACGCTGGTTGATTCTTCTTCTAACACCGGCGTCTCTTCCGGCCTGTGGAACCTGACCACCAGCGCTGGCGCGGCGGCAGATACTGAAATCACCGGCCAGGACAAATTTGTCTTCTACGTTGATTCCGCTCAGGACAGCGCTGGTGCGAAGAAAGAGTTCAAAGACCTGACCAACAGCCTGTGGGAAGGTACCGTGTCCGTTGCGTTCCGCGCAACCTGGGGCTAAGGCCTGACAGATCCAGGGGCGCAAGCCCCTGTTTAGGGAAATATCATGTTTAGCCTCAAATCTGCCATTTTCTTCTTACTGTTCGTCTCCTCTTCCGCGCTGGCGATTAACGTCGGCAAAATCACCACCATTATTCCTGCCGACGCGGATTCCACGTCGAAGGAATTAAAAAACGAAGCGGACAGCGTACGTATTGTCTCCATTAGCGCGCAGCGTATCAGCAGCCCGATGGATGAAGGCGTGGTGATTAACCCCGAGAAAGTGGACGAGCTCTTGCTCACCCCCACGCGCATGGTGATGCCCGCTGGCACCAGCAATATCGTCAAATTTTACTACCACGGTAACGCCGACAATAAAGAGCGCTACTACCGCATCACCTTTGTCGATGAAGGGGTGAGCGAAGAGCTGGACAACGCTGCGCAAAAGAACGGTAAAGGGATGACCCGCGCCGTGGTGAGCACCATCCTCGTGGTTCAGCCCCGCGACAAAAAAGTCGATTTCGTATACGTGGCGGGAAAGATCACTAACAAGGGCAACACGTCGTTTCGCGTCAACGCAACGGGGACCTGCCTGAAGCCGAACCCGGAATCCCCGACCACGCCGTGTACTAAAAACTTCTACCTGATGCCCAATACCTCGCGTGCTATCGAGGATATCAACGTGACGGACAACCATTTTCATCTCGGAATTTGGGACCTGAAACAGTTCATTCCTGTTAAGTAAGGATGCATGGTGAAAAATAAATTAGTGTTGCCGGTGCTGATGGCTTGCGCATCCGGCACGCTGCCCGCGCTCGCGTCTGCCGCTCCAGGCTCCGTGGTTATCGCTAATTACCGTTTTCCCGACGCGCTTTATGGATTACTGGAGCAGGGGATCAAAATCCCCGTCTATTTAGTCAATACGCGATCAGAGGCAGCAACGCAGGGAAGCGACGGCAGCAATACGCATGAATACGTGCGCATCGGTGATGTGACCCTTTTCGCGAAAGATCTCAAGCTCGGGCTGCGTGACGTGCAGGTCCAGGAGTCTGATAACGGCATTCGTCTCTCGAAAGAGATGCGCAAACTGCTGAAAAGCATCAATAACAAGCAGTTTGACGACCAGATGCGGATCCCCGTCAGCGCGGGATCGTCGTTTACGCTCGATCAAAAGAAGATGCGCCTGCTGCTGAACCTGTCGAAGAACGACTATGGGGTGAATATTCGTCCACGCGAGGTGGATATCGACGCCCCCGAGTCGGACGACCTGAGCGGCACCTTCTCTTATAACCTCGGGGCTTACCACACCGAGAGCGGTTACGGCGACGGCTGGTCCTCAGGATATCTGAATGCGAAAAGCTGGATCTCGATGGGGGTCGATCACCTGCTCATCGACGGCTCAGGCTATGTGAACGAGAACAGCAGCGATACCCAGATGAATGCGGCCATGTGGGAGCGCGACTACCAGGGCATGCGCTACGCCGCAGGGATGCTCAACGGCTGGGCGATGCAGTCTCTCGCCAGCGTGAGCGGCATCGCCGGGGGGGAAGTGTACGGCGTGTCGGTGGGCAACCAGGCCAACTCGCGCAAGCGTGACAATACGCTCTCCCTGACGCCGGTGGTGGTGTACTTCCCCACGGCGGGTGAGGCGCGCATTCGCCGCGACGGCCAGCTGATCGGCATTCAGCGCTTTGACGTCGGCAACCATGAGATTGACACCAGCAGCCTGCCCTACGGAATCTACAACGTTGAGGTGGAAGTGGTCAGCGGCAGCCGCACCGTGTCGCGCAGCATGTACTCCATCAATAAACCCTTCTCCAGCAACGTGTCGGAAACGCTGCGCTGGCAGATGTGGGGCGGCCTCTACAGCCGCGATAAATCCGTCGTTAACTATAAAAAATACGCTAAGCGCAAAAACGAGCAGGACAACACCTGGTACTACGATTACAACACTAAACATAAAGACACCATGTCGCTGGTCGGGGCGTCGTTCAGCAAGCGCAGCGGGATGGTCGACTGGAATGCCTCGGCGTACATGATGCGCGAGCACGCGGTCAGCGAACTGTGGGCCTCGCTTAACCTGACGAACATGCTCTCGGTCAATACCCAGACGATGGCGGCCACCGATGGCACCTACCGTGCGAACTATGGCGTGAACCTCAGCCTGCCGTGGCAGATTGGTTCGGTCTGGTACTCCCACGAGCAGCTCTCCAGCGGCAAGTTCCTCGATATCTATGAAAGCAAGGGCAACACCTGGGGGGCGTCGTTGAGCTTGCCCTCCTTCGGATTACCTTCTGCGGGCAACCTGAGCGTGATGCGCCAGGAAGATAAAATGTATCGCTATAAACGCGATCAGCTGGATTATTCCCAGGGGCTGTATGCCGGGCGATACGGTACCGCGCGCCTGCGCGTCGGATTGTCGCGCAACAAATACGAAGGGTATTACGAAGAGAAAGATCGCTACGTGATGCTCGACTTCTCTATTCCTCTCGGAAATAGCGTGTCGGTGGGCGTTTCCCATAACCGCGACACCGGCACGGCGCTCAACGTGAGCGCCAGCCGCCAGTTCGACGGCGATTACCTGAAATCGGCCACCGCCAACGTCTCGAAGGCGTTTAACAGCACCTACGATCGCAGCGTGAGCGGCGGCGGCAGCGTGAACTTTGATACGCCGTGGAACAGCAACATCCTCAGCGTGCAGAGCGGCATGAGCAAAGGCTGGAACTCCACCCTGACCAGCGACGGCAGCGTGGGCTGGTCGAAAGAGGCCATCGCTGCCGGGAAAGGGACCGACAGCGCGGGGGTGATCGTCAGCACCGGTCTTAAATCCGACGAAGCGCTCACCCTGAAGCTCAATGGCCGGGCGGAGCGGATCAAAGGGGATAAAACCTGGCTGTCACTGCCTGCCTATCAGGCTTACGACCTCGAAGTGATGAACAGTGAAACCGGCACCGAAAGCTATGAGATTGGCGCGAACGCGCGTCGCCACATCACGGTTTACCCGGGTAACACGGTGGTGATGAAGCCGCAGGTGAAGAAAATCGTCACGCTGTTTGGCCGGCTGGTGGACGCCAACGGCTCCCCGATTGGTGAGACGCAAATCAAAAACCATGTCGGCCTGACCCGCACGGAAAACGACGGGCGCTTTGTGATTGATGTGGATAAAAACAATCCGATTCTGAGCATTGCCACGCCGGACGACAGCGTCTGTGAGGTGCGCCTGGACATCGAGTCCAACCGCGGCGCGCTGTGGCTGGGGGACATCTCCTGCGATAAGGGCAATTACGTCTGGCAGGAAGCAAAAGGAACACGGGAACGTGACGATGAAAAAGATATTCGCTCTTAATTTGCTCCTGATGAGCGCGGCGGCTCAGGCGCAGCAGTTGCCCTATTTCGCCATTAATAATCCCGACAACAACGGGACGGGTAATACCGCAGGGCTGTTTAGCCTGAACAGCACCTCGACCGCCTTTTTACACGGTTCGCGGGAGTGGCCTGCGTTGAGCGCAAAGGCCAACAACGGGGTCGCCACCTACATCCCGGATAACAGCTATAGCGGGCCTGCGGGCAGTGCGTTGACGATTAACTTTTCCGTCACCGGCTCCAGCGCCTCGCCGTTTTTTAAAGGGACGTCGTGCTCATCGAGCTGCGGTACCGCCGGCTACACCCCGACTACCAGCTACAGCGACACGTCGATGGTGGTGAAGCCGCCGGTGATGGAGCCGGGGACCTCCTATGGCCGCTGGGTGTTGGGCGATCCGTTCTTTAACGCGCTGCTCAACGCCGCGCCGGGTGACGAGGTGACCATTACCTCCACGCCGCAAACGTCGTCCATCAACAAAGTGACGACCACCAACACGCTGCACAAGGTGGGGACGATGACGATGACCAACTCCCGGGAGTTGGACCTGGGAATTGACCCGATCAGCGGCGAGGTCACGATTGTTGACGGGTCAACGGGGGCCGCCTGCACCAAATACACCCGAAATACAATATCGGGGGTGCTGTGCGACCTGATGGAATACACCTTTATCGGCGAGGATGTTACCGGCTACAGCCCCGGACTGGCGCTCACCTCATCACGCGTGAACAGCGTGCTGCAGTCGCACATGAGCGGCGGCACTGGCCTGGCCGCCGAGCTGACGTTTGATGAGAGCAACTGGTACAGCATCTCCGGCGGTATCCAGAGCGATACCCGCGTGCTGGCACAAACCTTCCTCGCAGCGCCGCAAAAAAACGGCGGCAAAGCCTACCTCAAAATCTTTTTGCCAAAGGCGCTGATTTTGAGCGTGGCGCAGGCGGGTGACGGCACCGGCATTGGCAATATCGTTAGCCTGTGCCTGACGCCGGGCAACAGCTCGCTGGCGGCGGACTTCTGCTTCCAGCCGGGCGGCGGCGTGGTGATCAACCCGATCGAGCCGGGGCTGGAGATTGTGCCGGATAACCCTGACTATACGCTCGACCCGAACGGTCTGGGCGGGTCCGGCACGGGGATCATTGGCGAAACGCCCATTGAGATCCCCTACACCATTACCTACAGCGGCGCACAAAGCGATGCTGCCGTGGCGGTAACGGTCAAAGTGACCGGGCCAACGCGGAGCCTGAACGGGGTGGATTACTGTGCCTTCAGCGGCAACGGTTTTACCGTCCCGATCCCGGGCAACGTGCTGGTGGGCAAAAGCCAGACGCTGCTGGCGCATAACTGCAAAGGCGAGGCCCTCCAGGTACCAGCACCTGCCACCCACGCGTCCGAGTGGGACAAAATGAGCTCCGGGGTCACGGACCTGTGGCTGTGGAAAACGCCGCTGGTACTGCAGTTTGTGATGGATAACCCTGTATCGAAAACAACCTATGACGGGAATGACTGGTTTGGCGAAGTAACCGCGCAAGGGAAAATAGACGTCAGTGCATCCTGGAATTAAACGAATATGACTGCAAAAATCCTGGCTATTTTCGCAATAAATTGCTTCATTTCTTTCGGGGCAAATGCTTTAATTATCGAAAGTCTGAATATTGATTTTTTGCCAGAAAAGGAAGTTGTTTTTCAGCCTATAAAAAACGATACCAGTGAAAGGCAGAATTATACTGTCTCACTTATCCAGGTAGACGTCCCTAAACAAAAAGGGAAAGAGACTGAAATAAAAGATGGCGAGCTGATGTTCTCGCCAAAACAATTGACGCTGGGGAGCGGCGAGCGCGCCGGGTTTAAGTTTTACTATACCGGCCCGCACGACGATAAAGAGCGTTATTATCGCGTAAAATTCACCGAGACGCCGCTACAGGCGCGGGTTGTAATGAGTAAAGGCCAACGCATTCAGTCGGATGTGGTGGTTTCGCTTGAGGCGATTTTGATTGTCCGTCCGTGGACAAGACATTTTGATTATGCGTTTAGCAACGGGGTGGTAAGTAATACGGGGAATACCTATTTTAAATATGTTTCCTCGGTCGGGTGCAGCACGCAATATAACAACTCAAAATATCTTCCACCGGGACAACGGCTGGAAATAGATAATGCCGGGCAGCCAGCAAGGCGGATGATTATTTATGGAAATAAAATCATTCCGCTTTCTACCTGCCCGTAGCAACCGCTTTCCTTCATAAAAGGAAATTAACCTTTGGTCTAAAGCCAAAGATCTCAATCAACAGGAGAATAAAATGAAAGCGATTTCATTCACAGAAGCGAAAGACATTATCGGTGGCGCGCTGAACCCGTTCGCGGGTCTGGTTAAAGGTGCACAGCTGGGTTACGACACTGGCGCAGGCATCATGGGTATGGTGGGCGGCGTTGTTGGCGGGATCCTGGGTGGCGCAATGGGCTTCCTTGGCGCGCTGGTTGGCAGCTACAACTAATTCACGATTACAGGAACAGAAACATGCAAGTTATCGATTTTAAGAAAGCACAGGCCATCATCGGTGGTTGGGATCCGTTTGCCGCTGCAATTCAGGGCGCAAGCGCGGGCTATAACGCAGGCAGCCAGATGTTAGGCGCGCTGGGCGGCACCATCGGCGGCGTGTTCGGTCTGGTGGGCGGCTTCATCGGCGGCTTCTTCAGCGCATAAGTTTTCGACCTATGCTCCTATGGCCCGCCTTGCCGGGCCATTTTTTTATTTCAGCCACGGATCATTATGTTTTCGCTTTTTCAGTATAAGAAGCAGGGTAAAACCCCTGTTATTCGTCAGCATGAATTTACCGAATGTGGTCTGGCCTGCCTGGCGATGGTGATGGGGCATTACGAGCACCATGTCTCTGTAAGCCAGCTACGCCGGGAGATCTCGGTGTCTGCCGACGCGGGCACCTCAATGGCGGAATTGATGACCCTTGCCAGCGATAAAAATATGACGGGCCGGGTGTTAAAAGGCGAAATCACTGAAATAGAAACCTCGGAGCTGCCGCTTATCGCCTTCTGGCGCGGGAACCATTTTGTGGTCATCGTGAAGGTCGACAGCCGCAGCGTTACCGTCCACGACCCTGCGAGCGGCGTACGTCGTTATCGCCTTAAGGAAGCGGAAAAACTCTTCTCCGGCTATGTGCTGGAGCTAAAACCCACCCCGCGTTTTGAAAAGAAAACGCCG
This sequence comes from Enterobacter cancerogenus, assembly GCF_019047785.1. NCBI lineage: Bacteria > Pseudomonadati > Pseudomonadota > Gammaproteobacteria > Enterobacterales > Enterobacteriaceae > Enterobacter > Enterobacter cancerogenus. The sequence goes on along the minus strand of NZ_CP077290.1, from coordinate 2,602,384 downwards.
GACGACACGCTGACCCTCGGGCGGCTGGCGAATAAATCCCCGAGCCTGTTCCAGCGCCAGCTGCTGCTGTTCGTGCTCTCTATTTTTACCCTTATCACCATGCTGGCCAGCCCCACCTACGTGCAGCTGATTATGGATGAGGCGATTGCCCGCAGCGACAGTGACCTGGTGATCCTGCTCACCGCCATCTTTGCGATCGTCTTTATTTTTGAAGTGATAGGCAAATTCCTCAAGCAGCTGCTTGAGATCCTGATGCGCAACATCGCCTATGACGACCTGAGCCAGTCCGTGCGCCACTACATGCTGCGCACCCAAACCAGCTGGTTCCGCTCGCGTCCGCCGGGCATCGTGCTGGCGATTGAGAAATCGCTCCACGCCTGCGCGGAGTTCATCAGCAATGGCTATGTACAAATCCTTTTTTCCTGCCTGATCGCCTTCACCAGCCTGCTGTTTATGCTGCTGTATAACGTGAAGATTGCGGTGCTGACCCTGCTGCTGATGGGCGTCTTCTTCCTGATCCGCTTTTCACTGATTGGCCCCTATCAGCGCGCCGTGGATGATTCCATTGAACGCACCGCGCAGTATGAATCCCTGCTGGTGGAGACCCAGAAAGGCATCATTACGCTTAAAGCAAACAATATGGAGCAGGCGCGGGATGCGGTGATGGATAAATCCCAGCGCGAGCATATCGCCGGCCTGATGCGCAAAGAGCGGCTGCTGGCCCGCTTTGACGTGGCCTCGCTGCTGGTGATCAATGCCGAACAGCTGCTGGTGGTCTGCTTTGGCGCGTGGCTGATTCTGGAAGGGCAGATGAGCATCGGGATGCTGTACGCCTACATCAGCTATAAACGCTATTTTTCCGACGCGATGGTGCAGGTGGCGCAAAAGCTGCTGGACAAAAACGCCCTTAAGGGGCCGCTGGATCGCGTGGGCGACCTGCTGTTTGCCCCCTCGGAAGCCAGCCAGTTCGGCAAACGCATCGTCACCTCGCCGGTGAGCCTGGCGTTTGAGGACGTTTCGTTTGCTTATCCAGGACGCGAGGCCACGCTTAAACACATCAACATGACCCTGAAGCAGGGCGAAGAGGCGGTGATTGTCGGCCAGAGCGGTTCCGGCAAAACCACACTGCTGCGGCTGATCTCCGGCATGCTGCTGGCGACGTCGGGTTCGTTGCGGATCAATGCGATCCCCATTCACGAGTGCGATCTCTCCTCGCTGCGCCAGCAGATCCGCATCGTCCATGCGGACGATATTCTCTTTACCGGATCGATTCTGGACAACATTGCCTGCTTTGACAGCGCCCCGGATAAAGAGCGGGTTATCGAGGCCTGCCGGCTGGCGGAAGTCGATAGCGTGGTGGCACGTCTGCCGCACGGCTATGAAACGCAGCTGCTGCCGGGGAATACCTTTTTCTCCGCGGGAGAGATGCAGCGTCTGGTACTGGCGCGCGCGCTGTACAGCCAGCCGAAGCTGCTGCTGTGCGATGAAGTGACCGCCAATCTCGATAAAACCACCGCGCAGAAGGTGCTGGCAAACCTGCGAAGCCTGGGGATCGGGCTGGTGTTTGTCACCCACTCGCCTGACGTGGTCGGCTGCGAGGGGCGGTGCTACACCATGGAAAACGGCACCCTGCGGGAGAGTGAGCCATGATGTTGCTTCCGCGGATCTACGCCCATCTTTGTGCCCGTCAGGTCGGGCGCACGCCGCTGGGAAGCCGGATTACGCAAAACTACAGCCAGTTTATGCGCTGCGCAGAGAGCGATGTCCCGGCCGAATTCCTGCGCGAGAACGCCCGCGAGCTGAGCGGATTCGGCTTCGTGGAGCAGGTTTTCCCGCCCGCGCTCTGGCGGCGTAACGTGCGCTTCGATCTGCATCCGCGCGTGGCGGCGTTTACCCGTGAGCAGGACTTCTACGCCTCACAACGCACGCTGCTGCTGGGGATGCGCTGGGCGGGGTTTGGGCTGGTGATGGACGCGCTGTTATCCACCGCGCCGGACGATGTGCGCTTTCAGTGCATCAGCCACTATCCCGCGCTGCACAAGCTGATGGCCGCGCATGAGGCGCGTCGCGCAGGGTCCTTCTTTGCCCGCCAGCGTCTGGTAACGGTGCTGATGATGGACGAGCGCCTGCCGGGCGCGCCGCTGTTTATGGCCCGGGCGGGCGATCAGGCTGCGTGGCTTACGGATGTCTCAACGCGGTTTCTGACGCGATACGGCTACAGCATTCGTACCTTGCTGCCCACGGGGTCGCTCCATTCCCCGGCGTTTGGACTGGAGAGCCAGCGCTATGCGCCAGCGGATTACCGCCAGGCCGCGACCGCCACGCTGAATGCGCTGCATAGCACCCCCACGCTCTGGAGTGCGTGGGACGATCTTTCAGTGATTTATCATGGATGACATGTTGTGAAATTAAAAAACCGTAGCCGACAGCGTCGGGCGCTGATCCCGAACCACTTTTCAAAGAGTTACCAGATTAACGCCCCCCGGCTAAAGGCCGTGCTGGCGCTGTTTATCTCCTTTTTTCTCTGCTTGCTGATTTTTTCCGTGGTGTTTAATTTTTCCGAAACCACGCTGGCGCGCGGGGTGCTGATCCCCGCGCAGGGCGATGTCGAAGTGCGGGCCAGAGAGTCCGGCACCATCGTCGATTTCGCGGTGCGTCCGGGCGATTACGTGAAGGAAAACGACCCGCTGTTTACGGTATCGCAGGACTATGGCGGCAAGCAGGGGTCGGTGGTGCAGTTCGACCGCCAGCAGATGGAGGCCGAGAAAAAGCGCAGCGAACAGCGTATTCAGGCCATTGATGACTCTATCGCCTCATACCGTAAGAATCTGGCGCAGCAGCTGAATATCACCGACCGGCAGATCGCCGTGTCGCGGGACAAGGTCAAGAAGCTGCGCGCGCTGCTGAAAAACAGCACGGATACCTACAACGCGTGGAAAGCCATCTCCGGGAAGGGGTATGTGTCGAAGGTTGACCTCGATAAAAGCCATAACGATGTGCTCAACGCCCAGCTGAACCTGACGCTGGAGGAGAGCACCATTCTCGATCTGGAGGCGCGGAAAACCAGCCTGTCGGACAGCACGCAGTCGCAAATCGACTCCCTGAGCGAAGAGCAGCTGTACGTGAAAAACCGCATCAGTGAAATTGACCGCAATCTCTCCAGCCGGGGCAGTTCGACCATGTCGATGCTGGCTCCCGCCGAGGGGTACGTTGTGGCCATCAATTTCCCGCCCGGACGCGCTATTACACAAAACAGCGAGGTGGTGGTGGTGATCCGCAAAAACACCACCGCGACGATGGAGGGGTATCTCTACGTCCCGGCTACGGGCGTTGGCCGGGTGGCGAAAGGGGACAAGGTCAAACTGCGCTTCGACTCCTGGCCGGTGGATAAATATGGCTCGGTTGACGCCACGCTGTCCGATTTCTATGAGGTCAATATCGACGCCCATTCGGCGCTGATCCCGCTCCAGGAAGGGCAGAACTACTATCTCGCGAAGGTGCGCGTTCCTTCGTGGTTTAGCGACCCGGACAAGAAAAAACGGCTGCTGATGGGCGGAATGACCGTGAACGCGGATATCGTTATCGACCGCAAGCCGCTTATTAATTTACTTATCGCCCCGCTTGAAAGGGTGAGGAAGCGGTTTATTGATTGACGTGTGAATGGCGTATAGCGTTGTGTTATACGCCTTAATAAATAAGCCATGTGAATTAAACGTAAGCGTAAAAACAAAAATAAATTTGCTAACTCTGTGCTAAAAAGTGATTGCGATAGATATTTTCATTTAAAGATTAACGGAAAGCATTTAACGCTTACGTGATCCAGATAAAGGAGTGTATGAAAGGGCCATAATCAACCTATTGAAAGGAAAGGCAAATGGCTGTTCCCGTTTACATCCTCCCCGGCCCGACGGTTCAGGCATCAGTGAGGGATGCATCACTTTTTTCCTGCCTCAGGATTTCTACAGAGTGCGTGCTGCGCTGTTAAAAGCACACCGCCATCGTATTTTACAGGGTGACCAGTTCTGGGCTTACGGTGAGATTACGGTGATTGGTCATACGCAGGAGGATTGCCGTGTCACGCCCGATTAAATGGACTTCTCGCGTCGTGGCGTTTTTAGCTATCGCATTTGTGCTGATGCTATTAGGCGTATTTGATCCGCTGGCTGAAAGCCTGAAATATACCCTCACTAACGCGTTGAACGCCCTTCCGACGGATAACCCAGAACCTTACCCCGACCGCGTAGAGAACAGCTATTTTACGGTGTACGTAGCGTTAAATATGCTCGCAGCCTCGGTTGCTGTTTTTGTCTGTGAGAAATTAATTGGGTTGGCTCGCAGCAGTTAACCCACTGATTTCCGGTGTTGAACGAGCCGCAATGGTCTCAGACAGATTGACCCGATTTCATCGATCATTGCCCCATAACCCACATCGTTACGCGCGGCATCTGGCTATCCTCCTTATCACACACACCGGAGGATAGCCCATGAACATTACCCACATTCGCAATGCCACCCAGATGATTACCTACGCCGGGAAACGCTTTTTAATCGATCCGATGCTGGCACCTAAAGGCGCTTACCCGGGCTTTCCGGGGACCGCCCGCGCGGAACTGCGCAACCCGATGGTAGAACTTCCCGTGGACGTGAAGACGCTGCTGGAGGCCGACGCGGTGATCGTGACCCATACGCATGACGATCACTGGGATCGGGAGGCTATTGCGCTGATCCCCAAAGATAAACCCATCTTTGTTCAGAACGAGCACGACGCCGCGCTGTTGCGCTCGCAGGGATTCACCCACCTGACGGTGATGACCGATGAGACGGCTTTTGGTGATATCCGCATCGCCAAAACCCACGGCGGCCAGCACGGTACCGATCGCGCTTACGCCGTGCCCGAGCTGGCTGAGCGGCTGGGAGAAGCCTGTGGCGTAGTGTTCCGCCATGCTGATGAAAAAACGCTTTATCTCGCCGGGGATACGATATGGCGCGAAGACGTGGCGGCGGATCTGCTGCACCATCAGCCGGATGTGGTGATACTTAACGCCGGGTATGCGCACGTGATTGGTTTTGGACCGATTATTATGGGCGAGCAGGATGTGCTGAACGTGCATTTCCTGCTCCCGCAGGCGAAGCTTATGGCAGTCCACATGGAAGCGGTTAATCACTGCCTGCTGACCCGCCGCGCGCTGCGGGAATATGCCGAAGCCAACCAGTTTAGCGATGCGCTGAGCATTCCACAGGACGGCGAAACCGTTATATTCTGAGCCTCACTGAGGATAGGAGAGACAGATGCCGCTTACACACGTCGCGATTGTTGCAGTGGACGGGTTTAGCCCGTTCCACTACGCCGTTCCCTGCATTCTGTTTGGCGATACGGTCTCGGGTGAAACGCGTTTTAAGGTCACGATATGCGCCGAAAAGCCGGGCTTATTGACCTCGAAGGACGGTTTCGCGCTGAATGCGACGCAGGATTTTTCAGCCATTGGGCAAGCCGATATCGTCGTTGTGCCCTACTGGCAGCATGTTCTGGAGCGCCCGCCTCAGGCCTTGCTCGATAGCCTGGTGCAGGCAAAAAAGAGGGGCGCGGCGATTGTCGGCCTGTGTCTGGGGGCATTTGTGCTGGGCTATGCTGGGATCCTCGACGGCAAACGCGCCGCCACGCACTGGGAATTTGAACGCCAGTTCCAGTCGTTATTCCCGAAGGTGCAGCTGGATATCAACGCGCTTTATGTTGATGACGACCGCATCATTACCTCGGCGGGTACCGCCGCGGCGCTGGACTGCTGCCTGTATATTATCCGCCAGCGCTTTGGCAGCGTGGTCGCTAACCAGATTGCGCGACGGATGATTGTGCCACCGCACCGCGAAGGCGGGCAGGCGCAATTTATTGCCCAGCCTGTGCCCAAAGATACCCGCGACGCGCGGATTAACTGCCTGATCGACTATCTTCAGCAGCACATCGCGCAACCGCATAATCTAGATTCTCTGGCGGCGATCGTCTCTATGAGCCGTCGCACCCTGACCCGCCATTTCACCCACGCAACGGGCATGAGCGTCGCCGACTGGCTCAGCGCCGAGCGCCTGCGGCGCAGCCAGATTTTACTGGAATCGGGCAATCTGCCGATTGAGAGCGTGGCTGCGGAGGTTGGGTTTGCGTCGGCGGTCACCTATCGCCAGCAGTTTAAGGCGCGCTTTGGCGTCAGCCCCATGGAGTGGCGCAAAACGTTCCGCACGCGTGCGTAACGCGCTATCCCAGCCGTTCCATCCTCGTTTCACCGTCCGCCATTGACAGCTGATACAGCGAAAACGAGCGCTGTTTTTCAATCAGGTTCGCCAGCTCCGGCGAGTGGCTGGTCAGCCAGATCTGCGAGTAGCGGCTGGCCTCGGCAATCAGGCTCGCCAGCGCGGGCAGCATCTGCGGATGCAGGCTGTTTTCCGGTTCGTTGAGAACGATAAATGCGGGCGGGCGCGGGCTTAACAGCGCCACGGCCAGACAGAGAAAACGCAGCGTGCCGTCGGAAAACTCGGTCGGCTCCAGCGGCCTGCTTAAGCCCTCACGCTGCATCATCATGCGGAAACGGCCATCCGTGTTATCGCTGTAAAACACGCAGCCGGGGAAGGCCTGATCGAGGATGCGCATCAGGAGCAGTTCATCGCCAATCTCCACGATGGTCTGGAACGCGGCGGCCAGGTTTGCCCCGTCGCTGGCCAGCACCGGCGAGCGGAAACCGACCTGCGGGGCGCGGATGGCCGAGCCGGACGAGACCGAAAATTCATGGTAAAAGCGCCAGTTGCGCAGGGATTCACGCATCTGTGACACTTCCGGGTACAGGTGCGGCTCACCGAGCTGGCCAAAGACCGATTCGTTCTCGTACAGCGTACCGCTGTGGGTCACTTTCTCGTGATGCACGTTGTTCAGAAACACCGTCTGGTTTTTGCGCTGCATCAGCCGCGCCGATGGGCGGCGATGCTGATCGCTCAGCCAGATTGTCTCTTCTTTGATAACCGGATCGAGCTGGAACTGCGAGGGGTAAGGCAGCCGCTCAACAAAACCGACCTGAAGTTCATACTCATAGGTTTCAGTTTCTACCGCCAGGTTCATCCGCCGCAGCTGGTCGGTGCGGGTTTTGCCCGCCCAGAACACCTTCAGAATGCCCCCTTCGTTCGCCAGCGCCTGCGAGAACTGCCCTTGCGCCGCGCTGTGCATCAGGTGGATCGCCTTATAGATGTTTGACTTGCCGGTGCCATTCGGCCCGAAAACGATGTTGAGCTGTTCAAGCTCCAGCGACATCCGGCGAATGGAGCGATAGTTTTCGATATGCAGCGTTTTGATCATCTGGCAGTCCCGATTTGCGGATAAAGACCTGTATATAATGCCAGTATTTTTACGTGAAATGCAAAAAAAGACGACAGTGAGGTGTCGTCTAAACGGGGTACTGCTTTGGGCCTCTATGGGTCAATTTGGGCCCTTGCATACTGCCTTAGGTCACGGCGAGACGGAGACCCAGATCGTCCGGATAGGGGTCAAAATAGTTTTGCGTTTGCAGATAGCGGTCCGGGTATTCCGCCATATAGTGCTTCAGCAGCGTAAGCGGGGCGAGGATAGGCAACAGCCCGTCGCGGTAGTGGAGGATCACGTCGCGTAACTCCCCGCGCTGGCGGCTGTTGAGCTGGTTGCGGAAATAGCCCTGAATATGCATCAGCACGTTGGTATGGTTTTTCCGCGAGGCCGGCTTCTTCAGAATGGCCATCAGCTTGCTGCGGTATTCGACGAAGAACGCCTCAAGATCGTCCCACTGATGCAGCGACGCCACGAACGGCCCGATTTCGCGATAGCCTGCCTGATGGTGCGCCAGCAGCTGGAGCTTATAGCGGCTGTGAAAATCAAGCAGCGCCCGGCGCGTCAGGCCGTTGGCCCGCAGGGTGTTCAGTTCGTGAAGGGCAAACAGGCGCTCGACAAAGTTTTCCCGCAGAACGGGATCGTGCAGGCGGCCATCTTCTTCGACCGGCAGCCACGGGTAGGTTTCAAGGAGGGCGGCGGTGAACAGCCCGACGCCCTCCTTGCGGCCCCGATTGCCGTTTTCATCATACAGGCGCACGCGCTCCATACCGCAGCTTGGCGATTTGGCGCAGACGATAAACCCGGCGAGATCGCCGATTTTTGGCAGATATTGTGCCGTAAAGTCGGCCATTTTCTGCGTAACATCTTCATGCGGTGCTTTACTGAAACGCATTTGCGTCTCGCCTGCGGGGGTTATCGTCAGGCGCAAGGCCGGGCGAGGCGTCGGCAGGCCGATGCCCATTTCAGGACATACCGGCCTGAAATTCACCCACTGGGCCAGCTCATCCATGACAAAGCCCATACGCTTATGCCCGCCGTCGAAACGCACGGCGGAACCGGTCAAGCATCCGCTAATTCCCAGTACAGGTTTTGTCGTCATGGTGTAAGCCTCCAGAATCTCTTCTTTAAAACTTACACAACATGACTGATTTGTCCAAGTATTGGCACGATTATTTTTACTAATCGTTGTAAATCAACGCGGTTTAGCTGCCCTTGTAAGTGGAGTAACCGTACTGGCTAAGCAACAGCGGGATGTGCAGCTTTTCGTTCGTGCGGGTCACGGTAAACAGCACCGGAATTTCCGGGAAGAAGGTGTCCAGCTTTTTGCCCTGGAAATAGTCCGCGGTTTTGAACGTCACTTTGTAGACGCCAGGCTGCATGTCCTGATCCTGCGGATAGAGTGATTTGATGCGGCCATCCTGGTCGGTTTTACCGCTGGCAAGCGGGGTCCATTTATCCTGCTGCTGTTTTTCGAGCGTGACGGTGACACCCGGCGGTGGGGTGCCGGTTTGCTGGTCGAGCACGTGCACGCTCAGGGTGCCCATCGGGGCGCTAAAGGCAACGGGCGCAAAGGCCAGCGAGGCGAGGATCAGCAGCGGGGTTGTTTTTTTCATCACGTTTTCCTGTTGTTGTGGTTAGGTCACAGGAAAACGTTAGCACTCCAGAGGCGGGAAAATATTCAACTTTTCGTGACAATTCCCACCGCAGAAAATGTTTAGAGGATAATCACCTCAAGGGAAACCTGCTGCTGCCACTGCTCAAGCTGCTTTTTGCGGGCAGCGTTGAGCTTTCCGCTGGTGACCAGAAGCCATTTGCGGTCCGGGAAAATCTCCGGCGCCAGCGCAGCAGGTGGAAAGGGCAGGACGTCGATGCGGTGGCCTTGCCCAGTGCGGGCTAAGGCTTCGAGCCAGACTTCGCACGGATCGTTGAGGTGCCAGCCGCTGAGCAGGAAATTATCGCCGGGCGCTTTTTTATCGCCCTCCAGGCAAAACGAGGTGTAGGCGATGATAATGCCGTCGAGGATTTCACGCAGGGTCATGGCCGCAGGCACGTTGGCCGACATCTGGCTGCGCAGCGGGCGTAAGACGTTGGCAACCAGGTCGGGCCGGGGATATTCCCGACCGGCGTCGTAAATCGCCTGGCGCAGGGATTCGATTTTTCCCGCTTTCAGGCGCTCCAGCAGGGTTTGCTGCAGCGTTTGCCAGTTGTTGGTACGACGTGGGGCGGGGCGCTCCAGCAGGGATTTCACCTGGCCGATAGGAACGCCTTTTTTGACCCAGTCGAGGATGATTAACGCCTGCCGGACATCGTCTTCGCTGTACAGGCGATGCCCGCCCTCGGTGCGCTGCGGCTTGAGTAAACCATAGCGGCGCTGCCACGCGCGAAGCGTAGTGGCGGTGATCCCGCTGAGTCTGGCGAATTCGCCGATGGAGTAAGCCATGTCCGTGCCCGCAGAGAAAGAATATTCCCAATATACTACGAATTCTTCCCGATGGGATGAAGCGCCCGAGCGGTGCACTACACTTTAACTTCCAACCGCGCAAATGAAAGGAATTCTCATGAAGCTATGGCCTGTTGTAACCGGTGTCGCCATTGCCCTGACTCTGGTTGCCTGTAAATCCCCAACGCCGCCGAAAGGCGTGCAGCCAATTTCCGGCTTTGATGCCAGCCGTTATCTGGGCAAGTGGTACGAAGTGGCCCGCCTGGAAAACCGCTTTGAGCGCGGGCTGGAGCAGGTAACTGCCACGTACGGCGAACGCAGCGACGGCGGCATTAGCGTGCTAAACCGCGGCTACGATCCGGTGAAGAAAAAATGGAATGAGAGCGAAGGTAAAGCCTACTTTACCGGCGAGCCGACCACGGCCGCGCTCAAGGTCTCGTTCTTCGGCCCGTTCTACGGCGGGTATAACGTCATCAAGCTGGACGACAAGTACCAGTACGCGCTGGTCAGCGGCCCGAACCGCGACTACCTGTGGCTCCTGTCCCGCACGCCAACCATTCCGGATGCGGTGAAACAGGATTACCTGAACACCGCACGTGGTCTGGGCTTTAACGTCGACCGGCTGGTCTGGGTGAAGCACTAACCGTTACTGGTACGAAAACGTGATGCTCGCCAGCGCATTTGCGGTGCCGGGCACCAGTTCGCCCGTGCGGATGTAGTGCGCCTGAAACGGCAGCGACAGCGTTTGTGCCGAGGTGAGCGTCTGGACAGCGAACTGGTTAGTGGTGCCCGCGCCGGAGCTGTCCGGCCCCATCATCAGCGGCCCGGTGCCGTTGTAGAAGAACTGCACGCCCACGCCTGAGGCCGTGGAGTCACCGGTTAAGGTGACAACGGACGAGGTGTTTGAGGGCGTGGTCTGATCGGTCATCACCGCGTGAACCGCCACGTTTGCATCGCAGGTCAGGCCAATGTTAAAGGTGCCTGACGGCGACGTGCTGCCTACGGTGGGCAGCGTGCGGATATCAATCGTCCCCAGATTGACGTTCGCGCTTTTGGTTTCTACCGTGCAGCCGCTGGCAGTAACTGTGATGGTGGTGGGGCTGATAATCACCTGCGCGGTTTTGGTTTCGTTGTTGTAGGCGGTCAGGACCGCGGCGTTGATGGTCGGGATTTGATATACGCCGGATTTCAGCGCCGTGCCGGTTTTGATAAAGGTGACTTTTGCCGACCAGCCTAAATCAGCGGCGTAGCCGTTGGTGCCATCTGCAGGATAGCTTTGGGTGATCCCGGTTTGCAGCGGGACGTAACTGGAGCCGTTAAAATCTTTCAGCCCGATGATATAGCCCACGCCGGGCACGCCGGTTTCGAAAATGGTGTAGTTCACCCCATCGACGTTGACCGTCATGCCGCTTGAGATGGCGCTGCTGCTTGGCTCCAGGGTGCCTTTCGAACAGGTAAATACCCACCCGCACCAGAAAACCTGCTGAACGTCTGCGGTCGCGCTCCAGGTTGAGCCGATAATATTCCCCGGTACCACCGAATCTGCGGGGCCGCTGTAGGTCATCGGCTGGGGAGAGAGCGTGATATCCGATTTCCATTCCATCGCGAGAACAGGGGTGCAGGTCAGTAACCAGCCGATCAGCACAAAAATACGCATTATTGATACTCCGTAGTCCAGGTCGCCACTGCCGACACCTCGCCGGCACTGACGGGCGCGCCGGTGGCCGCCAGCCGCGCATAAAAGGTCATGTTGACGCTGTCATCACCCGCCGCGCCGTAGGCGGTTGTTTGGGTGTTCAGCGGGATCAGGGCGCTCTCGTTATCGAGAATTTGTACCGCCACACCGGTAGCACCGCCCTGCGCAATTTTGATGAGCTGGGGGTCGTCATCGTCCGGCGTTCCGCTGAAGCGAATTTTCACCCCCGCAAAGGTAGGGCCGCACTCTTCAAGCGTCAGCGTGAAGGGTGCTTTGATATTGCTGACCGCGCCCGCTTTACTGAACTGCTTGATGCCAATAGTGCCCAGCGGCACGTTTTTCTCGAGTGAATCCGCCGCGACAACGCAGGTGTTGCCGATCAAATTCCCGGTGACGGAAACCAGCACGTCGTAACCGCGAACGGGAACCGTAAACGCCATCAGCAGGGCGAAGCTGGCAAGACGAAAGGCTACTGGCATACCACCTCCTGTGAATAAAGGCCGGTGCGCGCGTTGTAATTCTGCGCGTCTAACCGGTAATGGATGGTGCAACGCTGGCCGCTGCCGCGCCCCCATTCCGCCCGTAAGGTACCCTCTGGCGTCAGCCCGGAGAGATAAAGGCTGCCGCCATCCCCGACGATGCCGCTGACGTTTTCATCGTCCAGCGATACCAGCGTGCCGAAAGGCAGCACGTCATTGCGGTGGCGCACGATGAGCATCGCTTTTGCCCCCCGGCGGGTGGTGAGGGTTGCGCGCACCAGCGCGCCGTCGGTGGGGGTTTTATTGACGATGGCGTTTTCCAGCTCCACGTCATTGCCCACGGTGGTGACGTCCAGCGCCACCTGATTCACCCGATACGGCGTGGCGTAGGGGATCACCGCGTAGCCCCGGCTGTCGGTTTTGATGCCTTTGTGGTTAAGTACGGCGACATCGCTGGCACCGGGCGCTTTCACCAGAATGTTGGTGTTGCCCAGCGGCTGGCTTAGCGTCAGACCATCTTCATGCAACACTGCGCCACCGCTCATGCCGTAGCTGAGGTTGCGCGAATTTTTCGCGTAGGCGTAGCCGAGGTGGTAATCCCCCCGTTGGCCTTCGTACTGGAGCGCCGCATCGCCGCCGTATTTCTGCTGCGTGCCGTAGCGCTGGTTCACGCTGTAAAACAGGTTTTCCTGACCCGGCATATAACCGCTGACGCCCGTGCTGGTGGTGGTGCCGCCAGACCCCGCCTGCGTGGTGGTGACGCGGGCGCGGGTCGCCAGCGTCGGATTACCAAACGGCAGGGACAGGGACACCGCCATCAGCGTGTCTTTTTGATTGTCATACAGGCTGGTACTGCGCTGCAGGCTCACGCCGAGCGAGACGTTGCGAAACGTGGCGTTCCACGCCAGCTGCAGGCTCTGCGTCGTTTTCGGCGTGTTCCAGTACGTCTGCTGATCCCACGATAGCGACAGCGCGCCGTACTCTCCCATCGGCTGCGACAGCAGCAGCTGGTTCTTCGCTTTGCGTGACATATGCAGGTTGTAGACGGTGTCATAGTGGGTGGTTAGGGTGCCGTCATCTTCCACGACCTGCCGGGCAGTGCCGCCCGCCATACCTTTGTAGGTGGTATCGCTCAGGGTATAGAACCCCTGCGTCGAGTAGCGCAGCGAGAAGAAGTTGATGCGCGTGCCCATCTCATTCAGCAGCTTGCTGTAGCGCAGGCGCACCGAATCGCCGGTGTAGGTTTTGTTGTCAGCCAGCTGGCTGCGGGCATGCGTAATATCGGCGGACCAGGCCCCAAAACGGCCAAGGTTCTGCCCGGCCCCGAGCGCCAGGCCGGTGTAACGATCGGAAAACTGCGCGCCGCCGTAGAAGGTCAGCCCGTACTGCCAGCCGTAGAACAGCTCGCCCTGCGCAAAGGTCGGCGCATCCTGATTGCCGGTCGGGCGATATTTTCCCGCGCCGAAGGCATATTTCATCTGCCCGTTGCGCACCAGGTTTGGCACGCTGGCAAAGGGCAGGGTGTACTGCGTTATGCTCCCGTCGCTCTCCTGAACGGTGACCGCCAGATCGCCGCCCGACGAGGTGGGATAGAGGTCTTTCAGCACAAACGCTCCCGGCGTGACGGACGTTTGATAAATGATGTTGCCGTTCTGGCGCACCGTGACGGTGGCGTTGCTGCGGGCGATACCGCGCACTTCGGGCGCGTAGCCGCTCAGGCTGGCGGGCAGCATATTGTCGTCGGTTTTCAGGGCAATACCGCGAACGCCCACGGAATCAAACACCTGCGCCGACGTGTAGGTTTCGCCCGCATAAAACTGGGCGCGCAGGGCGGGAATATCCCGCTGCAGCCAGGTTTGTACGTGGGTCAGCTCGTTAGCGTCTTTGGTCCAGGTGGTGAAATCACGCAGCCGCCACGCGCCAAGGTTGACGCCGCTGTTGAGGCTGACGAAAAGCTGGCTGTCGCGTGTGCGCGTCTCGCCCTGATACTCATTGTTTGAGCCATTCAGCACGTAGTTCAGCCATGCGGCAGTGATCCCCGGCTCCCAGCTTTCCGGGCTGACGTAGCCGCGCGGCAGGTTGCGCATCATGCTCTGCGGTACGGTAAAGCTCAGGGTCAGCGTCTTCTGATCGTAGTCAACGTGGCTGCCCGGAAAAACGCTCTGCAAAACAATGCAGCGCTGGGCGAGCGGCAATGCGCCGCCCTTCGCCTGATGAGGATCGATACCCAGGGCATCAATTTGCTGCGGCGTGACGCAGGGCTGCGCATCGCCGGCCCCTTGTTCATCCGCACGGAAGGCCACGTCGCCGGTGAAGGCGTAGGCATTATTGATGTAGACGTTAAGGTTGTACTCCCCCGGCGGCAGCGCGCTCCCGGCGTTGACCCAGGCGAGATCGGCGCTGTTCGCGCTCTCGCCGTTGAGAAACGCGGGGTTAAATTGCAGCTCACTTTCGACAGCCATGGCTTGCCGAATGACCAGGGACATCGCCATGGCGCACAAGGTTTTTATTTTCACGTGGTCACGCCCTCGGGATGCTGATTAAGGGGATAACGACGAGCGGGTCACGGGCGTCCATGCTCCGTAATCGTTAATGGTCTGGTAGCTCACGCTGTTTGCATGGCTAAAGCTTTCCGCCAGCGTCACGCTCCCCTTCGGAGGCAGCATGACCGGCTTAACCGGCTTGCCGTCGACCTTCACGTTGATGGTGGTGAGGTAGTACGGCGTAGGGTTCGTCAGGGTGACCTGGCCCGCGCGGAAACTGCCGCGGAGGGATTTCCACGCTTCGCCCGCACCTTCCCTAAGCCCGTCCGGGCGGTAGAAAATTTTGATGCGGTTGGCCGAGGCAAACTGCAGGGAGTTGCCCGAGCTGTTTTTCATCTGCTGCGGGATCGCTTTTACCGTTATCCAGTAGAGCGTTTCGCGATCCTGAGGCAGGGATTTGCCGTTAAACATGATTTTCACCACGCTCTCGCTGGCCGGTTTTAACACGTACAGCGGTGGCGTAATGACGAAGTCATGGCTGCGTTCGCCGTTTTCACTTTCTATCCAGGACTGGATCAGGAAGGTGGCATCGGGATGGGTGTTTCTCACCTGCAGCATGGACTGTGTGGTGGAGCTGGAGTAGACCATTCGCGTTGCGCCAAGCCCGACGCCGCCTGCATAGGCGGCCGTTGCACATAACGAACCTGCCAGACAAATCCATGGTAATACGCGCATAGTGTTTCTCCTTAAAACGGTGTCAGGCCCGGCCCGCAGACCGGGCCTGATGATTACGAATAGGTCACGGTGTAGGTTGCCGTTGCGCTGGCATCGCCCGCGGTGGCATGACCTTCCGGGGAGATGTACTTCGCGCTGAAGTTCAGGACGTTAGGGCCGGCACGCAGGGGCACCGCGGCGGCTGCCTCACCCAGATGCACGATGTTGCCCTTTTCGTCATACAGACGGATCGCAACGTTCTGAGCCGAGTTAGCGCTGCCGTTTGACCCGACCGCCAGACTGTGGACATCGGCGCTGTCCGGCGTGCCGGTAAAGGTCACGGCGATGGTGGTTGCGGCAATCGGGTTCGTCTCCGTTGAAGCAGAGGTATCCGCGATTTCGCAATCTTCCAGGGTGATGGAGAAGGCTTTTGCCGTGCTGGCCTCGCTGCCCGCCGCCGCCAGGGTTGCGGTACGGACTTCACCCATGTCGACGTCAATGTTGGCGCTACCCGCGCTGATGGCGCAGGCGGAGGTCACGACGCTACCGTTAAAGTTAACCGTACCGCCGCTGGTGCCAGCGGCCAGGGCATTGCCCGCTGGCAGTAAGGCCATAGCAGCGATTGCCAGCACTGTTTTTTTTGTGAATTGAGCTTTCATTGTCTTGATTCCATTGTGTTGTTATTACGAGATTTGCTCTGAAGTTGGCAGGTCTAACTGGTTAAAAAGACCAGCAAATCTGTCTTGTTCCTGAGCCCAAGTTTTTTTATCGCTGAGCTTTTTAACGCGCTGACACGACGGTAAGAAAGCTTCTCCATTTCGGCGATGTAGCGCATATCCAGACCTTTACGCAGCTCCTTCAATACCCTCCATTCACCCGGCGTCAGCGATAACGCCGTTGATCTCTGTTTTGGCCGATAGCGGTTATCGACCAACCGCATTAAATTAGTTCGCCAGTGATAAAGCGGATCCTGAAGCGACATATAGGCGTCTATATCTCCTCTGACCCACAGCATGGAGTTCGCGGGGGCGGAATAAAGACAAATCACTGTTTCCGGATGCTCGGCTTTAATTCTTTTCAAATAGCGTAAGTAATCGTATCCCGTATGGTATTTATCAGCCCCGGACATAAAGAGAATATCTATGCGGGTTGTGGCTAACATCGCGTTAAGCTGCTGATAATCTTCCGTCGATATTTTTACCTGCACCTTTGGGTTAACCTTCATTAATAACGCGGTAATGCCCTGGCGTGCATAATGATCGCCACCCATCAACGCAATATGAATCGGTCTTTTTATATAGGGTTCATTCGCCATGTTATTCCCTCGATTTATAATTGTAATGAGGCGAACCAGTATGTTGATATCGGCCTGTACTTTCGAAGCAATCACGTTGTGCTGTGTAGGGCTAGTATAAGTCGGCCAAAAAAGAGGTAACCTGAATTAATCTAAATTTATATTAATCTTTAAGATTGATAATGGTAACGCCGTTTTCCTCTTGCTGGTTCTGTGCTGCGTGTTGTTTCAATTAATCATACCTGCGCTTTTTCATGCTACTTACGCTTTGATAAATGTTTTGTAAGCCTTTTGTTTACTAATGTAAGAGCAGGCGGCAACGTGCTGACAATGAATAACAAATGGCGGGAATTTATCCTGTTGTAGATGAATGCTCTGGCAGGGTGATTGCGATATTTATACTTCTAACTTATTGATATTGCGACTAGTTCACAAAATATCAGACGTGTCTCTGTTGAATGATTCAGACACGCATGTCCATTGCGTACAATTAGGTTGTTTGTCTATTTTTGTCAATGTCAAGATGGCGTGTTAACGCTATTTCAACGCGGCCGTGCTCGCCTGGCGAAAGGCGGTTTGTGAGAAGTTTCTGAGGCATTAACGCCACTTCACAAAAAATGAGAGAGAATCCATAAAGGCCCCGGGAAGCCCGTCAGCAGGCGCTTTAACGCAAATGGCGAACTTCTCTCGCTTCAGTGAAGTTAAAGAGAAAATAAGAAATTAAGAATTTTCGCTACTTGCTAAGATATACAGCGTTAATTTTATCAGTCACATTGATTTGGACGTGAAGGGAGACCTTTTTTCTTTATGTAAACAAGAAAACGATAACATCATGAGAGTGTTTCAGGAGGACCGTCGCTGACACTATGCATAAGCATTACATAATAAATAATATTGTTGAGTTTCATCCTGCAGCCAGCACGCTTCGCGATATCAACAATCCGGATCGTGTTGTCGTGCTGAATTCGCCTGCGGGCCGTTGTCTGTTGTTATTAATTGAAAGAGCGGGGTCGATTGTCACCCAGCAGGATTTTCTCGATATTGTGTGGCAACGCCGCGGTATGCTGGTTTCGCCGAATACCTATTACCAAAATATCTCGATTCTGCGCAAAGGGCTGAAAAAAATTGGTTTTGACGTCGATCCTATCGTCACCATCCCCCGCATCGGCTTAACGCTGGCAAGCGACACGCAGATTGTGATTAAAGAGCCGGCCACGCCCGCGCCTGAAATGGCGGTGCCGGAAACGGCGGTGCAGCAGGATACCGCCGACTTGCGCCTTAATGAGGAGCCTGGCGAGAACGCACTGCCCGAACGGGACAGCCGCCTTGCTCGTGCTCGCTGGCTGGCAGGGATGTTAATGATCCTGCTGGTTTTGCTGATGAGTGTGGGCATCATCGGCCACAGCAACGCGCGGGAAAACCGCTTCATCGAGGATTATCGTTTTGCCACCACCATAGGGGCCTGCCACGTGTGGCTGGCAAAGGGCATCCAGACGCAGAGTGAACGTGCCAAAGCGCTGGCCTATGTCGATCAGTTTAAAGCGGAATGTGCAGACTACCCGTGGATCTATATCAGCTGGTATGAATTGTTACCGCGCGCTTCCGTTATTCGCTGTGACAAGTCAATGAAAGAGCCTAACCGCTGCATCTCTGATTATTTTATTGAGGACCGCTAGCATGACCCGTCATCGTCAAATGCTCTCCCTGCTGGCACTCTTATTTATCGCCGCCGCCGTGGTGCTGGGCTATTTTTTGTGGCAGCGATATGCCATAAAACCCTTTTCCTGTCAGGCTAACCTGGTGCAGCACCATAAGGACGAGAAGGTGTCGCTCTGGCTGAATTACCGGTTTGACGGCAAAAGCGGCACGCTCAGCATGAACGGCAGACTGCAGAGCAAACCTGACTCGATTATCGACCGGAAAATATCCTTCCGCGTGGCGCGGAAAGACAATGTCTGGTTACTAACATCTGAAAATAATTTGACGTTCCCGGGAGATAACGTCGCGGATCGCCTGCTGGAGAAATACGAACCGCAATTTTTTGTTTATCCCGGGAAAAGTATTTATATCCGCATTAATGAACAACAGAATGATAACTATATTTTTACCTTAGGAACATTACCGACATATGTATGTCGAAATACCAAAAATGAATAATTTTGAAAAGATTATGCGATAAAATCCTTTATTCTCATTTATGCTTTATTTAGTATCTAAGAATTACCTTAGAAAAATAAAAACAACCGTTGTGTTGCAATAATGTAATTACTCTAAATTTGGCAAGTTAATGAAAATGATAATTGAACCGTCCGGGGGCAGTATCGCTGCGCCCACTACACGGCTGCATATCGGGTTGCTGCTGTGGCCCCGGTTTTCGCTGCTGGCGTTATCCGGGTTGATGGAGGCGCTGCGGAATGCGGCAAAGCGTGAGAAGACACGTGCTTTTGACATTACGCTCATCAGCGAGCACCCCGATATCCCGCTGTGCAGCAATGTGGGGGTGAGCATCAGACCCGATGCAGCACATGCCCCGCCTGAGCATTTTAATTATGTCGCGGTGATTGGAGGGGGCCTGAAGTATCTGGCGCAAGGATACCCGGGAGACAGAGAGTATCTTGCGCATGCGCATCACATGAACGTTCCGCTGATTGGCATCGGCACCGGCAGTTTTGTGCTGGCGCAGGAAGGGCTACTGAACGAGCGGCGAGCGTCCATTCATCCTTTCCACCTTGAGATATTCCAACACGCTTTTCCGCAGGTATATGCGGAGCAGGGTTATGATTTTATTAATGAAGGGGATGTCCTGACCTGCCCGGGCGGTATTTCGACCATTACCCTGGCCACTGAGCTGATTCGGCTTCATGCCGGTAATGACACGGCGAAGACCGCCGCTCAGCAGCTCTCCCTTGCCCCGCTTGAGAATGTCACTCCCCGACCAGCCAGCCTTGCCCTCATTCCTGATTCGCGTTTGCGTCGCGTGGTGCTGCTCATTGAACAGTATCTCACCCGGCCGCTCACCCCTGCGGGGCTTGCCAGCGAGGTGGCGCTTAGCGAGCGGCAGCTCAATCGCCTGTTTCATGCCGAGTTTGGTAAAACGACTCGAGAGTTCATCCGCAGTGCCCGTCTTCGTTATGCCTGCTGGCTGCTAAAAAATTCGCAGCAGAGCGTAACGGACATTGGCCTGCGGATGGGCTTTAGCGACTGCGCGCACTTTATCCGCCATTTTCAGACGGAGTATGGCTGCACGCCGGGCGTCTGGCGCACGTCGCAGGGTTATGAGCACATGTAGTTGAACGGACCTGGCGGGCAGGGACGCAGTACGCCGTCAACGGTGTCGTTTTTGAAGGTGTACATCCCGCCGAAGAACGGATCGACAATCAGCCAGCCGGGCACGCCCAGGAATATCACGTTCCCCAGGGTGTACCAGTGGCTCAGGCGGGTATCCAGCGGCACGATAAGCGAGTAGTAGCCGTCCTGTTTGAGCGTGAGCGTGTACTCGCGTTTGCCAAAGTAGCTGCCGTTCGACTTCGTAAGGGTGACGGTCTGCGGCGTGGTGCCGGTTTTGACTATCGCACCGCGTTGATCGGCGATGATAAAGAACGCGTTCGTCGGCTGGCTGTTGATGGTCACGGTTTCTTCGTTATCGCCGACAATGGCGGCACAGCCGCTCAGCAAAAGCGGGAGAAGCAGCAGCAGGGTAAGTTTTTTCATTGATATCGCTCCGGTGTCTTATCCGAGCAAAGCGACACCGTGCGGGTGAAAGTTAAACGCGTGAAGGATGCACTTGAAATAACGGGGCTATCCAAACAGAATCCCGTCATGAAAATAGAAACCGCCGTCCCTTCACAATTTGAACGTCTCACCGCGATCTGGGAATCCGCCGTTCGCGCCACTCACCATTTCTTACAGGAAAGCGATATTGCGGCACTGCGGCCGTTATTGCTCAACACCTATCTGCCTGGCCTGACGGTTGTCATCGCGCGTGATGACGCGGGCATAATTCACGGCTTTTTAGGCGTCGATGAAAACCGGATTGAAATGCTGTTTGTCGACGACGCCAGCCGGGGAAAAGGCGTGGGGAAATTATTGTTGAAATACGCCATCGCAGAATTTGGCGTAAACGAAGTGGACGTGAATGAGCAAAACCCGCAGGGCGTGGCGTTTTACCGGCATATGGGTTTTGAGCAGGTGGGGCGTTCAGAACTGGACGGGCAGGGCAATGCGTTTCCGTTGCTGCATATGCGGCTGGGTGCGCAGGCTTAACTCCCTCTCCCACGGGAGAAGGGAGTCTGCGAACTAATTACTGGTAATTTGCCCGATGATGACGCCACGCACTTTTTCGCCGTTAAAGTAGTAAGAGACAGTATTACTCTTGATGAAGCCTTCCTGTACAGGCGTCTCCTGATAGAAAAGCATCGCTTTCTTTTTGGCGATCTCTTTCATGCCGGACAATTTGACCAGATCCTCATGCGTTGCATTCAACAATGGAACATTAGCGACTGAAACGCTGACATGTTCCGTTGTTTTCGCACACTCTTTATGAATGCCATCCTGAGCTATGGCCAGAGCAGTGAGTAGACCTGCACCCATTTCGTTATCAGAAATGAACCAGTAATTAGTGCCACTGTCGTCATGAAGGCAAACCCAGCGCGCGGAATCGTCTTTGTTGACGGGTGTACTGGAGATGTCTGTCAGATGCGTAACCTCCATCTTCATGGTTTTCTTACCGACAGTGATGGTAGGGGTGAGGGGGAATTTGCTTGAAATTTCCGTCAGTGAGTCGTCTTCGTTGTAATACTGGGTCGCGAAGCCAGTCATTTCAGATGCTGAAACGTGCGAACTGATTGCAACAAGTAATAATAAGCGCTTCATTTGACAACCAATACCGCATCGTTGCTTTTCCAGATACTCCTTCTGGCACTCAGAGGAGCAATGATACAGCCCTCTGAAGAGTCGTCAGGGTGCAAACTGCTTTTACCATTAGCTGTGATTTTCTCAGGGAACTTATCTATAAATTGTTCGAACGAGTGCATAAATTCAATCACTTTTCTTGAGTCTTTTCGATCTTTTATATCATCAGGACCATTAATCCTCCGGCCTGAATCATCCTCAATCCTTAAGTATACAGGTATAGCCATCTCAACCCCCTTTTATAGACTGAGTGAAACTACTCTTCATTATTAGTTTAAATTGTGACTTACATTTCAAAATCGGAATGCTTAAAAACGTTGGCTAGTTAAATAGATGGCCATCGTGGTGAGATATATGTTGCGTGAATTGATCTCAAAGGATTATCAGATTTCTTTATGGCTGCTCTTCCATCGAAAGAGGAATGATGACTAAAAATAGCGTCACGTCTTGAAAAGATGAATGTCATTAAATCCCGAACCTGTAACGGGATTATCGCTTATCCTGCTTATCCCATTTTAATAATCCGACGATATCTTTCTCTCCTTCGGCTTCTTTCAGCAGGCGCTGCTTTTTTTCAAACTCAATGTATTCTGAGCACGCCTTTTCATCAGCCGCTTTCTTGCTGATTTTACCTGCTCCTTCCAATACGTCCCGATCGTTGAATTGCAGGAACTGATCGAGTTTGGTTTGCCAGTCTTGTAAAAATACCTGCTTGCGGCGTTTGGCCTGATCTTCGGCAAAATCCAACCACATATTCACGACGCGATTAAGTTCGCTCACCTCATCCTGAGACAGATAATTTTTTGCGGTGGTGACATCGCTTTTGCGGACGTCTTCGCCTTTATAGCTGGTCAGCCCCATATGCGGTTGGCTGGCATCTGCGCGGTGGTGAATCAACTCAGCTGCGGTGTAGCCCGTGCAGGCAAAATGCAGTTTATTCTGGATGGTCTGAAAGAATTGCGTGGTTTCTTTGAGCGACGGCTGATAGTCAGCGGCTAGCGCAAAAATCTCCCTTACGCGAAGATAGACCCGGCGTTCGCTGGCCCGTATATCGCGAATGCGTTCCAGCATTTCTTCGAAATAGTCAGGTACGGCGGATGATCCGACAGGCGGATTTTTCAGGCGCTCGTCGTCCATAACGAAGCCTTTAACCAGGTATTCCTGAAGCGTTTGGGTGGCCCACTGGCGGAACTGTGTACCTCGCGTGGAGCGGACGCGGTAACCGATTGCGAGGATGACGGGCAGGCTATAGTGAAGCGTGTTCCGATTGACCTTCCGCTGGCCTTCTTGCTGAACTTGTAAGTAAGCCTTACAAGTTGCTTTTTGTTCAAGCTCACCTTCTTCGTAAATAGCTTTAATATGCTGAGTAATGGCTTGAGGAGTGACTTGATAAAGAGCTGCTATGGCTGCTTGCGATAGCCAGAGCGTTTCATTCTCAAAGCGACATGTGATGCGAACCGTACCGTCCTCACTAGCAAACATAACAAATTCACCCGCCGGGGATTGGATTACGTTTTTATCTGCCATGTCGCTTCCTTCTTTTTTATCGATTAAGCCTACCCGCCAGTAGTATGCCAGAAACGACCGCTAAGCCAGGTGGTTTGTATTTGGTTTTGCGAGGTGCTTTCCAGGAAGCTGGGTTTGAATCGCAGCGAGCGCGTCCTCTATTTCACTGAGCTTCGCCTTCGTCCGTTTATAATCATCCTGCAACCTCTGCTCCTGCTCGTTATACGCCACCAGAACGATGCATCCCTTCATCACCTTGACCGTGACCTGCTGTCCGGTATCAAACCCCGCCGCGCGCAGCCATTTGCCGGAAAGAATGATTTTCGGCGTGGATTTGTCTAATACATTCGGGCGGTATCCCACAATTAGCGAGTGCTCGGTTCCGGATTGGTCGGTGTCTGGGGTAGAATGCGTATCAGCCATAATCAACTCCTTGATAGTTGGTGAGGTTAGACGCTCCGGTTGTGTTCCCGCACATCGGAGCGTTGCTAATGCAGGAGGTATAGGTGGCCTCCTATGTATGTCAGAGTAGATGAATAGGTGGCCTCATGTCAATCATATCGCGCGAAAAAAAGCCAAAAGGTGGTGGGCAATCTCCGCAGTTTAAAATGCGTATTGATCCGGCATTGAAGGAACAGTTGGATGCGGTGGCGGCTGAGGAAGGGGTGAGTCTCGCCAGCTGGTTGAAGGAACTGGCGAGACAAGCGCTAGTCGCCAGAGGTATCAAACCAAAGGGGTGATATTGAGCTGTGATTAAATTCCATTTCGTGCAGATTTGATATCTAATAAATTGATGGTTTTAATCTTTTCATGATTAATAATAATTGAAAGTTTTGCAGGATATTTGAATCTCATCTCACTTATTCTAAATGTCCAAAGCATAATCTTCAATAGTTCTTCATCGCTAATGTTTTTATGTTCTTTTATTCGCGTGATTCCTGAACCAAAGATAGGAACAGATACATTCCTTTGAGCATACACTTTATTTACTTTATCCCAAAAGGTTATTAAAAATGATAAATAATCTGGCATAGAAAGATATGCTTTATTGTTTTTGTCAAAATGACTAAAGGCAGTAAGCAAATAATCATCAATAACGCAAGTCGTTCCGAGAGAGTACTTTACCTTTTTTCCTGCTCTTCTTTCATCATTAACTTCTATTTTTTCTTCTTCTTCAAATTCATAATTAGCTATTATTTTGTCTAGTTCATTAACCGAGTTTGCAAACTTCTTATTAATATACTGACCATTTAAAGATGTTGATGATATGATTTTTTCGTCAACCTGAGTGTCAAAATACTCGTTAAATGCTATACATTTCAAACCAGTTTGTAAAAATAAGTCTCCAGTCTTAATCATTACTTTACTACCTTCAACATCTAATTCAATTTCTCGAAGGTTATTAAAGTGCCACCATATTTTGCAGTAAAGTAAAGAAAGACACACCAAAAAAACAGCAAATAAAATAATTTTTTTGTCTTCCGGTATATTAAAGAAAATTAATAAAACAGAGGCTACAGTACTTATTGTTGAGATATATTTAGAAAAATTGTCTCTCACTCTGCTATCGAAAAACTGTATTTTTTTCATGATAAAAATCCTAATGAACCGCATTACATAAATATATAATGCGGTAATTTATCAGCTATAGTAATATCCAATATTTTGAGCATTGCCCCCTAAATAGAAGTCTTTATCTTTTAACGCTAATTTGACAAGTTCTTTTTTTAAAGGCATATGCATTACTGGAACTTTATTTTTAGAATCACGAAAAATTGGAAGCAGATCCCAAAGATCAGTTATTTTCTTCGTGAAGCCATTGGCATTGTGTATATCCTCTTTATTTTCAAACTCTGGATATATTACAATCACGGGTAATGATAGAGTATTTATTGCGTAATCAACTTCTTCTCTTATCGCTCTTGAATTGATGGTGGATGAACTTAAAAATAGAATGATGTTTTTCGAATTTTTGAGTCTTTGATGCAATCTCGGTTTAAGAGTTTTTTCCCAATCACTTCCATCCCGAACACTATAAGTTGAGCTATGAGAATCAATAAATGGAAATGAGGGATCTGCGCCTTTCCATGATCTTAGTAAATTATAATATACAAAATCTTTAGTTGCATGTGCCCCTAATGAACTCTGATTAAAAGGTTCAGAAACATAAAAAGCACAATAATTTCCTTTTTCTTGATACATATTCCACCTAAATGTAAAAAATGTTATTAGATTGTTTTAGATACTACGGATACTGTTCAGTTGGCCGATCAAATATATTAATAATCCTTTATGAATAAAATTTCAAAGGTTATTTTATTTTGTATTCTGGTGTTAAAAAAAAGAGCACGAATCGTGCATTTTTAGAAAATATAGGAAATATTAAACTCAATTAAAATGAGAATAAAAATAGTACGAAATTAATAAATATAGAAAAGTAGCGGCATTTTTGGCGGAAGATCACAGGAGTCGAACCTGCCCGGGAACGCTGGCGTCCCCAACTGGATTTGAAGTCCAGCCACCTCACCGGAGATGACGATCTTCCGCGCCTCGATTGCTACATGGAGGCGGGGCGCATTATAGCTACTTTCAGGCATTTACCACATCCCCCCACACGCTTTTTTCACTGCTCTTTTGACCTTAACCCACCTGTTTCAGTTAATTCCTAAGAAAATCCTCAGGTTAGCTTTTCGTGCTCGTCAACTTTTATCGCGATCACAAAAAACAAGAAACATAACTTGCTAACCAGAAATCAGAATACCCGTCTTCGAAACAATGGTTTAAAAACACGGTAACCGGTCTCAGCGCCCCCTACAGCGTGAAGGATATAAAAATATGAGCGAAGTACTGTCTGTAAAAGAGAAGATTGGCTACGGCATGGGCGATGCCGCCAGCCATATCATTTTTGATAACGTTATGTTGTATATGATGTTTTTCTACACCGATATCTTTGGTATCCCCGCCGGGTTTGTCGGCACCATGTTCCTGCTGGCGCGCGCCCTGGATGCCATCTCCGACCCGTGCATGGGGCTGATCGCCGACCGCACCCGCAGCCGCTGGGGCAAGTTCCGTCCGTGGATACTGTTCGGCGCGATCCCGTTTGGCATCGTCTGCGTGCTGGCCTACACCACGCCAGACCTCAGCCTGAACGGCAAAATGATTTACGCCGCCGTTACCTATACTCTGCTGACCCTGCTCTATACCGTGGTGAATATTCCTTACTGCGCGCTGGGCGGGGTGATCACCAACGACCCGACGCAGCGTATCTCCCTGCAGTCCTGGCGCTTTGTGCTGGCGACGGCGGGAGGGATGCTCTCCACGGTGCTGATGATGCCGCTGGTGAAGTTGATTGGCGGGGAAGACAAGGCCTTTGGTTTCCAGGGCGGGATCGC
This sequence comes from Enterobacter cancerogenus, assembly GCF_019047785.1. NCBI lineage: Bacteria > Pseudomonadati > Pseudomonadota > Gammaproteobacteria > Enterobacterales > Enterobacteriaceae > Enterobacter > Enterobacter cancerogenus. The sequence goes on along the minus strand of NZ_CP077290.1, from coordinate 2,576,127 downwards.
CGTGCTGTCGGTGGTCGCGTTCCTGATGCTGGCGTTCTGCTTCTTCACCACCAAAGAGCGCATCCAGGTGCCGCCGAGCACCACCTCCATGCGTGAAGACCTGCGCGACATCTGGCACAACGACCAGTGGCGCATCGTGGGCGTGCTCACCATCCTCAACATTCTCGCCGTCTGCGTGCGCGGCGGCGCGATGATGTACTACTGCACCTGGATCATGGGCTCGCCAGAAGTGTTCGTCGCGTTCCTCACCACCTACTGCGTCGGCAACCTGATTGGCTCCGCACTGGCGAAACCGCTCACCGACTGGAAATGCAAGGTCAGCATCTTCTGGTGGACCAACGCCGCGCTGGCGGTGGTGAGCGTGGCGATGTTCTTCGTGCCGATGCATGCCACCGTCCTGATGTTCGCCTTCATCTTCGTCATTGGCGTGCTGCACCAGCTGGTGACGCCAATCCAGTGGGTGATGATGTCCGATACCGTCGACTACGGCGAATGGACTAACGGCAAACGCCTGACCGGCATCAGCTTCGCGGGTACCTTGTTCGTGCTCAAGCTTGGCCTGGCGCTGGGCGGGGCATTGATCGGCTGGATGCTGGCAGGCGGCGGGTATGACGCGGCGGCCAAAACCCAGAACAGCGCGACCATCAGCATCATTGTTGGCCTGTTTACCCTGGTTCCGGCCATCTGCTACGTGCTGAGCGCCATTATCGCCAAACGCTATTACACGCTGAAAACGCCGTTCCTGATCAAAATCATGGGCGAGCTGGCGCAGGGCGCGCGCCGCAATCAGCAGGAATTTGAGAACCTGCCGGTCAGCAAAGAATTACAGAACTAAGAGGACGAGAAGATGAAAATCAGTGATGGAAACTGGCTTATTCAACCGGGCCTGAACGTGACGTATCCGGTTCAGGTGTTCGATGTGGAGCAGCAGGGCAACGACCTGGTGGTGTACGTGGCACCGCGCGACGTGCGCGAACGCACCTGGCAACTCGATACATTGATGTTCACCGTTCGCCTGTTTGCCCCGCAGGAGGGGATTGTCGGGGTGCGCATCGAGCATTTCCAGGGCGCGCTGGATAACGGCCCGCACTATCCGCTGAACGTTCTCAACGACGTGAAGGTCGAGATTGAAAACAACGCGGAGTTTGCCGAGCTGAAAAGCGGCAGCATCAGCGTGCGCGTGACCAAAGGGGAATTCTGGGCGCTGGACTTCTTGCGCAACGGACAGCGGATTACCGGCAGCCAGCTGAAAAATAACGGCTACGTGCAGGACGGTAACACCGATCACAACTACATGTTCGAGCGCCTGGACCTGGGGGTAGGGGAAACGGTCTACGGCCTGGGCGAGCGTTTTACCGCGCTGGTGCGCAACGGCCAGACGGTAGAAACCTGGAACCGCGATGGCGGTACCAGCACCGAGCAATCCTACAAAAACATCCCGTTCTACCTCACCAACCGCGGCTACGGCGTGCTGGTGAACCATCCGGAAAACGTGTCGTTTGAGATCGGCTCAGAGAAAGTCTCTAAGGTGCAGTTCAGCGTTGAAGGCGAATATCTGGAATATTTCGTGATCGACGGCCCGACGCCGAAAGAGGTGCTCAACCGCTACACGCAGTTTACTGGCCGTCCGGCGCTGCCGCCCGCGTGGTCGTTTGGCCTGTGGCTGACCACCTCATTTACCACCAACTACGACGAAGCGACGGTTAACAGCTTTATCGACGGCATGGCCGAACGCGACCTGCCCCTGCACGTCTTCCACTTCGACTGTTTCTGGATGAAGGCCTTCCAGTGGTGTGATTTTGAGTGGGACCCGGTGACCTTCCCGGACCCGGAAGGGATGATCCGCCGCCTCAAGGAGAAGGGGCTGAAGGTCTGCGTGTGGATCAACCCCTATATCGGCCAGAAGTCGCCGGTGTTTAAAGAGCTGAAAGAGAAAGGCTATTTGCTCAAGCGCCCGGACGGTTCGCTGTGGCAGTGGGACAAATGGCAGCCGGGGCTGGCGATTTACGACTTTACCAACCCGGAAGCCTGCCGGTGGTATGCCGACAAGCTCAAGGGCCTGGTAGATATTGGCGTGGATTGCTTTAAAACCGACTTCGGCGAGCGCATCCCGACAGATGTGCAGTGGTTCGACGGGTCCGATCCGCAGAAGATGCATAACCACTACGCCTACATTTACAACGAACTGGTGTGGAACGTGCTAAAAGAGACAGTGGGCGAAGACGAGGCGGTGCTGTTTGCCCGCTCGGCGTCCGTCGGTGCGCAACAATTCCCGGTTCACTGGGGCGGCGACTGCTACGCCAACTATGAATCTATGGCAGAAAGCCTGCGCGGCGGGCTGTCGATTGGTCTGTCCGGCTTTGGTTTCTGGAGCCACGATATCGGCGGGTTCGAAAACACCGCTCCGGCGCACGTCTATAAACGCTGGTGTGCCTTCGGTCTGTTCTCCAGCCATAGCCGCCTGCACGGCAGCAAATCCTATCGTGTGCCGTGGGCGTACGATGACGAATCTTGCGACGTGGTGCGCCACTTCACCCAGCTAAAATGCCGGATGATGCCGTACCTGTATCGCCAGGCGGCGCTGGCCCGCGAGTTCGGGACGCCGATGCTGCGCGCAATGATGCTGGAGTTCCCGAACGATCCGGCGTGTGATTATCTTGACCGTCAGTACATGCTGGGGGATGCGGTGATGGTTGCGCCAGTGTTCTCCGAAGCGGGTGACGTGCAGTTTTATCTGCCGGAAGGGCGCTGGACGCACCTGTGGCATAACGATGAACTTCAGGGCAGCCGCTGGCATAAGCAGCAGCACGATTTCCTGAGCCTGCCGGTCTATGTGCGCGATAACACCCTGCTGGCGCTGGGCAACAACGATCGCAAGCCGGACTATGCGTGGAATGAGGGGACGGCCTTCCAGCTGTTTAACCTGAATGACGGTGCAACGGCGGTGAGCGACGTCCCTGCGGCGGACGGCTCATTGGCGTTTACCCTTAAGGCGTCACGTCAGGGCGACAGCATTACAATTACAGGGGCTGGCGAGGCGCGGAACTGGTCAGTCTGCTTGCGCAACGTGCAGAAGGTGAGCAGCGTGAAGGGCGGTTCACACGCAGGTAGCGAGTGGGGCGTGGTGGTGAAAGCCGAGGGAAATGAGGTGGTTGTTCACCTCTGAGCTGAAAAAATGCCCGGTGGCGCTTCGCTTACCGGGCCTACGATGCAGTATTTTTGTAGGCCGGGTAAGGCGCAGCCGCCACCCGGCTTATTTATTGCACAGGTGTTGATACCACTCCGCCTGTCATCGTCTGCTGCAGCAACGTGCAGAAGGTGGGCAGCGTGAAGGGCGGTTCACACGCAGGTAGCGAGTGGGGCGTGGTGGTGAAAGCCGAGGGAAATGAGGTGGTTGTTCACCTCTGAGCTGAAAAAATGCCCGGTGGCGCTTCGCTTACCGGGCCTACGATGCAGTATTTTTGTAGGCCGGGTAAGGCGCAGCCGCCACCCGGCTTGTTTATTGCACAGGTGTTGATACCACTCCGCCTGTCATCGTCTGCTGCACCTGCTGTTTATCCATATTCACCGCACTCAGCTTCCCGTTAACCGTTGGCTTCAGCGGCGCGTGGGCCTGGATGCTGCCGCTGGCGGTCAGCTGCATATTGCCGTCGCCCGCGATTGGCAATGCGGGCCATCCCCACTGGTTGATGATATTGAGCGGTACGCCGCGGCCATTCAGGCTGACGGTGGTTTGACGCTGCGCCAGCTGTGAAACCGTCGCCGTCGCTTCCAGAATGCCTTTTTCCGTGAAGGCGCTAAGCTCGGTAATGTTCACCGTCGCGGCGTTCGCATTCAGCGCCAGGGACGGACGCCGCACGTCAACACGGTTAAAGGTGGCCGCCGCGCCGTTGAGCGTTGCGCTGCCGCTCCACACGCCCCACTGGCGATCTTTAGCCAGCTGCAGGTTCGCGCCGTAACCGTCAAGCGAGGTTATCTGCCACGGGAAGGCCGGGTCGATATCAATGACCAGATTGCGACTCAGGCCAAATTTTTTCAGCGTCACGCTGTTCAGCCACTCCGGCAATGGCTCCATCCACAGCGTTTTCCAGTTTTCAGGCAGGGTGTACTCCAGCCCGGCGATGGCGGCATCGTCCAGGACCAGTGCTTTACCGTCGCGCAGCCAGTTGCCGGACGTGCGGACCATACCGCCTTCCCAGCGGGAGGTGAACTGACGCAGCGCGATGCCCTGCGGGGAGAACTCCGTATTCAGAATAGGATCGAACAGATGCAGCGAGCCGTAGATAAACTCGCTGGCGTTCATCGACAGACGCCCGTCCTGGCTCTGCCAGTCGCCTTTGGCGAGCGTCAGGTTGCGCAGGCTTAAATCAAGATCGGTCACCGCCCAGTCCGGCCCCTGAAGACGCGCGTCGGTCACCTCCAGCCGACCAATCTGCAGGGACGGAACGGTGGTGAGCGGCGCGAAAAAATCGGCGAGCGTTTTTTCGCTCTGCAGGCGGATATCATTCAGACGCAGGGTATCGATAACCCAGCCGCCATCGGCGTTGCGCTGGGCCGAGCCGGTGAGCGAGCCGCGCGCCATATCGGCACCGATGGTGTTAAGCACCACCTCCTTGCCGTTGAGTTTGCCCTCAATCAGCACGTTGGTCGCCGGGACGCCGTTCAGGGTGAGCGAACCCGCGCTCATCTGGATCTGCGCATTTTTGCCCAGCACGTTACCCGCCTCGGGCTGCCACGGGCTCACGCCGCCCGTCACTTTTTGCGCGCTCAAATCCCACTCGGTATTCGGGCTGTTAAAAGCCATGTTGTTCAGCTGCAGGCGGTCTGCCTGGAAAGGCAGCGGCGCGGTCTGCGGGGAGAGGTTCAACGTCCCGTCAAACAGGGTAATGGTGTCCATATGCAGCGGATCGGTGATTTGACGGCTGCTCAGACCAATATCGACCGTTTTGGCGACCAGCGTGGCGGGTTTGCCATCGCGCCCGAAGGTGACGTTTTTCAGAACGATGTGGGAAGGCGATGAAAAGCGGTGATCCATCTGGTCGAAATTGAGTTCGTAGGCGGTATTTTCCGTTACCCAACTGCTGGCCTGCGACGCGCCCCAGCGTGTCTGAAGCAGAAAATAGAATGCCAGCACTACAATAAGCAGGGCCACCAAAAGATAGATAAGGAGCTTTCCAATAAATTTCATGGTCTTCCATCCCGTGAAACGCACATAGAGGAGTTATGCACGATTTATGCGCAATCCTCAAGGCGGGAATGGTGTAAAGAGATGTCACGGCAGGCGTTGACAGCCTGCCGTGATGGCGATCAGTTCTTTTCAGGCGGGAACACAAGGTTCAGAACGATAGCGGTGATCCCCCCGGCGGCGATGCCGGAAGAGAGCAGGTTTTTCACCCAGTCAGGGGCAAACTGCAGGATCAGCGGCTGCTGAGAGACGCCAAGACCGACGGCCAGCGACAGGGCGATAATCATAATTGCGCGGCGGTTCAGCGGCTCGCGCGAGACGATACGCACGCCGGACGCCGCAATGGTGCCGAACATTACCAGCGTTGCGCCGCCAAGCACTGGCTCAGGGATGTGCTGCACAAAGCCGCTTACCGCCGGGAACAGACCGAGCACGATCAGCATCAGGGCGACCACAAAACCCACGTAGCGGCTGGCAACGCCGGTCAGCTGGATCACGCCGTTGTTCTGGCCGAAGCAGGAGTTCGGGAAGGTGTTGAACACCGCCGAGACGAACGAGTTCAGGCCGTTCGCCAGCACGCCGCCTTTAAGACGCTTCATGTACAGCGGGCCGGAGACCGGCTGCTCGGAGACGTCGGAGGTGGCCGTAATGTCGCCGATGGTTTCGAGCGAGGTGATCATAAAGACCAGCATCAGCGGCAGCAGCAGACCCCAGTCAATGCCCAGGCCGTAGTACAGCGGGGTAGGGACAGTAATGAGCGCCGCATTGGCAGGGGCGGTGTTCTCCGGCAGCATGCCCAACGCCCACGCCATCAGGTAGCCTGCCGCCATCGCAATCACCAGCGATGCCACGCGCAGATACGGGTTACGCTGACGGTTGAGCAGAATGATAATCGCCAGCACGATGCCTGCCAGCAGCAGGTTTTTCGGTGCGCCAAAGGTGTGGTCGTTCATCGCCGCATAGCCACCGCCGATGGACGTCAGGCCAACCTGAATCAGCGACAGGCCGATAATCATCACCACCACGCCGGAAACCAGCGGCGTGATCACCCGGCGCGCCAGGTGCAGCACGCGGGAGATGACCATCTCCGTGCAGCTTGCCAGCATCAGCGTGCCGAACAGCGCTGCCATCATCGTCGGGACGTCCGCACCGCCGGTTTTCAGTGCCGTACCGCCCATGATCAGCGGGGCCACAAAGTTAAAACTGGTGCCCTGAATCGACAGCAGCCCGGACCCCACCGGACCCCATGCTTTAATTTGAATAATGGAGGCCACACCGGAGGCGAACAGGGACATGCTGATGATGTGCTGAGTATCCTGAGCCGGTAAACCGAGCGCCTGGCAAATCAATAACGCAGGGGTGATCACCGCCACGAACATTGCCAGCAGGTGCTGACACGCGGCGAACAGCGTTTGAGGCAGCGGCGGGCGGTCCTCAAGGCGGTAGATCAGTTCACTGTTTTGCTTCTGCGCAATCGGTTGCGCATCAGGAGACTCTATGGTGTTAACGGACATCGGCGGCAATCCCACGGTGGAAAAGCGGGCATTTTATCTGACCAGTTGGTAAAAGCAAACGATTGCATTTAGAAATTTTTCTGAGGGGGATTCTGTGGCGTTTTCAGGCGTTGGAGTAGCGCTCGGTTTCAGGCATCCAGCGTTCGATAAGCGCTGCCGCCTGCTCGGGGTAGCGTTCATGAATATGGCGGGCGAGGCGCTGAACTTCGGGGATCATGGCCTGATCGCGCATTAAATCCGCCACCTTAAACTCGGCGTTGCCGGTCTGACGCGTGCCCAGCAATTCGCCCGGCCCGCGGATTTCCAGGTCTTTTTGCGCAATCACGAAACCATCGTTGCTGTCGCGTAAGACCTGCAGACGCATCTGCGCGGTTTTGGACAGCGGCGCTTTATAAAGCAGAACGCAGTGGGAGGCCACTGCACCGCGGCCAACGCGCCCGCGCAGCTGGTGGAGTTGCGCAAGACCCAGGCGTTCCGGGTTTTCAACAATCATCAGGCTGGCGTTTGGCACGTCCACACCCACTTCGATGACCGTTGTAGCAATCAGAAGATGCAGCTCGCCCTGTTTAAAGGCCTGCATGACCGCCTGCTTCTCGGCGGGCTTCATACGCCCGTGCACCAGGCCAACATTCAGCTCCGGTAGCGCCAGCTTAAGCTCTTCCCAGGTGGCTTCTGCGGCCTGCGCTTCAAGCAGGTCAGACTCTTCGATCAGCGTACACACCCAGTAGGCCTGACGCCCTTCCTGCATGCAGGCGTTGCGCACGCGGTCGATAATATCGCTGCGACGCGTGTCCGGGATGGCGACCGTCGTCACCGGCGTACGGCCCGGCGGCAGCTCGTCAATGGTAGAGGTATCGAGATCGGCGTAGGCGGTCATCGCCAGCGTGCGCGGGATAGGCGTGGCGGTCATGATCAGCTGATGCGGGTGGTAGCCCTGTTGCAGCCCCTTTTCCCACAGCGCCAGACGCTGATGCACGCCAAAGCGGTGCTGTTCATCGATGATCACCAGCGCCAGACCGTTAAACTGGACCTGTTCCTGGAAGATGGCGTGGGTGCCAACAATCATCTGTACCTGGCCGCTGGCAATCGCCTCCTGCTGCGCAAGACGGGCTTTGCCCTTTTGCTTGCCGGCCAGCCAGCCCACCTCAACCCCAAGCGGGGCGAACCAGGCGCGGAAGTTATTGGCGTGCTGTTCGGCCAGCAGTTCGGTCGGTGCCATCAGTGCCACCTGCTTGCCGTGGGCAATGGCGCGCAACGCGGCCAGCGCGGCAACCAGCGTTTTACCGGAACCGACGTCGCCCTGAACCAGACGCATCATCGGCACGTCGAGTGCCATATCGCGCTCAATTTCGGCGGTGACACGCGCCTGTGCGCCTGTCGGCTTAAACGGCAGCGAGGCCAGAAGCTTATCTTTGAGCTCATCACGCTGGCTTAACGGCTGGGCGTGGAAGCGCTGCGCTCCCGCACGCAGGGCCAGCATGCTCAGGTTGTGAGCCAGTAATTCCTCAAGGATAAGCCGCCGCTGGGCGGGATGCGTGCCGCTTTCTAAATCAATGAGCTGGAGCGTCGGTGGCGGACGGTGCAGGGTACGCAGCGCCTCCGGCAGGCTCATCATGCCCTGCGCCAGCTCCGGCGGCAGTAACTCGGCGATGGCACAGGTATCAAGCAGCTCAAGCGCCTGATCGGTCAGCTTGCGCAGCGTCGCTTGCTTGATGCCTTCGGTCGTCGGGTAGACCGGCGTGAGCGTCTCCTGCAGCTCCGGCATGCTGAGGTCGCCCTGTACGCGATACTCGGGGTGGATCATCTCTGCGCCGTATTTTCCGCGTTTGGCTTCGCCGTAAGCCAGCACCCGCCTTCCGGTAGCAAGGCTGTTTTTCATCGCCGCGTTGAAGTTGAAAAAGCGCATAGTGAGAATGCCGGTGCCGTCGCTGATTTGACAGGTCATCATTCGACGTCCGCCGAACGTGATGTTGCAGTTCAGCACTTCGCCCTCAACGGTGGCGTAAATTGCGGGCAGGAGATCGCCAATTTTGTACAGCTGGGTGCGGTCTTCATACCGCAGGGGGAGGTGAAGCAGGAGATCCTGCACGGTATGCAGGCCAATTTTTGCCAGCTTACCGCTTTGCGCCGCGCCCACGCCCGTCAGGCTGTTGAGCGGGATGGCATCCAGCAGGAGGCCTTTCATCGGTTATCCTGCGTACTGCATGGTAGACCACCACTCGGCATCGGCTTCAATTTCGCCCTGCGCGTTGACGTGGGGGTAAGGTAATTTTTTCTGTTTCGCCACGCGGGCCAGCACCGGATAGCCCCCTTCAAACAGCAGTCGCTGCTGTTCTTCTTCCGGCAGCATGCTGCTGCTGCGCGCGTACATTCCGGCGTTCTGACGCTGGCGCTGTGCTTCATACAGGATCAGCGCGGAGGCAACGGAGACGTTGAGGGACTGTACCATGCCGATCATCGGGATAATGATATCCCGATCCGCCAGATCCAGCGCTTCCTGGCTGATCCCGGTTTTCTCCTGACCCATCAAAATGCAGGTCGGGCGGGTGTAGTCGATCTCGCGAAAATCTACGGCTTTATCGGACAGGTTGGTCGCAAGCACCTGCATGCCACGGCCCTTAAGATGGGATACGGCATCGCCTATTGTCTGGTGAGATTTAACCGAGACCCAGCTATTACTGCCTGCGGCAGCCGAGACCATCGTACGCATACGCGCGCCCGGCCAGACGGCGTGGACTTCGTGCACGCCGACGGCGTCTGCTGTACGGACAATAGCGGAGACATTGTGAGGCTTATGGACCTGCTCCATGCAGACCGTCAGGTCAGGCTGGCGCCTGGCGAGCATTTCACAGATACGTGCATAACGTACTGAATTCATAAGCCTAGTTTCTGTTACGAGTGACTTTGATAACGTCTGGCATCACGCGGATTTTGCGCATAATGTTCGCCAGATGCACACGGTCGCGCGCGGTCAGGCGAATAAAGGCGCTATACACGCGGCCATCTTTCTCTTCCGTGTTCAGGCTTTGAATGTTGGAAGAGGCGGTGTTGATGGCAGCCGTCAGGTTTGCCAGAGCACCCTGGTGGTTGAACATATCCACCTTAATTTCGGTGATAAATTCCTGCGCCGTCTCTTTATCCCATTCGACGGCCATAAACTTCTCCGCTTCTTTCTGATAGCCGCGGATGTTACGGCAGGACTCGTGGTGGATCACCAGGCCTTTGCCCGGGCTGACGTGGGCAATGATCGGGTCGCCGGGGATAGGTCGACAGCATTTCGCGAAGGTAATGAGCACGCCGTCAGCGCCTTTAATCGGCAGATGACCGTGGCCTTGCGTCGTGGACTGCGGCACGGAGGCGGTGTCGCCCTGCTGCAGGTTCTTCGCTACCACCACGCTCATGGCGTTACCAAGGCCGATCTCGGCCAGCAGGTCGTCCAGCGAGGCGAGTTTCATGCGCTCCAGCTCATGCTGGATGTTCTCAGGCGGGATCTCCGCGAGCTTACGGCTGCCGCCCAACGCGTGGTTGAGCAGACGGCGACCCAGGCTTACGGAGTCATCGCGCTTGAGGTTTTTCAGCAGCTGACGAATTTTGGCGCGCGCCTTGGAGCTGACGACAAAGTTCAGCCAGGCCGCGTTCGGACGTGCGCCCGGCGCGGTAATAATTTCCACTGTTTGACCGCTGGCGAGCGGTTGCGACAGCGGGTAAGGCTGTCTGTCGACGCGCGCGCCCACGCAGGCATGACCGATATCGGTATGCACGGCGTAAGCAAAGTCGACCGGTGTGGCACCAGCAGGCAGCTCGACGATGCGCCCCTCTGGTGTGAAAACGTAAATCTCATCCGGGAAGAGATCGGATTTCACGCTCTCAATGAATTCAAATGAGCTACCCGCGCTCTGCTGCAATTCCAGCAGGCTTTGCATCCAGCGCTGGGCGCGGATCTGTGCGGTAGTGCTGCTTTCGCCACCGTGCTCTTTATAGGCCCAGTGTGCCGCGACACCCATTTCCGCCATCTGGTCCATATCTTCGGTGCGGATCTGCACTTCGACAGGCACACCGTGCGGCCCGATCATCGAGGTGTGCAAAGATTGATAGCCGTTCGCTTTTGGAATGGCGATGTAATCTTTCACGCGCCCCGGACGCGGTTTATACAGGCTGTGCATCTGCCCCAGCACGCGATAGCAGGTGTCCGAGTCCTGGACGATCACGCGGAACGCGTAGATATCCATGATCGAGTGAAAACGCTGCTCTTTAAGCACCATTTTGCAGTAGATGGAGTACAGGTGTTTTTCGCGACCGCTGACGCGGCAGGGGATCCCCGCTTCCTGTAAACGTCCTTCAATCTCAGAGAGGATTTTTTGGATCATCTCTTTACGGTTACCGCGCGCGGCTTTCACCACCTCTTTAATTACGCGATAGCGGTTCGGGTACAACGCTTCAAAACCCAGCTCTTCCAGCTCGGTTTTAATGTGATGAATACCTAAACGGTGCGCCAGTGGACTGTAAATTTCGAGGGTTTCACGGGCAATGCGGCGACGTTTGTCCGGGCGTAATGAGCCCAGCGTGCGCATGTTGTGCGTGCGGTCAGCGAGTTTGATGAGAATGACGCGGATATCCTGCACCATCGCCATAATCATCTTGCGGAAGTTTTCGGCTTGCGCCTCTTTCTTATCGCGGAAGTTCAGCTTATCAAGCTTAGAGACCCCTTCCACCAGTTCAGCAACGCTTTTGCCAAACAGCTGTTCCATATCCTGGTAAGTGGCAGGGGTATCTTCGATCACGTCATGCAGCAGCGCAGCCATCAGCGTTTCGTAGTCGAGTTTCATCTCGGCCAGAATACAGGCTACCGCAACCGGGTGCGTGATATAGGGTTCACCGCTTGAACGTGTCTGGCCCTCGTGAGCGTCACGTGCAACGAGATACGCCTGCTGAAGACGCTTAATCTGGTCTTCAGGCAGGTAGGTTTGAATCAGTTGATTCAGGCTTTCAAACAGATACAAGGGCGACCCGCAGGTTTAATTAACGACGACCTTCAGCAATGGCGGTTACGGCCTGCAGTTCTGCGGCTTCCTGCTCTTGCTGCTCCTGGCGCTCACGCACGTCGAGGATCTGGTTGTTGATCAGACCTTCTTCGATTTCGCGAAGTGCAATAACGGTGGTTTTATCGTTTTCTTCCGGTACCAGCGGATCTTTACCGCCTACCTGCATCTGACGAGCGCGACGCGCGGCGACCAGTACCAGGTCAAAACGGTTACCAATTTTCTCTACAGCGTCCTGAACAGTTACGCGTGCCATACTTAAAATGCTCCACAGGTGAAGAAATGACTGGGCATGATACTGAAAGTGGGTTCAGTCTGCCAACAGTTTGGTGATTAATGCGTCATGTCGCTGCTTCTGGCGGCTCATACGCAGACGTTCTGCACGAAGGATGGTCTTGAGATCGCTCAGCGCGGCGTCAAAATCATCATTCACAATAAGGTAATCATATTCCGCGTAATGGCTCATTTCTGCAACTGCCTGCGCCATACGCTTTGCAATCACCTCTTCGCTGTCCTGACCGCGACCGCGCAGACGGCGATCGAGTTCATCTTTCGACGGCGGCAGTATAAAGATGCTGCGCGAGTCCGGCATCTTCTTGCGGATCTGCTGCGCGCCCTGCCAGTCGATATCCAGGAACACATTGACGCCCGTTGCCAGCACCTGCTCAATGGTTTCACGCGAGGTGCCGTAGTAGTTACCGAAAACTTCAGCGTGCTCAAGAAACGCGTCTCTGCCAATCATCGCTCTGAATTCGTCGTGATTCACAAAGAAATAGTGCTCACCGTGCACCTCACCCGGACGCGGTGCTCGCGTGGTGTGAGAAACAGAAACCTGTGTGTCGTACAACGGTTGGGTTTTTAAAAGTGCCTGAATAAGGCTGGATTTACCCGCGCCACTAGGGGCAGAAACAATATAAAGCGTGCCTTGAGCCATGAGAGTCTTTTGTATGTGTTAGCGAAGAAGTCCTACATACGGGCTTATTATACACGTCGGCGCTGTGTGACGTAGCCTTTGTCACACTTTTTCCCATGGTTTATTAAATTTTGCGTGCCGTTTTCAGGTTTCATCTTTGGTTTTCAGCAACAAAAAGAAAGCCTGGATGACGCCTCGCAAAGTGAAAGGTTGCTAATCGCGTTGTTTTGCGCGCCGGGTTATACCACTCCCACTACAAAGGAGGGGTAGCAATGTGGCGATGGATAAGCAGTGTGATGCTGTTGTGGTGCGGTTGTAGCGTGGCGGTATGCCCCGTCTGGTCGCAGGGGAAGGCAGAGAAAGAGATTGCGGCGTTGAGCGCGCAGAAAACACGCTGGGATGAGGCCTACTGGAAAGAGGGGACAAGCGAGGTGAGTGATGAGATTTACGACCAGCTCACCGCCCGCCTGGCCCAGTGGCAGCGATGTTTTGGTAACGCACCCGCGGAGTCGTCCCTTCCCGTGCTGAAGGGAACGGTCAAACATCCCATCGCCCACACGGGCGTTCAGAAGGTTGCCAGTAAAGAGGCGCTTCGCCAGTGGATGTACGCCCGACGCGATCTCTGGGTGCAGCCGAAAGTGGACGGTGTGGCGGTAACGCTGGTGTACCGCAACGGGACATTAAGTCAGGCCGTCAGCCGTGGGGATGGCATAAAAGGTGAAGACTGGACCGCGCAGGTACACGCAATGCCATTGGTGCCTCAATCCACCGAAGGCGCGCTGGCGAACAGCGTTCTGCAGGGCGAGCTGTTTCTGCTGCGTGATAACCATATCCAGCAGCAAATGGGCGGAATGAACGCACGGGCTAAAGTTGCCGGGGCGATGATGCGACACGCGGATGCCTCGCTTCTGAAGCAGATCGGCGTGTTTATCTGGGCCTGGCCTGATGGACCCAAAGCCATGCAGCAGCACCTTACGCAGTTATCGCAGTCAGGCTTTGATTTAACGGCCCGCTATACCTTGCCAGTTCAGTCAGCAGACGAGGTCGAAAAACAGCGCGCGCACTGGCTTACCTCGCCTCTGCCCTTTGTCACGGACGGCGTTGTGGTGCGTTCGGCCGTTGAACCCGCCGGCGACCGCTGGCTACCCGGAGAGGGGAATTGGGTCATCGCGTGGAAATACACCCCGGTTTCGCAGGTAGCCGACGTGCGGGACATTCAGTTTGCTGTGGGCAGAACGGGAAAAATTTCCGTCGTCGCATTACTGGCGCCCGTGCAACTGGATGATAAACGCGTGCAGCGGGTGAGCCTGGGGTCGGTGGACCGATGGCAACGGCTGGATATTGCGCCGGGCGATCACATTCTGATTAGCCTGGCCGGGCAAGGCATCCCGCGGTTTGAAAAGGTGATCTGGCGTGGGGTTGAGCGGCAAAAACCACGCCCTCCGGCGTCGCAGTTTCATTCACTGACCTGTTTTTATGCCTCGCCAGAATGTATGGACCAGTTCTTTAGCCGGTTAACGTGGCTAAGCTCGACGCAGGGGCTGGACGTTAAGGGTCTGGGGGAGGCTGGCTGGCGTGCGCTTTACCAGGCGCATCATTTTGAGCATATCTTTTCGTGGTTGCGCTTAAACCAGGCGCAGATCCAGTCGACGCCGGGATTTTTCGCCGCACGCGGTGTAGCGCTTTGGCATCGTTTTAACCTGATTCGTGAACAACCTTTTATCCGCTGGATCACGGCGATGGGTATTCCGGTAACCAAAGCCACGCTGAATGCCGCCGGGGACACATCGTGGCAGGCAATGCGCAGCCGTCGCGCCGAAGAGTGGCAACGCCTGCCGGGGACCGGAAAAGAAAAAGCGCTGCAAATAGTCGAGTGGTTACACCATCCCCAGGTCGAGGCGCTGGCAGCATGGCTTGCCGAACAGCGCATCAACGGATTCTGAGATCAGTGCACGTTGTGTTTGTAGTGGAAAACGGGCAACCCCAGCTTCAGGCGCAGCGCCAGCATGCGTGCCGTAAAGCCAAAAAGCAGGGTGGAGATCACCACGACGTCATGGTTGGAGACGTAATGCTGCAGAGCGATATACAGTACGGCTGCCGCGAAGGAGATGCCGGCGTAAAGCTCCTTCTGGAAAACGAGCGGGATACGCTTGCAAAACATATCGCGCAGCACACCGCCAAACACGCCGGTCACGACGGCGGCAATGGTGGCGATAATCGGGCCTTCCCCCATATCCAGCGCAATTTGCGCCCCGATAATGGAAAAGACGATAAGCCCTATGGCATCCAGCACCAGGAACAGGCGGCGCAGGTGGGACATCACGGGAGCCACAATGGTCGTCAATACCGCGGCGGTGGCCACGATAACCACGTACTCCGGATGTTTTACCCAACCCAGTGGATAGTGGCCCAGCAAAATGTCACGTACCGAGCCGCCACCCAGCGCGGTGGCAGTGGCGATGATGATCACGCCGAAGGTGTCCATGCGCCGGCGCCCGGCTGCAAGCGCGCCCGTCATGGCCTCTGCGGTGATACCAATGAGATAAAGAATATGAAGCAGCATATAACCTCCGGTGTGAGCGCCCAGAGGTTAGCGAGTTGTGCGTAGGATCACGATTGAGATTTTCTAAGGTGATGTGCTTTGCCCTATAAAAACTAATCAGGTTTTGATGAAAATGGCATATATATGGCGATAGGCGGGAAAGGGGTAGAGAAAAACGGATTAGAATAAATAATGGGTGATATCGAACGATACCACCCGAAAGTCGTTACTCGATATTCTGGATCTGCTCGCGCATCTGCTCGATGAGTACCTTCAGCTCAATCGCGGAGTTGGTCACGTCAGCATTAATCGACTTAGAGGCCAGCGTGTTTGACTCACGGTTGAACTCCTGCATCATGAAGTCGAGGCGGCGACCCACAGCTTCTTTCTTCTTCAGAATGTTGTAGGTCTCTTTAACGTGCGCGCCAAGACGGTCCAGCTCTTCGGCAACGTCAACACGCTGCGCCATCAGGACAAGCTCCTGTTCCAGACGGGTGTTTTCAAGCTGAACTTCTGCTTCTTCAAGTTTCGCCACCAGACGCTCGCGCTGCCATTGCAGCACTTCAGGCATATGGCTGCGAACTTTAGCCACTTCGGCGCTTACGCCTTCAAGACGCTGCTCAATCATGGCTTTCAGCGCCTGGCCTTCTGTTTCGCGGGCAACGATAAAGTCGTCCAGCGTGCCGTCGAGGGCGGAGAGAATTTCAGCGGTAATGGCATCCAGATCCTGTTCACCGGCAGCCATCACGCCAGGCCAGCGCAGGATATCCACCGGGTTGATTTCGCCTTCGTCGCTCTGCATCTTGACCCAGTTGGCTGCGTTCACCAGCTGGCGAGCCAGTTTTTCGTTAAGGATCAGCTCACCCTGAGCGCTGGCATCGGGTTCAAAACGCAGGTTGCATTCCACTTTGCCGCGCGTCAGACGAGCACGAATACGCTCGCGCACGACTGGCTCCAGGCTGCGGAACTGCTCCGGCATACGGAAATACGTTTCCAGATAGCGCTGGTTTACCGAGCGCATTTCCCAGGTAGCGCTACCCCAGCTACCCTTGATTTCACGCCGGGCGTAGGCGGTCATACTGCGGATCATAGACATTCCCGTTTTTAAAAGAGAGATGGGGGGATTATAGCTTTCGGGGGCTTCTCAGGATAGGAATAAGCGCCCTTTATCCGTATAATGCGCAGCCACATTCGTTTCAAGCCGGAGAATTCATCATGCGTCCATCAGGCCGTAGCGCCAATCAGGTGCGTCCCGTCACCCTGACCCGTAACTATACAAAACACGCTGAAGGCTCCGTGCTGGTTGAGTTTGGTGACACCAAAGTGCTGTGCACCGCCTCTATTGAAGAAGGCGTTCCTCGCTTTCTGAAAGGCCAGGGCCAGGGCTGGATCACCGCCGAATACGGCATGCTGCCGCGTGCGACCCATACCCGTAACGCCCGTGAAGCGGCAAAGGGTAAACAGGGTGGACGTACCATGGAGATCCAGCGTCTGATCGCGCGTGCGCTGCGTGCAGCCGTTGATTTGAAAGTGCTGGGCGAATTCACCATCACGCTGGACTGCGATGTGATTCAGGCCGATGGCGGCACGCGTACGGCGTCTATTACCGGCGCCTGTGTTGCGCTGGCGGATGCGCTGAACAAGCTGGTTGCGGCCGGCAAACTGAAAACTAACCCTATGAAAGGGATGGTTGCGGCGGTTTCCGTAGGTATCGTTAACGGTGAAGCGCTGTGCGATCTGGAATACGTTGAAGATTCCGCGGCGGAAACTGACATGAACGTGGTGATGACCGAAGACGGACGCATCATTGAGGTGCAGGGCACCGCAGAAGGCGAGCCATTCACCCATGAAGAACTTCTCTCCTTGTTGGCGCTGGCCCGAGGGGGAATCGAATCTATTGTCACGACGCAGAAAGCGGCGTTAGAAAATTGATTTTAAAGGCGACCAATGAGTCGCCTTTTTTTTGCCTGTAAGACAGATAATAAAGGAGCGAATCCATGAAACCATATCAGCGCCAGTTTATTGAGTTTGCGCTTAACAAGCAGGTACTTAAGTTTGGCGAGTTCACGCTGAAATCCGGGCGGAAAAGCCCCTATTTCTTCAACGCCGGGCTGTTTAATACCGGGCGCGATCTGGCTCTGCTGGGCCGTTTCTATGCCGAGGCTCTGGTGGATTCAAAGATTGATTTTGACCTGCTGTTTGGCCCGGCCTACAAAGGCATTCCAATTGCGACCACCACGGCGGTTGCCCTGGCAGAACATCACGATCGCGACGTGCCGTACTGCTTTAACCGTAAAGAGGCGAAAACCCACGGTGAAGGCGGGAACCTGGTCGGCAGCACGCTGCAGGGCCGCGTGATGCTGGTGGATGATGTGATCACGGCAGGCACCGCGATCCGTGAATCGATGGAGATTATCCAGGCGAACGGCGCAACGCTTGCGGGCGTGCTGATCTCTCTGGACCGTCAGGAGCGCGGACGCGGCGAGATCTCGGCTATTCAGGAAGTGGAGCGTGATTACGGCTGTAAAGTGACGTCAATCATCACGCTGAAAGACCTGATTGCGTATCTGGAAGAGAAGCCAGAGATGGCGGACCATCTGGCGGCGGTGCGTGCCTATCGGGAAGCGTTTGGCGTGTGATTTTTTGCCCGGTGGCGCAAGCGCTTACCGGGCCCAGGGTTACGCAGGCCGGATATCGTTACTGCAACTGCGAAGCCACTAACGGCCAGCGGGCGTCAAAATCGTCCGTTGGGCGATATTTGAATTCACTGCGCACGAAGCGGGAGAGCATCCCTTCGCAAAACGCCAGGATCTGGCTTGCCAGCAGCGTCTCATCGGTGATGTACCCTTCGCCTTCACGCATCTTCTTCTCACGCAGGACCTGGCGCAGCTGCGCCTCTATGCGCTCAAAAAGCTGATTGATGCGGCCCTGCAGACGATCCTGCTCAAACATCAGGGCGTGTCCGGTCAGGATTCGGGTCAGGCCAGGATTACGTTCGCCAAAGCCCAGAATCAACTGCACAATCAGACGCAGACGCGCGCTGGTGTCTTTCTCATCTTTCAGAATCAGGTTGATACGCGTGATCAGGCTGTCTTCAATAAACTCAATCAGGCTGTCGAACATCCGGGTCTTGCTCGGGAAATGGCGATACAGCGCCGCTTCCGACACGCCCACGGAGGCCGCCAGTTTTGCTGTGGTAATGCGTTGACTGCCATCGCTGGATTCAAGCATCAGAGCCAGAGACTGAAGTATTTCTTCGCGACGATTCCTTTTCGCGGTTTGTTTTTCTGCCATGTTACAAAATACCCCTGAAAATAAGCACTTGCCAGGCTGGCATCCACACAGCGACCGCAAACTGACGTTTGCGGTTTGTTATTGCATTATGGCGCTGTGAGATGCGTGTCTAACGGGCGACTATTTACGCCCTGAATGGCCGAAGCCGCCTTCGCCACGGTCGGTGGCGTCAAAGTCAGCCACCAGGTTAAATTCGGCCTGCACAACAGGTACAAACACCATCTGCGCGATCCGCTCGCCGGGTTCAATGGTGAAGCTATCCTGGCCACGGTTCCAGACGGAGACCATCAGCTGGCCCTGATAGTCAGAGTCAATCAGGCCGACCAGGTTGCCCAGCACAATACCATGCTTGTGGCCCAAACCAGAGCGCGGCAGGATCACCGCCGCCAGCGACGGGTCAGCAATGTGAATCGCCAGACCGGTCGGGAGCAGGGTGGTCTCGCCCGGAGCCAGCGCTACGGCGTCATCGAGACAGGCGCGCAGGTCAAGACCGGCAGAGCCGGAGGTGGCATAGGTTGGCAGCGGAAATTGCTCGCCAACGCGCGGGTCCAGAATCTTAACGTCGATTTTTTTCATCATAACGGGTAACGATCTCGTCCAGTAATTGTTGGCCCAGGAGTTCCTTGCGCTCAAGCGGTAAGACTTTATCTCCATCCTGCCAGAAAAGGTGCAATGCGTTGCTGTCGCTGTTAAATCCTTGCGTGGACAGCGAGACATCATTCGCGCAAATCAAATCGAGGTTTTTGCGGGTACGCTTTTGCCGGGCATATTCTTCCACATTATTTGTTTCGGCGGCAAACCCAACAACGTAAGGACGATGGTTTTTCAGTGCGGCAACGCCGGCCACGATGTCCGGGTTTTTAACCATTTTTAGTGTTAATTCATCGCCTTGTTTCTTAATTTTGCAGTCTGCGATGGTCTCTGCACGATAGTCAGCGACGGCGGCACAGCCGATAAAAATCTGCTGATTCTGGGCGTGCGCCTGAACGGCAGCCTCCATTTCCAGGGCTGTGGTCACGTTAATGCGCTGCACGAAGGGGGGCGTCGGTAACGACACCGGGCCACTGACGAGCGTGACGTTCGCGCCGCGTTTTGCCGCAGCAGCAGCAATCGCAAAGCCCATCTTGCCGGAGCTGTGGTTGGTGATGTAGCGCACCGGGTCCAGCGGCTCGCGCGTTGGGCCCGCGGTAATCATGATGTTGAGATGTTGCAGATCGTTGACAGGCGAAAAATGAGCGGCAGCCATATCGACAATCGTCAGCGGATCGAGCATGCGCCCGGGGCCGATATCCCCACAGGCCTGGCTGCCGCTGTCCGGCCCCCAGATAAGCAGGCCGCGAGAGGCCAGCGTCTCGAGGTTATGCTGGGTGGCAGCGTTGCGGTACATCTGCTGATTCATCGCAGGCACGACGGCGACGGGAGACGGTGTGGCAAGGCAAATGGTGGAGACCAGATCGTTCGCCATACCGGCCGCGACGCGGGCGATTAAGTCAGCCGTCGCAGGGGCGAGGATAACCAGGTCTGCCCACTTGCCGAGCTCGATATGGCCCATCGCGGCTTCAGCCGCCGGATCGAGCAGGCTATCCGACACCGGGTATCCCGACACGGCCTGCAGGCTCAGGGGAGTAATAAAGGCTTTGCCGCCTTCGGTTATCGCGACCCGCACGTCGGCTCCGCGCTCGCGCAAACGGCGCACCAGCTCCGGCGCTTTATAGGCAGCAATGCCGCCGCTCACGCCAAGAACGATTTTTTTACCGGCCAGGCTCATCATGATTCTTTCCTGTTGGGTTTCACCAGAGAGCCGGCATTTTATCACAATCCCTAAAACGGGGTGATTTTGTCCGTTATCCACTTTGCGAGGCGCTACGCAGGAACGAAAAATGGGCGTCGAGCAGGGGGGAGAGCTGTGGCAGCATAGTGTTAAACCTAAGGAGACAGGGCATGGATGAGGTATTATCGCTGTTACCGCGTGAAAAAATGCTGCGCTATGGCATTACGTCGCTTACCGATGCGGAGCTGCTGGCGCTGTTCTTGCGAACCGGCACTCAGGGGAAGTCGGTCTATGTCCTGGCGCGCGAGTTGATCCACCACTTCGGTTCGCTGTATGGCCTGCTGACCGCCGACATGGCGGCGTTTAAAGAGGTTGATGGCATTGGCGTGGCGAAATTTGCCCAGTTAAGGGGGATTGCCGAACTTGCCCGACGTTTCTACATTGTGCGTATGCAGGAAGAAGACCCGCTCCTGACCCCTGAAATGACCCGCGAGTTTTTGCAAAGCCAGCTGGCAGACGCCGAGCGCGAGATCTTTATGGCGATCTTTCTTGATAACAAAAACCGGGTGCTGAAGCATTGCCACCTGTTTTCGGGTACATTAAGCCACGTTGAGGTCCATCCCCGAGAAATCGTGCGGGAAGCGATAAAAGTGAATGCAGCCGGCGTGATCCTCGCGCATAATCACCCCTCTGGCTGTGCAGAACCAAGCAGAGCTGACAAAGAAATCACCAAACGCATTATCAAGTGCTGTCAAATCATGGACATTCGTGTGCTGGACCATCTGATAATTGGCCGCGGAGAGTACCTCTCTTTTGCAGAACATGGTTGGATTTAGACCATTTTAAGCGATCCATTGGGATCTTTGTCTGCTCGGGACTTGAGCACACCGCCGAGTCAGCGTATACTACGCCACCTTTGAGAATCTCGGGTTTGGCATTTGGGCCTGGCAATCGAGAGTTCACTTAGAACTATGCGATGACCGGGCTGTAAAGCCTGACGAGGCGCCGATACCCCATACGAAGCTCGAGCTAATTTGATTTTTGGAGAATAGACATGTCCCGAGTCTGCCAAGTTACTGGCAAGCGTCCGGTGACCGGTAACAACCGTTCCCACGCACTGAACGCGACTAAACGCCGTTTCCTGCCTAACCTGCACTCTCACCGTTTCTGGGTTGAGAGCGAGAAGCGTTTTGTCACCCTGCGTGTATCTGCTAAAGGTATGCGTGTTATTGATAAGAAAGGCATCGATACAGTTCTGTCCGAACTGCGTGCCCGTGGCGAAAAGTACTAAGTACTTAAAGAGGAAATAAATCATGGCTAAAGGTATTCGTGAGAAAATCAAGCTGGTTTCTTCTGCTGGTACTGGTCACTTCTACACCACCACGAAGAACAAACGTACTAAGCCGGAAAAACTGGAACTGAAAAAATTCGATCCAGTTGTACGCCAGCACGTACTGTACAAAGAAGCTAAAATCAAATAATTTTAGATTCCTTGTATTGAAAAACCCCGCAACTGCGGGGTTTTTTGCATTCTGCATCCAACGGAGAAACCATGCCTGAATTACCTGAGGTAGAGACCAGCCGCCGCGGCATTGAACCACATCTGGTTGGTGCGACCATTCTTCATGCTGTTGTCCGCAATGGTCGTCTTCGCTGGCCGGTTTCCGATGAAATTCACGCGTTAAGCGATAAGCCCGTCATCAGCGTACAGCGCCGCGCGAAATACCTGCTGCTGGAGCTGCCTGACGGCTGGATCATCATCCACCTGGGGATGTCCGGCAGCCTGCGGATCCTCACCGAAGAGCTGCCTGCTGAAAAGCACGATCACGTTGACCTTGTCATGAGTAACGGCAAAGTGCTGCGCTACACCGACCCTCGCCGCTTTGGCGCATGGCTGTGGGCCAAAGAGCTGGAAGGCCATAGCGCGCTGGCGCATCTGGGGCCGGAGCCGCTCTCTGAGGCGTTTAACGCTGATTACCTGAGAGCAAAGTGTGCGAAGAAGAAAGCGCCGATTAAGCCCTGGCTAATGGATAACAAGCTGGTGGTGGGCGTGGGGAATATTTACGCCAGCGAATCGCTGTTTGCTGCCGGGATCCATCCCGATCGGCTGGCCTCGTCGCTCTCGGCGCAGGAGTGCGAGCTGCTGGTCAGGGTGATTAAGGCGGTGCTGCTGCGCTCCATTGAACAGGGGGGAACAACGCTGAAGGACTTCCTGCAGAGCGATGGTAAGCCTGGCTATTTCGCGCAGGAGTTGCAGGTTTATGGCCGCAAAGGCGAGCCGTGCAGAGTCTGTGGCACACCGATTATTGCAACGAAGCACGCCCAGCGCGCCACGTTCTATTGCCGTCAGTGTCAGAAATAAGCGTATATCAGGCCCGGTAAGCGCCGCGCCACCGGGCAACGGTTACTTCAGCTTTTCCATTAACGCCTGATGCACGTTTTCCGGCAGGAAGTGGGTCACATCGCCCTGATGACGCGCGACCTCCTTCACCAGCGAGGAGGAGATAAACGACCACTCCTTCGATGGCATCAGGAATACGCTTTCCAGCTCCGGCATCAGATGGCGGTTCATGTGCGCCAGCTGCATCTCATACTCAAAATCCGCCACCGCGCGCAATCCGCGGATCAGAATGTTGGCCTGCTGGGCGCGAGCAAAGTTGGCCATCAGGTCACTGAACCCTACGACTTCCACGTTCGGCAGATGAGAAATCGCATCGGTGGCAAGCGCAACGCGCTCGTTCAGATCGAACATCGGTTTTTTGCTGGGGCTGGCGGCAATGGCCAGAATCATCTTATCAAACATGCTTGCTGCGCGCGTGATGATATCAAGATGACCGTTGGTGATCGGATCGAAGGTACCCGGATAAATCGCTTTTGTGCTCATGGCTCACGTTTTCTCAGAGTAGCCGCGGCAGAGCGCCCACAGCTCGGTATATTTGTTGAAAGTATACTGGGCATTTACCACCGCGAGTAACCAACCCTGTTTGCCATCCAGCACGCCGCCACGCAGCAGCAGCGTTTTCAGAAACGCGCCCAGCGTGTGGGTGAAGATGCCCGTCAACGAGGCTGTCTTGCCGCGCTGGTGGCGCTCCTGCGCCCATGCGGTGGCGTAGCTCAGCTGCTTACGCTGGAAGCTGGCGAAATCGCGGCAGGTGAGGTGCAGCAGATCGCCCGTCAGCGGGATAACCTGGGCGTTCTCACAGGCCAGAGACTCATGCACCAGGTTGTCGTTGTACTGATAACGGGTGCGCTCGTAAAGACGCATAACGCGGTCAGGATACCAGCCGCTGTGGCGCATAAACCGCCCGAGGAAGTAGTTGCGACGCGCAATGCTGTAGACCGCGCCAGGCTGTGGGGCGGCCAGGATGGCCTGAATGCTCTGCTGAAGCGCCGGCGTAATGCGCTCATCGGTATCGATCATCAGCACGTAATCGCCGGTGGCGCAGGCCTGCGCGCGCTGGCGCTGGATACCGTAGCCCTGCCAGTCGGTGTCGACATAGACCTGTACGCCCGCCGCACGCGCCATTTCTACCGTGTTATCGGTGCTGCCGGAATCAAGCAAGATGATTTCATCCGCCCAAGAAACAGAGGCCAGGTAGTCCGGAAGCAGGTCGGCAGCGTTTTTGGCGATCGTGACGACCGACAGACGCGCAGACATCAGTGGCTCCGCTGAGGCAGGTAAGGTTGCAGAAGCTGCAGCAAACGGGTCAACGCGCCCTGATTCTGATGCAGTACCTCAACAGCATGGCGGCCGTACCACAGACGGTAGTCTTCGTCGGTGAGCAGGGTTGAAACCTCTTTCACCACCGAGTCCGCATCCGTCACGGTAATTAAACCATCGGCCTGCTGCAATTTCGCGCAGATATCTTTGAAGTTGAACGTGTGTGGCCCCATCAGTACCGGAATGGCGTGCGCCGCTGGCTCCAGAGGGTTATGGCCTCCGCGCTCAACCAGGCTGCCGCCGACAAACGCCAGATCGGCAATGCCGTACAGCAGCATAAGCTCGCCCATGGTATCGCCAATTACCACCTGGGTGCTGCCGGAAGGGATCTCACCGGTGCTGCGCAGGGTGAAGCTGAAACCGCCTTTCTGTACCATTTCGCTAGCATCTTTGAAACGCTCCGGATGGCGCGGCACCAGGATCAGCACTAGATCAGGGAAGGTCTCCAGCAGCTTGCGATGCGCCTGGAGGATAATCTCTTCTTCACCGTCGTGGGTGCTGGTAGCAATCCACACCTGACGACGGGGTGCCCACTGGCGACGCAGCGTCACCGCCCGTGCCGCCAGCTCCGGCGTAACGGAAATATCGAATTTCAGGCTGCCGGTCACGGCAAGCTGATTGCGTTTCAGACCAAGCGCCGTGAACCGTGCCGCGTCTTCATCGTTCTGTGCCGCAATCAGGGTAATTTTGCTGAGCAGGCGACGCATAAATTTACCCAGCTTGCCGTAACCCTTCGCGGAACGTTCAGACAAGCGCGCGTTGGCAATCACCAGCGGAATTTTACGGGCATGCAGGGCGGAAATCATATTCGGCCACAGTTCGGTTTCCATCACGATCACCAGCTTCGGGCGAACGGTATTGAGGAAACGGTTCATGGCGCACGGGAGATCGTAAGGCAGATAGACGTGATGCACATCTTTACCAAACGCGGACAGGGCGCGCTCGGAGCCGGTCGGCGTCATGGTGGTGACGGTGATCGGCAGGGAAGGGTAGCGGTGACGCAGGGCGCGAACCAGCGGGATCGCCGCCAGCGTTTCACCGACAGAAACGGAATGCAGCAAAATACCGTCCGGGGCCACTTTATTACGGCAATAGCCATAGCGTTCAGCCCAGCGTTTACGGTACGCAGGCGCTTTACGGCTACGAAGCAACAGTCGCAGCCACACCAGTGGCTGAATGATGTAGAGCAGGGCGGTATACAACAATTCCAAGCGATTATCCGTTTTTTCAGTTTCGGCGGGCAAATTCTAAGCATTTAAGCCAGGTAAAGCTATCTCTTATGCCACATACCGCTTCAAACGGAAGTAACGTCGGCCCAGGCGCCAGCGCAGTCGCGGACTTTTTGCACTTTTCCAGATGAGCTTCCAGATGCCTGTATCGAAGAATTCTTTAATAATCATAGACTTTTTCTTTTCATCCTTCATGTTATCGAAGGTATGAATAATCCCAAGCCCCTCTTTGGCAATTTGCCAGTGGCAGGCGGGGATATTTTTGATTTTGTCCGGATAGCGCTGATTAATGGCATCAAGCATCTGAAGGATTTTCATGTAATGGCGCGCGGAACGGATCAGCGTGTCGTCATTGTCTGGTGTGTGCGACACCGATGCGGAGTGGATGTAGTAGTCATAATAACGTTCACTGGTGTACTGAACCCGCTCAGCCGCGAGCAGCACTTCGGTGGTCCACGGAATATCCTGGTGGCGCAGGCCGGGTTCAAAACGAAAGCCGTTCTGGCGGATAAAGTCGTGGCGATAGATATTGAGCCAGGTGACATGCAAAAACTTGCGGGAATCGAGCGCTTTTTTCAGCCATGCCGCCCCGGTCATCACCCCCGTTGAGGCCAGTTTGTCTTCCGGGAAGATAGGACGCGAAGGCTTTTTATTATTTTCCCAGACGTAGTTCCCGTTACAGGTGGCGACATCCAGGTTCTGCGTGACGGCCATCTCAAGAAGGTGCTGGTACATGCCGGGCTTGAAGACATCATCAATATCAGGGAAGGAAAGATATTGCCCGGTGGCAATGGCCAGACCGGTGTTACGGGCGACAGAGACCCCCTGATTTGCCTGTTCAATCACCTGCATCTGCGGCAGTTTATCGCGCCACTTATTGACGATCTGCATCGAACCGTCGGTGGAACCATCGTTGACGATGATCACTTCCATATCGTCGATACGCTGATCCGTAAGGCAGGTAAAGAACTGATCCAGGAAAGCTTCACCGTTGTAAACGGCAACCACCACGCTTAATAATGGCACTGAATTTTGCATAAAAAACCTGATTATTATTGATTGTCGACCAAAGCAATATATTGCTGGCAAATGGCGTTGATGCCGAACGATGCTATCGTTTCGCGATCGACGGCCGGCGGCGTGGTGTAAATATCCGCCAGCGTTTTTGCCAGTGATTCGTCATTCATCTCTGTCAGCCCGCGCGCTAAAGTTCCCGTGAGAATTTCAGCGGGGCCGCCTGGGCAGTTAGTGCTCACGGGCGGCGTCTGGCAGATGATCGCTTCAACCAGCACATTACCAAAACCTTCGCAGTCGGAACTGAGCACTAACAGGCGTGCCCCATGGATCCAGGGATAGGGATTGGACTCGAACGGGCGGAACAGGACCTTGTTAGCAATGCCCAGTTCGCTGGCAAGCTGCTGCAGTTTTTGAATTTTCGCCTCGGAACCATTTCCCATCATCACCAGCGTGGTATCCAGGCCGCTCAGTGCGAACGCCCGCAACAGGCGATCGTGACGTTTGTGCTCATGGAAGCGGCCAACGTGGATGATGTAATCCTGCCCCTGCATCTCAAAGGGAGCGTCTGCCAGACGCTGAATTTCGGGAATATCGAACGGATTGTGAATGACCGCCTGGCGGCGAAGATCGATGGCCAGCGTCTGGGACAAATCCTTCAGTACGGCAGCCGAAACGGCGACAACGTTGCGGTTTTCATAGGTATGACGAATTTTAAAATGCTTGAACCAGCGTGACAGGCCGCTTCGATGGCGCAGGTAGGAGAAGGAGAACATGCCGTGAACGCAGAACCAGACCTTATCGCGCTCTAACGCACTGCAATGCGCCACGATTCGGTCAGTTTTGTGCAGATGGGAGAAAATCACATCAAATTTACCGCTGCGCTCGGCTCGCTCAACCGCCTGACCCAGCAGCCGTGAACGGCGTGGGATCTCCGTCAGCTTGCGCCAGGGTTTGGTGCACATATCCTGAATAACCTGAAAATCGATGCCCTCCGGAATGGCGTAGTCGCACACCTTCCGCAAAGAGAAAAGGGAGACCTGGTGCCCCATTTCTATCAGTCCGCTGGAGAGTGTGAGAACCGTTTTTTCGGCGCCTCCACCGGGTAAACCATCAATAATCATTAGGATGCGCATTATTAATCCAGTAATTTTTGATAAAGCGAAATAAGCTGGCTTGAAAGTTTTTCGGGAGTCGCCTCTTTCACGCGTTCACGCGCCGCAAGCCCCATGTTGTTATTGTTGTTCAGTGAAGGGGTGGCCGCTATCGCCTCCTTCAATGTGCTGATATCAAGTGCGTCACAGGAAAAGCCGTTCTGGCCTTGCTCAATAAATTCTGCCCCACCGCAGCTGGTCGACGTAATGACCGGTAAACCGCAGGCCATCGCTTCCAGTATGACGTTAGGAAAGGGATCATACAGCGTTGGCAACAGTAAACCATCGGATAGCTGGTAAAATGGCAGCGTCTCTTTTTGCATACCCAGAAAGCGAATTTGCCCTTCACAGCCTAATGACCGGGCAAGGTCGCGATAACGACGCTCTGCTTTATCCTGTCCAACCACAATCAGCCATGCCGCGGTTCCCGCAATAGCACGTATGGCGCTGGCTAACCCTTTTCGTTCAAACCCCGAGCCCACGAAGCAGAACACGGTCGCGTCAGCGGGCACCTCAAACTGCTGACGCAATGCCGCACGTTGTACCTCTTCTACTGGAACGAAGCGGCACGAATCAATTGAATTATAAATCACATGTATCTTTTTTGCGTCAATATCAAAGTCTTCGACGATTTCGCGCTTGATCATCTCCGCATTACAGATAACGGCTTTCAACTCGGGTGCCTGATACATTTCACGTTCGGCGTTCATCACATAGCGGTGATAGCGGTCATGCATGAGCATGTGTGCACGCCAGGCGGGCAGGATACGCGCGCGCTGCAGCAGCCAGCGCCGATGCACGCCATCGCCTGCGCGATAAATGTCACAGCCTGGAATGCGCTCATGGCTTTGAACAATATCAAACTGTTGCTGTTGCCAGAGCGCGCGCGCGGCGTGAGCAAATCCGCGTTCGCGGCTGATGCGGCCCCATTTGCGCGGGTCGCAGATGTGGATATGCCAGTCGTCCTGCTTCTCGCCCTGCCATTCGCGTGTGATGACGTTGAGTTCAAGGTTTTGGTTGCTTAACGCGGTAAGGGCTCTGGAGACGAAACGTTCCGCCCCGCCGTCCGGGCGATATTTTTGGCGAACAATCGCCAGACGATAGTGTTTCATTACAGGTATCTCCTTGCCGCGGAGACGACGGCTTCCACAGGAATGGCGTCGAGGTAGCGTTCTTTGGTGTTGGTATCAATGGCGTCCGGGTTGGGGAGCGGGCCGTAATCGCCTGCCCATATCACCTCCCCTTTTACCTGCCACGGCGACCAGAACGTCAGTTTGGACGGGCCAAAAAGCGCGACACACGGTGTTTGCAGCGCGGCGGCCATATGCATCGGCACGGAATCCACGCCAATAAATAATCGAGCATGATCGATGAGGGAGGCCAGCTGACGCAGCGTTAATTGGCCCGCCAGCGAGACGACGCCGGTTTTCGGCGAGGCGGCAAGAATGCGCTCAATCATCGCCATCTCTTTTTTATCCGGCCCGGCAGTCAGCACGACGGTGTGACCATCCTGCTGAAGCGCCGTAATGGTTTGCGCCATTTTGCCTTCGTCCCAGCATTTAAAGAACCAGCGCGACGTAGGCTGAATCACGATGTAGTCATCCCCCACACCCGTTTGCGCGAGCTTTTGACGTGCGTTCTCCCAGTCTTCTGAACGGTAAGCCATGGTGACGGCCGGCTGGGGAACCACCGGTAACGGTGAAAGTATGGAGAGATTTTGTTCGACGGTGTGTAACGCGTTGTGATTTGTGACGGGGGCTAATGCAGTATGGCAAAAGCGCCAGAAGGCAGTATTGCGTTTATTGAAGGCGAACCCGATACGAACAGGCGCGCCGGTAAAACGCGTTACAATCGCGCTGCGCCACTGATCGGCAAGGTTGATCACCAGATGATAATGTTGCGCTCTTAACGCGCAAAGTAGCTGCCACTCTTTTTGAAGATGCTTCAATGTTCCCAGCTGCTTCCACTTACGATCGATACCATAGATGGTACCGATGGCCGGATGCGCGGCGAGCATATCGCGGGTTTCTTCATAAAGCAGCACGTCAATCTGTGCCTGCGGCCATGCCTGGCGTAACGAATCAATGACGGGTGTGGTGAGTAACATGTCGCCATGATGGCGAAGTTTGATAAGTAAAATGCGCAAATCAGGCATGTCAGGTAAGTTATTCATCATCATCTTATCAGCGTTGTACTGTTGGCAATTCTAATAGACCTGGTAACGAGTTGCACTCTTTCTCCATAATGTCAGGAATTTCTTTGCAAGGGTTTACTCCAGCTTTGTGGCGTGCGTAACATAGCGCTAACTTATCTGTCTCACGGGTTCATTATGAAAAAACCAGCGTTTATCATCACGATTGATACTGAAGGCGATAATCTCTGGCAAAACCATCGGGTTATTAAAACGGAAAACGCACGCTACCTGGCTCGGTTCCAGTCGCTCTGCGAGCGTTTTGGCTTTAAGCCCGTCTGGTTGACGAACTATGAGATGGCGATTGAACCAGTTTTCATCGCGTTTGCTAAAGACGTTATCGCCCGCGGTGCGGGGGAGGTGGGTATGCACCTTCATGCGTGGAATAGCCCGCCGGAGCACGATCTCACCGGGGATGACTGGCGCTGGCAGCCGTATCTGATTGAATTCCCGGACGATGTCATGCGCGAAAAAGTGCTGTTCATGACTGAGCTGCTGGAAGAGACATTTCAGACCAAAATGCTCAGCCACCGTGCCGGGCGCTGGGCGTTCGATAGCCGTTACGCCCAATTGCTGATCGAGCTGGGTTATCAGGTGGATTGTTCCGTCACGCCGCGCGTGAACTGGCGCAATGCAAAAGGTGCCCCGCAAGGAAAGGGCGGAACGAACTATCATGCTTTTCCTGACCACGCCTACTTCATGGACGTCGAGAACGTTGCCCGGCCGGGTAACAGCCCATTACTCGAAGTCCCGATGAGCATTCAGTATAAACATCCCGCCTGGCTGAACACCGTTAAGCAGGGCTACGATCGCCTTCGCGGGAAATACCGCTCGCCTTCCGTCAACTGGCTGCGTCCTTCGGGTGGCAATGCCTCGCAGATGATTCAGGTTGCGCAGCAATGTTTGTCTCAGGGAAATGACTACGTGGAATTTATGCTTCACTCGTCTGAATTTATGCCGGGCGGAAGCCCAACGTTTAAAGACGATGCGGCGATCGAAGGTTTATATCAGGATTTAGAAACGCTCTTTACCTGGTTATCGGATAAGACCGTGGGGATGACGCTGGCTGAGTTTTACCAGCACAAAAAACAATAATGCCCGCCAGGCGGGCATGATGATTACGGGTGCTTTGGTTGCGAGAACGGCGTGCTTAACGCGAACAGCGTCATAAAGAAAATCAACGCTTCTGAACTCAGCAATATGACATCCGTCAGGCCATAAAGCAGTAACAGAAGCATGGTGGTTAACAGCAGGCCGTTTCTGTTTCTTAGCGCGTAAACCATAACAGAAACAAAGAAAAACAGCAGGATAGCCACGCCGGGAATGCCCTGTAGCGAGTATTTCTCGATAAATTCGTTGTGGAGGTGAATTCGCAAGTACCCGAGAGCAGCCGTTACATCTGAATGACCATCTTTGACATAACTTCGTGTCCACGATTCTCTGCTATCAATAGACTGGCCCAGCGGATGTGCAACGCCGTTAAAGAATCCAACTTTCCACATAGAGAAACGGGCTCCCAGGGACGTCGCATCATGCCCTTTCTGATAATTTGTTAACTCACTTTCTGTTTGTTCAATCTTTGGTGAAATTAAGGGCTTATAACTAACGATTATTATGCCTGCAACGATGCATAAGAAGATTAATAGCGGTTTTAGATGAATTTTTCTGAAATGGAGAAGCGTTAAAACGATAGCCAAAATGAGATAAAGACCCATGGCGGCACGCGTAGCAGTTAATAAAATCAGGACGTAGGAAATTAAGACAACCACTCCCGCCAGAACGTACATCTTTACATTTTTCAGAAGGTAAAGGCTATATACAAAGGCTAATGAAAGCACAGAATAGACATAGGCCGCGATGGTTGGTCGATTAATCGCCATCTCTACGCGATTGATTCCCTGTAAAGCCTGATAAAATCCATAACTTGTCGCGAGTACAAATCCTGTTGCGGTGGCGATCAGAAAATACTTCTGGAAACTTTCTTTTGTAACGTAAAGCTTAAAGCGATCCAGATAAAAAACTAAAATACTTCCAAGGATTAATTTTTTGCACGCACCAAGATAATCACTGTAAACATTGATACCAACATTATGATATTCGTATGCGAAATACCAAATAAGGTTAAGTAATCCCACCAGTAAAATAGGAAGCGCTATACTGAAAGGCCGCCATGTAATTTTTTTATATTCAAAGGCTAAGCCGATAATGCTGGCATAGACGGCTATATAAAAAAATTCTCTTTGTTTTCCTGAGCTAACCAGTACTAACGCCAAAGAGATAAGGCTCAGCATGAGCGTTAACTGATAAAGTCTTAACTTTATTTTTTCCATAATGCCTCAATAACCCTTTTTTTGTAACTGAAACGAACGTCGCTGGACAGGAAAAATGACAAGGAATAAAGTGATTTCACCCGCTGTTTCACAAGTTGTAATTGATGCTCTGACAATAATTTTCGATGGTTGCTGTAGATGTCAAACCAGTGACAATGAATAAGATGAATAAATTGCTGCGGAAACGTTTTTTCCATCTGCAGCGTGCATTCAACAAGCGTAGCGATTTTACTGGCGTTAAGTTGGCTCGATAAACTGTCACGACGCTTGATGTAATAATAGTGCCCCTGCCGCTGGTAAAATATTTTGTGCGATTGCATCAGCATGCCAGGAAATACGGCGAAATCTTCATAGCAGATCATCGCAGGAATGGGGTTGCTTTGGTATAGCCTGCGGTGAATGAACTGGCCGATGAGGTGGGCCTGGAAATCTTTATGCTGCAAAAAGCGTTTTATCGCATCCTGTTGAGACAAGGCGACAGGTGAAAACCCCTGCCAGTCGGCGGTGATTTTTCGTAAATCACGAACTTCCAGCAGGCGTGTCAGCACCATATCAGGACGCTGTGCTTTCAGGAACGCCACGGCATCGCTGATACTGCGAGGCTTAAGCTGGTCGTCGCTGTCGAGCATGGTAATGTATTCGCCGGATGATAGCGAGACAGCAGCGTTTCGAACACGGCCTACGTTGCGATACTCAACTTTCCGCGATATCGCATTCGGAAATTCTGGCAACCACTTCTCAATAATATCTTGCGTGGCATCGTCTGAATGGTCATTAAAGAGAATAACCTCTACCTCATCGCCCTCATCCGCAATTGCGTCCCGCAGGCTGTGTAGGGTGGCGTCCAGAGTATCTTCGGTATTATGCGCTGCAATAATGATGCTTAGAAAAGCCATAAAAATTAATTTCCTTGAGCATCAATGGCATGTTCGGTTGTGCGAGCAGTCTGCAGAGTCGAAATAAAGAGTTTGAGCTGGTGCAGGGATTCTTCGGTTACCGCAAACAACTCTTCTTTTGGCTGGCTGAAGTAGTAGCGTGTTTCAAAGACGTAGGAGTTGATATTGTCGTCGTTGCCAATCAGTAACACATTGCCCAGCGGACGCTGTTCATAGTGGCAGCAAGGTCCGAACAACACCACTACCGGCACGCCGACTGCATCTGCGATATAGATATTCCCGGAATCAGACGCGATGTAGCAATCCATTTTGGAGATTGCCCACGGCAGCTCTTCAAGGGAAATCTTGCCGATGAGGTTGATGAAGTTAGGGATTTCACCGTACGCACGCGTAATATCGTCCAGCCACTCTTGCTCACTGGGTGCACCAAACACATAAAACTCGCACGGCAGATCGGCGAGCTTATCAACAATACGCTTCCAGATGACCGGCGGGACCGTTTTCGCTTTATTGCCTGCGGCAATACTGATGCCTATACGAATGACGCCGGGTTTATCGAGGACTTCCGGATAAACGGCGGGCTTAAACAGAGGCTTTGTGGCGTGCTTCGGGGAAGCTTGCCACGTTAGCGAGCGGTCGGCCAGCTTCAGGTAGTTGGTGACCGACAACGTCTTTTTGCCGTGCTCAACGGTGCCGTCGGCAGTGGTATAGAAAATACCGTGGTACCACCGGCGGGTATAGGTGCTTAAGAATTGTTTATTTTTGGCATTACAGGCGGCGGCGAAAAAGAGATTCACGCTGTTGGGCTGCAGGAGATACACATTGTCATAGTCATTCATGATCCTGCAGGCAAAGCACAGCTTACGCCACAAATTACGCTTTTGTTGCTCGATAAAAAAAATCTGATCGATAGTGTCATCATGCTTCGCCAGCGCAGCCACGCTTCGGCTGATCAACACATCGCTTTTTTGCAGGTACGCCAGAAGAGGCGTGGCATTAACAAAGTCACCGATTTTGGCTGTCTGAATGACCAGGTTCTTACCCGTGTCTTTGCGAAACAGCTTCCGGATGAGTTTCACCGGGAAAAGTAAAATCAGCAGAAATACGTAACTCATGGGTTAAATATCCCTGTTGGAAAGCCGATGGCTGCTCTGTAAAAATGAAAAAATAGCATCTGCGGTAATGTCTCTCGTCTGCTGAGTAGGGCTGACCATCTGATGTTGGTTTTTACCGTAGCCGCCAATCAGCCCGGGATCGGTGGGGCCGAATAGCGTGATATTGGGGCGATCCAATGCTGCGGTTAAGTGGCTCAGTCCCGTATCAACGGACACGACAGCCTCTGCACCTGCCAGCTCTGCAGCAACCTTTGCCAGCGTGAGCTTAGGTAACACTTCTACGTGCGAAAAACCTGCCGCTAACCGCTCAGCACGTTGGCGCTCGTGTTCAGCACCCCAGGGCAGTTTAATATGGATGCCGGTAGGTTGCATTAATTCAATCAATCTTCGCCAGTGCGTTTCCGGCCAGTGTTTATCGTCCCGCGTTGTGGCATGGAGGAACACCACATAAGGCGTCGCACGGTTATCCGCGTCACGCTGGAAATGCTGCGATATCGCGTAATCGCCCTGCGTTTCGGGCTTGCTGTAGCCGAGGCTTTTAGCAAACAGCTCCCGGGTGCGTTCCACCGCGTGTTGTTGCTTCGGGATATGATGGCGATGGTTATAGAACAGGCTTGCCAGCGGCTCGCGGGCGGTTTGCCAGTCCATACCGTGCTTTACGCCGTGCGCCAGACGCGTGACCAGCGCGGCGCTTTTCACCAGCCCCTGCGCGTCAATAATGGCGTCGTAGCGCTGAGCCTGCACCGCGTCGCGAAAGGCGTTGCGCTCGGCCTTAACCGGCGCGGAGAACCACGCCTTGCGCCAGCGGCGAATGGCAACCGGGATCACCCGGTCAACCGCGTCATGCCAGGTCGGGATTTGCGCGAAACCCTCTTCCACCACCCAGTCAAAGCGGATGCCGGGAATGGCGCGCGCGGCGTCCGTCAGGGACGGCAGCGTGTGCAGCACGTCGCCCATTGATGAGGTTTTAACGATCAATACCCGCATCCGTTATCCTTCTTCGCTCAGCAGCAGGTCGTTAAGCTCTTCGAGGACGCGCGCGGGCGTGATGTCGATCAGGCTCTGATGATAGCCTTCTGCCGCATCGCCTTTACGCACTTTATGGTAGCCGTCGATCAGGCGAATGACCCGCGCTTTATGCGACAACGGCGGGGTAAAGTCCGGGCTGCTTGGGCCGTAAAGCGCCACCAGCGGGCGGCTCAGCGCGGCGGCGACGTGCATCAGGCCGGAGTCATTAGTGACCACGGCTTTACAGACGGCCAGCAGGATCACCGCTTGCTCCAGCTGCGTTTCACCGGCCAGGTTGCGACACCATGCCTGCTGTTCGGTACTGAGCGTGGCGAGAATGTCGTTGCCCGCCTCGTGGTCTTTCGCCGAACCAAACAGGACGATCTGAAAGCCTTCGTCGATCAGCTGTTTCGCCAGTTCCGCGTAGTGATAGTGCGGCCAGCGTTTAGCCGGGCCAAATTCTGCGCCGGGGCAAAAGCCGATCATCGGCCGTTCGGCAGAGAGGTTAAAGGCGTTACAGGTATGGGATTTCTCTCCCTCGCTGACCTGCAACTGCGGCCAGAGCAGCGGCTGCGGCAGGTCTTTCGCGCTGCGCATCACGCCCTTGTCGTAGGCCAGCGCCACATAGCGCTCAACCATCAGCGGCCAGGCTTCTTTATCCAGCACGCGCGCGTCGTTCAGCAGGCCGTAGCGCATTTCACCGCGCCAGCCGGTGCGGTGCGGAATGCCCGCAAAGAAAGGCACGAGGGCAGATTTGAAGGAGTTAGGCAGCACCCAGGCGCGGTCATAGCGCTTTTCGCGCAGGCTGTGGCCGAGCTTGCGGCGTTCGCCGATTTCCAGCGCCCCGTGGCCGAGCGGCATCGGGATCGCTTCATTCACTTCCGGCATACGCGACAACAGCGGACGGCACCACGCGGGTGCCATCACGTCGATTATCGCCTGGGGATAGCGCGCCTTGAGCGTGCGATAGAGACTTTGCGACATCATCATGTCGCCCACCCAGGACGGGCCGATCACCAGTATCTTCATGCTTACTTCTTACGCGTCGCGATTCAGCCAGGCCATATACTCCGTTACGCCTTCGGCAACGGTCTTGAACGGCTTATCGTAGCCCGCAGCACGCAGGTTGGTCAGATCGGCCTGGGTGAATGCCTGATAGCGGCCTTTCAGTTTTTCCGGGAACGGAATGTACTCCAGGGTGCCTTTCTTATGCCAGGCCAGCGCGGCGTCGGCCACGGCCTGGAAGGATTCGGCGCGGCCCGTGCCCAGGTTGAAGATGCCGGATACGCCGTTTTCCCAGAACCACAGGTTCACGGCCGCGACGTCGCCCACGTAGACGAAGTCACGCTTGAAGCCGTCGCTGCCTTCAAACAGTTTCGGGCTTTCGCCGTTGTTCAACTGGGTATTCAGGTGGAACGCGACGCTCGCCATACTGCCTTTGTGGCCTTCGCGCGGTCCGTAGACGTTAAAGTAGCGGAAGCCAACAATCTGGGAGTTCGCTTCTGGCAGGATCTGACGGACATATTCATCGAACAGGAACTTGGAGTAGCCGTAGACGTTCAGCGGCTGCTCATATTCACGGGATTCGATAAAGTCTGACGTGCGTCCGCCGTAGGTAGCCGCAGATGATGCGTACAGGAACGGGATTTCACGCTCCAGGCAGTAGTGCAGCAGCTCTTTGGAGTACTGATAGTTATTGTCCATCATATACTTGCCGTCCCACTCGGTGGTGGAGGAGCATGCGCCTTCGTGGAAGATGGCTTCGATGTCGCCTAACTCTTCGCCTGCCATAATCTGGATAAGGAAATCTTCTTTATCCATGTAGTCAGCAATGTTCAGATCCACCAGGTTCACAAACTTGGTGCCGTCTTTCAGGTTGTCCACCACCAGGATGTCGGTGATGCCTTTGTCATTGAGGGCCTTAATAATATTGCTGCCGATAAAGCCCGCGCCGCCGGTAACGATGATCATAACTGTAACCTTTGAAGTGTGGAGCCCGGGGACAATCCCGGACGCTAATGTTCTTATCATATCATCACAATGCCCTGTCTTCAGCCATTCACCGATGTGCAGCAGGGTTACGCGTGATTTATGCTGCAAAAACGACAAGAGATACTGCGTCATCTCGTCATCAAGTATAGGTTTGGGTAATATGTGCCGAAATTTGCCGAGTCTGGAGAATTGCAATGCGTGGTGATTTTTACAAACAGTTAAACAGCGACCTGGACACCGCACGTGCGGAAGGGTTGTTCAAAGAAGAACGTATTATCACGTCTGCGCAGCAGGCGGACATCACCGTTGCCGACGGCAGCCACGTGATCAACTTTTGCGCGAACAACTACTTAGGCCTGGCGAATCACCCGGAGCTGATTGCTGCTGCCAAAAATGGCATGGACACCCACGGTTTTGGGATGGCCTCCGTGCGCTTCATCTGCGGCACGCAGGACAGCCACAAGCAGCTTGAGAAAAAGCTGGCGAACTTCCTCGGAATGGAAGATGCGATCCTCTACTCCTCCTGCTTCGACGCCAACGGTGGCCTGTTCGAGACGCTGCTTGGCGCAGACGATGCGATTATCTCCGACGCCCTGAACCACGCCTCCATCATCGACGGTGTGCGCCTGTGTAAAGCGAAGCGCTTCCGCTACGCTAACAACGACATGGCCGAGCTGGAAGCGCGCCTGAAAGAGGCGCGTGAAGCCGGTGCCCGTCATGTGCTGATTGCCACCGACGGCGTGTTCTCTATGGACGGCGTGATTGCCAACCTGAAAGGCGTGTGCGACCTGGCAGACAAATACGACGCGCTGGTGATGGTCGATGATTCTCACGCCGTCGGCTTCGTGGGTGAGAATGGCCGTGGCTCGCACGAATACTGTGAGGTGATGGGTCGCGTGGACATCATCACCGGCACGCTGGGCAAAGCGCTCGGCGGCGCGTCCGGCGGCTATACCGCTGCGCGTAAAGAGGTGGTCGAGTGGCTGCGCCAGCGCTCCCGCCCGTATCTGTTCTCCAACTCCCTGGCCCCGGCGATTGTCGCCGCCTCCATTAAGGTGCTGGAGATGGTGGAATCCGGCGCTGAGCTGCGCGACCGTCTGTGGTCCAACGCCCGTCTGTTCCGTGAAAAAATGAGTGCGGCAGGTTTCACCCTGGCCGGTGCAGACCACGCGATCATCCCGGTGATGCTGGGCGATGCGGTTGTGGCGCAGAACTTTGCCCGCGAGCTGCAAAAAGAGGGGATTTACGTCACCGGGTTCTTCTTCCCGGTGGTGCCAAAAGGTCAGGCGCGTATCCGCACCCAGATGTCTGCGGCGCATTCACCTGAACAAATTGAGCGTGCGGTAGAAGCCTTTACCCGCATCGGTAAACAGCTGGGCGTAATTGCCTGAGGACGTGTGATGAAAGCGTTATCCAAACTGAAAGCGGAAGAAGGGATTTGGATGACCGACGTGCCGGAGCCGGAAGTCGGTCATAACGATCTGCTGATCAAAATTCGTAAAACCGCCATCTGCGGTACGGACGTTCACATCTACAACTGGGATCAGTGGTCGCAGAATACCATTCCTGTCCCGATGGTTGTCGGGCACGAATACGTTGGTGAAGTGGTCGGTATCGGCCAGGAAGTTAAAGGCTTCAAAATTGGCGATCGCGTCTCTGGCGAAGGTCATATCACCTGTGGTCACTGCCGTAACTGCCGCGGTGGACGCACGCACCTGTGCCGCAACACTGTGGGCGTGGGCGTCAACCGTCCCGGCTGTTTTGCAGAATACCTGGTGATCCCGGCGTTTAACGCGTTCAAAATCCCGGACAACATCTCTGACGATCTGGCCTCCATCTTCGATCCGTTCGGCAACGCGGTGCATACGGCGCTCTCGTTTGACCTGGTAGGTGAGGACGTGCTGGTATCCGGCGCTGGCCCGATCGGGATTATGGCGGCGGCGGTGGCAAAACACGTGGGTGCACGCAACGTTGTGATCACCGACGTGAATGAGTATCGCTTGTCGCTGGCGCGTAAAATGGGCGTCACCCGCGCGGTGGATGTCTCTAAGGAGAACCTGAACGACGTGATGGCCGAGCTGGGCATGACCGAAGGCTTTGACGTGGGTCTGGAGATGTCCGGTGCGCCACCGGCGTTTCGCACCATGCTCGATACCATGAACCACGGCGGGCGTATTGCGATGCTGGGTATTCCACCGTCGGATATGTCTATCGACTGGAACAAGGTCATCTTCAAGGGGCTGTTCATCAAAGGCATTTATGGCCGTGAGATGTTTGAAACCTGGTACAAGATGGCGGCGCTGATCCAGTCTGGACTGGATCTGACCCCGATTATCACCCATCACTTCTCTGTTGATGAGTTCCAGAAAGGCTTTGACGCGATGCGTTCCGGCCAGTCCGGTAAAGTCATCCTGAGCTGGGATAAGTAAGAGAAAAGGGGCCTCAGGCCCCTTTTTTACTGTTTCTTTTTCTCTTCGTCCGTCAGGTAGCGCACCTTGCGGGTGTAATCCTGGCCTTTGAACAGCAGTTTGTTATCCGGCGATTCAAGATACTTCTGCCATTCGGAGAGAGGGAAACCACCGTGCGCGCCAATCACCTCTTTTGGCACAACGGCTTCCTGCCCGCCGATCTTCTTGGAGACCGGCCAGTTCATCCAGTCACCCAGATTGACCGTTTTCACATCCAGCATGTCCAGCAGCGCGGCGAGCGGCAGCTGATCGGTCGGCGGCTGCGTATCATCCATCAGCTCCCAGGTATCCTGGAACAGCGTCAACCACAGCGGGCAGATGCGTCGCCAGGTCTTTTTGGTGGCGGCAAGGAAGGCGCCGTTAACGTGATCGACCAGATACGGGCGCACCGTCTCTTTGTAATACGCCGGTACTTTCTCCGCGGGTGCGCCGTTGAGTTTGGCGATCATCTTGCCCTGACGGAAGCTGGAGTAGATATGCATGTCGGCCATGCTGATCTCAGGCATCTTAAGCAGATTAAGATCGGAGTCGATCATTAACACGCCTTCACCGCGCGCCTGCAGCGGGGCGTTAAGCTTCACCAGACGGCTAAGATAGATTTGCTTGTAGCGATAATGCGCTTCGCGCACGGGAAGCGTGAGCGTAACAACGCGTGTTTTTGGCGGCAGTTCGCCAAAAGCGGACTCTGGCTGATCGCTAACGATAACGATCTCGCTAACGCCAGTGGCATAACGCTCGGCGAAGGTGGCCGACAGTAACGCCTCTTCAACAAAATCTGCGCCGGTGCAGGGGATCACGATGGAATCCACCGTAACATGACTGCTGCTGACAGGCAGGGAGGCGTAGGGAATGTTGTGTCGCCCGGTGATATGGCGGTAGCGAGCATTCAGGAATTTAAACATGTTCATCTCGTTGGGTTATTGCGCACCAAGGACGGCTTCGACACCGTTAACATAGCGTTCGATTGCATAGGCCTGGCAAACGTTCTCATGCGCAGCCGCAGCCAGCCGGGCGCGCAGGCCAGCATCGTGCCAGATATTGTCCAGATGTTCAGCAAGCAGCGAAACATCACTCCAGGGGAACAGCAAACCTGTCGACCCGTGGTCAATCAGTTCAGCCGTCCCCGTCACCTGCGAGCCAATCACCGGGATCTTGAGCAGCATGGCTTCAAGTACCACGCGCGGTAATCCTTCGCTCTTCGAGGCCAAAATAAAGGCGTCAAACGTGGCGAGGTAATCAAATGGCGTGTTCTGAAAACCGGTGAAAATCACGTTGCGTTCAATACCCAGTTCGCTGGCCTGTGCGGCAAGCGCGCGGCGCTCAGCGCCTTCGCCAACCAGCACCATCTTCCATTTCGCCTCAGGATGCTTGCGGCTAAAGGTCGCCAGCGCTTCCAGCGTATGGTGATTCGCTTTACGCGGGATCAGCGACCCTATGCTGCCAAACACAAAGGTGTCATCTTCCAGGTGCAGGCGATGGCGCATGGCAAGGCGGTCGGGCAAGGGCTGGTGGATATCGATCGCGTTATTGACGGTTGTACAAAGCTCAGGGCGAACGCCATGCTCCAGCAAAACGCGCTCGACGCCATGCGAGACGGCGATAATTTTATCGGCATGGGCATTCACCAGCTTAACCAGAGGCGGGGTCAGCACGGGTTCAATACGGCAGTGCTGAATGACGCGCGCCTGCAGTCTGGCGCCCGCCAGATATCCCTCTTCATTGGAGCCGGGCTGATTGTTCATGTACAGCGTATCAAACCCCCCTTCCCTGAAGAGAGCCTCAATGCGGCGAACGTTAGGCTGAATACGCCACAGCGTATC
Organism: Enterobacter cancerogenus; assembly: GCF_019047785.1. Lineage (NCBI taxonomy): Bacteria > Pseudomonadati > Pseudomonadota > Gammaproteobacteria > Enterobacterales > Enterobacteriaceae > Enterobacter > Enterobacter cancerogenus. Next base: position 2,534,931 of record NZ_CP077290.1, on the reverse strand, counting down.
AATGCGGCGCGTAAACGCCACCCGGGCGCTGCGCGAGAAAAACAGCAGGCTACGGCCCAGCTCTTTCGCCACCTTCGCCCAGACGGGCTGTTTGTGCTGAGGGATGACGATCAGGGGAATATCGATACCCTTCAGTACCTGCCCAATCGTCTGGCCTTCGGCCCGGCTGTAGTCGCTGTAAAAACAACAGGTAATGTCGAACTTATCGCGATCGATACGCTTTAACAGTTCGAGCATACTGTTGGTGCCTCCGCCCCATTCTTTACCGGTATCAAGGAGCAGGATTTTATATTTTTGCGGCATCTTTCTACCTTAATTGCCTGTCACTGAAGTGTTACTACTCCAGCCCTGCCACTGGTGCTGAACATATTTCACCAGCGTGCTTTGGCTTACGCTTTCCCCGATGACCGCAAAGAAGCGGGTCGCATTGACCGGCTCAAGCGGTTTTTTCGGCGCACAGCTTTTCACGCCGCGGAACGGATTTCGCGGCGCAGGGGCGGTTTGTTGTCCGCCGTTAGGTGTGGACGTATCGACCTGCGGCTCATTGAGCAGATCGCTCGGGCGCACCAGGGTGATATCGGCAGGCAGCGTCGGCAACATTTGCTGCAAAACGCGCACCGTGGACGGATGCGGGTGGCCAATGGCGATTGCCGAGCCATTCCGGCGGGCCAGTTGCACCGCCCGGTTAAACTGTACGCGGATGTCCGCTTCGTTCTGGGTATCGTCCAGGAACACCTTGCGCTTAATCACCTTCACGCCCGTTCCCTGCGCGGCGCGCATGGCCTGACTGTTGCCAATGGTCATGCTGTCGAGGAAATAGAGATTGTAGCGCTCAAGCGACTGCATAACCTTCAGCATACCGTACAGGCTGGAGGTCATCGCGCTGCCCATATGGTTGTTCAGCCCCACCGCATACGGCACTTTGTTGTAGGCGTCGCGGATGATGCGATCGATCTCATCGCTGCTCATCTCGGGGCGTAAGGTGTCTTTTTCCAGCGGCTGCTTGCTGAGCGGGGCCATGGGCAGGTGGATCAACACCTGATGGCCGCTATTATGGGCTTTGGTTGCCATCTCCCGCGCGTGTGGCGCATTGGGGAGGACGGCAACAGAGATGGCTGACGGCATCGCCAGCACCTGGTTTTCGTAGTGTGGACGATAACCGAAGTCATCAATCACGATGGCGAGTTTGCCTGCATATACCGGTGCAGCCAGCGCCAGTGCGCTGGCGACGGAGAGAATCAATCGACGAAATTGAAGCAAAACTTATCTTCCCAACCACGGCTGTGGATTGACCGCCTGACCCTGGCGACGAATTTCGAAATAGAGTGACGGGCGGCCCTGACCGCCACTGCTGCCCACAAGGGCGATGGGTTGACCGGCGCGCACCTGAGTGCCGACGCTGACCAGCGCGCTCTGGTTGTAGCCGTACAGGCTCATGTCGCCTTTACCGTGCTCCACCACGACCACCAGCCCGTAACCCTGCAGCCAGTCGGCCAGGATCACGCGGCCATCGGCGATGGCTTTCACTTCGCTACCCTCAGACGCACCGATAACGATCCCTTTCCAACGTAGCTCACCCTGCAGCTGTTCGCCATAACGATGGAGGAGAGTCCCGCGTACCGGCCAGTAGGCCTGCCCGCGCGGGGAGCCAAGCCCACCGGTGCGAGACATCAGGGAGCGTTCGTTTTCAGTGGGTTTGTAGGTAGTGCCTTTACGCGAGGCTTCTTGCTGTTTGTTGCGCACGACCTGGGCTTCACGCGCCTCTTTCTCGGCGCGCGCTTTGGCGGCCGCTTCGGCGCGGGCGATGCTGTTGCGCAGTTTGGATTCGTTGGCACGCATTTCGCTCAGCTGGCTTTGGCCTTGCTGAATGGAGGACTCAAGCCCGGACAGGGTTTTCTTACGCTCGTTGCGCGCCTGCTCCAGCTTCGCCTGCTGGGCCTGCTGTTCGTAAAGCAGCGTCTGCTGCTGGCTTTGCTTCTCTTCCAGCTCGGCTTTCTGGCTGGTGACCTCTTCGCGCGTCTGCTTAAGCTGGGCGATGGTCTCCTGACGGGCCTGGTTTAAATAGCCGAAGTAAGCCTGTAAACGCTGGCCGCGCTGGCTCTCTTCACCGCTGAGGATCAGCTGAAGGCCGGTGTGTTCACCCTGACGGAAGGCCGCATCAAGCTGAGCCGCAAGCGTGCGCTCCTGCGCGTCGCGCTGGCGCTCCAGTCGCGCAATCGACGCGTTCATTTCGTCGATCTGCTTATTCAACTGGGCGAGCGTGTTCTGGGTTTCACGTAGCTTACGTGCGGCGGCGGAGATAGCCTCTTCCTGCTTCTTAAGCTGGGCAAGTAAAGCGGCGCGTTGCTGTTGCTGCTGGCGTACCGCGCGCTCTTTGGCGGCGATATCGGCCTGAATAGATTTGAGCTGGTCGCGGTCATCCGCGTGGGCGGACGTGGCGCACAGCAATACGCCAGCGCTGAGCGCGCTGGCGTAAAGCAGAGGTCTGACTGATAGCCGAAGCGGCTTCACGACCCATGTGATTGAAAAAATCGCCTTTCCCCTCATGGGGAGCGATTATTCCACGATGAACAGCGGCTTACCAGTCATCTCTTCAGGGATCGGCATGCCCATCAGCGTCAACATGGTTGGCGCGATGTCGGAAAGCTTACCGCCTTCCACTGCTTTCACTGATTTATCACCAACATAAATCAATGGAACCGGCAGGTTGGTGTGGGCAGTGTGCGCCTGGCCGGTCGCCGGATCGCGCATCTGCTCTGCGTTACCGTGGTCGGCGGTGATCAGCAGCTGGCCGCCAACGGATTCAACGGCTTTCGCCACCTGCTCAACGCAGTGGTCCAGCGCTTCAACCGCTTTAACCGCCGCGTCCATCACGCCGGTGTGACCCACCATATCGCCATTCGGGTAGTTACAGATGATGGTGTCGTACTTGCCGCTTTCGATGGCCGCTACCAGCTTTTCAGTCAGCTCGGCAGAGCTCATTTCTGGCTGCAGATCGTAGGTCGCGACTTTTGGTGAGTTAATCAGAATACGCTCTTCGCCTTTAAACGGCTCTTCGACACCGCCGTTAAAGAAGAAGGTGACGTGAGCATATTTCTCGGTTTCGGAGATACGCAGCTGCGTCTTGTCGTTTTTCGCCATCCATTCACCGAAGGTGTTCGCCAGCGATGCCGGTGGATAGGCGCAAGGAGCCTTGATGTCGGCAGCGTATTCGGTCAACTGGATGAAATCGAGAGTCACCACTTTCTTACGGGCGAAACCGTCGAAATCGCTATTCACAAACGCACGGGTGATTTCGCGCGCGCGGTCAGCACGGAAGTTCATGAAGATCAGCGCATCGCCGTCTTCCATGGCCGCATCGGCCTGGCCTTCAGCGCGGATCACGGTTGCTTTCACGAACTCGTCGTTTTCATCACGCGCGTAAGCCGCTTCCAGGCCTTCAACCGCGGTAGCGAACTGGAATTCACCTTTCGCCAGGGTCATCAGGTCATAGGCTTGCTCAACGCGATCCCAGCGGTTGTCGCGGTCCATGGCGTAGTAACGGCCAATAAGGGAAGCTACGCGGCCTTTACCCAGCGCAGCGAATTTCGCTTCAAACGCTTCCAGCGAGCCTTTCGCGCTGCGAGGCGGGGTGTCGCGGCCGTCGAGGAAAGCGTGCAGATAGATTTTTTCCGCGCCGCGCTCGGCTGCCAGTTCAACCATCGCCATGATGTGGTCTTCGTGGCTGTGAACGCCGCCCGCAGAGAGCAGACCCATGATGTGAACGGCTTTGCCTGACGCGACGGCTTTATCCACGGCACCCGTCAGCGTTGGGTTGGCAAAGAAGGTGCGTTCTTTGATTTCAACATCCAGGCGGGTCAGGTCCTGGTAAACGATACGGCCAGCGCCCAGGTTGACGTGTCCAACTTCGGAGTTACCCATCTGGCGATCCGGCAGACCCACTTCCAGGCCTGATGCATCAATCAGGGTATGGGGACGTTTTGCCCACAGCGCATCCATGACCGGGGTTTTGGCGTTGAAAATGGCGTTATCCTGGCTCTCCTCGCGATAGCCATAGCCATCCAGAATTACCAGTACCATAGGTTTTTTAGAAACCGACATTGCGACAACCTCATGCTCAAGAGACGAAAAATATGCGTAATTTTACTACAGCTGAATCGATCAAATAGCCGCAGAAGATCAAAGAAAGGAGAGGGGCAAGGCGCTTCTCGGGTCATTTTGAGGCTTTTTTTTCGTGGCATGCCGCAGAAAATCGATTAGCTTATTGTCGCTGGCTGTATTTGCCACAACGCACAGGTATACTCCTGTCCTGGTTTTTTTATCACTTAGTCGGGAGTTGTTACCCCCCATGCAAGAAATTATGCAATTTGTTAGCCGCCACCCGGTTCTGAGCATCGCGTGGATTGGCCTGCTGGCCGCCGTATTGTTCACGACCTTTAAGGGGCTAACGTCTAAAATTAAGGTGATCACCCGGGGTGAAGCCACGCGTCTGATTAACAAAGAAGATGCCGTGGTGGTCGATCTGCGTCAGCGTGATGATTTCCGCAAGGGCCACATCGCCGGTGCGATCAACCTGCTGCCCGCTGAAATCAAAGCCAACAACGTCGGTGAGCTTGATAAGCATAAAGCCCAGCCGATTATCGTTGTTGACGCGACCGGCATGCAGGCGCAGGAATCTGCCAGCCTGCTGCATAAAGCGGGCTTCGAAAACGTCTCTGTGCTGAAAGAAGGTATTTCCGGCTGGAGCGGGGAAAACCTTCCTTTGGTTCGCGGTAAATAAGGAGTTAAGTGATGGCCAATATCGAGATCTACACCAAAGCAACGTGTCCTTTCTGCCACCGTGCAAAAGCGCTGCTGAACAGCAAAGGCGTAACCTTCCAGGAACTGCCGATTGATGGTGACGCGATCAAACGCGAAGAGATGATTCAACGTAGTGGTCGCACGACGGTTCCGCAGATTTTTATTGATGCGCAGCACATTGGCGGCTGTGATGACTTGTATGCGCTCGACGCCAGCGGCGGACTCGATCCTCTGCTGCGCTAAGAGACTTTAGGACAATTAAAAAGGGTTTTTCCATGTCAGAACAAAACAACACCGAAATGAGTTTCCAGATCCAGCGTATCTATACCAAAGATGTCTCTTTCGAAGCGCCAAATGCGCCGCACGTTTTCCAGAAAGATTGGCAGCCAGAGGTTAAACTTGATCTTGATACCGCATCCACCCAGCTGGCGGATGACGTGTATGAAGTCGTACTGCGCGTGACTGTGACCGCTTCACTGGGCGAAGAAACTGCATTCCTGTGCGAAGTACAGCAGGGCGGCATCTTCTCCATCGACGGTATCGAAGGCAACCAGATGGCGCATTGCCTGGGTGCATACTGCCCGAACATCCTGTTCCCGTATGCCCGTGAATGCATCACCAGCCTGGTCTCTCGCGGTACGTTCCCGCAACTGAACCTTGCGCCAGTTAACTTTGATGCGCTGTTCATGAACTATCTGCAGCAGCAGTCTGGCGAAGGTGCCGAACAACATCAGGATGCCTGATGAGCACTGTTAATGCTTCAATGACTGTGATCGGTGCCGGCTCATACGGCACCGCTCTTGCTATCACCCTGGCAAGAAATGGTCACGACGTGGTCCTGTGGGGCCACGATCCCAAACATATCGCGACGTTGCAACACGACCGCTGCAATGTGGCGTTTCTTCCGGACGTTCCGTTCCCTGACTCCCTGCACCTCGAAAGCGACCTCGCGACCGCGCTGGCCGCCAGCCGCAACATTCTGATTGTGGTGCCAAGCCATGTCTTTGGCCAGGTGCTGCGTCAGGTTAAGCCGCTGATGCGCCCCGATGCGCGCGTGGTGTGGGCGACGAAAGGGCTCGAAGCAGAAACCGGACGCCTGTTGCAGGACGTTGCCCGCGAAGCGCTGGGCGATGCCATTCCGCTGGCGGTGATTTCCGGGCCGACGTTTGCCAAAGAGCTGGCCGCTGGCCTGCCGACGGCCATCTCGCTGGCCTCAACCGACCAGGCGTTCTCAGACGATCTCCAGCAACTGCTGCACTGCGGCAAGAGCTTCCGCGTGTACAGCAACCCGGATTTCATCGGCGTTCAACTGGGCGGCGCGGTAAAAAACGTGATTGCGATCGGTGCCGGAATGTCAGACGGCATTGGGTTTGGCGCAAACGCCCGTACGGCGCTGATCACCCGTGGCCTGACCGAGATGTCGCGTCTTGGCGCGGCGCTGGGTGCCGACCCGTCCACCTTTATGGGGATGGCCGGTCTGGGCGACCTGGTGCTGACCTGTACCGACAACCAGTCGCGTAACCGCCGCTTTGGCATGATGCTTGGGCAAGGCATGGATGTACAAGGCGCGCAGGAGAAGATTGGTCAGGTGGTGGAAGGTTACCGCAATACGAAAGAAGTCCGCGAGTTGGCACACCGTTTTGGTGTCGAAATGCCAATAACCGAGGAAATTTATCAGGTATTGTATTGCGGAAAAAATGCGCGCGAGGCAGCATTGACCCTGTTAGGTCGTTCGCGCAAGGACGAGCGCAGCAGCAACTAGCCGCAGGGAACCGTTGTCACCCAACGATACGGCCAGCAGAGACTGGCCGATCGTACTATTACGTCTGGAGCAAGCAATGCCGTGTGAAGAACTGGATATCGTCTGGAACAATATTAAAGCCGAAGCGCGAGCTTTAGCTGACTGCGAGCCCATGCTGGCCAGTTTCTACCACGCGACGCTGCTCAAGCACGAAAACCTCGGTAGCGCCCTGAGCTACATGCTCGCCAACAAGCTGGCCTCCTCAATCATGCCGGCTATTGCCATCCGTGAAGTGGTGGAAGAGGCCTATGCCGCCGACCCGGAGATGATCGCCTCTGCCGCCTGCGATATTCAGGCCGTGCGCACGCGCGATCCGGCTGTCGACAAATATTCTACGCCGCTGCTGTACCTTAAGGGCTTCCATGCGCTTCAGGCCTACCGCATCGGCCACTGGTTGTGGAACGAGGGCCGCCGCGCACTGGCTATCTTTCTGCAAAACCAGGTTTCCGTGACCTTCCAGGTGGATATTCACCCGGCGGCGAAAATTGGCCGTGGGATCATGCTCGATCATGCCACCGGCATCGTGGTGGGTGAAACGGCGGTGATCGAAGATGACGTCTCGATTCTGCAATCGGTGACCCTGGGCGGTACCGGAAAAACCAGCGGCGATCGCCATCCGAAGATCCGTGAAGGGGTGATGATTGGCGCGGGTGCCAAGATCCTCGGCAACATTGAAGTGGGGCGCGGCGCGAAAATCGGCGCGGGTTCCGTGGTGCTGCAGCCCGTTCCACCGCACACCACCGCCGCTGGCGTACCGGCGCGTATCGTCGGTAAGCCAGACAGCGAAAAACCGTCAATGGACATGGATCAGCACTTCAACGGCATTCACCACACCTTCGAGTATGGTGACGGCATCTGAGTCTCTGCCCGGTGGCGCTGCGCTTACCGGGCCTGCCTTAATATCGCGCCGGGATACCCAAGCTGGCGCCACGCTTCATACACCACTACCGACACCGCATTTGACAGGTTCATGCTGCGGCTGTCCGGCATCATCGGAATACGAATTTTTTGCTCGGCAGGCAGGGCGTCCAGAATTGTCGCCGGCAGGCCGCGTGTTTCCGGGCCAAACATCAGATAGTCACCGTCCTGATAGCTCACGGCGCTGTGCGCGGGCGTGCCTTTGGTCGTCAGGGCGAACATGCGCTGTGGTTTTTCCGCGTCCAGAAAGGCCGCGTAATCAGGATGGCGAACCACGGCGGTAAATTCATGGTAATCCAGCCCCGCGCGACGCAGGCGTTTGTCATCCCACGCAAAGCCCATCGGCTCAATGATATGCAGACGAAAGCCCGTGTTGGCACACAGGCGAATGATATTACCGGTATTTGGTGGAATTTCTGGTTCGAATAAAACGATGTTAAGCATGCTGCCCCCTTAATTGCGGGGGCAGAATAGCAGAAAGCAGCGGTCTTACGCGATGCCGGGATCCTGCGACCGGCAGCGCAGCATTTTAAAGACCGTAGCCGCGGCGGCCAGCAGCGCGGGCAGGCTCAGGAACATCAGGATGCTGTCCGCGTGCCACTGCAACGAGAGCAGCTGCGCGCTGGTCATCGTGCCCGCCACGCCGCCGAACCGGCCTATCCCCTGCATCCATGCGATGCCGGTTGCACGGCAATCGGTGGGATAAAACGTGGCGGCCAGCGTCTGCATCCCGGATTGCGCGCCGTTCATGGTGATCCCCATCAGGAAAATAAGCCCGCCAAACAGCACGATGTGGTTGTGCTCCAGCCCCAGCGTAAGAATTAACACCATGGTGATGAAGAACCCGCCCGCCACCACCTTGTGCGCTTCCCAGCGATCCATCATCCAGCCTGCCAGCAGGATCCCGGCGGTGCCGCCGAAGGTAAAGAGCGAGGTGAGCCAGGCGGATTCCGCCAGCGGGTAGCCCATGCCGAGCATCAGCGTCGGCATCCAGTTCAGCAGCACGTAATAAATTACCAGGCCCATGAAATAGGTGACCCACAGCATCAGCGTGCCGGGAAGCCAGGGCATTGAGAAGAGTTGCGCGACGCTGCCTTTTTTGCGCGTGGCGCGCTCCTCCGCCAGATAAAAACCCGTTACCGCGTCGAGCGGCGCGGCGGCGAAGCGAGCGGCAATGCGCTTGATCTGCATAACGTCTTTACCACGCTGCACCAGATACTTCACCGATTCCGGCAACAGCAGCGCCAGCAGCACGGTGAGCACCAGGGGGGCAATCGCCCCGGCCAACAGTACGCTTTGCCAGCCGTGGTTCGGGATTAGCCAGGACGAAATGGCTCCGCCGCCTGCCGCGCCCAGAGGAAACCCACAGTACATGGTATTAATGGCCCGGGAACGGCAGCGCTGCGGCGCAAACTCCGAAATCAGCGTAATGGCGTTCGGCATCGCCGCGCCCAGGCCAAGGCCGGTGAAAAACCGCCAGATCGTCAGCGAGTTAAGGCTCTGGGCGTAGGCCGTTGCCAGGCTCGAGAGGCCGAAAAAGAGGCAGGAGAAGACCAGCACGCGCTTGCGGCCAATGCGATCGGAAACCGGCCCGGCAATGAGTGCCCCCAGCGACAAACCCAGCAGGGCGGCACTCAGCACGGGGCCAAGATCCTGTTTAGCGATCCCCCACTCCGTCGAGAGCGTCGGGGCGATATAGCCCATCGCGGCGGTATCAAAGCCGTCTATTGCCAGGACCAGAAACCCCAGAACAATCAGCACCCAGTGGAGCCGGGAAAAGGGGCTGTCATCAATCACCTGCTGGATATCCACCTTGCCTGAATACGTCATACGCGACTCTCCGATGTGATGTTTTTTTATGCTGTTGTATTTGCTTGTCTATACAACTGCGATCGGCGCAGAGATGTCAAATTAACTTATCCAAAATGTTATGCAGGTGTTATTTTGCACAAAAAAAGCGTTCAGCCGGATACCGACTGAACGCGTGAAGTGGAAAGCGCGAAACAGATCAGGCCGCGTTTCCTTGCGACAGCGGAGCCAGCGCGGCGGGTAATTTACTCAGCTCCTGTACCAGCGAATCTTTGCTGATTTCGCTAATCGATTTCGCGCCGGTCAGCGTCATGGCGACTTTCATCTCTTTCTCGATCAGGTCCAGCAGGTTCGCCACGCCCGCCTGGCCGCTGGTGGCCAGGGCATACAGATAAGCCCGACCAAGCAGCACGCTGTCAGCGCCGAGGGCGATCATGCGCACCACGTCCAGCCCGTTGCGAATGCCGCTGTCGGCCAGAATAGCGATATCGCCTTTTACCGCATCGGCAATGGCGGGCAGGGCGCGCGCGGAAGAGAGCACTCCGTCGAGCTGACGCCCGCCGTGGTTTGAGACCACAATCCCGTCTGCGCCAAAGCGCACCGCGTCACGGGCATCTTCCGGATCGAGGATCCCCTTGATCACCATCGGGCCGTCCCAGAATTCGCGGATCCACTCCAGGTCTTTCCAGGAGATCGACGGATCGAAGTTATTCGCCAGCCAGCCGATGTAATCCTCCAGCCCGGTCGGTTTGCCCAGATACGCTGAGATGTTCCCCAGATCGTGCGGGCGGCCATTGACCCCCACATCCCACGCCCACTGCGGATGGGTCACCGCCTGCCAGTAACGGCGCATCGCAGCATTCGGGCCGCTCATGCCGGAGTGGGCATCGCGGTAGCGCGCGCCCGGCGTGGGCATATCGACGGTAAAGACCAGCGTGGAACAGCCCGCCGCTTTGGCGCGCTCCAGCGCGTTGCGCATAAAGCCGCGATCGCGCAGAACGTACAGCTGGAACCACATTGGGCGTTTGATAGTGGGGGCGACTTCTTCAATCGGACAAACGGAAACGGTGGAAAGCGTAAACGGAATGCCTTTGGCATCCGCCGCCGCTGCCGCCTGGACTTCACCGCGGCGGGCATACATGCCGCACAGGCCAACCGGGGCAAGCGCGACGGGCATGGAGAGCGTTTCGTTAAACAGCTTCGTCTCAAGGCTCAGATCGGACATATTCTTCAGCACGCGCTGGCGCAGAGCTACTTCAGACAGATCTTCCACGTTGCGGCGCAGGGTGTATTCGGCATACGCCCCGCCGTCGATATAGTGGAACAGGAACGGCGGCAAAATGCGCTGCGCCGCGGCGCGATAGTCACTGGCTGCTGAAATAATCATGCTTTGTTCTCCCTGGAAATATCGTTGTCGCCAGGCAGACGGGTAATACGCGCCTGTCGGGCCTGATCTTCATCGAAGCGTTTAATGGTGGTATGTACGAAGCTGAGATGCGCCATCATCGCCTTGCGTGCGGCCTCAGCGTCGCCGGCCAGAATGGCGTTAAGCACGGCGTCGTGCTGTTCGGTTAACTGAGCAAAAACGGGCGGGACCAGATACATGCGCTGGCGGCTCTGTTTAACGGAGGATTGCAGCAGGTCAAAGAAGCCGCGCATGGTTTGCAGAAGAACCACGTTGTGCGAGGCTTCGGCAATCGCCAGGTGAAAACGCACGTCCGCCTGGGAAGCGATATCCGGGTCACGGCTTTGTGTCGCCTCAAAGCAGATTTTGAGCTTCTCTTTATCGGCCTCAGTTGCGCGCATCGCGGCATGCCAGGCGGTGCTGGCTTCGATGGCGTGGCGGGCTTCAAGGATATCGAAGCTGTAGTCCGGGTCGTTCTCCATCAGCGTTTTCAGAGGCTGAACGATATTTTGTTCGGACCAGTCGTCATGCTGCCAGCGCACAAAGGTACCGCCGCCGCGACGGCTCAGCAGCACCCCTTCGCTGATCAGCGTCGCCAGCGCCTCGCGCAGTGAATTGCGCGACACACCAAGCTGGGCGGCAAGCTGGCGCTCGGCGGGCAATTTCATGCCCGCCTCCAGCTGCTGTTCTTCAATCAGCGCCCGCACGCGAGAGGCAATCTCGTCGGACAGGCGTCTGGGCATCACTATCATGGAATCATCCAGGTTAAGACATAGGCCTGCAGCGTGGTGATCACCCCCACCATGCAGGTAAATATCAGGCTGTGTTTTACGGTAAAGCGGAACAGATCCGACTCTTTCCCCACCAGTCCCACCGCGGCACAGGCAATGGCGATGGACTGCGGCGAAATCATCTTGCCGGTCACACCACCGGTGGTATTAGCTGCGACAAGCAGGACGTCGGAGACGCCAATCTGCTGTGCCGCCGTCGCCTGCAGGGCCGCAAACAGGGCGTTGGACGAGGTATCCGACCCGGTCAGGAACACCCCCAGCCAGCCGAGGAACGGCGAGAAGAAGGTAAAGGCGTGCCCGGTATGTGCCAGAGCCAGAGCCAGCGTCGACGACAGCCCGGAGTAGTTCGAGATAAACGCGAACGCCAGCACCATCCCGATGGAGTAGATCGGCAGCGCCAGCTCTTTCAGCGTGCTGGCAAACGTCTGCACCGCGGCGGCAGGCTTCATGCGCAGCCACACAATGGAAAGGATAGCGGCAAACAGGATGGCCGTACCGGTAGCGGAGAACCAGTCGAACTTGTAGACCGCCGCATACGGCGTGGCATCGTGAACCACCGGCGGCATGCGGGCGACCATCTTGTCGAGGAACGGTACAGAGATGTTAATCATCATGTCGTACAGCGCGCCGCCCGGGGCGAAGAGGGCTTTAAACGGCGGAATGCTCCACAGCGTTACGGTAGCGGTCAGGAACAGGAATGGCGACCACGCGCGAACAATCTGCCCTGGGGTATACCCCGTACGCGCCAGGGTTTGATCGACCTGGGACGCGCCCATATCGGCAAAGCGGAAAATACGCACCGGCTGCCAGCGTCTGAGGAACAGCGTCAGGCACACCAGCGACACCAGCGAAGAGATAATGTCCGGCAGCTCGGGGCCGAGGAAGTTAGAGCTAAGATACTGGGCGATAGCAAAAGAGCCGCCCGCGACCATCACCGCAGGCCAGGTCTCCTTCACGCCGCGCCAGCCGTCCATAATCGCCATGATCCAGAACAGCACGATGATGGTGAGGAACGGCAGCTGGCGGCCAACCATCTGGCCGATCTCGAAGCTGTCCAGCCCGGTGACCTGCCCGGCGACCAGAATCGGAATCCCCATCGCGCCAAACGCTACCGGCGCGGTGTTCACAATCAGGCACAGGCCAGCGGCATACAGCGGGTTAAAGCCCAGACCGACCAGCAGCGCGGCGGTAATCGCCACCGGCGCACCGAAGCCTGCCGCCCCTTCGAGGAACGCCCCGAACGAGAAACCGACAATCAGCATCTGCAGGCGCTGGTCAGGCGTGATGGAAAGAATCGACGAGCGGATAATGTCGAACTGCCCGGTTTTCACCGAGATTTTATAGACAAACACCGCCGCGATGATGATCCAGGCTATCGGCCACAGGCCGTAGAAAAAGCCATACACAACCGACGCCAGCGCGCGGTCGACCGGCATTTTGTAGAAGAGCAACGCCACCAGCAGGGCGATGGCCACGGTCCAGGTTGCGGCAAGGTAGCCCTTCAGCTTGAGCTTAATCAGCGCGAAGAAGAAGAACAGGATTGGAAGCGATGCGATCAGGCTAGACAGCCAGATATTCCCGGCCGGATCGTAGTTTTGTTGCCAGAGGCTCATGCAGGTCTCCTGAGGACCACACGATCGGTTCGGCGGTGAGTCTGTGCTCATCTCTGCGTCACAGTCAGTGTAAAAGTGGTCCTGCCAATAAGGTGATGTAGGGTTAATGACAACAAATGGTTAATCAAATGTTATGCGTGAGCAATGGTTTTGTGAGCGGTAATGGCAGAAGTGTGAACCAGTGGACAGTCAAAAGGGGGATTGGTTGGGCCAATTTTGGGCGGGGTAAGGCCTGATGCCCTCACCCCGGCCCTCTCCCACAGGGAGAGGGAGAAAACCGTTCAGATCCCTCGTCCCTTTGGGGAGGGGGAGGGTGAGGGTGAGGGGAAACTATTCAGAATGCCGTCTTACAAAAGCCCGTCATCTCTTTCAGGCCCATTTCACGGCCAAGTTCAGTCATCGGGTGAACCACCACCAGGCCACGGACGCTTTTCTTCAGCTTGCCCATGTCGGCCTGCTCTTTTTTGGTGATCGCGCGGCGGTGCGGCATATCCATCAGCTTCTGCGCTTCTTTGCTCAGCTTCTGGCCTTTAACTTCGCGCAGGCGCTCAATTTCTGCTTCCAGCTTAGCGACCTCTTTTTCCAGTTCAGCGTACTTCTCGGCGGAATCAACCAGCGAGAGGCCCGCCATCTGGTGACGGATCAGATCCAGACGGTCGCTCAGGCGTTTAATCTCGTTCTTTTCGACTTCTTTCATAACACATACTCTAAATTCGGGGGATTTACCGGGAAGGATACAACAAAGTGCGCAGGCTTACTTCTGAAACGCTTTTTTTAAGCTGATTCGTGAAATCAGCTCAGTCAGGGAAAGGACCATGGTAGAGCGAACAACTTGCTGATAACGCAGCTTTTGCATCGCATACAGCTCAGGATCGCTGTTATCGAAGTGGGGTGCCGGGGGCAGGGCGGTCACGCAGTGCAGCTCGCCGAACGGCCCGAGGATCTCATCATCGGTAAAGGCGTATTCATTACCGTCATGATTTAACTCTTCGCGCAACGCCATCAGCAGCTCGGCATCTTCATACTCGGGCCTGCTCAGCACGCCAAGACCGTAGATCAGCTTCAGGCGCACCGATAAATCGCCCAGCGGTCCGTCGCCGTCCAGTAACGGTTCTACAGCATATTTTACCGCGTAGTCGTCTTTGCGGAACACCTGAAGCACCAGAATGTTCACTGCCTCGGTCAGTAACTCGACGGCAGCAATCAGGAAGCTTCGTACGGTTTTGCCAGCATTCAGACGCTCAAGCACACGGTTTTCAAAGGCCTGGGTTTGTTCCATTATTGCCTGCATATCTGACAATCTGTAATTTGGGCGCAGGCTAACCTGCGCCGCATTCTGCATCATTTGGTTGCGTTATAAGCGTTAACCGCCTCCACAACCACGTTGCTGTTGGCGTCCAGACCAGAGATCTGCGCCAGCGCAGCCTGAGGGCCTTCATCGCCAATCAGTTGCGCCAGTTCCTGTGCCTGCGGGTCCTGCTCGCTGCGATAGTGCATTGCGGCGGCAATCCCTTTCACCAGGTTGGCATGCGGCAGACCGTATTCCAGCGTGCCCAGCAGCGGTTTAATCAGACGGTCGCCCGCGCTCAGTTTGCGCAGAGGCTGACGTCCCACGCGCTCGACGTCATCTTTCAGGTACGGATTCTCAAAACGTCCGAGGATTTTCTGAATGTAGGCTGCATGCTTATCGGCATCAAAACCGTAGCGTTTAATCAGCACCGCGCCGCTCTCTTCCATTGCGCCTTTCACCACCGCACGGATGTTCTCATCAAGGATTGCATCACGGATGGTCTGATGACCGGCCAATTTGCCGAGGTACGCGGTTATAGCATGCCCGGTGTTAAGCGTGAAGAGTTTACGTTCGACAAATGCCATCAGGTTGTCGGTTAATTCCATTCCCGGAATGGTCGGCAGCGCGCCTTTAAACTGGGTTTTATCAACGATCCACTCGCTGAAGGTTTCAACGGTGACTTCCAGCGGATCGTGGGTGGCCGATTCTGACGGCGGAACGATGCGGTCCACGGCGGAATCAACAAAACCGACGTGCGCCTCAACCCAGGCCTTGTCTTCGTCCGCCACGGCGGCCATAACGTGGGCTTTCAACTGCGTGGTGCCGCGCACCATGTTCTCACAGGCGATAATGTTCAGCGGCGTTTCAATGCCCTGTGCTTTACGTTTAGCCAGGCCTTTCGCCACGGCAGGGGCAATGCGCTCCAGCACAACCGGGCCGACGGCGGTGGTGACCAGGTCAACGTGGGCGATAAGGTCGATAACCTCGTCGCCAATGCTGCTCACCGCATCCACGCCAGACACCGTCTCAACCTGTTCGTTTTCGCCGACAACGTGGACCTGGTAGCTATGACGGGCATTCAGGGCGTCGAGCACCACCTGGTTCACATCGGCGAATGTCAGCGTAATGCCTGCGTCTGCCAGCAGTTTGCCGATAAAACCACGACCGATATTACCTGCGCCAAAATGTAATGCTTTCATAGAGTTAACCTTCATTAATGTTTTTACCCGAGAGGGCTGGGGTGAGGAACTTTTCCCCTCACCCTAGCCCTCTCCCCAACGGGGAGAGGGAAGAGAACGGACTTACTTGTTCAACAGCGCCAGCACTTCTTCTACGCTGGTGGTGTTGGCCAGACGCTCGATGACGGTGTCGTCATCCAGGGCGTTGGTCAGGCTGGTAATCACCTGGATGTGCTCGTTGTTGCGAGCGGCGATACCAATCACCAGACGGGCGATGTCATCTTCTTCTTCACCGAAGCGTACGCCCTGCGGATACTGGCAGAACACGACGCCGGTTTTCAGCACGCGGTCTTTCGCTTCAACCGTACCGTGTGGAACCGCAATGGATTCGCCGAGGTAGGTTGGCGTCAGTTTTTCACGTTCCAGCATCGCTTCAACGTATTCTGGCTGAACGTACCCGCCAGCAACCAGCTGCTCACCCGCGAAGCGAATGGCGTCTTCTTTCGTGGCAGCGGTACGGCCAAGGAAGATGTTTTCCGCGCCCAGTCTGAACAGGTGCGCATTGCTCTCGTCAAAGCTGTCCTGCAGGCTGGTACGCACTTTCACTTCATTATCTTCGTGACGCTGCGCAGCAACCAGACGTTCGGTCAGGCTGGCGTACAGGCCGCTGTCGAGGAAGTTGGTCAGCGAAATGTGCTGTGCCTGAGGCACCTGGCGCATCGCACGCTCGGTCAGATCGCGGTGCGTAATCACCAGGTCAACGTCCGGCGGCAGGCTGTTGATCGCGCTGTTGGTGACGGAGATATTGGTCAGGCCCGCATCCTGCACTTTCTTGCGCAGTACGCCTGCACCCATTGCGCTGGAACCCATACCGGCGTCGCAGGCAACGATGATTTTACGTACGTGGCTCAGGTCGTTAGAGACATCGCCAGCCGCCAGCGGTGTTGCGCCTTTGGATTCTGCTTTCATGTCATGCATACGACGGGTTGCCGCTTCGATATCGTCTTCTTCTTTCACCTTGCTGGTTTTCAGCAGGATAGCCGACACCACGAAGGAGACCGCCATCGCCGCACAGATAGCGGCGATGTTAGCGAAGTAAGCGCCTTTCGGGGTCATCGCCAGTACCGCCAGGATAGAGCCTGGAGAAGCTGGAGAAACCAGACCACCACCCAGCACGCTCAGCGTGAACACGCCAGTCATACCGCCGAGGATAACGGCCAGGATCAGACGTGGGTTCATCAGCACGTACGGGAAGTAAATTTCGTGGATACCGCCCAGGAAGTGGATGATTGCCGCGCCGCCCGCAGACTGTTTTGCACTGCCGCGACCAAAGAACATATACGCCAGCAGAACGCCCATACCCGGACCCGGGTTCGCTTCAATCAGGAAGAAGATGGACTTGCCAAGGTCATGCGACTGCTGGATACCCAGCGGGGAGAAGATACCGTGGTTAATGGCGTTGTTGAGGAACAGGATTTTCGCCGGTTCAACAAAGATAGACGCCAGCGGCAGCATGTCGTGCGCCACCATGAAGTTAACGCCTGCCGCCAGAATTTTGGACAGAACTTCAACCGCAGGGCCAATGCCGAGGAACGCCAGAATCGCGAGGATCATCCCGATGATGCCCGCAGAGAAGTTGTTCACCAGCATTTCGAAGCCGGATTTGATCTTACCATCCACCCAGACATCGAATTTCTTAATCGCCCAGCCGCCCAGAGGACCGGCAATCATCGCGCCGAGGAACATCGGCATATCCGCGCCGACGATCACGCCCATGGTCGTAATGGCACCCACTACGCCACCGCGATCTCCGCCGACCAGACGACCACCGGTATAACCGATGAGCAGCGGCAGCAGATAGGTAATCATTGGGCCAACAAGTTTCGCCAGCGTTTCGTTAGGCAACCACCCTGTCGGAATAAACAATGCGGTGATAATACCCCACGCGATAAACGCGCCGATATTTGGCATCACCATGTTGCTGAGAAAACGACCAAAGCTTTGAACTTTGATCTTGAAATCGGATGACATAAAACACCCCTTCTTATGTTTACGCTTAGGCTTACGGCCCGAGGTTTATCGTTAATGTGCGGCGGCAGAGGTAGCCGGGCCCTGTTCTGATGCTGTGAAATCTGGCATTGAATCGTTCAACTGTCCAGACAACGAAAATTTGTGTGATCTCAATCACGTAAATGTAGGGGGTATGCCATTTAATGAAGTGATCGCGATCACATAACCAATGCATAAAAAAAATACAACGAGCATAAAGTAAGCAAAATACCCGACGTTTTGTGATTCGCATCACATTTGCTCGCCGCGTGTTTGTTTCGATATTGTGATTGAATTCACAAAATATTTGCATGCAGATTTGTCCTGATGTCATTCGGGGTAACGCTGTGCAAGGAGGAAGGAATGCGATACGCATACCTGCCTTTTTCCATCGATTGTTCCATACTGACGTTTTTCGCGGCATCAAGGATCAGGCAATGAAACTCGTCGGCAGCTATACCAGTCCCTTCGTGCGTAAAATTTCAATTCTCCTGCTGGAGAAAGGGATTGCGTTTGAATTCGTAAATGAACAGCCTTACAACGCCGAAAACGGCGTGGCGCAGTACAATCCGCTGGGAAAAGTCCCGGCGCTGGTGACGGATGAGGGCGAATGCTGGTTTGATTCCCCGATTATTGCGGAATACATCGAACTGCTGGGGATCGCGCCCGCGATGCTGCCAGCCGATCCGAAAGCGGCGCTGGCGATGAAGCAAACAGAAGCCCTGGCGGACGGCATTATGGACGCGGCACTTGCCTCCGTGCGCGAGCAGGCAAGGCCAGCAGCCCAGCAGTCGGAAACGGAGCTGCTGCGTCAGCGGGAAAAAATCAGCCGCAGCCTGGACCATTGTGAACAGCTGATCCGGGACGGGAAAATTCAGAATGACGATCTCAACCTGGGAACCATTGCCATTGCCTGCGCCATTGGCTACCTCAACTTCCGCCGGGTTTCGCCTGGCTGGTGCGTAGACCGTCCGCTGCTGGTGAAGCTCGCTGAGACCCTTTTCCAGCGCGAAAGCTTTGCCCGTACCGAACCGCCAAAGGCTTGATGCGGGTTATAACACTTAGCGGCCAGAGGCGTTACAATCCCTCCCATGTTAACTCCCTCTCCCGTCGGGAGGGGGGATGATATCCATTCGCCGGGCGCATCCATGACTACTCATCGTTCTCTCTACAGCCACATTCCTGCTACCGATCGGCTTCTGCGTGATCCCCACTTCTTAACCGTCGTCGACCGTTTCGGCCATACCGCGACGGTCGATATACTGCGTCTGCTTCAGGAAGAGGTGCGGGAACATATTCAGGCAGAGAATGCCTTACCGGACTGGTGCGCGGACTGGGGGCAGGAGGCGGAACGGCGGCTGTCGGCTAACGCGCAGGGTGCTCTGCGTCCGGTGTTTAATCTGACGGGAACGGTACTGCATACCAACCTGGGTCGTGCGCAGCAGGCCGAAGAGGCGGTCGCGGCGGTTGCTCAGGCCATGCGTTCGCCGGTCACGCTGGAGTATGATCTGGATGGCGCTGGCCGGGGCCATCGCGATCGGGCGCTGGCGGATTTGCTCTGCCAGCTCACCGGTGCTGAAGACGCCTGCATCGTGAATAACAACGCGGCGGCTGTGCTGCTGATGCTGGCAGCGACGGCCAGCGGCAAAGAGGTGGTGGTCTCGCGCGGCGAACTGGTGGAGATTGGCGGTGCGTTCCGCATCCCGGATGTCATGCGTCAGGCGGGCTGTGCGCTGCACGAAGTGGGCACCACCAATCGCACCCATGCAAAAGATTATCGCGCGGCGGTCAACGAAAATACCGCGCTGCTGATGAAGGTCCACACCAGCAATTACCATATTGAAGGTTTCACTAAAACGGTCGACGAGGCCGGGCTGGCCGCTATCGGGCGTGAACTGAACGTGCCGGTTATTGCCGATCTCGGCAGCGGTTCGCTGGTGGATTTAAGCCAGTACGGGCTGCCGAAAGAGCCGATGGTGCAAGAGACGATTGCGGCAGGCGTAAGTCTGGTGAGCTTCTCCGGCGATAAGCTGCTGGGCGGGCCGCAGGCCGGGATCGTCGTCGGCAAACGTGAGCTGATTGCGAAGCTGCAACAGCATCCGCTCAAGCGCGCGTTGCGTGCCGACAAAATGACTCTTGCAGCGCTTGAAGCGACGCTGCGGCTCTACCTCCATCCGGAGAAGCTGGCCGAACGGCTACCAACGCTGCGTCTGCTGGCGCGGGATGCCGCCTCGATTCGTGCGCAGGGCGAGCTACTGCTGCCGCAGGTTGCCCCGTACTATGCCGGGTTTGACGTGCGCGTTGAATCTTGCCAGTCGCAGATTGGCAGCGGCTCGCTGCCGGTAGACAGACTGTCGAGCGCCGCGCTGACGTTTACACCACGCGACGGACGCGGCAGCCAGCTTGAGGCGTTATCGGCCCGCTGGCGTGCGCTGCCTGCGCCGGTTATCGGACGCATATACGACGGACGCATGTGGTTAGACCTACGCTGTCTTGAAGATGAAGAACAGTTTCTGGAGATGCTGTTGAAATGATTATTGCCACCGCCGGTCACGTTGACCACGGAAAAACCACCCTGCTGCAGGCCATTACCGGCGTGAATGCTGACCGCCTGCCGGAAGAGAAAAAACGCGGCATGACCATCGATCTGGGCTATGCCTACTGGCCGCAGCCGGATGGTCGCGTGCTGGGCTTTATTGATGTGCCGGGGCACGAAAAGTTTTTGTCGAACATGCTGGCCGGGGTCGGCGGCATCGATCATGCGCTGCTGGTGGTGGCCTGCGATGACGGCGTGATGGCGCAAACCCGCGAACATCTGGCGATCCTACAGCTCACGGGCAATCCGCAGCTCACCGTTGCCCTCACCAAAGCCGACCGCGTGGATGACGCACGCAGGGACGAGGTCAGGGAGCAGGTGCAGGGCGTGCTGCGCGAATACGGTTTTGCCGATGCGCCGCTTTTTGTCACCGTGGCGACCGAGGGGCGCGGGATAGATGCCCTGCGCGACCATTTGCAGCAGCTGCCGTCGCGCCAGCGCGCGAGCCATCACCGCTTTCGCCTGGCCATCGACCGGGCGTTTACCGTCAAAGGGGCGGGTCTGGTGGTCACAGGCACTGCGCTGAGCGGCGAAGTGAACGTCGGCGATACGCTCTGGCTGACGGGCGTGAATAAGCCGATGCGCGTGCGTGGTCTGCATGCCCAGAATCAGCCGGTGGAACACGCCCATGCCGGGCAGCGCATCGCGCTAAACATTGCGGGCGATGCCGAAAAAGACCGCCTTAACCGTGGCGACTGGCTGCTATCCGCTGCGCCACCGGAGCCGTCTGAGCGGGTCATTGTCTCTCTGCACAGCTTCACGCCGCTGACGCAGTGGCAGCCGTTGCACATCCATCACGCCGCCAGCCATATTACCGGGCGGGTATCGCTGCTGGAAAACAACCTCGCCGAGTTGGTGCTTGATTCCCCGCTGTGGCTCGCGGATAACGACCGCCTGGTGCTGCGCGATATCTCGGCGCGGGAAACGCTGGCCGGGGCACGGGTGGTGACGCTGGATCCGCCCCGTCGCGGGAAGCGTAAGCCGGAATACCTGCAATGGCTGGCGGCGCTGGAGCAAGCCGACGATGATAAAGCCGCGCTGCTGACGCATCTCGAACGCGGCGCGGTAAACCTGAGTGATTTCGCGTGGGCGCGCCAGCTGAGCGGTGAAGGCCTGGGGGAACTGGCGCAGGAAGAGGGCTTTATCCAGGCCGGAAACAGCCTGCTCAATGCCCCGGTCGCAGCACGCTGGCAGCGTAAAGTGTTGAACACGCTCGCCACCTACCACCAGCAGCATCAGGATGAACCCGGTCCGGGACGCGAGCGCCTGCGTCGCATGGCGCTGCCGATGGAAGATGAAGCGCTGGTGCTGCTGCTGATTGAAAAAATGCGCGAAAGCGGCGCGATCAAAAGCCACCACGGCTGGCTGCACCTGCCGGAACACAAAGCCGGCTTCACCGCCGAGCAAGAGGCGATATGGCAAAAAGCGGCGTCGTTGTTCGGCGATGAGCCATGGTGGGTGCGCGATCTTGCGCGAGAAACCCACACCGACGAGCAGACCATGCGTCAGGTCTTACGCCATGCGGCGCAGCAGGGGCTGATTGTGGCGATCGTGAAAGATCGTTATTACCGCAACGATCGCATTCTGGCGTTTGCAAACCTGATACGCGATCGCGATCGGGTGCAGGGGTCAACCTGTGCGGCGGACTTCCGCGACCAGCTGAACGTGGGGCGCAAGCTGGCGATTCAGATCCTCGAATATTTCAACCGGACAGGCTTTACGCGTCGTCGGGGCAACGATCATCTGCTTCGCGACGCGCAGCTGTTCCCGGAACAAGGTGAGGCGCGTTAAGCGCGGTTCTGCTTTGCCAGC
Organism: Enterobacter cancerogenus; assembly: GCF_019047785.1. Taxonomy (NCBI): domain Bacteria; kingdom Pseudomonadati; phylum Pseudomonadota; class Gammaproteobacteria; order Enterobacterales; family Enterobacteriaceae; genus Enterobacter; species Enterobacter cancerogenus. The sequence continues at coordinate 2,512,868 of NZ_CP077290.1, read as the reverse complement.
CAGACGGCACCCAGGCGGCCCGCCTGATTGCCCAGTTTACACGGCAGGATCGGCACCTTGAGCGCCTCCCACTCCTCAAAACGCTGTAAATACTTATCGAGCAGGAGATAGACTTTCTCCTGCTCGCTGATGCCGCCGCCAATCAGCACCGCCTGCGGATCAAACATGGAGATCACGCTGTAGACGCCGCGGGACAAAAAATGCGCCCACTCTTCAATGGCCTCACGCAGATGAACGTCGCTGTCCATACGTTTAAACAGCTCTTCACCGTGGGGCATTTCATCTTCGCTGAGCCGTAACGCGCGGCTGCAGGCCTTCATCAGGCCGCTGGCAGATGCCACCTCGTGCATGCATTCGCCGTTATTGCCGACGGGAAGCACGCCAAATTCACCCGCCCGATAGTGCGAGCCGCGATAAAGGTCGCCTTCCATCACGATCCCGCCGCCGATACCCGTGCCGATGGTGATGCAGACGAAATGCTCGTAATCTTTCCCTGCCCCTTGCCAGCGTTCGCCCAGCGCCGCGCAGTTGGCGTCGTTTTCGATGGTCACGGGCAGGTCGGTCAGCTCTGCAAAAAGCGCACACAGGTTTTTGCCGTCAAGATACTCAAGCGCGCCTGCTTTCGCCGCTTCGCCGGTATGGTGATTGATATGGCCTGGAAAGCTCACCCCGATGCCGACAACGTCATGCTCCTGCTGGTACGCTTCCACCACCGCTTTCCATTTCTGTTTAAAGGATGCTTCATCCTCCGGTGTGTCGTACTCCTCAGACGTCAGTTCCTTGCCGTTTTCATCAATCACGCCGTGTTTGATGTGGGTTCCGCCCACGTCAAAGCCAATAAATAGCTGCATCGCATCGTTCCTCATGAGCCTTTAAGCTATTAAGTATGGCTCAGCGGCAGAAACGAAACGTAAAGTACGGTAATCCGTGATACGGCTCGTAAACCCGTCACCGGCTGGCGAGAAAATAGCCAGCCGGAACTACCCTTGATGTACACCAACAGCAAGGAGACGGTCATGACAAATAATCCTCCCTCATCGCGCATTCAGCCTGGCGAGTATGGTTTTCCTCTTAAGCTAAAACCCCGTTATGACAACTTTATCGGCGGCGACTGGGTGGCCCCCGTCGACGGCGAATACTATTCCAACCTGACGCCCGTCACCGGGCAGCCGCTGTGTGAAATTGCCAGCTCCGGCAAGCGTGATATCGATCTGGCGCTGGATGCGGCGCATAAGGTCAAGGATAAGTGGGGACAGACCTCTGTGCAGGATCGGGCTGCCATCCTGTTTAAAATCGCCGACCGGATGGAGCAAAACCTGGAGCTGCTGGCGACAGCGGAAACCTGGGATAACGGTAAGCCGATCCGCGAAACCATGGCGGCAGACGTTCCGCTGGCGATCGACCACTTCCGCTATTTTGCCTCCTGCATCCGCGCCCAGGAGGGCGGTATCAGCGAGGTCGACAGCGACACCGTGGCGTATCACTTCCACGAGCCGCTAGGGGTGGTGGGGCAAATCATTCCGTGGAACTTCCCGCTGCTGATGGCGAGCTGGAAAATGGCCCCCGCGCTGGCAGCGGGCAACTGCGTGGTACTCAAGCCTGCACGCTTAACGCCGCTCTCCGTGCTATTGCTGATGGAGGTGATTGGCGATCTGTTGCCGCCGGGCGTCATCAACGTGGTCAACGGCGCAGGGGGCGAAATTGGCGAATACCTGGCGACCTCAAAACGCATCGCCAAGGTGGCCTTTACCGGGTCGACGGAAGTGGGCCAGCAGATCATGCAGTATGCGACCCAGAACATCATCCCGGTTACGCTGGAGCTGGGCGGGAAGTCGCCGAATATCTTCTTTGCCGACGTGATGGATGAGGAAGACGCCTTCTTCGATAAGGCACTGGAGGGGTTTGCGCTGTTCGCCTTCAACCAGGGCGAAGTGTGTACCTGCCCCAGCCGGGCGCTGGTTCAGGAATCGATTTATGAGCGCTTTATGGAGCGGGCGATCCGGCGCGTAGAGTCGATTCGCAGCGGCAATCCGCTGGATAGCGTGACGCAGATGGGCGCGCAGGTCTCCCACGGGCAGCTGGAAACCATCCTTAACTACATCGATATCGGTAAAAAAGAGGGTGCCGATGTGCTGACCGGTGGCCGTCGTAAGCTTCTGGGCGGCGATCTGCAGGAGGGCTACTATCTTGAGCCAACGATCCTGTCTGGCAAGAACAGCATGCGCGTCTTCCAGGAGGAGATTTTCGGCCCGGTGCTGGCCGTGACCACCTTCAAAACCATGGAGGAGGCGCTTGAAATCGCCAACGACACCCAGTACGGCTTAGGGGCTGGCGTATGGAGCCGTAACGGTAATCTGGCCTATAAGATGGGGCGCGGCATTCAGGCGGGACGCGTGTGGACTAACTGCTATCATGCCTATCCGGCGCATGCGGCCTTCGGGGGCTATAAGCAGTCAGGCATTGGGCGGGAAACCCACAAGATGATGCTGGAACACTATCAGCAGACGAAATGCCTGCTGGTCAGTTATTCCGATAAACCGTTAGGGCTGTTCTAATCATCCTGTTCAGGCCGCCCGGGGGTGGCCTGAACCAGCTGCTGGCGCAGGCAGTCAAGAATGGCGTCCAGGACGTACTGGACGCGCCAGGGCTGGTACTCGCGTTTTTTGAAGATGGCGGTGAGATCGAGCCACCACTCGTCCTGGTGTGGAAAGCAGGGGACGAGCGTCCCTTGCGTTAACTCGCTTTTCAGGCTCACTTTCGGAGCAAAAACAATGCCCAGATTATTACGGGCCAGCTCCAGCGCGGTTTGGGTATTATCGCAAATATAATTGCCGGTGACTTTATAATCGCAGATGTCGTTACTGCCAGGGACGCGGAAAGGCCAGATATTGGCGTCATTAACCATCATCGAATCGATGAGAATGCAGGAATGATCTTTTAAATCCTGCGGGCTGCTAATAGGATGTTGTTTTAAGTAATCGACCGTTGCAAACGCCGTAACGGAATACTTTCTCAATACCGTTGCCACTAAACTTTCATCTTTTGGCGGGGCGTAGGTAATTAAAATATCGCAGTCGTCGGGAAAAGAGACGCCCTCGGAGAATTCACTGCGCTCAAGATTATAGGTTTTCAACGAGAGGCGGATGTCGCCAATGTCTTCAATAAGATGGATAACGTTGCGCGCCAGGTAGGTCACAATGCCCGTCGGGGCGTATATCGTCACTTTTCCTCGCTTCTCATGTTTATAATCAGCAATGAAATTAACGAGTTGGTTGTTCTTATCCAGTGACGCATTGATGTAGGGCAACAGCGCCTCGCCGAACGGCGTGAGCGCGAGCTGGCGCGTGGTGCGCTCGAACACCTTAAGGCCAATGCGGTTTTCAAAATCAGCGAGATATTTGCTGACGTTGGCCTGCGCCATCCCCAGCAGAGCGGCGGCATCCCCAATGCTGCGCGTTGCGGCGATAATAGAAATTATTTTTAAATCTCGCGGCTTTAACTGCAGGTTAAGCATCTTGCGTATCCATTTATATCATTGCCGATATACTATTATATAATCAGCTGCGTTGCTTTGGTAAATTTGTAACCATTATTATGCGTCTCGTTTACCTGCGTATAAATGGATTACATGGAATGACTGTTAAATATAATTTACTGATTGCTGTCGTGTTATTTTCGTCATTCTCCGCAATGGCTGACGGTTTTTCTCTCGGGGCGGGGGCGGTATTTAATGAATCGCCTTACAAAGGGTATAACCAAAATACGACCGCCTTGCCGTTAATCAGCTATGAAGGCGATCGTTTCTACGTGCGTCAAACCACCGGTGGGTGGATTATGTGGAAGGACGACAAAAACGAACTCAGCCTCACTGCCTCCTGGATGCCCCTGCATTTTGATCCGGACGACAATGACGACCACCAGATGAAACGCCTGGACGAGCGCAAGGCATCCGCTTTCCTGGGCGGCGCATATTATCGTCATGAGCGCTGGGGCAGCCTGAAACTGGCGCTCTCCGGCGACGTGATGGATGAAAGCGGCGGCACGATCGCTGAAATCTCGTATTTCCACCCGATTCGCATGGAACGCCTGATCCTGACCCCCTCCGTCGGCGTGTTCTATAGCGATAAAAGCTATAACGACTATTACTATGGCGTATCCGACAGCGAGTCTCGCCGCTCAGGGCTGGATGATTACACTGCGGATGACAGCTGGACGCCATACGTTGGCCTGGCGGCGAAATATCAGCTGACAAAAAGCCTGTTCATCACGGCCAGCGCGGTATACACGGTTTTACCGGACGACGTGAAGAACAGCCCGATGATCGACCGCGACGACAGCGTCGCGCTGATGACCGGCGTGGCCTGGCGTTTTTGATGTCGAAAGCCGGGTGACGGTTTACGCCCTCTCTCGTGGGAGAGGGCAACAGGCTAGCGCGATTTAGCCTTCATCGACCCAAATCCGCATTTCCCCTTCTCCCCGGTTAGCCCAGCTAAACCACGGAATAAAGGTCAGCGTGCGTGGCTCACGATGTACCGGGGCGCGATCGTACTGCCAGAGCGCGTCTGAATTGGCCTGCGCGGCGCACCGCGCGACGCCCTCTGCCTGAATCACCATTTTATGGGCAAACATGCCTTTTCCTTCAAAAACACGGAATTCGCTGTCAGCGGGCAGGGACAGGTTGTGCAGCCCGGTGCCGTTGTCTGCTTCCTCCAGACAATAGACCAGCGGACCGCGCTGCAAAGCGACTTTACCCGCCTGCTGGCGAACCTGGGGATTACCGTACACCCGACGAACCGGCATCGGCAGCGTCAGCGTTAACACATCGCCCTCCTGCCAGCTGCGGCGCAGGTAGAGGTAGCCACGCGATACCTCACCCGTCACCGCTGCGCCGTTCAGCGATACTTCGGGATTTTCGCACCAGTCCGGCAGCCGGAGCGCCAGCGTGTGGGTGACCGGAACGGGCGAGGCGATCTCAATGTTAACCTGCTCATGCCACGGGTAATTTCCGCTGATACGCAGCCGCAGCTGCTGATCGCCAACCGGGACGGCGATGTCGTTCCCGACATACAGATTGATGAATAACGTTTCCGGATGAAGGGTATAGATGTAATGACCCAGCGACGTCAGCACGCGCGCGATGTTCGGCGGGCAGCAGGCACAGCCAAACCAGCGCTGGCGGACGGGTTTGACATGGTCATAAATATGGTTAAACGCCAGCGTTTTGGGATGCACTTCAAGCGGGTTCACGTAGAAAAAATGCTTACCGTCGAGCGCCATTCCGCCCAGCACCGTGTTGTATAACGCCCGCTCCATCACGTCGGCATACTGGCTGTCTGCCTCCATCTCCAGCATCCGGCGGGCAAACATCATCAGGCCGATAGAGGCGCAGCTTTCTGCATACACCGTATCGTTAGGCAGATCGTAATCGCTGCTGAAGGCCTCGCCGCTGCTTTGCGAGCCGATCCCGCCCGTGATGTACAGCTGGCGCTGGGCCATATTTCTCCACAGCCGCAGGCAATCCTGGCGTTTGCCGTCGTCGTTACTCAGGCGAGCCAGATGCGCCATGCCCGCCATCAGGTACACAAAACGCACCGCATGGCCGATAGCCGTTTGCTGTTCTGAAAGCGGCTGGTGGGCCTGGCTGTAGGCTTTGTCTTTGACCATCCAGGCCGGGCCGTAGTTATGCCAGTGCGAGGTTCTGCCGCGCTTCTCGTATTCGATATCATAGAAATGGGGCGTCGTGCCGCGCGCCTCAATAAAGTAATTCACCAGCGCCATGTAGCGCGGCTCTTGCGTGACGTCATAGAGCCGCATTAGCGCCAGCTCAATTTCCGGATGGCCTGGATAACCATGCAGCTGTTTTTCCCCTGGCCCAAAGACGCTGTCGATATGGTCCGCCAGCTTACAGACGACCTCCAGCAGGCGGCGCTTTCCGGTACCCTGAAACCAGGCCACGCCCGCTTCAATCATGTGTCCGGCGCAGTAAAGCTCGTGGCATTCGGCGAGGTTGGTCCAGCGCTCGCCGGGGGCTTTGACCGTAAAGTAGGTGTTCAGATAGCCGTCCTCGCACTGCGCCGCTGCGACAAGTTCGATCACCTCATCTGCGGTTTGTTCCAGTTCGGGATCGGGTTTTTGGCACAGCGACCACGCCACGGCCTCAAGCCATTTCGCCACGTCGCTGTCCTGAAACACCATACCGTAAAACTCCCCGTCCTCCAGACCTGCCGCAATGCGGAAGTTGGTGATGGCGTGGCTTGTCTCCGCATCCGCAACGCGGTCGTTCAGCGCATTCCACTGATACGGGATCACCACGTCGCGAACCAGCCGCTGGTACTGGCCGAGAAACGGATCGTTAATTTTCAGGTTATGCAGGTTGGCTTCCATTAGGGTCATGACATTCTCCTCAGGACGAGACGTGACGCTGGCGCAGATCGGTGGCAATGCGCGACATCATCGGGTTGTTAAGCCTGCACCAGCGGATAGAGACCGCCAGCAGCAGGTGGAAAAGAGCAGGGAGCAGCGTCTCCATGGCGGTAATGCCCTGCAAAGAGGCCGGCGTCTGGTTACCCGCGCCCGGCTGGTAGGCGACTGCGATGAACACCAGGCTGATGATCCCGGCGCTGGACGCCCACGCAAGCTTGATGAAAAACAGATTGAAGGCGAAGTTCATGCCTGATGAACGCACGCCGTTTTTCCACTCGCCGTAGTCATCGGCGAAGGCCATCAGGGAGAAGTGCAGTGGCAGGGTAAAGCCCAGGATCACGCCGTTGCTGAGAATGACGACCAGCCAGAGCGTTTGATGGGCCGGCCCGCCCGGCAGGAACCACATGCCCAGGGCAACAGCGGCCAGCACCAGGTTGGTGTAATAGTAGAGTTTGACGGTATCAATACGCCGGGACAGCGGATTGACGATCACCGCGCCCAGGATCGCCGCAAAGGTCACCATGGTGAAAAACAGTGAGGTATAAACGGTACTTCCCTGCAAAACGTAGGTGATGAAGTACATGTATCCGCCGCCGCGAATGTTAAAGACGTTTATCAGCAGAAATGACATCACCAGCATCAGCAGTAGCTGATCGTTTTTACGCAGGCCTGCGAGATGCTCGCGTAGCGTGAATTTGCCCATCAGCGCCAGCGGCACGCGCTCTCGTACCCAGAAGAAGCAGCACAGGAACATGATCACGGCGATGGCGCACAGCACGCCGACCCCAAGCTGGTAGCCACGGGCGGTGTTACCTTGCCCCAGCTCAGCGACCAGCCACGGCAGCCCAACCGAGACCAAAAACCCCGCGACGCCGCACAGCACAAAGCGCCATGACTGGCAGGCGATCACTTCGTTGTGACGGGTGGTCATGGTGTTGATCAGCGCGCAATAGGGCACGTTGATGGCGGTATAACCTACGGACAGGAGCAGATAGGTTCCGAACGCCCAGGCGATTTTGACCCCCATGCTGGCGTCCGGAACGGTAAAGGTCAGAACGCCGATAATCCCGATGGGAACCGCCACCCACAGTTGCCAGGGACGAAAACGCCCCCAGCGGCTCTGCGTGCGGTCGGCAATAACCCCCATCACCGGATCGGAAATGGCGTCAAACACGCGCAGCGCAATAAACAGTGTCCCCACCAGCGCGGGGGTCAGGCCAAAAACGTCGGTATAGAAAAAGGTAAGAAAATTCATAATTAAGCAGGTAATCACCGTTCCGCCCGCATCGCCGAGGCCATAGCCTATTTTTTCGCGAATGGATAAACGGTCATCTCTCGCCCGCTGTGCAACATCAGACTTTGTAATCGGTGTGGAAGTCATCAGGTCACTCCTCGGTAATCGAATTTTATTATTTTTTGCAAGGTACCTCTTTTATTCTGCATTGAACGGCTATGCCAACAAGGGAAGGGAAAAGTATAAAAAGATGACGATTCCGACCTGATGATGAAAATGTGAGTTCGATCGAGCAGCGCTGGCACTATTTGTTATTATTCAATAAATAAACGCAATTTCTTCGGAGATAAAAGCGGAATGGTGAATATCTATGCTTGAATTATCCATAGCGCTTCCGATTAAAGTACAAAACGGAGGGTTATTTATTTCCCGGGGCGTGGGACGCCATCCGTCGCGTAAATTAACGTCGTGGGAAATTATCTTTGTCGAAAAGGGGACATTAACGATTCAGGAAGACGACAGGGTGTTTGAGGTAAAAGCGGGCGAGAGTTTACTGCTGTGGCCGGGCCGTCGACACGTGGGGACAGAAGACTTTCCGGGGGATCTGCGTTTCTACTGGCTGCACTTTGATATCGAGCGCGTTAATGAATCCCTGCCGCAGGCGTTTCCGCTCGAAATAGAGCAATATTGCGTTGTCAGGGATCCGCAATATGTCATCGCGCTATTTCGACAATTCCTGAGCGAACAGGAAAAATTACAGCGAAGCGTGGCGCTGGAAATCATCGTGCTGCTGATTTTACAGCAGGTCTCACTTTCCCGGAGCTACGAAGATAAAAGCGATGAAGCGAGTACGGCCATTGCGTGGAAAGCCAAACAGCTTATTCGCACGCAATTTCATTTGCCGCTTTCCACCTCGCAGCTGGCAAAAGCGTTGCACTGTAATGCCGATTATCTCGGCAGGGTATTTCGTAAAACCTTTCATTTAACCCTGACCGAGGCCATTCACCGCCAGCGCATCAGGGCAGCAGAAAAGCTGTTATTAAGCGATGCAGCGTCAATAACCGAGGTTGCCACCCGATGCGGATTTAACGACGTTGGCTATTTCCGGCAGATATTCTCTAAACATACCGGGCTGACGCCCGCCGTCTGGAAACGGCGGTACTGTAAGGAACATATTAATTCCGGGTAATTACTGGCCGTAATAGGCATTCGCGCCGTGCTTGCGCAGATAATGCTTGTCGAGCAGCGCCTGCTGCATGTCCGGTAGCTGCGGTGCAAGCTGGCGCGAGAACAGGCCCATGTAGGCACACTCTTCCAGTACGACGGCATTATGTACCGCATCGGCAGCATCTTTGCCCCACGCAAACGGGCCGTGAGAGTGCACCAGCACCGCCGGAACCTGCATTGGGCTCAGGTCTCTTTCTTCAAAGGTTTTAATGATCACTTCACCCGTCTGGTACTCATATTCATCCTCAATTTCTGCCGTGGTCATCAGCCGGGTGCAGGGTATTGCGCCGTAGAAGTAGTCCGCGTGGGTGGTGCCCCAGGCCGGGAGATCTAACCCTGCCTGCGACCAGATTGTGGCGTGGCGTGAGTGGGTATGGACAATGCCGCCAATCTCCGGATAACGGCGATAGAGCGCGAGGTGGGTTGGCGTGTCTGATGAGGGTTTTTTGCTGCCCTCAACCACCTGGCCCGTGGCGATATCCACGATAACCATATCTTCAGCGGTCATCACGTCGTATTCCACGCCGGAAGGCTTAATCGCCATCAGACCGCTTTCACGGTCAACGGCGCTGACGTTGCCCCAGGTTAATGTCACCAGCCGGTGGGCGGGAAGCGCCAGATTGGCCGCCAGCACTTCGGCTTTGAGTTGTTCTAACATGTCATGCCTCCTTCCTGCATACGGGCTTCAATCCAGCGGCGTGCCTGGATAATCTCCAGCACCGGTTCTTTTGCTTTTTCGGTCCACATTTCAACCAGAAATGCGCCGCGATAGTTCAGCTTCTTCAGCGTGGAAAACACGCCCACGAAATCGACGCAGCCCTCGCCAAACGGTACGTCGCGGAACTGTCCGGGACTTTGTGCGGTAACGGGCTGGGTGTCTTTCAGGTGAATAGCCGCGATACGGTCAATACCCAGCGTCAGTTCGGCGGTGACGTCGTTGCCCCACGCGCTCAGGTTGCCGACGTCCGGATAGACGCTGAACCATGGGGATGCCAGCATCTCGTCCCACTTTTTCCACTTGCTGATGGAGTTCATAAAGGCGGTGTCCATGATCTCCACCGCCAGCATCACCTGCGCGGCAGCCGCCTGCTCAACGGCCCACGCCAGCCCTTCGGCAAAGCGCTGCTGCGTGCCTGCGTCATGCTCTTCGTAATAAACGTCGTAACCCGCCAGTTGAATGGTACGAATGCCCAAATCGCGCGCCAGCCTGATGGCTTTGGTCATGATCTCGCGGGCGCGTTCACGCACGGTTTCGTCGCGGCTGCCAAACGGAAAGCGACGATGGGCGGACAAACACATCGACGGGATCGACACGCCTGTCTCCAGCATGGCTTCGACCAGAGAGGCGCGCTGCGTAGTATTCCATTCCAGACGCGATAGTCTCTCGTCCGTCTCATCAACCGACATCTCAACAAAATCAAACCCGCAGCTTTTCGCCAGAACTAAACGTTCCGGCCAGGAGAGAGCTTTCGGCAGCGCTTTTTCGTATATACCCAACGGATGCTGTCGCATGGTTACTCTCCCCAGATGTCGCGGATTTGCTGGTGGAATACCTGTGCCACCTGCGGCGGATGTTCTGCGCCTGCCAGGGCGCGCCCGGCGATAAACGCCTTAACGTTGATTGACTTAAACAGCGGCAGGTCGGCGGGGGTAATGCCGCCGGTAATCGAGAGCTGCAAACCGATATCGGAGAGGGCCTTCATTCTGGCAAGATCCGCTTCGCCCCACTGTTGCCCACTGGCCTGTGCGTCACGTCCGCGGTGATAAATCGCCTGCTTAACGCCAGCGCGGTGCCAGGCGCGGGCATCTTCCAGCGTCCAGTTGCCAAACAATTCCATCTGGATTTCGCCGCCGCAGCGTTGAGCCACCTCATGACCTTTTTCGACGGTGGCCAGCGGTGCGGCGCAGATGATGGTCATCCAGTTGGCGCCTGCGCCGAACGCCTGTTCCGCCAGCGTCCCTCCGGCGTCGGCCACTTTCCAGTCCGCGACGATGATGTTGTCCGGGCATTGCTGACGCAGCGCACGCACCGCATTCAGCCCTTCGGTCAGACACAGAATGGTGCCCGCTTCGACGATATCAACGCAGTCCGTTAATAACGCGACATCGCGCTGTGCAGCTGACAGTGAAGTGTGGTCGAGCGCCAGCTGAAGTAATGGTCGGCTCATAAGTCATACTCCTTAACGCGGGCGTGATAGCCCTGTAGTGCTGATATCAGTAACTGGTAGCGGTGGTATTTACGCTGGTAGGCCGCATGCGCGTGCATATCGGGTTCGATAACCCTGCAGGCATGGGTGAGGGCGCGCTGCGCGGTGTGAAAATCGGGATAGACACCCGTTCCCACGAGTGCGGCCAGGGCCGCGCCGGAACAGCCGGTCTCCTCTACCTGCGGCAGTTCGATAGCCAGACCACTGACGTCCGCAAGCATTTGCATCCACACATCCGAATGAGCAGGGCCGCCCGTGACGCGCAATGCCCGCACCTGGGTAAAGCGCTCCAGCAACCGGTTAAGGTGAGTCATATGGCTGAACACCACGCCTTCGTAAACGGCCTGGAGAAGGTGCGCGCGAGTGTGCAGCGCCTGCATACCGTAGAACCCGCTGGTCATCTCCAGCCCGGCATTGCTGCCGTAGAGAAATGGCAAGAAGATCACCTCACTTCCGGCTTTCGGCAAGCTGGCGACGGCGCGGTTTATCTCATCAAATGACATATCGCCCCATTGCGCTGTCAGCCATTCGAGATTGCCGGAGGACGTCGGGCTAGCTTCATGGACGATGTAATGCTGCGGGTGAACATAGCGGCCATAGACATAAGGAAATGGCTCGTTGTCGCGAATGCCGTTGGCGATACCGCTGGTGACGGCCCATGTACCCATTACGGCATTCAGGGTGTGTTCATCATGCAGCCCGGCGCAGATCGCGGTGGAAACCACATCAAACAGTCCACCAACGACGGGCGTGCCCGCCGCGAGACCGGTCAGTGCGGCTGCCTGAGCGGTGATTTCCCCGCAAATTTCTGCTGAACCGACAATGGGCGGCAGCGCGCCGTCGATTTCATCAATACCCAGCCAGCGCGTGAGCTGTGGGTCGTACCGGCCTGTCTGCATGTTGTAGAGGTTGGATTCGGAGATATTGCTCTCTTCGCAGCCTTTTACGCCCGTGAGGCACCAGCGCAAATAGTCATGCGCCATCATCACGCAGCCAATCTGTTGATACCGCTGCGGTTCGTTTTCTTTGACCCAGCGCAGAAGCGACACGGGATGCCCCGTCCACAGCGTCTGGCGCGTATGCGGATAGAGTTTTTCGGGAATGCCGTCCTGCTGCCAGCGCTGCACAATCTCCAGGGCCCGGCGGTCGGAGGAGAGCATCGCGTTGCCGAGCGGTTTATCCCGTTTATCGAGAAGAAACAGCCCCTTGCCCTGCGCAGAAATGCCAACGCCTTTGATCTGTTCGCCGTCTACGCCTGAATTTTTCAGCAACCGGGCGACGGTTGCATGGCAGTGCTGCCAAAGCGCGTGCATATCCCGCTCGGCGTAGCCTGCATGTGGGCTGAGCGTGGCCACCGCACGGCGTTCGATACAAACTTCTCTGCCCTGGCTGTTGTACAAACCGGCTTTCAGATAAGTACCGCCACAATCGATACCCAGCCAGAAGGGTTCTTTTTCACTCATCTTTGCTTCCCTTGCTTGCCGGGTGGCGCTTCGCTTACCCGGCCTACGATTTGGTTTTTCCCCTCTCCCGGTGGGAGAAGGGGAAGGACATCAGGCCACATGCTTATGCGGGTTCACCGAGGGATGAGGCTCTGCTCCGGCATCGCATTTTGCCGGTAATAGCAGGGCCAGCAGTGCGGCCAGTGCCAGTGATACCGCCAGGCAGTAAACGCCGGCATCTTTGCTGTAGAGGGTGATCAGCACGCCGACTGCATACGGGCCGCAGAACCCACCGAGATTGCCCAGGGCGTTAATCACGCCGCGCGCGCCGCCCGCCATCTCGGCGCTGAACAAACGCGCCGGAATCGTCCAGAACACCCCTGCGGCCGATTGCAGGAAGAATCCGCAACCCACCAGCGCGGCATAGGCCAGCCAGATGTTCTCTTTTAAGGTCACCGAGAGGAACATGCAGAGCGCAAAACCAATCAGCGGCAGGGAGACGAACAGCTTGCGTTTACCGGTGCGGTCCGAGAGTGATGAGAACAGGAACATGCCTGCAATCGCGCCGACGTAAGGCAGAACGGCGAGCATCCCCACCTGACCGATGCTGGTATGCGTCAGCTCTTTCAGGATGGTGGGCAGCCAGAGGGTGTAACCGTAAATACCGGTCTGATAGAAGAAGTTCAGGGCGATCAGCTGCCACATGGTTTTGTCGGAAAGCACAGCGCTCAGTGACGCGTTTTTTACCTCTTTACCGGCAATCGCGCGCTGCTCTGCGGCCAGCGTTTGCACCAGATAGCGCTTCTCCGCTTCAGAGATCCAGCGAGCTTCCTGCGGTCGGTCGTAAACGGTGAAGGCCCACAGCACCAGTACTACCACGGACATCAGCCCTTCGATGATGAATAACCAACGCCAGTCGAGCGCGGTGATGATCCAGCCCGATAACGGTGCGGTGATGATCCCGGCGATAGGCACAAACATAATCACAATCGCATTCGCGCGACCGCGCTCGGCATCCGGGAACCAGTTGCTGATCATCGTAAGTACCACGGGCAGCATCCCGCCTTCCGCCACGCCGAGTAAGAAGCGCAGGACCAGGAGCTGGTACTGGTTCGTGACGAGGCCCGTCAGCACCGAAATAACCGCCCACGCCACGAGCGACCAGCCGATGAATTTCTTGCCACTGCCGTGAACGGCAATCTTGCCGCCCGGTACCTGGAGAAACAGATAGCCGATAAAGAAGATGCCACCCGCCAGGCCCGCCATCGTGGCGGAAATACCGAGTTCTTCGTCCATACCACCGGGCATAGCAAACGCAATATTTACGCGGTCCATATAGGAAATGATGCAGGCGATAAGAATAGGGGGAATGATTCTTAGCCAGCGCTGGCGCGGAATGTTCGCGTGTAGAGCATGATTAGAAATATTCATATTTAATATCTCAGTGAATGTAACCGGAATAAGTGTTTTTATTTTTATTGTGTTGCGTTATGGAGAGCGCTAATGCCGTCGCGCAATATTGCGATGCGATGGCTGACATCAGCATTAGCATTTATTTCCAGTAATTTAATACCGGAGAATTTCAGGGATGCGGCGTTCGCCGCAGTAAAAAGTGTTTTTGCATGTTCGGTGCTGAGTAAACTGTCGGTGCAGAACGAAGAAAACGGCGCATGCAGATCCTGCCATTCACCGTATTCCCCGCGGGTGGTCGTACCCGAAAACATCAGCGCCCCCAGTTTTTCTGCCCTGACTGCCGCCTGGACATGCACAAGCGGAAGGGTGGTGTTGCGACCTTCGATAGCAGAACGCGCCCAGTTGATGCAGACGCTGATATTCGTTGTGCTCACCACGTCAAGCACCTGCTCTAAAGGTAAGAATCCCTTACGTGGCGCGGGGCCGGTCATGGAATCGCAGTGTTCCAGTATCAGATCGCAGGGCCAGTCCCAGCCCGCGATCTCCTTGATGGAACGGGAGAACGCCTCGGTGGCTTGCCCTACATTGTCGTTGCCCGCCTGCGGTGCCGCCTGCATTTCCAGCGCGATTACTTTTCCCGGAAAACGGGCGTTCACGGCGGTAATTTTCTGATGTAGATGGCGGTAATATTCAACGCAGGCTTTACGCTGGTCTTCGTCGGCTGACGCCAGGCCAAATGCGCCGTTGGTAGCGCGGCGACGCATGGTTTCCATCACTGCTGTCACCACCATGCGCCAGTCGCCTGGGGTGTGCCGGAATAACCATTCATCGCCAAACGGATGAAGGTTTTCAAGGCACGGTTGTTCCAGACCGCGTATATAAGGCGTGTCGGCAAGTTCCCGCCAGAAGGCTTGCTCTTGTTGTTCCCCTTTCTGGTGAAACGAGGGTGCGCAGGGGTACGCACCAATAATAAAACCGGTGTTGGTCATTTCGCGTTCCTGTATTTATCAGTAAATTACTGTAATTCGCTGACTGCTACTTTCACCACAATCTTACGAATTTCAGAACTTGTGTTCTTAATACAGGCAGGACGGTGCACATCCTGCGGGAAAAATATGGCATAGCTGCCGGGTATCATTTCGATAAACGATTCATGCTCGCTGTCGTGATAAAAAATAATATCCCGCTGTTCGAGCAGTGATTCGCTGATTTTGTTATTACCGGTATCAATGGCGATACCTATTTTCTCTTCACCCGATGCCAGAAATTGAATATCCAGATAACGACGATGTACTTCCGGGCGATTTTCATGCGGTTCCCGGGTCGTCAGGTCGAGCACTTGGGCAAAAATAGTGCGTCCATCAATTTCGACGACACCTGGCTCAAACGTGGCGAAATCGGTAGTGCGCAGGAAATTAAGTGCTTTTTCAATTGCCTGCGGCAGGCGGCACGGATTTGGCTGTGAAATATGTCCGAATATCATGGCCCCTCCTTACAGAGACTGGATTTTCGCCCACACGCTGTCGTCGATGGTGATGCCGTCCCGGCGGTTCTCCTCCAGCAGGCGCGTAAACTCATGCCCAGGCAGACGGACGGCGACGTTTTCATCGGCGCGTTCGGCGGTGGTGATGAAGTCCATAATGCGCTGCAGTTTGGCGTCACGGGTTGGGCCGTCGATCAGGCGATCTACCTCGATGGCAATGAAGATTTGCGATACGCCGTACTCATCGCTGTTGTCCTGGGTTACTTCCGCCACGGAGGAGCCGTTGGAAAGCAGGGTGGCGATCATATCCAGCACGATAGAGAGGCCAGAACCTTTCCAGTAACCCATCGGCAGAATGCGGCGATTTTTCTCAATGACGCCCGGTTCACGGGTCAGGTTGCCGTCGTCGTCGAATCCACCGTCCACCGGCAGCTCGCGCCCCGCCAGGCGATTCACTTCCAGCATGCCGTAAGAGAACATCGACATTGACATGTCCACCATGGTGATGGGGTTAGACGGGATCGCCACGATCAGTGGGTTTGTGCCGATACAGCACGCTTTTGATCCCCAGGCGGGCATGACGGCAATCGAGTTGGTCCAGCAAATGCCGATATATCCCTTCTCCGCCGCCTGCCAGCCGTAGCTGCCGCCGCGCATCCAGTGGTTTGCGTTACGAAGTGCTACCAGACCTATCCCGTGATCGGACGCCAGCTCGGTAGCACGATCCATCATTTTCTTTGCCGTCAGGTTACCGATGGCGCGTTGCGCATCCCACTGTTCAATGGCGCCCAGCGTGGTGATCCGTTTTGGCTGGGCGTCAGGAATGATGTCGCCAGCATCAAGTTGCTGAATAAAACGCGGGAAACGGTTCACACCGTGGGAATAGACGCCGGATTCCGTGGTGCGGGCGAACATCTCCGCGCAGGCATCTGCAGTGTCTGCTTGTATGCCGCGCGCGATCAGTACCCGATTGAACGCCGCTTTCAACTCATCAAAGGTCACTTTCATCCCTGTTCTCCTGTGCTTTTAAGGGGCAAGTGTGAGTGCTTTTTTATCTCTAAATTTCACTATGCGAAATCTGATTTCAAATATAACGATCAATTTTTGTCAGATCAACGACATTTATGATTTTCAAAATCGATTAAAATCAACTGGTTGTGTTTTTTCTGTTGAGATCGTGAACTGAGCCACACTTTGCGCTACCATCGGAGCGCGAGAAGAAAGGAGCTAATCAATGAGCATGAAAGAGAGCGAAATGACGCAAGAAAAAGAGAGGCCAGCAGGTAGCCAGAGCTTGTTTCGCGGCCTGATGCTGATTGAGATCCTCAGCAACTATCCGAACGGGTGTCCTCTTGCCCATCTCTCCGAGCTTGCCGGGCTGAATAAGAGTACGGTTCACCGGCTATTGCAGGGGTTGCAGTCCTGCGGGTATGTCACGCCAGCTCCTGCGGCGGGCAGCTATCGTTTGACCACCAAATTTATTGCCGTCGGGCAAAAGGCGTTGTCATCCCTGAACATCATTCATGTGGCGGCACCGCATCTTGAGGCGCTGAACATCGCGACCGGCGAGACGGTGAACTTCTCCAGCCGTGAAGATGACCATGCGATCCTGATTTATAAGCTTGAGCCGACAACCGGAATGCTGCGCACCCGCGCCTATATCGGCCAGCATATGCCGCTCTACTGCTCGGCAATGGGCAAGATTTATATGGCATTTGGCCATCAGGATTATGTTGCAAGCTACTGGGAAAGCCATCAGGACCAGATCCAGCCGCTGACGCGTAACACCATCACTGAACTGGACGCGATGTACGGCGAACTGGCAGAGATCCGTGAGCACAGCATGGCGCGGGATAAAGAAGAGAATGAACTGGGGGTATCCTGTATCGCCGTGCCGGTCTTTGATATTCATGGCCGCGTGCCGTATGCCATCTCCATTTCGCTGTCGACATCGCGTATGAAGCAGGTGGGCGAAAAGAACTTGCTTACCCCGTTGCGTGAAACCGCAGACGCTATCTCAAAAGAGCTTGGGTTTACGGTACGCGAGGGATAACAGACGAATCGGGCTGGTGGGAACCATGCCCGAGCGCTGAACCGCTTCAAAAACGCCAGATTTCGCGCTGAACGGCAGCGAAATCTGGCGAAAGATGCTACTGGCCGCCTTCGCGCCAGGCGTTCTCAATCTCTTCGGCGAGAATTTTCACGCCCGCTTCGATTTTTTCCGGATCCGGCACGTAGTTCATGCGCATGCATTGATGCGTGTGCGGCCACGGCTTATCCAGCCCGGGGAAGAAGTAATTGCCCGGCACCATCAGCACGCCGCGTTTTTTCAGGCGCTGGTAGAGCAGTTCGGTGGTGATCGGCAGGTCTTTAAACCACAGCCACAGGAAAATGGCACCTTCAGGTTTGTGGATCAGGCAGCGTTCTTCCGGCAAATAGCGGCGAATGATCGCGATTGTCTCCTGAACGCGCTGGTAATAGAACGGCTTGATCACCTCATTGGACAGGCGCAGCAGGTCGTTATTTTTAATCATCTCGCACATCATGGCCGGGCCTATACCGCCGGGAGAGAGGCTGATAATGCCGTTCATGTTGGTAATGGCGG
Source organism: Enterobacter cancerogenus (assembly GCF_019047785.1). NCBI lineage: Bacteria > Pseudomonadati > Pseudomonadota > Gammaproteobacteria > Enterobacterales > Enterobacteriaceae > Enterobacter > Enterobacter cancerogenus. Next base: position 2,494,834 of record NZ_CP077290.1, on the reverse strand, counting down.
TGATGATTTTTTCATTGGCAATAATGATGCCGCAGCGGCTGCCCGGCAGGCCGAGCTTGGAGAGGCTCATGCACAGAACGATGTTCGGGTTCCACAGCGGGCGTGCTTCGCTGAAAATAATGCCCGGGAACGGCACGCCGTAGGCGTTATCGATAACCAAAGGGATGTTGTGCTGATTGGCGAGCGCATCCAGCTTCATCAGCTCATCGTCGGTGATGACGTTGCCGGTCGGGTTGGTTGGCCGCGAAACGCAGATCATGCCCGTCTCTTCACCGATGTGCAGGTGCTCGAAATCGACGTGATATTTGAACTGGCCTTCCGGCAGCAGCTCAATGTTCGGGCGTGCAGAGACAAACAGGTCTTCTTCGAGGCCGGAATCGGCGTAGCCAATGTACTCCGGTGCCAGCGGGAACAGCACTTTTTTGGTGGTGCCGTCGGCGCGACGTCCTGCGAACAGGTTAAACAAGTAGAAAAATGCGCTCTGGCTGCCGTTTGTCAGTGCAATATTCTGCGGTTCGATATCCCATCCGAGCTCGTCACGCAGCATGTTGGCGAGGAGCTTCAGCAGTTCGGTTTTGCCCTGGGGGCCATCGTAATTGCACAGCGCGTCGGTAGCTTTGCCGCTTTCCAGCATCTGCGCCAGCAGCGTCTGGAAATAGGTATTCATCTCTGGGATCTGCGCCGGGTTTCCGCCGCCAAGCATGATTGCGCCCGGGGTGCGCAGTCCGTCATTGAGATCTTCCATCAGGCGGGTAATGCCTGAATGGCGGGTAAATTTGTCGCCGAAAAGTGAAAACGTCATAGCAGGTGTTCTGTCTGGCTTATTATGAAAGTGGGTAACCATAACGCTAGCATCGGACAGGTGCAAATCGGGAGGAGAGGGCAGTGTTGATGTTTTATATGGTGGGTTTTGATTTATTCAGTGTATTGTTCTGATGCTTTTTTCTCTCCTCACCCCGGTCCTCTGCCCAAAGGGGCGAGGATTAGGGTGAGGGGGACGTAGCGCTTAATTTCCTGCCCACACCACCATCGCTTTATCGCCGTTGTGCTCGCGCACAAAGCCGTATCCCTCCTTAAGCGACAGCGTTTTTTGTACGCCTTCGCCTATTGCCGGATGGCGGGCGCGGAACTGGCCTAAAATCTGCCAGTGAGCGACGGTGGCGGCATTTTTACCCGTGACGTCCTGCCAGTTCATGTCCGATCGCGTTCCCTGCAGCGGGTCGGAGCCGGTGGGACCAAATGGCCGCTCTGATTCATCGCCGTAATAGATCTGCACACTCCCCGGTGCGAGCAGGAGCAGCTCTGCCGCACGCTGGCCCCCTTCGCGGAAAAGCCGCGTATCATGCGACGAGAGATAGCTCAGGACGTTAAAGCTCTGCAGTTTTTCGGCCATCTGCTGCCAGATCAGGTCGATGTCGGCCAGGCAGTCCACCGCCTTCGCCGCCTGCTCCTGATAATCAAAGTTGATCATCGCATCGAAACCGTGGCGGTAGTAATCGCTCTGCATAACGCCGTGGCCCCAGGACTCTCCCGTCATCCAGAACGGGGCGTTATCGACTTTTTTATCCGGGTTAGCGGCTTTCCACGCCGCCAGGGCCTGGCCTGCCTGGTCTTTTAGCTGTTGCCACGCGTCAAGCTCAACGTGCTTCGCGGTATCGACCCGAAAACCGTCAATGCCGTAATCACGCACCCACTGGCTAAGCCAGTGCGTCAGGTAGTCACGCGGGGTGAAGCCCGGAATGGCTTTCGCGTTCGTATCAGGCTTGTGCTGATAAAAGTTCGGCAGGCCGGAAGCCTCGGTCGATTCCGTTTTCAGATCCGGTAAAAAGGCCAGCGACATCGTTAAATCGTCAAAGCCAGGGTTGTCATAATCGCCGATGTCGGTGCGGATCCATTTTTTACCCCACCATGCTTCCCACGCGGCTTTATCGCTGAAATTAATGTAATCGTTAAAGCTGTGCCAGCTTTGTCCGGCCCCTGGTTTCCAGTCCGTCCAGCGCTCGCCCAGGGTTTTCTTCAGCTCATCACCCTGCAGGTATAACGCGCCAAACTGAAACGCCTGCATGTCTGCCAGCGTGGCGTAGCCCGCGTGGTTCATCACGATGTCGAACAGAATACGGATGCCGCGCTTGTGCGCTTCATCGACCAGATGGCGCAAATCATCTTCGTTGCCCATGTTGGCATCGAGGGTGGTCCAGTCCTGGGTGTAATAGCCGTGATAGGCGTAATGGGGGAAATCACCTTTGGTTCCACCGCCCACCCAACCGTGGATCTGCTCCAGCGGGGAGCTAATCCACAGCGCATTGACGCCGAGCTGCTGCAGGTAGTCGAGTTTACCGGCAAGCCCTTTGAGATCGCCTCCGTGGAAGGTTCCAATTTCCTGCATGCCGTCTTTATGGCGGCCATAGCTGTTGTCATTGGTAGGATCGCCATTGACGAAGCGGTCCGTCAGCACGAAATAGACGGTGGCGTTTTGCCAGCTAAACGGCGCGGGTTTATCGGTTTCGGCGCGCTCAAGCAGCAGCAGGCCGTTGCTGTTCGCCGCGGGCTGGAGGGTGATTTTGCCGTTTTGCACCGTCGCCGTCTGCTTGCTGTAAAAATCACGCACCACCGAGCCTTCCGGGAAGGTGTGGCTGACGTCGAGCGTAAGCGGTTTGCCGTCCCACGCTGGACACTGGCGGATAACGTTCGCGACGGTTTTTTCCGCCTCGCGTTGTACCGTCAACATCAGCGTCGGCGTGCCTGAGCGGGTATCAATCCGCATCTGGTAGCTGCCGTCGCGAAACAGACGCCACTGCGGCGGCGTGCCTTCGCAAGGTTTGAGCGACAGCATCTCGTTGAGTTTTATCGCATCGGTCGGCTGCCAGCACGCGTTGTCAAAACTGAGCGTCAGTGGGCGGGTACCCTTCGTCAGCGTTGCCTGGCTGGTAAAAACGCCGGTGCCTTCAGCCTTAAACGCGGCAAAGCCCGGTGATGACCAGTCTGCCTGCGCCAGTGCCGGTAAAAGCAGAAAAGCGAGTGCGGTGCGTTTCATTCCAAATTCCTTCGCGGCTTTTTTAACCAGTGTGCCATCGGGAAGACGGGAGCAACTCCTCCCCGCGCACGTTCTGCCAGGAGGATGCGAAAGGATGAGTGATCCCGCGCAAAATTAGGCGGTTATCTGCGATATCGCGCACATTTTTTCAGAATTGATGATTTCGTGAACACGTTTCAGATGACATGGTTTCGGATTTGGACTATTTCTATACGTGCTCTTGAAGTCTATTTTTGCTATGATTTGAGATTCCGCTCTCAAATTCGAGAAAAAAATAAGGTGTTGGAATGATGAAATCCGACCAGGAGACCTAATGATATCGACTCCCATTCGACGATATGGGGCCGCGATACTCATGTTACTCACCATGGCATTTTCGGGTGAGGTGCTTGCGAAGACGCACACGGATACAACGAGTAAGAAAGCCCACGTAATAAAGACGACAAGCAGTAAGGTTAGCAGTAAACAAGAGTATTCTCGCAATAGTGCAAAGAGTAGTTCACTTCCTGATTTGCGAAAATACCCTTCCGGGACACCACGAAAAAAAGCGTTTCTCCGGACAGTAATGCCTTACATCAAAAGTCAAAATGCTGCGATTACCGCAGATCGTAACTGGCTGATCTCGAAACAGTACGAGAGCCGCTGGTCGCCGTCTGAGCGCACGCGTCTTAAAGACATTGCGAAACGCTACAAGGTGAAGTGGAACGGTAACACGCGTCGCGTGCCGTGGAACTCGCTGTTAGAGCGTGTGGACATTATTCCAGGCAGCATGGTCGCCACCATGGCCGCAGCCGAAAGCGGCTGGGGAACCTCGAAGCTGGCGCGTAACAATAACAACCTCTTTGGCATGAAATGCGCAAAAGGTCGTTGTACTAACGCGCCGGGCAAAGTGAAAGGTTATTCGCAGTTTGCATCGGTTAAAGATTCAGTAAACGCCTACGTGGTGAACCTGAATACGCATCCGGCCTACTCGTCGTTCCGTAAGTCACGCGCCCAGTTGCGTAAAGCGGATCAGGAAGTGACGGCCAGCACGATGATCCACAAGCTGAAAGGGTATTCGACTCAGGGACAGCGTTATAACAACTACCTGTTCGCCATGTTTCAGGATAACCAGCGCTTAATCGCCTCGCACATGTAATGTAAAAAAACGCCTTCCATCGGAAGGCGTTTTGTTTTCTAGATTAGCACCTCGCTGTGCCGCTCCCGATACTCTTTCGGGGTGGTGTCATACTCTTTCCTGAACACCGAGTAAAAATACTGAAGCGACGGGTAGCCGCACATCTGTGAGATTTCGTTGATCGACAGCGACGTTGAGATGAGCAGGCTGCGCGCTTTCTCCAGTTTCTCCGCATGGATCACCGCATGGATGGTTTCGCCAACCTCCTCTTTAAACCGCTTCTCCAGGTTCGAACGCGAAATGCCGACGGAATCCAGCACCTGATCGACCTTAATGCCCTTGCAGGCGTGGTTGCGGATGTAGTGCATCGCCTGAATAACGGCCGGATCGCTTAAGGAGCGGTAATCGGTTGAACGGCGCTCCACCACGCGCACGGGCGGGACCAGTAACCGTTGCAGCGGTAGCGATTCGTTATCCAGCAGCCGATGCAGTAGCTTCGCCGCCTGATAGCCCATCTGACGCGTTCCCTGAGCGACCGAGGATAGCGCCACGCGCGACAGGTAGCGCGTCAGCTCTTCGTTATCAATACCAATGACGCACAGCTTTTCAGGCACCGGAATGTGCAGATGCTCGCAGACCTGAAGCACGTGGCGGGCGCGGGCGTCCGTGACGGCAATAATCCCGGTTTGCGGCGGCAGCGTTTGCAGCCAGTCTGCCAGGCGGTTTTGCGCGTGCTGCCAGTTTTCCGGTGCGGTCTCCAGCCCCTGATACACTACGCCGCGATATTTCTCCTGCGCGACCAGTTGACAGAATGCGTGCTCACGCTCCACCGCCCAGCGTTTGCCGCTTGAGGCGGGCAACCCGTAAAAGGCAAAACGGTGCACGCCTTTCTCTTTTAAATGGAGAAAGGCGGCTTCAACCAGGGCAAGGTTATCGGTGGCGATGTAGTGCACCGGCGGGTAGCTGTCGGGGGAATAATACGAGCCGCCGACGCCGACGATGGGGACATCGACGTCCGTCAGCAACTGCTCAATCACCGGGTCGTCATAGTCGGCGATAACGCCATCGCCCAGCCAGTCCTTGATGTTCTCGAGCCGGGTGCGGAAATCCTCTTCAATAAAAATATCCCATTCGGATTGCGACGCCTGCAAATATTCACCAACCCCTTCGACCACCTGACGGTCGTAGGCTTTATTGGCATTGAATAACAACGTAATGCGGTGACGCTTCTCAAACATGGCTGCTTTCCCAAATAAGTAACGATGCTGTTCTCAGGCTCGCCGCTTGGTGGCGGAGTCCATCCAGACCGCCAGCAACAGAATGGCGCCCTTGACGATATACTGCCAAAACGTTGGAACGTCCATCATACTCATTCCATTATCCAGCGAAGCCATAATAAATGCGCCCATCACCGCACCCGCGACGCTACCGATCCCCCCGGCGAGGCTGGTTCCACCAATCACACAGGCGGCGATGGCATCCAGCTCGGCGATGTTCCCGGCTGACGGCGAACCGGCTCCGAGGCGGGAGCTGAGGATCAGTCCGGCAATCGCGACCATCAGGCCGTTGATGGCAAAGACTGCGAGTTTGGTGCGTTCTACGTTGATACCCGACAGACGCGCCGCCTCAAGATTGCCGCCGATGGCATAAATACGCCGGCCAAACGCCGTGCGCGTTGCCATAAACATGCCGCCCAGCAGCAGAAGGGCCAGCAGTAAAACCGGCGTCGGCACGCCGCGATAATCGTTCAGTAGCCAGATTGCCCCCAGCACGATCGCCGCCGTCAGCGCCTGACGCCCCATCACGGCGGTGGACGCAGATGCTGCCAGCCCGAGCGCCTGACGACGCATACGGCCGCGCCACTGCCACGCGATAAAGGCCATCAGCCCGACCACGCCGATCGTAAAGCCGATGCCATCGGAGAGGTAACTCTGCCCAATTTGCGACATGGCGGCGCTGGTAGGAGAGACGGTGGTGCCGTTGGTCATGCCAATCAAAATGCCGCGAAAGGCGAGCATGCCCGCGAGGGTAACGATAAACGACGGGACTTTGCGGTAGGCGACCCACCATCCGTTCCATGCTCCGAGCAGCAGGCCCAGCACCAGCGTGACCGCCACGGTCAGTGGCAGCGGCCACCCGAGCCAGACGTCAAAAATGGCCGCTACGCCGCCGAGCAGGCCCATCATCGAACCGACCGACAGGTCGATTTCTGCGGAGATAATCACGAACACCATCCCCACGGCCAGAATGCCCGTGATGGCCGTCTGGCGCAGCAGGTTAGAGACGTTGCGCGCGCTCAGGTAAGAGCCGTCGGTCATCCAGGTAAAGAACAGCATGATGGCGATAATCGCCGCGATCATCACGAAAACCTGCAGGTTGAGCGCCTTAAGCCCGGAAAACGCGCCGGGCGTCGGAACAGCGACTTTGATATCAGACGGATTGCTTTTCGACATGACGTTCGCTCCTTAAAGCGGCTTCCATCACCTGCTCCTGCGTCAGGCTCTGGTTGATCAGGTTGGCTTTGAGTTTCCCTTCGTGCATGACCAGCACGCGGTCGCTCAGGCCCAGCACTTCAGGTAATTCAGACGAGATGACAATGACGGCAATCCCTTGCTGCACAAGCTGGTTGATCAGCTTGTAGATTTCATATTTCGCACCGATATCAATCCCGCGCGTCGGCTCGTCCAGAATCAGAATCCGGGGGTTGAGCAGCAGACAGCGCGCCAGAATAGCCTTCTGCTGATTGCCGCCGCTGAGACGCCCAATGGCCAGGTCGGGAGAGGAGGTTTTCACCTTCAGCCTGGCGAGCGACTGCAAAATGCACTGCTGCTCCGCCGCGTCGTCCAGGGCCGTCAGTGCACCGGAAAACTGACCGAGCGCGGCAAGCGTAACGTTTTGACCCACGGCCATGACCGGCACAATGCCGTCTTTTTTGCGATCTTCCGGCACCATCGCGATGCCGTGGGCAATCGCCTGCTGGCAGTTGGTGATATGTACCGCCTGACCGTCGATAAAAATGTTGCCCTCCCAGCGTCCCGGCCAGACGCCGAAGAGACACTGAACGGCTTCGGTCCGTCCTGCGCCCACTAACCCTGCAATACCGAGGATTTCGCCACGGTGCAGCGAAAAGGAGAGGGTGTTGACGCGCTTGATATGCCGGTTAACGGGGTGCCACGCGGTGAGGTTTTCGACACGCAGGATCTCCTCGCCCACGGTATGTGGCTCGTTCGGGTACAGCGCGGTCAGTTCGCGGCCAACCATCATGGTGATGATGTCATCCTCACTCATCCCGGCGGCGTCGCGCGTGCCGATGTGCTGCCCGTCGCGGATCACACAGATGGTATCCGAGATGGCTTTCACCTCATTAAGCTTGTGCGAAATATAGATGCAGGCAATGCCGTGATTTTGCAGGTCGCGGATGATGTTAAGCAGAACCGCCGTTTCCTGCTCGGTGAGTGAGGCGGTAGGCTCATCAAGGATCAGCAGGCGTACCTGCTTGTTCAGCGCCTTGGCGATCTCAACCAACTGCTGCTGGCCCAGACCCAGATCGCCCACGCGCGTGTCGGGTGAAATGGCGAGGCTGACCTGCGCCAGCAGTTTTTCACAGCGCAGCGTCATGGTGTCGTAATCCAGCACGCCGTGACGGGAAATTTCAGCCCCGAGAAAGATGTTCTCCAGCACGGTAAGATGCTTCACCAGCGCCAGCTCCTGGTGAATAATGGCAATCCCTTTGCGCTCGGTATCGCGGATGTGCGCGGCCTGGAGCGTTTCGCCGGCAAAAACAATTTCGCCTTCGTAGCTGCCGTGAGGATAGATCCCGCACAGGACTTTCATCAGCGTGGACTTCCCCGACCCGTTCTCGCCGCACAGCGACATCACTTCGCCAGGGTTGAGCCTGAGGCTCACGTTGTCGACGGCCTTCACGACGCCAAACGCTTTGGTGATGCTTTTCATTTCAAGTAAATAAGACATAACTGCTCCGCTGACCCGATAAAGAAACAGGACATGTCGATGCGCCCCCGCAGAGCAGGGGCCGCGCTGGGTTACAGTTCACTCTTTTTGTGGAAACCGTCTTTAATGACGGTGGCATCAATATTGTCTTTATTGACTTCAATAGGGGTAAGCAGGCGAGCCGGAACGTCTTTCAGGCCGTTGTTAAGCGAGGTATCGGCTTTAGGCTGTTGACCATTCCCCAGCTCAACGGCAATTTCTGCCGCCGTGTTCGCCAGTTCGGTGATGGGTTTGTAAACCGTCATGGTTTGGGTGCCTGCGATAATGCGCTTCACCCCGGCGAGGTCGGCATCCTGGCCCGAAATAGCCACTTTCCCTGCAAGCCCCTGCGCGCTGAGCGCCTGAATCGCCCCGCCTGCGGTGGCATCGTTCGACGCCACAACGGCATCAATTTTGTTATTGTTCGCGGTTAAGGCATTTTCCATAATTTTCAGCGCGTTTTCAGGCAGCCAGCCGTCAGCCCACTGATCGCCGACGACGTGAATTTTGCCCTCGTCGATATACGGCTTAAGCACTTTCATTTGCCCTTCGCGGAACAACTTGGCGTTGTTATCGACCGGCGAACCGCCCATCAGGAAATAATTCCCCTGAGGCACTTTGTCGACCAGACTTTTTGCCTGTAATTCGCCGACTTTTTCATTATCAAACGAAATATAAAAATCAATATCCGCATTATTAATCATGCGGTCATAGGCCAGCACTTTTATGCCTTCCTGTTTTGCTTCTTTAACCACATTACTGAGTACCTGGCCGTTATAAGGGATAATGACCAGCACATCGACGCCACGGTTAATCATATTTTCAATCTGTGACATCTGGGTTTCTTCGTTGCCGTTAGCGGATTGCACAAACACTTCGGCACCCAGTGATTCCGCTTTTTTAACAAAAATATCGCGATCTTTTTGCCAGCGCTCCAGGCGCAGGTCGTCAATCGCCATACCGATTTTGACCTCTTTGGCGTGTCCGGCAAAGCTTGCTAGCAGGAGGGTAGTGCAGAGAGTAAGGGTCAGGTTCTTTATCTTCATAATTATCAGGCCTTTTTGTAGGGGTATGTGTTGCTGAGATAAAAGAAACATTCACTGCTGAGACGCAGCAAATTCTTAACGTGGAGAGGCCTGCTGGCAATTACAGATTTTTATCTTCTCATTATGATATTTGGTTTATTTCCGAATTTATGACCGCGATCGGATTTTAAAATGCGTAACGTACTAATTACATTTGATTCTGGAATAAGCGCAGAAAAAGCGTTGCCAGCGCATTATTTTGCGAGCCAGCGCACAGTTGTGCATTCTCTCAATAGCAGTGTGAAATAACGTAATTGAGCAACGTTAAATGTCTATTCACTATTACTCCTGTCGCACTCTTACGCCGCATACCCTGATTATGGAGCTGAATATGCAAGCTTATTTCGACCAACTCGATCGCGTTCGTTACGAAGGCACGAAAACGACCAATCCTTTAGCATTTCGTCACTACAACCCGGATGAGCTGGTGCTGGGTAAGCGCATGGAAGATCATCTGCGCTTTGCCGCCTGTTACTGGCATACCTTCTGCTGGAACGGTGCCGACATGTTCGGCGTGGGCGCGTTTGACCGCCCGTGGCAGCAGCCGGGTGAAGCCATTGAACTGGCGAAGCGTAAGGCAGACGTTGCCTTTGAATTCTTCCACAAGCTGAACGTGCCCTACTACTGCTTCCATGATGTGGACGTGTCGCCGGAAGGCGCATCGCTGAAAGAGTACCTGAACAACTTTGCGCAGATGACGGACGTGCTGGCTGAAAAACAGCAGCAAAGCGGCGTAAAACTGCTGTGGGGCACGGCGAACTGCTTTACCAACCCGCGTTACGGCGCAGGCGCCGCAACCAACCCGGACCCGGAAGTGTTTAGCTGGGCTGCCACGCAGGTGGTGACGGCGATGAATGCCACGCACACGTTAGGCGGCGAAAACTATGTGCTGTGGGGCGGACGTGAAGGCTATGAAACCTTGCTCAATACCGACCTGCGTCAGGAACGTGAACAGATTGGCCGCTTTATGCAGATGGTGGTCGACCATAAGCACAAAATCGGCTTCCGCGGTACGCTGTTGATTGAGCCGAAGCCGCAGGAGCCCACCAAGCACCAGTATGATTACGACGTGGCAACCGTGTATGGCTTCCTGAAGCAGTTTGGTCTGGAAAAAGAGATCAAAGTGAACATCGAGGCTAACCACGCAACCCTGGCGGGCCACGCCTTCCACCATGAAATCGCCTCGGCTATCGCGCTCGGCATTTTCGGCTCCGTGGATGCCAACCGCGGTGACCCGCAGCTGGGCTGGGATACCGACCAGTTCCCGAACAGCGTCGAGGAGAACGCGCTGGTGATGTATGAAATCATCAAAGCGGGCGGCTTCACTACCGGTGGCCTGAACTTCGATGCCAAAGTACGTCGTCAAAGCACCGACAAATACGATCTGTTCTACGGCCATATCGGCGCGATGGATACCATGGCGCTGGCGCTGAAAGTTGCCGCCCGTATGATTGAAGACGGTGAACTGGATAAACGTGTGGCGAAGCGCTACAGCGGCTGGAACAGTGAGCTGGGTCAGCAAATTTTGAAAGGCCAGTTATCGCTTGCCGAGATCGCCAGGTACGCTGAACAGCATCAGCTGGCGCCGCAGCATCAGAGTGGCCATCAGGAGCTGCTGGAAAATCTAGTCAATCACTATCTATTCGATAAATAACAGGTCTCGCCGGGCGGTGCGTTGTGTGCCCGGCCTCCGGTTTTTGTAGGCCCGGTCAGCGCTGCGCTACCGGGCATGTTCAGTTAAGGAACCCACAATATGTACATTGGGATCGATCTGGGTACGTCGGGCGTGAAGGCCATCCTGTTAAGCGAGCAGGGAGATGTGCTGGCCTCGCAAACCGAGAAATTGCAGGTTTCGCGCCCGCATCCGCTGTGGTCGGAACAGGACCCGGAGCAGTGGTGGCAGGCGACGGATCGCGCGATTCAGGCGTTAAGTGAACAGCACAGCCTGCACGAGGTGAAAGCGCTGGGAATTGCCGGGCAGATGCACGGCGCAACGCTGCTGGACAGCCAGCACCGCGTGCTGCGGCCCGCCATTCTCTGGAACGATGGCCGCTGTGCAGAGGAGTGCGCACTCCTCGAAGAACGCGTGCCTGCCTCTCGCGAAATAACCGGCAACCTGATGATGCCAGGGTTTACGGCACCCAAACTGCTGTGGGTGCAATGCCATGAACCGGAGATTTTCCGCCAGGTGGCGAAGGTTTTACTGCCAAAAGATTACCTGCGCTTTCGCATGACGGGCGAGTTTGCCAGCGACATGTCTGACGCGGCGGGCACCATGTGGCTCGACGTGGCGAAGCGCGACTGGAGCGCAGCCATGCTCGATGCCTGTCATTTGACGCGCGACCATATGCCTGCGCTCTTCGAAGGCAGCGAAGTGACCGGAACTTTAACGCCGACGGTGGCGCAACGCTGGAAAATGCCAGCCGTGCCCGTCGTCGCCGGTGGCGGAGATAACGCGGCGGGAGCGGTTGGCGTGGGAATGACCGAGGCAGGGCAGGCGATGCTCTCGCTGGGCACCTCCGGGGTCTATTTTGCCGTGAGCGACGGCTATCGCAGTAACCCTGAGAATGCGGTTCACAGCTTTTGCCATGCGCTACCGGGTAAATGGCATCTGATGTCGGTGATGCTGAGCGCCGCCTCCTGTCTCGACTGGGCCGCAAAACTGACCGGCATGGCGGACGTTCCGGCGCTGATTGCCGCCGCGCAGCAGGCGGATGATCAGGCTGGCGCGGTGTGGTTCTTACCCTATCTCTCCGGGGAGCGTACGCCGCATAACAATCCGGAAGCGAAAGGCGTGTTCTTTGGTTTAACGCATCAGCACGGCCCGGCCGAGCTGGCACGCGCGGTGCTGGAAGGCGTCGGTTATGCGCTGGCGGATGGCATGGGCGTGGTGCATGACTGTGGTCTTACGCCGTCGAGCATCACTCTGATTGGCGGCGGGGCGCGCAGCAGCTACTGGCGGCAGATGCTTGCTGATATTAGCGGGTTCCAGCTGGATTATCGTACCGGTGGTGATGTCGGTCCTGCGCTGGGTGCGGCGCGTCTGGCGCAAATTGCGCTGAATCCTGAAAAGTCTCTGTCGCAACTTCTGCCCCAGTTGCCGCTTGAGGCGCAGCATTTTCCTGATGAGAAAAACCATGCTCGCTACGGCGAGCGGCGCGACGTGTTCCGCAAAATTTATCAGCAGCTTTTACCGCTGATGTCTTAAACAGGTGCCGGGTGGCGCTGACGCTCACCCGGCCTACACTCCACCTGTATCGGGTTAGCTCACAAACCTGCGCGTATCGATTTTCTGCAACAGCATGGACAGCAGCAGGCTCGCTGCCAGCGTGGCGGAAAAAATCCAGATAATGTCCAGCAGTGGCCAGCTTTTCAGCTCAACGCCGCGCGTACGAAGCGCGTGGATCACCAGCGCGTGAAAACCGTAAATCCCCAGCGAGTGGCGTGAGATAAAGCCCAGCACCGGAAGCGGGCGGCTGTTCAGGGTATTTTTCACAAGCGTGAGCAGGGAAACCGCACAGATAAACACCATCGGCCCACAGTACAGGTACCAGGTATCGGCAAAGTTGCCGCGCCACTGCAGTTCGTGCAGCGTGCCTCGTGAAATTATCCCCACGCTGAGGATAAACGCCGCCCCGCAAAGCAGGTTTAGCCCCCGTTTGCCGGTATCCATCATGCCGATGGCGCGCCCCAGCATGCCGTACAGCACGTAGTAAAACGTGTCGCCGTTGATATAAAGATCGACGGGCAGCCACTCAAAACCAGCGACTTTCTGCGAGACGGTATTCGGGTTTGCCACGATGCCAATCACAACCATTAAAGCCAGCAGCATTTTGCCGCCAATATGTTTTACCTGGATCAGCGGAGAGACCAGATAGATAACGATAATGGCGAAGAAAAACCACAGATGATAGAACACCGGTTTTTGCAGCAGATTTTTCAGCGACAGCCCGGCGTTGATTGACGTAAACAGCGTGATGTAGAGCAGCGCGACGGCGCTGTAAAACAGCAGACACGAAGCGATGCGGATAAAGTGTCTTGGCTGTGCGCTACGCTCGCCAAAAAAGAGAAAGCCGGAGATCATAAAGAATAACGGCACGCTGACGCGGGAGGCGGAGTTAAGAATATTCGCGATATCCCAGTTAACCTGACTGATACTGTGCGCGTTGGTGACATACCAGGTGGTCGTGTGGATCATCACCACCATCAGGCACGCTATGCCCCGCAGGTTATCAATCCAGTTAATTTTTGACTGCATCAGGCCCTCTGTTGTCCGGATAAAGAAAGTGTGACCATCATTGTCTTAATGCTTTCCCTTGGAAAAATCTGAGTTTTATTCATTAAACTTGTCGTCGAGACGAGAGGTTCGCAGAATGTTGACACATAATCTATAAAAGCGTTGATACTAAAAATAACAGCCCCAGACGAGGCCGGTAATAAAAATGATGATGAAGCGTGTAGTGTCTCTCTTTCTGCTGTTGATGCTCGCAGGATGCAGTACGTCGCAGGAAGCCCCGGTGCAAAAAGCACAGCAGGGGAAAATTAGCCCGGAACGCACGCTGGGCATGGAGCAACTCTGTAAAGATCGGGCGGCCCATCGCTATAACGCTGAGGCGCAAAATATTGCCGTCACCGGCTTTGAGCATTTTCAGGGGAGCTATGAGATGCGGGGGCATACCGCGCGTAAAGAGGGCTTTGTCTGTTCATTTGACGCGGACGGCCAGTTTTTACACCTCTCGATGCGCTAGAGTGCGCGTATAATCAACAATCAGGCCGTTCATGGATTTTAGCGTGGCGGCTTATTTCCCAATTTTCCCTAAACAACCCCGTTTCGTACTGTATATCTTGCAGCCAGCGGGTATACTGATCCCTTCCTTTTGAAACCACACGTATCCAGCACGAAATACTATGCAAAAGTTTGATACCAAGACCTTCCAGGGCCTGATCCTGACCTTACAGGATTACTGGGCTCGTCAGGGCTGCACCATTGTTCAACCTTTGGACATGGAAGTCGGCGCCGGCACTTCACACCCAATGACCAGCTTACGCGCATTGGGGCCAGAGCCAATGGCTACTGCCTATGTTCAGCCTTCCCGTCGTCCGACCGATGGCCGTTACGGCGAAAACCCGAACCGTCTGCAGCACTACTATCAGTTCCAGGTGGTGATTAAGCCATCCCCGGAAAACATTCAGGAACTGTACCTTGGGTCGCTGAAAGAGCTGGGCATGGATCCGACCATTCACGATATTCGTTTCGTGGAAGATAACTGGGAAAACCCAACGCTGGGTGCCTGGGGTCTGGGCTGGGAAGTGTGGCTGAACGGTATGGAAGTGACGCAGTTCACTTACTTCCAGCAGGTGGGTGGTCTGGAATGTAAACCGATCACCGGTGAAATCACCTACGGTCTGGAACGTCTGGCGATGTACATTCAGGGCGTAGACAGCGTTTACGACCTGGTCTGGAGCGACGGCCCGCTGGGGAAAACAACCTACGGCGACGTGTTCCATCAGAACGAAGTGGAGCAGTCCACTTACAACTTCGAATACGCGGACGTGGACTTCCTGTTCACCTGCTTCGAGCAATACGAGAAAGAGGCGCAGCAGTTGCTGGCGCTGGAGACTCCGCTGCCGCTGCCCGCCTACGAGCGTATTCTGAAGGCCGCCCACAGCTTCAACCTGCTGGACGCCCGCAAAGCCATCTCCGTGACTGAACGTCAGCGCTATATCCTGCGTATTCGCACCCTGACCAAAGCCGTTGCAGAAGCTTACTACGCGTCCCGTGAAGCCCTTGGCTTCCCGATGTGCAACCGAAACAAATAAGAGGCGGCCATGTCTGAGAAAACTTTCCTGGTGGAAATCGGAACCGAAGAGCTGCCACCAAAAGCCCTGCGCAGCCTGGCTGAATCTTTCGCTGCGAACGTAACGGCCGAGCTGGATAACGCTGGCCTGGCACACGGTAAAATTGAGTGGTTTGCTGCACCGCGTCGTCTGGCGCTGAAAGTGGCAAATCTGGCGGCGTCACAGCCGGATCGTGAAGTGGAAAAACGTGGCCCGGCGATTGCTCAGGCGTTCGACGCGGAAGGCAAACCGAGCAAAGCGGCTGAAGGCTGGGCGCGCGGCTGCGGTATCACCGTTGATCAGGCCGAGCGTCTGACCACTGACAAAGGCGAGTGGCTGCTGTATCGCGCTCATGTTAAAGGCGAAAGCGCAGAAGCGCTGCTGCCAAACATGATTGCAACCTCGCTGGCTAAGCTGCCTATTCCAAAACTGATGCGCTGGGGCGCGTCCGACGTGCACTTCGTGCGTCCGGTTCACACCGTGACCCTGCTGCTCGGCGATACCGTTATTCCTGCTACCATTCTCGGCGTCGCGTCCGATCGCGTGATCCGTGGCCACCGCTTTATGGGCGAGCCGGAATTCACTATCGACAATGCCGACCAGTACCCGCAGATCCTGCTGGAGCGCGGTAAGGTCATTGCCGACTACGAGCAGCGTAAAGCCAAAATCAAAGCGGATGCCGAAGAAGCGGCACGCCAGATTGGCGGCAACGCAGACCTGAGCGAAAGCCTGCTGGAAGAGGTGACCTCTCTGGTCGAATGGCCGGTTGTGCTGACCGCGAAGTTCGAAGAGAAATTCCTCGCCGTTCCGGCTGAAGCGCTGGTGTACACCATGAAGGGTGACCAGAAGTACTTCCCGGTTTACGCCAACGACGGCAAACTGCTGCCAAACTTCATTTTCGTGGCGAACATCGAATCGAAAGATCCGTCCCAGATTATCTCCGGTAACGAGAAAGTGGTGCGTCCGCGTCTGGCAGATGCTGAGTTCTTCTTCAATACCGACCGTAAAAAGCGTCTGGAAGACAACCTGCCGCGCCTGCAGACCGTGCTGTTCCAGCAGCAGCTGGGTACGCTGCGTGACAAGACCGACCGTATTGCGGAGCTGTCCGGTTGGATCGCCCGTGAAATCGGTGCAGACGTCAATCACGCTACCCGCGCGGGCCTGCTGTCCAAGTGCGACCTGATGACCAACATGGTGTTCGAATTCACCGACACCCAGGGCGTGATGGGCATGCACTACGCGCGCCATGACGGTGAAGCGGAAGACGTGGCTGTCGCCCTGAACGAGCAGTACCAGCCGCGCTTTGCGGGTGACGATCTGCCGTCCAATCCGGTGGCTTGCGCCGTCGCGATCGCCGATAAAATGGATACCCTGGCGGGCATCTTCGGTATCGGTCAGCATCCGAAAGGCGATAAAGACCCGTTTGCGCTGCGTCGTGCCGCACTTGGCGTGCTGCGTATCATCGTTGAGAAGAACCTGAACCTGGATCTGCAGACCCTGACCGAAGAAGCGGTGCGCCTGTACGGTGACAAGCTGACAAACGCGAAGGTTGTGGATGACGTTATCGACTTCATGCTGGGGCGTTTCCGCGCCTGGTATCAGGATGAAGGCTACACCGTTGACACCATTCAGGCGGTGCTGGCGCGTCGTCCAACCCGTCCGGCAGATTTCGATGCGCGCATGAAGGCGGTTTCTCACTTCCGTACGCTGGACGCGGCGGCTGCGCTGGCTGCGGCCAACAAGCGTGTCTCTAACATCCTGGCGAAATCCGACGAGACGCTGAACGAGCGTGTTAACGCCGCTACGCTGAAAGAGCCGGAAGAGATCGCTCTGGCGATGCAGGTTGTGGTTCTGCGTGACAAACTGGAACCGTTCTTCGCCGAAGGTCGCTACCAGGAAGCGCTGGTCGAGCTGTCTGAACTGCGTGAAGCGATTGATGCTTTCTTCGAGAAAGTGATGGTGAACGTAGAAGATCAGGAACTGCGTATTAACCGCCTGACCATGCTCGAAAAACTGCGCGAACTCTTCCTGCGCGTAGCGGATATTTCGCTGCTGCAGTAATGCGCCTTTTGTTACAAATGCTAAAAACCCGCTTCGGCGGGTTTTTTATTACGTACCGCTGAAAATTTAACCTTGAAATGGTCAACAAATTACCGTTATCCTTACTCCTGCTAACGTCTTTCCGCTGGAGCGCCCCCCAAAAATGAACAAACACGACTGATGAATTTCGAGCCTTGCTAAACGCTACCGCGTGAGCAGGGGATGTTTTGATTTCATTCAGGAGTGCTTATGGCTCATTTTGCGCAGTCCCCTTCTTTTATTTTGCATCAGGTCACCTGTCAGTTTGCGACGGGCGATATCCTTTTTGGTCCGCTGAATTTGTCACTGGAACCCTCTCTGTGCGCGCTGGTTGGGCGCAACGGCAGCGGTAAAACGCGCCTGCTGCGTCTGCTGGCGGGGCTGGATCTCCCGGCTGGCGGCCACATTGAGCGCTTCGGAACAAGCGCGTATGTGGCGCAACAGCACGTTATTTCTCCGCAGCTTACGCTGGCTGAACTGCTCGGCTATGAGACGATTTTCGCGGCGCGAAAGCGTGTCGACAGCGGCGATGCTGAGCCCGAGGATCTGGATATTCTTGACGGGTACTGGGATCTGGCGGAACGGCTGAGCGACGCGTTTATCGCCGCTAAACTTCCGCCTTTTGATCCCGAAAAGCGGGCTGATGAGCTGAGCGGTGGGGAGCGCATTCGCGCC
This sequence comes from Enterobacter cancerogenus, assembly GCF_019047785.1. Taxonomy (NCBI): domain Bacteria; kingdom Pseudomonadati; phylum Pseudomonadota; class Gammaproteobacteria; order Enterobacterales; family Enterobacteriaceae; genus Enterobacter; species Enterobacter cancerogenus. The sequence continues at coordinate 2,477,016 of NZ_CP077290.1, read as the reverse complement.
CTGCTGTGCGGCGCGTTTATCGCCGGCGCAGATTATCTGCTGCTGGATGAGCCCACGAACCACCTCGACAGAGAAGGCCGGGCGTGGTTCTACGACCAGCTTGCCCGCTATCCGGGGGGCGTGCTGGTGGCGTCTCACGATCGTGAGTTACTGGCCCGGGTGCCGCGCATACTTGAGCTGAGCGCGTCCGGCTTGCGCAGTTTCGGCGGGAACTATGCCACCTGGCAAACCCAGCGCGAGGCAGAACAACAGGCCGCCCGCGCGGCGCTGGAACATGCGGCGACCGAGCGCAAGCGTACCCGTGCCCGCATACAAAAAGAACATGATGACAGCCAGCGGCGTTCGGCTAAAACGCTGCGCACGGTGGATACGCTGAATATTGCCTCGTTTGAGCGCGTGAAATACAAAGGGGCGGCGAAAGAGCGTGTGGGATCCTGGAAAAAACAGCATAGCGATCAAAATGACGCGCTGAATGCTGCGGTTAACAAGGCGCGCGAGCGGGTTGAAGAAGAAAATCCCGTGATGTTTACCCTGCCGGAAAGCCATATTGCGCAGGGGAAACAGGTTCTGGTGATGGACAATCTGGTTCTGCCCTATGTCGAACTGCCGCCAACAGACTGGCGGATGGATGGTCCGATGCGCGTGGCGCTGCGTGGGCCGAACGGCTGCGGAAAATCGACGCTGTTGAAGGTCATTCTGGGGCAGGTCGCGCCGCTGTCAGGCACCTGCCGTCTGTCGGTATCATGCGCGTATCTGGATCAGCATCTTACGCAGCTGGATCTCTCCCGGTCGGTGATGACGCATCTGAACCTGCATAATACGCCGCTTGAAGAGGGCACGCTTCGGACCCGGCTGGCCCAGCTTCAGCTGGGTGCGGACAAAGTTACGCTTCCGCTGGCCGAACTGAGCGGAGGCGAGCGACTAAAAGCGGCGCTCGCCTGCGTTTTATGGCGAGAAGAGGCGGCCCAGTTGCTGCTGTTAGATGAACCCACCAACCATCTAGATTTGGCGTCGGTGCAGGCGATTGAAGCGGCGCTGGCCGATTTTCCCGGTGCGCTGCTGGTGGTGTCCCACGATGAGGCTTTTCTCAAAGGATTAAAACTGACGCATGAACTGGTGTGGCAGGAATCGGGATGGCGGTGCGAAAGCCTCTAAAACACAAACCCCCGCAAGGGCGGGGGCGGGTTATCTTTATTACGCTATTTGCTTACTAAGGGCAGGGTTGGCTTGAATCAGGCGCATCAGCTTTAATTCAGCCGGCGTGGGTTTTTCACGTTTTGATTCCCATTCCAGCACCATCGATACGCTGACACCCATCGCTCTTGCGAATTCATCCGTTTTAAGTCCTGACGCTTTACGTAACCGCTCAAATTCAGTAAAGGGATTGGACTTTTGTTTCAGGGTAATCGTCTGCGGTACATCTTTAAAAATAATCTGTTCCAGGCTGCTCAGCAGCTCAAACTCAGGATCTTTATATTCCATTGAGAACTCCTCATAAATCTCACAGCGGGATCATGAACATCAGAGAGCCTGTTAAGAATAGTCCTTATTGCAAATCGTGGATCGTCACGGCTGTGATTATTTGTACAGTAAGGGTAGGTTGATTCGTTTCAGCGAAGTGGATAGTTATGCTAATCCACTGATTACACATCCTTAGGCTGCTATAGGTATTTTTTTGTAAATACTCAGCACGAAAACGGTAATAGCCGTTTTGCATGAAAAGGGTATCTTGCAGGGCTGACCTGGACTATTCTTGTAAGCCGTCAGGCACGCGTGTGCCGGTGTGCGCTTTTTTGGGTGAAAGGAGTATTAAAATGGCGACAGGAAAGTCCTGCTCTCGCTGGTTTGCGCCTATTGCGGCGTTGTTGATGGTTGTTAGCCTGAGTGGGTGTTTCGATAAAGAAGGCGATCAGCGCAAAGCGTTTATCGATTTTCTGCAGAATACGGTGATGCGCAGCGGCGAGCGTTTACCAACGCTGACTGCGGATCAGAAAAAACAGTTTGGTCCTTTTGTTTCTGATTACGCCATTCTTTATGGTTATTCACAGCAGGTGAGCCAGGCGATGGATTCCGGTCTTCGTCCGGTGCTGGATAGCGTTAACGCGATCCGTGTGCCGCAGGATTATGTGACCCAGCGTGAACCGCTGCGCCAGTCCAACGGTGCGCTCGGCGTGCTCAGCCAGCAGTTGCAGAATGCCAAAATGCAGGCCGATGCTTCGCGTTCTGCGCTGAAGCAGGGCGAGGATCTCAAGCCGGTCTTTGATAAAGCGTATGAGAAAGTGGTCATCAAACCTTCCGACGCTTTGCAACCGCTGATCCCGGCCGCGCAGATCTTTACGCAGCAGCTGGTGCAGGTAGGGGACTTTATTAACGAACAGGGTACGCAGGTGAGCTTCGTCTCTAACGGTATCCAGTTCCCGACCTCACAGCAGGCAAGCCAGTACAATACGCTGATCGGGCCGCTGGCGTCGCAGCACCAGGCCTTTAGTCAGGCGTGGACGGCAGCCGTCGCGGCAACCGAGTAAACAAAAAAACCCCGCATCAGGCGGGGTTTTTTATAGATAATAAAAATAATGCTTGTCATTCACCTACCACATCGGTATAACTATCCCCGTCGGTTTGTTACACAGACCTAAAGCAGTTTAGTTAAGCAGTCCAGATTGTTATCCATAGATACCCTTCGTAGTGACCCTTCCTTCATCGCTTAAAAATCTGTAACGCAACCATCGCGCCGGAAGGCACAACAAATTTTTAATAAGGTAATTTCTATGTCTGGTAAAATGACTGGTCTGGTAAAATGGTTCAACGCTGATAAAGGTTTCGGCTTCATCACTCCTGACGATGGCTCTAAAGACGTGTTCGTACACTTCTCTGCTATCCAGAACGAAGGCTACAAATCTCTGGACGAAGGTCAGAAAGTGTCCTTCACCATCGAAAGCGGCGCTAAAGGCCCAGCAGCTGGTAACGTTGTAAGCCTGTAAGCTTCCAACTCAGCAGCAAAGAATTCTAAAACCCGCCTTCTGGCGGGTTTTTTCGTTTCTACTGTTGCACCTGCGGGTTAACGCAGTTCTGTTTAACCTTACCGCCTAGCGCGGCAATCAGGTTATCTACTGCGGTGGCCGCCATGTTGTAGCGTGTCTCGTGCGTTGCTGAGCCAATGTGGGGCAGGGCCACAACGTTGGGCAATGTCAGCAGCGGTGAATCGACCGGCAGCGGCTCCTGCTCAAACACATCCAGACCGGCTGCATGGATCTCACCATTTTGCAGCGCCTCAATCAGCGCCTTTTCATCCACAACCGGACCACGCCCCGCGTTGATGAAAATGGCCGACGTCTTCATCTTCTCAAACGCCGATTTGCCAATCAGATGATGGGTTTCGTCCGTCAGGGGCAGGATCAGGCAGACGTAATCCGCTTCCTGAAGCAGTGTATCCAGCTCGCAGTAGCGCGCGTTGAAGCGTTCCTCGGCTTCGACGTGATGACGGCGGGCGTTGTAGAGGATCGGCATGTTGAAGCCGAAATGCGCGCGCTGCGCCAGCGCCAGTCCGATGCGGCCCATGCCGACGATCCCCAGCGTTTTGCCATGAACGTCCACGCCAAACCAGTCCGGGCCAATGCTCTTCGTCCACTCGCCCGCTTTGACGCGTTCAGCAACCTCCACGACGCGGCGGCCAGTGCTGAGCACCAGCGCCATCAGCGTGTCGGCCACGGTTTCAGTCAGGGCATGTGGCGTGTGCATCAGCAGGATCTTGCGGGCGTTAAGGGCATCCACGTCAAAGTTGTCATACCCCACGGAAACCGTAGAGGTGGCACGAAGCTTCGGCATTTTTTCCAGCAGTGCGGCATCCACTTTTTCGCTGGAGCCCAGCAGCCCTTCGGCATGGGCGAACGCATCGGCGTGTTGCGTCACGGTCTGCGGGCTAAGGTCTTTCACCTGGGTCACGGTGAAATGTTCTTCCAGGCGGTGGTGTAGATCGTCAGGCAAGGCTTTATACAAAATGACGGACGGCTTCATGCTAATCTCCGTAGATGTGAAAGGGTTTAGGCGTGGCGTGCGCCGACGGGTAGCTGTTGATTATTAGCAGGCTTAACAATCAGAGTTAGCCACACTGAGACGAAAAGCGCTACCCCCATAAATATGTACGATGCTGACGGGCTGCCGGTTGCGCCATTAAGATAACCAACGAACCACGAACCAAAGAACGACCCCAGCGCGCCCATGCTGTTAATTAAGGCCATTGCGCCGCCCGCCACGTTACGCGGCAGCATCTCCGGGATAATCGCGAAGAATGGACCATAAGGTGCGTACATGGCGGCACCCGCAATCACCAGCAGGGTGTAAGAGGCCCAGAAGTGATTAGCCCCGACGGCCCAGGAACCGATAAACGCAAAGGCAGCAATCAGCAGCAGCGGCCAGACGAACAGTTTACGGTTTTGCAGCTTGTCCGAGGCCCATGAGGCGATAATCATCGCGATGGTCGCCGCCAGATAGGGCACCGACGACAGCCAGCCCACTTCGACCATGCCGAGATTTTCGCCGCCGCTGCGGATAATGGACGGCAGCCACAGCACAAAGCCATACACGCCAATGCTCCAGGTGAAATACTGTGCGCACAGCAGAATGACGTTGCGCGAGCGGAAGGCCTCGCCATAGTTGCGTACCGCCTTCAGGCCTTGCTGCTCTTTGTCCAGCTGCGCCTGAAGCGCGGCTTTTTCATCTTCCGAGAGCCATTTCGCCTGAGACGGTTTGTCTTTCACCAGCACCCACCAGCAGAATGCCCAGATAACCGCCGGGACGCCCTCGATGATAAACATTTCGCGCCAGCCGAAAGACTGGATCAGGTAGCCAGACACCACGGACATCCACAGTACCGTCACCGGGTTACCGAGGATCAGGAACGTGTTCGCCCTGGAGCGTTCAGATTTAGTAAACCAGTTGCTGATGTAAATCAGCATTGCGGGCATAACCGCGGCCTCCACCACGCCGAGGATAAAGCGAATGGCGGCCAGCGCAGGAATGTTGTTCACCACGCCGGTCAGTGACGCACATCCCCCCCACAAAATCAGGCAGATGAAGATCAGTTTACGCACGCTGCGGCGTTCGGCGTAGATAGCGCCTGGGATCTGGAAGAAGAAGTAGCCGAGGAAGAAAAGCGCGCCCAGCAGCGAGGAGACGCCTTTGGTGATCCCGAGATCCTCGGTGATCCCTGCGGCGGATGCGAAGCTGAAGTTGGCACGATCGAGATACGCCAGGCTGTACGTGATGAACACGATAGGCATGATGTACCACCAGCGTTTTACTGCATTGGTCGAACTGTTCATAGGCTTGCCTCTGTTGTTGAGGTTGTTACCGCCGTTGTCTGTAGGGTACACGGTGGTTTAATTGTGTGGTGCGGTCTGTTGCCCTCACCCTGGCCCTCTCCCACAGGGAGAGGAAATTAAGATTCTAGCTGTACGCGCGTCGGTAACCCTTCGCTGTCGCCCTGGACCTGAATGGCCAGCGAGCCGATTTTGTTCCCCCGGGCGATAGCCTGCGGTAAGGCTTTACCTTCCAGCAGTGCGCTAATAACGCCCACGGCAAAACCATCGCCTGCGCCCACGGTGTCGACCACGTTCTCAACCTTGATCGCAGCGACGGCACCCTGCTCGCCGTCGGCGGTTTTGAACCATGCGCCATCCGCACCGGTTTTCATCACCACGGCTTTTACCCCCTGGTTCAGATAAAAGTCGGCAATCCCTTCCGGCGTGCTTTCGCCGGTGAGGATCATTCCCTCTTTGATGCCGGGGAGCACCCAGTCGGCCTGGAACGCCAGACGGTTCAGCTTCTCGACCATCTCCGCTTCACTTTTCCAGAGCACCGGACGCAGGTTCGGATCGAAAGAAATGGTTTTTCCCTGCGCTTTCATGGCAGTCGCAGCGTGATCCAGTAGCGCATATGAGCTTGCCGAAAGCGCAGCCGCCACGCCGCTCAGGTGCAGATGGCGCGCCGCAGAAAAGTAGGGCGCATGGTAGTCCTCGACGGAGAGATGGCTTGCCGCCGATCCTTTACGGAAATACTCCACGTTGGGATCGGTTCCATTTTCAACTTTCGATTTGAGCTGAAAGCCGGTGGCGAAACGCCCGTCGAGCGTCACGCCTGCGGCATCAATGCCCTCTTTTTTTAAGGTGTCGAGAATGAAATGACCAAAGCTGTCGTCGCCCACGCGGCTGACCCAGCCGACGTTCAGGCCCAGACGGGCAAGCCCGGTGGCGACGTTCAGCTCTGCTCCCGCCACGCGCTTCATAAAGTGTTCTACCGTGCTCAGCTCGCCCGTTTCGGTGGCGACAAACATCGCCATGGCCTCGCCGACAGTGATGACATCCAGCGTCTTGTGCATGGTTTACTCCTCGCGCAGCAGGTTAACGTAATGACGGGTGACGGCCATTAAATCCGCCCCTTCCAGTGGGAACTCAATGCCGCGCGGTGCATCGGCTGGAAGCTGGTTGAGCAGATCCAGCCAGCGCGCGTCGGCGTGGTCCGGGGGAACGGCGCGGAACTGCGCGTTATGCGCAACGGCGGCTTTAACGTGGATATAGCTCACCGCGGGAGCCAGATGGCGCGCGGCCTCCTCCGGTGAGTCACCGACCCAGAGCCAGTTGCCCATGTCGAACGTCAGCGTGACGGGCAGCGCCATCACCCGGCAGGCCGCCTTGAAGCGCTGCATCGGGGCGAGTTGACCGCAGTCGGTTTGGTCGTTTTCCACCACCAGCGCCATGCCGCTTGCATTCAGCAGGGCGCGCAGAGCCTCGAGAGGCTGCTTGTCGTTGAAATGACCCAGAGAGACTTTCAGCCAAAGCGCGTTTAAGGTGCTGGCTTCCGATAAATAACGCGGGAGGTCCGGGTTAAGCGTGCCGTCCGGCATAAACAGGGCGGCAGGGGCGGAGTAGCACGCCAGCAGGCCCAGCAGTTCGATCGTTTCGCTCAGCGCGGGCAGCGTCAGCAGCTCGTCATGGCTGAACAGTTCGCGGCGGATCTCCACGCCGTCGGCACCGGCTCCAGCAATCACGGGGAGCATCGCCCGTTGACCGCCTGCCTGCCGGACCTGGTCTGTGCCATAGGCGGCGGTGACCACCATTATTTTCCTGCTCATTGCCTGACTCCATCGCAACATTGATACTATTACGCTAGATGGAACCGGTTCCAAAGAAAAGTTCAGGATGTTGAATTTATGATCGGCATCACGGAGGGAGGGTTAACGGGCGGTAGAGCCGCGAACGATCAGTTCCCCGGAGAAGACCTGTTCACGCACGGCCTCGCTGGCCCCTTCAATGCGGCGAACAACCTGTTCCACGGCGGCGTAGCCTATCTGCCAGGTCGGCTGTTTGAGGGTGGTAATGCCCACGCCGGCCAGTTCCGCCCACTCCAGTTCATCAAACCCGAGCAGGCCAATATCGCTGCCCCAGTGCAGGCCGATGCGTTTCAGCGAGCGGGCAACCTGGAGCGTCAGCGCCCCGTTAGCGGAAATCACCGCTTTGCGCATCCCCCGGTGGCGGGTGTGAAACTGGCGCAGGGTGTTATCGAGCTGGCTGGCTTCGTGAAGCGCGACTTCCGCATTTTCAGCGATCGCGCCGGTATACCGCTCCAGCGTGCTGCGAAATGCCGCGAGTCGTTCACGGCGGGTGTTGACCATCCCCAGCGGCTCGCTGAGGAACAGGATCGCCTCGAAGCCTTGTTCAATCAGATGCTCGGTGGCGGTGGTGGCGGCCTGCGTGTTATCCAGCCCAACGACATCACAGGCGAACTCCGGGATTTTCCGGTCGATCAGCACCATCGGCAGGGAGGATTGCTGCAGGCGATTTAACCCCTCTTCACGCATTCCCACCGCGTTGACCACGATGCCTTCCACCTGGTAGCTGCGCAGCAGGTCAAGATAGTGCAGCTCCTGGTCCACTTCGTTATTGGTATTACACACCAGCGGCGTAAAGCCTTTTTCGCGGCAGGCTGCTTCGATACCGCTCAACACGTTAACGGAGTAGGGGTTGGTGATATCGGCGATGATCAGACCAATAAGGCGGGTGCGTCCACGCTTGAGGCCGCGCGCCATGATGCTGGGCCGGTAGTCGAGTTCGGCAATGGCCTGTTCAATACGTGCCAGCAGCGCGTCGGACAGCAAATGTTTCTCACCGTTGAGATAGCGTGAAATGCTGGTTTTACCGGTTCTGGCGGCTTTCGCCACGTCGCTGATGGTGGCCCGTGTTGATTTGCTCATCGCTGATTTCCCTGAAGTGCGTGAGAACACCTTAGCGGGAAAATCTGACGAATCAAGTCATTTGCCCGGTGGCGCTGCGCTTACGAGAGGTTGCGGTCTGATGCCCTCACCCCAACCCTCTCCCACGGGAGAGGGCGCAAACACTAAAAACGGCAACGGGGTTGCCGTTTTGCTTTTACCTACTGCACAGGACTTAACGTAATCTCTACGCGGCGGTTCTGCGCTTTGCCTTCCGCCGTGCTGTTGCTGGCGATCGGATTCGCTGGCCCCATGCCGCTGGTGCGGATACGGTTCGCGGCGACGCCCTGGGTGATCAGGGCGCTGGCCACGGAATCAGCACGCTGCTGGGACAGACGCATGTTCAGATCCTGGCTGCCGGTGCTGTCGGTGTAGCCAATCACGTTCACGGCGGTTTTGCTGTACTCTTTCAGCACCATCGCCACGCCGGTCAGGGTGTTTGCGCCAGCCGGTTTCAGCGTTGCGCTGCTGCTGTCGAAGGTGACGTTGTTTGGCATGTTCAGAATGATGTTATCGCCGCTGCGCGTCACGCTAACGCCGGTACCCTGCATTTTGTCGCGCAGTTTCGCTTCCTGCACGTCCATGTAATAACCGACGCCGCCGCCCAGCGCCGCCCCGGCTGCTGCGCCAATTAACGCCCCTTTACCGCGATCTTTCTTAGAGGAGGAGAGCGCGCCAACGCCCGCCCCGACCAGCGAGCCAATGCCCGCGCCGATGCCGGATTTACCCGCTTCGCGCTCACCGCTATAAGGGTTTGTTGTGCAGCCTGAAACCGCCAGGGCGCCGCTCACCAGAGCAGCAATGACGAGTACACGTTTCTTCATCTTATTTCCTTAATCCTTTTTATTCTTTGCCACTACGCGCGTGGCAGTTGATTATGACGTCCGGATCTGGAGAAAATTCCGGGTATAACTCTGAAATTTGTGACAAACCATAAACAGCCTCAGTAAGAAGGCCGTCAACCTGCACGCAACCAGTAGCGCACGCTTTGAGCACCTCGATAAAAACCATTCTGACCGCTGCCCACTGGGGGCCGATGCTGGTCGAAACGGACGGCGAAAATGTGCTGTCATCCCGCGGGGCATTGCCTACGCAACACCCTAACTCCCTGCAGACCGCCGTTCGCGATCAGGTGCACAGCAACGCCCGCGTGCGCTGGCCGATGGTGCGTAAAGGGTTTCTGGCGTCGCCGGATAAGCCGCAGGGCATTCGCGGCCAGGACGAGTTTGTCCGAGTAAGCTGGGACGATGCGCTGGCCCTAATCCACACGCAGCATAAGCGCATCCGCGAGAGTTACGGACCCTCGTCGATTTTTGCGGGATCGTACGGCTGGCGTTCTAACGGCGTGCTGCATAAAGCCGCGACGCTGCTGCAACGCTATATGAGCCTGGCGGGCGGCTATACCGGACATCTGGGCGATTACTCGACCGGCGCGGCGCAGGCGATCATGCCTTACGTGGTGGGGGGTAACGAGGTCTATCAGCAGCAGACCAGCTGGCCGCTGGTGCTGGAGCACACTGAGGTGGTTGTGCTGTGGAGCGCCAACCCGCTCAACACGCTTAAAATTGCGTGGAATGCCTCCGACGAGCAGGGCATGTCCTACTTCGACGCGCTGCGTAAAAGCGGCAAGCGCATCATCTGTATTGACCCCATGCGTTCAGAAACCATGGATTTTCTCGGCGACAGCGCCGAATGGCTGGCCCCGCACATGGGCACCGACGTGGCGATGATGCTGGGGATTGCCCATACGCTGGTCGAAAAAGGCTGGCAGGATGAAACATTCCTCAACCGCTGTACCACCGGTTTTGATCGCTTCGCGGAATACCTGATGGGGAAATCCGACGGCATCGCCAAAACGGCGGAGTGGGCGGCGGACATTTGCGGTATTGATGCCGATAAACTGCGTGAACTGGCCGCGTTATTCCACAACCACACCACCATGCTGATGTCCGGCTGGGGGATGCAGCGTCAGCAGTATGGTGAGCAGAAGCACTGGATGCTGGTGACGCTCGCGGCCATGCTGGGGCAGATTGGCACGCCCGGCGGGGGTTTTGGTCTTTCTTATCACTTTGCCAACGGCGGTAACCCAACGCGTAAAGCGGCGGTACTGGCGTCGATGCAAGGCTCGGTGCAGGGCGGCGTGGATGCGGTCGATAAAATTCCGGTGGCGCGCATCGTTGAAGCGCTGGAAAACCCAGGAGGTTTCTATCAGCACAACGGTATGGATCGCCACTTCCCGGATATTAAGTTTGTCTGGTGGGCGGGCGGGGCAAACTTTACCCACCATCAGGACACCAACCGCCTGATCCGCGCCTGGCAAAAGCCGGAGCTGGTGGTGATCTCCGAGTGCTTCTGGACCGCGGCAGCTAAACACGCCGACATCGTTCTGCCTGCGACCACCTCGTTTGAGCGTAACGATCTCACCATGACCGGGGATTACAGCAACCAGCATATGGTGCCGATGAAGCGCGTCGTCCCCCCGCGTGATGAAGCGCGTGACGATTTTGAGGTGTTTGCGGCGCTGAGCGAGCGTTGGGAAGCGGGTGGCCGCGAGCGCTTCACCGAAGGTAAAACGGACCTTGAGTGGCTGGAAACCTTCTACCAGATCGCCGGAGAGCGCGGCGCAGCCCAGGGCGTGACGCTGCCGCCTTTTGCCACCTTCTGGGAAGCGAATGAAATTTTTGAGATGCCGGAGAGCGAACAGAACGCCCGGTTTATCCGCTTCGCGGAGTTTCGCCGGGATCCGGAACGGTACCCTCTGAAAACCGAGAGCGGGAAAATTGTTATTCACAGCCAGCGCATTGCCAGCTTTGGGTATGCCGATTGCCCGCCGCATCCGATGTGGCTGGAGCCGGACGAGTGGCACGGCAACGCGCAGCCAGAACAGTTGCAGGTGCTTTCTGCCCATCCGGCGCACCGTCTGCACAGCCAGCTGAACTACAGCTCACTGCGCGAACAGTATGCGGTTGCCGGGCGAGAACCCGTCACGCTGAATAATGCTGATGCAAAAGCGCGGGGAATAGCCGACGGCGACGTGGTACGCGTCTGGAACGCACGCGGGCAGGTGCTGGCAGGCGCAGTGGTGAGCGAGGGCATCCGCCCTGGCGTTATCTGTATTCATCAGGGAGCATGGCCTGACCTGGAGCCGAGCGAAGGCGGGATCTGTAAAAACGGTGCCGTTAACGTCTTAACCAAAGATCTCCCCAGCTCGAAGCTGGGGAACGGCTGTGCGGGAAACACGGCGCTGGCCTGGGTTGAAAAGTATCAGGGGCCGGCGCTTACGTTAACGGCGTTTGATCCGCCTGCCAGCACATGATCCACGTCGGGTGGTGGGTATCATCCTGCCAGGCGCTGTCTTCAATACGAAAGCCCTGTGCGTGATAGAAATTCACCGCCCGCTCGTTCTTCTGATACACCTCCAGGCTTAAATAGGGGTAGCGCTGCTGTACATGGTTCAGCAGCGCGCGCCCAATCCCTTTGCCAATAAAGGCTGGCGCGACAAACAGCGCGCCGACAAACTGCGAGTGCATCACGCTGATAAACCCGCAGAGTTGCCCCTCATCTTCCCATACCCACGTTTGCGCTGCCGGGAGATAGACGTCCCGCACCATCGCTTCGTTCTCTTTCCAGTACTCTGCGTCGATAAAGGGATGCGCGACGGTGGTGCTTTTAAGCCACAGACTCAGGAGCGGAGCGGTATTTTCACTTTGCCATTGGCGGATCATCATGGCCCCCCGGATGGCAGAAGCATTCCGTAATATGGTCGTTCACCAGCCCGCAGGCCTGCATAAAGGAGTAGCAGATGGTGGTGCCGGTGAATTTGAAGCCGCGTTTTTTCAGCGCCTTTGAGAGGGCGTCCGAGGCGGGCGTAGAGGTTGGGATCTCCGCAAGCGTTGCGGCCCGGGTCACGATGGGGGTGTTATTCACAAACGACCAGACAAACGCCGAGAACGGTTCGCCGTTTTGCTCCATGGCAAGCCAGGCACGGGCGTTACCAATAATGGCCTGAATCTTCCCGCGATGGCGGATAATGCCGGCATCCTGCAGCAGCCGTTCGACATCCTCGTCGGTCATGGCGGCGACGGCGACAGGGTCAAACTGATGGAAGGCATTGCGGTAGTTTTCCCTTTTTTTCAGCACGGTGATCCACGACAGGCCCGCCTGTTGCCCCTCCAGACAGATCATCTCAAAGAGTTTTTTGCCATCGGTTTCCGGTACGCCCCATTCCTTGTCGTGATAGTCGATATAAAGCTGATCCTGGCTTACCCAGCCGCAACGTTGCATAGGTTATCTCCCTTATAGCTTCAGAAAGTGCAAAATTTTCAATCTGTCAGGCTTGACGTGTCTGCTAAAAAGACAATAGTTAATACAAGGCTATCTGCCTGCAAACTCTTCCCAAATAATGACAAATATCGCCGAATTCGGCTCTCTCTGGAGTCGCTTTGATGATGATAAATACGATCAGTGGTCGCCATGCTGTTTTTGGCCTGGTGGGTATCTCAGCGTGCGTGCTTTATTCGCATAGCGCGTTTGCCTGGCAACAGGAATATATCGTTTCAGACGCACACAATAATACGGCAGAACGTTATACATGGGACGCCGATCACCAACCGCGTTATGAAGATATTCTCGCAGAACGCATTAATACGTCGCAGAATTCGGCGGGCTTTACCCTGAATACCGCCTCTGGCTTACCCTCCGAAGCGCCGGAAGGGGTGAGCATCGGGTGGAATTTCCCCCTGCAGGGGCAGATGACGACAGGGCCGGTTGCGGAATGGCGCTACGATGGCTCGGCACCTTCGATGGCGAATGAGTTTGGCGATACGCTAACAACCCAGTCGCTGACCGACCCGCTATGGCATGCCAGCATCAGTTCGCTTGGCTGGCGTCTGAACACAAAGGTGGGCGATCTTCGCCCCTGGGCGCAAATCAGCTACAACCAGCAGTTCGGAGAAAACCAGTGGAAATCGCAGTATGGGATGCCCCAGACCCCCGCACCTGCGCAGAGCGGCAGCTGGATGGATGTGACCGTCGGAACGGATATCCCATTCAATACCCATATGGCAGCCTATGCGTCTTTAGCCCAGGGCGAGGGGAACATCGCGGGTGAGGAGACGCTCTATACGCTCGGCGTGAGCGCTAAATTTTAACAATGCGTTTTTTTTTAACGTTGGCTTTACATTGCAAACATAATATTCACGCGGTTTTCAGCGATAGTAGACACTAACATTATTACGCTTCGTTCGCTGGCAAGGCCGTTCATTCCCGATTAATGGCATTTCATTCCCGTCTTCCTGCATTTCATGCCGTTTTCCCCCAGGTAAATCACGGTTTTGTTTATCGTTGTCCATAGCGAATTCCCTTACTTTCTCTTGCAGGACAACTGCCATGAACACATCGACATATAACCGCACCCGTTGGTTAACGCTATTTGGCACTATCGTTACCCAGTTTGCGCTGGGATCGGTCTACACCTGGAGCCTGTTTAACAGCGCACTCTCCGATAAGCTTGGCGCATCGGTAAGCCAGGTGGCGTTCTCCTTCGGCTTGTTGAGCCTCGGGCTGGCGATCTCCTCCTCGGTTGCCGGTAAGCTTCAGGAGCGCTTTGGCGTGAAGCGCGTGACCATGGCGTCCGGTATTCTGCTGGGCCTGGGCTTTTTCCTGACGGCACATTCCAATAACCTGATGATGCTCTGGCTGAGCGCCGGCGTGCTGGTCGGGCTGGCGGACGGTGCGGGCTATCTGCTTACCCTGTCGAACTGCGTTAAATGGTTCCCGGAGCGTAAAGGCCTTATCTCCGCCTTTGCCATCGGCTCTTATGGCCTGGGCAGCCTCGGTTTTAAATTTATCGACGCCCATCTTCTGGCCTCTGTGGGCCTCGAAAAAACCTTCATGATTTGGGGCGCTATCGTCCTGGTGATGATCCTGTTCGGCGCAACGCTGATGAAAGATGCTCCTCAGCAGGAGGTCAAAAGCGTTAACGGCGTGGTGGAGAATGACTTCACGCTGGCGCAGTCCATGCGTAAACCGCAGTACTGGATGCTGGCCGTCATGTTCCTGACCGCCTGCATGAGCGGCCTGTATGTGATTGGCGTGGCGAAAGATATCGCGCAGGGCATGGTCAAACTGGACGTGGCGACGGCAGCTAACGCGGTGACCGTGATTTCCATCGCTAACCTCTCTGGCCGTCTGGTGCTGGGTATTCTGTCGGACAAAATCGCCCGTATCCGCGTCATCACGCTGGGGCAGGTGGTGTCGCTGGTGGGCATGGCGGCGCTGCTGTTTGCTCCGCTGAATGAAGTGACCTTCTTTGCGGCGATTGCCTGCGTGGCCTTTAACTTTGGCGGCACTATTACCGTGTTCCCGTCACTGGTGAGCGAATTCTTTGGTCTGAACAACCTGGCGAAGAACTACGGTGTGATTTACCTGGGCTTCGGTATCGGCAGTATTTGCGGGTCGCTGATTGCCTCTCTGTTTGGCGGTTTCTACGTGACCTTCTGCGTCATATTCGCGTTGCTGATTATTTCCCTGGCACTGTCGACTACAATCCGCCAGCCGCAGCGTGAGGTGTATAACGAAGCACATGCCTGATGCAGCAAAAAGAGGCCGTCACGGCCTCTTTTTTTGCGCGGCAGAATGCGCTTCCAGACTTGTTTTTTTGTAAAAATTTACACGAATCACATTCTCTGCTGCCACTTTTCTCTTCCGCTGTGGTCTACTTACCGCGCTTGTAGACGTTTCTGATAACGCTTTCCTACGCACATACTTACTCTGTCTGCTTTCTCCATGAGATTCAGCGGGTCTTTATACCCCTTCCCCCAGGGTTGTTTGCATGAAATACATTAGGTCTCTTACCCAGCAAAGATTATGTCTGATGCTGGCTGTCTATATCGGATTATTTCTGAATGGCGCGGTACTGTTCAGACGAGTGGAAGGTTATTTCGAACACCTCACCGTAAGAAATGGAATTTTTGCTGCTATTGAAGTGTTCGGCTCTATCCTCGCCACATTCTTCCTGTTACGCCTGCTCTCTCTTTTTGGCCGACGCACCTGGCAAATTCTGGCCTCGTTGGTGGTGATCATTTCTGCCGCCGCCAGTTATTACATGACCTTTATGAATGTGGTCATTGGTTACGGCATTGTGGCGTCGGTAATGACCACCGATATCGATCTCTCGAAAGAGGTGGTCGGAAAAGGCTTTATCGTCTGGACGATTTTAACCTGCCTGGTCCCGCTCTTCTTTATCTGGAGTAACACCTGTCGTTATACGCTGTTACGTCAGCTGCGCACGCGTGGGCAGCGGGTCCGTAATGTCGTCGTCGTGTTGCTGGCCGGCCTGCTGGTGTGGGCGCCTATTCGCCTGATGGAAAAACAGCAAAAGAGGATCGAAAAAGCGACGGGCGTGGATATGCCAAGCTACGGCGGCGTGGTGGCCAACTCCTATTTGCCATCAAACTGGCTGTCGGCTTTGGGCCTGTATGCCTGGGCACAGGCGGATGAATCCAGCGATGTGAAATCGCTGATTAACCCAACGAAAAAATTCACCTATCAGGCACCGGCTGACGGGCTTGATGATACCTACGTCGTCTTTGTCATCGGCGAAACGACGCGCTGGGATCATATGGGTATTCTTGGTTACGATCGTGATACCACGCCAAAACTGGCGCAGGAGAAGAACCTGGTGGCTTACCGGGGTTATTCCTGTGATACCGCGACCAAACTCTCACTGCGCTGTATGTTTGTTCGCGAAGGCGGAGCCAGTGATAACCCGCAGCGCACCCTGAAAGAGCAGAACGTGTTTGCTGTGCTCAAGCAGCTTGGGTTCAGTTCAGACCTGTTCGCCATGCAAAGTGAGATGTGGTTCTACTCGAATACCATGGCGGATAATATCGCCTACCGCGAGCAGATTGGTGCCGAGCCGCGTAACCGTGGCAAAAATGTGGATGACATGCTGTTGCTTGCAGAGATGTCACAGTCTCTGAAGAACCATCCGCAAGGTAAGCACCTGGTTATTCTGCATACCAAAGGGTCGCATTACAGTTATTACCAGCGTTACACGCGCGATTTTGCCAAATGGCAGCCTGAGTGCGTGGGCATTAATAAAGACTGCAGCAAGCAGGAACTGATTAACGCCTATGATAACTCGGTGCTGTATGTCGATACTTTCCTGAGCCGGGTGATTGACGAGCTGCGCGATAAGAAAGCGATTGTTATTTACGCCGCCGATCACGGCGAGTCTATCAATGAAAAAGAGCACTTGCACGGTACGCCACGCAAGCTGGCACCGCCTGAGCAGTTCCGCGTGCCGATGATTATGTGGATGTCCGATAAGTATCTGGAAAACCCGGAGAAGGCGAAGATGTTTGCGCACCTCAAGAAAGAGGCAGAGATGAAAGTCCCACGCCGACACGTTGAGCTGTACGACACCATTATGGGCTGCCTGGGGTATACCTCACCGAACGGTGGGATTAACGAAAATAACAACTGGTGTAAAGTTCCCGATAACGCTGCAAAAGCCGCGCAGTAGCGGGGCTGGCGAGATTATCGCCAGTTGAATGGCTTTTTTAAATTAAGGGATTGACGGGGGCGCACCTCAGCAGTAAGATGCGCTCCGCATTCGGCGAGTAGCGCAGCTTGGTAGCGCAACTGGTTTGGGACCAGTGGGTCGGAGGTTCGAATCCTCTCTCGCCGACCACATTCGAAACCCTGCTCTTTTGAGCAGGGTTTTTTGCCTCTGAAGTTAAGAGGATGAGAATCTCCGGGGAAGGAGGTTCGACCCGAGCGAAGCGAGGGAACGTTGCTTTAGCAACGGCCCGAAGGGCGAGCCACGCAGTGGCGAGTCATCCTCTCTCGCCGACCACATTTAAAAAAGGGCTAACCGCAAGGTTAGCCCTTTTTGCATTAGAGATTTAACACGCTCGATTGGCCAAAATCCCCGGTAGCCCTGCATCTTCCTGCCTGATAACTATTTTGTGACATAATCCATTGTATTTTTTTATATATGGATTGATCTTTTTTTGCGTTGCTTATGGATAACCTCAGCATTTTTCGCTGTGCGTTTTAACGTTCGCGGAATTTAGTGCTCAGATATTCACCATTCCGCAAGAAAATTTACCCGATCTGAATAAAAGTTAATCACTGGATGTTGCAGAATATGAAGATATTTGTGCTGCAACATGGCGAGTAGCATAAATTTCCCTGCTGAAAACGAGCCTCGAAGGTTTTTTTAATCTTTGTTTGCGGTTTCTCACACTCCGCGTAAATCCCCGCCACCTGTATTGACGTTTTCACATTCTGTTGACAGATTGTAGGGCATGAGGGGCATTTCAGGGAGGATCTGCGCTGCAACTCAAACGCTCTTCTGAAAGGATTCTCCATCCCTTTAACGCCTACGGGCACCACCGACCAGACCGGGTAAAAAATAAATAAAGGTCAGGCGGCGTAACACAACAAAGCAAAACATCACATTGGAGCAGAATAATGAGTATTTCCTTGAAGAAGTCAGGGATGCTGAAGCTTGGTCTGAGCCTGGTGGCTATGACCGTTGCAGCAAGTGTTCAGGCAAAAACCCTGGTTTACTGTTCTGAAGGCTCGCCGGAAGGCTTTAACCCACAGCTCTTTACCTCTGGTACAACGTACGACGCTAGCTCTGTACCTATCTATAACCGTCTGGTTGAATTCAAAACCGGTACTACGGAAGTGATTCCGGGTCTGGCTGAGAAGTGGGACGTCAGCGAAGACGGTAAGACCTATACCTTCCACCTGCGTCAGGGCGTGAAGTGGCAGGACAGCAAAGAGTTCAAACCTACGCGCGATTTCAACGCCGACGACGTGGTGTTCTCCTTCGACCGTCAGAAAAATGCCCAGAACCCGTACCACAAAGTGTCCGGCGGCAGCTATGAATACTTCGAAGGCATGGGTCTGCCTGACCTGATTGCTGAAGTGAAAAAAGTGGACGACAAAACCGTTCAGTTCGTGCTGACGCGTCCGGAAGCACCATTCCTGGCCGACCTGGCAATGGACTTCGCCTCTATTCTCTCTAAAGAGTATGCGGACAACATGCTGAAGGCCGGTACGCCTGAGAAAGTGGATCTGAATCCTATCGGGACCGGTCCGTTCCAGCTGCTGCAGTACCAGAAAGACTCCCGTATTCTGTACAAAGCCTTCCCGGGCTACTGGGGCACCAAGCCGCAGATTGACCGTCTGGTCTTCTCCATCACGCCTGATGCTTCTGTGCGCTACGCAAAACTGCAGAAAAACGAATGTCAGGTTATGCCGTACCCGAACCCGGCTGACATTGCGCGCATGAAGCAGGACAAAAACATCAACCTGCTGGAGCAGGCGGGCCTGAACGTGGGTTACCTCTCCTTTAATACCGAGAAGAAACCGTTTGATGACGTGAAAGTCCGTCAGGCGCTGACCTACGCGGTAAACAAAGAAGCGATCATCAAAGCCGTTTATCAGGGCGCTGGCGTTGCCGCGAAGAACCTGATCCCACCAACCATGTGGGGCTATAACGACGACATCAAGGACTACACCTACGATCCTGAGAAAGCGAAAGCGCTGCTGAAAGAAGCGGGCCAGGATAAAGGCTTTACCGTTGAGCTGTGGGCAATGCCTGTTCAGCGTCCATACAACCCGAACGCGCGCCGCATGGCGGAAATGGTTCAGGCTGACTGGGCGAAGATCGGCGTTCAGGCCAAGATCGTGACCTACGAGTGGGGCGAATACCTCAAGCGTGCCAAAGCGGGCGAGCACCAGGCGGTGATGATGGGCTGGACCGGCGACAATGGGGATCCGGATAACTTCTTCGCGACGCTGTTCAGCTGTGCGGCAGCGAAAGACGGTTCCAACTACTCTCGCTGGTGCTACAAGCCGTTTGAAGACCTGATCCAGCCAGCCCGCGCGACCGACGATCACAACAAACGTATTGAACTGTACAAACAAGCGCAGGTTGTTATGCACGATCAGGCTCCGGCGCTGATTGTTGCTCACTCCACCGTGTACGAGCCAGTGCGTAAAGAAGTGAAGGGCTACGTGGTTGATCCACTGGGCAAACACCACTTCGAAAACGTGTCTGTTGAATAACTAAAAGCGTAAGGGGTGCAGTAGCACCCCATGCCCGGCGGTGCTGCGCTTGCACGGGCCTACGAATGTAGGCCGGGTAAGCGTAGCGCCACCCGGCAGTAGTGCTTTATTTCCTCTCTGGAAGGGGAGGGAATAAGATTTGTGAGCAATACAGACGTCGCGCCGTTGGGCGTGCGTCATCAGAGAGAATCCGGGTTATGTTGCAGTTCATCCTCCGACGTCTGGGACTTGTCATCCCCACGTTTATCGGTATCACCCTTCTCACTTTTGCCTTCGTCCATATGATCCCCGGCGACCCGGTGATGATTATGGCGGGCGAGCGTGGTATTTCCCCTGAACGTCATGCCCAACTGCTGGCGGAACTCGGCCTTGATAAGCCGATGTGGCAGCAGTACCTCCATTACATCTGGGGCGTTCTGCACGGCGATTTAGGGATTTCACTGAAAAGCCGTCTCCCGGTGTGGGACGAGTTCGTGCCGCGGTTTAAAGCGACGCTGGAACTGGGTATCTGCGCCATGATTTTTGCAACCGCGGTGGGTATCCCCGTTGGCGTACTGGCTGCCGTTAAGCGCGGTTCAATTTTCGATCATACGGCCGTTGGCCTCGCGCTGACCGGCTACTCCATGCCTATCTTCTGGTGGGGCATGATGCTGATTATGCTGGTGTCGGTGCAGTGGAACCTGACGCCGGTGTCCGGGCGCGTCAGCGATATGGTCTTCCTTGACGATACCAACCCGTTGACCGGCTTCATGCTGATCGATACGGCTATCTGGGGCGAGGAGGGCAACTTCATTGATGCCGTGGCGCACATGATCCTGCCTGCAATGGTGCTGGGCACCATTCCTCTGGCGGTCATCGTGCGTATGACCCGTTCCTCGATGCTGGAAGTGCTGGGCGAAGACTACATCCGTACCGCGCGTGCTAAAGGGCTGACCCGTATGCGCGTGATCATCGTTCACGCCTTGCGTAACGCGATGCTGCCGGTGGTTACCGTTATCGGCCTGCAGGTGGGAACGCTGCTGGCAGGGGCGATCCTGACGGAAACCATCTTCTCCTGGCCGGGGCTGGGACGCTGGCTGATTGATGCATTGCAACGCCGTGACTATCCGGTGGTGCAGGGCGGTGTGCTGCTGGTTGCGACGATGATTATTCTCGTCAACCTGCTGGTCGATCTGCTGTACGGCGTGGTGAACCCGCGTATTCGACATAAGAAGTAAGGGGCCATCATGTCACAAGTAACTCAAAATAAAGTGGTCGCGGCGCCGGTTCCTATGACCCCGCTGCAGGAGTTCTGGCACTATTTCAAGCGCAACAAAGGCGCGGTTATCGGGCTGGTCTATGTCACCATCATGATCCTGATTGCGGTGTTTGCGAACGTGCTTTCACCGTATAACCCGGCGGATCAGTTCCGCGATGCGCTGCTCGCGCCACCTGCCTGGCAGGACGGCGGCAGCCTGACGCACCTGCTGGGGACCGATGACGTGGGCCGCGACGTGCTGTCGCGCCTGATGTACGGCGCGCGCCTGTCGCTGCTGGTCGGCTGTCTGGTGGTAGTGCTGTCGCTGATCATGGGCGTGGTTCTCGGTCTGATTGCCGGCTACTTCGGCGGTATCGTAGATAACATCATCATGCGCATCGTCGATATCATGCTGGCGCTGCCAAGCCTGCTGCTGGCTCTGGTGCTGGTGGCGGTCTTTGGGCCGTCGATAGGTAACGCCGCCCTGGCGCTGACCTTCGTGGCCCTTCCGCACTATGTTCGATTAACCCGCGCGGCCGTTCTGGTTGAAGTGAACCGCGACTATGTGACCGCTTCTCGCGTGGCGGGAGCAGGCGCCATGCGCCAGATGTTCGTCAACATTCTTCCTAACTGCCTTGCACCGCTGATTGTTCAGGCGTCGCTTGGTTTCTCTAACGCCATTCTTGATATGGCCGCTCTTGGCTTCCTTGGCATGGGTGCGCAGCCGCCAACACCGGAGTGGGGCACCATGCTCTCCGACGTGTTGCAGTTCGCACAAAGCGCCTGGTGGGTCGTCACCTTCCCAGGTCTGGCGATTCTGCTGACGGTGCTGGCATTTAACCTGATGGGTGATGGTCTGCGTGATGCACTTGATCCCAAACTGAAGCAGTAAGAGGCACGAGATGGCGTTATTAACTATAGATAAATTATCGGTGCACTTCGGAGACGAAGGCACACCGTTTCGCGCCGTGGACCGCATCAGCTACAGCGTAAATCAGGGCGAAGTGGTCGGCATTGTTGGGGAATCTGGTTCCGGTAAATCGGTGAGTTCACTGGCGATCATGGGGTTGATTGACTATCCCGGTCGCGTGATGGCAGAAAGCCTGACCTTTAACGGCCAGGATCTGAAGCGCATCTCCGAAAAAGAGCGTCGCCAGCTGGTGGGCGCTGAAGTGGCGATGATCTTCCAGGACCCGATGACCAGTCTCAACCCTTGCTACACCGTTGGCTACCAGATTATGGAAGCCATTAAGGTGCACCAGGGCGGCAATAAGAAAACGCGTCGTCAGCGGGCTATCGACCTGCTGACGCAGGTGGGAATACCTGACCCGGCATCGCGTCTGGACGTTTATCCGCACCAGCTCTCCGGCGGGATGAGCCAGCGCGTGATGATCGCCATGGCGATTGCCTGTCGGCCAAAGCTGCTGATTGCCGATGAACCGACCACCGCGCTGGACGTAACGATTCAGGCGCAAATCATCGAACTTCTGCTGGAGCTACAGCAGAAAGAGAACATGGCGCTGGTGCTGATTACGCACGACCTGGCGCTGGTGGCTGAAGCAGCACATAAAATTATCGTGATGTACGCAGGGCAGGTTGTGGAAACCGGCAACTCGCACGATATCTTCCGCGCGCCGCGTCACCCGTATACCCAGGCGCTGTTGCGCGCGCTGCCGGAGTTTGCTCAGGATAAAGCTCGTCTGGCCTCGCTGCCGGGCGTGGTGCCGGGCAAATATGACCGTCCGCAGGGCTGCCTGCTTAACCCGCGCTGCCCGTATGCGACGGACAAATGCCGTGTCGATGAGCCAGAGCTGAATACGCTGGCTGACGGCCGCCAGTCGAAATGTCACTACCCACTCGATGATGCCGGGAGGCCAACACTATGAGTACGCAACAGGCCGCCACGCAACACATGCTGTTGCAGGCCATCGACCTGAAAAAACATTACCCGGTCAAAAAGGGGATGTTTGCCCCTGAGCGTCTGGTGAAAGCGCTGGATGGCGTATCCTTTACCCTCGAGCGCGGTAAAACGCTGGCGGTGGTGGGGGAGTCGGGCTGCGGTAAGTCTACCTTGGGCCGTCTGCTGACGATGATCGAAACGCCGACCGGCGGTGAGCTTTATTATCAGGGTCAGGATCTGCTCAAGCACGATCCGCAGGCGCAGAAACTGCGTCGCCAGAAAATCCAGATCGTCTTCCAGAACCCGTACGGTTCTCTGAACCCGCGGAAAAAAGTGGGGCAGATTCTGGAAGAGCCGCTGCAGATCAACGCTAATCTGAGCAAAGAGCAGCGTCGTGAAAAAGCGCTGGCGATGATGGCGAAGGTGGGTCTCAAAACCGAACATTACGATCGTTACCCGCACATGTTCTCCGGCGGCCAGCGTCAACGTATCGCCATTGCCCGTGGTCTGATGCTTGACCCGGACGTGGTGATTGCCGACGAACCGGTTTCAGCGCTCGACGTTTCCGTGCGCGCGCAGGTGCTGAACCTGATGATGGATCTGCAGCAGGAGCTGGGGCTGTCGTACGTATTTATCTCGCACGATCTCTCCGTGGTGGAGCACATTGCTGACGAAGTGATGGTGATGTATCTCGGGCGCTGCGTGGAGAAGGGGACCAAAGACCAGATCTTTACGAATCCTCGTCACCCGTACACCCAGGCGCTGCTATCGGCTACGCCGCGTCTGAACCCGGATGACCGTCGCGAGCGCATCAAGCTCACCGGCGAACTGCCAAGCCCGCTGAATCCGCCGCCGGGGTGTGCGTTCAACGCCCGCTGCCGTCGCCGCTTTGGTCCCTGCACACAGTTGCAGCCGCAGCTGAAGGATTACGGTGGACAACTGGTGGCCTGCTTCGCGGTCGATCAGGATGAAAACGGCGAGAAGCCGCAGGCGTAAACAAAAAAACCGGCACTGAGCCGGTTTTTTTATGCCTGAAAGATTACTTCCGCAACCGGATCTGGTCGACAGCGTGTTTCTCACTCTTGGTGAGGATCAGGCTGGCGCGCTCGCGCGTTGGCAGGATGTTCTCTTTGAGGTTCACGTAGTTGATCTCATTCCACAGCCCCGTCGCGACCTTAATAGCCTCTTCTTTGGAGAGCTGCGCGTAGTTATGGAAGTAAGAATCAGGATCGGTGAACGCCCCCTCACGGAACTTCAGGAAGCGGTTGATATACCAGCTTTGCAGCAAATCTTCCGGCGCATCGACATAGATAGAGAAATCCACGAAGTCGGAAACGAATACGTGATGCGGGTCGTGAGGATAATCCATTCCGCTTTGCAGCACGTTTAACCCTTCGAGGATCAGGATATCCGGCTGCACCACCGTTTTGTCGCCGTCCGGGATGCGGTCGTAGATTAAATGCGAATAGACCGGCGCGGTCACGTTTGGCGCGCCCGATTTCAGATCAGAGACGAATTTCACCAGCCGGTGCATATCATAGGAGAGCGGGAAGCCTTTCTTCTTCATCAGACCGCGCTCTTTTAACACCTCATTCGGGTGCAGGAAGCCGTCGGTGGTGATCAGCTCCACGCTGCGGTGTTCCGGCCAGCGGCTCAGCAGCGCCTGCAATACGCGCGCTGTGGTGCTTTTACCCACCGCCACGCTGCCCGCAATGCTGATGATATAAGGAATGCGTTGGCCGTTGGTTCCAAGGAACTGCTCCAGCACCGCCTGACGGCGCAGGTTGGAGCTTATATAGAAGTTAAGCAAGCGAGAGAGGGGAAGATAGATCTCTGCCACCTCTTCCAGGGAGAGATCTTCGTTTATCCCTTTTAACCGTGCGATTTCGCCTTCCGTCAGCGTCATGGGGACGGAGTCACGCAGGGCAGCCCACTGGCTGCGGTTAAACTGAAGATAAGGCGTCATTAACGTTTGCTCTTTTTTGCTCATAAGCATGCTTCTGTGAACCGCCACAGACCGGCGCGTAACGGCTCATCACATAGTTAATTTTGGACAATGGGCAGGAGGTTAACACCAGATGACAGGAATAATAAGAAAAAATATGGGAAAGCGGTGCGTTACGCGGGAGTCGTCACGCCAGAGTAACGCAGGGTAAAACGGGGGTTTCCGCTGATTTTTTGTTCGCGAGTGAATGATTTTACAGCACTCGACGCTACTTTCGAATAAAATGTGAGCGAAAGAACGTTTTATGCAATTTTTTAGTTGCATGACTGCGCAGGTCTCCATAGAATGCGCGCTACTTGATGCCGACTTAGCTCAGTAGGTAGAGCAACTGACTTGTAATCAGTAGGTCACCAGTTCGATTCCGGTAGTCGGCACCATCAAGTCCGGTGGGGTTCCCGAGCGGCCAAAGGGAGCAGACTGTAAATCTGCCGTCACAGACTTCGAAGGTTCGAATCCTTCCCCCACCACCACTTTCTGGCAGCGAATATGCCGCCGGAGCTGGTTGGAAAAATTGACCAGCTCGAACTTAAAAAGAGAGAAATCTCTTTTTTTGTTACAGAAAGAACTGGGTAGCCGAGTTTCAGGATGCGGGCATCGTATAATGGCTATTACCTCAGCCTTCCAAGCTGATGATGCGGGTTCGATTCCCGCTGCCCGCTCCAATACGTGCTGATATGGCTCAGTTGGTAGAGCGCACCCTTGGTAAGGGTGAGGTCCCCAGTTCGACTCTGGGTATCAGCACCACTTCACTTCTCCTCCCTTTTCTCTCTGTTTCAATGTAAATGTATTCAACAGTTCAGGCATTTCGCCTGGTTGATGTGGTGATATCACCGATTTATCCGTGTCTTAGAGGGACAATCGATGTCTAAAGAAAAGTTTGAACGTACAAAACCGCACGTTAACGTCGGTACTATCGGCCACGTTGACCATGGTAAAACAACGCTGACCGCTGCAATCACTACCGTACTGGCTAAGACCTACGGCGGTGCTGCTCGCGCATTCGACCAGATCGATAACGCACCAGAAGAAAAAGCTCGTGGTATCACCATCAACACGTCCCACGTTGAATATGACACCCCGACTCGCCACTACGCACACGTAGACTGCCCAGGCCACGCCGACTATGTTAAAAACATGATCACCGGTGCTGCGCAGATGGACGGCGCGATCCTGGTTGTTGCTGCGACTGACGGCCCAATGCCTCAGACTCGTGAGCACATCCTGCTGGGTCGTCAGGTAGGCGTTCCTTACATCATCGTGTTCCTGAACAAGTGCGACATGGTTGATGACGAAGAGCTGCTGGAACTGGTAGAGATGGAAGTTCGTGAACTGCTGTCTCAGTACGATTTCCCAGGCGACGACACCCCAATCGTTCGTGGTTCCGCGCTGAAAGCGCTGGAAGGCGAAGCAGAGTGGGAAGCAAAAATCATCGAACTGGCTGGCTTCCTGGATTCTTACATCCCAGAACCAGAGCGTGCGATTGACAAGCCATTCCTGCTGCCAATCGAAGACGTATTCTCCATCTCCGGTCGTGGTACCGTTGTTACCGGTCGTGTAGAGCGCGGTATCATCAAAGTTGGTGAAGAAGTTGAAATCGTTGGTATCAAAGATACTGCGAAATCTACCTGTACTGGCGTTGAAATGTTCCGCAAACTGCTGGACGAAGGCCGTGCTGGTGAGAACGTTGGTGTTCTGCTGCGTGGTATCAAACGCGAAGAAATCGAACGTGGTCAGGTTCTGGCGAAGCCAGGCTCAATCAAGCCACACACCAAGTTCGAATCTGAAGTGTACATCCTGTCCAAAGACGAAGGCGGCCGTCATACTCCGTTCTTCAAAGGCTACCGTCCACAGTTCTACTTCCGTACAACTGACGTGACCGGTACCATCGAACTGCCAGAAGGCGTAGAGATGGTAATGCCAGGCGACAACATCAAGATGGTTGTGACGCTGATCCACCCAATCGCGATGGACGACGGTCTGCGTTTCGCAATCCGTGAAGGCGGCCGTACCGTTGGCGCGGGCGTTGTTGCTAAAGTTCTCGGCTAATTGCTGATAACATTTGACGCAATGCGCAATAAAAGGGCATCATTTGATGCCCTTTTTGCACGCTTTCACATCAGAACCTGGCTCATCAGTGATTATTTTTGTCATAATCATTGCTGAGACAGGCTCTGCAGAGGGCGTATAATCCGAAAAGCGAATATGCGTTTCGATTTGGTTTGCCTCGCGATCGCGGGGTGAAAATGTTTGTAGAATACTTCTGACAGGTTGGTTTATGAGTGCGAATACCGAAGCTCAAGGAAGCGGGCGCGGCCTGGAAGCGATGAAATGGGTAGTTGTTGCCGTGCTGCTTCTCGTAGCGATTGTTGGCAACTATCTTTATCGTGACATGATGCTGCCGCTCCGCGCGCTTGCAGTGGTAATTCTGATTGCTGCAGCGGGTGGTGTCGCGCTGTTGACAACGAAAGGCAAAGCGACCGTTGCTTTTGCTCGCGAAGCGCGTACTGAAGTCCGCAAGGTAATTTGGCCGACTCGCCAGGAAACATTGCACACCACGCTGATCGTAGCGGCGGTTACCGCTGTAATGTCACTGATCCTGTGGGGACTGGATGGTATTCTGGTTCGCCTGGTATCCTTTATCACTGGCCTGAGGTTCTGAGATGTCTGAAGCCCCTAAAAAGCGCTGGTACGTCGTTCAGGCGTTTTCCGGTTTTGAAGGCCGCGTAGCAACGTCGCTGCGTGAGCATATCAAATTACACAACATGGAAGAGTTATTTGGCGAAGTTATGGTTCCAACCGAAGAAGTGGTTGAGATCCGTGGCGGCCAACGTCGCAAAAGCGAGCGTAAATTCTTCCCGGGTTACGTGCTGGTTCAGATGGTTATGAACGACGCGAGCTGGCACCTGGTGCGCAGCGTACCGCGCGTGATGGGCTTTATCGGCGGCACGTCCGACCGTCCGGCGCCAATCAGCGATAAAGAAGTTGATGCGATTATGAACCGCCTGCAGCAGGTTGGTGATAAGCCGCGTCCTAAAACGCTGTTTGAACCGGGTGAAATGGTTCGTGTTAACGACGGTCCGTTTGCTGACTTTAACGGCGTAGTTGAAGAAGTGGACTACGAGAAGTCCCGCCTGAAAGTTTCTGTGTCTATCTTTGGTCGTGCGACCCCGGTAGAGCTGGACTTTGCCCAGGTAGAAAAAGCCTAAGCAGCGATCAAAAAAGCGGCGATTTAATCGTTGCACAGGGCGCGAGATTGGAATACAATTTCGCGCCTTTTGTTTTTATGGGCCTGGCCCGTAAAACGATTTTTATTCACGGGGAGCCTCCTTGAGGCGCTATTACCCAATCAGAGGATTTTAGAATGGCTAAGAAAGTACAAGCCTACGTCAAGCTGCAGGTTGCAGCTGGTATGGCGAACCCAAGTCCACCAGTTGGTCCAGCTCTGGGTCAGCAGGGTGTGAACATCATGGAATTCTGTAAAGCGTTCAACGCCAAAACCGAATCCCTGGAAAAAGGTCTGCCAATCCCAGTCGTAATCACTGTTTACGCTGACCGTTCTTTCACTTTCGTTACCAAAACCCCTCCAGCAGCAGTTCTGCTGAAGAAAGCAGCGGGCATCAAGTCTGGTTCCGGTAAGCCGAACAAAGACAAAGTCGGTAAAATTTCCCGCGCTCAGCTGCAGGAAATCGCGCAGACCAAAGCTGCCGACATGACTGGTTCCGACATTGAAGCGATGACTCGCTCCATTGAAGGTACTGCACGTTCCATGGGCCTGGTAGTGGAGGACTAAGAAATGGCTAAACTGACCAAGCGCATGTCCGTGATCCGTGACAAAGTTGATGCGACCAAACAGTACGACATCAACGAAGCTATCGCTCTGCTGAAAGAACTGGCTACTGCTAAGTTCGTTGAAAGCGTTGACGTTGCCGTTAACCTGGGCATCGACGCTCGTAAATCCGATCAGAACGTTCGTGGCGCAACTGTACTGCCACACGGTACTGGCCGTTCCGTTCGCGTAGCTGTATTTGCTCAGGGTGCAAACGCTGAAGCTGCTAAAGCTGCCGGCGCTGAACTGGTAGGTATGGAAGATCTGGCTGATCAGATCAAGAAAGGCGAAATGAACTTTGACGTTGTTATTGCTTCTCCAGATGCAATGCGCGTTGTTGGCCAGCTGGGCCAGGTTCTGGGTCCACGCGGCCTGATGCCAAACCCGAAAGTTGGTACTGTAACCCCTAACGTTGCTGAAGCGGTTAAGAACGCTAAAGCAGGTCAGGTTCGTTATCGTAACGACAAAAACGGCATCATCCACACCACCATCGGTAAAGTGGACTTTGACGCTGACAAACTGAAAGAAAACCTGGAATCTCTGCTGGTTGCGCTGAAAAAAGCAAAACCAACTCAGGCGAAAGGCGTGTACATCAAGAAAGTTAGCATCTCCACCACCATGGGTGCAGGTGTTGCAGTTGACCAGGCTGGCCTGAGCGCTGCTGCAAACTAATGCCTTTACGTGGGCGGTGATTTTGTCTACAATCTTACCCCCACGTTTGCTAACGAAAGTTAGCGGCTAAAAAGATTTGTTCGTTGGAGCCTGGCCTATCCAGGCCTCCGTCGAAGACCGCAGGTGTTTCGCAAGAAACTTAATCCCCTGCGTAGACGGTGACAGAACGCTAAGATTATTTTTTGAATACTCTGGCTTGTTTCTGCTCACCGTATTAAGACGCTCTTTCCGTTTGGGAGAGTGAAGTGAGTTCCGGAACATGAGTTCCGGCAAACATCCAGGAGCAAAGCTAATGGCTTTAAATCTTCAAGACAAACAAGCGATTGTTGCTGAAGTCAGCGAAGTAGCCAAAGGCGCGCTGTCTGCAGTAGTTGCGGATTCCCGTGGCGTTACTGTAGACAAAATGACTGAACTGCGTAAAGCAGGTCGTGAAGCTGGCGTATACATGCGTGTTGTTCGTAACACCCTGCTGCGTCGCGTCGTTGAAGGTACTCAGTTCGAGTGCCTGAAAGACACGTTTGTTGGTCCGACCCTGATTGCATACTCTATGGAACACCCGGGCGCTGCTGCTCGTCTGTTCAAAGAGTTCGCGAAAGCGAATGCAAAATTTGAGGTCAAAGCTGCAGCCTTTGAAGGTGAGTTGATCCCGGCATCGCAAATCGATCGCCTGGCAACCCTGCCGACCTACGAAGAAGCAATTGCACGCCTGATGGCAACCATGAAAGAAGCTTCGGCTGGCAAACTGGTTCGCACTCTGGCTGCTGTTCGCGATGCGAAAGAAGCTGCTTAATAGCAGTTATCTTTATAAAGCATTTGCTTACGTATAAACTTATTCTGATTTTCAGGAACAATTTAAATGTCTATCACTAAAGATCAAATCATTGAAGCAGTTGCAGCTATGTCCGTAATGGACGTTGTAGAACTGATTTCTGCAATGGAAGAAAAATTCGGTGTTTCCGCTGCTGCTGCTGTAGCTGTAGCTGCTGGCCCGGCTGAAGCTGCTGAAGAAAAAACTGAATTCGACGTAATTCTGAAAGCTGCAGGCGCTAACAAAGTTGCTGTTATCAAAGCAGTACGTGGCGCAACTGGCCTGGGTCTGAAAGAAGCTAAAGACCTGGTAGAATCTGCTCCAGCTGCGCTGAAAGAAGGCGTGAGCAAAGATGACGCAGAAGCACTGAAAAAATCTCTGGAAGAAGCTGGCGCTGAAGTTGAAGTTAAATAAGCCAACTTTTCTGGTTGCAGCCTAAGTCATTAGGCTGATGGCTGGTGACTTTTTAGTCACCAGCCTTTTTGCGCTGTAAGGCATCAGCAGCATTTCACACTGTTTGACTGCTGGTTGTCCTGACAATGCATGTTTCTATCGACGACTTAATATATTGCGACAGGGTGCTCGCTCTGTGTAAATCGCGACGAAATGATTTAAGCGTGATAGCAACAGGTATTGCGGAAAGTATTCAATTTTCCGGTCCACAAAATGGTGTTGCACAAACTGTCCCTTCGTCGGACAGATGCGTCGACTTGTCAGCGAGCTGAGGAACCCTATGGTTTACTCCTATACCGAGAAAAAACGTATTCGTAAGGATTTTGGTAAACGTCCACAAGTTCTGGACATACCTTATCTCCTTTCTATCCAGCTTGACTCGTTCCAGAAGTTTATCGAGCAAGATCCTGAAGGGCAGTACGGCCTGGAAGCAGCCTTCCGCTCCGTGTTCCCAATTCAGAGCTACAGCGGTAATTCCGAGCTGCAGTACGTCAGCTATCGCCTTGGCGAACCGGTGTTTGACGTTCAGGAATGTCAGATCCGTGGCGTGACCTATTCCGCACCGCTGCGCGTAAAACTGCGTCTGGTGATCTACGAGCGCGAAGCGCCGGAAGGCACCGTAAAAGACATTAAAGAACAAGAAGTCTACATGGGTGAAATTCCACTCATGACGGACAACGGTACTTTCGTTATCAACGGTACTGAGCGTGTTATCGTTTCCCAGCTGCACCGTAGCCCGGGCGTCTTCTTCGACAGCGATAAAGGTAAAACACACTCTTCCGGTAAAGTACTGTATAACGCACGCATCATCCCTTACCGTGGTTCATGGCTGGACTTTGAGTTCGATCCGAAAGACAACCTGTTTGTCCGTATCGACCGTCGTCGTAAACTGCCTGCAACCATCATCCTGCGTGCGCTGCAATATACGACTGAACAGATCCTGGACCTGTTCTTCGAGAAAGTGATCTTTGAAATCCGCGACAACAAGCTGCAGATGGAGCTGGTGCCGGAACGTCTGCGTGGTGAGACCGCGTCGTTCGACATCGAAGCCGACGGCAAAGTGTATGTGGAAAAAGGTCGCCGTATTACTGCGCGCCATATTCGTCAGCTGGAAAAAGATGATATCAAACTCATCGAAGTACCGGTTGAATACATTGCAGGAAAAGTATCCGCGAAAGATTACGTTGACGAGTCAACTGGCGAGCTGATCTGCCCGGCTAACATGGAGCTGAGCCTGGATCTGCTGGCTAAGCTGAGCCAGTCTGGTCACAAGCGTATCGAAACGCTGTTCACCAACGATCTGGACCACGGTGCGTATATCTCTGAGACCATTCGCGTCGACCCAACGACCGATCGTCTGAGCGCGCTGGTAGAAATCTACCGCATGATGCGCCCTGGTGAGCCACCAACTCGTGAAGCAGCTGAAAGCCTGTTTGAGAACCTGTTCTTCTCCGAAGACCGCTACGATCTGTCTGCGGTAGGTCGTATGAAGTTCAACCGTTCTCTGCTGCGTGACGAAATCGAAGGTTCCGGAATCCTGAGCAAAGACGACATCATCGAAGTGATGAAGAAGCTCATCGATATCCGTAACGGCAAAGGCGAAGTGGATGATATCGACCACCTCGGCAACCGTCGTATCCGTTCCGTAGGCGAAATGGCGGAAAACCAGTTCCGCGTTGGCCTGGTACGTGTAGAGCGTGCGGTGAAAGAGCGTCTGTCTCTGGGCGATCTGGATACCCTGATGCCTCAGGATATGATCAACGCCAAGCCGATTTCCGCAGCCGTGAAAGAGTTCTTCGGTTCCAGCCAGCTGTCTCAGTTTATGGACCAGAACAACCCGCTGTCTGAGATTACGCACAAGCGTCGTATCTCTGCACTCGGCCCAGGCGGTCTGACCCGTGAACGTGCAGGCTTCGAAGTTCGAGACGTACACCCGACGCACTACGGTCGCGTATGTCCAATCGAAACGCCTGAAGGTCCAAACATCGGTCTGATCAACTCCCTGTCCGTGTACGCACAGACTAACGAATACGGTTTCCTCGAGACTCCGTATCGTAAAGTGACTGACGGTGTTGTAACCGACGAAATTCATTACCTGTCTGCTATCGAAGAAGGCAACTACGTTATCGCTCAGGCGAACTCCAACCTGGATGACGAAGGCCACTTTGTAGAAGATCTCGTTACCTGTCGTAGTAAAGGCGAATCCAGCCTGTTCAGCCGTGACCAGGTTGACTACATGGACGTTTCCACCCAGCAGGTGGTCTCCGTCGGTGCGTCCCTGATCCCGTTCCTGGAACACGATGACGCCAACCGTGCATTGATGGGTGCGAACATGCAACGTCAGGCCGTTCCAACGCTGCGCGCTGATAAGCCGCTGGTTGGTACCGGTATGGAACGTGCTGTTGCCGTTGACTCCGGTGTAACTGCGGTTGCTAAACGTGGCGGTACCGTACAGTACGTGGATGCTTCCCGTATCGTTATCAAAGTTAACGAAGACGAGATGTACCCGGGCGAAGCAGGTATCGACATTTATAACCTGACCAAATACACCCGTTCTAACCAGAACACCTGTATCAACCAGATGCCATGCGTGTCTCTGGGTGAGCCAGTTGAGCGCGGCGACGTGCTGGCAGACGGTCCGTCCACCGACCTCGGTGAACTGGCGCTCGGTCAGAACATGCGCGTAGCGTTCATGCCGTGGAACGGTTACAACTTCGAAGACTCCATCCTCGTCTCCGAGCGTGTGGTTCAGGAAGATCGTTTCACCACCATCCACATTCAGGAACTGGCGTGTGTGTCCCGTGACACCAAGCTGGGGCCAGAAGAGATCACCGCTGACATCCCTAACGTGGGTGAAGCTGCGCTCTCCAAGCTGGATGAATCCGGTATTGTTTACATCGGTGCGGAAGTGACCGGCGGCGACATTCTGGTTGGTAAGGTTACGCCAAAAGGTGAAACCCAGCTGACGCCAGAAGAAAAACTGCTGCGTGCAATCTTCGGTGAGAAAGCGTCTGACGTTAAAGACTCTTCTCTGCGCGTACCAAACGGTGTATCCGGTACGGTTATCGACGTTCAGGTCTTCACTCGTGATGGCGTTGAAAAAGATAAACGTGCGCTGGAAATCGAAGAGATGCAGCTCAAGCAGGCGAAAAAAGACCTGTCTGAAGAACTGCAGATCCTCGAAGCAGGTCTGTTCAGCCGTATCTATGCGGTACTCGTTGCCGGTGGTATCGAAGCTGAGAAGCTCGACAAACTGCCACGCGATCGCTGGCTGGAACTGGGCCTGACCGACGAAGAGAAACAGAATCAGCTGGAACAGCTGGCTGAGCAGTATGACGAACTGAAACACGAGTTCGAGAAAAAACTCGAAGCGAAACGCCGCAAAATCACTCAGGGCGACGATCTGGCACCAGGCGTGCTGAAGATTGTTAAGGTGTATCTGGCCGTTAAACGTCAGATCCAGCCTGGTGATAAGATGGCAGGTCGTCACGGTAACAAGGGTGTTATTTCTAAGATCAACCCGATCGAAGATATGCCGCACGATGCTAACGGTACGCCGGTAGATATCGTACTGAACCCATTGGGCGTACCGTCTCGTATGAACATCGGTCAGATTCTGGAAACCCACCTGGGTATGGCTGCAAAAGGTATCGGCGACAAGATCAACGCCATGCTGAAGCAGCAGGAAGAAGTCGCGAAACTGCGCGAATTCATCCAGCGTGCCTACGATCTGGGTACCGACGTTCGTCAGAAAGTCGACCTGAATACCTTCAGCGATGACGAAGTGCTGCGTCTGGCAGAGAACCTGCGCAAAGGTATGCCGATTGCAACGCCGGTATTCGACGGTGCAAAAGAAGCTGAAATCAAAGAGCTGCTGCAACTGGGTGGTCTGCCAACGTCTGGTCAGATTACGCTGTTTGACGGCCGTACCGGTGAACAGTTCGAGCGTCCGGTAACCGTAGGTTACATGTACATGCTGAAACTGAACCACCTGGTCGACGACAAGATGCACGCTCGTTCTACCGGTTCTTACAGCCTGGTTACTCAGCAGCCGCTGGGTGGTAAGGCACAGTTCGGTGGTCAGCGCTTCGGGGAGATGGAAGTGTGGGCGCTGGAAGCATACGGCGCAGCATACACCCTGCAGGAAATGCTTACCGTTAAGTCTGATGACGTGAACGGTCGTACCAAGATGTATAAAAACATCGTGGACGGCAACCATCAGATGGAGCCGGGCATGCCAGAATCCTTCAACGTACTGTTGAAAGAGATTCGTTCGCTGGGTATCAACATCGAACTGGAAGACGAGTAATTCTCGCTCAAACAGGTCACTGGTGTCGGGTTAACCCCCGACACCAGATTGTGCTAACTCCGACGGGAGCAAATCCGTGAAAGATTTATTAAAGTTTCTGAAAGCGCAGACTAAAACCGAAGAGTTTGATGCGATCAAAATTGCTCTGGCTTCGCCAGACATGATCCGTTCATGGTCTTTCGGTGAAGTTAAAAAGCCGGAAACCATCAACTACCGTACGTTCAAGCCTGAGCGTGACGGCCTTTTCTGTGCACGTATTTTCGGGCCAGTAAAAGACTACGAGTGCCTGTGCGGTAAGTACAAGCGCCTGAAACACCGTGGTGTGATCTGTGAGAAGTGCGGCGTTGAAGTGACCCAGACCAAAGTGCGTCGTGAGCGCATGGGCCACATCGAGCTGGCGTCTCCAACGGCGCACATCTGGTTCCTGAAATCTCTGCCGTCCCGTATCGGTCTGCTGCTGGATATGCCGCTGCGCGATATCGAACGTGTTCTGTACTTCGAATCTTATGTGGTTATCGAAGGCGGGATGACGAACCTGGAACGTCACCAGATCCTGACCGAAGAACAGTATCTGGACGCGCTGGAAGAGTTCGGTGACGAATTCGACGCGAAGATGGGTGCGGAAGCTATTCAGGCCCTGCTGAAGAGCATGGATCTGGAGCAAGAGTGCGAGCAGCTGCGTGAAGAGCTGAACGAAACTAACTCCGAAACCAAACGTAAAAAGCTGACCAAGCGTATCAAACTGCTGGAAGCGTTCGTTCAGTCTGGTAACAAGCCAGAGTGGATGATCCTGACCGTTCTGCCGGTTCTGCCGCCAGACCTGCGTCCACTGGTTCCGCTTGATGGTGGTCGTTTCGCGACGTCTGACCTGAACGATCTGTATCGTCGCGTCATTAACCGTAACAACCGTCTGAAACGTCTGCTGGATCTGGCTGCGCCTGACATCATCGTACGTAACGAAAAACGTATGCTGCAGGAAGCGGTCGATGCCCTGCTGGATAACGGTCGTCGCGGTCGTGCGATCACCGGTTCTAACAAACGTCCTCTGAAATCTTTGGCCGACATGATCAAAGGTAAGCAGGGTCGTTTCCGTCAGAACCTGCTCGGTAAGCGTGTTGACTACTCCGGTCGTTCTGTTATCACCGTAGGTCCATACCTGCGTCTGCATCAGTGCGGTCTGCCGAAGAAAATGGCACTGGAGCTGTTCAAACCGTTCATCTACGGCAAGCTGGAGCTGCGTGGCCTCGCCACCACCATCAAAGCCGCTAAGAAAATGGTTGAGCGTGAAGAAGCTGTCGTTTGGGATATCCTGGACGAAGTGATCCGCGAACACCCGGTACTGCTGAACCGTGCACCAACCCTGCACCGTTTAGGTATCCAGGCATTTGAGCCAGTACTGATCGAAGGTAAAGCTATCCAGCTGCACCCGCTGGTTTGTGCGGCCTATAACGCCGACTTCGATGGTGACCAGATGGCTGTTCACGTACCGCTGACGCTGGAAGCCCAGCTGGAAGCGCGTGCGCTGATGATGTCTACCAACAACATCCTGTCTCCAGCGAACGGTGAGCCAATCATCGTTCCTTCTCAGGACGTTGTATTGGGTCTGTACTACATGACCCGTGACTGTGTTAACGCCAAAGGCGAAGGCATGGTGCTGACTGGTCCGAAAGAAGCTGAGCGTATTTATCGCGCTGGCCTGGCCTCTCTGCATGCGCGCGTTAAAGTGCGTATCACCGAATATGAAAAAGATGAAAACGGCGAATTCGTTGCGAAAACCAGCCTGAAAGACACGACCGTTGGCCGTGCGATTCTGTGGATGATCGTACCGAAAGGTCTGCCTTTCTCCATCGTCAACCAGGCGCTGGGCAAGAAAGCGATCTCCAAAATGCTGAACACCTGTTACCGCATTTTGGGTCTGAAGCCGACCGTTATCTTCGCTGACCAGACGATGTACACCGGCTTTGCTTATGCAGCGCGTTCAGGTGCCTCTGTTGGTATCGATGACATGGTCATCCCAGAGAAGAAACACGAGATCATCTCTGAAGCGGAAGCCGAAGTTGCTGAGATCCAGGAGCAGTTCCAGTCTGGTCTGGTCACCGCGGGCGAACGCTACAACAAAGTTATCGATATCTGGGCAGCGGCGAACGATCGTGTATCCAAAGCGATGATGGATAACCTGCAAACCGAAACCGTGATTAACCGTGACGGCGTCGAAGAGCAGCAGGTTTCCTTCAACAGCATCTACATGATGGCCGACTCCGGTGCGCGTGGTTCTGCAGCACAGATTCGTCAGCTGGCAGGTATGCGTGGTCTGATGGCGAAGCCAGATGGCTCCATCATCGAAACGCCAATCACCGCGAACTTCCGTGAAGGTCTGAACGTACTCCAGTACTTCATCTCCACGCACGGTGCGCGTAAAGGTCTGGCGGATACCGCACTGAAAACAGCAAACTCCGGTTATCTGACGCGTCGTCTGGTTGACGTTGCTCAGGATCTGGTTGTGACTGAAGACGATTGTGGCACCCTCGAAGGTATCACCATGACCCCGGTTATCGAGGGTGGTGATGTTAAAGAGCCGCTGCGCGATCGCGTACTGGGCCGTGTTACCGCGGAAGACATTCTGAAGCCGGGTACCGCAGACATTCTGGTTCCACGCAACACGCTGCTGCACGAGCACTGGTGTGACCTGCTGGAAGCGAACTCTGTTGACTCCGTGAAAGTGCGTTCCGTTGTATCCTGTGACACCGACTTTGGTGTATGTGCACACTGCTATGGTCGTGACCTGGCGCGTGGCCACATCATCAACAAAGGTGAAGCAATCGGCGTTATCGCGGCACAGTCCATCGGTGAGCCGGGTACACAGCTGACGATGCGT
This sequence comes from Enterobacter cancerogenus, assembly GCF_019047785.1. Lineage (NCBI taxonomy): Bacteria > Pseudomonadati > Pseudomonadota > Gammaproteobacteria > Enterobacterales > Enterobacteriaceae > Enterobacter > Enterobacter cancerogenus. Next base: position 2,439,577 of record NZ_CP077290.1, on the reverse strand, counting down.
ACGTTCCACATCGGTGGTGCGGCATCTCGTGCGGCTGCTGAATCCAGCATCCAGGTGAAAAACAAAGGTAGCATCAAGCTCAGCAACGCGAAGTCTGTTGTTAACTCTTCAGGCAAGCTGGTTGTCACCTCACGTAACACCGAGCTGAAGCTGATCGACGAATTCGGTCGTACCAAAGAGAGCTATAAAGTGCCTTACGGTGCGGTTATGGCGAAAGGTGATGGCGAGCAGGTTGCTGGCGGTGAAACCGTTGCAAACTGGGATCCACACACCATGCCGGTTATCACCGAAGTAAGTGGTTTCATCCGCTTCACTGACATGATCGACGGCCAGACCATTACTCGTCAGACCGACGAGCTGACCGGTCTGTCTTCTCTGGTGGTTCTGGATTCTGCTGAACGTACTGCCGGTGGTAAAGACCTGCGTCCTGCACTGAAAATCGTTGATGGTCAGGGTAACGACGTTCTGATCCCTGGTACCGATATGCCTGCGCAGTACTTCCTGCCGGGTAAAGCGATTGTACAGCTGGAAGATGGCGTACAGATCAGTTCTGGTGACACCCTGGCGCGTATTCCTCAGGAATCCGGCGGTACCAAGGACATCACCGGTGGTCTGCCACGCGTTGCGGATCTGTTTGAAGCACGTCGTCCGAAAGAGCCGGCAATCCTGGCTGAAATCAGCGGTATCATTTCCTTCGGTAAAGAGACCAAAGGGAAACGTCGTCTGGTTATCACCCCGGTAGATGGCAGCGAGCCGTACGAAGAGATGATTCCAAAATGGCGTCAGCTCAACGTGTTTGAAGGTGAACGTGTAGAACGTGGTGATGTGGTTTCCGATGGTCCAGAAGCACCACACGACATTCTGCGTCTTCGTGGCGTACACGCAGTAACGCGTTACATCACCAACGAAGTACAGGACGTTTACCGTCTGCAAGGCGTTAAGATTAACGATAAGCACATCGAAGTTATCGTTCGTCAGATGCTGCGTAAAGCAACCATCGAAAACGCAGGCAGCTCCGACTTCCTGGAAGGCGAGCAGGTTGAATACTCTCGCGTTAAGATCGCTAACCGCGATCTGGAAGCGAACGGCAAAATCGGTGCGACCTTCTCACGCGATCTGCTGGGTATCACAAAAGCGTCTCTGGCAACCGAGTCCTTCATCTCTGCAGCATCGTTCCAGGAAACCACGCGTGTCCTGACCGAAGCGGCTGTTGCGGGTAAACGTGATGAACTGCGCGGTCTGAAAGAGAACGTTATCGTGGGTCGTCTGATCCCGGCCGGTACCGGTTATGCGTACCACCAGGATCGTATGCGTCGTCGTGCGGCAGGCGAACTGCCAGCTGCACCGCAGGTTACTGCAGAAGATGCATCCGCGAGCCTGGCAGAACTGCTGAACGCAGGTCTGGGTGGTTCTGACAACGAGTAATCGTTGATGCCCGGTGGCGAACATTACCGGGCATGTACCACGGAGGTCGGGTAAGCGTAGCGTCACCCGACAATAAAAAACCCGCCTCGGCGGGTTTTTTTACATCTGTAGGTTCTTAGTTTACCAACGGGATGCGTCGATAAAGCTCAATCATATCGCCCGCCAGATCCTGAATGACCATCGCATTCATCAGGTGATCCTGAGAGTGGACGGTGATCAGGTTAACCGGCAATTTTCCGGTGCCTTCATCAAGGCCAATGAGCTGGGTCTGGATGGTGTGCGCGTGCTTAACGTATTCGCGCGACTCCTCCATTGCCTTTTCGGCTTCGTCAAATTCACCTTTGCGTGCCATCTGTAATGCCGTCAGGGCAGCGCTACGCGCCGCGCCAGCGTTGACCAGCAATTCCATGATTGTTGTTTCTAAGTCTTCCATTATGACTCCAGCAGCTTGAGCGCTTTTTCCAGCACGGCATCGCCTTTCATCATGCCGTAATCCATCATGTCGATAACCGCGACCTTTTTACCCAGCGGGTCGGCCTGCGCCTGAAGTTTTGCCTGCTCGTATTTCACCTGTGGCCCCAGTAATACGATGTCAGCCGTCGCGATATTGTCCTTAAATTCCGCGACCGGAACGGCTTTAATGGTTACTTCAACCCCTTTTTTCACTGCGGCATCTTTCATACGTTGAACCAGCATGCTGGTTGACATTCCCGCTGCACAGCATAAAACGATGTTCTTCATAGTCAGCCTCGATCTACATGTGTTTATTGATAATTATCCCGTGCAGTGGGCTTCAACAACCGCTTTACCGCGATTGTGTGTCTGGCATCACAAAGAAATCGGTATTTTTATGAAACCGGTTACAATTTTACATAAGCGATGATTCTGCCCGCCGAAACGGGCGAATGGGGGAGGCGGGAATTAGATCTCAGAGGTAAGCAAAATGCGGTTTTTGCCCTGCTGTTTGGCCTGATACAGGGCGGCATCGACACGGCCAACAAACTGTTCCAGCGGTTCGAACTGCCACTCACCCAGCCCGGCGCTGAAGGTGACATGGAGGTTGTCTTCCCGCCACTCGCGCTGTTCAACGGCGCTACGCCACGCCTCCAGTAACTGCCGGGAGGCTTCGGACCGTTCGGCCTGGAAGATCACCGCGAACTCTTCTCCGCCGTAACGATAAACGGAAACGCTGTGCGGCTGCATCACCTGCAGGCCTTCACGCGCGACGTTGCGCAGGACGATATCGCCGCTCAGATGACCCCAGGTGTCGTTGATCGATTTGAAATTATCGATATCCACCAGCGCCAGCGCGAAAGGCTGATGGTTATTCATCAGCTCTGTCATATCGTTATCAAAAGCGCGGCGATTCTTACAGCCCGTCAGCGCATCGTGGGTGGCCTGTCGGACGTAGGCCAGCTCGCGTTCTTTGTTTGACTGAATGGTGTGGCTGAGCATGGATTCAAGGCGAGGCGCCTGGCTCACGTCGCCGGTTTTAATGGCGTTGATAATATTCATCAGAACGGTGCGGGAAGCATGGCGCAGATAGAGCCCGAACAGCACAATGATAATGGCGGCCAGCGCGAAACCCCAGCTGATGAGCGCTGTCTCGTGGCGGGTAATATCGGCAAGCGTCGCGTCAGATACCCGGTAGATGACAAACCAGTCAGGGTTGGTAAAGGAGTAATAGTAGTACCAGGCATTACTTTTTTGATCGTAAATGTGCCCTTCACCGCTGGTCATTTTATTCATCAGCGCTTCGCTGACGTACCGCTTAAAGAGCGCGCCCGTGTCCGGGTGAAGCACCACCGCGCCATCGCGTTCAACGACGAAGAACTCGCCCTGAACAGGGGCAACCATCTGGCGCAGGGTGTAACCCATTGAGGTCAGATCGAGATGAAACGCCAGGGTGCCTTTCAAACGGCCTTCCGGTGAAATGACCGGCCTGTAAACGGTGACCGTGGGATGGTCGGTGAAGTAGTCCCTGTACGGATGCGTGTAATTGCTGAAGGAGCTGGCCTCGGCCTGGGCGACAAACCACGGGCGGGTACGTGCATCAAACGTTTTGCTTTTATCGGTCGGCAGCACTTCTGGCGCACGCAGATAGTGCCCCTCTGTATCTGCAAGTGAGATCGACGATACGCTCGGCATCAGGTTCTGAAGGTGCATCAGTACCTGCAGCCCCTCTTCAGGATGGGTGCTTAGCGTCTCATTCAGCCGGTTATTGCGGGCGAAAAAGGTCGTGGCGGTACCCAGAATATGATCGTTTTCGCGCAGGATGGATTCGGTGTAGTTGACCGCAAGATTGTGGGTGAAATTACCATTGATCTTATGATACTCATCGAGGAAATCCTTGCGCTGTGTCAGCGTGATAAAGAGCGCAATCAGCACGAAGCTGAACAAGATCCCCGCAAAGCTGAGCATGATCGGCCGGGTAAACGAAAGTTTAGTGCTGTGAAGTGCCATGAGCTGTACATCAATCCCGATGGTGAACGCGTCGCGTAAATCGATATCCTCTCAGCATAGTCGCTGTCCGGATGCAGACAGCCAATTATAAGGAAATGCCTGGGCGGGGAGATGATTTATCTTAAGTGTGAATAAGAAAGTGCCTTTTATTTTCGCGGTGAATTGCGTTGGGTGAGAGGGCAGGGCGAAACGAGGAAGAAGCCTTTCGCCCTGGTCAGCGTCCGTTGCTGACCCGCTAAGCATAAAAAAACCGGGCATCGGTCGACAATCACCCGGTTATCATCTTTCGAGCCGCCTCGTAACCTTTCTTCGCGTTTACACCGGGTTTCAGCGTAATTGCGAAGCTCTTCCCAGCCAGCTGTCCCAGTCTTTCCAGACGGGCTGCAGCCCCTGAGCCTTCAGGGCGGCCGCGACCGCTTCCGGTCGTCGGCCATCATGCGGGGCGAACTGCTCCAGTTCAGGGCGTTCATCGGCATAGCCGCCCGGCTGCGTTTTAGAAAAGGCGCTGACGTTGTTTATCGCAAGCGGTATCACCCGATCGCGAAACGCCGGGGCCTCCCGGGTGGAGAGCGATAATTCCACTTCCGGGGCGAGCAGGCGAAACGCGCAGATGGTTTGCACCAGCTGGCGTTCATCCATGATCGACGCGGGCTCAATGCCGCCCGCGCAAGGGCGCAGCCGGGGAAACGAGATGGAGTAACGGCTCTGCCAGTAGTGCTGCTGGAGCCACAGCAGATGTTCCGCCACCATGTAGCAATCCACCCGCCAGCTGTCGGATAGCCCAATCAGTGCCCCAAGGCCGATTTTATCGATCCCGGCGCGTCCCAGCCTGTCCGGCGTCTCCAGCCGGAAGATAAAGTCCTGTTTCTTGCCTTTCAGGTGATGCCGGGCATACATCGCCTCGTGATAGGTTTCCTGATAAACCATCACGCCGTCCAGACCGAGGGTTTTTAGCTCCGCATACTCCTCCTGCGACAGCGGCTGAACCTCCATCTGCAGCGACGCAAACTCACGGCGAATGGCGGGAAGATGCTGGCGAAAGTAGTCCATTCCGACCTTGCTCTGATGCTCACCGGTGACCAGCAGCAGGTGCTCAAAACCCATCTCTCGTATGGCGGCGCATTCGCGGGCGATTTCATGCTCATCAAGCGTTTTACGCCTGATGCGGTTGCTCATTGAGAAGCCACAATAGGTACAGTCATTGGCGCACAGGTTGGAGAGGTACAGCGGCACGTAAAAACTCACCGTGTTGCCAAAGCGCTGACGGGTGAGCCGCTGCGCGCGCTGCGCCATCGGCTCCAGATACCCGCTGGCCGCCGGCGAGAGCAGGGCCATCATATCGTCGCGGGTCAGGTGGCGGGTAGCTAATGCCCGTTCGACGTCCGCCGCGGTTTTGCTGTTGATGCGCAGGGCAATATCATCCCAGTTAAGCTGCCGCCAGCGATCGGTAAAGGTCGGCATCATAACGCCTCCAGAAAACCGGTCAGCGGGCTGGTGGCCTGCGCCAGAACGCTGCGCGAACCGGGGCCAGACTGTCTTGCCAGCAGGCCAGCTTCGACCGCCAGGCGGAAGGCGCGAGCCATCGTAACCGGATCGTCGGCCACGGCGATGGCGGTATTGACCAGCACCGCATCGGCCCCCATTTCCAGCGCCTGGGCGGCATGGCTCGGCACGCCTATACCTGCGTCAACGATAACGGGGACGGTCGCCTGCTCAATGATGATCTCCAGCATCGCGCGGGTTTCCAGCCCCTGATTGGAGCCGATAGGCGCTCCCAGCGGCATCACGGCCGCGCAGCCAGCCTCTTCCAGACGTTTACACAGGACGGGGTCGGCTCCGCAGTAGGGCAGGACGGTAAAGCCCTGCTGAACGAGCTTTTCCGCCGCCTTTAGCGTTTCGATGGGATCGGGTAATAGCCAGCGAGCGTCCGGATGAATTTCCAGCTTCAGCCAGGGAGTGTCCAGGGCTTCACGCGCCAGCCGGGCGGCAAAGATGGCCTCCTCCGCCGTTTTCGCGCCGGAAGTATTAGGTAAGAGCGTTACGCCCGCGTCCAGCAAAGGCGCCAGAATGGCGTCGCTGTGATGGCGCAGATCCACGCGTTTCAACGCCAGCGTCACCAGTTGGCTACCGCTTTCCCGGATGGCATCCACCATCAGCTGCGGAGAGGCAAATTTCCCGGTTCCGGTAAACAGATGGGAATCAAAGGTTTTATCGGCAATACGTAACATCTCAGCCTCCCGCGATAACCTGAAACAGCAGGATCTGGTCGCCTTCGCTTACCTGCTGATGTTCCCACTGCTCGCGCGGCAGGATCTGTTGATTGAGCGCCAGCGCCGTTCCCGGCCTGAGCTGACGCAGCTTATCGAGCAGTGTGGCTACGGTCTGCCCCTCGTCACACTGCATTGGCTCATCGTTAAACAGGATGCGCATTGTGACCTCCGCATACCGGGCATTGGCCTGCGCGGTGGAGAGCCAGCTGACGCCAGCCGCCGGCGCGGGCGTCGAACAGCCGCAGCGTATTACGTTGCGTTTCCATACCGCAGAGCAGCGTGATTGCCTCCAGCGCCTGCAACGTTCCCATCACCCCGACCACGGGGCCGGTAATGCCTGCTGTGCGGCAGTTGCGCTCCGGCTCGGCGTCGTCCGGCCACAGGCAGCGGTAACAGCCCTGCGCCCACGGCGGCGTCAGGACCATCATCTGCCCGCCAAAACCGACGGCGCTGGCGGTGATAAGCGGCGTATTGTACGCGACGCAGGCGGCGTTAATCGCCTGGCGCGTCGCCATATTGTCAGTGCAGTCGAGCACGACGTCAGCCAGCGCAACCTCGCGTCGCAGGCTGTCACCGCTAAGGCGCGTCTGAAGCGCGATGAGTTCGATATCAGGGTTGAGCTGATGCAGCCGCTGGCGGGCAATATCTGCCTTAGGCTGGCCCACATCCGCCGTATTAAACAGGATCTGCCGCTGCAGATTGCTGATGTGAATATCATCGTCATCCGCCAGCACCAGCGTACCGATGCCTGCGCCCGCCAGATAAAGCGCGGCAGGCGAGCCTAATCCGCCCAGACCGACGATCAGCACCCGGCTTTCGAGCAGCTTTTGCTGACCGTCAACGGCGATATCCTCCAGCAGGATCTGGCGGCTGTAGCGCATAAAATCGCGATCATTCATCGCCTGCTCCTGCCAGCCGTAAGAGCTGAGCGGTGGCATCACGCCAGTCATTGGCCTGGGTGATGGCGCTGACGACGGCGATGCTGCCGACGCCGGTCTCCAGAACGGACGCCGCGCGTTCAAGGCTAATCCCGCCGATGGCGACCGTCGGATACTCTGCCAGGCGTTTAACGTGGTCTGCCAGCTGCGCCAGCCCCTGCGGTGCGGAAGGCATTTGCTTGGTTTGCGTCGGGAAAACGTGGCCGAGAGCGATATAAGAAGGACGGGCGGCCAGCGCCACGTCGATCTCCATATCGTCATGCGTCGATACGCCCAGGCGCAGCCCTGCGTCACGAATGGCGCTCAAATCGGTGGTTTCCAGATCTTCCTGACCAAGATGAACCCCGTAGGCCTGGTGTTTCACCGCCAGCTGCCAGTAGTCGTTGATAAACAGGCGGGCCTGGTAACGACGCCCCAGCGCAATGGCGGCAACCACATCGGCCTCGACCTCGTCATCGCGTTTATCTTTGATACGTAACTGGATCGTGCGCACGCCGGCCTCCAGCAGGCGCGCAATCCACTCGACGCTGTCCACGACCGGGTACAGCCCCAGCCGGAAGGGGACGGAGGGGAAATCAGGCTGGTACATTATGCCTCCTCTTTTCTGAGGTAAATTTCGCCGCCTCTGGCGCGGAAGTTCTCTGACATATCCGCCATCCCAACTTCAATTGCCTGCGCGGCGGCGTAGTCCCGCACTTCCTGGCTGATTTTCATTGAGCAGAATTTTGGGCCGCACATGGAGCAGAAGTGCGCCACCTTGCCGGACTCCTGGGGCAGGGTTTCATCGTGGTAGGCGCGGGCGGTGAACGGGTCGAGCGCGAGGTTGAACTGATCCTCCCAGCGGAATTCGAAGCGCGCCTTTGACATCGCGTTATCGCGGATCTGCGCCCCCGGGTGGCCTTTCGCCAGGTCTGCAGCGTGCGCGGCAATTTTGTAAGTGATAAGCCCCTGTTTCACATCCTCTTTGTTGGGCAAGCCAAGGTGCTCTTTCGGCGTGACGTAGCACAGCATCGCGCAGCCGAACCAGCCAATCATTGCCGCGCCAATACCGGAGGTGAAGTGGTCGTAACCCGGTGCGATATCGGTGGTCAGCGGCCCTAAGGTGTAGAACGGCGCTTCGTGGCAGTGCTCGAGCTCCTCGGTCATGTTGCGGCGGATCATCTGCATCGGCACGTGTCCCGGACCTTCAATCATCACCTGCACGTCATACTCCCAGGCGATTTTGGTCAGTTCGCCCAGCGTATGCAGTTCGGCAAACTGCGCTTCGTCGTTGGCATCGCGGATCGATCCCGGACGAAGGCCGTCGCCCAGCGAGAGCGAGACGTCATAGGCGGCGCAGATTTCGCAGATTTCGCGGAAGTGTTCATAGAGGAAGTTTTCCTGATGGTGGGACAGGCACCACTTCGCCATAATCGAACCGCCGCGCGAGACGATGCCGGTCAAGCGTTTGGCGGTCATCGGCACGTAGCGCAGCAGCACGCCAGCGTGGATGGTGAAGTAATCCACGCCCTGTTCGGCCTGCTCCAGAAGCGTGTCGCGGAAGGCTTCCCAGGTGAGGTTTTCCGCGATGCCGTTCACTTTCTCCAGCGCCTGATAGATGGGCACTGTGCCAATCGGCACCGGGCTGTTACGCAGGATCCACTCGCGGGTTTCGTGAATATAGCGGCCGGTTGAGAGATCCATCACCGTGTCCGCGCCCCAGCGCGTAGACCAGACCAGTTTCTCTACCTCTTCTTCGATGGACGAGGTGACAGCAGAGTTACCGATGTTGGCGTTAACCTTCACCAGGAAGTTGCGGCCAATGATCATCGGCTCTGATTCCGGGTGGTTGATGTTGGCCGGGATGATAGCCCGGCCCGCCGCCACTTCGTCACGCACGAATTCCGGCGTGATGTTTTCCGGCAGGCGAGCACCGAACCCTTCGCCCGGATGCTGGTGGCGTAACACCTCGCTGCGGATGCGCTCGCGCCCCATATTTTCACGGATGGCGATAAACTCCATCTCCGGGGTGACAATGCCCTGACGCGCGTAGTGCAGCTGCGTAACGCATTTGCCTGGCTTAGCACGCTTCGGCGTCAGCAGCCCGGTGAAACGCAACGCGTCCAGACCGTCGTCGGCCAGACGCGCGTTGGTATACGCCGAGCTGCGGACGGGCAATTCTTCGCTGTCGTTGCGCGCATCAATCCAGGCCTGGCGCAGCTTCGCCAGACCCTGCTGCACGTTGATCGCAACGGTCGGGTCGCCGTACGGGCCGGACGTGTCGTACACCGGCACGGCTTCGTTGTCTTCAAACTGTGGTGTCTCTTTGTTGCCGCCGATAAGCGTCGGGCTAAGCTGGATCTCGCGCATTGGGACGCGAATATCAGCCTGAGAGCCAGTGATGTAAATGCGTGTTGAGTTCGGGAAAGCGGTGCCTTCCAGGGTGTCGATGAAGCGTTGGGCGTGTTCGCGCTGTTCGCGACGGGTCAGTTTAGTTGCAGACATAGCTCATTCCAAAGGTGAAGGACATGGCTTGTCAGACGACGGATGAAGCAAGAGGGGATCGCCCGAAAGGCGATACAACAGCAGTTTGACTCTTGTTCCCTTCGCAGGTATTAGCCTGATCAGGTTCCGCGGATCCCGAATTAACGGTCTCAGCCCGCGTTTTTCCAAACGCTGGGCACTCCGACAAGAAAAACCCCCTCCGAAGAGGGGCGATAGATGTAAATTACTCGTTAACGATTAAGAACTCAAGCCGGCCGCGCGATGTTGTCTTCGTTGCTGGCTTTCAGGTCATTATCCAGCACGAGTACGATCAGCTTATCTTCCAGCGTGAATCGCTCCTCCAGCGCTTCACCGAGATCGGACAGCGCCTGCTGGAACTCGAGATAATTATCGTGATCGATCGCGTTCTCGAGCGTGGAGTCGTAGTACGCCATGATCCGCTGGGTGTTGGCTTCCAGCAGCGAACAGAGTTTGCTGGCGGCTAAATAGGGATTTGTGCCTTCCATTTCGCGGACAATGCGTTCATAAATATTGAAATGCCCGTCGGAAAGGTAGTCGACCAGGCTTTGACAAAAATCGTCCAGCGCTTTTTCATTCAGCCGCATGAAGGATTCTTTGCCAGGCTTAATACCGACCAGATTGTAATACGCCACGAGGAGATGCTTGCGGTCATGTAGCCAGCGATCCACCAGGTTGTTACTTCCTCCAACGCGCTCAGTCAGGCTTTCTAGCTGGTTTAACATGTTCGACTCCACAAGGTTTAGAATTGAATCTGCTTATCCAAAATGTAACCACAATGCTAACAACATGTCAGTGAAGCGAAGGTAGTGCAATAGATATGGATCGTATTATTGAAAAATCAGATCTGGGTTGGTGGATCGTCAGTCACGAACAAAAGTTATGGTTGCCCGCCGGGACACTGCCTTACGGAGCGGCGGAAACCTTCGATCTTGTCGGCTTGCCCGCGCTGAGGATCGGCGAATGGCAGGGCGACCCGGTATGGTTGATCCAGCAATCTCGTCGCCACGATATGGGATCGGTTCGTCAGGTGCTCGATCTTGACGCTGGCCTGTTCCAGCTGGCGGGCCGCGGCGTGCAACTGGCGGAGTTTTACCGCTCGCATAAATTCTGCGGCTATTGCGGCCATACCATGCACCCGAGCAAAACCGAGTCGGCGATGCTCTGTAGCCACTGCCGCGAACGTTACTATCCGCAAATTGCGCCGTGCATCATTGTGGCCATTCGTCGCGAGGATTCCATCCTGCTGGCGCAGCATACCCGCCATCGTAACGGCATTCATACCGTGCTGGCCGGGTTCGTCGAAGTTGGCGAAACGCTGGAGCAGGCGGTCGCGCGTGAAGTCATGGAGGAGAGCAGTATCAGGGTGAAAAACCTGCGCTATGTGACGTCTCAGCCGTGGCCCTTCCCGATGTCTTTAATGACGGCGTTTATGGCGGATTACGATAGCGGCGAGATCGTTATCGACCAAAAAGAGCTGCTGGAGGCGAACTGGTATCGCTATGACGATTTACCGCTGTTACCCCCGCCGGGGACGGTGGCGCGTCGGCTGATAGAAGATACCGTGGCAATGTGTCGGGCCGAGTATGAGTAGTGTTACACTGAGGCCATGACGCTTAAGGAACTGCAAAAATGACCGAACTGAAGAACGATCGTTATCTGCGTGCGCTGCTGCGCCAGCCCGTTGATGTCACCCCGGTGTGGATGATGCGCCAGGCGGGACGCTATCTGCCAGAGTACAAAGCCACACGTGCGCAGGCGGGCGATTTTATGTCGCTGTGCAAAAACGCCGAGCTGGCCTGTGAAGTGACGCTCCAGCCGCTGCGTCGCTTTCCACTGGATGCCGCCATTCTCTTTTCAGACATTTTGACCATTCCGGATGCGATGGGGCTTGGGCTCTATTTCGAAACCGGCGAAGGCCCGCGTTTCACCTCCCCGATTAAAAGTAAAGCCGACGTTGATAAGCTGCCAATCCCCGATCCCGAAGGCGAACTGGGCTACGTGATGAATGCGGTGCGTACCATTCGTCGTGAGCTGAAGGGCGAAGTGCCGCTGATTGGCTTCTCCGGCAGCCCGTGGACGCTGGCGACCTACATGGTTGAAGGCGGCAGCAGCAAAGCCTTCACGGTCATCAAAAAAATGATGTACGCCGAGCCTCTGGCCCTGCATGCGCTGCTCGACAAGCTGGCGAAAAGCGTCACGCTTTACCTTAACGCGCAGATTAAAGCGGGCGCGCAGTCGGTGATGATTTTTGATACCTGGGGCGGCGTGCTGACCGGGCGCGATTACCAGCAGTTCTCGCTGTACTACATGCACAAAATCGTCGACGGCCTGCTGCGTGAAAACGAAGGTCGCCGCGTGCCGGTCACCCTGTTTACCAAAGGCGGCGGGCAGTGGCTGGAAGCGCTGGCCGCAACCGGCTGTGATGCGCTGGGTCTTGACTGGACCACCGACATTGGCGAGGCGCGCCGTTGCGTGGGCGACAAAGTGGCGCTGCAGGGCAACATGGACCCGTCCATGCTTTATGCCCAGCCTGCCCGCATTGAAGAAGAAGTGTCGACTATACTGTCTGCTTTCGGCCAGGGTGAAGGCCACGTCTTTAACCTCGGCCACGGCATTCATCAGGATGTGCCGCCAGAACACGCAGGCGTCTTTGTGGAGGCGGTGCATCGGCTTTCTGCCCAGTATCACAAGTAAGGAGTGGTTATGGATCTCGCGTCGTTACGCGCTCAACAGATAGAACTGGCCTCATCCGTGATCCGCGAGGATCGTCTGGATACGGATCCCCCGCAGTACATCGGCGGCGCGGACGTGGGGTTCGAGCAGGGCGGGGAAGTGACGCGGGCGGCGATGGTAGTTTTGAAGTACCCCTCGCTTGAGCTGGTTGAGTACAAAGTGGCGCGTATCGCCACCACCATGCCTTACATTCCCGGTTTTCTCTCCTTCCGTGAATACCCCGCGCTGCTCGCAGCGTGGGAGCAACTCTCGCAAAAGCCCGACCTGCTGTTCGTTGATGGACACGGCATCTCTCACCCGCGCCGCCTGGGCGTTGCCAGCCACTTTGGGCTGCTGGTGGATGTGCCGACCATCGGCGTCGCCAAGAAACGCCTCTGTGGGAAGTTTGAGCCGCTCTCCGCCGAGCCGGGCGCTCTGGCACCGCTTATTGATAAAGGCGAGCAGCTGGCGTGGGTCTGGCGCAGTAAAGCCCGCTGCAATCCGCTGTTCATTGCCACCGGGCATCGGGTCAGTATGGATAGCGCGCTGGCATGGGTACAACGCTGTATGAAGGGCTACCGTTTACCGGAGCCAACGCGCTGGGCCGATGCCGTGGCGTCCTCGCGTCCGGCATTTGTTCGTTGGCAGGAAATTCAGCCATGATTCAGGTAAACTGCGGCTAATTTTCGATTCGAGACATCATCATGTTACAAAACCCGATTCATCTGCGCCTTGAGAAGCTGGAAAGCTGGCAGCACGTCACCTTTATGGCCTGCCTGTGCGAGCGCATGTATCCCAACTATGCCACGTTCTGCAAGCAGACTGAATTTGGTGAAGGCCAGATCTATCGCCGCATCCTGGACTTGATCTGGGAAACGCTGACGGTAAAAGATGCCAAAGTTAACTTCGACTCTCAGCTCGAAAAGCTGGAAGAGGCAATCCCGGCGGCGGATGACTATGATGTGTATGGCGTCTACCCGGCGATTGACGCCTGCGTCGCGTTAAGCGAACTGATCCACTCTCGCCTGAGCGGCGAAACGCTGGAACATGCGATTGAGGTAAGTAAGGCGTCCATCACCACCGTCGCGATGCTGGAAATGACGCAGGAAGGTCGTGAAATGACCGACGAAGAGCTGCGTGCCAACCCGGCGGTTGAACAGGAATGGGACATCCAGTGGGAAATTTTCCGCCTGCTGGCAGAGTGTGAAGAACGCGACATTGAGCTGATCAAAGGGCTGCGCGCGGACTTACGTGAGGCGGGTGAGAGTAATATTGGTATAGTTTTTAACCAATGAGACAACAAAACGTGATTTAACGCCTGTTTTGTCGTACCTCAACTCTTCCCTTCTGCCCCCCGTCTGGTCTACATTTGGGGGGCGAAAAAAAGTGGCTATCGGTGCGTGTATGCAGGAGAGTGCTTTTTTGGCATTTTCGTCGCACTCGATGCTTAGCAAGCGATAAACACATTGAAAGGATAACTTATGAACAAGACTCAACTGATTGATGTAATTGCGGACAAGGCTGATCTGTCTAAAGTGCAGGCTAAAGCTGCTCTGGAATCTACCCTGGCTGCTATTACTGAGTCTCTGAAAGAAGGCGATGCTGTACAACTGGTTGGTTTCGGTACCTTCAAAGTGAACCACCGCGCTGAGCGTACTGGCCGCAACCCGCAGACCGGTAAAGAAATCAAAATCGCCGCAGCTAACGTGCCGGCATTTGTTTCTGGTAAAGCACTGAAAGACGCAGTTAAGTAAGACGCGTGGCAGTGAACAGTTTTAACGAAGGGGCGGCAACGCCCCTTTTGTCATTCTGTCGCGGAACGCTCGCGCTGGCAGGCGTGCTGTTACTGTCTGCCTGTAGCCATGACGCCTCCCTTCCTCCGTTTACCGCCAGCGGCTACGCGGATAACCAGGGTGCGGTCAGGATGTGGCGCAAAGATTCCAGCGGGGAAGTGCACCTTCTCTCCGCGTTCAGCCCGTGGCATACCGGTAATACCTCAACCGCAGAGTATCGCTGGCAGGGGGATTCCCTCTCCCTTATCGAGCTGAATATCTACAGTAAGACCCCCGAACATGTGAAAGTGCGTTTTGATGACCATGGCGAGCTGAGCTTTATGCAGCGCGAGGTCAGTGGTCATAAACAGCAGCTTTCCAGCGAGCAAATAGCCCTTTATCGCTATCGTGCCGAACAGATCCGCCAGACCAGCGATGCGCTGCGTCTGGGGCGCGTAGTGCTGCGCCAGGGGCGATGGCATGCCGATGGTACGGTAACGACCTGTGAAGGGCAGACGGTGAAGCCTGAGCTGGAATCCTGGGCAACCGAACATATTGAACGTCGTCAGCGTCACTCTTCTATGGAAGTGAGTATCGCGTGGCTTGAAGCGCCGGAAGGTTCTCAGCTGCTGCTGGTGGCGAACGAAGATTTCTGCACCTGGCAGCCGACGGAAAAGCGTTTTTGAGCAATATCCCCTCTCCCTGAGGGAGAGGGGAGGATGAGGGGGAACAGACGGCTCTGTTACTCGCCCTGCTCACGCGCAATCGCGCGATAACCGATATCCTGGCGGCTGAAGCTGCCGTTCCAGTGGATATCCGCCATCAGCGCATAGGCGCGCTTCTGTGCTTCCGCAACGGTGTGACCCAGCGCGGTCGCGCACAGTACGCGGCCACCGTTGGTCAGGACGCGATCGTCGTCAGACAGCGTTGTGCCCGCATGGAACACCTTCGCGCCGTCTACCGCTTCCAGCGGCAGGCCGTGGATCTCGTCACCGGTGTTGTAATTCCCCGGATAACCGCCCGCCGCAATCACCACGCCCAGAGAGGCACGCTCGTCCCACTCGGACGTTTTCTCGTCGAGCTTGCCTTCGCAGGCCGCCAGGCACAGTTCGACCAGATCCGATTTCATGCGCAGCATGATTGGCTGCGTTTCCGGATCGCCGAAGCGGCAGTTAAATTCGATCACCTTCGGGTTGCCCTGCTTGTCGATCATCAGGCCTGCATAGAGGAAACCGGTGTAGGTGTTGCCTTCCGCCGCCATCCCTTTAACGGTAGGCCAGATGATGCGCTCCATGGTGCGCTGATGCACTTCGTCAGTGACCACTGGCGCAGGGGAGTAAGCGCCCATCCCACCGGTATTCGGACCTGTGTCTGCGTTACCCACGCGCTTATGATCCTGACTGGTTGCCATCGGCAGGACGTGCTCGCCATCGACCATCACGATAAAGCTCGCCTCTTCACCGTCGAGAAACTCTTCGATGACGATGCGATGGCCCGCATCGCCAAAGGCGTTGCCAGCCAGCATGTCCTGCACTGCGGCTTCCGCTTCTTCAAGCGTCATCGCCACGATCACGCCTTTACCGGCGGCCAGACCGTCGGCCTTAATCACAATCGGCGCGCCTTTTTCACGCAGATACGCCAGCGCTGGCTCGACCTCGGTGAAGTTCTGGTATTCCGCCGTCGGGATGTGATGACGCGCAAGGAAATCTTTGGTGAAGGCTTTTGAACCTTCCAGCTGCGCGGCACCTTCCGTCGGGCCGAAGATGGTCAGCCCGGCTTCGCGGAATGCGTCAACCACGCCAATCACCAGCGGCGCTTCCGGGCCGACGATGGTCAGATCGATATTCTCGTTTTGGGCAAAGCTCAGCAGCGCCGGGATATCGGTCACGCTAATGGCGACGTTCTGCAGCGTGGGCTCCAGGGCAGTGCCGGCATTGCCCGGCGCCACAAAGACGGTTTCCACTCGCGGAGACTGCGCGGCTTTCCACGCCAGCGCGTGCTCGCGGCCGCCATTACCAATCACTAATACTTTCATTTTCTGCTCCTGGAATTAATGGCGGAAGTGACGCATGTCGGTGAAGATCATCGCGATGCCGTGTTCGTCAGCTGCGGCAATCACTTCTTCATCGCGAATGGAGCCGCCAGGCTGGATCACGCAGGTGATGCCCACCGCCGCTGCCGCGTCGATGCCGTCGCGGAACGGGAAGAAGGCGTCGGAGGCCATGGCGGACCCTTTCACTTCCAGCCCTTCGTCGCCTGCTTTAATACCGGCAATTTTCGCCGAGTAAACGCGGCTCATCTGGCCTGCGCCTATCCCGATGGTCATGTTCTCTTTCGCGTAGACAATGGCGTTGGATTTCACGAACTTCGCGACCTTCCAGCAGAACAACGCGTCACGCAGTTCCTGCTCGGTTGGCTGACGTTTGGTCACCACGCGCAGGTCGGCTTCTGTCACCATACCCAGATCGCGATCCTGAACCAGCAAACCGCCGTTGACGCGCTTGAAGTCCAGGCCCGGCACGCGATCAGCCCACTGACCGCAAACCAGGACGCGCACGTTTTGCTTCGCCGCGGTAATTTTCAGGGCTTCTTCAGACGCTGATGGCGCAATAATCACTTCGACAAACTGACGCGAGATAATGGCCTGCGCGGTCTGTGCATCCAGCTCGCGGTTGAAGGCAATAATGCCGCCAAACGCGGAGGTCGGGTCGGTTTTGTAGGCGCGATCGTAGGCATCCAGAACAGAGGTGCTTACCGCCACGCCGCACGGGTTCGCGTGCTTGACGATAACGCAGGCCGGCTCGCTGAACGCTTTCACGCATTCCAGCGCAGCGTCGGTGTCAGCAATGTTGTTATAGGAGAGCGCTTTGCCCTGAACCTGCTGAGCGGTGGCAACCGAGGCTTCTTTTACCTCTTCTTCTATATAGAAGGCTGCCTGCTGGTGGCTGTTCTCGCCGTAGCGCATATCCTGCTTCTTAATAAAGTTCAGGTTCAGCGTGCGCGGGAAGCGGCCAGATGGATCGTTGCTTTCGCCATGGTAGGCGGGCACCAGGCTGCCGAAGTAGTTGGCGATCATGCTGTCGTAGGCGGCAGTGTGCTCGAAGGCTTTGATGGCGAGGTCGAAACGGGTTGCGAGGGTTAATGAACCTTCATTGGCGTCCATCTCATTAATAATGGTGCTGTAGTCGCTGCTCTTGACCACGATAGCCACATCTTTATGGTTCTTGGCCGCGGAGCGCACCATGGTCGGGCCGCCGATATCAATATTCTCTACGGCATCTTCCAGCGAGCAACCTTCGCGGGCTACGGTCTGGGCGAACGGGTAGAGGTTAACGACAACTATGTCGATAGGTGCGATGCCATGCTGTTCCATAATGCTGTCATCCTGACCGCGGCGGCCAAGAATGCCGCCGTGCACTTTCGGGTGAAGGGTTTTGACGCGTCCATCCATCATTTCCGGGAAACCGGTGTAATCAGAGACTTCGGTAACCGGCAAACCTTTCTCTGCTAACAGGCGAGCGGTACCGCCTGTGGACAGCAGCTCCACACCGCGTGCAGAAAGTGCCTGAGCGAATTCAACGATACCGGCTTTATCAGAGACACTGAGCAGAGCGCGGCGGACTGGACGACGTTGTTGCATGGTAAATCCCCTGGATTTCACGATTACAGAGAGCGTTAGATGAATTTTTCCTGTGAAAAACTCATCTAACACACCTGGCGGGGCATGCCTGTTAAGCGCGAGCATTTTAACGAAAACGTTTGCGCAACGCTCGCACAATTTCACTTTTTCGTATCATTGTGGATAAGTCTGTGCGTAAAAAGGTATAAGGCGGGGTTTTGCTGTGGAATGCAGCAGTCAGTCATTTTTCTGTCATTTAGCGGTTGCGGCGGCGCGAGAACTCCCTATAATGCGCCTCCATCGACACGGCGGATGTGAATCACTTCACACAACAACCGGTTCGGTTGAAGAGAAAAAATCCTGAGATTCAGGGTTGACTCTGAAAGAGGAAAGCGTAATATACGCCACCTCGCGACAGAGCGCTAAAGCGCGTCGCAACTGCTCTTTAACAATTTATCAGACAATCTGTGTGGGCACTCAAAGTGACATGGATTCTTAATGTCTTCGGACAATAAATGAATACCAAGTCTCTGAGTGAACATACGTAATTCATTACGAAGTTTAATTCACGAGCATCAAACTTAAATTGAAGAGTTTGATCATGGCTCAGATTGAACGCTGGCGGCAGGCCTAACACATGCAAGTCGAACGGTAGCACAGAGAGCTTGCTCTCGGGTGACGAGTGGCGGACGGGTGAGTAATGTCTGGGAAACTGCCTGATGGAGGGGGATAACTACTGGAAACGGTAGCTAATACCGCATAACGTCGCAAGACCAAAGAGGGGGACCTTCGGGCCTCTTGCCATCAGATGTGCCCAGATGGGATTAGCTAGTAGGTGGGGTAACGGCTCACCTAGGCGACGATCCCTAGCTGGTCTGAGAGGATGACCAGCCACACTGGAACTGAGACACGGTCCAGACTCCTACGGGAGGCAGCAGTGGGGAATATTGCACAATGGGCGCAAGCCTGATGCAGCCATGCCGCGTGTATGAAGAAGGCCTTCGGGTTGTAAAGTACTTTCAGCGGGGAGGAAGGCGATAAGGTTAATAACCTTGTCGATTGACGTTACCCGCAGAAGAAGCACCGGCTAACTCCGTGCCAGCAGCCGCGGTAATACGGAGGGTGCAAGCGTTAATCGGAATTACTGGGCGTAAAGCGCACGCAGGCGGTCTGTCAAGTCGGATGTGAAATCCCCGGGCTCAACCTGGGAACTGCATTCGAAACTGGCAGGCTAGAGTCTTGTAGAGGGGGGTAGAATTCCAGGTGTAGCGGTGAAATGCGTAGAGATCTGGAGGAATACCGGTGGCGAAGGCGGCCCCCTGGACAAAGACTGACGCTCAGGTGCGAAAGCGTGGGGAGCAAACAGGATTAGATACCCTGGTAGTCCACGCCGTAAACGATGTCGACTTGGAGGTTGTGCCCTTGAGGCGTGGCTTCCGGAGCTAACGCGTTAAGTCGACCGCCTGGGGAGTACGGCCGCAAGGTTAAAACTCAAATGAATTGACGGGGGCCCGCACAAGCGGTGGAGCATGTGGTTTAATTCGATGCAACGCGAAGAACCTTACCTACTCTTGACATCCAGAGAACTTAGCAGAGATGCTTTGGTGCCTTCGGGAACTCTGAGACAGGTGCTGCATGGCTGTCGTCAGCTCGTGTTGTGAAATGTTGGGTTAAGTCCCGCAACGAGCGCAACCCTTATCCTTTGTTGCCAGCGGTCCGGCCGGGAACTCAAAGGAGACTGCCAGTGATAAACTGGAGGAAGGTGGGGATGACGTCAAGTCATCATGGCCCTTACGAGTAGGGCTACACACGTGCTACAATGGCGCATACAAAGAGAAGCGACCTCGCGAGAGCAAGCGGACCTCATAAAGTGCGTCGTAGTCCGGATTGGAGTCTGCAACTCGACTCCATGAAGTCGGAATCGCTAGTAATCGTAGATCAGAATGCTACGGTGAATACGTTCCCGGGCCTTGTACACACCGCCCGTCACACCATGGGAGTGGGTTGCAAAAGAAGTAGGTAGCTTAACCTCCGGGAGGGCGCTTACCACTTTGTGATTCATGACTGGGGTGAAGTCGTAACAAGGTAACCGTAGGGGAACCTGCGGTTGGATCACCTCCTTACCTTAAAGAACCTGCCTTTGTAGTGCTCACACAGATTGTCTGATGAATGATAAATTTCAAAATGTACTGCGAAGTGCATTGTGAAATTTTGCTCTTTAAAAATCTGGATCAAGCTGAAAATTGAAACGACACACATGTTATGTGTGTTCGAGTCTCTCAAATTTTCGCAATCAGAAGTGAAACATCTTCGGGTTGTGAGGTTAAGCGACTAAGCGTACACGGTGGATGCCCTGGCAGTCAGAGGCGATGAAGGACGTGCTAATCTGCGAAAAGCGACGGCGAGGTGATATGAACCTTTGACCCGTCGATGTCCGAATGGGGAAACCCAGTGCAATTCGTTGCACTATCTTTAACTGAATACATAGGTTAACGAGGCGAACCGGGGGAACTGAAACATCTAAGTACCCCGAGGAAAAGAAATCAACCGAGATTCCCCCAGTAGCGGCGAGCGAACGGGGAGCAGCCCGGAGTCTGAATCAGCTTGTGTGTTAGTGGAACGGTCTGGAAAGTCCGACGGTACAGGGTGATAGTCCCGTACACGAAAGCACACTTGCTGTGAACTCGAAGAGTAGGGCGGGACACGTGGTATCCTGTCTGAATATGGGGGGACCATCCTCCAAGGCTAAATACTCCTGACTGACCGATAGTGAACCAGTACCGTGAGGGAAAGGCGAAAAGAACCCCGGCGAGGGGAGTGAAAAAGAACCTGAAACCGTGTACGTACAAGCAGTGGGAGCCTCTTTTATGGGGTGACTGCGTACCTTTTGTATAATGGGTCAGCGACTTATATTCTGTAGCAAGGTTAACCGTATAGGGGAGCCGAAGGGAAACCGAGTCTTAACTGGGCGTTAAGTTGCAGGGTATAGACCCGAAACCCGGTGATCTAGCCATGGGCAGGTTGAAGGTTGGGTAACACTAACTGGAGGACCGAACCGACTAATGTTGAAAAATTAGCGGATGACCTGTGGCTGGGGGTGAAAGGCCAATCAAACCGGGAGATAGCTGGTTCTCCCCGAAAGCTATTTAGGTAGCGCCTCGTGAACTCATCTTCGGGGGTAGAGCACTGTTTCGGCTAGGGGGCCATCCCGGCTTACCAACCCGATGCAAACTACGAATACCGAAGAATGTTATCACGGGAGACACACGGCGGGTGCTAACGTCCGTCGTGAAGAGGGAAACAACCCAGACCGCCAGCTAAGGTCCCAAAGTCATGGTTAAGTGGGAAACGATGTGGGAAGGCACAGACAGCCAGGATGTTGGCTTAGAAGCAGCCATCATTTAAAGAAAGCGTAATAGCTCACTGGTCGAGTCGGCCTGCGCGGAAGATGTAACGGGGCTAAACCATGCACCGAAGCTGCGGCAGCGACGCTTATGCGTTGTTGGGTAGGGGAGCGTTCTGTAAGCCGTTGAAGGTGTGCTGTGAGGCATGCTGGAGGTATCAGAAGTGCGAATGCTGACATAAGTAACGATAAAGCGGGTGAAAAGCCCGCTCGCCGGAAGACCAAGGGTTCCTGTCCAACGTTAATCGGGGCAGGGTGAGTCGACCCCTAAGGCGAGGCCGAAAGGCGTAGTCGATGGGAAACAGGTTAATATTCCTGTACTTGGTGTTACTGCGAAGGGGGGACGGAGAAGGCTATGTTAGCCGGGCGACGGTTGTCCCGGTTTAAGCATGTAGGCGGAGGTTCCAGGTAAATCCGGTACCTTTTAACGCTGAGGTGTGATGACGAGGCACTACGGTGCTGAAGTAACAAATGCCCTGCTTCCAGGAAAAGCCTCTAAGCATCAGGTAACACGAAATCGTACCCCAAACCGACACAGGTGGTCAGGTAGAGAATACCAAGGCGCTTGAGAGAACTCGGGTGAAGGAACTAGGCAAAATGGTGCCGTAACTTCGGGAGAAGGCACGCTGATATGTAGGTGAAGCCCCTGCGGGTGGAGCTGAAATCAGTCGAAGATACCAGCTGGCTGCAACTGTTTATTAAAAACACAGCACTGTGCAAACACGAAAGTGGACGTATACGGTGTGACGCCTGCCCGGTGCCGGAAGGTTAATTGATGGGGTTAGCGGCAACGCGAAGCTCTTGATCGAAGCCCCGGTAAACGGCGGCCGTAACTATAACGGTCCTAAGGTAGCGAAATTCCTTGTCGGGTAAGTTCCGACCTGCACGAATGGCGTAATGATGGCCAGGCTGTCTCCACCCGAGACTCAGTGAAATTGAACTCGCTGTGAAGATGCAGTGTACCCGCGGCAAGACGGAAAGACCCCGTGAACCTTTACTATAGCTTGACACTGAACACTGGTCCTTGATGTGTAGGATAGGTGGGAGGCTTTGAAGCGTGGACGCCAGTCTGCGTGGAGCCATCCTTGAAATACCACCCTTTAATGGCTGGTGTTCTAACGTGGACCCGTTACCCGGGTTGCGGACAGTGTCTGGTGGGTAGTTTGACTGGGGCGGTCTCCTCCCAAAGAGTAACGGAGGAGCACGAAGGTTAGCTAATCCTGGTCGGACATCAGGAGGTTAGTGCAATGGCATAAGCTAGCTTGACTGCGAGAGTGACGGCTCGAGCAGGTGCGAAAGCAGGTCATAGTGATCCGGTGGTTCTGAATGGAAGGGCCATCGCTCAACGGATAAAAGGTACTCCGGGGATAACAGGCTGATACCGCCCAAGAGTTCATATCGACGGCGGTGTTTGGCACCTCGATGTCGGCTCATCACATCCTGGGGCTGAAGTAGGTCCCAAGGGTATGGCTGTTCGCCATTTAAAGTGGTACGCGAGCTGGGTTTAGAACGTCGTGAGACAGTTCGGTCCCTATCTGCCGTGGGCGCTGGAGAATTGAGGGGGGCTGCTCCTAGTACGAGAGGACCGGAGTGGACGCATCACTGGTGTTCGGGTTGTCATGCCAATGGCACTGCCCGGTAGCTAAATGCGGAAGAGATAAGTGCTGAAAGCATCTAAGCACGAAACTTGCCCCGAGATGAGTTCTCCCTGAGACTTTAAGTCTCCTGAAGGAACGTTGAAGACGACGACGTTGATAGGTCGGGTGTGTAAGCGCAGCGATGCGTTGAGCTAACCGATACTAATGAACCGTGAGGCTTAACCTTACAACGCCGAAGCTGTTTCGGCGAAGAGACAGACAATCAAATTTCAGCTTTGATACAGATTAACAGAATTTGCCTGGCGGCTTTAGCGCGGTGGTCCCACCTGACCCCATGCCGAACTCAGAAGTGAAACGCCGTAGCGCCGATGGTAGTGTGGGGTCTCCCCATGTGAGAGTAGGGAACTGCCAGGCATCAAACAAGAAGAACCCCGTACCGTAAGGTGCGGGGTTTTTTGCTTTTGGCTTTATTTCTCTCCGTGAAACTTTCTCACCTTCCTCTTGCAGACTCGACATTCGGGCCGGATCTCGGTATCGTTAGCTGTCTGGATGTCTAAACGTTTATACGTATGCTTTGAGGATTCAACGATATGCCGATACGGGTGCAGGACGAGCTACCAGCCGTCAATTTCTTACGTGAAGAGAACGTCTTTGTCATGACGGCTTCACGCGCGACAGGTCAGGAAATTCGCCCGCTGAAGGTGCTCATTCTCAATCTGATGCCAAAGAAGATTGAAACAGAAAACCAGTTCCTGCGCCTGCTCTCCAACTCTCCGTTACAGGTTGATATCCAGCTGCTGCGTATCGATGCCCGCGAGTCGCGCAACACGCCTTCTGAGCATCTGAATAACTTCTACTGCAACTTCGATGATATCCGCGATGAAAACTTCGATGGGCTGATTGTCACCGGCGCGCCGCTGGGTCTGGTGGAGTTCAATGACGTTGCCTACTGGCCGCAGATCAAACAGGTGCTGGAGTGGGCAAAAGATCACGTCACCTCCACGCTTTTCGTCTGTTGGGCGGTTCAGGCTGCACTGAATATCCTCTACGGTATTCCTAAACAAACCCGCACCGAAAAACTCTCTGGCGTATACGAACACCATATCCTGCACCCTCATGCGCTGCTGACGCGCGGTTTTGACGATTCTTTCCTCGCGCCGCACTCCCGTTACGCAGACTTCCCGGCGCAGCTGATCCGCGATTATACCGATCTTGAGATCCTCGCTGAAACGGAAAACGGGGATGCGTACCTGTTCGCCAGTAAAGACAAACGTATCGCCTTTGTCACGGGCCATCCTGAATACGATCCCGATACCCTCGCATCTGAATTTTTCCGCGATCTCGAGGCGGGCCTTAACCCGGATGTCCCGTACAACTACTTCCCAAAAAACGATCCGCAGAACACGCCCCGGGCGACTTGGCGCAGCCACGGAAATCTGCTGTTCACTAACTGGCTCAACTATTACGTCTACCAGATCACACCATACGATCTGCGTCATATGAATCCGACGTTAGAGTAATCCGCTACCTGAAACGATCCTAAAGCGTTTCAGCTGTCCATATCAGGCACCTTCGGGTGCCTTTTTTATTTCCGAAATCCCAACCATCTATAAATAAAACTTTAATATCAATTTAATCAAGTGGTTAAAGAACTTTAAAATTAAAAATGGAAATTGTTTTTGATTTTAGAAAAATTACAGATAGTCTTAATTCTGCTGAGCGAAAACCGCACAACGATCTTTCGTTCGCATTGGGGGTGTGTTTTTTGGATCTTTAATGAGGAGCAGAATGATGACTGAGCAGGTAAACACAGCCGATGAACTGGCCTTTAACCAGCCGCAGGGTGAGCAGGAACAGCAGATCTTGACCCCGGAGGCCGTCGAGTTCCTGACCGAGTTGGTGACACGCTTTGCGCCACAGCGTAATAAACTGCTGGCGGCACGCGTTCACCAGCAGCAGGAAATTGATAACGGGAAGCTGCCTGGTTTTATTTCGGAAACTGCTTCCATTCGTCGCGGTGAGTGGACGATCCGCGGTATCCCTGATGACTTACAGGATCGTCGCGTCGAGATCACCGGCCCGGTCGAGCGCAAGATGGTGATCAATGCCATGAACGCCAACGTTAAAGTGTTTATGGCCGATTTTGAAGACTCGCTGGCTCCCGACTGGCGTAAGGTGATCGAGGGGCAGATTAACCTGCGCGACGCCGTGAATGGCACCATCAGTTACACCACCGAAGCCGGGAAAATCTATCAGCTTAAACCCGATCCAGCCGTGCTGATCTGCCGTGTACGCGGTTTACACCTGCCTGAAAAGCATGTTACCTGGCGCGGAGAAGCCATCCCGGGCAGCCTGTTCGATTTTGCATTCTATTTCTTCCACAACCATAAAAAGCTGCTGGCGAAAGGCAGCGGCCCCTATTTCTATTTGCCGAAAACGCAGGCCTGGCAGGAGGCCGCCTGGTGGAGTGAGGTGTTCAGCTATGCGGAGGATCGCTTCGACCTGCCTCGCGGCACCATCAAAGCCACGCTGCTGATCGAAACGCTGCCTGCCGTATTCCAGATGAATGAAATCCTGCACGCGCTGCGTGACCATATTGTTGGCCTGAACTGCGGGCGCTGGGACTATATCTTCAGCTATATCAAAACCCTGAAAAACCATCCCGACCGCGTGTTACCGGATCGTCAGGTCGTCACCATGGATAAACCCTTCCTGAGCGCCTACTCGCGCCTGCTGATCAAGACCTGCCACAAGCGCGGCGCCTTTGCGATGGGCGGTATGGCGGCGTTTATCCCGAGCAAAGATCCTGAGCGCAACAATCAGGTGCTCAACAAGGTAAAAGCCGATAAAGAGCTGGAAGCCCTCAATGGCCACGACGGTACGTGGATTGCCCACCCGGGCCTGGCCGATACGGCGATGGAGGTATTTAACCGCGTGCTCGGCGACAACAAAAATCAGCTGTTTGTCACCCGTGAAAACGATGCTCCCACGGCTGAAGAGCAGCTGCTCGCCCCGTGCGAGGGCGAACGCACCGAAGAGGGCATGCGCGCCAATATTCGCGTTGCCGTGCAGTACATCGAGGCGTGGATCTCCGGTAACGGCTGCGTCCCAATCTACGGCCTGATGGAAGATGCGGCTACGGCGGAGATCTCACGCACCTCTATCTGGCAGTGGATCCATCACCAAAAAACGCTCAGCAACGGTAAGCCCGTCACCAAAGAATTGTTCCGCCAGATGCTGGCTGAGGAGATGCGGGTGATCCAGGACGAGCTGGGCGAGCACCGCTTCAGCAGCGGACGCTTTAACGAGGCTGCCCGCCTGATGGAGCAAATCACCACTTCAGATGACTTAATCGACTTCCTTACCCTGCCGGGCTACCGCTTCCTGGCGTAATTCACCACATAACAATATGGAGCATCTGCACATGAAAACCCGTACCCAACAGATCGAAGAGTTACAGAAAGAGTGGACACAACCGCGCTGGGAAGGCATCCGTCGCCCCTACAGCGCAGAGGAAGTGGTGAAATTACGCGGCTCGGTCAACCCGGAATGCACGCTCGCACAGCATGGTGCGGCAAAAATGTGGGCACTGCTGCACGGCGGTGCCAAAAAAGGCTACATCAACAGCCTGGGCGCGCTGACCGGGGGGCAGGCGCTGCAGCAGGCGAAGGCCGGGATTGAAGCCATCTATCTTTCAGGCTGGCAGGTTGCAGCAGATGCCAACCTGGCCTCCAGTATGTATCCGGATCAGTCGCTCTACCCGGCGAACTCCGTGCCGTCGGTGGTTGATCGGATCAACAACACCTTCCGCCGTGCGGATCAGATCCAGTGGGCGGCAGGTATCGAGCCAAACGATCCGCGCTTTGTTGACTACTTCCTGCCGATCGTTGCGGATGCAGAAGCCGGTTTTGGCGGCGTGCTCAACGCATTCGAGCTGATGAAATCGATGATTGAAGCCGGTGCAGCGGCCGTTCACTTCGAAGACCAGCTGGCGTCGGTGAAGAAGTGTGGGCACATGGGCGGCAAGGTGCTGGTTCCGACACAGGAAGCGATTCAGAAGCTGGTTGCAGCGCGTCTGGCAGCCGACGTGCTTGGCGTGCCCACGCTGGTGATCGCCCGTACCGATGCGGACGCGGCTGATCTGATCACCTCTGACTGTGACCCGTACGACAGCGAGTTTATTACCGGCGAGCGCACCAGCGAAGGGTTCTATCGCACCCATGCGGGTATAGAGCAGGCCATCAGCCGCGGCCTGGCCTATGCGCCTTACGCAGACCTTGTCTGGTGTGAAACCTCCACGCCGGACCTGGCGCTGGCTAAACGTTTTGCCGATGCCATCCATGCCAAATATCCGGGCAAACTGCTGGCCTACAACTGCTCGCCGTCCTTCAACTGGCAGAAGAAACTGGACGACGAGACGATCGCCAGCTTCCAGCAGCAGCTCTCGGATATGGGCTACAAATACCAGTTCATCACCCTGGCGGGGATCCACAGCATGTGGTTCAACATGTTCGACCTGGCGCACGCTTACGCGCAGGGCGAGGGCATGAAGCACTATGTTGAGAAGGTACAACAGCCAGAGTTCGCCGCCGGCAAAGACGGCTATACCTTTGTGTCGCACCAGCAGGAGGTGGGAACCGGCTACTTCGATAACGTCACCACCATTATCCAGGGCGGAACCTCCTCCGTCACCGCGTTAACGGGTTCAACTGAAGAAGCCCAGTTCTGATATTTCCCCTTCATCCCGGCCCTCTCCGGGCGAGAGGGTTAGGGTGAGGGGTACTGGAGGAAAATATGCCGCGTGGCCTGGAATTACTGATAGCACAGACTATTTTGCAGGGCTTCGACGCCCAGTATGGTCGTTTTCTGGAGGTCACCTCGGGCGCGCAGCAACGCTTCGAGCAGGCCGACTGGCATGCGGTTCAGCAGGCCATGAAGCAGCGTATTCATCTCTACGATCATCACGTAGGGCTTGTGGTGGAGCAGCTGCGCTGTATCACCGACGGCAAAAGCCCGGACGCGGCGTTTCTGCTGCGCGTGAAAGAGCAATACACCCAGTTGTTGCCCGATTACCCTCGCTTCGAGATTGCAGAGAGCTTTTTTAACTCTGTCTATTGCCGGTTATTTGACCACCGCTCGTTATCTCCCGAGCGGCTATTTATTTTCAGCTCCCAGCCGGAGCGCCGATTTCGTACTATCCCGCGCCCGCTGGCGAAAGATTTTTTTCCCGATCGCGGCTGGGAACCGCTGCTCCATCGCGTGTTAACGGACCTGCCCCTGCGTTTGCCCTGGGAAAATAAAACCCGGGATATCGGCTATATCATCGCGCATCTCATCGAAACCTTTGGCGCAGAGGTGCTCAGGAACAGCCATTTACAGGTGGCCAACGAGCTTTTCTACCGCAATAAAGCGGCCTGGCTGGTCGGCAAGCTGGTTACGCCCTCCGCCACCGTGCCGTTTCTGCTGCCCATTCACCGCACCGATGAAGGTGAACTGTTTATCGATACCTGCCTGACCACCAGCGCAGAGGCCAGCATTGTGTTCGGCTTTGCCCGGTCCTATTTCATGGTATACGCTCCGCTGCCTGCGGCGCTGGTTGAATGGCTGCGCGAGATCCTGCCGGGTAAAACCACCGCCGAGCTGTACATGGCGATTGGCTGTCAGAAACACGCCAAAACCGAAAGTTACCGGGAATACCTTCACTATATCGCCAGCGCGGATGAGCAATTTATCGAAGCCCCCGGCATCCGCGGGATGGTGATGCTGGTTTTCACCCTGCCGGGCTTTGACCGCGTGTTTAAGATCATCAAAGACACATTCGCCCCGCAGAAAGAGATGACCGCCGCCCACGTCCGCGCCTGCTATCAGCTGGTGAAAGAGCACGACCGCGTCGGACGCATGGCCGATACCCAGGAGTTCGAAAATTTCGTGCTGGATAAACAGCAGATCGATCCGGCGCTGATGGCGCTGTTAATGCAGGAAGCGCCGGGGAAGATCACCGATCT